>NZ_FOPM01000077.1 GCF_900113485.1 Methylobacterium gossipiicola
GGACTCTCAACGAGATCGCCCCGCCCATCGTCCCCACGGGAACGATCCGGGTCACCCTTGCGGGTGAAGTCTGGCCTGCCGTCGTTCCGTTCGACTGGGCAGGCGTGTCTCACGTCAGGCGTGCGTATTCCGAGGCGAAGCCGGCCACCGGTCCGATCTGAAGCCGGCCAGTGACGGGGCGCTCCTGCGGGTCTGGAGTGAAGATCACGAGGTCGGTCCGACAGGTCAAGCGGCGGGCTCGACCGCCTTGCGTTTGCGCAGGCTCTCACCGGCGAGTTCGATGCGGTGCGCGTTGTGCAGCAGCCGGTCGAGGACGGCGTCGGCGAGCGTGGGGATGCCGATGATCTCGTACCAGCGATCGGTCGGCACCTGGCTGGTGATCAGGGTCGAGCCGGCGTCGTAGCGGTCCTCGACGATCTCCAGGAGATCGCGCGCCTGTTCGGGCAGGAGCGGCTCGGGGCCCCAATCGTCGAGGATCAGCAGGTTCACCTTGGCGATCTGGCGCAGCAGCCGGCCGTAGCGGCCATCGCCACGCGCGAGGCTGAGCGCCGCAAACAGGCGCGGGACCCGGTAGTACAGGACCGAGAGGTCGTCTCGGCAAGCCTTGTGCCCGAGCGCGCAGGCCAGCCAGCTCTTGCCCACGCCACGGGGGCCGGTGATCACGAGGTTGCGCCGGGTCCGGATCCAGTCGCCGGTGGCGAGCTTGAGGAACAGCGCCCGGTCCAGGCCGCGATAGCTGCGGTAGTCGACGTCCTCGACGCTGGCGGGATGGCGCAGCCGCGCGGCGCGGGCGCGGGCCTCGAAGCGCTTCTGCCGCCGGGCCGTGGCCTCGTGGTCGAGGAGCAATCCGAGCCACTCGGCGTGGTCGAGGGCGCGGGCCTCCGGGTTGGCGTCGAGCGCCTTGAAGCCCGAGGCCATGCCGCTCAAGCCGAGTTCGTGCAGGAGATCGAGCGTGGGGTGGGTGAGCATCGTCGTCTCCGTTAGGGCGTGTCATCGCTTGAGCCAATCGAGGGCGGCTGCGAGGCAGAGGACGCCGGTGAAGCTGGCGGCGGTCTTTTCGTAGCGCGTGGCGATG
>NZ_FOPM01000076.1 GCF_900113485.1 Methylobacterium gossipiicola
ATCGCCACGCGCTACGAAAAGACCGCCGCCAGCTTCACCGGCGTCCTCTGCCTCGCAGCCGCCCTCGATTGGCTCAAGCGATGACACGCCCTAGAGGCCAAGACCATCCACCGCCTGCTGGAGATCGACCCGAAGCACGGTGGCTTCTCACGAAACGAGGAAAACCCGCTCGACTGCGATCTCCTCGTCATCGATGAGACCTCGATGGTGGACGTGCCATTGATGAACGCCTTGCTGAAGGCGGTGCCCGAGCGCGCTGGGCTGCTGCTCGTTGGAGATGTGGATCAGCTACCCTCAGTCGGGCCGGGGCAGGTCCTGGCCGACGTGATTGCATCTGAGCGCGTCCCGGTGGCACGACTGACTGAGGTCTTTCGACAGGCGGCTGAGAGTCGGATCATCGTCAACGCGCACCGGATCAACTCCGGCCAGATGCCGGTGAAGCCCCGTCCCGGCGAGAAGGCGGACTTCTACCTCATCGAGATTGACGACCCGGAGATCGGTGTCGCCAAGCTGATCGAGATCATAACCAACCGCATTCCACGCTCCTTCGGCCTCGATCCTGTCCGTGATGTGCAGGTACTGACACCCATGCTGCGGGGCTCGCTCGGCTCGCGCAACCTCAACCACGAACTTCAGCGCGTGCTGAATCCCAACCCGCCTGCACAGGTCGAGCGGTTTGGTTGGCGCTTTGCGCCGGGAGACCGGGTAATGGAGACGCAGAACGACTACGACCGCGAGGTCTTCAACGGCGATCTCGGCATGGTCACTGGCATCGACGAGGAGGAAGAAGCGGTGCTCGTCACCGTCGACGGACGGGAGGTAATCTACCCCTTCGGCGAACTCGACACGCTTGTCCCGGCCTTTGCGACAACGATCCATAAAAGCCAGGGCTCGGAATACCCGGCTGTGGTGATCCCGATCGTGACGCAGCACTTCAACATGTTGGCCAGGAACCTGCTGTACACGGGCGTCACACGCGGCAAGCAGCTTGTAGTGCTGATCGGGCAACGCAAGGCCATCGGCATGGCAGTGCGGAGTGGCCTGCTGCCGGTTTCACGGACACCCGATTTAGGTGTGATGATGAAGCCGGAGGTGCTCCATGCAGCGTCGCAAGTTCGGACGTGAGTTCAA
>NZ_FOPM01000075.1 GCF_900113485.1 Methylobacterium gossipiicola
GGACTCTCAACGAGATCGCCCCGCCCATCGTCCCCACGGGAACGATCCGGGTCACCCTTGCGGGTGAAGTCTGGCCTGCCGTCGTTCCGTTCGACCGGGCAGGCGTGTCTCACGTCAGGCGGCGGCCGCGATGGCCGGCGCCGGCTTCTTGCCGAAGCGGAACTCTGTCTCGTCGCTCTACATCCGGTGCAGGACGACAGCGAGTTTGCGCGCGACCGCTACGCGGGCCCGCGCCATGCCACGATGCTTGGCGATCTGCATGCCCCAGGCGCGCAGGCTCGACCATTTGCGCGAGCGCGTCAGCAGGGAATGGGCGGCCTCGTAGAGCGCAGTGCGTGCGAGTTCGTCGCCGCAGCGACTGACCTTGCCCTGAATGTCGGTCTCGCCCGACTGATAGCGGGATGGCGTCAGGCCAAGGTGGGCACCCACGTCCCGGGAGTGTCGGAACCGCTCCGGCCGGTCAATGGTGGCGCGGAAGGCCAGGGCCGTGATCGGGCCGACGCCTGGCACGCTCATCAGCCGCCGGCAGACCGCCTCGCCGCGCACGATGACGAGGACCTGCCGGGTCAGCCGGTCGAGCTGCTCCAGCATGGTGGCCAGGATCGCCAGCAGGGGCGTGACGAGCGGCAGGATCAGGGGATCGTCGCCCGCCATCTCCCGAACGCGCCCGGCAAAGACGGCGCGGGCCGGGCTGCCGAGCTTGATCCCGCCCTCGCGCAGGATGGCCCGCACCACGTTCTCGATGGCGCGCTTCTCGTTGAGCACGGTACGCCGCGCCACCAGCAGCGAACGCCAGAGCCGGGACTGGCGCGATTTGACGTGAACCTGCCGGTACCAGCCGGTCCGCATGATCTGGGCGAGCGCACGGGCATCGTTGCGGTCGGTCTTGTTGGGCATCGTCTTCATGGCCGCGTTGGCGGACCGGGTCTCGATGCAGATCGCGGGCAGACCGACTCCACGAAGTTCGTCGTGCAGCCAGTGAACCGCGCCGGGTTTCCCGGAGGCCGTTGGGTTTGGGTCAGGCGGCCAAGGCTTGCACTGGCCTGCTGCCGGTTTCACGGACACCCGATTTAGGTGTGATGATGAAGCCGGAGGTGCTCCATGCAGCGTCGCAAGTTCGGACGTGAGTTCAA
>NZ_FOPM01000074.1 GCF_900113485.1 Methylobacterium gossipiicola
TGACACCCTACGAACGCATCTGCCAAGCCTGGACCAAAGAGCCCGAACGCTTCAGGGTCGATCCGTCACACCACATTCCGAGACCGTACACCTAGTGCACTGACTCAGACGGATGGTTCAGGGGATCGGCTGACGGCTGCGAGGATGTCGGTGGCGGGTTTGGTCCAGACGAAGGGCCTGGCGCTGCGGTTGTGCTCGGCGATGTAGCGTTTGATGGCCGCCTGCAGATCGACGACGCCGGTGAAGGACCCGCGTCGCAGCCGACGCCGCGTGAGCGCTGAGAAGAAGCCCTCGACGGCGTTGAGCCACGAGGCCGAAGTCGGGGTGAAGTGGAACGTCCAGCGCGGGTGGCGGGCGAGCCAGGCGCGCACCTTCGGATGTTTGTGGGTGGCGACGTTGTCGAGGATCGCGTGGATCGTCTTACCGGACGGGACAGCAGCCTCGACGGCGTTCAGGAACCGGATGAAGTCACTATTGCGGTGGCGCTGCATGCAGCGGCCGAGCACGGTGCCCGCCAGGACGTCGAGGGCGGCAAACAGCGTCGTGGTGCCGTGACGGGTATAGTCGTGGGTCTGGGCGGCGGGATGCCCGGGGGCAAGCGGACGGTCGGGGCGGGTGCGCTCCAGCGCCTGGATCTGGCTTTTCTCGTCGATGGACAGCACCACCGTGTGGGCGGGCGGATCCATGTACAGGCCGACCACATCCTCGACCTTGGCGGCGAAGGCGGGATCGCGCGAGCGCTTGAACGTGCGCAGCCGATGCGGCTGGAGGCGGTGAGCGTCCCACATCCGCTGCACGGCACGTAACGAGATACCCACAGCACGAGCTACGGCACGACCAGTCCAGTGAGTGACCTCGCCCGGCGGCTCCGAGCAGGTCAGCGCCAGCACCTCGGCTACCGTCTCGGTCGAATGGGGTGGTGTCCCGAGGCGGACGCGTCTTGTCGCGCAGCAGGCCTTCGACGCCCGCCTCGGCGTAGCGCCGCTGCCATCGCCACACGGCCGGGTGGCTGACGCCCGCCCGCCGGGCGACGTCCTGGATGCTTATACCAGCTCTCATTGATCAGCACGCATGGGCCCATTTGCGCAGTCCGATGGACATGATGCGCCAGGGCTGGGCGATGATCCTGTTCCAAG
>NZ_FOPM01000071.1 GCF_900113485.1 Methylobacterium gossipiicola
GCAGCACCCCCTTTTCGCCTGAGGTCCGCGAGCGCGCGGTCCGGATGGTGTTCGACCACCAGGGCGAGCACGGCTCGCAATATGGGGCGATCCGCTCGGTCGCAGCCAAGATCGGTTGTTCGGGCGAGACGCTGCGGAACTCTCGTCCGGTAAGCCGAGCGGGACCGGGGCCAGCGGGCCGGACCGACGACAGACGAGCGCGAGCGGATCAAGGCGTTGGAGCGTGAGAACCGCGAACTGCGGCAGGCCAACGAGATCCTGAGGAAGGCGTCGGCCTATTTTGTTTTTGCCGAGCTCGACCGCCGGTCGCGGACATGATCGCGATCAATCGACGATCACCGGAAGGCCTACGGGGTCGAGCCGATCTGCCGCGTCCTGACGATCGCCCCGTCAACCTATCACGCCCATGCCGCGCGGCGGGCCGATCCCGGCAAGCTGCCGGCTCGGGCTCGCTCGGACGCGGCGCTCATGGTCGAGATCCGGCGCGTGTTCGAGGAGAACTTCCACGTCTACGGGGTGCGGAAGGTCTGGCGGCAACTCGGCCGGGAGGGGATCGCGGTGGCCCGTTGCACGGTCGCCCGGCTGATGCAGGTCATGGGGCTGCAGGGCATCGTACGGGGCAAGAAGGTTCGCACCACCATCCCGGACCCGGCCGCGGCCTGCCCGCTCGACCGGGTGAACCGCCAGTTCAAGGCACCGCATCCCAACGCACTATGGGTCAGCGACTTCACCTACGTCGCCACGTGGAGCGGCTTTGTCTATGTGGCCTTCGTGATCGATGCCTATGCCCGGCGCATCGTTGGATGGCGGGTCTCGCGCACGGCTCACGCCACCTTCGTGCTCGACGCGCTGGAACAGGCCCTGCACGAACGCCGCCCTCTTCAGGGCGGCGGGCTCGTGCACCATAGCGACAGGGGGAGCCAATATCTTGCTCTGCGCTACACGGAGCGGCTGGCGGAGGCAGGCGTCGAGCCCTCGGTCGGCAGCGTCGGAGACAGCTACGACAACGCCTTGGCCGAGACGATCAACGGTCTGCTCAAGGCCGAGGTGATCCATCGCCGTGGACCATGGCGCTCCTTCGAGGCGGTCGAGTTCGCCACCCTCGAATGGGTCGATTGGTTCAACACCCGCCGATTGCTCGAACCCATCGGCAACGTGCCTCCCGCCGAGGCTGAGGCGCGCTACTTTGCTCAGGCCGAGGTGCAAGCCTTGGCCGCCTGACCCAAACCCAACGGCCTCCGGGAAACCCGGCGCGGTTCACT
>NZ_FOPM01000070.1 GCF_900113485.1 Methylobacterium gossipiicola
CGCTTGGAACAGGATCATCGCCCAGCCCTGGCGCATCATGTCCATCGGACTGCGCAAATGGGCCCATGCGTGCTGATCAATGAGAGCTGGTATAACTTCGAACCTGGGCCACCGAATGGGGGCAGGCCAGTCGCGCCTACGCGAAGGAGGTCGCCAAGGTCAAGCTCAAGCTGAATGACAAGGTCCCGCGGATCGTCAAGTGCTTCGAGCTCGCCTTCGAGGAAAGGGGCCTGACCTTTGACAAGGGAAGGCCGGCCCGCCTGTTCATGACGGAGATGGCCACCCGGCCAGCCGAGTTGGTAGACGCGGCGACCAAGGCCCGCTTCCTGAGGCTGTTCTCGGTCATCGTGAAGAGGACGACGCTGGCCGTTGCCCCCGCGGCCTGACGCCGAGGCGACCCGCGTCAAGCCGATGGCGACGCTCCCGGCAAGGCGAGCCGACCCGCGGCGTAGCGGTCCTTGAAACGGTCGTGGCCGGCCAAGGCGGCTGGCCGGTATCGGCCCGAGCCGGCGCATTGCGGCACCCATTCCAGGTCGAAGCGCTCAGCTACGATGTCGTGGGCCGGGGCGTCGTGCGCGATCCTGCGCACCTGTGAGGCCCAGGTCCAAGAGGCCGAGAAGCGACGCAGGAAAGCCGGGATCGAGCGCTCGTTGGTGTCTCGCATCCCGGCGATCTCGAAGTGCTGCACCCCGCCAGCGGCGGGGAAGAGGTGGAGCTCGGGGTTGCCGGTGGCATCCCCAGGCGCCTTTAGCCCGTCCACCTTGAGGCCATCGGGGATACGGGTGGCCTCCTCGATCCACCACCCCAGCGCGGCGTCGAACACCCTTCGCGCCGAGCGCCACCACCGTGTCGAACACCAAGATGAAGTGCGGTATGGCCGGCCCCAAGGGCGGCATGGCCAAGAACCACGTCGCCATGAAGGGGAAGAAAGGCGGGTGCTGCTGCAGGGGCATTTCCATGAACATGACTGAGTGAGATTGAGCCAGCATCGGCGGAGCAAGACCTCGCCAACGTAAGCCGTCACGCTGGCGACTAACGCAGGAATACTGCATCGCCCGCTCGAACCAAGCCACGCATGGCACCCTGCGCGTCAGAGAGTGAACGCGCGGACCGACCAAGCTCAGTCCAGGCCGTATCAAAACTCGGGGATTGGGGCGTTGCGGTCGCGTGACATGCCGGTTTTGCGAGGCTTGGTATTAGGGCGTGTCATCGCTTGAGCCAATCGAGGGCGGCTGCGAGGCAGAGGACGCCGGTGAAGCTGGCGGCGGTCTTTTCGTAGCGCGTGGCGAT
>NZ_FOPM01000064.1 GCF_900113485.1 Methylobacterium gossipiicola
GCGTTCTCGGCGTTCTGCTTCACGTTGGCGGCCATCTCCTCCATGGAGGCCGAGGCTTCCTCCGTGGACGACGCCTGTTCCGTCGAGCCCTGGGACAGCTGCTCGGCCGAGGCCGACAGTTCCTGCGAGCCCGACGACACGTTGCCGGCCGCCATCAGGGCTTCCGTCACCACGCCGCGCAGCTTCGTCAGCATGGTCTGCAGGGCGAGGCCCATGGCGTCCTTGTCCGACTGAACCGTGGCATCGACAGTGAGGTTTCCGCGCGCGATCTCGCCAGCGAGGTCCGCCGTCGCACGCAGATTCACCAACATCGCTTGGAGGGCGAGGCCCATCGTATCCTTGTCCGACTGGACCGTGGCCTCGAGGTCGAGGTTCCCATTCGCGATCTCACCGGCAAGCTCCGCCGTCGCCCGCAAATTCACCAGCATGGCCTGCAGGGCGAGGCCCATCGTGTCCTTGTCCGACCGGACCGTGGCCTCGACGGCGAGGTTTCCCCTCGCGATCTCGCCGGCAAGACCCGCGGTCGCCCGCAGATTCACCAGCATGGCCTGGAGCGCGAGCCCCATCGTATCCTTGTCCGACTGGACCTTGGCCTCGACGGCGAGATTTCCGCTGGCGATTTCACCGGCGAGATGCGCGGTGGCGGTGAGATTGGCGGTCATGCGATTCATGGCCGTCACGAGGTCGCCGATCTCATCCTGCGATGTCACCGCCTCGGTCTTGCTCAGGTCACCCATGGCGACGGCATCCGCAAGGGCCACCGTCCGGGCGAGACCGCGCGAGATCGAGAGGGCGAGCCAGGTGGCGATGGCGAGGCCAAGGAGGAGTGCCGCCGCCACCGTCGCGAGCAGGATGCTCTGTCCTTCGCTCGACGTGGCCCGCGCCTGCGTCACGGTCTGAACCATCCGGCGATTCTGGAAGTCGATGAAGGCATCGAACGCCCGGGCCGTCGCCGTGCTCAGAACCGCGTACTCGCCGCCCGCGAGTTCGACGGCCCTGAGGGAGCCGGCGTCTTCGATCACGGTGAGAACCTTTCCGAACGCGTTCGACCAAGCCTCGAACTTCTGCCGCATGCCGTCGCTGCCGATCCCGGCGGCGTTCATGGCTCCGATCAGAGCATTCAACGCATGCGCGGCCTCGTCGCGCGTCCGTCGGCTCTCGGCGACGCGCTGCTCCAAGATGCGCAAGTTCGAGGCCCCGACAGCCGCTTGCAGTTCGCCCCAAGCCTCGTCGGAATAGGACTGAACGGCAACGGCGTTTCGGATCAGGTCAGGAAAGGTCTGCAGGTCCGATCGGCCGAGGATGGACCCGATCTCGGCGCGAAGGGCGACCATGGTCGGGCGGCCGGAACCGTTGATCTCCTCCCACGCCCTGGCACCGGTGTTGATCCGGGTCATCTCCAGGACCTTGGTGGCCAGCACGCGCTGCTTCTCGTACTTTTCCGAGATGTCGTCGAAGAGCCGCTTGCCCTCCTCCGAATTGATGTAGCCCTTGGCCTTGGCCATGGTGGCAAGCGCATCCGCACGGTTGTCGGCCGCGCGCTTGCTGAAGTCGGCCTTGGCGGCGTCATCGGTGCCGAGCACGGCAGCACGGGTGTTGGAGATGCTGCGGATGGTTTGGGCTTTGGCGTCCAGTGCCAGAGCTTGGACTTCGAAGCGACCGACGATGAAGTTCATCGCTTCATCCGACGCACGGAGCTTTTGGTAGCCAAGTCCGCCCGCGATGGCGGTAAGCGCCAGTACGGCGCCGAAGCCCGCGACCAGCTTCGTCTTGATTGTGAAACGCATATCCTTGTTCTCCGCGGAGATATTGGTGAACAGACCGAGATGCGCAGATCGGCCATCACCGAGACCACTTCCTTGACCCGGTGAACGGGCATGGCATGAGGGTTTTGTCTGCTGCCGGTGGCGGTCCGCTCCGAAGACGATCCGGAGCGGATGTTTGCGTTCAAGCGCTGCGCTTGAAGTCGGCGTCGTGCTCGTCCTCCCCGCCCATGTCGAAGGCGAACCCGCCCGAGGCCGGCTGCGACCGGGCGGGCCGACGCGGGGCCGCCGCCACCTTGGGCGAGCGCACCACCGCCGAGGGCGCCCGCATCCGGCTCGCCGTCTCGCGCAGCTGCGTCACCGCCACGTCGACGTTGCCATGGCTCGAACCGGCCTCGTCGATGCGGAAGTACGAGATCGTCGCCTG
>NZ_FOPM01000062.1 GCF_900113485.1 Methylobacterium gossipiicola
GCATCGTCCCTCCCGCAATCAGAGAGACGAAAACGCAAAACGCGCCAATCCGTTCAAGCGACGACAGGCCCTAGTGGGCAGAACCTGCGCTTGGTACCGTCTGCAACCGACCCTTCTCGGGCGTTGAGATCGGACTCTCGCAGGTCTGTCCCTGGCCTTTAAACGGATCCGCCTTTTTGCTGATCGGCAGAAAGAGGTAGGCCCCTGCGAGAAGAGCAAGACGACGCGATACCGCATTGCAACATTAAGGCGCGGTTAGAGCGCCTACCGGACTTGTCGCATGCGTTCCGGCGGGTCATTTTGGCTAGCTTGGTTTTTATTTTAGATGAGGCAAGATTTTAGACATCCCCGCATCTAAACCCAAATGGGCCAGCAAAGTCGCTATCACGCCGACTGTTAGATATGCTGCACCCTTACCTAAGGCTGGAGTATAATTTTTCATGAAAAGATGAAGATAATTGCCAACATCTTCGGCCGATTTGGTCTTGGCTTTTGTGTTCGTCGTTTTTTCCAGCAGATCATTTAGTCGTCTTAATTCAATAATGAGTTGCGCGACGTCGGATCGATACTTTTTGTCATCTATAAATAATGCTGGAGGAGCCGAGTTGTGATTTCTTAGAGGATCGTAGTCTAGCGCTTCCTGGAGGGCCTCCAACAAGATAGTGGCATAGTTCGTGATTTGCTTGCGATTGCTGGCCAGCAACCGCGCTGATGGTAACTTCTTCGACTGAGGACGTTTAGGTGTAGGCTCCGTCGCACGTTCTGGAATGGATAAACTTTCTCGCTGGAACCTAAGAGCTTGCCGGATTACTTCAGTATTGGTTGATAAGCCGAGTTTCTTCTTCAGCGCATCAAAATTTTCGACAGTTTCTGCATTAAGATCCACGGTCAAACGCGCGCTTCTCGCCTTCGCGCCATCACTGAGTTCTTGGTAGGGGAGCGGGCGAGATCGATATGTCCGCGGCGAAACCAACGTCGAAGATTGCGGGCGTTTTGTCATGAGACCATAAGCCGGGATTCAACTGCCAAGTCATATCTCTAAATTCGGCAACCTGCCACAGCGTTGATCTGTCTCCGTCTCCGTGCGTCTGCTTCGGAGACACATAGGACTCAATCCAAGCGTCTGGATGGGCGCAAACGTTGGCCCAATCCGGGTCGATCTCAGCGTCGGTTTTCCACCCTTCTCGGACTTTGAACGATGGGGGTTAAGGATCAAATTTCCAGCACTAGTTCTGCCGTTGTTTCATTTTGATGGATCGCGGGACGAGCAATCCCTCTAACGATCGGAGCACGAGTTGGCTGGATGCTCGTAGATGGCGCCGGAGGTCCTTACGGGGTCGCGCCGTGAGATAGCTGGGACAGCCTTCCGTAAGACGTTGATCCGGACGCTTGAACCGATCGCATTTGCATATGGAGTACATAGGTTTCTGGTAGGCTGACACTCGCCGACAACGGTTCGAGGTGGCCAGACTGGAACCCTGACATGAACCCCAGGACGGGGCCTAAGCAGTTCGAGCGCGGCACGCCAGTCGAGACTCTCGCGGGCACGGTCGAACGCGTGACCTTCCACAATTCAGAAACCGGCTTCTGCGTTTTGAAGGTGCAGGCGCGGGGTAAGCGTGACCTCGTGCCGGTGATCGGCCACGCCCCAGCTATCGGCGCAGGCGAGTGGATTACGGCAACCGGCATCTGGTTCTCCGACCGGCAGCACGGGCTCCAGTTCAAAGCCGAGACCCTCAAGGCGACGCCGCCAACCGGGGCTGAGGGCATCGAGAAGTACCTTGCCTCCGGCTATATGCGGGGCATTGGCCCTGCCATGGCCAAGCGTATCGTGGCGCTTTTTGGCGAGAACACCTTCGAGGTCATCGAGGCCGAGCCTGATCGCTTGAAGGAGGTCGGTGGCATTGGACCGATGCGCGCCGAGCGCATCGTGAAGGGCTGGGCCGAGCAGAAGGCGGTGCGGGAGATCATGATCTTCCTCCACGCTCATGGCGTCGGCACGGCGCGCGCGGTGCGCATCTACAAGACCTACGGTCAGGAATCGATCAAGGTCATGACCGAGGACCCGTACCGGCTCGCGCGTGACATTCGCGGCATCGGGTTCCGAACGGCAGATGCCATCGCGATGAAGCTCGGCCTGGAGAAGGAAGCGCCGCAGCGCCTGAGGGCCGGTGTCTCGTTCGCGCTCCAGACTGCGATGGACGAAGGGCATTGCGGCTTGCCCACCGAGCGCCTTGCCGTGCTCGCCCAAAAGCTGCTGGAGGTCGAACCCGATTTGATCCGCGTCGCCATCGCCCTGGAGCTACGCGGCGAGGACGTGGTGGCAGACACGGTGGATGGCGAGACCTGCTTCTTCCTCAAGGGTCTTCACTCATCCGAGCGGGTCATCGCCGAGCGCTTGATCGATCGCGCCTCCGGTTCGCCGCCCTGGCCTGAGATCGACCTCGACAAAGCTCGGCCCTGGGTGGAAGGGAAGACCGGCAAGACACTCTCGCCCTCGCAGATCGAGGCGGTACGGCTGATGCTGACCTCCAAGCTCTGCGTGATCACGGGCGGTCCTGGCGTCGGTAAAACCAGCACCCTCGACTCCATGCTGCGCATCCTCAGGGCCAAGGGCGTTCAGGTGCTGCTTGCAGCGCCCACGGGACGCGCTGCCAAGCGCATGACCGAGCAGACCGGCCTAGGGCCTGTCGTCGCTTGAACGGATTGGCGCGTTTTGCGTTTTCGTCTCTCTGATTGCGGGAGGGACGATGC
>NZ_FOPM01000061.1 GCF_900113485.1 Methylobacterium gossipiicola
AAGGCGCGGCGCGGATCGGCCTGCTCGGTCAGTTGCCGAAAGGTGTCGGCCGAGAGGACGACGAGCGAGGGCCGGCCGTGCTTGGTCAAGGTCAGGGGCGCAAGGCGCGCCTGGTCGTGCTAGCGGCCGAAATGGCGGAGAAACTCCGCCGTCGTGACGGACTTGTCCGGCATGGTGTGCGCCTCCTGAGTTTTCGGGTTATACATATAACACAGAAATTATGGGTCGAGACCATCTGCACGGTCACAGATCACGATCCTCCTGCAGGAAGCGGGCGGGGATCGCCGGGTTCGACTTCGTTCTCATCGACCTCGAACACACCCTCATCCACGGCATCGCCCTCGAACAGCTCCTCGCCGCCGCCGACCGCGCCGGCCTCAGCGCCCTCGTGCGGGTGCCCGAGGCCCGCTCCGATCGGATCCTGCCGTGCCTTGATGCCGGGGCGGCCGGCATCGTCATCCCGCGCGTCGGGAGCGTGGCCGATGCCGAGGCCGCCGTGGTTCGGGCGCGGCATGCGCCGCGTGGCCGGCGTGGCGTCAATGCCGGGCCCCTCGGACGCTACGGCGAGGCCGATCTGCCCGCGCTTCCCGCCCGCCTCGACGCCGAAACCCTGGTGATCGCGATGATCGAGGATCCGAACGGTGATCCTCCCCCGATTTTGCGGTTCTCCCGCAGTTTGCGTGGAAAGGTCACGGCGACGCAGCGTCGATGGGCTGATTCACGGCAGGGATAATTTTGCCTTCGTCCTTGCCGGGCTGCGTCATCGACCAAGTCCTTCGCCGCTCCGGTCGTCTCATCATCCTTGCCCATGCTCGCCGGCGTCGCGGGCGCTGTCCTGACTGCGGTAAGCCAAGCTCTGCCGTCCATAGTCGATACGTCCGGCATCCTGCCGATCTTCCGAGTTTCGGCGAGACCGTGACGCTGCGGCTCACGGTTCGACGCTTCTATTGCCATCACCGCACCTGCCGACGGCGCACCTTCGTCGAACCGCTTCCAGGGCTTCTTCCATCACGCGCACGACGCACCGATCGGCTTGCCCGAGCGCAGGCCCGGGTGGGACTCGCGCTCGGCGGCGAAGCCGGCGCTCGCTTGGCCGGGCATCTGGCGATGGCCACGAGCCCCGATACGATGCTGCGCCTCGTGCACGGCATGACGCTGCCGTCGATCGGTCCGCTGCGGGCGGTCGGAATCGATGACGGGGCGATCCGCAAGGGACAGACCTACGGTACGCTCATCGTCGACCTCGATCGGCGACGTCCCATCGACCTGCTGCCGGACCGAACCAGTCCGACGGTCGCCGCGTGGCTGCGTCGCCATCCCGGTATCACGGTGATCACGCGCGACCGCTCGTCCGAATACGCCCGCGCAGCCACCCTGGGCGCTCCTGCGGCTCTTCAAGTCGCCGACCGGTGGCATCTTCTCCTCAATCTGCGCCAAGCCTTGGAGCGTTGGCTCACCCGTGTCCATGGGCGCTTGCGATGCCTGCCAAGCCTTCCCATCGGGGATGGCCGACGCCCCGGACAGCGTCTGTGCACCTACCGCCGGAGCGAGGCCGAGATCGCCGTGAGCCGCGACAGCCGCGCTCGCCGTCTGGTGGCCTACGAGGACGTGCGTCGGCGCTCCCAAGCCGGCGAGACCTTGCTGGCGATTGCCCGGGCGACAGGCCTCGCACGCGGAACGGTGCGCAAGTACGCTCAGGCCGAGAGCTTCCCGGAACGCGCGGCACGTCGCCCCGAACCCAGCCACCTCGACCCCCATCTGGCGCATCCGGAGGAGCGGATGACCCAGGGGGGCGAGAACGCGATGGAGCTCTGGCGCGAACTCCGTGGTCGGGGCTTTGCCGGCACACATCGCCAGGTTCATCGCTTCGTCGCCGAGCGTCGCACGAGGCCGGCGCGGCGCACCGCCCGCAAATGGCTTGTCCGCACGTCATCGCCGGCTGCGGATACGATCGCTCTTCCATCGCCGAAACAACTCGCCTGGTTCCTGACCCAGCCCGTCGAGGCCCGCCCGCCCCATGCGACCGCCGCCATTGGCCGGATCGAGCAGGACCCGGAGGCTGCCCGGTTCGGTGCGCTGGCGCAGCTTTTCGCCACCCTGATCCGTAGCTGCTGCGTCGATGGCACCCCGCCGGCGGATCCCGCCGGCGAACTCGACATCTGGCTCGACGCGGCGCGTCTCAGCGACATACCGGCCCTCAAGACGTTCGCGGCCGGGCTGGAACGCGACGGAGCGGCGGTGCGCGCGGCCTTGACGACGTCATGGAGCAACGGTCAGGCGGAGGGCCAGATCAGCCGGGTGAAGATGCTCAAGCGGACCATGTACGGACGCGCCGGCTTCCCCCTGCTCAGACGCCGCGTCCTTCTCGCTGCGTAATCCACGCAAACTGCGGGAGAACCGTGAAACAGGGGGAGGATCACTGGTTCTGCGAGGGTGGGCCGCCGGCCTTAGCCAGGGTCTCGAACAGATCGGTCCGGACGCTCTTGGCCGCCCAGCGCACGAACCGGTTGTAGAGCGTCTTCCTCGGGCCGTAGACCTCGCGCGGCGCATCCGCCCAACGCCCGCCCGACTTCAGCACGTGGACGATGCCGCTGATCACCCGCCGGTCATCGACGCGCTCCTTGCCCCGCGTATCCGTTGGAAGATGCGCCTCGATCTTCGCAAACTAGGGCGTGTCATCGCTTGAGCCAATCGAGGGCGGCTGCGAGGCAGAGGACGCCGGTGAAGCTGGCGGCGGTCTTTTCGTAGCGCGTGGCGATG
>NZ_FOPM01000059.1 GCF_900113485.1 Methylobacterium gossipiicola
GGGCGCGGGGGATCGTCCCGCGCATCGCCCGAAAAGGCCATCGAGAGCAGCGAGAAGCTTGGGCGCCACCGCTGGGTCGTCGAGCGAACCCACGCATGGTTCAAGCGCTTCCGCCGTCTGCCCATCCACTACGAGCGCCGCGCCGACATCTACGAGGCCTTCACAAGCCTCGCGGCAAGCCTCATCACTCTCAACCAGATCAGACGGTTCTGTTAGGCGCTCTTATGTCAAACCCGCTCTACCAAAGGCCGGGACCAAACATCTAGCTTTCCAAGGGGGTGAAACCAAATAAGGATCGATTGCAAATGTCGCATGATTCTTTTTAAATTTAGGGCTATAGAAGGGGTCTACCAGCTTCTCTGAACCCCATTTTTTGATCATTAAATCCGCATCTCGCTGAAGGCGGGCCTTCTTCTTGATAGTTGTGTCGCGCCCTCTTGACTTGGACTCCTTGTGCAACAGTCTTATGCCTGGATCACAAATGACTTTAAGACCGCCCTCTCTTATCTTTAGGCACAGATCTACGTCATTGTAAGCAACTGGCAGATCTTCATCGCAGCCGCCACAGGATATGTAATCAGCCTTCCGAACAAAAAGGCAAGCACCTGTGACGGCATTGAACTGCTGGAGTAATTTGCTTTTACTAAAGTTATAGTGATGCCCATCATGAAGGCCATGATAGCAGTGCTCTGCAATTCCATGCACCCCGACACCAGTATAAACGCCAAAATGCTGAACAGTATAATCTGGATACAGCAGTCTTGCGCCAACTATTCCAATGTCAGATATGGAAAGCCAAGCTCTCGCCCTTTCGAACATGCCGGGAGCAATGACTTCCGTGTCATTATTAAGCAGACAGATGATCTCTCCAGATGACTTCGATACGCCGAGATTGCAAAGGCGCGAGAAATTAAAAGGCTCATCGGACCGGATAATTTTTATGCGTCGAACATCCCGACTCAAGGCATCTAAATACTGAAGCGTTTCAGCCTGCTCAGAGCCATTATCAACAATCAAAATTTCCATTAGCGGATCGGAATAATTTAACAGCGAGTCAATACAAGGTCTTAGCACATCCAGTCCGTCTCTAGTAGGTATAATGACGCTGACTTTAGATGGGTTGTCTACGGATAACGTGCGAACAGCCGCAACGCCTGGCACGCCAGAGTCTATTGATTCAAGAGGATAGTTGCACCTAACAAAGTGATCATTCAAAGCTTTTTTTGCAGATTCGAAAGCATAAGATTTTTCTCCCGCGCCCATGGATGTCGAGCCTGCAATTTGTCTCCAATGATACAGGACATGAGGAATATGCACAATATTGTCTTCTCCGCACAATTCGAGACAGCGAAGCGTTAGGTCATAGTCTTGGCTTCCTTCATATCCTCGTCTGAACCCGCCGGCCTGGATAAAAATGTCCCGCCGATAAACACCCAGATGGCTGAACATATTGTGTCCATACATCAGAAAACGGTCAAACTTACCCTTATTGTATGGATCGCACCGAAAGCCTTGGATGCTTATCTTGTCCTCATCAGAATACAATAACGAGCAATCTGGATTCTCATTTATATAATATGCCACGGTCCAAAGCGCATGAGCGGGCAGCAGATCGTCGTTATCCATCAGAACGTAGTAATCGCCGGAAGCAAGCTCTGATGCCGAATTAGATGCCTGTGAAATATGGCCGTTTACATCTCTAAAAGAAATCTTTATCCGCGAGTCCTGGTCAGATACATCTAAAAGCAGCTGTCGTATGGCGGGGTCTGGAGAAGCATCATCTGCAATGCACAACTCCCAATTAGGATAGGCCTGCTTCTGCAGGCACGAGATAGCTTCTTGCAGTAAATGTATAGGCGGATTAAATACAGGCATGATTATGGAGAGCAGTGGCTTGCGCGCCCAGCTTTGATACACATCTTCCATGTAAATTATGTCGGCAGAACTAAGCTCTTCAGTTCGCGATATATATGAAAGATATCTTTCGTCGGCAGCAGATGCGTCCGCCGTATCCACATTTGCTCCATGCATTGCGGCTGCGGCAAGCAAAGCATAACTTTCACTTTCGCCTTTTCCAACGATAGTGCTTCGGTATTGCTCCATGTATCCCACAGCCGCTATCGCTTTACGCGCGACAAGATCCGCAGCACCTGCATTACCAAGAGCTAGAAATCTTTCGATAAAATGGCCAACAGGGGCTTTTTGCGCGACAAGCGAACCTATTTTCACTTGCGATTTTGATTCTGTAATATCAAGCCTTGCGCTTTTCAGTATATTTGGGAAAAGTATGTAACCAATCCAGATTGCTCGCTCGTCATCTTCGTGTTTTCTCAAAAATATTGTACTTTCCTCGGAGTACCCAGATCCATAATTAAGATATAGTTTAGGAGTTACTTCGACATCCGAATGCTCAACTCCGAGCGCAATTTGGGTCAATAAACTGCTTCCGCTCAAATACGACTTCAGTGAAAATTCAATTTGCCCATCCTCCTCGAAGAATAGTATGCCGCCATCCAAGTTAGCATTCCTTATTAAAATGTCAGTAACTCCCGCCACCCTGGCAGCCAAGTCGGCATATTTTTTCCTTTTGAACAGATTTAGTGCCATTATTTTATCTCCACGGCATGACATTTATCTGCACCTGAGTTGGCATCGGACGATGCCTTGTCGTCTCGGCGGGTGAATTTTGTGGTCGCCCACCTCGAAATAACTCTTAAATACTCTCAATATGGCTGTCTTCCCCGTTTTAATCAAAAGCAAATAATTCATGCTCTTCTACATTGTTATCTCCTGTTATGCTCGCCGAATCTGCCGGATTAAAGAGCGAGCCAGTTTAAGTAGTTATGTTACGCCTAGATGGTCTCGCACAGACCCGCCGGGGCAGCACATTTTTAGACGCGACAGTCAAAGAAAAAATGTAATTGGCCTGCCCCATTCGGTGGCCCAGGTTCGAAGTTAGTGCATCGTCGGTCGCGTGACGATGGCGGGGTGAGCGAGTGGCGCTGAGCCGCCTGGTTCCGTTGG
>NZ_FOPM01000058.1 GCF_900113485.1 Methylobacterium gossipiicola
GGACCAGCCGACGATTCTGCGGGTGGCGAGATCGAGGACGGCGGCCAGGTAGAGCCAGCCTTCTCCGGTCGGCAGGTCGGTGATGTCGCTGCGCGGTCCTTCGGTTCCGCCAGCCAGACTGTGTTGGGCCGTGCGGCCGAGAAGAGTTGCTTCAGGAGGTTGGGCGCGATCGGCAGATCATGACGGCTGTCGGTGGTGCAGGGGCGGAACCGACGCCCTGCCAGGGCCCGGATACCATGCCGGCGCATCAGGCGCTCCACTCGCCCGCGACTGACCGTTCGGCCCTCCGCGCGCAGGGCCGCATGCACCCGAGGCGAGCCATAGCGCTTATGATGCCCGGCATGGATGCGCCGGACGTCGTCGAGGAGCTGACGGTTCGACACCGACCGGGCGCTCTCGGGGCGTGACCGCCAGCCGTAGTCGCCGCTGGGGGAGACTTCGAGCACGCGGCACATGAGACGCACCGGCCAGGTGCCCGCAGGCTGCTCGATGAGGGCGAACGTCACTTGGGCATCTCCGCGAAGATGCCGATCGCTTTTCTTAGGACGTCGCGCTCCATACGCGTCCGGTCGAGGTCACGCCCAGACAGGCGATCTCGGCCGCTTGGTCGGAGGGGGACGCCACCGGGCTCGCAGGCGCGGCTTCCGGTAATCCCGCTGTCCGCGGTGGTGGGGAGCCTCCCATCAGCGCCGAGCGCCACTGCCTCGGCATCGAGGAGTGGATCCCGAGTTCGGCTGCGATCTGCATCTGCGGCCGGCCGCTGCTTTCCAGCGGGGCTACCGCCTCGCATTTGAACTCTGGCGTGAACGCGCGTCGCGTTTTGGCCGTCAAACACCTTCCCCGCCCGCAAGGAGCGTATCAGAGGTGTCCGTGAAACCGGGGGAGGATCAGATCCTCGGGATTGATCTGGACCAGATTGCACAACCGCCAGCGCACCACCCCGTGGGCGGCAGGCGTCGGTCCGTGTTCGAGCAGCGCCCGGAGGGCCTCGCGCTGGTTGGCGTTCAGGCGCGGCCGGGCGCCGGGGGCCTTACCGTCGAGCAGCCCGTCCGGGCCGTGCGCGTCGAAGGCCAAGACCCAGTCGCGCACCGTCTGCAACCCGACCCCGCCGATCGCGGCCGCCTCCAGGCGCCCGCCGATTGGACCATATTTATTTGCATCGCTTTACAGTAAAGGTAACACCAGCGCCATGTGGGTGATCCCGTTGCATGTCGTGTATCGTCATTTTAAAGCCTAATGCCTCGAATGCCTCGCTTAGGCCTTCGAGGGAGAGCCAATAGCTGTACCCTTCCATACCTCCGGCGAAATCCGTTCGCTCAATATCGGTGAGATAGGATTGCTTCGACGCCAATATTGTACGCCCCTTAAATCTTAGGGTTTCGGGCGGTGCAAATTTTGGTCGCAAGTGTTCATTGTTATCAATGAGCTCCTTGTCGTAGTAATGTGTCCAGAAACAAGCCTGCTCTGCTGTGTTGCAAATACTTTCAATGAGGCTGAGCGGGTCTTTCATGTGGTACAAAACGCCAGAAGCAAGTACGACATCAACTTTCGGCGGCTTATTGCCCATATACCGCTCGAAATCTCCGCAAAGAAACCGCGCATTTAGGTTGAAAGCTTCTTTCACGACAAGGCATCTTAAGAATGCGTCTCGATTTGCTTCTACCGCAACGATCTCGCTTGCTCCAAAAAGCGTCATTGCATAGGTATGTCCTGCTTCAAGCGGTCCAAGTTCGAGCACCTTCTTTCCAGCAAAACCTCCGATTGCCTCATCGAAAAGTCTAATTCTCGCATCAAAGAAAAGCTGAGCATTGCCTCCACCATAAATTGGCACATCACTACACCACTGCCCGGAAAAAATATCAAATGAATTCTGTATTGATGCTGTGCGCTTCTCAAAATTTGCTGTCATGGAACAACCTCGATGCATCTCCGCTTGGCGCGAGGTTAACTCATAGCATGTCAAACGAAAGGAGCACTATCGCTCATCGGAAAGGCGACACACACGCTTGCGTAAGCTAAAAAGACATTTTGTTTCAGTGGTTTATTTTCTGCCATCCGGCTTCCAAACTAGAGCCGTGCCCTGGCGGGTTGAATCTCTTGGCGTAGGCCGTCTGGATTGTGTATGATTCGCTGGGTGGGCTTGTGAGAGAGGATCACCATGCCTTCAGCCCTGTCGGTCGATCTGCGCGAGCGCGTGGTCGCGGCAATTGAGGCGGGCGCATCGCGGCGTCAGGCAGCCCAATGCTTCGGTGTCGGGGCAGCCAGCGCGATCCTGTGGCACGAACGCTTCCGGCAGAACGGGCAGATCGCACCCAAACCCATGGGTAGCGACCGCAACTCACAGCGCCTGGAAGCACAGGCGGCCCTGATCCTTCGACCCCACGAAGAGCATCCGCTCTCCTTCCCGAGGGAACTGCGCGACAGGCTCTTGGAACGCGGCGTCCGGGCAAGCACGAGCAGCCTTTCACGCCTCTTCGCCCGACACGGGATCACCCGTAAAAAGGAGCTGTCCACGCAGCCGAGCAGGAGCGGCCGGATGTGAGGGCCGCACGCGAGGACTGGTTCGAACGTCAACCCGACCTCGATCCGGATCGCCTGGTCTTCCTCGACAAGACGGCTGCCATGACCAAGATGGTCCGCCGCTATGGTCGCGCTCTGCGCGGCGAACGCTGCCGGATCGCCGTGCCCCACGGGCATTACAAGACCACCACCATCGCCGCCACCCTGCGGGCGACTGGCCTGACTGCCAGGACCGTCTTCGATGGGACGACGAATGGACTGCGCTTCCGAACCTACGTGACCGACGTCCTGGCTGCTGTGCTCAAGCCCGGCGACACCGTCATCCGCGACAATCTGAACGCCGACAAGGTCGCCGGGGTACGCGAAGCCATCGAGGCGGTCGGCGCACGGGTACTCTACCTTTCCCCCTACGATCCAGACTCTAACCCCATCGAACAGGTCTTTACCAAAGCGAAAGCCCTCCTCCGGACCGCCGCAGCGCGAACCGCCGATGACCTGACCATTGCCAGCCGGGACTGATCGGCCCCCATTCGGTGGTTCATCGCCGAGTTTGGTGGATCGAGGAGCGAGACAG
>NZ_FOPM01000056.1 GCF_900113485.1 Methylobacterium gossipiicola
TCGCTCGCGAACTTCAGGGGAAAAGGGTGGGCTATGCTTCGTCATGGCTCCAGTCTCTCAAGAGTTGGAGCCTCCGAGAAACCCGGTGCGGTTCACTTTGAAAAAACCGTTTCCGATGCGCTTGAACTGCAAGGATTTCAACTCACTGGGATCAAACGCCTGCACCCGAAGGAGTTCGATGTCGTGACCACGCGTGACGGCGTGATATTCAACGTGCAATGCAAAAACAATCTCATCGATTTGAGCCGACTTGAGGCGGATCCAAAGCTGTTCGCCCGCTATAATCGCGCGCGTGTTGCGAGCTATGAACGGGCGCTTCGCAAGGAGTTGGGCCGCGAGGCCCTACTGACTACCGAGCTTGGCCTCTCTCACATCGAGCATCTTGTGGTCGCGCGCTTTCCATTCGCGAACGACAATCCGAGAATTATTCCGTTCAGCCGGATCGAAGACCTCTCAATCATTGCAGCCGACCTTACAGCCAAGCCGCAGACGTAGCTCTGGATGGGAGGGTGGTTCCCGGAAGAGAGAAGGCCGCTCGGCCTCAGGCTCGTGCACTAACGTGCGAGCTATGCTCTGTTCTGGAGCGTTGCCAGCTTCCGGGCAGCGCCGCGTTGCGCGCGAAGGCGTTCGCCGTAGCGGGCCGGCATCGCGGGCGTCTTCCACGAGCCGGCCTGCATCACCTCGAGCAGTTCGAACCCCGCCGCGAACATGTCCTGCGTCGCCCCGACTCGTGTGGAATGTCCCGAGGGAAGGCGCGCCAGCTTCAGCCCAGCGGCCGTGGCGAGATCGCGGAACACCCGCGCCACCTCCCCTCCCCCGAGCGCGGCCGTTCCGACTTGGCCGCCCTTCGTCAGCGGCCGGAACAGCGGCCCGCTCTCCAGCCGCGCAGCCGTGAGCCAAGCGTCGATGTGCGCCATGGTGTCGGGGGCGAGGTACTTGATTGCCCCCTCCCCTTCCTGGTCGGCCTTCGAGCGCCGGACCAGCACGGTGCCGGAGCCGTCCGCGCCCCTGTGCAGGTCCCCTATATATAATGACACGAGTTCGGAGCGGCGCAGCAGCGTGTCGTAGGCGACGGCAACGAGCGCCGCGTTGCGCAACGCGATCAGCGGTACCTCGCGTTTCGCCTCCGTCACGCGCCGGTGCAGCCGCCCGGGCGTCCTCACCTCCAGCATGCGCTCGATGCTGCCCCGGTTGAGCGGCTCGGCCTGTTTCTGGCGTCGACCCTTGGCCCGGTTCATCCGCTTCACCGCCAGTCGGACGATCTCATCAGCGCAGGGGTTCGAAAGTCCGGCCGCGCGATGCAAAGCGGCGATCGAAGAGCGGTAGCGCTCGACCGTTGCGCGCGCCTTGATCTCGGCTTGCGCATCGATGAAGGCGGCGACGGTTTCAGGGGTGGCCGGCAGCATCGCCCTCCCCGCTTGCCCACACCACGCCGAAAAAATCCGGCTGTCGGCGGCGAAGGCGCGCATCGTGTTGTCGGCGAACGCCCCGCGTGCGGCGCTGGCGTGCTCCTCTAACCGCTCGATCAGCAGGTCGAGGCCGGGCGGCAGCGCATCGGCGAACGGGACCGGTGCAGCAAACGCGCGGGGCGTCGGCCCGGAGTCGGATTCGGCGACGTCAAGCTCCATGGTGGGAGCCTAGCGGGTCAAATCCTAACGATCCACAAATTTCCTGCGATAGCTCCTATTATCGGAGACAATTCATCGAGGACGGCTCGAACCTGTTTCCCGTTGAAGCCGGAGGGCGATTGGCCTCTGTGCGCAGCGCCTGATGAATGGCACACATGCAATTATGGCTATCTACTCATTGTGACATCTACCGCTATGACTGATAGAGTTTTCGTTATCAAACGGATTAGGGTGGGCATGCCATGGCATTTGTGACTGACGTAAAGCTGGCAGCCAACGGCCGCATGCTCCTGCCGCAATCGGTACGGGAGGCGATGGGCATCACGGGTGAGACGCGTCTCATCGTGACCGTCGATGGACCCGAGGTCCGGTTGTCGCCGATTACCGGTGTGGTCTCGAAGCTCCAGGCGCTCTACCGGGAACATGCCACGCAGGACGCTGACACCGATGCGTTTCTCGACGAGCGGCGTATCGATAGCAGCGAGACCCAGGATGCAACCGCATGAGCCAAGTCGTCTACGATACCTCGGCGGTGATTGCGCTCCTGCGCGGTGAACCCGGTGCGGACAGGGTCGCGGCGCATGTGGGACAAGCCGCGATGTCGACCGTCAATCTTCAGGAACTCGTCAAGGCGCTGCTGTCGCGCGGCCTGACGCGGCCGGTGATCGAGGAGATGGTGCATGAATTGCGCCTGGATCTGCATGCACACGATCGCGGCGACGCCTTCGCTGCCGCATTCTTGAGCGAAGCCACGCGTCAGTATGGCAGCGGGCTCGGCGACCGGACCTGCATGGCTTTGGCGATCAAACTCGGTATCGCGGTTCTGACCACGGACCGGGCTTGGGCAAGCCTCAAGATCCCCGGGCTCAAGGTCGAGCTTGTTCGCTGACCCGTGATTTGGAACAGTTAAAACGATCAGAATGATCGGATCTACCGGACCGTCTCCGACCCTGCAGCGTTGCCATGCCGCCACTCTCCGATCGCCAACGGATCGAACTCACGATGCCGGCCTATCTGCTCTACGCACTGATCGGAACACCGGGCGTCTTCCTTCCGGCCGGTTCGGATCTTGCCAAGGCCGAGAGCGACATCGTCGCGCTCCGCGAGCAGTTGAAGGCGGCCTGCGTCGAGCCGGTCCAGGATCTCGTGGAGAAGAAGCAGCATGCGATTTTCCGACGCGTCGAACGGATCGCGAAGGGCATCGTGGCGGAGTGGACGGATCAATCCGCGCTGAGCGTGATGCTGATGCTCTGGTACTTCGTCAAGGATCTGACCGACTGGGAGATCCTCATCCTGTGGGAGGGCTCGACGATGGCACGGGCGACGAGCGGATTGCTGCCGATGTTCGCGTATGGGTTCGACGAGCAGGATCGGGATGCTGCAGCCCAGGAACAGGCCCGTCATCTCCTCGATCGCCTTCGGAAAGAAGGACTCTACAGCTGATCGTCAGCTGTTAAATTTATCCCCATCTCCACATCAGGGGACCGTAAAACCGATCCTCAACGAAAAGACTGAACCCGCCGGATTTTTCAAGAAATCGCCGTTTATTTAGGGGAAAACCCAAGATTTCGCTGCACAAGATTGATGTGTGCCCGGGACGGGCACGGAGCTGCAAGTCGGCAGCCGAAGCGACGGAGCCCTGGCCGCCTACAAAACACGTTCGGTTTTCGGGAGGACCGACGCGGTTCCCCATCACCGACAGGTTATCCGCGACCGGCAAGCTCATGGTTCGACCAGGCCGAGCCTGACGCAGGCGACGGTGGCCTGCGGATTCCGACGGAAGCCGGCCACCCATTCCGAGGCGAAGCCGGCCACTCGGTAGCCGGCATCGGCGAGGGCGCATCCCCGCGGGTCAGCAACCGCGGCATCCCTGTCCTCGACCACGAGTGGTCAGCCCCCATTGGAGTGGTCCGCCCTGAAGTATGGCTTTGAGCCGACGGAGAACGGACGCGATGGGAACGAAGAAGCACAAACCGGAAGAGATCGTGGCCAAGCTGCGGCAGGTGGACGTGCTGGTCTCGCAGGATCAGAGCGTGGCAGACGCGATCCGGGGTATCGGCGTGACCGAGGTCACGTATGACCGCTGGCGCAAGGAGTTCGGTGGGCTGAAGTCCGATCAGGTGCGCCGCATGAAGGAGCTGGAAACTGAGAACCAGCGGCTGCGAAAGGCGATTGCGGATCTCACGCTCGACAAGCTGATCCTGCAGGAGGCCGCCCGGGGAAACTTCTGAGCCCCGCGCGCCGGCGCGCCTGCATCGAGCACGTCCGGACCGTGCTGACGGTCTCCGAGCGGCGCGCCTGTCGTGCACTCGGACTGAACCGCACCGGGTTTCCCGGAGGCCGTTTGGTTTGGGTCAGGCGGCCAAGGCTTGGACCTCGGCCTGGGCATAATAGCGTGCTTCCGCCT
>NZ_FOPM01000055.1 GCF_900113485.1 Methylobacterium gossipiicola
GACCCAATCACGCACCGTCTGCAATCCGACCCCGCCGATCGCGGCCGCCTCCGAGCGCAGACCACCCGCGGCGATCACAGACAGCGCCAACAGGCGGCGGGTCTGGGCCGGGTCACGCGACCCCTTGGCCAGGACGCGCAGGGCCTCGGCATCAAAATCCGACCGCAGCGGTACCGGAGCAGCCATCGCATCCTCCTCAGGCTCCAAAACCAAAGGAAAGAACATGACCCGGATAGCGACGCTACCCCACGTGAGTCTCGCTCAACGAGGCTTGGTATTAGTTTGATTGTTTTAACCTCTGACAAAAAAATCTCTCTTCTCATGATGCTGCCAAGCTGCCGCTATCGCGGTCTGAAAACATTGCTTGTGGGAGAGAGGATCTACCGTAGTCGATGGCCTCTCGATCGCGGATCTCTCATCCGATCTCGATGGAACTCATGGCAGGCGAGTTCACTTCGAGCGTTTTCCTTCGGGATCTTGCTCTCATCCCTACGCTCTCCGAAGACCAGGCCGGGTTTAGGCGCTCTGGGTAACGGCCACGTCGCGCAAACCCGCTATGCCGAGGATACAACCCTGTTCCGATCCACTCGAAGCAAGTAATACCCCTAGGTTGAGGAGGGATTAGCTTTTATTGCACGGAAGGTCGCATTTTATTACATTGACTGAATATATCCCTGATTTAAAAAAATTCAAAACCACTATACGAACAAATGCGGTCTACCAAGACGCGACTTCAGTAAAATTTTTTGCTCATACTCTCAGAATTAGGATATTCTACAGCATATATGATGGATCATTCCGCTCGGGGAAACGCCTCGTCAGGTTGATCGTCATGCTGCGCAGTTCGAAGATCGTCGTCAAAGCATTCGTGCCGCTGATCGTCATGGCGATCATGGCCTCAGGGCTGATGTTCTATGCGACGGCGAGCCTCGACGCGCTCGCCAAGCAGACCCGCCAGGTTGTCGACGTACAGGCCGTCCGGCTCGAGCAGATGTTGCGTGTGGAGAGCAACTCGACCGAGGCCGCCACCATGGCTCGGAACATCATCCTCGAGACGCGCGAGAAGGAGATGGGGGCCTTCAAGGACCGCTACGATGCCGCGGTGAAGGCTTCGCTCGATGCGATCGCCACCCTGCATACGCTCTCCGACACCCCCCAGCGCAAGGCCTTCAACCAGATGCTCCAGAGCACCCTGATGGAGTTCTATGCCACCAACGACAAGGTGGTCGCCCTCGCCCTCAAGAACGACAACCAGACCGCCACCACGGTCCTGTTCACCGAAGGCCGCGCCGCCCGCGCCAAACTCAGGGGTCTGCTGAAGGAGCGGATCGACCTCCTGAACCTCGAGCTGCGGCAGGCGCGTGACGACGCGGAGCAGGCCGTGGTGAATGCGGAGCGGATGCTGATCGGCGCTTCCGTGGCGGGCCTGCTCGTCGTGAGCGCGATCGCGGCTCTGATCGTGATCTTCGGCATCACCCGTCCGCTCGGCAATTTGGTGGGCGTGCTGCAGCGCATGGCCCGGGGCGAGATTGATGCCGATATCCGGGAGGCCGCACGCGGCGACGAGATCGGCGCCGTCGGCAAGGCGGTCGAGGGCATCAAGGCCATGGTCGCTCGCAAGGCCGCCGAGGAGGCCGAGGTTCGGCGCATCGCCGACGCGGCGGCCGACTCCGAGCGCCAACGCACGATGATCGAACTCGCCGCCGGCTTCGAGCGCGCCGTCGGTGGCATCGTCGGCCTGGTCTCGTCGTCGGCCATCGAACTCCAGGCCACCGCCCAGCAGATGACCGCCACCGCCAACCAGGCGACCGCACAATCCTCCGGCGTCGCCGCCGCCGCCGGGGAAGCGGCCGCCAACGTCAACACCGTCGCGGCCGCCGCCGAGGAGCTCGGTTCGTCGGTGATCGAGATTGGCCGGCAGGTCACCGGTTCGGCCGAACTCGCGCAGGTCGCCGTCGGCGAGGCCGACCGGACCGCCGCCCTGGTCCAGGCGCTGAGCCAGACCGCGGACCGCATCGGCGACATGGTGGGCATGATCTCGAGCATCGCCGCACAGACCAATCTCCTGGCGCTCAACGCCACGATCGAGGCGGCTCGCGCCGGCGAGGCGGGGCGCGGCTTTGCCGTCGTGGCGGCCGAGGTGAAGGCCCTGGCCGACCAGACCGCCAAGACGACCGACGCGATCGCCCGACAGATCGGGGAAGTGCAGGGCGTGACCGGCCAAGCGGTGGCGGCGATCGGCGGCATCACAGGGCGCATCCGCGAGATCGATAGCGTGGCCGCCTCGATCGCGGCGGCAGTGGAGCAGCAGGGGGCGGCGACGCAGGAGATCGTGCGCAACGTGGCGCAGGCCTCGGCCGGCACCCAAGCGGTGACGGGCAACATCGCCAGCGTGGCCCAGGCGTCGGAGGAGACCGGGGCGGCGGCCGGTCAGGTGCTGTCGGCGGCCTCCGAGCTGTCGCGGCAATCCGAGAATCTCAGCGCCGAGGTCGGCAGCTTCCTCGCCACCGTGCGCGCTGCCTGATGAGAGTATGGCGCAGGTCCATATCCTCCCGGTCCGACCTCACCGACCCGGGGAGGTGAACCGCCTGTTGGCGGATCTGGCTACGGCCGATGCCCGCGGCCATGATCTCAGCTCGCGGGTGCCGCACATCCAGGCCAGCGGTGAGGCTCTTTTAGGAACTGAGTGTCCAGTTCCAGGACCGGATCGAGGATCCGGAACAGTCGCTCGGCCGAAACGGCCTGCAACACCACGTTTGCCTCACTGGCCTACGATGCCTGCTCGAAGGCACTCCAACGTTTGTGGGCTCGCCCAGCGGATCCCCCGAAGCATGGACCTCGGTGGTGCCCCGTTCCGACGACCCTGCAACCACGATGTAGCCACGGGAGCCCGACCTTGGGCGCGCTCTTGGTGATCTCGGACGACCTGCCCCTGACCGTGTGCCTGGTTCGTGCCCTCGGTCTGGAACACCGATGCACCGTCCATGATCTCTATGACGAGGCCGCGCCCCTGGACCAGTCCGACCTGATCGGCAGCGATGTGGCGCGGCTCACCTCGGAGGCGATTGTCCGGCTCCAGCGGCTGTTGGGGCCGCAGCGCGCGACGGGCGCGCGCCTCAGCCTCCTCGCAAAAGAGTCCCAAGTGCCGCTCCGGCGCTTCTGATTGTCTCGAGTGTGAGAGACGCGTAAACCACCACGAGGCCCGTCACGAAGCCCTCTTCCGTATGCTTCGCCGCCGTGTGCAGCAGGAAGCCCCTCGCTCGGCATCGGTCATGGAAGCGCTCGAAATCGAGCCCATCCGGAAGTCGAAGGAAGAAGTGGAACCCGCCGTGATCTCCTGAAACATCCAGGTTGCTGCCGTAAGCGTCTTGGATGGAGGTGAGAGTGGTTCGGCACTTTTCTTGATAGACCCGCCCCATGCGCCGGATATGCTGCGCGCAGTGCCCTTCCGATATGAAATGTGTTAAGATGCGACGGTCGAGCGCGCTGTTGTTCCGCCCCGTTTCGCCTCAAAGCCTCTGGACCTTCGATCTCATTGATTTCGGCACAAGGTATCCGGTCCGTAGGGTCGGAAACAGCACCTTGTTGAAGCTCCCCGCGTGGATCACGCGATCATCGATGTCCATCGCCTTGAAAGCCGGGAACCTCGCGGTGTCGAAAGAAAATTCACCGTCGTAGTCGTCTTCGATGATGTAGGCATTCGCCCAGGCGGCCCAGGCAAGCAGCTTCTGCCGTCGCTCGAACGACAGGCGAACGCCGAGCGGCGACTGATGAGACGGCGTGACGATGCAGAGCTTGGCGTTCGGGGCCATCTCCTCCGCCGCGTCGACCCGCAGGCCATGGTCGTCGACGGAGATAGGAACCGATGCGAGGCGGTGGACGCCGATGAGGGCTTCCGCGCCGGCATAACCCGGCGCCTCCATCCAGACCGTGTCTCCGGGGCGCGTCAGGCTGCGAAGACACAGGTCCAGCCTGTGCCGCGTTCCGGTCGTAATGATGATGTCGTCGGGATCACAATTGATGCCTCGGGCATAGCCGAGATAGTGAGAAATCTGATTCCTCAATTCCAGATGGCCCGCCGGATCAGGGTCGTAGAAGAAGCTGTTGTCGGTCTCCGATAGGGCGCGTTGAGCCAGTTTTCTCCACGTCCGGATCGGAAACAGGGACACATCGGTCTCGCGAGCGATGAACGGTTTTTCCCGCGTTCAGGCGAAACAGGGACGGATGCTCGTCGATCGCAAAGCCCTGTGATCGGCCCCCACGGGGTGGTTCATCGCCGAGTTTGGTGGATCGAGGAGCGAGACAGGGAGGTCTTGGTGTGGGGGGGTCGGCCTCGCAGATCGGGGCATGACCCAGTTCTTCCCTGTGCCCGGCTGCCGCCTCGTCCGTATCGTGCGGGGCGGCCCCACCGCGATCACCCTCGTCGCCGAAGCGAGACGCGATCACGCCCGCTGCCCGACCTGCCGGGCGGTCAGCACCTCGGTCCATAGCCGGTATCGGCGCCGGCCTGCCGATCTGCCAGCCAGCGGCAAGGCCGTCCGGCTACATCTGGAGGTTCGGCGCTTCTACTGCCGCAACCCGGCC
>NZ_FOPM01000052.1 GCF_900113485.1 Methylobacterium gossipiicola
ATCGCGTCCCTCGCAAAGTAGGCGGCGGCCTTTTTTAGGATATCACGCTCCGCCTTCAAACGAGCGACCTCCTTGCGCAGCCGGTCGATCTCGATCTGCTCGGGCTTCATCTGCCCCTGACCGGGAAAGGCGTGCTGCGGATCGGCCGCCGCCTGTTTCACCCATCGGTGCAGCATCGTCTCGTGAACATCGAGATCGCGCGCGGCCTGCGCGACACTGACACCGCGTTCCCGAACCAGTCGCACCGCCTCGGTCTTGAACTCACGTCCGAACTTGCGACGCTGCATGGAGCACCTCCGGCTTCATCATCACACCTAAATCGGGTGTCCGTGAAACCGGCAGCAGGCCACATCTTCTCGCCTTCGGGCTGGTTTATCGCAGCCAGCCGCGCCTCGACGTAGTTCGGAAATTGGGAGGCTTCTGTTGAGGCGTTGCTGGAAGCATCGTTCACACAGATACGTTTACATAAATAATCACGTTGCCACGAATTGATAATAGTGACTAAATTCTCCCACAGATTGGAGAGAAGAACGTTGTTTGAGAACTGCACCTCGGTCGATTCGACCACATTCGTGAAGCCTGCTGTCGCCGCAGCGCGACTTGGCCTTTCGGTAAACTACCTCGCCAAGCTCCGGATCTATGGCGGCGGTCCGAAATTCAGCAAATGTGGAGCCGCCGTCCGGTACCGGGTCGCGGATCTCGACGCTTTCATGGCCGAGCGTTCGCACGCTTCGACCAGTTCCTAGGCTGCTTAGCGCACGTTCGCCGCGGCCCTGGACCAGCCACTCAACCGCAATCGGAAGGGGACCTCCGAAAGTGAAGACACAGTGCCTCAGATCTTCCGAATTCAGGGCCAACAGCCCGTCCAACAGAGCACCCTAGGCGACGGCATCGGGAAGCTCGGAGACGCCCTTTTCGGGGGCGATCCGGCCAAGCAGGAGCTGCTCCGCCAGAAGGCGATCGAGGCGCAGCGCCTTAACGAGGGGAACGAGGCGTTCCAGGCCGGTCTCCGCAACGCCGAGACGAGCCCCGACGAGATGGCCGCCCTCGCCGCCGGGTCGGGCCGGTCCGGCAAGGAGCTCGGCGAGTTCAGCCGCTACCTGAACGCGACGAAGTTCGGCGCTTCCGACCCCCGCACGTCCGGCGCTCAGATCGCGGCGGGCCAGGGGCTCGGGGACACCTTCGTCGGCGCGTCCATGAACGACGCCACGACACGCCGGGGCCAGGACGTGGCCGCCGCGACCTCCCGGGCGAACAACGCCGCTCAGGTCGGAGAGCAACGGTACCAGTTCGACAACACGCCCACGAACGTCCTCAACGACCAAGGCCAATCGACCGTTGCCCGCCGGTCCGAGAGCTATGGCCGGGCCGCGCCGGAGCAGCTTGGCGTCGTCCAGGGCAACGCCGCCCGGAACGCCTTGACGGCGGGCGGCGGTCAGATCCCGGACAGCACGAACGCGGCCACGAAGCAGTTCATCGGAGCGGAGCGAGCCGACGCCACGCCGGAAATCGTCCGGATGCAGGCCGCCCGGGACGCTCAGCCGGCCGGCAGTCAGAACCGGGCCGAGCTCGATGGCGCGATCCGCGCCAAGTCCATCTCGGCCGGCGGCGAAGGCACCTACGACAAGGTGTCCAACGAGGCCCTCGCGAAGACGAATATCGGGATACAGAACGATGCGTCGTCCTCGACGCAACGGGAGGCCATGCTCAACACTATGGAGAACCTCGTACTGTCCGGCCGGGTGAGTTCCGGCGCGGGTAGCCCGTACATCCTGGCCGGCAAGCAACTCGCCGCGCAACTTGGCGTGCCGCTCGACGGCGTGGCCGACACGGAGGTGTTCCGCGCCATCAGCGGAAAGATGCTCATCGACCTTGCGCCCAACGGTAGCCTTGGCGGCGGCCTCTCGAACGGCGACCGGGTGGCGCTTGTGCAGCAGATTCTCGGCATGGCGAACACCCCCAAGGGCAACCTGAAGATTATCGGGATGCTGAAGCAGCTTGAGCGGCGGAAGCGCGACGGGGCGGGTTGGGCCGCCGAGTACAAGGCCGGCCACAACGGGCGGCTGGACGGTGGCTGGCAGGCCTACTCGCAGCAGAGGGCGGAAGCCTCCCCGTTATTCGGGCGGTCCGCCGGGGGGGCAGGCCCCGGCCGGTAGCCCCACCCCTCAAGGCCAGGGGCAAGGCCGCCGAGCTCCCCGCCCTGGCGAGGTGGAGGACGGTCACGAATTCCTGGGGGGCAACCCCGCTAACCCTGCAAGCTGGAGGGCCGTCCGATGAGCGGGCCGTGGGAGAAGTACGCCGCTGAGCCGCAAGGCCCGTGGGCCAAATACGCCAGTGAAGAGCCTGCCCCGAAGCGGGAGGGCATGACCTACGGCGAGGCGCTCAAGGATGGCACGGCGGCGGTAGGCCATGGCCTCGCCAAGCTGGCCGGAGCGCCGGTGGACCTCGTGACGGGGGCGATGAACCTCGCCTCGCGCGGGGTGAACGCCGCCGCCGGGACGAGCATTCCTCAGATCCATCGGCCTTTCGGCGGCTCGGAAAGCCTGTCCGGGGCCTACGATGCGGCGGCCGACGCGGTTGGCATGACGCCGCCCCGGTATGAAGACCTGCCGACCCGCAACAAGTTCGCCCACAACGTGGCGGAGGTGGGGACCATGCTCGGGGCCGGCGGTCTCGCCGGCGCGGCGCGCGGTCTCGAGGCGGCGGCTACCCCGCAGGCCCCGACGATTGGCTCTGTCCTTGCTGATACGGTCGCCCCCATCCGCGGGACGGCCCCCACGACCCTTGCCGGCGATGCCGGCGCGGTTGTCGGCACGGCGGGGGCGCAAGCCGCCGTGGATGAGAATAAGTCCGCGCTGGACAGTTCCACCGCTGGCCGGATCGTCCAGGCCGTTGCCCCGATGGCCGGTGGCGCGGTCGGGGGCCTTGGTGGCGCGGTTGCTGCCGGGGCGGCCAGGCCGGTCCGGAACACTATCGCCCCGGAAGCCGGCCTTCCGCTCGACCGCTCGACCGGCCGCCCCTACTCGCCGGGCGTGGTGGACAAGGCGGCCGAGCGGCTCCAGGGCGCGGCGCTCGACCCGCGGCAGGCCGCGGCAACGCTCCGAGAGAACGTCGAGAGCCTTCGGGGGCAGGGCGTCGAGACGCTCCCCGCCGGTGGGTATCTCTCGGACGACCCGGGCCTCATCAATCGCACGGACGCCCTCCGGCGGGACGGCCAGGGCAAGGCGGGTGCGCTCATGGCGGATCGAGACCGCCAGTTGAACACTGAGGCCCGAGACCGGGTGGATGAGATCGCCGCCGGAGCCAACCCTCGCGCCCCAGGCATCGAGGCCGAGCGGCAGGCCGCCGCGATGCGAGAGACCGCCTCGCAGGGCGTGTCCGAAGCTCAGGCTCGGGCCAACGCCCTGGCCCACGAGCAAGATGCCCTCGGGACCGCGCTAGGCCAGCATGTGGACCGCGGCCCGGCCGCCGGCGCGGCGCTCGACGCCGAGGTGGTGAACCAGGCGCTCCGGCCTCAGACGGCCGAGAAGAACCGCCTGTTCGGCGCGATCGATCCGGACGGGACGACCCTTCGCCCCACGCAACCCTATGCAGATCGGGTCGCCGAGATCCGCCGGAACGCCCAAGCACTGCCGCCGGGTCTGCGCGCGGATGTCCTGCCGGAGCGGTTCCTGTCGGCCATCGACGGGCTCGCCCCGCGCATCGAGGAGCGCACGACCGCGAGCCCCATCATGGGTGCGGATGGTCGCCCGGTCATGCGAACCGAACAGGTCAATACCGGCGGCCCGGGCCAGATCTCCATGCGCACCGTGACGGAGATGTGGCCGCTGTTGTCGTCGGCGGAGACGCAAGCGCGCCGCGCCGGGCAGTTCGGCATGGCCGACAACCTTCGTTCGCTACGCCACGAGATGGGCCAAGAGGTCGAACGGCTGGCCGCCGCCGGCAACCCGGAGCCGCATGCGGCCCACGCCTACTACGCCGAGCAGTACGGCCCCACGTGGGCGCGCGGCCCGGGAGACGAGGCGTCCCTTTTCCGGAAGGCGTTCAACGAGGATCCGGCCAACCGGACGAAGACGCCCCCGAGCGCGACCGCCGGCCGCTTCCTGTCGTCGCCCGAAAAGGCACAGGCCCTGGCCCGCATTCTGGACAGCACCCCGAACCCCCAACAGGGTTACAGAGCGGCCCGCGAATATATCCTGGCCGACCTCGCCGGCTCGGGGGCCTTCGACCGGCAGTCCGGACGGATCAACCTCCGCTACCTGCGGACATGGCTGAGCAAGAATGGTGAGGTCGCCAGGGCCGTTCCGGAGCTCCAGGATGAGCTTCACAACATCGCCCGCCAAGCGGCCAGTCATGAGGGCCGGGCCCAACAGGTCGCGGCCGAGATGTCCGCGGCGATAGAACGGCAGGGCCTCACCCATCGGGAAATCGAGGATGGCGTTCTCGGCCTGATGACGGGGCGCGACCCCGCCCACCTCGTGGAGGCCATGCTTGGGTCGCGAGATCCGCAAGCCACGCTTCGCCAAGCCGTGGGAACCCTCCGCGGCTCGCCCGAGGCGGTCCGGGGTTTGTCCCGTGCCATCGCCGAGCATGTCGCGGAATTGGCCTCGACGCCCAACGTCCAGCGGACCGCCAACGACAAGCGGCCGGTCTCGCCCACCAAGCTCCAGGACCTCTTAGACCGGTTCGGCCCCGCCCTCGCGGAGGCGCTTCCGCCGGAGGATATGCGGCGGCTGAGGACCTCCGCCAATCAGCTTCGCCCGGGCCTGAACCGTGGCCTCGGGGGAGCCGCTGGCCCGGCGCAGCAGGACGGCGGCTCGACCCTCGCCCCTGCCGGCACCGCGATTGGCGTAATGCCGGGCGGCCGGACCATCGGACGGGTTCTCGGGACCATCTCGGCCGCGCTCCCCGCCCCCGGCAGTCGGCAAGCCGAGGGTCTGATGGCCCAAGCCTTGGCCTCCGATCCGGAGACGCTCGGGAAGTTGCTCCTGCGGGTACGGCCTCAGAAGGCCCCCCTGGCGAACCACCGCGCGAACGGCTCGCTCGGGGCGCTTATGGGCCTGCAAAACAACAGCAATTGAGCCTTGTTTCGCCTAGTCGAACAACCTATTCGGTCCGACTAGGCGGAAGCTATCTAAGGTATTCGCGACTCGACCACGCGGATAGTCTGAGATAACTTCAGATCAGCAGAGCTTCTAGAGATCGCGCGCCAAGAGCTAGTCCAGAAACGCGAAACGCCCCGGCGGTCCAGACCGGGGCGTTCGCTCAACACAGGTTTTCTCATGCCCCGTAATACTACCGCCGCGGCTAGGGCGTGTCATCGCTTGAGCCAATCGAGGGCGGCTGCGAGGCAGAGGACGCCGGTGAAGCTGGCGGCGGTCTTTTCGTAGCGCGTGGCGATGGCCCGCCACTCCTTGAGCCTGGCCCAGAGGCGCTCGACTTGGTTGCGGTTATTGTAGATCCAGTCCGGGCAGGCGACGGGCGCCTCATGGCGCTGGGGCGGGATCGCAGGCCGTGCGCCCATGGTCCAGATGTGGTCGCGAAAGGCGTGGCTGGTGTAGCCACGGTCGCCCACGACCCACTTGGGCACGCCGGGCAGCCCATCGAGCAACGGAACCGCATGAGGCAACTCATGGGCCTG
>NZ_FOPM01000067.1 GCF_900113485.1 Methylobacterium gossipiicola
CATCACCGGGTCCATCGACCTCAACCCCGTCGATCCGACCCGCGTGGTGCTGCGGGCCAGGGCCTTCGGCGCGACCGGTCTGCCCGGCCCGTACTTCCTGGCCGAACTCGCACTTCCGCGCGCAACGGTGAACGCGGCCCTGCCGCCACTCGAATACGAAGACTTCGTGGATGATGTTCAGGCGCGGATCGATAAGGGGGTTCGGGCTCTCGATAAAGCGATTGAGGCGACCCTCCAGGGGCAGGCCAACGCTGCGGCCATCATAGACGAGCAGAACACGCGCCAGGAAGGGGATCGGCTGATTGCCGAGCGCGTCACGGGCGTGGTGGCGCAGCAAGGGGTGGACCGCGCCGCGACGGCGGCCATCGAAAGCGCCAGCATTGGCCGCGACGATGCCCTCAGTAGCCGCATCGAAGTCGCCACGGCTCGGATCGGCACGAACGAGGCCACGATCTCGCAAGAAACGAGCGCGCGGATCGCCGGTGACAACGCGACCGCCGGACAAATCACGGACGTTCTGGCTCGGACGAATGCCGGCACTGCAGCGGGTCGTTTCAGTTTGCAGGTCACATCGGCTCCGGGAGAGGTGACCGCGCGTCTCCAGGCTCTTCTGGCGACGCAGTATGGCGGCCAGACATACGGAGCGGGATACTACCTCGACCTGTTAAACGACGGATCGAGCCGATACGTTGTCGACGCGAATGCTTTCTATATTACCGCAAACGGCTCAAGCGTTCCTCTTCTGTCTTTCGACGGATACACGCTTAGGGTCCCAAATCTGATTTTGACGTCTCCGAACGTTCCCCAGGGGGTTGCCAGTGTTCCCGCTCGGTTCGACGCATCGAACTACACATTGATCTCCGGTCAGGGGGGGGTAAACAACGTCCTAGACCCCAACATGATTGCGAATATTAGTGTCGAAAACGGGAGCTACCCGACGATAGTTTCGCTATATGGCACACTATCCATGGGTCCTGGAACAAATGTCGGGCCAATTGATCTGCTGATCGACGGAAATCAGGTTGCGCCTGTTCTGTTTGGTGGCTTTGCGGTGCAGGCCACGACGATCAACAACCCTAATGCCCCTGCGAAGTTTTACGGGTTTGCTGTTGTCTATCTCGGGGCCGGAAACCATCAGGCTCGATTCAGATACACTTACAGCGGCAATCAGGCCGGTTCGCAGGTGGTCATAAACGACATCCACCTCGCGGCGGTTACACCTCGCGCCTAAAAGACGGGCATATTTCCAAGGTCACCGTGAAAATCGCCTCGCAAAAGACACTCGATACGCCCGAGGAAATTGCTAAATTCTTGCTTGATGACTACTCCGACATGGCTTCGCGCTTGGCATTTGCGCCGGGCGATGTCGTGTCGATCGCCAATCGATCCGGCCTGATTCCGGAACTTGGCATCGGCGATGTCGCCGTCGTGCTGTTCTCGGAACCGTCCCCGTCGCCCTTCACGCATGTCCGCCTGCTCCATGCGAACGGAGGGCTTATGTCCGTCCAGACGCAGACGGCCAACCTGACCAAACGGGACGCCACCCCGGCGCAGCCCGCCCCGTAGGCTCAGGCCGACCCACCCCCACCATCCACCGCCGGAACCGACCGTGCCGGACCGCTGATTGCGGCCCGCCGCGCCCGTTCGGCCGCTCGACCTCGGGACCTCGA
>NZ_FOPM01000051.1 GCF_900113485.1 Methylobacterium gossipiicola
TGGTGGAAGCGGCGCCGGCGCCATTGGTGGTCGCTCCGGCCGTGAGGCCGACAGAGCCCGGGGCGGTGCCGCCCACGGTGAACTGCGCGCCAGTGGTCGCGCCCTTCAGAACCAGCTTGCCGGTACCATCATTCGACGCGGTCACACCGGTTGCCGACGTAAAGGCATTGACCTTGTCGATGATGGCCTGGACGGCCGTATCAGTCGTCAGCACGTTGATGGTCTTTGCCGCGCCGTCCGCACCCGTGATGGTGAACGATGTGTCGGAACCGGGCGCAGCGTAGGCTGCGCTACCGGTCACGGTGGCAACGCCGTCGGCATACGCCGTGGTGCTGGCGAGCGTGGACGTCGCGGCGGCGGCGGTGCTGCCGGCGGCAGCGCCGATGATCGTGTCCGACACGGCCTGGGTCGCGCCGGTGGAGAGCAGGTTCGAAGCGGTGGCGCCGGTCAGGGCGACGGAGGTGCTGCTTGCCTTGGTGGAGAAGGCGTTCGCGGAGGACAGGGCCTGCTGGGCAACGGACTTCAGCTGGTCGGTGAGGCCCTGGAGCTTGGTCAGGCCCGTGTTGGCGGCCTGGATCGTCTGGATGCCGTTGGAGATGCCGTCGAGGAGGCTCGACAGGCTCTTGGAACGGCTCGACAGGCCGTCGGCCGTGAAGAAGTTGGTCGGGTTGTCGAGGGCCGAGTTGACCTTCTTGTTGGTGGCGAGGCGGTTCTGCGTCGTGGCGAGAAGGTCTGCGGTCCCCTGCAGCGAGAGCAGATTCTGGCGGGTCGCGGCGGACAGTGTGATGCTGGAAGACATGAGGTTCGACCCATTCTGATCGATGCGTCCCCATTTTCGAAGACAGTCTCAATTAACCATCGAATGGTTGCCCACTCGTTAAACATAAGACTGCGGCGAAAATTTCTAACGTCCTGGCGAGGTGGGAGCAGTCGACCCGGGAGGAGCGCTCCCTGGCGAATGCGGGCCGCTCCCCTGCTATCCCGTAGGCGGGGCAGGCTTTCTCCCCGTGACGCAACGGGGACGGCACGGGGGTGAGCCCCCGGTCGCTCCAATACACCGGAGTTGAATGCGATCGAACTCCTCAACACGGCCGTGTGAAAGCTGTGTTCCGGAGCGGAACGACCATGACGGAACGCACGGTCCCCGGTGCCTTGCTCCTCGCCGATCGTACAGCCCCCCTTTCGTCGCTTGGCGTGCTGGACACAGGGCCGTTGCGAACGCCACCGGCCGAGGGAGCAGGACGGGGACCCGCTCAGCTCAGGAACGCGTCCGCCATGGCGTGGTAGGCGGGCTTCGGGGCATAGGCCCGGTCGAACGGCAGCGGGCGAGGCTTGCGGCGGGTGTTGTACTCGGACGCGACGCCGTTGAGCCAGGACTGGCCGTCACTGAGTTGCCAGGTCTGGATTACCGTCACGGCCGGTTCGGCCAGGGCCGCCGCCATGATCTCGGCGTAGCGCGCCGCCACCTGACGGTCGCGCTCGGCGTCGTCGCCCTGCATCTTGAGGTCGTTGACGTCGAGTTCGGTAACGTAGACCTCGAGCTTGCGCGACGCGAGGGCGCGGACGAGCTTCGAGAACCCGTCGCGGGCGAACACGAAGTCGGGAAACCAGTGGCATTCGAGGCCCACCGCATCGAGGCGAATGCCCGCGTGCTGCAGATCGTCCACGAGGCGCAGGAGGCCGGTCTTGAACGCCTCCGTCGGCCCGAAGGCGATCTTCCATTCCGGACTCGCCTCGTTGAGGACGAGTCGCACCTTCGGATCCGCCCGGTGAGCGGCGACGAAGGCGCGGCGGATGTAGTCGGGGCCCAGCGCCCGGAACCAGGGGCCGCCGCGCAGCCCCCCGGGATTGCCGTCGTCGGGCCACAGGGGCTCGTTGACCACGTCCCACGAATGGAAGCGCCCGGCATAGCGCCCCACGGTCTCGGCGATGTGACGGTCGAGCCAGTAGGCCGCTTCCCGGGGGCTCAGTTTCTCCACCCAGTCGGGCTGGTAGGCGTTCCACGCCAGGGTGTGGCCGCGCACGGCGAGACCCGCGCCTGCGGCGAAGGCCACGAGGGCGTCGCCGCCCGAATAATCGGCGACCGTGGGCTGCGGCCGGATCGAGCCGAACTTCAGGGCGACGTCCGTGGTGACGATCCGGGTCTGGTGCCGGTAGAGTTCGGCAAGGCGCCCATCGGTGAGCACCGTGGCATCGATGGAGGCGCCGAAGGTGAGTCCGCGCGCCGCCGCGAGGGCCCCGAGGGACGGAACCGATCGGATCGTGTCGGCGGCCCCGGCCGGACCGGCCGCGAGGGTGGCGACCCCGAGGGCGAAATCCCGGCGCGAGAGCTTGGCCATCACAGCTTCATCCGCTTGAACACGCGTTCGGGAATCGTGCGGATCATCAGCATCACGAGGCCCCAGACCGGGCGAACATACACCACGTCGCGCCGGGCGACCTCGGCAGCCCGAAAAATCGCGGCGCCGACTTCGCCGGCCTCAGCCGTCAGGGGCTTCGGCAGGGGCATCCCCGCCGTCATCCGGGTGCGGACGAAGCCGGGCTTCACCGTCAGGACATGGACACCCTTGCCCGCGAGGCGGTTGCGCAGGCCGGACAGGAACGCCGTGAACCCGGCCTTGGCGGCGCCGTAGACGTAGTTCGAGGCGCGTCCCCGCTCGCCCGCCACCGACGAGACCCCGACCAGGGTACCGTGGCCGCGCGCGGCGAAGCGTTCGGCGAACAGCCCGAGCAGGAGGGCCGGCCCTTCGAAATTCGTGCGCATCACCAAGGTTGCTTCCGCCGGATCGGCTTCGGAGCGCGCTTGGTCCCCGAGGAGCCCGACCACGCTCACCACCGTGTCGGGCAGGTGCGGCAATCCGTTGAGGAAATCGGCGAACCCGTCGGTCTCCATGATGTCGAGGCTGCGCATCTCGACCACCCGGCCGTGGCGCGCCGTCAGGTCGGCGACGTTGCGGACCAGCCCCGCCCCGTCACGGGCGGCGAGGATCACGTCCCACCCCGCCTGCGCATAGGCGCGCGCCGTGGCATGGCCGATATCGGAGGTGGCGCCCAGGAGCAGCATGAGCTTCGGCGGCGCGGAAGGAGTCTCGATCATGCGGCCTCGGCGGGAGTGTTCGGGGTGAAGGCACCGGGCCTCGGGCGCCGCGTTCGGCGAGGGAGAACGGACAACATCGAAATCGCGTGGTGGGGTTCGATGCCGAATGCCCGCGCGCGTTCCCCTCTCCCCGCAAGCGGGGCGAGGGGATGCGCGTTGACGGAGCGGGCTCACACCATCGGAAGCGAAGACAGAACGGAGTCGTTCCCCGCAGGTCCGCCGCCCTCACAGCCCCAACCGCCGCGATAGGACCGACGCGATCCGGCCCTCACCGTCGATCGCACGCCGTAGCGCCCGGAACCGCGCGGCGGCGTCACCGTAACCGGCCTCGAAGGTGTCGCGGCTCTGGCGGGCATCCTTGGCGAGGTAGATCCGGCCGCCCGCGTCGCGCACGATGGCGTCGAGGTCGTCGAGGAGGGCGAGGTTGGCGGGGGTCGCCGGGAAATCCAGCGTGAGGGTGTAACCGCGAATCGGGAACGACAGCAGGCCGCCGCCGCCGCCGAGGAGCTTGAGCACGGCGAGAAACGAGGGCGCCGCGTGCGAGACCCGCTCGAGGATCGCCCCGAGGGTGTCGCGGCTGCGGGCTTTCGGGATCACGCATTGATGCTGAAGGAAGCCGCGCGCGCCGTAGATGCGGTTCCAGTCGCGGATCCCGTCGAGGGGGAAGAAATAGGGCGCCCAGCCGACGAGCCCGTCGCGTCCCGCCCCGGCGCGGCCGCGCCCGTAGTAGAGTGCGTTGAAGGCCCCGACAGTCACGCGGTTGAGGGTCAGGGCCGGCAGGTCGAACGGCACCGCCAGGGCGCCGCGCCCGGCGGGGGGTTGGAGCGGGGCGCCGGGGCTCAACGCCGCGAGGTCGGCCCGCGTCGCGTGCTCGCCGCGATAGACCAGGGCACGGCCCCGGGCGGCGCCCCGCGCCAGGCCGTCGATCCACGCCACCGCGTAGGTGGTGTCGTGGGCGGCCTCCAGGGCCGCCATGGCGGCGTCGAGGTCGGCCGCCGCCACGGTACTCCGGCGAATCCAGCCGGTCTCGACCCGGCGCAGGCGAAGCGTCGCCCGCAGGATCGTCCCCGTCAGCCCCATGCCGCCGACCGTGGCGGCAAACAGCTCCGAGCCCGGCCCGCAGCTCCGCACCGTGCCGTCGGGCAGCGCCAGGGTGAGATCGCGCAGATGCGCCCCGAAGCCGCCGGCGCCGTGGTGGTTCTTGCCGTGGACATCCGCCGCGATCATGCCGCCCACGGTGACGGTGCGCGTGCCAGGCACCACCGCGGGGAAGAAGCCGCGCGGCAGGAAGGCGTCGATGATGTCGGCGAGAAGCACCCCGGCCTCGACGGTGAGGTGCCCCGTCCCGGGATCGAACGCGACCATCCGGTCGAGGCCCCGCAGGTCCAGGGTGGTGTCGGCGCCGATGGCGGCGTCGCCATAGGCCCGGCCGTTGCCGCGCGCCACGAGCCCCGTCCCGGACCGGTGCAGGGGCGCCACGGCATCCTCGTCCCGCACGCTGACGAGGCGCGTCGTCCGCCGCGGGTAGCGGCCCCAGCCGGACACCTCTTGCGCGGCGCCGCTCACGACGCCCGCCCCGTGAACACGAAGCGGCGGTCGAGGCCGTATTTCACCGCGTAGCCGACGGCGAGGCCGACGAGGGCGCCGGTGTATTTCGCCGCGCTCGTGCCCCACAGGGCCAGGAAGGCGAACTCGAACACCCAGAACACCAGGGTCGTCGCCACGCTGAACAGGCCATAGAGCACCACCTTGCGGGCCTCTTCCGTCCGTGTCTTCGAGGCGTCGAAGAACACGAAACGCTTGTCGAGGAGATATTTCGCCACGAACCCGATGCCCGTCCCCATGACGAGGGACACGACGAGGGGTGCCCCCGGCGCGAGGCGTACGGTCGCTTCCTGCGCGAGCAGGTTCGCGGCCGTGGCGAGGACGGCAAAGCCGACATAACGCAGACCGAGGGCGAGGGACTCCGGACGGGTGACGCCCTGCGCATTCATATGGCGGCCAGCACCAGGGCGCCGATGAGGGCGGCGGAGACGAGGCTCACCCGGTCACGGAGCGCGAACACCACGGGATCGTCGTGCATGGTACGGCGATGGGCCATGAGCAGCGCCCGCGAGATCCAGTAGAGGATCACCGGACCGACGCACCACAGGAGCTTGGGCCGCGAATAGAGCTGCGTGACGGCCTCCGAAGACAGATAGAGCGCCAGCACCACCACGGCGTTGTAACCCGCCGCCGCCGCAAGCGACGCGACGATGGGCAGATCCGACACGTCGTAATCACGGTTGGCCGGGCTCGGCAGGCCCCGGTGGAGGCGATCCGTGAGTTCCGTGTAGCGCTTGATGAGCGCGAGGGAGATGAACATGAACAACGAGAACGCCAGCAGCCAATCCGACAGCACGACCCCCACGGCGACGCCACCGCCCACCACCCGGATCGTGTAGAGGGCGGCAAGCGTCACGACGTCGACCAGCATCTTGCGCTTCAGGACGAACGAATACGCGGTGGTGAGGGCGAAATAGCCCAGAAGCACCCCGGCAAAGGCCCACGACACCGCGAGGCCGACGCCGAGGGAGGCGACGAAGAGCAGCGGGGCCGCCAGCATGGCCTGCACCAGGGGCACACGGCCACTCGCCAGGGCCCGGTCCCGCTTCGTCGGATGCGCCCGGTCGGCCTCGAGGTCGATGAGATCGTTGAGGAGATAGACGCTCGACGCGCAGAGCGAGAACGCCACGAAGGCGAGGAAGGCCGCGAGGAACGCCGCCCCGTCGAAGCGGTGCGCCATGAGCGGGGGGACGAACACCAGGGCGTTCTTGGCGTATTGATGCACCCGCAGGAGCTTCGCCCAGATTCGCGCGCGCAGGGCGAGGTCGGCTTCGGCCTCCGGCAGGACCGCGGCGTCTGGGGCAAGGATGAGGAGGGCGCGGCGCGCCGCCGGAGCGAGGCGCACGGCGACGGCCCGGTTCGCCCGGGCCCAGACGGGCAGATCGTCGGCGTGGTCGCCCAGATAGTCGAATCCGCCCGCGCCGAATTCGGCAACGAGGCGGTCCGCCTTGGCTTGGCCCGACAGGTCGGTCTCGGAATCGGACGCGAACCAGCCATCGAACAAGCCGAGATACGCCGCGACCTTCGCCACCAGAACGGTGTTGCTCCCCGAAGCGAGGTAGACCGGCCTCCCCTCCCCCCGGGCCTCGCGGATGTGGTCGAGGACCGCCGGATCGTAAGGCAGCCGTGCAACGTCGAGGGGCGCGGCGGCGAGGTGATGCTTGATCGCGGCTTTGCCGCGCGACGCCACGCGGGCCAGGGCGAGGCCGGACCGCGGCGTGCCGCCGATTACGGAAAAGAAGCTTTCGATGAACAGGTCCGACCGGATCAGGGTCCCGTCGAGGTCGACCACCAGGGGAAGCCCCGAGGCGACGGGACGACGTTGGGCGCGCATGCCTCAGCCCTCCCTCGGCGAGGTCCCGTGCGAGGCCCCCCGATGCCACGAAGCCGCCGCGCGCGGCGATACTCTGACCATGGTGATGCCCTCGGCCGTCGCGGCGGCATCATTCACCCCGGGGACTTAAAAGTTCATGCCACCGATCCCCGAAGCATCGGGCGATCTCGGGGATAATGAAATTCCGCCCCGGGCTTGCCGAGGGCTCATTCCCCCTTCTGGATTCGGGCGTGCCCGATGTGTTTTCCGGTTCTCTGCCCTGGGGCCGCGCGGGGTTCGGCGCTTCGAGGGGCTTATGGGATGCGCGAACGCGAACAGGCCGCGCCCTTTCGGGCGCGGCCTGTTCGGTGTGATCGTTTGGAGGGACTGTTGTGATGTGCTGTGCAGGTCTGGCGGCGACCGACTCTCCCGTGTCTTGAGACACAGTACCATGGGCGCTGGTGCGTTTAACGGCCGAGTTCGAGATGGGATCGGGTT
>NZ_FOPM01000069.1 GCF_900113485.1 Methylobacterium gossipiicola
TCGGCCGAGCGGTCGGGGAGCAGATCGAGCGGGCGGCGGCGTTCAAGATCGACGACGACGGTGCCGTAGGTCCGCCCCTTGCGCAGCGCCCAATCTATGTCGGCGAGCACCGCTTCAACACGCGCTCGCATGAGGACCGCGACAAGAAGCCAGAAGCCGAGGTCGCGCTCATGGTAGTGCCGCCGCTGATCGAGCGGGAGACGTTTGACGCCGTTCAGGCGCGTCTCAAATCCCGCAATCCGATGCTGGTGTCCGCGCGCGTGACGAGCGGCCCGACGCTGCTGGCCGGCATCTGCTTCTGCGCGAAGTGCGGCGGTGCCATGCCCCTGCGCACCGGCAAGGGCAATGACGGGCAGTACACCTATTACACCTGCTCGACCAAGGCGCGGCAGGGCAAGACCGGCTGCGAAGGACGCTCGATCCGCATGGACAAGCTCGACCATCTGGTCGCGAGCCATCTCGAACAACGCCTGCTCCAACCGAAGCGTTTGGGGACGATACTGTCGAGCCTTCTTGATCGCCGGCAGGAGCGAACCGAGCGCCGCCGCGAACTTCTGGCAGACTTGAACCGGCGGATCACCGAAACTGACCAGCGCCTCAACCGGCTCTACGACGCGATCGAATCAGGCGTCGCGGCGCTGGACGACGTGGGACTGAAAGACCGGATCGCCAGTCTGAAAGCGATCCGCGACCAGGCTACGGCCGACGCCGAGCGGATAGGAATGACGCTCGACGGCTCGGGCGATCGGGCCGTAACGCCGGAGATGATCGACGCTCTTTCGCAAGCCGCGCGCAGCAGCCTGCGGATCGAAGGATACGGCTATCGGCGGAATCACCTGCGTGCATTCGCCCAGCGCGTCGAGGTCGCCGATGACGAGGTTCGGATCATGGGAAGGAAGTCGGACCTGCTTCAAAGCCTTGTCGCCGCTTCGAGCGGGAAAACGGCGGCGTTTGCGGTTCGTAGTTCTGTACTGAAATGGCGCACCCGACACGATTCGAACGTGTGACCTTTGCCTTCGGAGGGCTAGGGACGCAAGTGGATAGCGGTTTACAGCGATTGCGCCGCCCTTCTAAGTCACTGCTCAGACTCGATTTATCGCCGGATCGGATGGACTGCGACTTCCGGGAGCTACCCCAAGCGTGTTACCTTGGTGCTACCCCGGACACGAGGACCATCCCCATGCAAGCCCCTCGGATCAGCAAGCGCATCGTTGACGGCTTGCAGCCCCGCGAGGCGGAGTTCGTCCATTGGGACGGCGAATTGAAGGGCTTCGGGGTGCGCGTCCGTCCGACCGGCGCCCGCTCATTCATTGTCATGTACCGGACCGGCGGCCGGAACTCTCCGCTCCGGAAAGTGACGATCGGCGCCTATGGAAAAATGACCGTCTAGGGCGTGTCATCGCTTGAGCCAATCGAGGGCGGCTGCGAGGCAGAGGACGCCGGTGAAGCTGGCGGCGGTCTTTTCGTAGCGCGTGGCG
>NZ_FOPM01000050.1 GCF_900113485.1 Methylobacterium gossipiicola
TCGCAAAGTAGGCGGCGGCCTTTTTTAGGATATCACGCTCCGCCTTCAAACGAGCGACCTCCTTGCGCAGCCGGTCGATCTCGATCTGCTCGGGCTTCATCTGCCCCTGACCGGGAAAGGCGTGCTGCGGATCGGCCGCCGCCTGTTTCACCCATCGGTGCAGCATCGTCTCGTGAACATCGAGATCGCGCGCGGCCTGCGCGACACTGACACCGCGTTCCCGAACCAGTCGCACCGCCTCGGTCTTGAACTCACGTCCGAACTTGCGACGCTGCATGGAGCACCTCCGGCTTCATCATCACACCTAAATCGGGTGTCCGTGAAACCGGCAGCAGGCCAATGACGCCGGCCGCGACCTTCAGCAACTGGTTTTCGCCCTTCAGCCGGCGCCAGGTTTTCGACGCCGCCATCACCAGCTTGAACACCATCAGCTTGGCGGTCGTGGCTGAAAGCGCGCCCTTGGTCCGCACGGTCCGATGCCGCACCGTAGCGAACACGCTCTCGATGGGATTCGAGCTGCGCAGGTGGTCCCAGTGCTCGGCCGGAAAGTCGTAGAACGCTCAACAGCCTGTCACGATCCTTAGTCAGGCAGGCGGCGGCCCGAGGGTACTTGGCCCCGTACTTCTCGACGAAGACGGCCAGCGCCGCCTCGGCCGCCGCCCGGGTCGGCGCACCGTGGATCTCGCGCAGGTCCGCCTTCATCGCCGGCTGGACGGACTTCGGCACCTTGTCGAGGACGTTGGCCGTCTTGTGGACCCAACACCGTTGATGGGCCGTGCCGGGGAAGACCTCGTCCAGCGCCCGCCAGAAGCCGAGAGCGCCGTCGCCGACCGCGATCTCGGGCGCGATCGACAGCCCGCGCCGCTTCACGTCGATGAGCAGCTCGCGCCAGCTCTGGGCACTCTCGCGCACACCCACCTGGAAGCCGACGAGCTCCTTCTTGCCCTCGGGCGTCGCCCCGATCAGCACGAGCATGCAGTCGGCCTGCTCGGCCATCCGCGCCTGCAGATAGACGCCGTCAGCCCAGATGTAGGCGTAGCGGCGCGCGGAGAGATCGCGGCCCTGCCAGCGGGCGTACTCATCCGCCCACGTCGCCGTCAGCCGGGCGATGACGGCCGGCGACAGGTTCGGGGCGTCACGACCCAGCAGGGCGGCCAGCGCCTCCTGGAAGTCGCCGGTCGAGATGCCGCGCAGGTACAGGACCGGCAGCAGCGCATCCAGGCTGGGGGTGCGCCGCGCCCACTTCGGCAGGATGGTCGAGGTGAACCGGACCCGGTCCTCCGACCCGCTCGCACCGCGATCCCAGACACGGACCCGCGCGACCGGCACCGGGCCGATGCCGGTCTGGATCGCCCGCTCCGGCCCGTGACCGTGCCGCGCCAGCCGGGCCCGTCCGTCCGGCAGTCGCAGGTCCTGCATCGCGCTCAGGAAGGCGTCCACCTCCATCTCGACAGCCTGGGCGAGCAGGCGGCGAGCGCCGCTACGCAGCACCTCGGTCAGGGGATCGTCGAGGTCTTCGGGATGACGAAGTCGGACGACGTTGGTAGGTGTCTCCATGGCGTATCGCTCTCGCTGAGAGGTTCTGGCAGGCTCGACACCCGCCTCGATACGCCGCCTTCAACTCACCGTCGTCACCCAATCTCCCGCATAGCTCGAGCAGTGGCCCTCAAGGAGCAGACATCGCCCTTGGGGCTCCCTCCGTTGTACGTCCGCTTGGCTGAAGCTTAAGCCGGCTGATAATCCAGCCTATACGAGCTGCCCCGGCGCGAGCGGCCGTTGGTCGTTGGCGTCGATCTCGAAGCTGCCGACCGTCATCTGGCCGACCTTGAGAGGATGGCGCATGCTGCGGCTGCGCCCTCGAACGGAGACCGTAATGCTGCTTTCACAAACTCCGACGCGTCGCGAGGACGATCGGCCTGCAGTGATCAGCTTCGTGTGCCCGGATCATGCTGGAGTCAAATAGCTGCTGAACACCCAGCCGCGGACTGCTGGGTCCGGATCCCTGAACTCGATGAAGGACCAGTCACCTTTCTCGTGAAGGAGACGCACGCTCGTCCTGCGATGGAGCGGTCCCCAATCTAGAAGCTCGAAATTCGTCCCCGGCCCTCCCCGGCAATTGAGCTTGTCGGCGTTGACAATGTACTCGGTGTTGACTGCAGGTGGGCTCGCGCCCTCGTCAATGTCGTCCGGGCTCTGGCTTCCTTCGCTGTTCGGGTGGAGGACACTCATGAAAGTCTGCATGGGAAATGCGGGTCCGGGATCGCTTTTCCGTTTAGGGGCAATGTCGTCGTGGCCGACGATCTCGCGGATGCCGGGGCATTGACCGAGGATCCAGGCCGTGAGCGCGACGCCGCTGCGGATTTGCGCGGCGGGATAGGGCTCCCAACCCATCTCCGCGCCGCCATTCTTGTGAGCGGACACGACAACGTCGTCGGTAAAGACATCTGGGAGGTCGCGATAAGTGGACCGATACTCGGTGGCCCCAATCAACCAGCGGGTCGGGTCCTGGGTCTTCCGGAGATAGCCGAAATTCGCGAATTCGATGCCGATTGAGTAGCGATTCAGGAACGTCAGACCGCGCCACGCACTCTTGCCTGCGTGCCAAGTGATAAGCTTCAGATCGGAGATCTGGTACACGCTCCCGTCGCGGTCAACGACGAAGTGCGCGCTGGATGCGGGCGAGTGCGGCCTGAAAAGGAAATCGGCGCTGGCCCGGCCGTCGCCGCCGGCGGTGTAGTGCATGACGAGAAACTTTGGCTGGTCGGGCTTGAACGGGCCCGAGTTGTTCTTCGTCTGTCCCAACCAGGTGGCGCCAGGATAGCGGGTGGTCATGGTGGAAGAACTCCCCGTGGAGTGACATGCGGGAGATAGAGCCGGGAGGTCAAGTTGGCAGCGAGGACGATCCTTTGCCGAACGCCTCCTTGAAGCGGTCGAGGCCGTGGCTGCCGCCGTTCACGGCCCGGCGAGCCAGCCGGAGGTCTCCATCCCGGATAGCGTTCCTGATCCGGGTGCGCTGGTTGAAGAGGAACTGCGCCAGGATTCGACCCGCAATCCGCGGATCGTTGGCTTGCTGCGGGTCAGTAGACAGAGAAATGCCGATCTGGCCGCCGATCCTGGTATAGTTCGACCGCCCCGTAAGTTGCACATACCCGCGCCCCTTGAAGCGCGCGCCGTCGCCCGTCCGGGTGTTTCCGAGATCGACGCGCCCTTCGTACTTATCGAACGGTTTGGCCTCCGTGTTAAACCAGCTGATTGCCTCGTCGATCGGCCGGAAGCTCTCCGTTTCGGCCCGGATGGTGGCAAGCGCCATCAGGATCATGGTCCGGTCGGCCAATCCGGCTTCGCGCAGACCCTGCAGGACGTGCGGAAGATTGGCCTCGATGTTCCGCAGAGGCGTCGCGATCGGGAACATTGCCTTCACGGCCGTCGCGGTCACGCGCCCGAGGAGGTCCGCCCCGCCCAATGGCGGCGCTACCGCGGGACCGGGACCCGCCCCGGTCGCCTCCTTGAGAAAGCTGCCATGGACGAAGCCGTCCGCTGCATCGTCGCCGTTCAGATCGAGAAGGGCCCAGGCCCCTTCGCGCTTCAGCACGTTGACTCTCGTCCCGAGCGGGAGAGACCTGATCGTCGGGAAGTCCGTTCCCGGGCCGGAGCGGATGTTCAGTCCGTCGCGGGCGATCGTGCGATGGGTGAACGGAACCGCATCCGCTAGGCCACCCGAGGCTACGCCGGGCGCAGCATCGCGCGTGAGCCCGGCTTCGGCGGGCGATCCGAACGGTTCGGCCGGACATGCAAGCTCCTCCGCCGGCTCGATCCGGCGAACGGAAGAGGCGTTCAACGCTTCGTCCGCCTTCGTTTCATCGTCGTCCGGCGCCGCCGCCTTAACGGCATCATCGGCGTCGCCGTTCTCGCCAGCACGCGCATCGTTCCAGGCGTTCAGCGCTCGGTCGTCCTTCTCCTCTTCCTCCTCTCCCTCGTCGCCGGCCTCGGCGCTCGCCGCAACCCGTTCGACCCCAACAGGCAGGTCCAGGGAAGGCGGTTCGACCGGATTGTCTCCGCGCCGGCTCGGAGCCTTCTGCGAATCTTTTGCCATCCCTCCACTCCTTAACGTACGTCATATCGTTGCAGGCGCGGTCTTCACCTTGCTTTCCGTGTCCTGAAGGAGGCTCGGCACCAAGCGCTCCGAAAAGCCGGCCAGGAAGCTCCAGACGACCAGGAGCGCCAGCGCCTTGCTCGGATAGATGAGCATCAGCTTGAGGAGGCCGGGCGTGCCGTCCCTGTTCTTGGCTTCATAGACCGCATGTTCGAGCCCGATCTCACGGAATTCGGGAAACAGCCCGCCCCCGATCACGTTCGATTGCAGGAAGAAGGACACGACCACCGCGCCCGTCATGCCGACGCAGGCCCGCAGGAGGATGGACGTAAACTCTCGGGCATCTTTCAGCCCGCCGATGCTCAGGGCGTTCCAGTTCATCTGCAAGTACAAGAGACGGCTGAACAGCGCCCCGAAGATGCCGGACGTCATGCAGGCGTAGAGAGGAAGGCCCGACCAGTTCGCAATCCTGTCGATCTCGCCACGCGCGGCGTGGACGTAAATGAGAACGTAAGGCAGGATGAACAGGAACAGCGCGAACAGGCCGATCCAGACAATGCGGCTCGTGGCGCTTCTGCGTATCGGGCGTGAGTAGAACTTGCGCTGGAACGCCCAGTGCAGCTCCTCCAGCGTGTCGAGCAGGAGCGGTCGCAGGATTGCCTCGCCTCCCGGCCTAAGCGTAGGCGGCTGCTGTTGACCGTCCAACGCCAGGAGCCCGGCCGCCTCGGCCAAGCCGGCGAGGCGGGGAGCGGCGGGAAGATTCTCGTCCGACGCCTCCGCCACCCGGCGTTTCAGCTCCGAATAGAGGCTCTCGGCCGGTTCGCTCAGGGCGAGGAGGCGCTCCAGCTTGTAGGCGGCCGTCCAATAAGCATCCTCCGATTCTTTCGGTCCGGCCGAGATGCGGCGTTCAAGGTCGGCCAGACCGCTTTCAATGTCCGCGACAACGATCAGTTTAGGGTCGTTTACGGGGAGATCCAGTTTTGCCTTTCGTACCCGGACGGAGATCGTGCTGAGGAAATACGATAACATCGCATCCTCCTTCAGGTTTTCTCCATTGAATACTGTGCGTATCCAACTCGAGAACCGCTGCACTAGGCCCTCCCGACGGACAAGAAAGTCAGCTCTGCTGAAATTCTAAGTCATAGTGCCTCGAATTTTCGAATCGGCAGGTTATGCCTCACGAAGGCAATCAGATGCGAGTTCATTTGGCAAGGGTGATGGCGGGAAAAATCAAGATAATCGATCGAACTGCGTTGTTCGCCGGTTTTAAATTTTCTCGGCCCCTGATAGCATCAGTCTCGGCGGAATGTGAGTTCCCATGGCAGAGCCTGACCTAGAGGTCTCTCACGACGGGCTTTCGGTGGGGTCGAAGGGGCGCGGCCGACGTCTCGCGTCCAGGCGTGCTCCATGGTTCGTCCTCGGGGTCTTCACGATTGGCGCCCTAGTTGGCGCAGCTGTTTTCCTCGGCCTTTACATCCTTCCCGGACCGCTCGCCGACACCATCCTGGCAAATGCCATTGGGCCTGCGGACCATGAATTCCCGCCGACAGCGGTGCCCATCAGACCTTCTAGCGATGATGTCCAGCTCGCCGGGGGGCAGGGCGTCGGTCTCGACTGCAGTCTACCGGCGAAAAGCCTCCTCGAGCGTTCGGTGTTTCGCCGCAATAGCAGCACGGCGCCGCTTTCACTGCAGATGCGGCAAGCCTGCGTGTTCCACGACTACTGCTACCGGCACGGCGCAGCGACCTACGGCTACACTCAGGCCGATTGCGATTATCTGCTCCAAGAGCAGGCCTTCCGGCTGTGCCCGCGCTCGAACGCGTCGGCTGGAGTATCCAGATGCGAGACCGCCGCCCGGGAGGTGACCCTTGGCGTGAGACTCGGCGGCGCAGAGAGCTTCCATCTGGCCCAACCGCGACCAGCACGGGCCGGGGGCTTCTTCGCCGAAGCGTGGGCACGACTACGTCCATGGACACCCGACAAGCAGCAAGAGCTTCCGTCCACATTCTTCGAGTTCGACCCATATCCCGTCCGCTCGCTGGGCTACACCGTGACTCGCGTGGCGGATTCTCCCGCTCAATGGATTAGGGACCATGGAGCCATCCGCAAGTCGCTTTATATCTTTTCCGTCCGCCGTTCGGGATTGCGGGTCAACGTGGTCGGATTCGGCACGAGCGGCCGCCGACTTTGCGCCAGCTTTGAGGCGGCGGGTGCATTCAACAGGATCACCCTTCCGCCCACCGTCCTCCATCACGCTGCATCCGGAGCCGATTGGCTTGTATGGCCCCAGCGCACCAGCGTAACGCTCGACAATACTGACGTCCACTTCGATGGGATTGCCCCTGCCCGAGCGACGCTGCAGGATTGGCGACAGGTCTTTGGCAGCGTCGTCCTCCGCCGTGATGTCTGCCCGGACTTCGCTTACTTGGAAGGCTCCGCCTCGCGCCCTGACGCTTACTTCTCCAAGCTTCAGCCGAAATGGGCGAGCGGCGCGCCGGCGGATGCCCTGATATCCGAGTTCCACGGGCCTATTGACGGCAGGCAGCCCGGCTTCGACCTGGACAAGCTGCATCTTTTCGGATTAACAACTCACGGTTGCTCAACGTTCGATCAGTCAACTTGCGTCGGTCATCTAAAGGTCGACGCGGTTGCGAAAAACGTCGTGTATGAGCCGTACCGGACCCTAGATCCGAACTGCATTCTCCCGAGACACGCGCTGGCAGCAAGAGCTAAGCAGGCTAGGGAGGCCGCCGGTTCCAAACGGCGCGACTGCGACTTCTATCGGAGCTTCGTGACGCCGCCTCTCGTGCTCTCGCGCGACGGCACGCCCACGCTCGCTTGGTTGCGGCGCGGGGAGAGCAATGGCGACTTCTACCAGGAGTCCGCGTATCTTCGGTTCGGACCGGCCAGGAGCCCGCAAGCTGAATTCGGACCGGACGGCGTCGCAACTGTCAAACTTGGAAACTTCTCGGAGATCAAGCTCCCCACATTCGCCGAGAACTTGGAGCCGGCAGTCCTCGCCCGCACTGCGGGGGGCTTGGACGCTTTCGTTAGTCTCGTGCACTCTAGGGACTGCGCCGTGGCGTTCCAGTTGACGATGCTGGTCCCGGCTCGGCACGAAGTATCATCCACCCCACCGCCGTGCATGCACGGTCTCGGGACCGATTGGATTGCGAGACCCTTCGCGCTCGTGAGACGGACAGAGTTAATCCTCGTCAAGTCGCGCATTGAGCTTCCTATCGGGGGACTGCCTCGCTCCGTTGCCATTCACGTCGAGGTCGCGACGGCCTCGTTGCAGGGAAATGGTCTTTCGTTTCAGGCCGAGACATTAAGGGACGTGTTCGTGTTCAATGTCTGCGATGTCGTGAAGGCGTCTGACGCGAAATGGACGCTGTCGGCGCGAGCCTGCGATCCGCAAGGAGGCGTCCAGTACGGTAGGATCCGGAACTGGAAGGAAGAGGCCCAGCTCAGAGACGAGATTGTGCGGGTCGCGATCGGGGCCGTCAACTCAAGCCCGATCATTCCGGCCTTCCTAGACGACGACGACCTGGTCGATCTCGCACTTCCACATCCACTCGATCGTACGAAGGCGGTTTGGTTGAAGGGCCGCAGACTAGGGAAGGTGATGCGCTGGAGCTTGGAAGGCGGGCAGCAGTGACCGACCTGAACTCGGACGCGGCAAGCTGCCGTCGGCCATCACCAGGAGAAAGGCTCGAGCGCAGCGTTCATCTCCTGGCCAGCTTCTCGTTTCGCAGATGTCTTGTGATCGGCACGAGCAGAACACGAACCGCTATGCGCCGCGGCGGAGTCTCGCTGTAGCGACGTGACGCGGCACGACGACTCTGTACGTGTCCACTCATCAAACGTCTTATACCAGCTCTCATTGATCAGCACGCATGGGCCCATTTGCGCAGTCCGATGGACATGATGCGCCAGGGCTGGGCGATGATCCTGTTCCAAGCGTCGCAACAGTGGTCGAGGATGTCGGCATAGGATCGAAAGATGCGGTTTCCGAGCCAGTTGTCCCGCACGAACTGCCAGAGGTTCTCGACCGGGTTGAGTTCGGGCGAGCGGGCCGGGAGGGGCATCAGGGTGATGTTGTCCGGCACGGGCAGCTTCCTGGTGGTGTGCCAGCCGGCCTGATCGAGGAGGAGCACGGCGTGGGCACCGGGCGCCACGGTCGCCGAGATCTCTTCGAGGTGGTGGGCCATGGCTG
>NZ_FOPM01000063.1 GCF_900113485.1 Methylobacterium gossipiicola
TGGGCTGCCGCTCCGCTAATCAGCACCATCTTCTTGAAGTTCACGCTCGGAAGGTGCCGATAGCAGTTACCCCGAGCATTCCGGAACTTCTCGAAGAGGCGTCCAGAACTCTGGTTCTCGATGCTGTCGATCAGCCTCTCCGGGGGTGTCTCGGATCAATGATGCGAGGAGTCCTTTCGTCTTCTGTCCGACCTGAGATAAACGTGATGGTATCACGCTCGACAGCGGCGCTGGTTCGAATAGCAGGACCATCGGGAAGTCGTTGCCGGGGATCGCGACTAGGACGCAGGCTGGGAGCTTCCGAAAGGTATCTAAGCATACGCTCCGAATCGTCAGATGGTCTGCCCCTCAAGCGAGGCCGACGCCACTCGTCCCGCAGCTTGTCGGAAACTGCGTCCGGCGTCGGCACGAGCCCTGCCAGATGGCTCCCTGGACAGAGAATGTCTTTCAACTCAAAAAAGAACGGTCGTAGATGGCTGAGCCGTTTATGATGTAACACGCTAGGCTTAGCATCGATTTTTGCTTGCATTTCGCGTTCGATATCGAATGCAAAAGCGAGATTGATTCCGCTGACCTGCGGTGCATCTAAGGCGTAATATGGATCGGCGCTTACGGAGGCGTGGTTGTAAAATATGTAGAGTGGAAGGTACGGACCACTCGTATCGACCAAGGTCTTGAACTGATATTCCCCCGTTGAATTCACGACATGAAGCAATTCACGATATGACCGGTGGTGTATCGAAACGAGCTTGTCGCCATTATGTAGCGCGTTTAGGCGTTTCGCCTGGAGCCGCAGAAGTATTCGTCTGCCCGTCTCCACGTGCCAAAACTCCAGGTCGAGATCGCCCCCGGTGGTCGCTTCGTGCGGATATTGGATCACTAATTCAGGACCAGCAAAAGCGGCGAGCGCGGCGACAAACACATCGGTGAGTGTCTCTTCTCGAAATCGCCCGCGCTTTAGTTTGCTCTCGCGATCGAGAATTATACCAATCAAGCCGGGTAGACTCGAAGCCAAATCGCAGAGAGTTTGTGTCACTTGGCCCGTATCCCGTTGTGCAATCGATCAAGGCACATCCTAAAGCTGTGAAATTTAACAGATCGTCGCCACCAGGAGGGGCTGACCCATAAAATTTCTCAGCTTACCGGCACATACTGCGTTTCACGGCAATGACGGTCGGGTCGGCCGTCGAGCTTTCGATCAGGGAGAGCACCGTCCAGAGCTTGCCGTATCGACGCGCTGCCTCCGCTGCATCTTTCACGTCAGCTTCCCACCACCGCTTGTCGCCCTTCACGCTCGGGAACGCGACGCGCCAGCCATACTTCAATGCAGCGTCAATCAGCTTGCTTCCTGCCTCGTCTCGGTCAGGCATCACGATGACCGTTTGACCGGAGTGACGAAGCCACGCTGCCTGCTTGGAGGTCAGGGTCGAGCCGAGGAGCGCGACGCCGTCGATCGCGAGCGCATCAAAGGCGCCTTCCACGACGACCACGTACTTGCGGGTTCGCTTCACCAGAACCTCGTTGTTGAAGAGGAAATCCGGTGGTTTCCTGCCGATATAGCGGGGCTCGATCGCGGAATCGATCGCACGAGCCGTGTATCCAACGTTCTTGCCGCCGAACGTGAATGGCAGGATTAGCCGCCGGTTCATGCCGTCCTTCGGGGAGGGTGACCAGCAGTACGACTCCCATGCGGCGACTGCCTCGCCGCGTGAGAAGAGGTACTCCGCGACCGCGATGAAGTCGGGATCGGTGCAGCCTTCGTTGGCCCACTCGTCGATGGATTTAGCGTCGTCCGGCAGCGCGGCTTCTGGGTAGTAGCAGGGAGGTTCGACAATCGGCGTAGCACCGAAGGCGGTGGAGCTTCGCTTCAGCAACGCAGCCTTCGATGAGATCAAGGCCAGTTCCACATCAGGGACGCCGGAAGCTGCAAGGAAGTCCTTCATTTTCTTCGACAGCATCCAGCCTCGCGACCACCTCGCCTTGAAGCCGCAATTGAAGCAATTCACGCCGAGGGCACCCAGATCGGACTTCAAACCGCATCGATAGCGGGTGTCTGCGCCTTCGCCTTGGAGGACGCACATCGGGCAGTTGATATCGATGAAGCCGCTCGACCGCCTCTTACGGCGCCCGAGGTAGGAGTGGTCGAAAGCATCCCAGACAAAGTTCGTGTGCAATGATTTTTCGATAAAGCTCATCGTTCCTAGCTTTTATTTTGAAAAATGTCCGCCCGCGCTGATCTAATAGCGATAAATCTACACAGGCGCGGCGGCAGACATCATTGTCTCCGAGGGGCCGACATGAAGTCGATATAAATTTTTCAGATTTTAATTTTGATCTCTGCGGATCGCGTTCGGTATGTTGCCTTCAATGCCCCGGCAATTTCGTCGGAAAGGCAGAATTCTTAGAGCAAAATTTTTTATGTCGAACTACGATTAGGGCCTGTCGTCGCTTGAACGGATTGGCGCGTTTTGCGTTTTCGTCTCTCT
>NZ_FOPM01000049.1 GCF_900113485.1 Methylobacterium gossipiicola
ACGACGCTGGCCTCCTTGAGGGTGTAGAACACCTCGCCGTTGAGGAGTTCATCCCGCAGCTTCGCGTTGAAGCTCTCGCAATAGCCGTTCTCCCACGGACTGCCCGGCTCGATGTAGGCGGTTGTCGATCCCACCGCCGCGATCCAGTCCTGAACGGCCTTGGCGATGAACTCGCTGGCGCGGTCCTTCGGTTCCGGCCCGTTGTCCGAGCGGATATGCCCCGGCACCCCGCGCAAACTGAACAAGTCCGAGAGTACATCGATCACGTCCAATGCCTTCAGCTTACGAGACACGCGGATGGCCAGGCACTCGCGTCTGAACTCGTCGATGACGTTCAGCATCCGGTACTTGCGTCCATTGTGCGTGCGGTGCTCGACGAAGTCGTAGGACCAGACGTGGTCAGGTCGCTCGGGCCGTAAGCGAAGGCAGGAGCCGTCGGTGAGCCAGAGGCGTGCCCGCTTTGGCTGGCGAGCCGGGACCTTGAGCCCTTCGCGCCGCCAGATCCGTTCGACGCGCTTCACGTTCACCGTCCAGCCGTCACGTCGGAGCAGGGCCGTGATCCGACGGTAGCTGTAGCGTCCATACTGCAGCGCCAGGGCGACGATGGCGCCCGTCAAAGCGGCTTCGTCCTCGGCCAGGACAGCGACCTTGCGCTGGGTCGAACGATGTTGGCCCAGGACACGGCAAGCGAAGCGTTCGGACACACCGTGCTCGGCAACGACGAAGTCGACACAGGCCCGGCGGCGAGCCGGGCTCAGAAGTTTTGCTGGCGCTACCCTTCGGGTCCCGAGGCGGCCTCCTTCAGGATGAGCTTCTCCAGGGGCAGATCGGAGATGGCTCGACGAAGGCGCAGGTTCTCGGTCTCTAAAGCGTGTTATGCACTTGTCATAAGCTTTCCGGCCTGCTTGAGCATGACGCAGACGAAGGCGACCATGTGTGGACCAGCTAACGTGCTGGCGTAGCGCTCGTAATCCTTGACCAAACGCCGACAGCGGGTGGCCCAGGCGAAGGAGCGCTCAACAACCCAACGGCGCGGCAGCAGCACGAAGCCGCGCTTGGCCTCGGGTGCCTTCACGACCTCCAGATCGATGCCGTGGGCGCTCGCAGCCGCCGCCGGCTTGGGGCCGGAATAGCCCTGGTCTACGAAGGCCAATTCGACGCGGTCACCCGTCTCCGCCTGAACCTCCGACGATAGCCGGCCGACCTCGGCCCGGTGGTCGGTCCTGGCGGGCGTCACGTGCAGCGCCACGACGTGGCCCGGCGTGTCCACCGCCAGATGCACCTTCGAACCCCGCTTGCGCTTGGCTCCGTCATAGCCCGCCCGCTCGCCGCTCTCGGGCGAGGAGCGCAGCGTCCGGCTGTCGAGGATCACCGCCGAGGGCTCAGACTCCCGCTCCGCCGCCATCCGCAGCACCGCCCGCAGGTCGCCGGCCACATCCGCGAAGCTGTCGGCCGACAGCCAGCGCTGCGTCTGTTGGTAGACGGCCGCCCACGGCGGCAGATCGTGCGGCATGAACCGCCACGGCGCCCCCGTCTTCACGATGTAGCGCAGGCCGTTGAACACCTCGCGCAGCTCGTGGTCGCGCTGGGCCGAGTCCTCCCGCAGGAGCGCGAGGTAGGGCGCCACCAGCGCCCACTCTTCATCGGACACGTCGGACGGATAGGCGGGGCGATCGGTCGGCATCACCCTCAACGCGACGCCCACCAATCAGTTCATAACACGCTCTAGAGACTTCAGCCGCTTGACCTGGTCACCCTTCAGACCGCCGTACTCGGAACGCCAGCGGTAGTACGTGACCTCAGTCACCTCGATGGACCGGATTGCTTCAGCAACTTTGCGGCCCTGCGAGACCAAGACATCAACTTGGCGCAACTTGGCGACGATCTCTTCAGCCGTATGCTTCTTCCGTCCCATGAAACATCCTCCACATGGCTCGTAGCCATACCTCAGGGAGGACCACTTTTCAGGAGGCAGGCCAAGATGGATTGACCAGAAATAGGAACACGTGATCGGGGCCGGATGGGGGAGGGCGAATCTTGACCCCGTTCAGCCTGAATGACGTCCGCCACCGTGTTAACCACCGCCATGCCGCCGGGCAATTTGAGGTCACGGCAGAGCTTAATCTGAAATATTTTCTTTCACGATTGCGGAATTTTGGTTAATTTGAGCAATATGATGTCATTTACCTGCCGGTAAAACCATTGAATACCCCCTTCTTTCATCCATCAAACGCAGAACGCCATAGTACGTTTAGGTCTACCCTACGCTCGAACTTACGACGAGATTGGTACGACTGTGGCCGCCATCCTTGTTCTCACCGATACGCCGACCCGGTGCCGCTGGATGTCCGGTGTCCTGAAAGGCTGGGGCGAGCCCGTGGTGGTCGATCTCCTCGATCCGGCTGAGCCTGTGATGCTATCGGCACCGGGGCGCGTCCTGGCGGTGATCGGCGACACCTCTCTCTCGCGTTCGATTTCGGTCGCCAGCCTGTACCGGCATCTCGGCCGCCTCGGCCCGAACCGGCCGCCCTTCCTCTGCCTGATGCATGAAGATACGCCCCGTGCCCGTGCCCAGGCCCAAGCGCTCGGCGCCGACCGGATCCTCCGGGCCGACGATGCGGCTTGGTCCCTAGGGGCGTCCCTCGACGGCCTCCTCGCCGGGGTGCCCGGTCTGGACAACGTCCGGGCGACCATGGCCGGTGCCGTCGCCGCGGATGCGGTCCTCACCCGCATCCTCGATCGCGGACGGGCGGGAACGGCCCCGACGCCGGAACAGGTGACGCACGGCGCCGAGATCGTGCTGACCGCTCTCGGCCAAGCCGACGTTCGGACCTGGCTCGACGTGGTGTGGCGCTTCGACGATGCGACGCACCAGCACTGCCTCCTCGTCGCCGGTCTGGCGGCCGGCTTCGCCCGGCACCTCGGCATCCGCGAGGCCGATTGCCGGCAGCTGACGCAGGCAGCCCTCCTGCACGACCTCGGCAAGACCCGGATCCCCCTGTCGGTTCTCAACAAGCCCGGTCTCCTCGACAACGAGGAGGCGGCGGTGATGCGGACACACACGTCCATCGGCTACGACATGCTGCGGGGGGGCGATCATTCGGAGGCGATGCTCGCCGTAGTGCGCTCGCACCACGAAGCCCTCGACGGTTCTGGGTATCCGGACAACCTCCGGGCTCACCGGATCCCCGACCTCGTCAGGATGGTGACGGTCTGCGACGTGTTCGCCGCCCTGATCGAGCGCCGTCCATACAAGAGGCCGCTCGGCGGCGACGAAGCCTATGCCATCCTGCGGAGCATGGCTGGAAAGGTCGATCTCGACCTCGTCCGCGCGTTCCAGCCCTTGGCCGAAATGGCCGCCGCTGCCGTCTTTGTGCGGGTGGCGTGACGGGAGAGCCAGCCGCGACGTTTCCCCCGCCGTCGCCGGGCGAGTCCGGCGCGGGCGATCTCAGGCCGAGGGCGGGCGCAAGCGTCCGCCCTCGGCCTTGGCCCGGTACAGGGCCCGATCCGCGACCCGATAGACCGCGTCGGGATCCACGCCGTCGTGCGGCACGAGGGCGAGGCCGATGCTGACCCCGATCTCCACCGGGTGTCCCTCGATCTCCAGGGGGGCGGCGATGGCCTCGGCGATGCGCTCGCTGAGGACGCGGGTGTCGTTGGTGCCGGTCGCTCCGATCTGGATCACGACGAACTCGTCGCCGCCGAGGCGCGCCACGGTATCCTCGGTCCGCACCACGGATCGCAGCCGATCCGCGACGATCATCAGCAGGGCATCACCCGCGGCGTGGCCGAGGGTATCGTTGACCGCCTTGAACCGATCGAGGTCGAGGCAGAGCAGGGCGAAGGGAGGGCCGCCACGCTTCACCCGTGCGATCTCCTGGAGGAAGCACTCCTGGAACTGCATGCGGTTGGGAAGGCCCGTAAGGGGATCGTGCCGCGCGAGATGCTCGCTGCGGCACTCGGCCAGTTTCCGGACGGTGACGTCGAGGGTCAGTCCGACCACCCAGTCTGCCTCGCCCGCCGGTCCGGTCTCGACCCGTCCGATACAGCTCAGCCAGTGCGTGTCGCCCGTGGGCAGGGGAATGCGGAAGTCGGAGACGAACGTCCCCCGCGCCGCGATGGCGCCTTCGAGATCCGCCAGGGTCCGGGCCGCGTCGTCCGGATGAACGAGGGGTTGCCAGTCCTGCCGAAGGTCGACTTCGATCTCGGCGTCACCGAGGCCGTGTTGCCGCGCCATCTCGGCCGAGAGGAGCGCCCGACCGCTCGCCACGCTGTAGTGCCACGTCCCGGCATCGGCGGCCTTCAGGGCGAGGTCGAGGAGCAGCGAATGCTCGGCGAGGCGCTCGTGCATCCGGCGGAGCTCGGTCTCCCGTTCGAGCTCGGAGGCGAGGTGACCGCGCTGGTCGAGCAGGGCCCGCGCGGCGGCCTCCGTCCGCGTCAACTCTGCCACCGCCCTCTGCATGAGGTGGATCAGCAGGATGTTGATGCCGACGACGGCAGCATAGAGCCCCAGGGCCGTGAGGACGGTCTCATCCACCGCGAACGTGTGCAGGGGTGGGATGAAGAAGTACCATGCGGCGAGCCCGGACAGGGTCGCGCAGACGAGGCCGGCCACGGCCCCGCAGAGGTAGGTCGAGAGGATAACGGCCGGAAAGAAAGTGAGGAAGGGAAAGCCGGGCGGCAGGTGCGGATGAATCGCATCGCGCACGAAGAATGCCGCGAGGAAGGCGGTCACGCCCGCCGGGATGGCGACTCGCGGCTGGCGATAGGGAGGGACGGACAGGGGTGGCGTTGAAAACGGTTCGGTTCGGCCCCGGGAAGGGGGCTTGCTCGCCGCGAGCCGGTCGGACGCCTGCCGCGTTTCGATGTCGGTCAAGGGGCGCTGGTTCCTGCTTGCCGTTTCGAAATACGTCCCAAGCCCGGAATGCCCCACGAAACGCGCGACCCTGGATGGTTCTCGTCCTCGAGCCATGGTGCGGCGGCCGTCTCGTGCGGCGGGCTCAGGACGCCATGGCCCGGGAAGCCTCGCGGACCTGACGGGTCGAGGCGTCGACGGCCTGGGTCGAGGCGGCGATCTCGCCAACGTTGTGGCTGATCTCCATCACGGCGCTCGTCATCGCCTGCATGTTTCCGGACATCTCCTGGGCGACCGCCGCCTGCTGCTCGATGGCCGCCGCGATGGCGGCCGAGATCTGGTTGACCTCGGTGATGGTGCCGCCGATGTTCGTGATGGCTGCGGCGGCCTCGTTCGCCGCGGATTGCGTCTCGGAGATCTGGCTGCCGATGCTCTCCGTGGCCTTCGCGGTCTGGGACGCGAGGTTCTTCACTTCCGCCGCGACGACGGCGAAGCCCCGGCCCGCCTCACCGGCCCGCGCCGCCTCGATGGTGGCGTTGAGCGCCAGGAGGTTGGTCTGGCTCGCGATCCGATCGATGAGTTCGACGGCCTCGCCGATGCGTTGGGCCGCCGCCGCCAGGCCGGCCACCACCACCGAAGTGGCATCCGCCTGGGCGACGGCGCGGACCGCGACCTGAAGGGCGCGGGTGACCTGCTGGCTGATCTCACCGACGGAGGCCGCGAGTTCCTCGGCGCCCGCGGCGACGTTCTGGGTGTTGCCCGAGGCCTGCTCGGCGGCACTGGCGGCGCCCATTGCCTGCTCGGAGGCTCTAGAGACCGCGGCCGCGACGCCGTCGAGATCCCGGTCGATGCCCCGTTGCAGGGCGGCCCGGCGTAGCCGGTCCGTCACCGCCTCGGTGACGTCGGTGGCGAACTTGACGATTTTCACGAGCTGGTCGGAGGCGTCCCGCACGGGATTGTAGGTGGCCTGGATCCAAACCTCGCGGCTGCCCTTACCGATGCGTTTGTACTCCGCCTGCTGGAATTCGCCCCGCCGGAGGCATTCCCAGAAGGCGCCGTAGGCCGGGCTGCCCCGCTCGTCCGCAGCGACGAACAGGGAGTGATGCCGGCCCGTCACCTCCGGCAGGGTGTAGCCGACGACGGCGAGGAAGTTCGCATTCGCGGTGAGGATCTTGCCGTCGAGAGCGAACTCAATGATGCCCTGCGAGCGGTCGAGCGCGCGCAACTTGCCCTCGAAATCGGTGGTGCGCAGCTTCTGGGCGGTGATATCGACGGCGCACTTGAACACGCCCGTGGGCTTGCCGTCGCGTCCGAGGAGCGGATTGTAGCTCGCCTGGATCCAGACCTCGCGACCGCCCTTGCCGATGCGGCGGTACTCCGCCGCCTGGAACTCGCCACGGCGCAGGGCTTCCCAGAACCGGCGATACGCCGCGCTCTCCCGCTCGGTGGCATCCACGAACAGGCTGTGGTGGCGTCCCCGGATCTCGTCCAGGCGATATCCCAAAGCATCGAGGAAGTTTTTGTTCGCGGTGATGATATTGCCATCGAGGTCGAATTCGATGAGCGCCTGCGAGGCGTTGAGGGCGTTCAGCTTGGACGCGAGGATTTGATGGCCGAACAACATCTGGCTTCCCCTGGGCTGATGGACGGCTCGCCACCTTGAGGCAATCTCCGGGATTTCTGCTTAAGCAACGTCAAGAATGCCCGCCGAAGGCCCCGCACTGGGACGCATTTCATGACCCATGACGTATCTTTCCATCTCGCACAGAGAATAGAAGACCGACCGAGAGATGTTTCGTGTCATTTCAAGGAATTTTGGAAGGAACTCGGAGCGGGTGTCGCGAACAGGACGGCGTCCATCCTTCTGGATTTAATCGTCCCGCACAATGCGTTGCTGTCGTTTTCCCGCACGCTCAGGCCCCATTCCGATCGGCTCCAAGCGAAAATGCATTTTTTGTTTGTTTGTGTCCATTGGATCTGAGATGATTTATTGCTCTTAAGGGTTTAGATGCGTAAGTCCGACATGATTTGCCTCATGCCCCCTGGGCGCGGGAGGCCAGGGGAATCGAATGCCGACACGTTCGCTCATGCGCCCGACCGCCGTGCCGGATAGGGAGACCGCCCCGCGGGCCTTTTCCTCGCGGCACCTGCTCAAGCTCGTCGAGGATACGGGCAAGGTGGGGTTCTGGTCCGCGAACCTTGAATCCGAGCGCCTCGACGCCTCGCCCGGCTTCCATCGCATCTTCGGGCTGGAACCCGCCACGGAGCTGACCTTCAGCTATGCCATCGACATGATCCATCCCCAGGATCGGGCAGCCCACGGGGATCAGATCGCGGTGCTGCGGTCGGGCCAGCCGATCAGTCGCGAATTTCGCATCATCCGGCCGGACCGGACGCAGCGCTGGCTCCTCCACCATGCCGAGGTCATCATGGGGCCGGACGGCACGCCGAGCCACGGCATGGGCGTGGTGTTCGACGTGACCGCCCAGCACGACACCATGAGCGCCCTCCTGCAGCGGCACGACCGGCTCAACGCCCTCATCGTCGCCACCGCCGCCGTGTTCTGGGTCAACAAGTCGAACGGCGAGCCGAGCGAGATGCCCCAGTGGATGGAGCTGACGGGCCAGACCCATGCGCAGATGCAGGGGCTGGGCTGGCTGGACGCGGTGCATCCCGAGGACCGGCCCAGGACCCATGCGGCCTGGATGACGGCCGTCGAGCATACGGCTCCCTACAACACCGATTACCGCGTCCTGTGCGCCGACGGCATCTACCGATGGTTCAACGCCCGCGGCGCTCCCGTGCTCAACACCGACGGCTCCGTGCGGGAATGGGTCGGCGTCTGCCTCAACGTTCCCGGGCGCACCCGCTACGGCGCGTCCGGGGGCGCCGCCCGCGCCGCCGCGTCCGGTAACCCGGCCGCCGGTCCGGTCCCAGGCAGTGAGGCGATCACCCCGGGCCAGATCCGCGCGGCGCGCGCCTTCCTCGGCCTGTCGAAGGAGGATCTCGCCGGGTTGGCGAACGTCTCGATTTCGACGATCAACCGCCTGGAGGATCCGAACTCGCCGATCCGGACACGGGGCGAAACCGCCCTCGCGGTGCGCCGAGCCCTGGAAAAGGCCGGGATCGAATTCACTTTCGAGGACGGGGCGAGGACAGGCGTGCGGGAGGCAGGAGTGCGAACATAAATATTAACGACACCTGCATACCGAAAAGACCTGCCTCGGTCGTATTTTGTTTTGCATCATATTGATCGAATAACACAACTTGGGTTCAAGCGGTCGTTACAACACCATCTTGCACAGCGGCCAGCACAGTAGTTGCGCTGCGTCTCAAGCGAGAACCGGCATAGGGTCATGTCGTCGACCAGACGCTGGCGAAGCGAGCCGGCGGCAGAGGCGGGAACGGCCAGGATGGTCATGGAACCGGCTCCACTCGGATGAAGGGAACCGGGATCGTCCGCCCAGGCCGGGTAACGCTTAATCAGCGCAGAGCTGTCGTCTCAATCTGCAAACCTCGAAACTGCCACTCATCCCTCGCAAGCGGGTTCGTTCATCCACCCAACCCGGTCGTAGGTGACCTGGCCTGCTGCCGGTTTCACGGACACCCGATTTAGGTGTGATGATGAAGCCGGAGGTGCTCCATGCAGCGTCGCAAGTTCGGACGTGAGTTCAA
>NZ_FOPM01000048.1 GCF_900113485.1 Methylobacterium gossipiicola
CCTTGCTGCATCACTCGGACCAGGGCTCGCAATACACGAGTGAAGCCTTCCAGCGCCTGATGGTCGATCACGGGGTGACCTGCTCGATGAGCCGGTCGGGCAACGTGTGGGACAACGCCGCGATGGAGAGCTTTTTCTCATCGCTGAAGACCGAGCGCACGGCCCGACGGACCTATCGCACGCGGGACGAGGCTCGGGCGGATGTGTTCGACTACATCGAGCGCTTCTACAACCCGGCACGGCGGCACTCGACCTTAGGCTATCTCAGCCCTGTCGAGTTCGAAAACCGTGCCCAGTTAGCTTAGGATGGTGTCCACCAAACCGGCAGCTGGCCAGTTCGCCAGGGCCCAGCCGTAGATGGCTTTGACAGCGTAGAGATCGTTCGAAACGCTCTTCGCCGATCGGTCGACGAGCGAAGCGATTTTCCAGTCCGATGCGTCTGACAACCTGGCGCTCTGGAACGTGACCCCACGCTCCTCCAAGAAGGCGGTCCAGCGGCGGACCTTGCTCGAGAACGTGTAGAAGGTCTTCTCAGTCGGGGTCTGATCCTTCTTCCATCCCTCCAAAATTTGCTCCGGGGTCGGAGCCTCGGCATGTCGCTGCTTCAGCCGAGGCGCCTCCTCGGTGCGGCGGCTTTCACCCGCCGGCAGCACGGGCGTCGGGCGGGTGCTCCCGGATTGCCGATCTTTGATAATCGTCATCACGTCGAGTTCGGCCTCGACGAACGCCAGATTGAGACGCCGATCCGCATGTGATCCGAACGCGATGTTCAGCCCGGCATCGAGGACGGTCATCATTGCATCGAGATCGAAATGCGCGGCTGCGCAGTCGCCGCGCGCGTTGGCGTCGCGTAGCTCGGCCTCCCTCAGGGCTATCTCCCGCCCGAGCGCATCGAACCCTTCACGGCTCAGGGGTTCGTTGCCGCGCCGCCGCGCTTCATCCGCCGCGAGTTTGCGATGGCGGAAGGTGGCGACCAAGCTCTGAATGGTGGACTCGTCGAGCTCCGAAACCGCCGGCTTGGCGCTCAGGATCATGCGGCGCTTCGCCAAGCGGATCAGCGCGTCGGCCTCACCGTCCAGACGGCGCGCACGATCCCGCGCCTCGTCCTCATCTCGCGTGCCGAGGCTGACCCAGAACTCGCGCCCAGCTCGACTTCCTCTGAGCGAGACGGGCGCACGCTCATCGAAGAATTCGGGACCTGCCGTTCCGAGCACGGCCGGCATGTCGGCGCGTAGCGCGTCCGGAATGGTGCGACGGAAATAGAAGATGCCCCGACGCTGGACCAAGCCCACCATCTGCCTCATGACTTCGTAGCACTCCTTCGTAGTAGGAGCGCGCTCAGAAGCCTACGATATCAGAAAGATACCGTTATTGCAGTGGGTTAAGGGGTAACTGGCGGAGAGGGGGGGATTCGAACCCCCGATGCCCTTGCAGGCATGCCGCATTTCGAGTGCGGTGCATTCAACCGCTCTGCCACCTCTCCATCACGGAAACACTTTGTCGACGGCTGTTCTATTGGAACCAACCTAAAGTGTATCCTCCGGACGCGTTCCCGTTGGAGCCGACGTCCGTTGCCGACGCGTATACTCACGGTCAAGATGGATGTCGAGTCCCAATCCACCCCTCTTTCGGTTCGCGCAGAGTTTGCGCGGATTGATCCGTCCCGGGGGCCAGAGGCCGCCCATGTTGAGACGGCGAAGCGAACGCCATCTCGCTTCCTCGAGGTCCGTATCCTCCCGGTGCGGATGGCGCTGGGCCACCAGGGCGTTCATGTCTCTCAATGAGCGGCGATCCCTTTGGCCGCTGTTAGGATTGGCTGCTCGAGCGAGACAGTCCGGTAAGAGATGCAGCAGGCCGATCAGGACACAAGCCGACGGGGCGGTTCGAGCACGACGAGGGTGAGCGGATCAAAGCGCTCGCGCGCGAGAACTGCGAATTGCGATAGGCCGATAAAATCCCTCGGACGGCGTCGCCGTAGTCTGCCATGGTGGAGCTTAACCGCCGACCCACACGATGAGGGCGTTCAGAGATGCTCCTTCGGTTTCACGGATACGGAGGTTAACGCGCGTTCCGCTCGGCTTGCTCGGGCGCGCTGGAACCGGGGGCCGAAGTAAGACGCTGCCGCGTGCAGGGGCCTTCGATGGTGGCGGACAGGTCGCGTCGGGCCTCAATTCCGGGGGGCCATCTCGCCCTTGTCTGCGTCCAACCTCGGGAGTGCGGAGACGCTTGTCCTCGGGGCGTTGTCGTGACAGCACCCTGCTCGCCTCATGGGCGACGTCGTGTCGGCTGCCGCAAGCCGAGTGGCAGGGGAAGCTGCTCCCGAGTTGGTGCCGTTGCGTCGCCGTCATCGAGCCGGTCTGCGTCGGCGCGGTGCGTATGCGGTCGCGTGGACCAACCGACGCCCTGCCAGGGCGCGGATGCCATGCCGCCGCATCAGGCGCTCCACCCGCCCGAGGCAGACCGCTCTTTTCTCCGCGCGCATGGCTGGAAGCATCCGAGGCGAGCCATACCGCCGATGACGTTCGTCATGGATTCGCCGAACGGCGTCGAGGCGCTGCCGTGAAGAACCTCGCCCTGAGGGCGTCCCTGAACGTCGAGGTGAAGGTTGCAGCATCGAACTCTCGGACCATCCACCTAACGCCCGTCCGGTGTGCGTACGCCGAACCAGAGGTCGCGCACCTGAGCGAGGTGGTCCCGCGGGCTGTAGAGCGGTGCCGGCAGAGACGTGACGTGTCGGGTGAGCCGACCCATGGCCTGCACCACGTCATAGGAACTCACCACGCGATTGCGCTGAGCCAGGATGAGATCGACGCGGGCGTTCAGCAATTCCTGCTGCGCATTCAGCACATCGAGGGTGGTGCGCTGACCGACGCGGGCTTCCTCGCGCACCCCCGTCAGCGCCGTCTCGTTGGCCTGAACCTGTTCCTGCGCGGCCAGCACTTGCCCCCGAGCTGCTTCGAGATTGCCCCAAGCCTGTACGATCGAAGCGCGGATCGTGTCTCGATCCCGCTCGACCAGGAAACGCGTCTGACTCACGGTCTCCTTGGCTTGCCGAATGAGCGCATACTCGGCGCCGCCCTGATAGAACGGCATGTTGACCCGCCCAACGATGGAACCGGAGATGCTGCTGTCGCCAGGGGATCGCTGATCGAAGCGTTGCTGAACGGCACTCGAGAGCTGCGCCTGCGGGTAGAGAGCCCCTTCCGCGACCTTCACCTGAAGCTCGGCCGCATCGACGGCATGGCGTGCGGCGAGAATCTGGGGATGCTCCTCCAAACCGATGCGGATCGCCTGATCCAGGGAAGCCGGAACGTGGCGATCGATGGGGCGACCCGGCGCGAGCTGGCGCGGCTCGACGCCGATGACCTGACGGTAGAGGCCGATGGAGGCGCGCAGCTTCGCCTCTCCGACGGCCACCTGCGAGCGGGCGCCGGCAAGACGGGCTTCGGACTGGGCGATGTCGGTACGGGTGACCTCGCCCGCCCTGAAGCGATAGCGGGTCTGGTAGAGTTGTTCCTCCAGCACGGCGACGTTGTTGCGCTGCAACTCCAAGGTCGCCGTGTCCGAAAGCACGCTCATGTAGATCTGAACGGCATTGAACAGCGTCGTGATCTCGGCCCGACGCAGGCTTTCGCGCGTCCCGAACACCGTCGCTTCGGCGGAGCGGACCCGGTTGTCGGTCTGGAACCCATCGAAGAGGGTCTGATTGACCGTGACGCCGGCACCGCTCGGAATCGTGGTTCTGATGCGGTGCCGACCCGCGGTACGCCCATCGAACTGCACAACCCCCATATCGGCCGCGATGGTGGCGGTCGGACGGTATCCGGCCTGGAAACGGTTCACGGTCTCGTCGACCACGCGCAGGTTCGCCCGCGCGGCATTGAGCGCCGGGTTGGCCTGATACGCGCGGGACAAGGCGCCCTCGAGGGTCTCCGACTTGGCGGATCCGACGACCAGGACTCCCGAAATCAGGAGGGAGATCGAGAGAGTGTTGAACGCAGGGAAACGGATCGTCGCGACATGTTCGACGGCGACGCGGCTCATCCTTCGAGATGCGTTGTCGTCCCCGCCAGGGAACCATCCTGGCTTCATCGTCGGCATTCGTGCTTCGACCCCTCATTCATGCACCACAGGTGAGCGATCGCCCCCGGCCGAGACGCGGCGATAGTCTCACGGCGATGACGACGATCCCCGGCAGACAGACCACGATTCCGGAACGGGTGCCGTTTTTTCGAAGAGCGCGTGCAACTGAGAAGGGATAGACGTCGCGAACACTTCAAAAGAAATCTGAGCTCGAACGGACGGTCGATCGTGTTCGGCTGTGTTTCAGGATTTTCATGAACAAAATTTACAACGCTCACGACTTTTTCGCGCTCTTCTCAGTTTGAGCGCTCTGCTGCGACTGACCGAACTCGGGCGGGAAACTGTTGAGCTGCCGCCACAATTCGTAGCCGATCTTGACCGTCTCCATCTGAACCCATCCCTGTACCTTCGCGCCCAGGGGAATGAATTCCGGGTCCGGCCAGGCGCGCGCGTCCGGGTTCGGCTCAACGAGGACGCGGAACAAGCCGGTTTGTTGAGCGGAGGGATCGATGGACCGCACCCGCCCGTCAAACATGCCATGCGCGACGGAGGGCCAACCGCTGAACTGAATGGCCGGCCAGCCTTCGAAGGCGAGACGGACCGGGTAACCGGGTCGGATCAGCGCGACGTCGAGGCCGTTGACCATCAGCTCGGCCACGCGATCGGGCGCATGCGGGGCCAACGTCGCCAGAATGTCGCCGGCATTGACCAAAGTGGACCCGGTCGCGGCGTTGATGTGCAGGATGCGTCCATCCCGTGGTGCGCGGACGAGCTGCGCCGATTGCCGGTTCATCGTTACGTCGAGGCGGGTGAGCTTCGCCTTCGCCTCGGCCAGCCGCGCGCGGCGCTCCGCAACCCGGGTCTGGGCGGCCTCGAAGCTGCGGCGCGAGATATAGCCTTTCTCGACGGCACTTTGCGTTTGACTCACCTCACCTTCGGCGACCTGAAGGGCCTTTTCCGCCGCCTTGATCTCGGCCAACCCATGTTCCCGCTCGGATGCGAGCCGCGTGAGCAGGAGGGGATCGTTGTCGACGAGCTGCACGATCGCGTCGCCCTCGCGCACGGCCTGCCCGTCCTGGACGTGCCAACGCTCGACGCGCCCCTGCACGAAGGCCGTGATCGCCTGGACGCGATCGGCCGGGTTCGGGGCGATCACGCGACCCACGCCGGCCGCCGTCTGAACCCAGGGGACACAGAACAGCAGCGCGAGGGTGAGGCTGATGCCGATGCCCATCATCCAGCCGAGTACGACGGCCGCGCGCGGTGGGTTGATCGACCGCAGGGTGGGGAAATGGTGAAGGTGCTCAGGCCGCGAGAGCATGGTTCGTCCCCTCCCTCTTCATCCGTTCGATCAGTCCATCGATGTCCGCGAAGCGGACCTGCTCGTCGGTGCGCATCAACAGGTAGCCGTCATACGGCAGGGCCCTCGGTCTCCGGGTGAAGTGCAGCACCGTCGTTCCACTCTGGCGGAGGCTCTCGAGGGCAATCTTCAGGCGATCCGGCGGGACCAAGTCGTACAGGGTCGACAACAGGAGAAGCTTCGGCGGGCGGATCAGGACGGCCGCGAGCTTCAGGGCCAGCATCTCGCCGGGCGACAGCGGTGAACCCGACGAGGCCAAAGGCGTATCGAGCTTGGCCGGAAGGCGCGAGACGCGCTCCGACAGCCCCACGAGTTCTAGGCTGTCGAGAAACGCCGATCCCGCCTCGTCCTCCGCGAGGCTGAGATACTCGCGGATGGTTGTCTCGGCGATGGAGAGACGATCCAGAACCTGGATGTCCGCGCGCAACCGATGGATCGCGAAGGCGTCCAGATCGACCCCTCCGATGGTGACGATCCCGTGCCGTGGCCGGGCCCAGCCCTCCAGCAGGGCCGCGACGGCCTGCTCGGCTTCGCCACTGGCCAGCACCGCGAGCTGCTCTCCACTCCCGACGGAGAGTTCGAAGCGATAAGGGCCGGCCTCGACATCCCTCAGGCGCAGGGCGCCGCTGACAGGCCCGACGATCGATCGGTCACCGTCATCGCGCTCCTGTTCGATGTCGTAGAACAGCGACAGTTCGTGCACGGAAGCGACAAGCTCGTAGTAGGTCTCCAGGTATCGGCCGAGCTGCGAGATTCCGTAGAACACCTTCGAGAGCACGAGCTCCGCCGCGACGAGCTGCCCGAGCGACAACTGGTTTCGCAGGATCAGCCATCCCCCCAGGGCGAGGAGGCCGGCGCTGGCCAGGGCGTAGAGCAGGAGGAAGCCGAGCGTCTGAGCGAAGGTATTGCGGAAGTGTCGCTGGTGCGCCCGAACGTAAGCCGAGGTCATGGCCTCGGACCGTTTCATGACGAAATTCAGATGGCGGTCGTTCTTGTAGAAGCCCTTCGAAACGCCGACGCTTTCGAGCCAGCGGGCCGTCTCGTGTTTGGCGTGGCTGACATCCACGGCCGACCGCACGGCCGGTCCGACCCAGAGCGACCAGATCAGAAACAGCAGGGCGATCAGGAGGCCGTTGAAGGCGAGAAAGAACGGATGGTAAAAGCTCGTGAGAACGAGACCGATGGCGGATTGAAGGACAATCGCGAAGCCGCCGGTCAGGAGTGACGGGACCGCCTTCTGCACGGTCACGAGATCGAAGAAGCGGTTGAAGAGATCGGCCCGTCGCGCGTCGTCGAAATGGGGATTTCGGGAATGGACGGCGCGCAGGGTGATCTCGGCGACGATGCGCGCGAAGGCGCGGCGCTGGAACAGCGCCATCACGTAGACCCGCGCCGCGCTGAGACCGGCTGCGATCAAGAGCAGCAGCAGCAGCAGGCCGGACAGGACGAAGAGGGGCGTCGGAAGCGACGTGTTCGCGACGGAGTTAATCAGAAGCTGGACGGAGACCGGTGTCGCGAGGCCAAGGAGCGCCACGGCCAGACCGTAGATGATCGCGATCCAGATGAAACCGGCCTCCGGCTTCAGGATTCGAAGGACCAGCCTCCAGGCCTGCGAGGCCGAAAAGTCATCGTGATTGGCGCTACTCATCGTCGAACCTGCTTTCGTGCTCCCGAATCTACGCACGCGTGAGCTTAGTGCCGGTCAAAGCCTCGACCGTATGAGACGTCGGAACCGGCGACCTCCACGCACGCCCCGGTACGCGATCCGTCAGATCGGCATTGGCCCCGTCGGATGGAGGCCGTTTCGTCCCATCGGCATGCGCGTTCATCGCCGGGCACCGCCCCCGTGTTCGGCCATCGTCGCCGGGCGCGATCGACTCAAGGCAATGACAAGAACTGACGAAACAGGCTTGAAACTGAGCAAGACGTCCATCTCCATCGTCTATCGGACACGATGTGCTTGTCGATCGCGTGTTCGACCAGAAACGACCGGATCAACCCGAGATCAGGTCAGTCCGACACACGAGGCAGAGGTGGACGGAATATCATGTGGCGACAATGCCCAAATCCGGATATGCAACATGAAACATTTTAATGGATTAAGATGGTTCCGTGGTTCGTGACGCATGAAGGGGCCGAAAAACAACCGAGCTTTCTCGAGTTCACGGCGCGTGTTTTGTTTTCAAAGCGAGCCTTTTCAGGTGAAAAATCGCACGGTCAGCCGGCTTGGCAGCGGGTACGCAAGAGGATTGAGCCCTTGAGCTTACAAAGCTCACTCGACATCCTTTTTAGGAGAGCATGACGATGCCGCCGTTGCCGTTCGATCTCGATCTGTTGCGGACCTTCGTGGCGATCATCGACAACGGAAGCTTCACGCGTGCGGCGCGCCGGCTGAATCTCACCCAATCGGCCGTGTCCCTCCAGATCAAGCGGCTCGAGGATGGGCTTGGTCGGCGCCTGTTCGATCGTGCGGATCGCGCCCTTCGCTTGACGCCCGAGGGCGAAATTCTCCTGGGTTGCGCCCGACACATGCTCACGCTCGGGGCTGAGGTGCTGGCGCGCATCGTGAAGCCCGAGATCTCCGGCCCCGTGCGCCTCGGCACACCCGAGGATTTCGCGACCGTCCACCTGTCGGAGATCCTGGCTCGTTTCTCGCGATCCTATCCCGAGGTCGCGTTCGAAGTCTGTTGCGACTTCACGGTTCACCTGCTGGACGACTTTGCCAAGGGCCGCTACGACTTGATCTTGTTCAAGCGCGAGCCGCAGGGTCCGGGCGGTGGCACCGAAGTCTGGCGTGAGGTGCTGGATTGGGTGGCCTCACCCCGCCTGGTCCGTCCGGATCTCAATCCGGTCCCGCTGGTTCTCGCGCCCGCGCCGGACGTCTACCGGAAACGCGCCCTCGCCGCCCTCGACGCGGCGGGACGCCCGTGGCGGATCGTCTATGTCAGTCCCAGCCTGGCTGGTCTGCAGGCGGCCGTCCGGGGAGGGCTCGGCGTCACGGTGCTGCCCACGGAAATGATCCCACCGGGCCTGATCTCGGTCGGCCGCCGCCTGAGCCTTCCGAAACTCTCGGACACCGAGATCGTCCTCTACCGGGCCCCCGGCCCGCTCACGCCGGCGGCCGAGCTTCTCTCCATGGCCATCGTCGGCGCCCTCGAACAGCAAAGCATCGGGACGAGCGAGGCCGACCTGTCCGCTGCCCATAAGACCGCGCCCTGGCCAGCTGCCGGTTTGGTGGACACCATCCTAAGCTAACTGGGCACGGTTTTCGAACTCGACAGGGCTGAGATAGCCTAAGGTCGAGTGCCGCCGTGCCGGGTTGTAGAAGCGCTCGATGTAGTCGAACACATCCGCCCGAGCCTCGTCCCGCGTGCGATAGGTCCGTCGGGCCGTGCGCTCGGTCTTCAGCGATGAGAAAAAGCTCTCCATCGCGGCGTTGTCCCACACGTTGCCCGACCGGCTCATCGAGCAGGTCACCCCGTGATCGACCATCAGGCGCTGGAAGGCTTCACTCGTGTATTGCGAGCCCTGGTCCGAGTGATGCAGCAAGG
>NZ_FOPM01000065.1 GCF_900113485.1 Methylobacterium gossipiicola
AGAGAGACGAAAACGCAAAACGCGCCAATCCGTTCAAGCGACGACAGGCCCTAGGAGCCAGTGGAACAGGTTCGGCACACTCAAGGTCTCGCTAACCTCGACGCGAGGATTCGGCGGCCGGCTTGGACGCCTTAAGGCTCCGAACACGGCCCTGGGCCAGCATCCCCCTCAGCCGCCCGTCGCCGATGGCGCGGCCCCCAGGGAGGAGCCCGTCTTGAGAGCGTCCGCCGTCTCCGTTCGATCCTCATCCGACGCCGCGCCTCTGGACGTCCCTTCGACGGCGCACCGTATCCTCCATGTGTTCCGGGCCCCCGTGGGTGGCCTGTTTCGCCATGTCGTCGATCTCGCACAGCTACAGGCAGCGGCCGGACATCAGGTCGGACTCGTCTGCGACTCGACCACCGGCAGTGAACGTGCCGACGCCGCCTTGGCGGAACTTGCCCCGAGCCTTGCCCTCGGGATCCTGCGCCTCCCAATGCAGCGGAATCCCCACCCCTCGGATCTCGCCGCCCTGAGGGCCATCGCCACTCGGGCCAAGACCACGGGGGCGACGGTGCTGCATGGTCACGGCGCCAAGGGCGGCGTCTATGCCCGCGCCGCGATGATCGTGGGCGCCGACCCGATCCGAGCCTACACGCCCCATGGCGGGAGCTACAATTACAAGCCCGGAACCCTGCGTCACCGATTCTACATGGGAATCGAACGCCTGCTGGCCCTGCGCACGGACGTCTTCCTGTTCGAGAGCGAATACGTCGCCGATCGCCACCGTGCCCATGCGGGACCGACCCGGCTTGCTCGCATCGTCCACAACGGAATCTGTGAGTCCGAATTCCGGCCGGTCTCGGCCACGGTCGATCCCTACGACCTCCTTTACATCGGCGAGTTGCGCGACGCGAAGGGCATCCCCTACCTCCTCGAAGCCCTGGTGCGCCTGCGGGACGAGGGCCGGAACTTACGCCTGCTGATGGTGGGCTCCGGGCCCGATGCAGACCTGCTGGCAGCCCGCGTCCGCGCCATGGGGCTTGCCGGGACCGTCGCGTTCGAGCCCCCCCAGCCGATCCGCGCGGCTCTCGCGCGGGCACGGGTCATGGTAGTGCCGTCGCTGGCCGAATCCCTGCCCTACGTAGTGCTCGAGGCGGCAGCGGCCCAGCACCCCCTGGTCGCGACGAATGTCGGCGGCATTCCGGAAATCTTCGGCGCCCTCGCCCCTCGCCTCGTTTCCGCGCGTGACGCGGGTGCCCTTCGAGACGGCATCGTCAGCGTCCTCGACGCGACGCCCGAGGCCCGTGCGGCGTTGTTCGCCGAGCTCGGTGCTTCCGTGAAGGCCCGTTTTTCCATGCATCGCATGGGCGCCGACGTCCTGTCGGGCTACGCTGCGGCACTTCGGAACCGGCCGACGGGAGGTACCGCCACCATCCAGGCAGAACCCGCCGCCTGATCGCGCCCGCGCGCCGCCCCTTCCGCGACGGGTTCGCATGTCTCCCCCAACAGCGTCCGACGCGCGTGGCGCAAGCATTTTAAGCGTTCCATGTGATTTTTGTGTCAGCCTGGACATGTCGTCGCCGTCGCGACGACTTCGACCGAAGTTCGGAATCCTGCCCGATGAGTGCCTTCGACGTTCGTGACCTGCTCGAAGCTGCCTCCCGACCGCTGCCGGCTTCAAGCGGGCCGGGACACGAAGGCGCGACGCCCCTGCCTCCGGCTGAAGCAATCAGCCGCCCCGCATCGGCTGCGGCGTTCTCGCCCGTGGTGCTGGCGGGCTGCGTGCGGGTCGCTGAGTTCACCCTCGTCGTTGCCATGGGGCTCGCCGTCCATGCGCTGCAGCTCTCGGACACATTGCCCCTCGATCTCACGTACGGGGCCGCCATTGTCGGCGTCGCCACCATCGCGGTGGTGCTATTTCAGGTCGCCGGGCTCTACCGCATGAGTGCCCTGCGCGGCTTCGTGAAGCCGGCCCTGCGCCTGGCCGCGATGTGGACCCTCGCCTTCCTTCTCGTGGCCACCGTAATGGTATTCGCCAAGGTCGCCGATCATTACTCGCGGATCTGGTTCGGAACCCTGTTCCTGACCGGCCTCGGCCTCTTGCTCGCTGGGCGCTTCGCCCTGTCGCGAATCATCGCGGCCGAGATGCGGGAAGGCCGCTTCGATCGGCGCACCGCCATCGTGGGCGGCGGCGC
>NZ_FOPM01000054.1 GCF_900113485.1 Methylobacterium gossipiicola
TCGAGGTCCCGAGGTCGAGCGGCCGAACGGGCGCGGCGGGCCGCAATCAGCGGTCCGGCACGGTCGGTTCCGGCGGTGGATGGTGGGGGTGGGTCAGCCCGGGCTTACGGGGCGGGCTGCGCCGGGGTGGCGTTCCGTTTGGTCAGGTTGTCGCGCGGAACCTGCACCGTCATCTCGGCGCCGACGGCGTTGAGGGTGAGGATGTGGCACCAGGGCTGGCCCGGTAGGGCCGACATCAGCACGCCGACATTGCCCACAGCCATGTCGGGCGTCATGCCGTTGCGCGACACGATCTCGACGGGGTCGCCCGGCCGGAGGGCGCGGTCCGCGTCGAGGGCGGCATAGCGCCCGGCGAGGTGCGCGGCGATCTCGTCCGGGCCGGAAAGCTCGCGGGTGGTCTTCTCTTCGATCTTGACCATGGTGCTCTCCTCTTCAACGCTTGATGACGACGGCCTTGATCTGGGCGAAGTCGATCCGTCCGGTGCACGTCGTGTCACCCCGGAGCCGATAGTAGACGGACACCCTGACGCCGCCGGGCGGGAAGATTTCCATCGCCGAGCTGCCGATCAGGCCGGTGCTCTTGGTGTTCTGATTGGCGAGGCCGCCGCCGGCACCAATGGACACGGAGTTGCTGGCATAGCCGTTGTAGATGTTGCCGTTCAGCGCGACGGCGGTTTCCAGGGTGACGGAGCGATAGGTGGCATTGCTGCCATTGGCCGTGACCTGGATGTTCGTGGTCACGGTCCACGTCAGTGCCCACCCGTCCCCATCGTCCGGATAGATCGTGAAGGCCGTCTCGGAGATTTCCACCCAGCCGTTGTCCGGCGCGGCGGCACCGAGATCGCGCCCGGAGATGCCCTTCACGTACTTGTCCGAGACCCCGTTCGGCAGGATGAGGCCCTGCGTCACCCGCAGTGTTGGAATAGTGAGGGTCTGTCCGTCGAACTGGAAGGCTGGAACCGCGGAGTTGTTGCTCGTGATGTAGAAGTTGTTGGCATCCACCACGAACCGGCTGGTGCCGTTGTTGAGCACTTCGAGATAGTAGCCGGCGTTGAAGGTCTGCCCGCCGGCCGACGTGGATAGAAGCGCCTGGAAGCGGGTCGTGACGGCTCCCGACCCGACGCTGGCGACGATCCCGAATTGTCCGTTGGCGGTGCCATAATTCGTGCGGGCCGAGACCGTGGCGATGCTCGATGCATTCGCTTGATCCCCCGCGATCCGCGCCTCATTGACCTGTCCGACGAAAGCGCGGTCGGCGTTGGCTTGCGCGACGACGACATCCGTGCGGCTGGCCTGGATGGCGTCTCCGTCGATCCGCGCTTGGTTCACAGAGTTCGTGAACGCGCGGTCGGCATTGGCCTGGACGATCACCAGATCTGTCCGCTCGGCCTGGGCCGCGTCACCATCGACGCGCGCCGTCTTCTCCGTGGCGACTGCGGCATCCACCCCGTTCACACGAACCACCAGGGCGCTGATATCGGTCGCCAACCCCCCGTCGGCCGTCAGGCGGGTCTGGGCCTCGTTGACGATGGCGGCGGCATTGGCCTCAGTGTCGGACGCCAGCCCCAGGACCTTCGCGAGGAGGTCGGAGGCCCTGGTGACGATCCCCTGGAAGAAGCTGTCCGTCCTGGGGTTGAAATCGTCATAGTCGATGGGCGGCAGGGCCGCGTTCACCGTTGCGCGCGGAAGTGCGAGTTCGGCCAGGGAGTACGGGCCGGGCAGACCGGTCGCGCCGAAGGCCCTGGCCCGCAGCACCACGCGGGTCGGATCGACGGGGTTGAGGTCGATGGACCCGGTGATCGGAGCGTCCGTCCAGGTGTCGAAGCGGTTGCCGTCGTCATAGGACAGGCCGATCTCGAAGCGCACCGCGCCCCGGCCGGGCTTGATCGCGTAATCGCAGCGGAAGCCGGCCGCGACCGGCGTGGCATTGGCGGTCAGCGCCACGATGCGCGGGGCCTCCGGGTCTCTCAGGCCGGACGCCCCTTCCGGCGGCACCACGATGGGCGCGCCGATGGCGGCCCAGACGCGGGGATCGTCGATCAGCGCCTCGACCTGGGCGCGGTCCGGGCCGTTCGGCTTCACCGATTGGATCAGGTAGGTTTCCGCCAGGGTGGCGACGGGGCCGACCAGCACCGTCGTCATCTCGCCCCGCCCGTCCGAGAGCACGCTGGCGAGGCTCAGGCCGGTCGCCGCCTCGACGGCGATCCGCGCCGCGGGGTCCAGGCGGATCTCGCGGGGATTGCCCTGGCCGGCGATGGCGACGGGTCCCCAGGCCCGCCCGGTCCGGTCGCGGAACAGGGCGGCGTCGCCGGGCTCGAGGGGCAGGTTCGCGTCGAGGGCCAGGGTGTCGCCCCGGTTGTCGACGATGCCGGCGCGGCGCCGGGCATCGAGGAACCACGGATCGACGAGGATGGAATCCCCGCGCTTGTAGATCCGCCCCTCCATCTCGACGCCGAACGGCGCGGTCTGGCGGCGGAAGGCCCCGGCGGTGGCCCGCCAGCGGGTGAGGTGATTGGCGTGGGCGTAGCTCCGCACCCCGGTCCAACGCTGCCGCGTCGGGGTCAGGCTGGCCTCGCCGTAGATGGCCGTGGTCTGGTTCGGGTTGCGGTAGTCGCCGTCCTGATCGAACTCGCCGATGACGTGGCCGGCGCCCGCCGCCGTGTCGAGGTCGAACACGAGTTGCGTCGAGCCCTTGAGCATCTGCCGGGGCGTGATGACGTGCCGACGCACCGCCTTGGGCTCGTCGCGCACCAGGGACCAGTAGCGGCCGAGATGCACCGGCTCGGCCCGCATCGGCAGCAACGCCGTCGCCGCCGCCTCGTAGACCGAGACCGGCCCCCGGATCGTGGCGTCGAAGGTGTCGAACTCCGTCAGCGATCCGGCGTAGCCGAGGGGGGTGGCGAGGTCGATCTGATGGTCCGGGAGGGCGCCGCCGTAGTCCGGGTTGCGCATGATGTCGACATAGGCCCACACCGCCTTGGAGGTTTCCTGCTCGATCCAGGCCGACCCGTTCCACACGGGGATGATCGCCCCGGCGTCGATCTCGATCTCGCCATAGGCTGCCGCCTGCGTGCCCTTGGTCGCGTAGAGGCGCAGGCACATCTCGGTGATGCCGGGGCGCACCGCCGCGTCCGCGACCCAGCCGGAGGCGGCATCCCACTGCGCCGCGTCGATGGTGGCGTTGCCCGTGGTGGATTGCGAGGTGTCGGGCTGGACGTTGCGGCCGCGCACGGCATAGCGCCCGGCCGGCACGTCCTTGAACCGGGTGTAGCGCAGCGGGTGGGTGGCGAACCGCGCGCCCTCGACGCCCGAATTGCCGTTGTAGAGCACCTGCCACGGGCCGACGATGGCGCCGCTCTCGTCGATGGCGGCGTACTCGAAATAGACCGCCCAGGCGCCGGGCTGGTTGGACCGGGTCGCGCCGCTCTTGAAGAAGTCGGTGCGGGCGATGCCCTGCGGGAACTGGAAGTCGACCTGCAGGCGCGTCACCAGGGCGCCACGCTGGTTGATGAGGAACGGCCCGGCGAGGCTCGGGTTCTCGCCGGGACGCGGCAGCGGGCCGCCGACGCCGGCCGCCGACACCACCGCGTTCGGCACGAGGTGCGAGGCGGTGCCGTAGATGAACTCGATGGCGTTGCGCGGATCGTCGAAGGGCGGGAGGAAGCCCCCGGCTTCGGTCCAGATCGCCTGTTTGCCCGCCCGCGCCGCGTAGGGGCGGTAGCGCCCGACCCCGAGGGTGTGGCGCTTGAACAGGATCTGGTCGTCACCGTCGTACTGACTGAAATCCGGCTGGCTGAGGTCGGGCTTCATCCACGAGCGGCCATAGCCGCGCGGGATGCGGTCGCCGGGCTTCGGCAGGTTGCCGCCGCCGGCCACGCCGTAGATCTGCGTCGTGTCCGTGGCGGTCCTGTTCGCCTTGGACTTCGAGGCCAGGGACAGCAGGGCCGTGCCGCCCAGAACGAGGCCGGCGGTGATGGCCTGGACGCCGAACGCGCCGGTGACGCCGAGCACGCCGGCCAGGGCGCCACCGATCGGTCCGGAAAAGGCGACGAGCGCCACGGCGGCGATGCCGAGGGCGATGTTGAGCGGGCTCTTCTTCGAGCCGCCGGACGAGGCGCCGCCACCGCCGCGCGGCAGGTAGACCACCACCACGATGGCGTCGGCCGGCAGGTAGCGGCGCGGCCACGGCTTGACGACCCCGGTTCTGTCCCGTCCCCGCAGGACCCATGCCTCTTCGATGGGTTGCAGCGGATCGCCGGCGCGCTGGATCGCCACCATGTGCGGGCGCGCGCGGTCGACGTGCCGCCCGATCACCTGGGACAGGCGGCGCCGGCGGGGGTCGAGCGTCCGGGGCGGCGCCAGCTGCTGGCCCGCCGCGTTGAGCGTCAGGAGGTGCATGGGGGGGGGCTCGGGCTACGGGAGCGGGACGTAGAACTCGGCCCGCCAGTTGCGCACGCTGAGTTCGAACAGGCCGTCGAAGGTGACGCCGTGGTCGGTGTCGGTGTGGAAGACCCCGCCGCCGTCGAGGGCGAGGTAGATCCCGGCATGGATCGCCCTGGCATGGGCGCCGGGCTTGTGCATGAGGACGATGGCGCCGTGCTCCGGCCGCGCGGTCTGGCGCCAGTTCCGGCGCTCGGCATGGCCGTGGAACGCCCGGACCAACGCGCGGGCGTTGAGCGCGCCGGCGATCAGCACCGCCGGCACGTCACGGCCGAAGAGATCGCGCTGCGCCTCCCGCACCAGCCACCAGCAATGCTCCGTGTCGGTGTAGGGCCGGCCCTGGCGCGCGGAGACGTAGGCGGCGGGGTCCGTCATGCGTTCCAGAGGCCCGGATAGGTGTCGAGGTCGTAGGTTCGGCGCGGGAAGGCCTGGGTGGCGATCTCCGCGAAGGTCAATTCCCCTTCGGCCGTGGCGCCGCCGAGGGTCACCCGCTTCATCTCCAGGCCCTCGATCCGGTCGACCACCGTCGTCCGGTCGTCGCCGAGATAGGCCCGGTAGGTG
>NZ_FOPM01000025.1 GCF_900113485.1 Methylobacterium gossipiicola
TCGTCGCAGCTGAAGGCCCAGGCCTCGTCGCTGGGCTCGAACCTCGCCGTGGTCCAGAACCGTCAGGACTTCACCAAGCAGATCATCAACGTCCTCGACACCGGTGCCGCCAACCTGACCAACGCCGACCTCAACGAGGAGGCCGCCAACTCCCAGGCCCTCTCGACCCGCAACTCGCTCGGCATCTCGGCCCTCGCCCTGGCGAACCAGGCCCAGCAGGGCGTGCTGCAGCTGCTGCGCTAAGGCTTCGTGACGAACGCGAGGGACCCCCTGCCCCCTTGGGACGGGAGGCCCCTCGCGGTGGCGAAACGGAGCCCTCGTGCTGTGACGCAATCACTTCGTTCATGCGCCAGAGCACTCGGCTTTTGTTTTTGCATCAATCTTCCCAGACACGGCTGAAGCCTCCGTCTGGATCGATGCACTCGTGCTGTGACGCAATCACTCGTTCCTGCGTCAGCGCACGAGGCTTTTGTTTTCGCATCAATTTCCCAGACACGGCTGAAGCCTCCGTCTGGATCGATGCACTAGTTGCGCGCGCCCTGCGAGGCGCCGATGCCGCCGAGCCCGACTCCGGAATTGGCGCTGCGGCCGGTGCCGCCGCCCATGTTGCCCATGCCGCCGTGGAGGCTGCTGACACCCTGGCTGCGGAACACCGTGTTCGCCTCGCCACGGCGCGCCGGCCCACGGGGCCCCTCGACGATCTGCTCGGGCGCGCGGAAGCTCGGGGTTTGGGTCAGGGCGTTCCAGGCCCGGGGCTGGGCCAGTGCGGCGGTGCCCGCGAGGGTGAGGAGCTGGGCGGCGGCGAGGGCGATGATGAGGCGTTTCATGATGCTCTTCTGTGCGTGTGGCCTATACCTTCATCAACGGATGGACCTTTCTGCCTAATCCGAGTGCTTAAGCGCCCTGAATCAGGGCATCGTGATCTTTCGCACATCACTGAATGCACCTCGGGATGATGCGGCGGCCCCGCTTTCGAGGGGACGCAGAGCGGCCGGAAACCGGGCCGCGCGATTTCTCCGCATCCCTTTGGCCGCTGGCACGTTGTGGCCCGGAGACTCGGCCATGCCCCGCACCGCGAGGGGGCCGAACGTTCAGGAGACCCGAACCATGCACTTCAAGACGATTCTGGCCGCGTCCGTCCTCGCCCTCAGCCTGCCGATCGCCGCCCAGGCCCAGGGCCTCGTGCGGGGCGCCGAGCGCGGCGCGCAGGAAGGCGCCGACGCGGCGGGTCCCATCGGCGCCATCGTGGGCGGCGCCGTGGGGGCGGCCACCGGCACCGTGGGCGGCATCCTCGGTGTCGACGACCGTCCGCGCTTCCGTCAGTACGTCACCCGCGAGCGCCGTCCGTCCTACACCTATGACGGCGACGTCCGCGTCGGCACCGTGCTGCCGGGCACGGGCGTGACCTATTACGACGTGCCGGACGAGTACGGCGCCCGCGGCGCCCGCTACACCATCGTCAACGAGCGCCCCGTCCTCGTCGACCGCAGCCGCCGCATCGTCGAAGTCATCGACTGACGCCCGCCCCATCCGAAAATTGGAAAAGCCCCCGGCGACGGGGGCTTTTTCTGTTTTGGCGCAACACTTGCCGCTCTCGGAGAGTTGAATGGGCCGACGCGATCAGGAGACATGCCGTGAGCGACCACCCCCAGCCCGATGCGGCCCTGCCGGAGCCGGTGCGCGACCACCTCGGCCAGCAGCTGCGCTCGGTCTTCACCACCGCCGAGCCCGTGCCGGAATATCTCGGCGATCCCGTGGTGCCGGAGGATTTTGCGCCGCAGATCAAGCGCCTGGAGACCCGCCTCAAGACCCATGAGGAGGGCACCATCGCCGTCGAGCAGGCGCTGGACGGGCTGCTCGGCGATTTGACCGGGAAAGCCCCCTGATCAGCGCGCCGGCTTCGTCGCCAGCAGGTCGCGGATCTCGGTGAGGATCTTCACGTCGGCCGGCAACTCGGGGGCGGGCTTGGCCTCCTCGCGGCTGACGAGGCGGTTCATGGCCCGGATCACCAGGAACAGCACGAAGGCGACGATCATGAAGTTCAGCGCCACGGTGATGAACTGGCCGTAGCCGATCACCGCGCCCTGCTTCTTCGCGTCGGCATAGGCCGCGCCCTTCTGCACGCTCGACGACAGGGCGATGTAGTAGTTCGAGAAATCGAGGCCGCCCGTGATGGCCCCGATGACCGGCATGAACAGGTCCTGCACCGCCGAGGTGACGATGGCGCCGAAGGCCGCGCCGATGATCACGCCCACCGCGAGGTCGACGACGTTGCCGCGCAGGGCGAACTTCTTGAATTCTTCGAGCATGGCGGGCCTCCGCGCCTGATGTGTGGCGCGGAAACTAAGCGATACGGCCAATCCGCGACAGGCGGGTCGTTCAGCTGTCCACGGCCCGGTCGCGCTCGGAGCCGCCGGGATCGCGGTCGTCGGGCGGGGCCAGGGTCGCGGCCGCGCGCGCTTCCGCCTTGGCCCGGCGGCGATACTGCGCGGCGCCGATGGGCAGGGTGACGAGATACCCGATGGCCAGCGCCACCATGGCCTCGAACGGGAACGAGATAAGGAGCCCGAAGGCCGCCACGCCGACGAGGAAGATCGGCAGCACCGCCTCGCGCGGCACCCGCTTGCCCACGGTCTTGCCTGAGAAGGTCGGCACCGTGGAGACGACGAGGAGCGCGATGCACAGCATGTAGCCGAGCACCACCGGGGCGGCCCAGCGCTCGAGCGGCAGGCCGAGGAAGTGGAGATAGAGCGGCAGCATCACGGTCAGCGCCCCGGCCGGGGCCGGCATGCCGACGAAGAAATCCTTCTTCCAGGCCGGGCGGTTGGGATCGTCCAGCATGGCGTTGAAGCGGGCGAGGCGCAGCGCCATGGCGATGGCGAAGATCAGCGCCACGATCCAGCCCACCGATTTCAGCTCCTTCAGGGCGAAGCCGTAGAGGATGAGCGCCGGGGCGCAGCCGAAATTGACGAAGTCGGCCAGCGAATCGAGTTCCGCCCCGAAGCGCGAGGTGCCTTTGAGCATCCGCGCCACCCGCCCGTCGATGCCGTCGAGGAAGGCGGCGGCCACGATGGCGATGACGGCGGGCTCGAACTTGCCCTCGAAGGCGAGGCGGATCGCCGTCAGCCCGAGGCAGAGCGCCATCAGGGTGATCATGTTCGGGGCGATCATCCGGAACGGCACCGGCTTGAAGCGGCGCGGCCGGGGCTCGTTGGCGTCGGGCGCGAAGGGGGGGAACAGGTCGTCCATGCTCATCCCCCGTCAGATGCGCCGGAAGGTGCGCTCGGGGCCGCCGGAGAGATCCGCCAGCACCGTCTCGCCGGCCACCGCCTTCTGGCCGAGGCCGACCAGCACGCGGGTGCCGACGGGAAGATAGACATCGACGCGGGAGCCGAAGCGGATGAGGCCGAAGCGCTCGCCGACATTCAGGGTGTCATTGGCGTGCACCCAGCCGACGATGCGGCGCGCCACCAGGCCGGCGATCTGCACCACGCCGATGCGCAGGGCCTTGCCGGCGTGGGTGGTCTCCATCACGAGGCCGTTGCGCTCGTTGTCGTCGCTGGCCTTGTCGAGTTCGGCGTTGAGGAACAGGCCGGGCGTGTAGTGGATCTGCCCGATGCGGCCCGTCACCGGCACGCGGTTCACGTGGCAATCGAACACGTTCATGAACACCGAGATCCGCAGCATCGGCTCCTGGGGCAGGTCGAGCTCGGGCGGCGGCAGCACGGTGGAGATGAGGTTCACCCGCCCGTCGGCCGGCGACACCACGAGCCCGTCGCCGATGGGCGTGACGCGCTCGGGATCGCGGAAGAAGTAGCACACCCACAGGGTGAGGATGAGGAAGATCCAGCCGAAGAACTGGGCGAAGTACCCGCCGATCACCGTCAGCACGATGCCGATGAGGATGAACGGATAGCCCTCCTTGTGGATCGGCACGAGGGTTCGGCGAATCGTCTCGAGGAGATCGGACATGCGGTCTTTCGGAGCGAGGCCCGACACGGGCGCGGGCGGGAATCCGGACTCCGCGCGATGGCAGGGCGCGGGGCGCGCGTCAACCGTGGGGGTTTGACACGCGCCCCGCAACGTCAGCCAGACGCCGCCGCCCGTCCCGGACGCCTGCAACGCGGTGGAAGGCGGTCCGGGACCCGGTGCCAGAAGTGCCGCGAAGCGGCGCGGCCGCCTTCAGAACCCGGCGCGGATGCCGCCGAACACGCTGCGCCCGTTGCCGGGATAGAAGGCCGCGAGCGACGCCGCCCCGCCCATGGTCGCCGCCGCGTTGGTCACCACGGACACGTCGGACACGTAGCGGGTGTCGGCGAGGTTGCGGGCATTGAGGAACAGCGAGACGCCGTTCTTGAAGTCGATCCCCGTCTGCACGTTGACCAGGGCATAGCCCGGCACCCGCAGGGTGTTGGCATGGTCGGCGAACGCCCCCTGCGGCACCCAATCGACGGACGGCGCGAGGTAGAAGCCGCTCGGATGGGCGTAGGTCACGACGGTGCGCAGAACGTCCCGGGGAATGCCCGCGATCCGGTTGTCGCCGAACACCGGGTCGGCGATGAACCGGAAGTCGTTGTGGGTCCAGATCTGCGAGACGCCGAGGGTGTCCCCGTGGCCGGTCAGGTCGCGCGCCACGTCGAGGGAGACGGCCGCTTCGACGCCCTGGTGCCGGGTGCGGGGCGCGTTGAAGGTCGCGGCCGGAATGTTGAGGCCGGGATTGATCGAGAAGTTGATCAGTTCGTCGCGCAGTTCCGAGCGGTAGAGGGTCACGTCCCAGGCGAGGCGGTCGATGCGCCCGCGCGTGCCGGCCTCGTAGGTCCAGGCGCGCTGCGCCGCCAGGGGCACGAAGGTGGTCCGCAGGATGTTCTGCTGGGCGAGATCGGAGAAATCCGGCACGTCGCGGGAGCGGGTGATGTCACCGAAGACCTGAATCTCCGGCAGCGGCTGCCACAGCAGGCCGATCTTCGGATTGAGGCCCTCGTAGGTGGCGTTGGCGAACTGTGCCCTGGGATTGGCCGGAAAGCCCCCCTTGTTGCTGTAGGTCCGGTTCGACGAGAACGCCTTGGCCCCCGTCATCAGGGCCAGGTCGGGCAGGAACCAGAACCGGTTCTCGCCATAGATCTCGTAATTGGATGCGCTCTGCAGGGCCTTGAGGGTCTGCCCGCCCCGCTGTCCGGCGATGTTGACGAACTGAAGCGCCGAGTTCTGCCCCGCCGAGGCGCGCAGCCCCAGGATCGTGTCGTTGCGATACCCGGCGACGTCGAAGGTGCCGGCCCAATGCGGTGAGATGCCGTAGGTCCACCCATCCTGATCGATCACCTGGAAGATCGGATGGTACAGGGATTTGTGGATCGCCCAGGTGTCGATATCGAGTTTGCCGACATCCAGGGCGAACGAGGTCCGGTTGGCGATCCGCTCCGTCTCGACCTTGCGCGACTGGTTGCCGGTGATCGCGCTCGGGCTCGCCAGGGTGGGGTTGTTCAGGGCGTTGAACAGGCTCAGCGTGCCGGGGAGCTTCTGGTCCGTGAGATAGACGCCTGCATAGAACCGCGTCTCGATGCCGGGCGCGAGGGCGTAGCCGAGATTGGCGTTGAAGTTCCGGGTCCGCTGGGTCTCGTGGTCGCGATACCCGTCCGAATTGGTCACGGTCCCGTTGATGAGAAAGTCCACCGGCCCCGAGATCCGTGAGACTTGGAAGTTTTCCCGGATCGTGCCGAAGCTGCCGCCGTCGAGGCGCAGGATGTTGGGCGCGAAGGCGGTCCGCGCCGTGGGGGTCACGAAGTTGATGGCGCCGCCCAGGGTCGTGGCGCCGAAGGTCAGGGCGTTGCCGCCCTTGTAGACTTCGATGGACCGCAGGGCGAGGGGATCGATCTGATAGAAGTCCGCGCTTCCATCCGCGAGGTTGAGCGGGATCCCGTCCTGAAGCAGTTCGAGGCCACGCAGGTGAAAGCCTCGGGCGATGCCCGAACCGCGCACGGAGAGGCGCATTTCCTGTCCGTAGCGTTCCTGGACGAACACGCCGGGCGTGTCCTTGAGGACGTCCCGCAGGGTGTTGGCGTAGCGGTTCTGGAACTCCGTCGCATCCACGAAGGCCACCGAGCCGACGGTGGCGTTCACGGCGGCGCGCTGGGCGGCGACGCTGGGCACCGTGAGGGAGCCGCCCCCCGGGTCGCCCCGCCCCTGGACGGACAGTTCGGAGAGGGTGACGGGGGTGGCGACCTGAGCGAAGGCCGACGGGGCGGCGAGCAGGACGAACGGCAGGGCGAGGCGAAGCTCGACCCGGGGAACGGGAAGCATGATGAAAATCCGTGGTCTGAAGGATCGGGAAACGGGCGATCGATCAGGCGACGGGGGGCGCTCGGGCACTGGCGCTGACACCGGGCGGGGCGCGGGGGGACGCGACGATTTCGGGCCGCCACGCGGTTCGAACCGCCCTGCGCAGCGGCCAGACGACGGCGACCGTGTCGAGGGTCGGCATCGCCGTCGCCATGGGGACGGCGGCGGTGCAACACGAGAGATGGACGTGAACCGGGGGCGTCCCGCTCGGATCCCCCGTGGAAACGCCGCTCGCCTGAAGGCAGAGGGCGTGGGTCGCATCGAGGGTGCGCAGGGCGATCGCGCCCCCGAGGAGACCTTGCAGGACGAGCGCGTAGAGCGCGGCCACCGCGATGACCGCGCGCCAGACCGTACCGTTTGGTCGCGTCGCGCACATGAGCCGAGCTATCGGCCCGGTCGGCGCAGGGTCAATACGGCGAAACCGGGGCGGGCGAATTCGCGCGCGGTGTGGCGGCGGGATCACGATCGGGTGATCGGGCGTCGCCGATGCGCGGGCGCGGCGGCGGGCCGAACCACGATTCGTCGCAGGGTCGGGTGGCCCGTGCGCTGGCCGCTGAGGGGATCGGCGGCGAGCCGAGCGACGGTTTCGCGCAGACGCGCCTGCACCTACGGGCGCCGTGGGGAGACTGGCGGCGATCCCGTCGAGGATCGGGACGAGAGTTCGGCGAATCGTCTCAAGGAGAATCGGACAGGCGGTCTTCCGGAGGAAGGCCCGACACGGGCGCGGGCGGGAATCCGGGCGCCGCGCGGTGTCTGGACGCGGGGGGCGCGTTAACTGCTGAGAGTTCACAGAGCCGATCACGAGGCCCAATGATGCCGCCCAGTACGTCCGACCCAGCGGACACTAAAACAGCATAGCCGTCTTTATTTATCAAGATAAATTTTCCGTTCCAGCATCTACTTGACCAAAATAACTGGCGGAGAAATACGGACGCAGCATTTCCGTCGCCATCTCGATGGTACGGACTTCACACTGCCATAGAACGACAACGCGCCAACCCTGATCGGCAAGCATGGCGTAATTGCGCTCGTCTCTAGCGGTATTAGCGTTGAATTTTTCGACCCAAAATTCGATGTTCGACTTGGGGATAGTAGCACGCCGGCAGTCTAGATGCCGATGCCAAAAGCAACCATTGACAAAGATAACGGTCCGCCATTTTGCCAAGACAAGATCTGGGCGACCGGGCAGTTTGGAGTCGTGCTTGCGAAAGCGTAGCCCCAAACGATGGGCGGCCTTCCGAACAACAATTTCAGGCGCCGTATCCTTCCCAACAATAGATCGCATAATGGCGGATCGCTTCTCTGATGAAACATGATCCGCCATAACAAACTCTCAGGACTCGATGAGATGTCGAAACATTGGCAGTCCGGCGTCCCGAATTTCGAAGGCCTTACTACGATTAAAATGTTGAAATGGATTATGAATTGCACTATTTAGCAATGGCTGATTGGTAATCATCTGTTTCAAGCTGTGCTTAAGATATGTCTCTTTTGCTTCCCATACATTAGGATTTGCATCTAGATACGGTAAAATCTCATCCATTGCAGGAACAACTTTCTTTTCGTCTGCGACAGAAATTGTCAATCCTTTTTTTCTACGTCGCTCTATAGCCCATTCTTTAAGTTCGTCGTATTTATTGCGTCGATGGAGATATGCAATAACGGACATTTCCATCAACATCCGCATAAGTGCCATTCCGACGTAAGTAAAATCGGCGAGGTCGAGATTTTTTGCCTCGTGAACAATAGCTAGATGCTTATCATTTATTTTTGATTCATCCACATCATCTGGTAAAATAGTTCTGAACTGATGATAGTCAGGCTTAATTATTGGCTTCTTAGTTTTCTTTGGCTGAGGGGGAGCGGATAGTGGCGGCCGACTAATTGGGTCGGACTTGCTTACGCTATCGCCATTGGGTGGGCTCTGCTTCGGGGACGCAGGCTTTGGAGGCAGAGAATTCAACGCAAATCCCGGCTTCTTGCGCTCGTTTGTAAAGCTTCTCCACCGCTCCGCAAACTTCCGCATCTCTAAGAGAGCAAATTTGTAGATAGGATTATTTAAATCGACATCGGTCTTTGTCGTAGACCAAGGAAGTCGATCAGGATCATTACTTACAAACTCGACCCGACCAACAAAGCCATAAAATTCTGTGTGGAACCGATCCCAACCAGTCTTATCGGTTCGATCAGCGACCACAATAGCGCGATCATTACAAAACACAGTCCAACCAAACTGCTCAGTCAATGATGTGTTGGTCTCTTTACTGTAATCCGGCTCTTTTGCGAATCGATGTCTCTCATGCTGCCCTGCAGTTATTTTTATAATTGTGCCGGGCTTCTTAAGGTATTTGCTATCAATTGTATAAGGCCCGTTGCTTCGAATACCCGGTTCAGCTGCCTCAATAACCCCACCATTCAACTCAATTTTAAGGTTTTTCTCTATGAAGCGAGCATAACGTGTTGCTATTTCAAATGCAAGTTCCATCAACCATTCGTCATCACCAAACAAATTTGAATATTCATCTGGCGGGTCGAAAATAGATATTACAGTTCCCCGGACCCCGGCCGAAGGCACAGCTTCGGCGGTCAATATCCAATCTGAAGACTTAATATAGGCATCATTATCGAGTTCGATAGTAGCCTTCTCAGCTCCGGTATCAGTAACGATTAAACTTCTATTCCCGAGCTTAAACAAAGCTCTATTCAACCCAACCCCAAATACCCCGATCCCCATACTATGAGCTGATTTTGCACCAAACCTTAACGCAATATGCTCCAAGGCTTTGATATGTATCCCACCACTATTGTCGGAGATGCTAACCCCGCCTGAATTTATTGTTAAATATATCTCGAACCCTTCATAACTTTCTAGAAGTACATTCTTATCGTCGTTGCCCATGACATCGAAACTAGCGTCACGCGCAGCATCAATCGCATTATCTATTAAGTCAAAGATACAAGCCTCGATCGTTGCATCCCTTGTCAAGCTACCAACGACAACTTCTTTTGTAGGGCTTGTATCGACCTTGAATTTTTTAGGCATTTTTTTAGCTCTTCGCGCTCCCCTCAACGTAAATGCAGGTTGCGTTAGCTGACTTTAAGCTGCAAGCGGAAGCGGAAATTTATTTGCCAGTGTCATCAAAAGACCACGTCCTACGAATGGTGAGACGCTGTTCCCAAGCATTCGAAAGCTATGCCATTTTGTTGGGTGAAATGTAAACCAATCAGGGAAGCCCTGTAAGCGAGCGGCCTCGCGAACGGTGATGACGCGGCCTTCACCGGGATGAAGCGGCCGCACAGCCTGAAACGAACCCTTATCCGAGCCAGTTCCGGCCCTAAGTGTTGGACAGAGCCCGTGCCACTCGAGGCGGTAGGACTTGGTGATAGGCTCAGCCTTCCCGCCGGGGGTATTAGCGTACCGATGTGCGACCTGTAGGCTGTGCCGAGTCTCGGCAAGACCTGATACATAGCCATTTGCATGGCGCTGGACAGCCTCCTGACTTCCCAATCCGGGCGGAGGACAGCGCCGAAGTTCACGCGCATAATCTGACAGCCCTCGCGGCGTATGGGCCGAGTAACGAGCCCATCCGAAATCCGTAGCTCCCCCGGCTGGGATCGGCCCTGGGAGATCGGAAATAGCATCGCGCACCGTGTTCACAGGAGCGAGTCTGCCACAAGAAAAACCGCCAGACTCCAGAGATTCAATCTCATCAGGATCATAGCCAACGACTATTACTCGTTTACGACTAGTGGCAGCACCAAAATCGGCAGCACGGACAACTATCGGATCTAGGACTGTAAAACGCGGCTTAACAGTTTCGATTGCTTCTAATAAAAGCTTTTTCGAATCGCCTATTAGCAATCCTTCTACATTTTCCATGACAAAAAATTTCGGTCGCAATAAGTTTACATGTCGAAAAAAATGGCCAATAAGCGTATTCCGTGGGTCGTCTATTGCTCTCTTGCCGATAAGACTAAATCCTTGGCATGGAGGCCCGCCTATAACCCCATCCGGCCTTTGTCTGCCGATCAGGTTCCGCCAATCGGTACCATCAATATCTGCGACACTGGCTTGAACAGCTTGCGAGCGAGGAAAATTACGGCGGTACCCCGACTGCAAGATAGGATCGACATCGATCGCAGCAAGAGACTTGAAACCCGCTAATTCGGCACCTAGCGAGAAGCCACCGCAGCCTGAAAACAAATCTACGATCGTTCCTATCGTACCGTACCCTTCGCCGCCCATGATCGCCTTGTCTCCGCGTCCTGTAGAAACAGTAGGAATTTTTGTAAGATTTGTCGATCGGGCGAACGAGCCAAACTACAAAAAAATCTATCGTGTTGCGATACAGTTTCGCCCTGATTCACCACCGGCATCCTATACCCACCCTCGACAGATGGCTGATACGACTTCGACACGGATCAATTGCTGAATTTGCAAGCATTTGAAATTTTAGCCTGCGCCTCGATGTCAACGATAACGACTCTCATTTGGGTGGCGCCCCTACCCGACCGCTTCCACCACACGTTCCCCGTCCACTCCCTGCAACACCGCCAAGGCCGCATCAGCCTCCCGCTGCCGGCTCCACAGCGCGGCATAGACCCCACCGGCCTCCAACAATTCCCCATGGGTCCCGCGCTCGACGATCACGCCCTTGTCGAGCACCAGAATCGCGTCGGCGTTGACCACCGTCGAGAGGCGGTGGGCGATGACCAGGGTGGTGCGGTTCTGGGAGATGGTGTCGAGGGCGTCCTGGATTTCGCGTTCGGTGAAGCTGTCCAGGGCCGAGGTGGCCTCGTCGAGGACGAGGATCGGGGGACCTTTGAGGATGGTGCGCGCGATGGCGACGCGCTGCTTCTCGCCGCCCGAGAGCTTGAGGCCGCGCTCGCCCACCGGCGTGTCGTAGCCCTCGGGCAGGCCGGAGACGAAGCGGTCGATCTGGGCGAGGGACGCGGCCTCGCGGACCTGGGCGTCGGTGGCATCCCAGCAGCCGTAGCGGATGTTGTACCCGATGGTGTCGTTGAACAGCACCGTGTCCTGCGGCACCATGCCGATGGCGGCGCGCAGGGACGCCTGCGTCACCGCCGCGATGTCCTGGTTGTCGATGAGGATGCGCCCGGCTTGCGGCTCGTAGAACCGGAAGAGCAGGCGCGACAGGGTCGATTTGCCCGCCCCCGAGGGGCCGACGATGGCCACCGTCTTCCCCGCCGGCACCGTGAACGAGACGCCGCGCAGGATCGGCCGGGCCGGATCGTAGGCGAAGCGCACGTCCCGGAATTCCACCGTGCCGCCCTGGGGGATCAGCGACTTGGCGTCCGGCCGGTCGGCGATCTCGGGGTTGCGGTGGAGGATGAGGAACATGTCGTCGATGTCGATCAACGCCTGTTTGATCTCGCGGTAGATCATGCCCATGAAGTTAAGCGGCATGGCGAGCTGGATCAGCAGGGTGTTGGCGAGGACGAAGCCGCCCAGCGTCGTGCGCCCGGCGAGGATGTCGCGGGCCGCCAACCACATCACCACCGTCATGCCGGCGGTGAAGATCGCCGCCTGCCCGGCATTGAGCACGGCCAGCGACACGTAGGTCTGCGTCGAGGCCTTTTCGTATTTGGCCATGGAGGCGTCGTAACGCTCGGCCTCACGCCGTTCGGCGCCAAAATACTTCACCGTCTCGAAGTTGAGCAGCGAATCCACCGCCTTGGTGTTGGCGTCGGTGTCGGAGGCGTTCATGCGCCGCCGAATGGCGATGCGCCACTGCGTCGCCTTCCAGGTGAAGACGAGGTAGGCCGCGACGGTCACGAACACCACGGCCGAGTAGACCCAGTCGAACTCCCACGCCAGCACGCCGAGCACGAGGACGAACTCGACGATGGTGGGCACCAGGGTGAGCACCATCAAGCGCGACAGTTCCTCGATGCCGCCCCGGCCGCGCTCCAGCACCCGCGTCAGCCCGCCGGTCTTGCGCTCGAGGTGGAAGCGCAGGGACAAGCGATGCATGTGCTCGAAGGTCTGGAGCGCCAGGCGCCGCACGGCATGCATCGCCACCTTGGCGAACAGCCCGTCGCGCACCTGCGTCAGCCCGGCCATGAGAATCCGCGTGAGACCGTAGAGCCCGACGAGCACCATCGGCGCCGCGAACACGCCCGTCGGCACCGGGGCGCCGGGCTTCGGGTCGGTGAGCGCCACCAGGGCATCCGTCGCCCACTTGAAGGTGAACGGCGTCGCCATGGTGACGAACTTCGCCAGGATCAGCAGGCCGAACGCGAGAAAGACCCGCCGCTGCAGGTCCGGCCGCCGCTGCGGCCAGAGGTAGGGCCACAGGCGGCGATAGGTCGCGACGAGGCCGGGGCGGGCGGGCGGCGTCGGGCCGCCGTCCGTCGCTTGCGCGGGGTCGGGTGTCATGGGGTCCGGGGCTCGGATGGGGGTCGGTTTGGACCCGATATAAGTCGCCGATCCGCCGATGACAGCCGCGGGCCGGCGCATCGCCGCCCCCTCCCCGGCGCATCGGCCCGCGCGCCGTTCCATTCAGGCCCCGCGCCGGCGCAGGCCGCCGGCACGTGGGACGGCTCAGCCGCGCCGGTCGCCCCCCGCCGCCGCAGCGGTGCCGTCGCTCGGCAGCACGAAGATCTGGCCCGGAAAGATCCGGTCCGGGTTGCGGATCTGCGGCTGGTTGGCGTCGTAGATCACCGTGTAGCGGGTCCCCCGGCCATAGATGCGCCGGCTGATCTGCCACAGGCTGTCGCCCCGCACGATCCGCGCCGTGCCGATCTCGGGCACGAACACGGCGGGCGGCCCATCGGGCCGGGGCGTCGGATCGACCTTCTGCGCAACCTGAGGCTCTGCCTTTGCCTCGACCTCTGGCTTTGGTTTCGTCTCGGCCTTCGCCTCGACCTCGGGCTTCGGTCTCGTCTCGGCCTTCGCCTCGACCTCGGGCTTTGGTTTCCTCTCGGCCTTCGCCTCGAGTTGCGGCTCGGATTTCGGCGCCGGACCGGCCTTCGGCTCGGCCGCCAGCGGGGTCTGCGCGGGGGGAACCGGATCGACGGGCGGGAGCGCCGGGGGGATGGCAAGTGCTTGCGGCAGCTTCGGAAGTTCCGCCGGTGGTGCGGACCCATCGAGGGCCGGCGGCGCGAGAAGCGCGACCTTCGGGGCCGGCTTCGCCGGCTCGGGCTTCGCCGGCTCGGGCTTCGCCGGCTCGGGTTTTGCCGCGACGGGCTTCGGCGCCGGCACGGTGAAGGGCACTTCGGAGCGGGTCTTCACCCGGCCCGACACGGGATCGACTTCGTCGACCCGGACCGCGTAGGCGCCCGGCTGGACACCGCGCCCGATGGTGAAGGCGAAGCGCCCGTCCGCCCCGACGCTGGCCGGCGCCACGGCGGTATCGTTGAGGTAGAGCCGCACCGTCGCCCCGGGCTGGGCCTGGCCGGTGACGTAGAGCCGCCCGCCCTCCTCCGCCTCGACGCTGACGACCTTGACCGGGACGGTGCCGGACGCCTTCTCGGTCTGGGGCGCCGGGGGCTTGCCCTCGGGGGAAGTCGGCTCGGGCTCCTTGCTCGCCTCGGCCTGTCGAGCGGGCGCGGCGGGCTCCGCCCTGTCGGTCTGCGGAGGCACGGCCTCGGCGTCGGGCTTTGCCTTTTCCTCAGCCTTCGCAACGACTTGCTTCGGCTCCGACGGGGGGTCGGGCTGCGACAGCACCACCGTCGGCTTGTCGGGCGAGGTCAGGGCGACGAGGGGCTTGGCGTCGCGTCCGGGGGAGACCACCACGGCCACGCTCTCCCGCGACGGCAGCGGTCGGCCATCCGCTCCCGTCGCCCGCAGGGTGATCTCGCTGCTGCCGGGCGCCAGGGCCGGCGGCACGATGGCGAACTGCCCCGACGGATCGACGAGGGCACGGGCGATCGGCTCCCCGTCGCGCAGCAACTCCACGGTGGTGTTGGGCGTCGCCCGCCCGGCAATGACCGCCTCGCCCGACGGCTCGACGCGAATGATGTCGAAGGTCGGCGCCGATGCCCGGACGCCGCTCCTGGGGGCAGCCGCCCCCGGGCGAGGCTCCGGCGGGGGGGCCGGCTTCGCCTCGGCCAGCCCGTTCGCGATGGGTTGTCCGGGTGCGGGGGGCACCTCCAAGACGGGGGCGGGAAGCACGCTGCGATCCTCGGCCGTGTCGATTCCGTGCTTGAACAACACGCTCGCGCCGTAGAGGGTGACGACGAGGGCGAAGCCGCCCAAGAGCCCTACGCAGGCGAGGAAGATGCTCCGTCGCAACTCCGCCGTCATGACGCACCACTCCCCCATCCGCCGCCCGCGCGGCGGACCCGCACTTGGTTCTCGACCGGCCCCGACGACAAATCGGCACGCGATGGCGACATATTAGCGAACATGATCGGAACACCAAATCCCGGCGGCCGCTTTGTGGCCGGATCTCCCATAAAATCAGCACTTTGGCCCGTGGATGCCGCGCGCTTCCCCCATGGCCCGACCCGAATGGGAGGCGGCGCATGTCAGCGGTGAAAACGGTCTGCGTCTATTGCGGCTCGGGCTTCGGGAACGACCCAGCCTTCATCACGGCCGCCGAGACCCTGGGTAGAGCCCTGGCCGAAGCCGGTCTCGGCCTCGTCTATGGCGGCGGCAATGTCGGGCTCATGGGCACCGTCGCCCGCGCCGTTCTGGAGCATGGCGGCCATGTCACCGGCATCATCCCAAGCTTCCTGAAATCGCGCGAGCGCATGCTCGACGCGATTCAGGAGACCATCGTGGTGGAGGACATGCACACCCGCAAGCGCCTGATGTTCGAGCGCTCCGACGCGTTCGTGGCCCTGCCGGGCGGCATCGGTACCCTGGAGGAACTGGTGGAGCAGCTCACCTGGGCGCAGCTCGGCCAGCACAAGAAGCCGATCCTCCTGCTGTCGGTGGCGGACTTCTGGACCCCGCTCCTGACGCTCCTCGACCACATGCGGATCCAGGGCTTCATCCGCGAAGGGCTCGACCTCAGTTACCTCGTGACCACCGAGGCGCGGGACGTGGTGGGTGCCTTGCGCGACGCGGCGGCGGCGAACCCGACCGCCCCGCAGGCCGAGGCGTTCGTGGTCGAGCGCCTCTGAGGCTCGACCAGCCCGCGACCGGCCGCGACGGTGAGCCGGTCGCAGCTACGCCTACGGCATCACGCTCCACGTGGTGCCGTCCTTGCCGTCCTTCACGGCGACGCCCATGGCCGCGAGCTCGTCACGGACACGGTCGGAGGCGGCCCAATCCTTGGCGGCGCGCGCCGCCCGCCGCGCCTCGATCAAAGCCTCAACCCGGACCACGTCCACCCCCGAGGCGCGAATGCTCCCCTGATCCCGCTCCGACTTGGTCTGCGTCAGCAGGCCCATCAAGTTGGCTCCGGCCTTCAAGCTGGCCGCATCGTCCAAACGATGAAGCTCCGCGAGGGCAGAGGGCGTGTTGAGGTCGTCCGTGAGCGGCTCCAGCAGCCCCTCCGGAAGCCGCGGCGCGGCGGCGGTGTCACCGACGATCCCATACCAGCGATCGAGGGTGCGGCTCGCCTCCTCGAGCCCTCGAACCGTCCAGTCGATGGGCTGACGGTAATGGGTCCTGAGCATGGCGAGGCGCGCGACCTCGCCGGGCCAGTCCTTCAGGACCTCGCGGATGGTGATGAAGTTGCCGAGCGATTTCGACATCTTCTCGCCCTCCACCTGCAGGAAGCCGTTGTGGAGCCAGACATTGGCCATCACGTCGGTGCCGAAGCAGCAGCGCGACTGGGCGACCTCGTTCTCGTGGTGGGGAAAGATGAGGTCGATGCCGCCGGCATGGATGTCGAAGGTCTTGCCCAGGTGCTTCCACGACATGGCCGAGCACTCGATGTGCCAACCAGGGCGGCCGGGCTCACCGATGCCGCAGGGCGAGGGCCAGGAGGGCTCGCCGGGCTTCGAGGGCTTCCACAGCACGAAATCCAAGGGCGAACGCTTGTAGGGCGCCACCTCGACACGGGCGCCTGCCTCCATCTCGTCCAGGGGACGCTTCGACAGGCTGCCGTAGTCAGGCATCGCGGGCACGTCGAACAGCACGTGTCCGGCCGCCACGTAGGCATGCCCGGCCGCCACCAATCCCTCGATGATCGCGATCATCTCGGCGATGTGATCGGTGGCGCGCGGCTCGATGAAGCGCGGACGCTCCTGGGCGACATTCACATCCTCGGGCATGAGGACACCGAGGGCGCGAATGTCATCGTGGAAGGCAGCGAGTGTTCCGTCGGTGAGTTCGCGGATGGTGATGCCCCGCTCCGCCGCACGGGCGTTGATCTTATCATCCACGTCGGTGACGTTGCGGGCATAGGTGACGTGCGCCGGCCCGTAGAGATGGCGCAGGAGCCGAAACAGCAGGTCGAACACGATGATCGGGCGGGCATTGCCGATATGAGCCGCGTCATAGACCGTCGGGCCACAGGCATACATGCGCACATGCGACGGATCGATCGGCACGAACGCGGCCTTGCGCCGGGTCAGTGTGTTGTAGAGCCGCAACATCGGGGCCATGAAACCGTCCCTCGTCCCTCGGGCAGGCCGCGAACGTCACGTGCCGCGACCGCCCCCTAGCGTGTTGGTTTTTCGCCGCTTCCCAGCGTCGGTACCCCGTGCCGGCCAACGCGCGCAATGAGCGAGCCTCACGCCGTGCCCCTCAGCTGTTGCGCGAAGGCGACGGCCCCGTCGACCGTCCTGCGCTACCTCGAATCCATGAGCATTTCGAGAACGACATCGCTCCCGCGTCCATCGAAAGCGATCCGAGGCGGAAAGGAATTGTTTACCCGAAGCCTTGAGATTTCGTTGAAATCAAATCCCGCCATCGAGGTTCTGCCCATGCGCCGCCCGGCCGCCGAAATCGGCGCTCTCCTCGCCCTTGCCCTATTTTCCTCCGCCGCCCTCGCGGGCGGCGACGGCGAAACTCCGGCCCGCGCGACTCCGCAGGTCGAAAAGACCTTCCTGATCCCGGCTGGCGAAGGCTACGGCGTCGGAGACTGCCTGAGCAACGGCGAAAGCAGCTGTGGCCAAGTGGTGGCCAATGCCTGGTGCGAAGCCCAAGGCTTCGCGTCCGCCAGTTCCTTCGGCACGGCTGCGCAGGACGAGTACACCGGCGCGATTCCCGCGGCACCGGTGATCAAGCAGGCCGAACGGCCAATTCGCATCACCTGTCAGGATTGAGCGTCAGCCGCACTCGCCTCGGAAAGCGACCGCCGGACGCCCGGTGCGGGATCGGTCGATGCGTTCGAGACCTTTATTTCTTCATGGCATCAGCGCATTTCGGCGGCGGCTCGGTGCCCCATGGCATCAGGGGCACCGCCGAGGTCGAATTCTTGGGCGAGCCCTGGATGACCTTGTCCGAATAAACCATGTAGATCAACGTATTACGCTTGGCATCACAGCCACGGACGATCTGCATCGATTTGAAGATCAGCGAGCGGCGCTCGCTGAACACCACTTCACCCTGGCCGAGCTTGTCCTTGAACTGAACGGGTCCGACCTGACGACAGGCCAGGGAAATATCCGAGACATCCTCGGCCAATCCCAAAGTGCCCTTGATGCCGCCCTTCTCGGGTTGAGTATACCAGCAGGCGACCCCGGCGACCGCGGGATCGTCGATGCCATAGACAACGAGCTTGTCGTTCGGTGTGAGGGGACGCCAGACCGTCGACTTATCGAAGATCCTGTCGGCCTCCTCGGCCTTGGCCGCCCCCCCTCCGGTAAACGATCCCGCGACGAGACCCGTCAGCATCACACCTGTGAGACCCCGAAGCCACATCATCCTGCATTCCCCCTCGAACTCGACGGGGCGCATGTAGGGAGGCTGTCGCCCATGGACGAGGGCGGGTACAAAAATGTGCTTTGCCGCCAGACCGGATCCCGGCCGACGCCGCGATTCTCCTCCCGTTTCAATCTGGGTCATGCCACTGATATTTCCGCAGATCCGCACGCTCGCTCGGGCATTCATCGCTCCCCTCGTCGCCTTCGGGACGATGGGCGCAGCGCAGGCGCAAGCCAGCGATGCCTGCCTGCGCTATCGGTCCGAGCTCGCCAATCTGGGCGACGGAGCCAGCACGGCCCGCGCCCTTCAGAACGAGATCGGCCGGCTGAATGCCTATTATCGGACCTTGAACTGCGAAGGCGGTCGGTTCCTATTCTTCGATTCCCGCCCCCCGCAATGCGGCGCCGTCGAGCAGCGGATTCGCGCGCTCAATGCCGGCTACGGCGCGGAGAACGGGGAGGTCACGGCGGCACGCCGTCGGCAACTCACCGCCGCCGTGGCCGCGGCCTGCACCGATGCGGCGAGCAAGGTCGCGCTGCGCGCCCTCGACGGCTCGCCGCAGGAGCAACGGGCCCGTGGGGGGTCTCAAGTGATTTGTGTCCGCACCTGCGACGGTGCGTATTTCCCGATGGCCAACCTGCCCGACGGCCGCGAGGGGGCGGACGAACTCTGCCAAGCGCTTTGCCCCGGCGCGGAGGCCGCCGCCTATTCGATGCCACACGGTGACGAGGCGCTGAAGCATGCCGCAGCCCTCAAGGGATCGAAGGCGTACGTCTCCCTCGCCAATGCGTTCAAGTTCCGGACCACCTTCATGCCGAACTGTTCGTGCAAGCGCGAGGGGCAGAGCTGGGCGCAGTCCCTGGTGAAGGCGGAAAGCATGCTGGTGCGCCACAAGGGCGATATCTTCGTCACCCCCATGCAGGCTGAGGCCCTATCGCGCCCGAAGGTTCGATTGACCCTCGTCGGACGAGCAGACAAGACGGCCGCCGGCTTGGCGGCCGATGCGGCCACCCGCACGGGCCTCGTGACCAACGAAGCCGGCACCATTGCAGAACCTGCCGCCGGCACCACCGTGCCGCCGACCCTGCACGCATCCCCGAATGAAGAACGTCAGCCGGTTCGGGTCATCGCACCGAACCTGTTCTCGGCACAGGTCCAGCCCCGCACCACCCGTCCCTGAACACCGGATCGTGTCTCGGCGACGCATCGGATTTGCCGGAGGCGGGAACCATCCGGCCATAAGTCAGTTCCGAAGGCCTCGTCCACGACTCTGAGTGCCATCCATGCGGCCATTCCGCCTGCTCCTTCTCACCGGCACCATGCTGCCGGCCCTGGTTCTGTCCGATCCATCATGGGCGCATCCAGAGGACAGGGCAGGTGACGTCATGCGCTTGGCCCAGGCCGGTCCGGGTGGTGAAGGTCCTCGTGGAGGCGGCCCCGGTGGTGAAGGCCCCCGCAACGGCCCCCCGGCCGTGCGTGAACGCCCCGAAGCGAGACCCGAGCGGCCCGAGCCCAGGCAAGAGCGGCCCGAGCCTAGACAAGAGCGGCCGGAACCGAGGCAGGAGCGCCCTGCCCCCCGTCAGGAACGACCTGAGCCAAGACAAGATCGACCCGAGCCGCGGCAAGAGCGCGAGCGGCCGCCCGTTCGCGAACAGCGCCCCGATGCCCGCGAAGACCGTGGTCCGGCGGAGCGCCCGACGCCGCGTCAGGAACGTCCGGATCGTCAGGAGCGACCCGATCGCCAAGAGCGGCCCGAGCGTCAGGAGCGGCCTGATCGCCAAGAGCGGCTCGAGCGTCAGGAGCGACCTCAGGCCCCGCAGCGAGATCCAGCCGAGCGGCAAGCCCCGCCTCCGGCACGGGATCGCGCGATCGAGCCCGCGCAGGGGCAGCCGGGCGGGCCCAATCGTCGTGCGCCCAGTTCGGACGCCGATCGCCCGACGCCACCGGAACAGGGCCGTCGCAGTCCGGATGCGGCTCCGAGTCCGGCCGACCGGAAAGCTCCTCCGACCCCGTCCCCCTCGACTCCACCCGCACCGCCGACGGCCGCCGAACCGCGGACGCCAGATCCTGCCCAACCCGCTGCCCCCGCTCAGCCTGTCGCTCCCAACGCTCGCCCCGGTGTCCCCGGTCGCCCGTTCGTTCCACCGGGTGCGGACAATCGCGACGAACCACAGGCCGGACGGTCCGACAGGCGCGGACCGCCGGACGGGCTCGATCCGCGTGAGGATCGCGATCCGGGGCTGCGTGATGGGAGACGGCGCGACGGCGACCTGCGGGACGACGACCGCCGCGAGGATCGCGAACGCCGGGACGCATTTGAGCGCGGCGGTCAGCGCGATGGATTCAACGCCCCGGGACGGCCCGGCTACATCCCCGGCGGTTTCCGAGACGACGACGACGTCCGCGATTTCGACCGCGTCCGCCGCGACCGTCGCGAATTCCGGGAGGATGGCCGGACCTACATCCGCGAACCCGGCCGCATCATCGTGCGCGACCGTGACACCTACTTCATCCGCCATGACGAGAACGAGCGGTTCCGCGATCTCGGACGCGGCGGCTATCGCAGCGAGCGCCGGGGGGGCGATACCATCACGTACCTCGATCGACCGGGCGGCGAGCAAATCGTCACCATCGTCGACGACGACGGTCGCCTCGTGCGGCGCTCGCGCCGCTTCCGCGACGGTCGCGAGGTGGTGATCATCGACAACAGCTTCGGCGGCCCGCGCCGGCCGATCTACGAAGACGTGGTCGATCTGCCCCCACCCGACATCCGCATTCCGCGGGATCGTTACGTGGTGGATTACGAGGGGGCCGACGAGCGCGCGGTCTACGAAGCCCTATCGGCCCCGCCGGTGGTGGCCGTGGATCGGCGCTACACCCTCGATCAGGTGCGGTACAGCCCGCAGCTCCGTGCCCGGATGCGCAGCGTCGACATCAATACCATCACGTTCGAAACCGGATCGTTCACGGTAACGCCGGATCAGGCGGCTCGCCTCGCCACCATCGCGGCGGCGATGAACCAGGCGATCCGGGCTAATCCGCAGGAGGTTTTCCTCATCGAAGGCTACACCGACGCGGTCGGCTCCGATGTCGACAACCTCTCCCTGTCGGATCGGCGGGCCCAATCCGTTGCCACGGTGCTCACCCAGTCCTTCAAGGTGCCGCCGGAGAACCTGACGACGCAGGGCTACGGGGAGCAGTATCTGAAGGTGAACACCCAAGGGCCGTCGCGTGAGAACCGGCGAGTCACGGTGCGCCGTATCACGCCCCTCATCCAGCAGCAGGGGCAAGCCGCTCCGCCTCCCCGGTAAGCGATGGGTGGCCCGCCTTTGGGCCGCCCCTCCCCTCGCCCCGATGCCGTCACGGATGTCTCGGCTCGATGCCCGGACGATTTCCTCTCTTCCGGGGCGAGTTCCGTAGCCAGCTCCCTCCGGGGCGTCCGCTCGCGCGGCAATCGACCGGACCCACCAAAGGAAACGGCATGGACAAGGCATCGCCCCGGTTGATCGAAGCCGGGACGCCGGCCTTCCGCCGCACCACCCTGGCCCTCGCGGCGGCGGGCTTCTCGACCTTCGCGGTGCTCTACGGGGTGCAGCCGTTGCTCCCAGTGTTCGCCGACGAGTTTCATGTCTCGCCGGCGGAAAGCAGCCTTGCCCTCTCGCTTCCCTGTGCGATGCTGGCCCTCGCCCTGCTGGTGGTGAGCCCGCTCTCGGAAGTTTGGGGGCGTCGGCCGGTGATGGTGGCGTCGCTGTTCGCGTCGGCCGCCCTCACCCTCGTGGCGGTTCTGATTCCGAGTTGGCACGGCTTCCTCGCCCTGCGGGCCCTCACGGGTCTCGCCGCGAGCGGCCTGCCGGCCGTAGCCATGGCCTATCTCAGCGAAGAGATGCACGGGCGCGCCATCGGCCTGTCCATGGGCCTACTCATCGGCGGTAATGCCCTGGGCGGCATGATCGGACGGCTGATCGCCGGCATCATCGCCGATCACGCCTCCTGGCGTTGGGGCCTCGGCACGATCGGGGTGCTGGCCCTCGGCGCGGCAGTGGCCTTCCTCCTAAGCTTGCCGGAGTCGCAACGCTTCAGCCCTAACCGGATGCGCTGGAGCGATGTGCCCGGCACCTTCGGCCAGCACTTTCGCGATCCCGGACTGCCCTGGCTGTTCGCCGAAGCGTTCTTGCTCATGGGCGGCTTCGTCAGCGTCTACAACTATATCGGCTTTCGCCTCCTCGATCCGCCATTCGATCTCAGCCAGACGGCCATCGGGGCGATCTTCGTCATTTACCTATTCGGGACTTTTTCCTCGGCCCTGACGGGTGAGATCGCGAGCCGCCTGGGGCGGCGCCGGGTGCTCTGGCTGGCGATCCTTCTGGGGCTCGCCGGCATCACCATGACCCTGTCCGACAGGCTCTGGCTCATCATCCTCGGCATCGTCGTGGTGACTGTGAGCTTCTTCGGCGCCCATTCCGTCGCCAGCAGCTGGATCGGCCGCCGGGCCTTACGCGACCGCGCCCAGGCTTCGTCGGTGTATCTCTGCCTGTACTATCTGGGCTCCTCGGTGCTCGGGACGGCGGGCGGATGGTTCTTCGCCCATTCGGGCTGGACGGGCGTCGCGGCGTTCTTCGCCTGCCTGTACGGGCTCGCGCTCATCATCGCGCTGCGCCTGTCGCGCCTTCCGCCCCTGGTGCCGGCGGAATCCTGATGGGCGGGCGCGCCCGCCCCTTCGATCAGATGTGAATGGCGCGCTTGGCCACAGCCAGGGCGGCCTCCTTGACGGCTTCCGTCAGGGTCGGGTGGGCGTGGCAGGTGCGGGCCACGTCCTCGGCGGAAGCCCCGAACTCCATGGCCACCGCCACCTCCGCGATGAGATTGCCCGCGTCGGCGCCGACGATGTGCACGCCGAGCACCCGGTCGGTGGTCGCATCCGCCAGGATCTTCACGAAGCCGTCGGTGGTGTGGTTGACCTTGGCGCGACCGTTGGCGGTGAAGGGGAATTTCCCGGAATTGTAGGCGATCCCATCCTTCTTCAACTCCTCTTCGGTCTTTCCGACAGAAGCGACCTCTGGATAGGTGTAGACCACGTTCGGAATCACCCCGTAATTCACGTGGCCCGACTGACCGGCCAGGAGTTCGGCGACCGCGACTCCCTCGTCCTCAGCCTTGTGGGCGAGCATCGGCCCAGCGATGACGTCGCCGATGGCGTAGATACCGGTGACATTGGTGGCGTAGTGGCTGTCCGTCTGGATGCGGCCCTTGTTGTCGAGGCCGACGCCTACGGTCTCCAGTCCGAGGCCCTCAGTGTAGGGCACGCGGCCAATGGCGACGAGCACCACATCAGCCTGCAGGGTCTCGGCCGCGCCCCCGGCAGAGGGCTCCACCGTGACGGCGGCCGCCCCGTTCTCGACGGTGACGCCCGTGACCTTCGACGAGAGCTTGAACTGGATTCCCTGCTTGCCGAGGATGCGCTGGAACTGCTTGCCCACCTCGCCATCCATGCCCGGCAGGATGCGATCGAGATACTCGATCACGGTCACCTCGGCGCCGAGGCGGCGCCAGACCGAGCCGAGTTCGAGGCCGATGACGCCGGCGCCGATGACGAGGAGCTTGCCCGGCACCTTCTCAAGGGTGAGCGCGCCCGTGGAGGACACCACGATCTTTTCGTCGATGGTGACGCCGGGAAGCGGGGTGACGTCCGAACCCGTGGCGATGACGACGTTCTTCGTCTCCAGCAGCTGGTTGCCGCCATCCTCCGACAGCACCTCGACACGACCGGCTCCGGCGAGGCGCGCGGTACCCCGATAGGCGTCGATGCCGTTTTTCTTGAGCAGGAACTCGACGCCCTTGGTGTTGCCGTCGACGCCGTCCTGCTTGAACGTCATCATCTTCGTCAAATCGAGTTCGGGCGCGCTCACGATCACGCCCATGTCGGCGAAGTGCTTGCCCGCCTCCTCGAAAGCTTCGGAGGCGTGTAGCAAGGCCTTCGAGGGGATGCAGCCGACGTTGAGGCAGGTGCCTCCATGGGTCGCCCGCTTCTCCACCACGGCGGTCTTGAGGCCGAGCTGAGCCGCCCGGATGGCGCAGACATAGCCGCCGGGGCCGGTGCCGATGACGACGAGATCGTAGGACATGAAATTCTGACTCGCTGAATTGGGCGGCGGGTCATGCCCCACCATCGGATACGAAGCGCGCGGAAGCGTCCGGCCGCGCGTCCAGGCGGCCGGCGGACGGCAGCTGCCGGGCCTTAGAGGTCGAGCACGAGGCGTGCCGGATCCTCCAGCGCCTCCTTGACCCGCACGAGGAAGGTCACGGCCTCCTTCCCGTCGACGATGCGGTGGTCGTAGGACAGGGCCAGATACATCATCGGCCGCGCCTCGATCTTGCCGTTCCGCACAACCGGACGCTCCTCGATGCGATGCATGCCGAGGATGCCCGATTGCGGCGCGTTGAGGATCGGCGTCGACATCAGCGACCCGTAGATGCCGCCATTGGTGATGGTGAAGGTGCCGCCCTGCATCTCTTCGATAGAGAGCTTGCCGTCGCGGGCCTTCTTGCCGAAGCCGGCGATTTTCTTCTCGATGCCGGCGATGGACAGGTCGTCGGCGTCGCGCACCACCGGCACCACGAGGCCCTTATCGGTGCCGACGGCGATGCCGATGTGGTAGTAGTTCTTGTAGACGAGATCCTGCCCGTCGATCTCGGCATTGACCGCCGGCACGTCCTTGAGGGCGCCGATCACCGCCTTGGTGAAGAAACCCATGAAGCCGAGCTTGGTGCCGTGCTTCTTCTCGAAGATGTCCTTGTACTGGCTGCGCATGGCCATGACGGCGGACATGTCGACGTCGTTGAATGTCGTCAGCATCGCGGCCGTATCCTGCGCGTCCTTGAGACGGCGGGCGATGGTTTGGCGCAGCTTCGTCATGCGCACGCGCTCTTCGCGCGCCGCATCGTCGGGCTTCGAGGGTGCGCGCGGCGCGGCGGGCTTGGCGTCCCGGGCGGGCGCCGGGGTCGGGGCGGACGGCCCCTTCGCCTTGGCCTCGAGCATGTCCCCCTTGGTGACGCGGCCGTCCTTGCCCGAGCCATTCAGGGTCGCGGGATCGATTCCGGATTCGCGGGCGATCTTACCCACGGCCGGGCCGTGGTCGCCGGAGTCACGGGACTGCGCCGGTGCGCCGTCGCCGTGGTTGCCGTAACCGGCGGAAGACTCCTTCGCCGGCGCGGTCTCGGCCTGCTTGGTTTCGGCAGCCGGAGCCTCCGCCTTCTTCGGCGCGGCCGCTTTCGCGTCACCGCTCGCCTCGACGATGGAGCCGAGGAGAGCACCGGGCTCCACGGTCTCCCCGTCCTTGACCAGGATTTCGCCGAGTTCGCCCGCGGCCGGTGCGTTGACCTCGAGGGTGACCTTGTCGGTCTCGAGCTCGACCAGGGGCTCGTCGGCCGCCACCGCATCGCCGGGCTTCTTGAACCAGCGGCCGATGGTGGCCTCGCTCACGGATTCGCCGAGCGTCGGGACGAGGATGTCGGTTGCCATGATCAGTGTCCGTCCGGGAGTTTCGCGGCGCCGGTCACGGGCGCGCTCGGGTTCGGGAAGCGCTGGGCGCCGGGCGTCAGATCGCCAGCGCCTCATTGAGGAAGGCCTGGAGCTGGGCCTGATGCTTGGATAGGAGGCCGACCGCCGTGGAGGCCGAGGCCGGCCGACCCACGTAGCGGGCGCGCTTGACGGAGGACTGGGCCTGGCCGAGCACCCATTCGAGATAAGGCTCAACGAACGACCAGGGGCCCATGTTCTTGGGCTCTTCCTGGCACCAGACCACCTCGGCATTGCGGAAGCGCGCCATCTCGCCGGCCAGGGCCTTGAGGGGGAACGGATACAGCTGCTCGACGCGCATGATGTAGACGTCGTTGATCCCGCGCTTCTCGCGCTCGTCGTAGAGGTCGTAATAGACTTTGCCCGAGCATAGGACGACGCGACGGATCTTGTCGTCCTTGGCGAGCTTGGTGGCATCGTCCTCACGCTCGGCGTCGTCCCACAACACGCGGTGGAAGCTCGATCCCTCCGCCATCATGTCGATGGTGGAAACCGCCCGCTTGTGACGCAGAAGCGACTTCGGCGTCATCAGAACCAGCGGCTTGCGGAACTCGCGATTGAGCTGGCGCCGCAGGATGTGGAAGTAATTCGACGGCGTAGTGCAATTGGCGACCTGCATGTTGTCTTCGGCGCACATCTGCAGGAAGCGCTCCAGGCGGGCCGAGGAATGCTCCGGCCCCTGGCCTTCGTAGCCGTGCGGCAGCAGCAGGGTCAGGCCGGACATGCGCAGCCACTTGCGCTCACCCGACGAGATGAACTGATCGATGACCACCTGGGCGCCGTTGGCGAAATCACCGAACTGCGCCTCCCACAGCACGAGGGCGTTGGGCTCGGCCAGGGAATAGCCGTACTCGAAGCCGAGCACCGCCTCTTCGGAGAGCATCGAATTGATGACTTCGAGGCTCGCCTGACCTTCACGGATGGAGTTGAGCGACGTGTAACGCTGCTCGTTCTCCTGATCGATCACCACGGCGTGGCGCTGGGAGAAGGTGCCGCGCTCGACATCCTGACCCGAGAGGCGGACCCGGTGCCCCTCCAGCAGGAGCGAACCGAAGGCGAGGGCCTCGGCCGTCGCCCAGTCGATGCCCTCGCCGCTTTCCACCGCCTTGGCGCGGTTGTCGAAGAAGCGCTGGATCGTGCGATGGAGGTGGAAACCGGGCGGGGGCGTGGTGATGCGCTGGGCGATCTCGCGCAGGATCTCCGTCGGAACGCCGGTCTTGCCCCGGCGCGGATCGTCCACATCCTCGCGCACGGCCTTGAAGCCGGACCACCGCCCGTCGAGCCAATCGGCCTTGTTGGCTTTGTAGGTGTTGGCGACATCGAGCTCACCGTCGAGAATACCGCGGAACTCGGCCTTGCGGGCGTCGAGCTGCTCCTGGCTCACGACGCCTTCGGCGACGAGTTTCTTGCCGTAGGTTTCGAGCGCCGTCGGATGCTTGCGGATGCGCTGGTACATCTTCGGCTGGGTGAAGGCCGGCTCGTCGCCCTCGTTATGGCCGAAGCGGCGATAGCACAGCATGTCGATGACGACGGGCTTGCCGAATTTCTGCCGGTACTCGATGGCGATCTTGGCCGCGAAGGTCACGGATTCGGGGTCGTCGCCGTTGCAATGGAAGATCGGGGCTTCCACCATCTTGGCGACGTCGGACGGATAGGGCGAGGACCGTGAGAAACGCGGATCGGTGGTGAAGCCGATCTGGTTGTTGATGATGAAGTGGATCGACCCGCCGGTGCGATGCCCCTTCAAGCCCGACAGGCCGAGGCATTCGGCGACCACACCCTGGCCCGCGAAGGCGGCGTCGCCGTGGATGAGGAGCGGCACGACGCTGGTGCGGTGAACATGCGGGTTGGCGCGCTGGTCCTGCTTGGCCCGCACCTTTCCGAGCACCACCGGATCGACGATCTCGAGGTGGGACGGGTTGGCGGTGAGCGAGAGGTGGACGTTATTCCCGTCGAAGGTGCGGTCCGAGGACGCGCCGAGGTGGTACTTTACGTCGCCCGAGCCCTCGACTTCGGCCGGGTTGGCCGAGCCGCCCTTGAACTCGTTGAAGATCGCCCGGAAGGGCTTGGCCATCACGTTGGAGAGCACGTTCAGACGGCCGCGATGGGCCATGCCCACCACGATCTCCTTAGCGCCGAGGGCGCCGCCACGCTTGATGATCTGTTCGAGGGCCGGAATCATCGATTCGGAGCCGTCGAGGCCGAATCGCTTGGTGCCGGTGTACTTGAGGTCGAGGAACTTCTCGAAGCCCTCCGCTTCGATGAGCTTGTTGAGGATCGCGCGCTTGCCCTCGGGGGTGAACTGGATTTCCTTACCCTTGCCCTCGATGCGCTCCTGAATCCATGCCTTCTCCTCCGGGTTGGAGATGTGCATGAACTCGACGCCGAGCGTCTGGCAGTAGGTGCGCTCCAAGATCTCGACGATCTCTCGGATGGTCGAGAATTCGAGTCCGAGCACGTTGTCGAGGAAGATCGGACGGTCCCAATCCCGCTCCTCGAAGCCGTAATGCTGCGGGTGCAGTTCCTCGTGGTCGCCGCGCGGGGCGAGACCGAGGGGATCGAGGCGGGCATGGAGGTGGCCGCGCATGCGGTAGGCGCGGATCAGCATGATCGCGCGCACGGAATCCTTGGTCGCCTGCTCCACCGAGATGCCCGGCGCGGAGGCGACGACGACACCCTTGGCGGGGGCCGTCGCGGTGTCCGACTTGGCGCGGATCTTCTCGCCGACTGCCTTCTCGACGGTTGCCCAGTTGCCGTCCAGCGCCGAGACGATCTCGCCGTTGGCGGGGATCGGCCAGTTCGGACGCCGCCACGACGCGCCGGCGGCGTTCTTCTCGGCCGCGCCCTTGTCCTCGTTCAAGGAGCGGAAGAAATCCTGCCATTCGGGATCGACGGAATTCGGATCGCGGGCATGGGCCGCCTGTAGCTCCTCGATGTAGGCGGCGTTGCCGCCGTAGAGGAACGAGGTTTCGAGCGCGTCGTGGCGTGCCATCGTCCGGATCATCCTACCGCTTGGCTCAAGGCCGCCCCATGCGGGGCGATCGTCGTCCGATCCGGCACAGGATGTCGGCTCGGATTCGGAGAGACGGACGCGGCAAACCCGCGTCCATCGGATTTCATATGGGCGCCCAAGGCTGAATGCGGCGCAACACAGCCCCGCGCCTCAGTTGCCTCAGCCCTTCAGGACTTCGACGAGGGTGCTGCCGAGGCGGGCCGGCGAGGGCGAGACCCGGATGCCGGCCGCTTCCATGGCGGCGATCTTGTCCTCGGCTCCGCCCTTGCCGCCCGAGATGATGGCGCCGGCATGGCCCATGCGACGCCCCGGAGGGGCCGTGCGGCCGGCGATGAAGCCGACCATGGGCTTCTTGCGCCCACGCTTGGCCTCGTCGGCGAGGAACTGCGCGGCTTCTTCTTCCGCCGAACCGCCGATCTCGCCGATCATCACGATGGACTCGGTCTTGTCGTCGGCGAGGAACAGTTCGAGCATGGAGATGAACTCCGTGCCCTTCACCGGATCGCCGCCGATGCCGACCGCCGTGGTCTGGCCGAGCCCCGCATTGGTGGTCTGGAACACGGCTTCATAGGTAAGCGTGCCCGAGCGCGAGACGATGCCGACGGAGCCCGACTTGAAAATGTTGGCCGGCATGATGCCGATCTTGCATTCGCCCGCCGTGACGACGCCGGGGCAGTTCGGCCCGATGAGGCGGGACTTCGAACCTTCCAGGGCGCGCTTCACCCGCACCATGTCGAGGACCGGAATGCCCTCGGTGATGCAGACGATGAGGGGCACTTCCGCCGCGATCGCCTCGCAGATGGCATCGGCGGCGCCCGGCGGCGGCACGTAGACCACGGAGGCGTCGGCGCCCGTGGCTTCGCGCGCTTCGGCCACCGTGTCGAAGACCGGCAGGTTGAGGTGCTTCGAGCCGCCTTTGCCCGGGGAGGTGCCGCCGACCATCTTGGTGCCGTAGGCGATGGCCTGCTCGGAGTGGAAGGTCCCGTTCTTGCCGGTGAAGCCCTGGCAGATGACCTTGGTGTTCGCGTCGATCAGGATGGACATCGGTTCTCTCAGCCCTTCTTCACGGCGGCGACGATTTTTTGTGCGGCGTCGTCGAGATCGTCCGCCGGGATCACGTTCAGGCCGGAAGTCCGGATGATCTCCTTGCCCTTCTCGACGTTGGTGCCTTCCAGACGCACCACCAGGGGAACTTCGAGGCCCACCGCCTTCACCGCCGCGATCACGCCGTTGGCGATGACATCGCACTTCATGATCCCGCCGAAGATATTGACGAGAATGCCCTTCACCTGCGGATCGGCGGTGATGATCTTGAATGCCGCCGTGACCTTCTCTTCCGAAGCGCCGCCGCCGACATCGAGGAAGTTCGCCGGCTCCTCGCCGTAGAGCTTGATGATGTCGAGGGTCGCCATGGCGAGGCCGGCACCGTTGACCATGCAGCCGATGGTACCGTCCAGCGCGATGTAGGCGAGATCGTACTTGGAGGCCTCGATTTCCTTGGCGTCCTCCTCGGTCTCGTCGCGCAAAGCCACGATGTCGGGGTGGCGGTAGAGGGCGTTCGAGTCGAACGAGATCTTGGCGTCGAGGCACTTGAGGTGACCGTCGCCCGTGAGCACCAGGGGGTTGATCTCCAGCATGCTCATGTCCTTGGCGGTGAACGCCGCGTAGAGCTTGGTGGTCAGATCACCGGCTTCCTTGGCCTGCGGGCCGGTGAGGCCGAGCGCCTTGGCGACGGCGCGGCCGTGATGGGGCATGATGCCGGTGGCCGGATCGACGGAGAAGGTGACGATCTTTTCCGGGGTGTCGTGGGCGACCTGCTCGATGTCCATGCCGCCCTCCGTCGATACGACGAAGGCGACCTGTCCGGTCTCGCGATCCACCAGCATGGAGAGGTAGAACTCGGCCTCGATCTGAGCGCCTTCCTCGATGTAGAGGCGGTTCACCTGCTTCCCGGCTTCCCCCGTCTGGATCGTCACCAGGGTCTGGCCCAGCATCTCGCCGGCGAACTGCTTCACCTCGTCGAGGGACTTGGTGACGCGCACGCCGCCCTTGGCGCCGGCCGGAGCCCCCTTGAAGGTGCCCTTGCCGCGTCCGCCGGCATGAATCTGCGATTTGACCACCCAGACCGGGCCACCGAGCTCACGGGCGGCGGCTTCGGCTTCCTCGGCCTTGAAGATCGCGACGCCGCGCGAAACCGGCAGTCCGAACTCCTTGAGAACCGCCTTGGCCTGATATTCGTGGATGTTCATGCCAAACTTCCTCCCTCGTCCCGGCCGTGCCGGGCCTTCCGGTTTCGTCTCGCTCCGCTTGAGCCGGCCGCCTGAGCGGCCGGCTGCGAAGTCTTGGGTTTTAGGCGAGGGCCGGGTTGATGCCCTTGCAGGCTTCGATGAGGCCCTTCACGGCCCCGACCGACTTCTCGAACATCGCCTTCTCATCGTCGTTGAACGTCACCTCGAGGATGCGCTCGACGCCGTTCGCCCCGATGACGATGGGCACACCGACATACATGCCGTCGACGCCGTACTCACCGTTGAGGTAGGCGGCGCAGGGCAGCACCCGGCGCTTGTCGCGCAGGTAGCTCTCGGCCATGGCGATGGCGGAGGCGGCGGGCGCGTAGAAGGCCGAGCCGGTCTTGAGCAGATTGACGATCTCGCCGCCGCCCTTGCGGGTGCGCTCGACCATGGCGTCGAGCTTCTCCTGCGTGGTCCAGCCGAGCTTGACCAGATCGGTCAGGGGCACGCCGGCCACGGTGGAGTAGCGCACCAGCGGCACCATGTCGTCGCCGTGGCCGCCGAGCACGAAGGCGGTGACATCCTCCACCGAGACCTTGAACTCGTCGGCGAGGAAGTGGCGGAACCGGGCCGAGTCGAGCACGCCGGCCATGCCCACGACCTTGTTGGTCGGCAATCCCGAGAACTTCTGGAGCGCCCACACCATGGCGTCGAGGGGGTTGGTGATGCAGATCACGAAGGCGTCGGGCGCATGCTGCTTGATGCCGTTGCCGACCGCCTCCATCACCTTAAGATTGATCCCGATGAGGTCGTCGCGGCTCATGCCAGGCTTGCGCGGCACGCCCGCCGTGACGATCACCACATCGGCCCCGGCGATGCCGGCATAGTCGCTGGCGCCGGAATAGGCGGCGTCGAATCCGTCGACGGGGGCCGATTCGGCGATGTCGAGGGCCTTACCCTGGGGAACGCCGTCGACGATGTCGAACAGGACGACGTCGCCGAGCTCCTTCAGCCCGGCCAGATGCGCGAGGGTTCCACCGATCTGTCCGGCGCCGATGAGGGCGATCTTGCTGCGTGCCATGGGTAAAACGAGCCTCCGGTGATCTAGGTGGATGCGCGGTGTTCCGCCCGTATGACGAGCTCAGGTCCGCATCGGCCGGGCCGCACCGCCACGCCTTCGTTCGGGTTGTGTGCGTCGCGGCGGTGTGTGGCGGAAAAGGCCCAGGGCTTCAACCGATGTCCCATCGGCTTTGCAGGGTTCGGGCCAAGTCGCCGACATGTCCTTCATCCAGACCCTTCGAGAAAGCTGAGATCCAGGAGCGACTTAGGCGACAGCACCGTGAAACGAAGCCCCACGATTCCCGCGGTGACACCGCAAAAGTTCTGTCACTTGCCCCTAGAGAGTGCCCGTCCGCAGCACCCGCTGAATGGCCAGAATCACCGCGCCGAGTCGGGCCTCGATGAGATCCGTCGGCAGGTCTGCATCGTGCTGGATCGCGAGGGGATGGGTGAAGCGATAGCTGGCGTCGAAGATGTAGGCGATGGCCCGCTCCCGATCCCGCGCCACGAAGGCTCCCGTCGCCATGCCTTCCTCGACCACGCGCTCGACGAGACCGCGAAGCCGCACCCTGTGACGCCGAGCGATGGGCCGGGCGCCCACGGCGGCGTCGAGATGGACGGAGAACAGGTTCGGCTCGTTGGCGAGGGTCGCGCGCTGCGCCGAGGCCAGGGCGGTCAGCAGGCGTTCGATCTTGTCGTCGGCAGGGTCGGGAGCGTCGGCGATGCGGGCGAGCTCCGCCTCGACATCGCGCAACCAGCGACCGGCCACGGCATCGAGCAGCGCATCCTTGGACGGGAAGTAGCGATAGACGTTGGCGTGGGTCATGCCGGCCTCCGCCGCCACGGCCACCACCGTCACGCGTTTCGGTCCGAGCCGGCGCAGATGCTCGGTCGCCACGGCAAGGAGGCGGGCATCGACGGCCAGGGGCGCGGCGCGCGCCGCGGCGCGGCTGGCGGGCGAGCGATCCGAGGAGGACTTCCGAGGTACGTCGTCCAGGATGTTGGCCTCAGAAGCGTCACCGACGGCAGGGCCGTTCCTGAATACGAAGGGCGGGCCGGAAGGCTGCATCGTTCGGGAATACCCGCCGTGGTTCGAGGGGACGTGAAGTCCTCGCACAATCGCCAGCGCCGAGGACCACGACGTATACGTCAGGGAGGCGCCGTGTCTCGCATCTGCGAAACGCTGCCCGCCCTTTAACGGGTCAGAACTTATTCTTCCAGGCCCTCAGGGCAGTAAATACGCGTTCGGGCTCGGTTCCGGGTGCGAGATCCACGGATCTGGCCAGGCTCGGTTCGGCCGCCCTTACGAACGGATTCGTCGCCCGCTCCTCACCCAGGGTTGTGGGAACGAGGAAACGGCCCTCGGCCTTCGCCCGTTCCGCTTCTTCCATCCGCGCCACCAACCGCGCATTGTCGGGTTCGGCCGCCCGCGCGAACCGCGCGTTGGAGAGCACGTAATCGTGCCCGCTATAGACTTCCGTTTCGTCGGGCAGGCCCTCGAACCGGGCGAGCGAGCGCCACAGCACAGCCGGCTCGGCCTCCATCACCCGGCCGCAGCCGAGGGTAAACAGGGTATCGCCGGCAAAGATCAGGCGAGGGCCCTCGAACCAGTAGGTGACGTGATCGGCGCAATGCCCCGGCGTCTCCCAGACGACCGCCGTGAGGGAGCCGACCCGGACCATGTCGCCCTCGGAGACGGCGACATCGACCGCCGGAATGGCCGAGCCGGCCTTGGCCGGGGCCGTCACCTTGGCGCCCGTGCGCCGCTTCACCTCGACGATCCCGTCGATGTGATCGGCATGCCGATGGGTCACCAGAATATCGGTGAGGGTCCATCCGGTTTCGTCCAGGGCCGCGAGGACGGGGCCGGCCTCGGGGACGTCGATGGCCGCGCAGGCGCCCGTCGCCGGGTCGCGCAGGAGCACGCCGATGTTGTCGCTGCGGCACAGGAAGGTCCGGATGTCCGGTCGGGAAGCGGTCATGAACTGATCCTCGGTCTCGAGCGGGGAACCGTAGCCGCCGCGCCCGGGTTCCGGCGGGCGAGGGAATCGCGGGGCGCGGGGTTGCCGCCGCCCCCCGCGCCCCCCATTGATGCCTGCATAAGCCTCCCCGCCCCACGAACAAGCAGACCGGCCGCGCCGGACCTCCGCCATGCGCCTCGACGTGACCGACCTGCGCGCCTTTTATGCCAGCCCGCTCGGCGGGGTGACGCATCGCATCGTCGGCCGGGCGATCCATGCCTTCTTGGGCTCCGTATCGGGCCTGCGGGTCCTGGGCCTCGGCTACGCCACCCCCTATCTCGGCCCCGTCCACGTGATCGCCGAACGGACCCTGGTCTTCATGCCGGCGACCCAGGGCGTCGTGAACTGGCCCGGGAGCGGGCGCTCCTGCTCGGCGCTGGCCGACCCGACCATGATGCCCCTGCCGGAAGCCGCCGTGGACCGGGTGATCCTTGTCCACGCCCTCGAATCCGTCGAGAGTCCCACGGAGCTCCTCCAGGATGTCTGGCGGGTGCTGACGCCGGGGGGGCGGATGATCCTCGTGGTGCCCAACCGCCGGGGCGTGTGGGCGCGGCGCGACGCGACGCCCTTCGGCCACGGCCAGCCCTACAGCCGCTCCCAGCTCGCCCGCCTCATGCGCACCACGCAATTTTCGCCCGAAGGATGGGCCGAGGCCCTGTACATGCCTCCGGTACGGAGCCGGGTGTGGCTGCAGACAGCCGGCGCCTGGGAGCGCCTCGGGACCGGCCTGTCCCTACCGTTCGCCGGTCTGCACGTGGTGGACGCGACGAAGCAGCTCTATCGGCCCGTCACCGTCCAGCGGATCCGGCGGGCGACCCGCCTCGCCCCGGCCCGCGTTCTGGTGCCAGCCCCCTCCCCCGGTTGAACCCATGCTGTCCGCCTTCTCCCCGGAGACCGCCCTTCAGAGCTTCGTCCTCGCACTGTCGAGCCTGTTCTCCATCGTGAACCCCATCGGGTCGGCCCTGATCTTCGCCCAAGTCACGGCGCACAACTCCCATGCCCAACGGGTGGAACTGTCGAAGCGCATCGGGTTCTACGCGGCGCTGATCATGCTCTCGGCCCTGTGGGCGGGGGCACCGATCCTCAACTTCTTCGGTGTTTCCCTGGCGGCCCTGCGCATCGCCGGGGGGCTCGTGGTGGCAGCCTCGGCCTGGACGCTGCTGACGGTGCCCGAGGCCCGCGAGGCGCGCAAGCAGGCCGAAGCTCAGGGCGGCCTTCCCGAAAATCTAGCCGAGATCGCGTTCTTTCCCCTCACCCTGCCATTCACCACCGGCCCCGGCACCATCGCGGTGGCCATCGCGCTCGGCTCAAACCGCCCGGAGGCGAGCCCCGACCGCGTCGGCTTCTATGTCGGCATGTCGCTCGCGGCTCTCGCCATCGCCGTCATGGTGCGCTTCGCCTACGGCTCGGCCGACCGGGTGGTGACACTCATCGGTCCCGTGGGCGCGCGGGTGCTCGGGCGCCTCTTCGCCTTCCTGCTTCTCTGCGTCGGAACGCAGATCACCGTGAACGGCGTCACCGATGTGTTGACGCCGCTGCTGCCGCCGCGCTGAACCGGGCCAGGCGTCGCCTTGGCAGGGTTGCCCCGAGGCTGTACCGCAGGATCCAAATAAGTTGGAAGGACACGGGATGCGGCTCGTGGTGGTCGGCGCCGGTGGGCGCATGGGGCGGATGCTGATCCGCGCGGTGGCGGAGACGGAGGGCTGCACCCTCTCGGGTGCCATCGAACGCGAGGGCGCGCCTGTACTCGGGCAGGATGCCGGCGTGCTCGCCGGCCTCGCGCCGCTCGGGGTCGCCGTCACCGACGATCCGCTGCCGGTCTTCGCCGCCGCCGAAGGTGTCCTCGACTTCACGACGCCGGCCGCCACAACCTTCTTCGCCGAACTCGCCGCCCAGGCCCGCATCGTCCACGTGGTCGGCACCACGGGCATGGACGAGGCCGATCTCGCCAAGCTCGCGGCCGCCGCCCACCATGCCCGCATCGTGCGCTCGGGCAACATGTCGCTCGGCGTCAACCTCCTGGCCGGCCTCGTGCGCAAGGTGTCGGCGGCCCTGGGCGAAGACTTCGACATCGAGATCGTCGAGATGCATCACCGCATGAAGGTCGATGCCCCTTCGGGCACGGCCCTCCTCCTCGGTGAGGCAGCGGCGGAAGGACGCGGCGTCGCCCTCTCCGACACCCGGGTCTCGACCCGCGACGGGCATACGGGCGCGCGCCGGCCCGGCGATATCGGCTTTGCCACCCTGCGGGGCGGCACGGTGGTGGGCGACCACAGCGTCGTCTTCGCCGGGGCGGGCGAACGTCTGACCCTCAGCCACCACGCCGAGGACCGGGGTATCTTCGCCCGCGGTGCCGTGCGTGCAGCGCAATGGGCGTTCGACCGGCCGCCGGGACTCTATAGCATGGCCGACGTGCTCGGGCTCTGATAAGGGCCTGCGGTCATTGCACGTTCAGTTTCGGACGCGCACACCCTCAGCCGGCTCAGCCCCTTGCTGCGCTGCACCAAATCAGAGTCAGGGATCGATTCGCGATGGAGCGCCTGCTTGTTCTCGCTCGCCACGGCCAGAGCGAATGGAACCTCAAGAAACTGTTCACGGGCTGGCGCGATCCGGAACTGACGGACCTCGGCGTTTCGGAAGCTCGGACGGCGGGCCGCTGGCTCGGCCAGCAGGGACACCGGTTCGACGTGGCCTTCACCTCGAACCTGCGCCGCGCCCAGCGCACCTGCGCCCTGATCCTCGAAGAGATGGGCCAGTCCGACGTGGAGACGATCCGCGCCGAGGCCCTCAACGAACGCGATTACGGTGACCTGTCCGGCCTGAACAAGGACGATGCCCGCGAACGTTGGGGCGATGCCCAGGTTCACCAGTGGCGTCGCTCCTACGACGTTCCGCCCCCCGGCGGCGAAAGCCTGAAGGACACCGCCGCGCGGGTGCTGCCCTACTACATCCAGACGATCCTGCCCCGCGTCATGGCGGGCGAGCGCGTGCTGGTCGCCGCCCACGGCAATTCCCTGCGGGCCCTCGTGATGGTCCTCGACGGCCTGACGACGAAGACCATCGCCAGCCTCGAGATCGCCACCGGTATCCCGCTGGTCTACCAGCTCAAGGCCGACACCACGGTGGAGAGCAAGTCGGTGCTCGAGCGCGACATCGACCACGACGCGTAGCGTGATCGCCGCCGTCGAACTGGCGCCGGGGCTGATCCTGCACCCCGGCTACCTCGACGAAGCGGCCCGCCGGCACCTGGCGGCGGACCTCGCCCTCTGCCTCGCGGCGGCGGCGCCCTATCGGCCGCGGATGCCGCGCACCGACCATCCGTTCTCCGTGCGCATGACCAATTGCGGCGTTCTCGGCTGGGTCTCGGATAAAGCCGGCTACCGCTATCAGGCGCACCATCCCGAGACGGGTCTGCCCTGGCCGCCGATACCGGCCCTGGCCCTGAGCGCCTGGGAGGCGCTCGCCGGCTATCCGGCACCCCCCGAAGCCTGCCTCGTCAACCTCTACGCCGCCGACGCGCGCATGGGCCTGCATCAGGACCGCGACGAGGCGGCCCTCGACGCTCCCGTTCTCTCCCTGTCCCTCGGGGCATCGGCGGTGTTCCGCTACGGCGGCCGCAACCGGCGCGATCCGACGCGCTCGGTACGCCTACACGCCGGCGACGCCCTGATCATGGGCGGCCCGGCGCGCCTCGCCCATCACGGCATCGACCGTATCCTGCCTTCTCCGCCCGACCTTCTCGGCGCGCGCGAGCCCGCACCCGGCTTCCTGCCACCGGACGGGCGGTGCAACCTCACCCTGCGCCGCGTGACGCAGCCCGGCCGCCGGCCAACGGCTTGACACGGGCGGGGCGTGGGCCGACCCATCGGCAAGACCAGTCCGGCCAACGGACGATGGTCCATCCGGCGCGAGACCGGATCTAGACGGAGAAACAGCCCGATGCGTCTGCGTAGCCTCGCCCGTCCCGCCACCGCGCTGGCGCTGCTCCTCGGCCTGACGCAAGGGGTCTTCGCAGCCGATCCGATCTTCCCCGCCAGCTCCCGCTTCGGCTTCCAACCGCCGAGCGACATGGTCGCGTCGAAGCGCTTCTCCGGCTTCGAGCGGATCGAGGGCGGCGCCACGGTCTCGGTGGTCGAACTTCCGCCCAACGCCTTCGCCGAACTGGAGCAGAACTTCACCGACGCGAACCTGAAGCAGCAGGGCTTCGTCGTCACCAACCGGCAGGCGATCAAGGTGGCGGGCGACGTCGACGCCGTGCTGTTCACCGGCGAGCAGCCGGCGGCCGACCCGAGCACCGGACCGTCCGTCAAGAAATGGATGCTGCTGGTCGGCGACCCCACGGTGACGGGCATCATCATCGCGCAGGCTGCCCCGGAGGCCGAGACCGACGAGACCATGGTGAACATGCTCACGGGCGTCCATATCCGCCCCGAACTGACCCTGGACCAGCAGGTCGCCGCCCTGCCGTTCCGGATCGGCGACCCCGCCGGCTTCCGGCCCGTGCGGGTGCTCGCCGGCAATTCGGTGCTGCTGACGCAGGGCCCCAAGGATCAGATGACGGGCCTCGAACAGCCGATCCTCGTCCTGGCCCAGGCGATCCAGCCCCCGCCCCAGCCCGAGCAGCGCGAAGCCTTCGCGCGCACCGCCCTCGCCTCGAACCAGACGATGAAGGACTTCGTCGTCGAGCGGTCGCAAAGCTACCGCCAGAACGGCGTCGATTGGCACGAGATCGTGGCGCGGGCCACCGACACCCCGTCCGGTACGCCCGTGGTGGTCGCCCAGACCATCCGCTTCGCCCCCGACGGCTACCTGCGCGCCGTCGGCGTGGTGCGCGCCGACCAGCGCGACGGTGTCCTCGCCAAGTTCCGCGAGGTCGTGGACAGCGTCCAGCCGAAATAGTCTTCTGAAACGCCAGAGGGCGACGGCTCCCCTGGGAACCGCCGCCCTCCGGCAAGCAAGGACGCTTGGATCGGCCGGTTCAGGCCGCGTCGGCCGGGTTGGCGGCGGGCTTCGGGCCGCCCTTGGCGACGCCGACGAGGGCCGGACGCAGGGTCCGGTCGCCGATCACGTAGCCGGACTGCATCACCTGCACGACGGTGCCGGTCGGGACCTCCGCGTCGGGCACCTCGAACATCGCCTGATGGCGGTTCGGATCGAAACGCTGGCCCTTCGGCTCGATGATCTTGACGCCGTGGCGCTCCAGGGTCTTGCCGAGGTCGCGCTCGGTGAGCTCGATGCCGTCGATGAGCGCCTTGAACGCACCGGCGGCTCCAGCCCGCTCGGCCTCGGGCACGCTCTCCAGGGCGCGCCGGATGTTGTCGGCGGCGTTGAGCATGTCGCGGGCGAAGTTTGTAACGGCGTAGGTGCGGGCATCGGCGACCTCGCGCTCCGTGCGTCGGCGCAGGTTCTCCATCTCGGCGAGGGTCCGCAGGATACGGTCCTTGAGCTCGTCGCGCTCGGCCGCCACGGCAGCCAGCGTCCCGGCATCCGCAGCCCCTTCGGGCTTTGCGTCGGCCGGGGTGGTCTCGACCTTGGGGTCGTTCTCGATCTCGTTCGCCATCGTCACTTTTCGTCGGATCGGGGTTGCCGGGGATGGGCGCTGATATCAGGCGCGGGCGCCCTGAAATCAAGCGCGGGCGGGAACCGGGCGCCCGGCCGCCGTCTCACGCCTCGCGGGGCGGTGGCGATTCGAGCAGCGCGTCCAGCCCCTCGGCCCGCAGGGCGGCGACGTCGCTGGCGAACACCTCCATGACGGCGCTGCGGATCGCCGTCTGCCGATCGGGCTGCGTCACCCGCGTGCCCGTCAGGTCGGTGACGTAGAACACGTCCACGGCCCGCTCGCCGAAGGTCGCCACATGGGCCGAGGTGATGTTGAGGTTGAGGCGCCCCAGGGCCGAAGTCAGCTCGTAGAGCAGGCCCGGCCGGTCGAGGCCGGTGATCTCGATGACCGTCTCGCGGCTCGACAGGGCGTTGTCGATGGACATGTCGGGGGGCACGAGGAAGGTCGGCGTCCGCTTGTCCGGCGGATGACGGTCGGCCACGAGTTCGGCGATGCGGATCTCGCCGCGCAAGGCCCGCTCGATGGCGGTGGTGATGCGCTTGGCCCGGCGCAACTCGTCCTCGTCCCGCTCGAACGCCCGCGACAGCAGGATCGAATCGAGGGCGAAGCCGTCCGTGGTGGTGAAGATCTGCGCATCGACGATGTTGCCGCCAAGCGCCGCGCAGGCGCCGGTGACGATGGCGAGGAGGCGCGGATGGTCCGGTGAGTAGATCGTCAGTTCGGTAATGCCGCGCACGGGGTCGGTCTCGTCGGCCGTGGCGACGGTGCGCCCGTCTTCTATCAGGGCCTTCAGGAACCCCGCGTGCTTGAACTGGCGCGTGGCGTCGACCTTGAGCCAATAGGCCTGATTGTGGCGGGCCGCGTAGGCGTCGAAGGCGTCGGAGCCCCAATCGGCCAGCTGCTCGCGCAGGCTCATCTGGATCATGCGGACCCGGTCGGTGCGGGCGATCTCGGAATGTCCGCCGGAGAGCACCACCTCAGTCTCGTCGTAGAGGGTGCGCAGCAGGGTGCCCTTCCATGCCGTCCACACGCCCGGCCCCACGGCGCGGATATCCGCCACGGTGAGGATCATCAGGAGTTTCAGGCGCTCCAGGGTCTGCACGATCCCGGCGAACTTCTCGATGGTCTTGGGATCGGAGAGATCGCGGCTCTGGGCCGTCATCGACATGAGCAGGTGGTGCTCGACGAGCCAAGCCACCGTCTCGGTCTCGGCCGGGGTCAGGCCGAAGCGCGGCCCGAGCTTTTCGGCGATGGCCGCGCCCGCGATGGAATGGTCCTCCGGCCGGCCCTTGGCGATGTCATGCAGGAGCACGGCCACGAACAGGGCGCGGCGGTTCGAGATCGTGTCGATGAGCCGGGTCGCGAGCGGGTGCTCCTCCTCCGTCCGGCCGGACTCGATGGCCGTGAGCACCCCGATCGACCGCAGCAGGTGCTCGTCCACGGTGAAGTGGTGGTACATGTTGAACTGCATCATCGCGACGATGCGTCCGAAATCCGGAATGAACCGCCCGAGCACCCCGGCCTCGTTCATGAGGCGCAGGATCGTCTCCGGCGAGTTCTTGGACGTCAGGATGTCGAGGAACAGCCGATTGGCCTCCTCGTCGGCCCGCAGGGAGTGGCCGATGAGGCGCAGGCTCCGGTTGGCCAAGCGCGTCGCGTCGGGATGGATCGGCAGGTTGTGGCGGTCGGCGAGCCAGAACAGGCGGATGAGGTTCACGGGATCGTTCACGAACGCATCGCTGTTGCGCAGGTTGATCCGGCCGTGATCGTCCACGAAATCCTCCGCCTCGATGGCGGTGGCCCGGAAGCGATCGCGGAACCGTCCGATCCAGCGGTCGAGGACCGGCGTGCGCTTGGCGTGCCGTGCCTCGAGCGCCGCGCACACGATGGCGGTGAGGTCGCCGACATCCTTGGCGATGAGGAAATAGGCCTTCATGAAGCGCTCGACGCCGGACAGGCCGCCGCGCGGCTCGTAGCCGAACCGCTCGGCCACCTTGGGCTGTAGCCCGAACGACAGACGCTCCTCGGAGCGACCGGTGATGAAGTGCATGTGGCACCGCACCCGCCACAGCAGTTCCTCGCAGCGCTCGAACACCCGGTACTCCTCCGGCGTGAACAGGCCGGCGGGCACGAGTTCGCTCTGATCGCGGACCCGGTAGGTGTATTTCGCGATCCAGAACAGGGTGTTGAGATCGCGCAGCCCCCCCTTGCCGTCCTTGACGTTGGGTTCGACGAGGTAGCGCGAGGCGCCGGCCTTGTTCACGCGGGCATCGCGCTCGCGCAGCTTCGCTTCGACGAATTCCGGCGCCGTCCACATCACGAGTTCGGTATCGAACCGGGTGACCATCTCCTCGTAGAGCGCCCGGGTGCCGAACAGGTAGCGGGCCTCCAGCAGGGAAGTCCGGATGGTCATGTCGGCGCGGCCCTCGCGCAGGCACTCCTCCACGGACCGGGTGGCGTGGCCGACCTTCAGCTTCAGGTCCCACAGCACGTACAGCATCGCCTCGACGACGCTCTCGGACCACGCCGTCTGCTTGTAGGGCAGCAGGAACAGGAGATCGATGTCGGAGCCCGGCGCCATGGTGCCCCGGCCATAGCCGCCGGTGGCCACCACGGCGAGCTGCTCGCCCGTGGACGGGTTGTCGTTGGGATAGAGCCGCCAGACCACAGCATCGTGGATGGTGCGGATCACCGCGTCCGTGAGATCGCTCAGGCGACGGGCGCAGGCGAGACCGTCACGCTCTTCCAGGAGCCGCGCTTCGGCATCGGCGCGGCCGAGGTCCAACACGCGCCGCAATTCCGGGACGAGGGCCGCCCGCAGGCGCGTCGCCTCACGGGCGTCGCGGTCGAGCGTGTCCAGGACATCGGCGAGGGCGGCAGCGGCGTCGAACATGGTCAACCCCGTTAGCATGTTGGCGCAGCGGCGCCAGGGGCCTTGCGGAGGCCACTCGACGCGGCTCCGGCGCGGAACGGCTCCACCCGGTCTGGCCCGCATCGCCCGCATGCCCTAGTTTCGTCATCAACCATTTTGAAACCCGAGGGAAACGCCCATGGACTCATCCGCACTGCGCGCGCTCCAGGCCCCCCTGAAGGATCAATACCGCTCCGCTCCCGATTCGGCCTTCGTGACCCTCCGGGCCAAGGGCAGCCTCGACGACACCGCCATCGCCTGCAAGATCGAGACCGGGCGCGCCCTGGCGGTGGCCGGACTGCATCCGGCGACGGGTGGTTCCGGCGCCGAACTCTGCTCGGGCGACATGCTCCTCGAAGCCCTCGTCGCCTGCGCCGGCGTCACCGTGAAGGCGGTGGCGACGGCCCTGGAGATCGGGTTGCGCGCCGGCACCGTGAGCGCCGAGGGCGATCTCGATTTCCGCGGGACCCTCGGCGTCGACAAGGAAGCCCCCGTGGGCTTTCGCGCCATCCGCCTGTCCTTCGCCCTCGACACCGACGCCCCCCAGGAGAAGCTCGACCAGCTGCTCAAGCTGACGGAGCGCTACTGCGTGGTGTTCCAGACCCTGAACCACAAGCCAGACCTGTCGGTGTCGAGCACGCGAGGCTGACCCGCCGATGGGGCACTTCCCATGATCCAAGGATCACAGGAAATGCCCTATCCCGCTGATGAAGATCATCTTTTCTGAGCCTGACCGGCCATCACTTCGGCGGAAAATGCCGGAGCGGTCTGCGTTTCCGGTCCACCAGCCCTATCTCACCCTCGGATGATATTGTTCGAGTGGATCGTCGGCGTCCTGTTCGGGGCCGTTCTGTTGGCCGCCCTGGCGCGGCGGGTGGGGGCGCCGTATCCGGCGTTCCTGGCGCTCGGGGGCATCGCCCTCGCGCTGATCCCGGCGGTGCCCAACATCGCCCTCGATCCGGAATTGGCGCTGGCCCTGTTCCTCGCCCCCGTGCTGCTCGATGCGGGCCAGGCCACCTCGCTCAGGGATCTGCGCATCCACTGGCGCCCCATCGCGGGGCTTGCGCTCGGCGCCGTGGTCGCCTCGACCCTCGCGGTCGCTCTGGTGGCCAAGCTCCTCGTGCCGGACATGCCCCTCGCGGCGGCCATCGTGCTCGGCGCCATCGTCGCCCCGCCCGATGCCGTGGCGGCGCTGTCGGTGCTGCGCCACGTCGACCTGCCACATCGCCTCACCACGATCCTGCGCGGCGAGAGCCTGCTCAACGACGCGGGCTCCCTGCTGATCTACCGCCTCGGCGTCGCGGCGGCGATGACCGGAACCTTCTCCATCGCGGCGGTCGCCCCCACCTTCCTCATCGACATCCTCGGGAGCCTCGTTCTCGGTCCGCTCCTGGCGCTCGCCTACACGGCGGCCATGCGGCCGGTCACGGATGCGCCGAGCGTCATCGTTCTGCAATTCGTCGCGGCCTTCGGAATCTGGATCGGCGCCGAAGCCATCCAGCTTTCGGGGGTGCTGACCGTGGTCACCTTTGCCGTCACGGCGGCACGCCTCACCGCCGGGCAGACGCCGCCCCGGACCCGCATCGTCGCCGCCGCCGTGTGGGACACGGCGGTGTTCGTCCTCAACGTCCTCGCCTTCGTGCTCATCGGCCTGCAGATCGGACCGATTCTCGAACGGCTGCCCCGCGAGCGGCAGGTCTCCTACGCCCTGGTGGGGGCGGCGGTGTTCGCCACCGTGGTGGTGGTGCGCATCGTCTGGGTGCTCACTGCCAACCACTTTTCGCGCCTTGGCGGCGACGGGCCGACACGGGGCGACCGAGGGCCCGCCGCCGCGACGGCGGTGGCCTGGGCGGGCATGCGCGGCATCGTCACCATCGCGACGGCCCTCGCGTTGCCGGAGGGAAATCCGGGCTTTCCCCACCGCGATCTCATCGTGCTGACCGCCTTCTGCGTCGTCATCGGCACGCTGACGATCCAGGGACTGACCCTGCGACCGCTCCTCGGACACCTCGGCCTCAAGGACGACGACCCCGTGGGCCGCGAGATCGGGCACGGCCGCACCCAGGCCTACGAGGCGGCCTTCCACAGCCTCGACGGCGAGACCGGCCCGCATGTCGAAGCCCTGCGCGAGGAGTTCCGGGTGGCCCTGCAGCAGGCCGAAGCCCAGGACGGGCTCGCCCCCGAGAGTCTGCCGGCCGACACCGCCCGCCGCGCCGCCATCGAGGCCGCCCGCGACCGGGTGCTGGCCTTGCGCAGTACCGGGGAGATCGGCGACGATGCCTACGCCGTTCTGGAAGAGGCGTTCGATTGGGCCGAGCTCAACGCGACGCCGCGCGCCGAGCGATAGGCCCGGTCAGGCGTGACCGGTGCCGACCTTCGCCTCGATGGCGTCCCAGACGGACACCGCGAGATCGGGACCGCCCAGGCGCTTGATGGCGCGGATGCCCGTCGGCGACGTCACGTTGATCTCCGTGAGGTTGCCGTCGATGACGTCGATGCCGACGAGGAGGAGGCCGCGACGCCTGAGTTCGGGGCCGATGGCGGCGCAGATTTCGCGCTCGCGCGGGGTCAGGTCCGAAGCGGCGGCGGCCCCGCCGCGTACCATGTTGGAGCGAATGTCGTTCACGGCCGGGACCCGGTTGATGGCGCCCATGGGTTCGCCGTCGACGAGGATGATGCGCTTGTCGCCCTCGGTGATGCGCGGCAGGAAGCGCTGCACCACCCATTGCTCGCGGAACGTCACCGAGAACAGGTCGAACATCGAGCCGAAATTCGCGTCCTCCGGCAGCACCCGGAACACCGCCGCGCCGCCGTGCCCGTGAAGTGGCTTCATCACGATGGCGCCGTGCTCGGCCCGGAACGCCTCGATCTCCGCCTTATCGCGGGTGATGAGGGTCGGCGGCATCAAGGTGGGAAAGTCGAGGACGAACAGCTTCTCGGGGGCGTTGCGCACCTCCCGGGGATTGTTCACCACCAGGGTCGAGGCGGGCAACCGCTCCAGCATGTGGGTGGCGGTGATGTAGGCCATGTCGAAGGGCGGGTCCTGGCGCATGAGCACCACGTCGGCCTCCGACAGGTCCATCCGCTCCGGCTCCCCGAGGGTCGCGTGCGCGCCCTCGACATCCTGCACGGTCAGGGCCTCCACCCGCGCCGTCACGCGACCGTTCTGCTGCGACAGCCGATCGGGCGTGTAATGCACGAGCCGGTGCCCCCGTGCCTGCGCCTCGAGGAGCAGGGCGAAGGTGGTGTCACCGGCGATCCGGATCGCCCGGATCGAATCCATCTGGACCGCGACGGTCAGGGCCATGGCTCTCAAGCCTCCAAGGTTCGGAAATCGGGGTCGAGAGCCGGCCGGTCCTACTTCTGCGACTTGCCGCCCGTGCGCCTGTCGTAGTCACCGATGGCCGCCTTGCACTCGGGTGAGAGGCGCGCGCGATTGCGATCCATGCAGGTCTCGGCATCCTTGCTGTTGGGATCGACGCCAGCGCAGAGACGGAAATAATCGTTGGCGCAGCCGAGCTGCAAGCCCTGGTCCTCACGCTGGGCCTGGGCGGGTCCGGCCGCCAGCAGCGCCAGGGCGAACGGCGCGATCTTCAGGGCCGTCGAGAGGCTCAAGGGTCGTGACGTCATCACGCGCATCCTGCGGTGTCCTTCGTTCGGAGGAAGAGTATCAGGGGGGCATATCGGGCGACCCCGGCGGTTAGCAAGCGCGCGAAAGCCCACGCTTGTTCCCGACAGGATGGGAGGCGGCGCGTCGCCTGCGACGCTCCGGACGAGGCCGCCGCAAAGGCGGGGCGGGGGCGCGAGGCGAGTTCCCGAGGGGGGCCGGCCGGTTCCGGCGAGGGATGCGCGAGCCGTTTCGGAGCGGGCGTTGCATGCCCGCCACAGCCCCGGAGCGGGTCCGGTCTCCGCGCTCGGGCAGTGCCCTGGCCCCTTCAAGCCGTCGGCCGGGACAGCGATCCATCCGATCCCGCAACGATCCGTTAACCATCTCGTGATGATCTTGCTTCACGCCACGGCCAACGGACACCTTCGGAAGGACTTCCTCCGGTCGCGGGGCACAGAGGCCCCCCTCCGATCGGAGGGGGCGAAGACCTCCCTCCGATCGGAGGGAATGCCGGGTCCCCCCGGCACGCGCCAGCCAGAGGACGGGAACGCAGCCGATGAACTTCGACAGGTCACCCGATACGGGAGGTCCCGAGCGTCCGACGGCCACCGTCGTGACCTTTCCGGGACCCGGCTCCCGCCGCTTCCGCCACCTCGACGAAGCCACGCGCGGAACGATCCTCCTGTTCACCGGCATCCGATACGAGCGCATGCCGGAGACGACGGCCCCGATGGGTCCCGAAACCCAGGCCGCCCGCCTGCGCCGCCACTCCTGAGACACGCTCCGGTCGGTGGTCCGAGGCCGCTTCGGCTTCGACGCATCGCCTCGGCGGTCGCCCCGGCTTTCGCGACACGCCTGCGAAACCGCCCGGCCTCCCGCTTTTCCTGGACGACAGACCCATCGATGCCGCCCAACTCCCTTCTTCGTCGCTCCCGCGGCGCCCTCGCCCTCGCGGTGACTCTCGCCCCCCTCGTCGCGGGCTGCGCCCAGAAGGGTGATTTCGGGCGGTCGCAGCCCGGGGCCTGGAACACCTTCCTGGAGACCGCCGGCACCCTGGCCGCCCGCGAACGCGGCGAGGCGGCCGCGCTCTATCCCTTCACCGACGACGAGGGCGAGTTGCGCGACCGGGCCTGGCGCTTCCTCATGCCCACGTCTCCGCTCGTCGCGTTCACGGACATCCTCGCCAACCTGACCCGCACCCGCATCCTGCCGGAATCCTGGCGGCCGGACAGTCCGCAAGCCTTTTACGAGACCTTGATGGACCGTCCGTTCCGGTCCCCCGTCTCGCGCTATCACCGCCTGTCGGACGATATCGGCGCCGATGCGCGCCTCCTGCCGATCTTCGCCGCCACGGCGACGCGGGTGATCCAGGCCGACGCCCTGCGCCTGCGCAGCATCCAGTTCTCGCGCTCCCTCGACGATTGGGACGTGCGCAACGCGCAGATGCGGGTCACCGAGAACCGCTGCCTCATCGCCTGGGTGCGCCTCGAGACGGATCTCCGCATCGCCCGCTATCGCTTCGCCCTCGAACACCTCCTCATCGCCGTGCCCTCGCCGGAAGGCGCCCTCGTCGAGCGCACCCTGCGAGCCCTTGAGGCCCGCCGCCCCATCCTCGACGCCCTGGTGCCCCCGGGCTCGGAGGATCGCTGCGCCTTCGCCGGGCCGGCCGTCGAGGCCGTGGTCGCCCTTCCGCCGCCCCCGCCGGCCCGGCCCATCGTCGCCAAATATTGATCCGGTTTCCCTCGGCAAACGCGCCCGCCGGACACCGCCCCGCGCGGCCTTCCGGAAGCGTCCAATGATCGGGCGACAGGATGGAGCATGGAGACGCCGTTGCAGGCCCTCGCGTGGCTGGCGCTGACGGGGGCCGCGGCGTTCGCGGTGTTCGGTCATCCCGATCTGCGGATCGACGACGCCTTCATCACGCTTCACAACGCCCGCACGCTCCTGGCCGGGGGCGCCGACCCGGCCTATGCCGGCGCCACGGCCCTCACGGGGGCGACGAGCGCCGTGCACCTCGTGGCCATCGCGGGCCTCGGCCTGCTGATGCCCCTGGAGACGGCGAGCGGCGTCGTCTCCCTCGTCGGCATCCTGCTCTATGCCGCCGGCCTCGACCGGATGGCGGTGCAGTCGGGCTGCAGCCGAATCCTGCTCGTGAGCCTCGGGCTCCTCACCGGCTATCAGGCCCTCCATCTCGTCAACGGCCTCGAATCCGGCCTTGCGGCGGCGGCCGTGGCCTGGGCCCTGGTACTGCGCGACGCGCGATGGTTACCGGTGCTGTGCGGAACCCTGCCGTTCATCCGGCCTGAACTCGCCCTTCTGGCCCTGCCCCTCCTCGCCCGCCAAGGCTGGTTCCTGCGCCGGGCGCCGGACCGGCTCCTGCGGGCCGGCTTCCTCGCCGTCGCCGCTGCCGCGCCCTGGATGGCCCTGTCCTGGGCGATGACGGGCGGTCTCGTCCCGGCGACGGGCGGCGCCAAGGTGCTCTTCTTCGCCGAGGCCGGCCTCCCCCTCAGCGACAAGCTCGCCCTCGCAGCCTCCGCCTGTCTTCACGCGGCGATCCTCCTCCTCGCCATCGGCCTCGGCGGCTTGGCGCGGAAGCCGGCCGGATGGTGCGGCGCCGCCTTCCTGCTGCTCTGGCTCGGGACGGCCACGTGGGTGTTCCCCGGGGGATTGGCCCACAATCACGGTCGCTATTTCGTGGAAGCGGTGCCCGTCCTGCTGTTCGGCCTGTCCGAACTCCTGACGGCGGAGCGGCGCCTGATGGCCGGCGTCCTGATCCTGTGCGTCCTCGGCCTGCAGGTGAAGACGTTCGCGGCGGCCCGCGACACGCAGCGCATGGCCCGGACCCGCGATGCGATGATCGCCACCCTGAACGCCGAAGTGCCGCTTCACGCTCGGGTCGCGGTGCACGATGCCGGCGACATCGCTTGGCGGCGGCCGGACCTTCGCCTGACCGACGTGGTGGGCCTGAAGACCCCGGACAGCATCCGGGCCTTCGCCCAGCATCCCGTCCGGAACGGGGATCGCGGCGCCGCCCTGGCGGCGATCCTCGCGGCGTCCGGGGCGGGGTATTTCGTCTGCCTCACGGGGGACCCATTCTGGTCCACCCTCGCCACGGACCTCGTCCGCTCCGGGCAACGCCTCGAAGCCCTCAACGCGGGCAGCGCCTATACGGTCTACCACCTCGTGCCCGATGGTCGCCCGGGGGACTGATCCACCGCATCCGAAGACGATGCCGGCGGAACGCCGTCAGCCCCCCGCCTTGTCGTCGGCGGGCAGGTCCACCGTGCAGGAGACGGCCTGGACGGCGGCGTTGGCGGCGGGGCGCTGGCTCGGCAGGGCGGCGATGACGCGGACCACGACATAGCCCTTCGCGTCGGGCGCCACGATCCGCACGTCGCGGGTGACGTCGTTCTCGTCGGCGTTGGCCAGGGCCTCGTCGTACTGGGCGCGGGTGAGCACCACGAGGTCGAGGCCGCCCCGCACGGCCGCCTGATCGGTGACCGCATAGAATGCACCCCGCCGACCGTGCACGGCGAGCGACAGCATCAGCGGTCCCGTGCGCGCCGAGACCCGCATGGGTCCTTCAGCGAGATCGTAGGCACAGATGCCGACGGCCACCGCCGGATCGGGGATCGGCAGCCACGCCTCCGGCGGAGACGGCGTATCGCCGGTGGCGAGGGTGTAGACCGGCATCGCGTGGTCGAGGGTCTCGCCGACCAGCGCCCGCGACAGGGCATCGACCTTCGACAGGCGGGGGATGAGCAGCACCACGCCGATATGGACGAGGCCCGCCAGGACGAGCCCCGTGGCGGTGGCGAGGAGAAAGCGTCCCCGGGGCGTCATGCGGCGCATCCCGTGCGGGTGATGGCCGGCAGGGCCGCGGCCTCGAGGGTTCCCGCACTCGCCGCCACGGGCGTGTCGTAGAGGCGCAGCGCCAGGCGAACCGGACCGCTCGCCCGGGGCATTGGCAGCCAGTTGCCGGCCTGGACCTCGGGCGACAGGGTGATGACGAAGCGCCCGTCGCGCTCGCGCAGGATCTCCGTCGCGGTGAAGCCCTCGCGCAGGGCGGGTTGGGCCGCATCGCGCGGACCGCGCCCGGCGACCGTGACCGTCCAGGCCCGGGCCGGCGGGGTGATGCCCGCGATGATGTAGGTGCAGGTGGCGTCGAGGTCGCTCCCCGCGTCGTCGTGGGCGGCGGTGAGCAGCATGCCCTCTCCGACGGCGAGGGGGATCTCGCCCCGGCGGGCATTCACCGCCCGGGCATAGGGGTCGGCCCCCACGGACCCGACGCGGGGCCACGCCGTCCAGGCGCCGACGCGCACGCCGCCGAACGGATAGCCACCCCGCGTGGCATAATCGGCGGTGCCGAGCCCGATCCCCGCCCCGAGGGCGAGGGTGTAAAGGATCAGGCTGACCGTGGAGGCCCGGCGGATTGCGCGGCCCACCGCCCCGGCGAAGCGGGTGGCCGTGTCGTTCGCGCGCGGCCGCCCGACGCCCAGGGGCGCGGCTCTATCTGCGGCACTCATGCGGCCGGGGCTTTCCTGCTGACGAGGGCGCTCACGGGGTCGCGACGCGCCCATTGGCGGGGCGGCCCCCTTCGGCGACGATGTCCGCCGGACGGGCGCCGCTTGCCTCGATGGTGCGGAACAGGCCGTTGACGCCGCCGATCACCTCGAAGGACCGCCGCGACAGCTTGCCGGCCGCACTCGCCGCCGGATTGACGGGGGCGACGGTCGGCGCCTGGGCCACGGCGCGGCCCACTTCCTTGAGCCCCGGCATCGGCTTCAGCTCGATGCCCTGATGCGCGGTTTCCATGACGTCGTGCCAGGTCATGGCCGGAAGCGAACCGCCGGTCATCTTGTTGGTGGAGGTGTGGTCGTCGTTTCCGAACCAGACCGCACCGACATAATTGCCGGTATAGGCCACGAACCAGGCGTCGCGGTAGGCGTTCGTGGTGCCGGACTTGCCCGCGACCTTGATGCCTTCGAGCTGGGCGCGCTTGCCGGTGCCCTCCTCCACCACCTTGGTGAGCATGTAGTTCATGTCGGCGACGACCTGCGTCGAGAGCACCTGCTCGATCTTCTCGTCGGCATGACGGTAGAGCACCTCGCCGGAGGAGTTCTTCACTTCCATGGCGGCATAGGGCTTGGCCTTGCGGCCGCCATTGGCGAACACCGCGTAGGCGGCGGCCTGATCGATGACGTTCACTTCCGCCGATCCGATGGGCAGGGACGGTGTGTCGGTGAGCGGCGTGGTGATGCCCATGCGGTGGGCCATCTCGACGATCTTGGCCCGCCCCGCCTTGGCGGCATTGGCCTCATGGGTGATGCCCATGGCCTTGCCCAGGGCGATGGAGATCTGGATCGGGATGGTGTTGATGGATTTCGCCACCGCCACGGTCAGGGTCGTCGCGCCCGAGAACGAGCGACCGTAATTCTGCGGGCACCAGTTGCCTATGCAGACGGGCCGATCGACCACCCGCGTGTCGGGCCGGTACAGGCCGGCGGCAAGGCCGGCGGCGTAGACGTAGGGCTTGAACGAGGAGCCGGGCTGGCGCTGGGCGTCGGTGGCGCGGTTGAACTGGCTCTCGCCGTAATCGGCGCCGCCCACCATGGCGCGCAACGCCCCGTCGGGATCGAGGATCACCATGGCGGCCTCGTCGACGTCGTACTGGTCGCCGTAGCGGCGCAGGGTGTTCTGCACCACCTCGTCGGCGCGGCGCTGGATGGTGAGGTCCAGGGGGGTCTTGACCGTGAGCACCCGATCATTGCGGAAGCGGCCCGCATCGGCCATGCCCTTGATCTCGCCGAACGCCCAATCGAGGTAGTAATCCGCCGTGATGTCGCGGGTGCGGGTCACCGGGGTGGCGGGGTTGCGCAGGGCCGTCTGGATCTGGCCCTCCGTGAGGAAGCCCGCCTCGACCATGTTGTGCAGCACGTCGACGGCGCGGGCACGGGCGGCCGGCAGGTTGACGTGCGGCGCGTATTTCGTCGGCGCCTTGAACAGACCGGCCAGCATGGCGGCTTCGGCGAGGGAGATGTCCTTCAGGGGCTTGCCGAAATAATAGTCGGCCGCCGCCACGGCGCCGAAGGTGCCGCCGCCCATATAGGCGCGGTCGAGGTAGAGCTTCAGGATCTCGTTCTTGGAGAGGTGGCTTTCCAGCCACAGGGCCAGGAACGCCTCGTTGATCTTGCGTTCGAGGGACCGCTCGTTCGTGAGGAACAGGTTCTTGGCGAGCTGCTGGGTGATGGACGAACCACCCTGGGTGTTGCCGCCGCCCCGCGAATTCGACACGAGGGCGCGGGCCGTGCCGATGGGGTCGATGCCCCAATGCTCGTAGAAGCGCCGGTCCTCCGTCGAGACCAGGGCCTTGATCATGATGTCGGGGAAGTCGTCGAGCTTGAGCGAATCGTCGTGCTTGATCCCGCGCCGCCCGACCTCGGTGCCGTACCGGTCGAGGAAGGTGACGGCGAGATCCTGGGTCTTGAGCCAGTTGTCGCTGGTGAGGTGAAAGGCAGACTGGGCCAGTGCCAGCATCAGAACCGCGCCGCCGGTGCCGAGGGTCACCGCCTCGCTCGTGGCGTCGAGGGCGACCCGCTTCCAGCCGCGCACGGCGAAGACGTTCATGCGCTCCTGGAACCGCTCGTAGGTCTCGGCGGCGGAGCGGCCGCTGTCGTAGAGACCCGCATTCACCCAGGCGTCGAACGCCAGGGCAGCGCGCTTGATCCGGGTGGTCAGGGAGGTGGCGTTGGGCAGGCGCACGATCTGTTCTTCGTCCCTGGAGGGCGACCCGGCCGCACCGCGATGGCGCACTCTATCAAGCCGCGCGCCGGTCCGCGAGGCTTGCCGTTACCACGGGCAACGCGCGCGCGGCATGGCGCGTCGCCGCGCGCGGCGGCTTAAGGTGGGATTAACCTTGACGCTGGAATGGGGCGCGGCGGTGGCGCTTGCCTGCCGGGGGGCCTTGCGTTTAAACAATCGATCCTCGGCGAGGCCGGGTTCGCAGCGGAGCCTGCGACTCCGTCTGCCCGATTCCCCCATTATTCCCCGAGGTTCCCGAATGCGGGATCGCACGGCCGGACGCCCTTTCGGGCCGTCGGCCTCCACCGAACCGTTCTGGCGCACCAAGACCCTAGAGGCGATGTCGCCCGCCGAGTGGGAGAGCCTGTGCGACGGCTGCGGCCGCTGCTGCCTGCTCAAGCTCGAGGACGAGGATACGGGCGAGGTCTATCACACGGATGTGGGCTGCACGCTGCTCGACGGGCACGGCTGCCATTGCCGCGACTATCCCCGCCGGCAGAAGCGGGTGCCCGATTGCGTGCGCCTGACGCCGGAGGCCGTGCGGACGATCCCGTGGCTGCCCCCCACCTGCGCCTATCGCCTCGTGCGCGACGGCGAAGACCTACCGGCTTGGCACCCCCTCGTGAGCGGCCGGGCCGCCAGCGTCCACGAGGCCGGCATTTCCGTGCGGGGCCGGGTCTCGGGCAACGAAGAGGAGTTCACCGCCGACGAACTCCTCGAACGCATCGTGACGTGGCCGGCCCGCACGCCCGAGACCGAGGATCCCGAGGACTGACCGCCTTCACGGCGTCAGACTGAAGCGATCGACGTCGCGCAGGAGTTCGAGGACGGCCCGCGCTCCGTGATCCAAGGCGGCATGTCCGGCTTCGGCCGTGCCGAGGCGGGCGTCGCCGATGGCGCCGGCCGGGTTGAGATCGCCTGCCTTCCAGGCGAAAGCCGCCGGGCGTCCGGCTCTGAGATGCGTGAACGTCCGCTCCATCGCCATGGTTCTCGGCGTGAAGTCGGCGATCCGCTCCTGGCGCACGCGCTCGGGGCACAGGGCCAGCATCAGGGCGGTCTCGATACCGCCGCCATGGATGCCGTGGCGGATCTCCCCGTCCGGAAACAGGCCCTCGGGATAGCCGAAGCGATTCCACGCCGTGGTGACGGCGAGCATGCCGAGGCGCCCGCGCAGATCCGCCGCCGCGAGGTCGATGAGGCCGCTGTTGCCGCCGTGCGAAGTCACGAGGACGAGCTTGGTGCAGCCGGTCCGATGGATGCCCGTGGCGATCTCGCCCCAGGCGGCGAGGGCCGTCGCGGTGGTGAGGCTCAGGGTGCCCGGAAAGGCATCGTGTTCGTCCGACTTGCCCACCGCCTGCACGGGCAACACGAGGACATCGAGATCGTCGGCGTGCAGGGTCATGAGGCGGGCAAGATAACCCTCGGCGATGTCGACATCCGTGGACAGGGGCAGGTGCGGCCCATGCTGCTCGATGGCCGCCACGGGCAGCACCGCGACGGTGCGGCGCATGTCGCGGTGCCGCATCTCTTCGGTGGTGAGATCGAACCAGGGACGGATGGGCAAGGCCGGTCTCCCGCATGACGCCGTCCCGGCGCCTCTGACGCGCCGGCCCGCCTTTGGCAAGGGTTGGTTCGCGGTCTAGCGCGTCCGTCGCATGAGCCAGCCCGTGGCGAATGCGGCGGCCGCGACCATCAGGAGGGTCGTGCCCCGGTTGTCGTCGGCCCGCGCGACGATGTCCCGGCCACGCCGGACGGCCTCGTCGCGGTACCCGCGCCCGCGTCGACGCAAATCTTCGGCCCGGTCCTGAACGTCGCCGGCCAGGGCGCGCCCCCTGGTCCGGGCCTCGTCGATGAACTGGGAGCCGTCCCGATGCAGGCCGTCCGCCCGCTCGCGGGCACGGCCGTACCCGTGCTGGAGGGCGCCCGCGACCTGATCCACGGCACCGTCGATCTGCTGACGCGGACGGCCCGTGACGGCCCCGAGGGCGGTGCGGCCCCGGCCGCGCAGATGACGCAAGCCGCCTTCGATCTGATCCCTGTTCATTCTGGAATCCCTCCGTTGTGCGTTCGGCGACGGGCCATGCGTATCGGCGCACGCCCCCCCAACCACGAGCCAGTCGCAACGGCGGAAAACGCGTGAATGTTCCCTATCGTACCCCCCGGCGCAGTTCTGCCATGCCGCCCGTTGCTGCACCGCACGATTAGGCCACCGCAACGCAAGACGAACGACAACACGCGCGCGGCGAAGTCTGGCGGCATAAATTTTTTCTCGCGGCGACCCAAAATTTTTGCAGATGAGGATAGATCAGCGTCACGGCGAAGCGCCTTGTATTCAAAATAACTGCGGCTAGAACCAGGGGCCTTCTTAAAACCTGACTCGAGGACGACGTCATGACCGCGCGCACCGCTGCGCCTGTCCCCGGTGGGACCCCCTACGCCGCGTCGGCCACGGTCGCCGCGCCGCCCTTCGGCCGCTGGGGCCAGCTCGTCATCGGCGTCATCTGCATGGTGATGATCGCCAACCTTCAGTATGGCTGGACGTTCTTCGTCCCCGACATCCAGAAGAAGTTCGGCTTCGATCGCGCCGCGATCCAGTGGGCCTTCACCCTGTTCGTCCTGTTCGAGACCTGGCTCGTCCCCGTCGAGGGCTGGTTCGTCGACAAGTACGGCCCCCGCGTCGTGGTGCTGTTCGGCGGCGTGCTCTGCGCCATCGGCTGGGTCATCAACTCCTACGCCACCACCCTGAACATGTTCTACCTCGGCCAAGTCATCGCCGGCATCGGCGCCGGCGCGGTCTACGGCACCTGCGTCGGATCGGCCCTGAAGTGGTTCCCGGACAAGCGCGGTCTCGCCGCCGGCATCACCGCCGCCGGTTTCGGCGCCGGCTCAGCGCTGACCGTCGCCCCGATCCAGTGGATGATCGCCGATCACGGCTTCCAGGCCGCGTTCTTCAACTTCGGCATCGGCCAGGGCATCATCGTCGTCATCCTGGCACTCTTCCTCACCTCCCCGAAGAAGGAGCAACTCCCCCAGGCCACCACCAACGCCAACATCACCCAGACCCGGCGCAACTACACCCCCGGTGAAGTCGCCCGTCAGCCGATCTTCTGGCTCATGTACTTCATGTTCGTCATCGTGGGCGCCGGCGGCCTGATGATCACCGCCAACCTCAAGCCCATCGCGGCCGATATCGGCGTCGACAAGGTGCCGGTGACGATCATGGG
>NZ_FOPM01000007.1 GCF_900113485.1 Methylobacterium gossipiicola
GTCATGGCCGACCGGGAGCGGGCCGGTCGCGCGGCCTCTCCGATGGCGGCCGTGCTCGACAGCCAGAGCGTGAAGACCACCGAGAGTGGCGGGCCGCGCGGCGACGACGCTGGAAAGACGGTCAAGGGCCGCAAGCGCCGGGCCCTGGTCGATACGGACGGGCGCGCCCTCGTGCTCGATCCGCAGGCCGCCGACATCCAGGATCGCGATGGGGCCGGACCGGTGCTGCGCCCGTCGCGGCGAACGCTTCCGTTCATCGTCAAGGTCTTCGCCGATGCGGACCACGCTGGCGACAGACCCGCGACCGCCACGAGCATCACCGTCGCGATCGTGCGTAAACCCGAGGATCAAGTTGGCTTTGCCGTGCATCCGCGTCGATGGGGGGGGGAACGCTTTTTCGGATGGATCCGCCGCAACCGACGCCCCTGGAAGGACCCGGAGGCGACCCTCGCCTCCGCACAAGCCTTCCTCCACGCCGCAGCCGTCATGATCCTCGTTCGAAGGCTGGGGCGAAAAGCATGACTTATCGGACGGACTCTCAGCGCGATCAGCATCCAGGTACGCGCCTTCGCCATCAGGTCGCCACCCCCGGCTTAAGGTTCGGACGCGATCACGCAGTCGGTGATCGCGCGCGCGTCCGCTCCGCTCATCCCATTTTCCAACACGAAGCCGCTCAGCCGTTCGGAGAGACGTTTGGCGGTCGCCGTGCGGTCGGCTTTCGGATTGGTCTCGCTCATCCCTTCACCGGATGGGCCAGTAGGATCCCTGTCTGGATCATAATACGCTTTCATGCAGGTTTGTCGTTGAGAAGCCACGGGGCCTCACAGGCACTCATGAGTAGCTTATTCAGCGCAGACTAATAGTCATCGGCTCGCTAGCGATGCTTGCAAACTATTCCGAGCGTTGGTTACGTATTCGTTTGGATCATAAGCGTCTCGACGAAGAGCTTCCAGGGCGATTGCCATCGAGCCGAGCCCTATCGCGAAGACGCTATGTCTCAGATAGAGCGCAGTGAATTTTCGCCGCTCATACTTCAAGAATGTTTCAACATTCAGCAATGCGTCATATATCAAGTTGGCGTCATGGAATGCAATGATACAGTCGGGCGTTACATGACCGAGTACTGCCATGAAATCACGAAAGCATGCGCGGTTGGTGTGCTCACCATCGATAAGGGCGAGATTGGCTTTTGCCGAAACAATTTCCGGAGATAGGTCAGAAACATCCAAATCAAACGTTCGCAGTTTGAGCATGCCCGATCGCGGAATGATTTTGCTTAATCCTTCCACCATGCGCGCAGTAGAGTTGCCTTCGTAATCAAAATCGAGGCCGCGTTCGTCTGGCTGGGAGGGTGGGCGCGGGTCCACAGAAATCACTGAACTACAACGAGGATCCAATAGATGCGGTACAAGCGTACCACCGAGATGAGAGCCAACTTCAAGATAGATATAGCGATCAAAATTGTTCCGGACAATATTTTGTATATCTAGAAAACTTGTACGATCACCGTCGGTCGATTGCGACTCAACCACAAAAACCTCTGGATCACTTCGCTCAATAAGTTCGATATGCCTCGTCATTTTCCTGTCTCCGTCGTCATCATACGAGAATTGAGTACAGTCGCCATTTAGACGCTAACCCTCGAACTGCTGGGTCTTCTTGAGGGCCTGCCGCTCGCGCTGAGCCTGGGCCTGCTTCTCGAGCTTGCCCTGCTGCTGGGTCTCGAGCGGGCCTCGCGCACGATATCGGCCAACCCGTGCCGGGCGACGTTAAAGGGCGAACGCCTCGTCCAGCAGCCCCTTCATCGAGATGCCCGACCGGTTCTTCGCAATCAGTTGCACATGCTTGAGCTTAAACTCCTCGACCTCCCCCGTCACCGCATCCACAAGAGTCCTGGGCAGAGACCCGCGCCAACCTTTTTGGCATTTCTGCCACACGGGGGGAACGGGGAGTTTGGACACAGGTGCCGAGGACGTGGACACAGTCTCGGCCTGTTCACACTGGGCTTTGGGCCTAACCTGTTCTCAGTGTTAGGAAAAATGGTGAGCGCGCTGGGGCTCGAACCCAGGACCTACAGATTAAAAGTCCGTTGCTCTACCAGCTGAGCTACGCGCTCGCGTCCGTGGCGGGGGCTTGTGGCCTGCATCCGCCGGGAAGCGAGGCTCGCAATAGGGGCTCGACGGGTGGGGGTCAACCGCGCCACATCGCCTTCATGTGGAACGATCGGTCGGGACGTGATGGGTGAGATGGCGCCGGAGGGGCGAGAGGCCGGGGCGTGGCGTCGGTTCGCGGCAATGTTCGGGGTGTCCGTGGTCGGGTTCGGCCTCGCGGCCATCGGGGTCGTGGCGCTGGCCGATCCCTATGGCCTGCGCGTCGGGCCGGGGCACCGACCCAGCCCCCTGATGGATGGCAACCAGCGCTTCATGTACCCGCAGGTCGCCCGCAGCGGTCTCTACGACGCGGCGGTGTTCGGCTCCTCCACGGCGCGCCTCCTCGATCCCGACGATCTCGAAGCGGTGTTCGGCGGGCGCTTCGCCAATCTCGCCATGAACGCCGCGACCCCGTTCGAGCAGGTGTCCCTCGCCCGCGTGTTCCTGCGCCACGCGACGCCCAAAACCGTGCTGTTCGGCCTCGATGCCAATTGGTGCGCCGCCGATGCCGATGTGAAGCGCCTCACCTTCCGGCCGTTCCCGACTTGGCTCTACGCCGAGGGCACGCCGTGGAATCTGCTGCGTCAGGTCAACGGCCAGAGCGTCGCCACCGCCGCGCGGGTGTGGCTGAATCGCTGGACCGGCCTGCCCGAGCGCCTGCGGGCGGATGGGTACGGCGTATTCACCCCGCCCGAGGCGCGCTACGACGCGGCGCGGGCCGCCGCCCATATCCATGGCGGCGGAGCCGCCCTGCCGGATGCGGCGACGGCCGATCCGCCCCTCGATCCCGTGGACGCGCCGATGCCGGCCCTCGCCTGGCTCGACGGGCTGCTCGGCGAGATGCCGGCGAAGACGCGGCGCCTCCTCGTCTTCATGCCCGTCCACGTGGCGGCGCAGGGCCTGCCCGGCACGGCCAAGGGCGCGCGCGAGGCCGCCTGCAAGGCGCGGGTGGCCGAGATCGGCGCCCGGCACGGCGCGCGCGTGGTGGATTTCCGCATCCCCTCCGCGGTCACCACCGAGGACACGAATTACTGGGACGCCCTGCACTACCGCCTGCCCATCGCCGGGCGTATCGTCACCGCCCTCGGCGCCGCCGTCGCTACGGGCCGGGACGATCCGCAGGGGTTCTACCGGGTGCTGACGCCGCGCTCCTGAATCCGGGATCCCGAAGGGGGCACCCCTTCGGCGGGTGTCGGGCAGAGCCCGACGGTCTCACAGGGCCAGACCTTGGTAGAATTTGCCTGGACCCGCGAAGGGCTTGCCCTTCGAAACCGATGTTAGGCGTTGCGTTCGGCTTCGGCCTTCGCCCAGGCGTCGCGGGTTTCGTCGCAGAAATCGGCGAGGCGGCCGGCCGCGATGGCGGCGCGCATCCCGGCCATGAGCTCCTGATAATAGGCGAGGTTGTTCCAGGTGAGCAGCATCATGCCCAGGATCTCGTCCGTGCGCACGAGGTGGTGGAGGTAGGCGCGGCTGTAATCCCGTGCCGCCGGGCAGGACGAGGCTTCGTCCAGCGGCCGCGTGTCCTCGCCGTGGCGGGCGTTGCGCAAATTGATGCGGCCGTGGCGGGTATAGGCGAGGCCGTGGCGCCCGGCCCGGGTCGGCATCACGCAATCGAACATGTCGATGCCGCGCGCCACCGAGCGCATGAGGTCGTCGGGGGTGCCGACGCCCATGAGGTAGCGCGGCTTGGCTTGCGGCAGGTGCGGCGCCACGGTCTCGATCATCGCCAGCATCACGTCCTGCGGCTCGCCGACCGCGAGGCCGCCGATGGCGTAGCCCTTGAGGTCGAGGTCCACGAGGGCACGGGCGCTCTCCACCCGCAGGGCCGGAACGTCGCCGCCCTGGACGATGCCGAACATCGCCTTGCCCGGCTGTTCGCCGAACTGGACCCGGCAGCGCTCGGCCCAGCGCAGGGACAGGCGCATGGCCTTCTCGATGGTGTCGTGGTCGGCGGGCAGGCGCACGCACTCGTCGAGCTGCATCTGGATGTCGGAGCCGAGCAGCCCCTGAATCTCGATGGAGCGCTCGGGGCTCATGTGGTGGGTCGAGCCGTCGACGTGGGAGCGGAAGGTGACGCCCTGCTCGTCGAGCTTTCGCAGCGCCGAGAGCGACATCACCTGGAAGCCGCCGGAATCCGTGAGGATGGGGTGCGGCCAGTTCATGAAGTGGTGGAGGCCGCCCAGCCGCGCCATGCGCTCGGGGCCGGGGCGCAGCATGAGGTGGTAGGTGTTGCCGAGCACCACGTCGGCGCCGAGGTCGCGCACCTGCCCCGGATACATCGCCTTCACGGTGGCGGCGGTGCCGACGGGCATGAAGGCCGGCGTGCGGATGACGCCGCGCGGCATGGAGATCGCCCCCGTGCGGGCGGTGCCGTCTGTGGCATCCACCCGGAAGGTGAAGTTTTGGGGGAAAGCGGCGGGGGCTGGCTCGGACATGACCGCTCCTTAGCACCGGAGCGGCGGGCTTGGCACCGACCAGCCTATCGCCCGGCCGGAAACAGCAGGCTCGAATCCCCGTACGAATAGAACCGGTAGCCGTGTTCGATGGCGTGCGCGTAGGCGGCCCGCATGGTCTCCAGCCCCGAGAAGGCCGAGACCAGCATGAACAGGGTCGAGCGCGGCAGGTGGAAGTTGGTCATGAGGGCATCGACGGCGCGGATCGGTGTGCCGGGGGTGATGAAGATTTCGGTGGGGCCGGAGAACGGATGCAGCCGGCCCTCCGCGTCGGCGGCGCTTTCGAGGAGGCGCAGGGCCGTGGTGCCCACCGCCACGACGCGTCCGCCCGCCGCCCGGACGCGATTGAGGGCGTCGGCCGTCTCGCCCGAGAGGTGGCCGATCTCCGCGTGCATGCGGTGGTCGTCGGTGTCGTCGGCCTTCACGGGCAGGAAGGTGCCGGCGCCGACGTGCAGGGTGACCCGGTGACGCTGGATTCCGGCGGCGTCGAGGTCGGCGAGAAGAGCTTCGGAGAAGTGCAGGCCCGCCGTCGGGGCGGCGACGGCCCCCGGCGCATCGGCATAGACCGTCTGGTAGTCGGTGGTGTCCCGGGCATCGGTCGGGCGCTTACCCGCGATGTAGGGCGGCAGGGGCAGGTCGCCGGTGGCCGCGATGGCCGCGTCGAGGTCCGGGCCGCTGAGGTCGAACGCTAGGGTGATCTCCCCGGCCTCGCCCTTCTCCACCAGGGTGGCGTCGAGGCCGCCGAGGTCGCACGGCTCGCCGGCGCCCTGGCGGCCGAACACGATCCGGTCGCCCGGTGCCAGGCGTTTGGCCGGCCGGGCGAAGGCCCGCCAGGTGTCCGGCGCCTCGCGCAGGTGCAGCATCGCCTCCATCCGCAGGCCCGGCGCGCCGGGACGGTGGCGCACGCCCTTCAGCCGGGCCGGAATCACGCGGGTGTCGTTGAACACCAGGGCGTCGCCGGGCCGCAGCAGACCGGGCAGATCGCGCACGGCCCGGTCGTCGAGGGCCTCCCCCGGCCGCACCACGAGGAGGCGGCCGGCATCGCGGGGGGTGGGGGGCCGCAGGGCGATGCTCGCCTCGGGCAGCTCGAAATCGAAGAGGTCGACGCGCATGGCGCGCCAACAGCACGGTTTTTCGTGTCCGATCAATGCCCCGGCGCGAAGGCCGGGAACCGGAGGGCGCCGTTCCGGTTGCCGCTTCACCCCGCCCGGACAGCCCGGGCGCCCCAGGAGAACGGTCCCGCATGGCCTGGTACGCGTTGAGCCCCCGCGATCCCGCCGATCCGCGCTGGCCCCTGCCCGAGAGCCCGAGCCTTACCTTGAAGGCCGACGATCCCCAGGACGCGCGCGACAAGTTCATGGCGGCCTATCCGAGCCGACCGTTCGGCACGCCGACCTCCCCCGTGCCGGATGCCGGGGAGGCCGGATTTCGCGGCGACCCCGACGCCCTCGTGGTGACGCCGACCGCCGAGCCGCCGAGCCCGCCCCGGACCTGAACCCCGCCCCGCCTCTCACTCGCGCACCTGGGAGCCGTGTCATGCCCTCGTCCGACCTGAAGCCCCGTCCGCCGCGTCGCCGGGTGACGCTCGATGCGCAGCTTCTGACCTACTGGGAGCGCGAGGCCACCCGCCTCGAGGCGCTGGCGGCCGCCGCGCGTTTCGGTTGGGTCGCGCGCGGCTATGCCCGCAAGGCCGAACGCGCCCGGGCACAGGCGGCCCGCAGCGCCGAGCGGGAGGCCGCCCGGGGGCAGGCGCCGGAGGGCGAGCCCGAGGAGACCGAGCAGGCGGCGTGATCCCGTCGCGTCGTCCCGCTTGAAATAGCCAAGGCTCAATCGTTCAGCGGCGGGTTCAACCTTTGCCGTGGCCTTGTGGGCGATGGGGGCGCTAAGGCCGGGGCCATCGGATCTCGGAACCCCCGCCATGGACCGCACACAGAAAGCCGCCCTCGCGAGCGCCGGGGTCGGCGCCCTCGTCACGGCCATCAAGTTTGCGGCCTTCGCCCTGACGGGCAGCCTCGCCCTCTACTCGGATGCCCTGGAGAGCATCATAAACGTGGCGGCGGCGGCCTTCGCGTTCGTGGCCCTGCGGGTGGCCGCCCGCCCGGCCGACGAGGACCACCCCTACGGCCACCACAAGGCCGAGTATTTCTCCGCCGTCATCGAAGGCGCGCTCATCATCGCGGCGGCGATGCTGATCCTGCGAGAAGCCTTCCACGGCATCCTCGATCCGAAACCCCTCGATGCGCCGATCATGGGTCTGGCGGTGAACGGCGTCGCCACTGTCATCAACGCCGCGTGGGCCCTCTACCTGTTGGGCCGTGCCAAGGCGTGGCGCTCGCCGGCCCTCGATGCCGATGCCCGGCACGTACTGGCCGACGTGGTGACCTCGGCGGGCGTCCTCGTCGGCCTCGGCCTCGTGCTGCTCACCGGGGCGGCGGTGCTCGATCCCATCATCGCGGGCCTCGTCGCGCTGAACATCCTGTGGTCGGGCTGGACCATGGTGCGTGATTCGGTGAGCGGGCTCCTCGACCGCGCCGCGCCGGCCGAGATGGTGAACCAGATCCGCGAACTCATCTCGATCCACGGGGCCGGCGCCCTCGAGGCGCACGACGTCCGCACCCGCCATGCCGGTCAGGCCACCTTCATCGATTTCCACCTCGTGGTGCCGGGCGAGATGACTGTGCGGGATTCCCACGAGATCTGCGACCGCCTCGAAGCGGCCATCGAGGGCGCCGTGGAGGGCGCCGTGGTGGTGATTCACGTGGAACCGGGCGAGCAGGCCAAGGGGCGCGGCGTGCCGGTGGTGTAGGGCGGACGGCTCGAAGGGTCCGCCGCGCGAGGCTCAACCCGACCGATTCGGCCCCGCAACCGGCCCGATCCGTTCCGCTGCGAACCGCTCCCGCAGCCAGGTCGCGGCCGGGCCGCAGGGCCGCTGCTTGTGCCAGACCAGTTCCAGGGCGATGGGCCAGTCGCCCTTGTCGAACTGCAGATCCGGCGTGACGAGGAAGGGGGCGGTGAGGGATGCGGCGATGACGTGATCGGTGACGAAGGCCCAGCCGATGCCGTGCTTCACCATCTCCAGAATCACCCAGTGGCTCTCCACCCACCACACCTCGGCGGCGACCCTCAGGCGGCGCTTCTCGGGGCCGTCGCCGCGCGCCGCCACGAGGATCTGGCGGTGGCGCTTCAGTTCCTCCCAGTCCACCCGCGCCTTCGCGAGGGGGTGATCGCGCCCGCAGACGAGCTTGAGCGGCACCCAGCCGATGGTCTGGAACCCGAGTTCCGTCGGCAGCACCTCCTGACGCCACATCACGCCGAGGTCGGCGGCCCCCGACTGCACCATGCGGCTGACGTCCTCCATGAGGGGGAACAGCAATTCCAGTTCCACGAACGGGAACGCCCGGGCGAAATCGGCGAAGAGGGCGCCGAGGGCGTGCTCGGGATAGAGTTCGTCGATGGCGACCACGAGGCGGTTCTCCACCCGGCGCTCCAGGCTGCTCGCCACGCCGATGAGGTGCTCGCGCCGGTCGAGGACCACGCGCGCCTCGAGGAGCAGCCGCGCCCCCGCCGGGGTGAGCACGGGGTTGCGGCCCGTGCGGTCGAACAACGCCACCCCGAGATCGGCTTCGAGGTTCGCGACCTGCGTACTGACGGCCGACTGCGCCTTTCGCAGCACCCGGGCCGCGCCGGAGAACGACCCCGCCTCGGCCGAGGCCACGAACGCCTGAAGCTGGTCGAGGGAGACGGCCATCTATCTGATATCCCGATACGTCCTAACTTGCCCCTCGGGGTATCGCAGATAGAACGCCGGAAACTCAAATTCCCCTTCCGGAGCTCATCATGCGCAGCACCCGCGACCGTATCCGCCACGCCCTCCTGTTCGAGGCGTTCGGCCTCCTGCTCATCATCCCGCTGGGCACCGTGCTGTTCGGCCTGCACGCTTCGGAAATGGGGGTGATCGGCGTCGGCAGCGCCCTGGCGGCGACGGCCTGGAACTACGTCTACAACCTCGGCTTCGACCGGGTGATGCAGCGGCGCCTCGGGCATACGCGCAAGAGCGTGCCCCTGCGAATGGCCCACGCCGTGCTGTTCGAGGCCGGGCTGCTGACGATCCTGCTGCCGCCCATCGCCTGGTACCTCGGCATCGGTCTGGCGCAAGCCTTCGTCATGGATCTCGCCATCGCGGCGTTCTACGTGGCCTACGCCTTCGTCTTCAACCTCGCCTACGACCGCGCCTTCCCGCTGCCGAGCTGGAGCGCCGTTTCGGCCCCGACCGCCTGATCCCCCATGCGGGTTGCTCCGAAGATCGCCTCGAACGCGGCCCGCAACTGCATGTCCACCTCCGGAAGGGTCACGAGCTGGCCGAGATCGACGAGGCTGGTGACGCCGTGGCCGGTGATGCCGCACGGCACGATGCCGGTGAAATGGCCGAGATCCGGTTCGACGTTGAGGCTGATGCCGTGGAAGCTCACCCAGCGCCGCACGCGGATGCCGATGGCGGCGATCTTGTCCTCGACGGGCTCGCCGTTCACCTGCCCCTTCTCCGGCCGCCGCACCCAGACGCCGACACGGTCCTCGCGCCGCTCGCCCCGGACGTTGAAGGCGTCCAGGGTGGCGATGATCCAGCCCTCCAGGGCGGCCACGTAGGCGCGCAGGTCCGTGCGCCGCCGCCCGAGGTCGAGCATCACGTAGGCCACCCGCTGGCCGGGGCCGTGATAGGTGTATTGCCCGCCCCGGCCCGTGCGGTGGACGGGAAACCGCCCCGGATCGACGAGATCCGCCGCGTTGGCCGAGGTGCCCGCCGTGTAGAGGGGCGGATGTTCCAGGAGCCACACGCATTCGTCGGCCCGCCCCGCCGCGATCTCGGCGGCCCGCGCCTCCATGGCGGCGACGGCCTCGTCGTAGGGCACGGGCGCGTCGCTGATCCGCCATTCGACGGGGGGCGACCCCGCCCGCGCGAAAAAGTCCCCCGTTGCGACGCCGAGGCGACGGCCGATTAGGGGTTCGTTTACCAAGATTTCACCATCGCGCATGACAGTCGGGTCCAGGGGGCGGATGCGATCGGCGCGATCCGCCCCATCGATGCAAGGAACGGATCGCGTGGCGGTTCTCGAAGATCTCAAGATCGATCTCTCGGTGGTGCTCGGGCGCCGCCACATGCCTCTCCACATCCTGCTCCGCATGGGGCGGGGTGCGGTGATCGAACTCGAGTCCACGGAGACCGATATGGTCGAGATCCTGGCCAACGACCACCCGATCGCCCGCGGCCAGATCGTGGTGACGGGAAGCCGGATCTCCATCGAGGTCACCGAGATGATCCAGAAGGAGTCGGTGATCCGCACGGCGGGCGCCACCATCGGCGAGGGCGCGGTCCCGATCCTCGAAGATGCGGAATTCGCCTAAAACCCGCTTGTCGCCCCCAAAACCTTCTGCTAATTGCTGCGCCGCGCCGGAAGAAACGGGCGCCGCGCTTCAGGGGGCGGCACCGGAACCAAGGTGACACAGATGCGGCCATGGCGGAATTGGTAGACGCGCTAGCTTGAGGTGCTAGTCCCGCGAGGGGTGGAGGTTCGAGTCCTCTTGGCCGCACCAACTCTTTTGATCTTGAACGTCAAAGAGTTGGTGCATTACAACGGGTTACGGGTAGCCGCGCTCTCACACAGCGGTACCCCACATGGCCCTCATGACAGCCCGACCTTGGAAAGACCCGAAGACAGGGGTCTATCATATCCGACAGCGCACTCCGCGTGACCTTTTGGTCCGCGTGAAGGGCCAGACGGTCTCTCTCCCAGTCGGTGATACGTTCGTCTCCGTGAAGGTCGGGGATGTCGTTCAGGCGTCCCTACGCACCAAGGAAGCTGCCGAAGCGCGTACCCGCCACGCGGTCGCTGACGGGGCTCTGAAGCGGTTCTGGGAGGCCCAGAAGGCTGGGCCGGTATCGCTCACCCAACGCCAGATCATTGCCCTTAGCGGGCTGGTTTACGCGGACCTGACGAAGGCTTGGAGCGACGAGCCTGGACCTTCAGAGGCGTGGAGTGGAATGCTGCGCCTTCATCAGCAGGCCCAAGCGGCTGGCAAGCTGGATCAGTGGGTTGGTCCTAATGTGGACGTGCTTCTCCTCAGGGAGGGGATCGTCACCGATGATGGCAGCCGGAAGCGCCTTATCGAGGCTGTGGACAGCGCGCTCGTGCAAGCCGCTTCGCTCATCAGCCGGAACGCTGAAGGGGATTACAGGCCCGATCCCGATGCCGCCCGGTTTCCCGCATGGCAGCCTCCAGGTCCCTCCCCTGCCCCGCGAATGGAGGCGGTGGGCGAAGTGGTCACGACTGCCGAGCTGTTTGAGCGGTGGGCGACCTACAGCGTCGATAAGAAGGCCGCGAACACCATCAAGCGATACCGAGGCAGCTTCCGGTCGCTTAGCGCGTTCATGAAGGACCGCGACGTTCGCACCTTGAGCGGTGACGACCTCTACGCATGGGCGGAGCACCGCCGCGATGTGGAAGGCGTGACGCCAAGGGCGATCAACAAGAACGACATGGTGGCTGCCAGCTCGGTTTTTGGATGGGCGGTGGATCGAGCCGGTAAGCAGCTCCTGCCCGCCAACCCAGTTACGGGCATCACGCTCGATGAGCCCAGGAAGGTGCCGAAGCGGGAGCGCACCTTCAGGGACGCCGAGATTGCCTCCATCCTTTCTGCCGCCTCCGCAGTGAAGGCTGATTCCCTCAACCCGACCTTCGCGGCAGCTCGTCGCTGGTGCCCCTGGCTCGCGGCCTACTCAGGTGCCCGTATCGCGGAACTGACCCACTTGGAGGCGAGAGACATCAGGACCGAATCAGGCACTGTGGTGATGAACCTGAGGGTCACGAAGACGGGGGAACCTCGCACGGTGCCATTGCACCCTCACCTTCTGGAACTGGGCTTCTTGGCCTTCGTGGAGGCTTCTGGGAGTGGTCCCTTGTTCTACGATCCCAAGAGGCACGGCAAGGCGTCGTCAACGTCCCCTGCGGAGCTACGCGGGCACAAGGTGGGCAAGTGGGTTCGTGAGGTCGTGAAGCTCGATCCTGATGTCGATCCGAACCACGGATGGCGTCACACGTGGAAGACCCGAGCCCTTGGCGCTGGGATTGAGGAGCGGTTGAGGGATGCCATAACGGGGCATCGTGTGGCTTCGGTGGGCCGTAGATATGAGGCCCCTTCGCTCGTCATGCTCACTGAGGCAATGAAGCGATTTCCTCGTTACAGCTTCTGAGTTGCCGATTGAACGTGCTGCCTCCTGGGGCTGGAGGTCGGTCGGGCTCACCGGAAAGACCCGTCCCACGCATGGAGGCACCGCTTCAAGACCCTCGCACGGGCCGCAAGCATCAACGACAGCGTTGCGGATGCCATCGTGGGTCATGCCCCGGACAGTGTTGCGAAGGCGTACGGCACCGTCACTCTCGCTACGATGAAGGAGGCGCTGGATCGCATCCCGGTCTCTGCCTATGGGCAGAGAAACCCCTAGCTGCGAGGGTTTCTTCGGTATCCTACCAATTGATCAGGAATGGTGACCTCAGGGTTCACCCCCATGTGTCGCTGTACATAATCTAAATGCCCGTCAGAAAATCCAAATACCAACTTCTTCGCCCGCCTTACAACCTGTTCATTGACGAACCTTGCGAGCGATGAAGGGTCCATCGTATTTAGCGTCAACTGGATGGCTTCGCTGTTGACCGCGAAGAATATCTTCTTTGGACCAACTGGCAGCAGAATGTGGCTATCTGGATGTTGTAGTCCGTAGGCCCAGACTACTGGACGATCCGAAGTTAGGAGGGCTGGTGCGTGGAATGGGAGCGACACCATTCCCCACCTCATGTTGATAAGGTGGCTTCCGATTTTTGGGCTGTTTGATGTTGACGCTAGGAGGCGCATGGCGTGCTGAACGAGAGCGGGCCGAGTTCTTTCAGCAGACATCGCTTCGCGTAGAGTGCGTGGATCGTTAGGCAGCCGCCTACGTCTGTACGCTCTTTCTGCATCGGGAGACGTTTCGAGGTAGTCGTGTGCAAGGCGCCCCTTGATGGCGGAGACATTCTCAGGATGCCGGAAGATCAGGGAGAGGATAAACCTTCCCCATGCTGACCTCTCGGTAGCTGAGAAGTTGCGTCCACCGGCTTCCATCTTTTCAAGAACAGTCGCGGCCTTGGTGTCGACTGGCCTGAAAAACGCAGTCTCGAAATAGTGGGAGAGATGTTCTGGTACGCCTTCAATGGCGTAGAGCTTATCCATAAAGCCCGTCTCGCGCGGATACCTGCGCTGCGGCTTCACAGATGGGCCGTAGGGCTTACTGAACTCGATGAGTTGCCCTTTGCTGTTGGCCCAACGCTTCAGGTAGAACTCTGGTATGTAGTGGTGCCGCCACGCGACCTGTGTCTCACCCATCCAAAGAGCTTACTCGTACTAAAGGCGCCCTGCCAAGTTCGTATTTAGCGAGCTCGTTCAGCTTCCCCGCTAGCGATCTCGTCCACGCGCTCGTTCAGCTCGTGCCCAGCGTGCCCCTTCACCCACACCCACTCAACGCTCTCGTGACGCGCTACGGCCATCTCCAGTGCCTGCCATAGCTCCTTGTTCGCCACTGGCTTTCCCCCGGCTGCCTTCCAGCCCTTTGCCTTCCACCCTGGAAGCCATTCGGTCACGCCTTTGATGACGTACTGACTGTCTCCCAGCATGGTGACCACGGCACCGGGGCTGAGGGCTCCCAGGCCCGCGATGGCCGCTGTTAGCTCCATCCGGTTGTTCGTGGTGTTGGCCTCACAGCCCTTTACGACCTTCTCAGCGCCCGTGCGGGTGTTCACGAGGATGGCCCCGTAACCGCCCCGTCCAGGGTTGCCCTTACAGGCCCCGTCAAAGGCGATGGTGATCTCGCGTGGTGTGCTCTTGGTGATCTCGTCTGTCATGTTTCGTGATCCTATTCTGAAACGAAAAAGGGAGGAGCCCTTGCGAGCCCCTCCCGGTTGGTCGTGTGTGATGCGCCCTCCCCCGGTTACTTGGCCGGGAGGAGCGATGATGTGGCGTTGATCGTCTGAATCATCAGCGGGTAGTTGTGCAGCACGTTCAGCGCCCTGGAGAGGTTGCGAACGTCTCCGCTGACCAGCTTGCCGCCCTCGTGGAAGGAGCCGGTGACCCCACCGATCCCCTTCATGAAGTCGTCCACCAGCCCGGCAGTGGGATTGGCAAGCAAGCCTGCTGAAGGCTGCTGAGTGCTCCTCGTGTTGAACCACGGGTCGAACCCCGCGATCCCCGCTCCGAAATCAAACGCACCCGGAATGAGCGACGAAGCGCCCGCTCTCTGGAAACCTGCCATGGCGATCTTAGCGTCACTCAGGCGGTCGCTTACCGCCTTCTTCCGGTCCTCCTCAGACAACCCTATGAGGCTCAGGTTGGTCTGAACGGTGTACGCCATCGCCCCAAACAGCATCGAAGCCATGAAACCAAAGAGGTCGTTCAGCTCGTGATTATGGACCGCTGAGAGCGTCTGTTTGGACCAAGCACCAATCGTGAAGTTCCTGAACTGGAACAGTAGCTTCGCCATCGGGGAACCCAACATGGCGTTCATCTGGCCCAGATCGTTCTGTTGAATGGTCCTACGGGTCCATGTGGTGATCGCGTGCTCGAAGGCAGAGCGAACCTGGGGCTCCCACTTCTCCAAACCGAGGATTTCGACCTTACGCCCGTTCTCCCCTTCGATGGTCGAGTTGTGCGTCTTGATCTCCTTCAGCACCCGCTTCTGCATGTCGTCATCCAGCCCGATCAGCCGCATACGCTTCTCGGAGAGGGCACCGTCTTCCAAGGCAGCAGCACGAAACTTCGAGACCGCTGCCTTCATCGCCCACCGCTCTTGGAACGTGGTGAGGGGCGCTAGGGAGACCATGGAGGTGTACCGGGATGCCTTCGAGGTGATCTGCTCGGCACGGTCGAGAAAGCCTCCTGCCCGCTTCGAGGCCCCATCGTTCATGGCAGAGGCCACCTGGGAACCTTGCCACGTCATGCCAGAGCCACGGAGGTGGTCCGTTCCGGACGTGAAGGCGTACTCCCAGTCCTCCAACTCGTCCCGAAGGAGCTTGCCGGTACGGGCATCACGCATGAAGTCGCGGAAGGTGGGGATGGTCTGGAGCATGTGCTTCACACCGAACTCACCCAGGATGCGCCCGAACTCGGCCACTGAGGACCAACCAGCCTGGGACATCAGGCGCACGAAGTTGACCTTCTGGATCACTCTCATGGCCTGACCGAGTTGCGTACGGTCGAAGTTGTGGGGAACACCTCGGATTGCGTCGAAGGCAAACCGAAGGTCGGCTAGCTCCGTCTCAATCCGCTTTCCACCGTCTTCGGGTCGGAACTCCTTGTCGAGTGCCCGTGCTTGAGCCTCCAGCTTCTGCCAGTCGCCCTCAGAGTGAACACCGTCCACGAGGTACTTCGGGCCATCACCGTCAGGGTGCCACTTCGGGTTCTCAATGCGGAGCTGTGCCATGGCGACAGCGCCAGACATCTGCTTATTGTAGGCGTGGACGATGGAATGCATGTTGTCCTCCCAGAGGTCGGCGATAGCCACCTCACGAGGCCCGTTGCGTCCCTCCAAGGTCATCTTGAAGTTCTCGTCCATGACCGTACGGCGCTTCTGACGGCTCGTCATGGACTTCCCGTCACCAGCCTTCTGCTCAAGTTGGTAGAGGGCTTGGTTTACCTCCACCTCATCGAGCCCATAACGCACCAGATCAGCCCTCAGAGCTTCCACATCGGAGCCTGACAGGGCCTTCATGGTGGACAGCTCCTGGCCTGCATCCACCTTCGCGAGGCGGTCGTAGTAGTAGGAGCCCAGCTTGGCTGCGAACTTCGGGTCGAGGTCAGGGTTCTTTCGCTCGATGGCCGTGCCGAGAAGGCGGCGCAGCTCGTTGCCGTGCTCCATGTTCAGCTCGTTGAAGCGGCCCCAATTGGTGTACCGAGGGAGGTAGTTCGGGTTATCAGCCCAGTCCTCAGCTCCCGGTAAGGGGCGCATAGTCTCGCCACGCTCCTTACCAGGGTTCCTGGCCAGCTCACGCCAGTGTTCGGCCTGCTTCTGCCAGCTTGATGCCATCTGCTGCACAGCCGGGTCCACCTGGGTCAGGGGATCGGTGTTTCGGACGGCGTAGCTGATCTCACGCTGGAACTCGACTTCCTTGCCAGCCTGCCAATCGTACCACGAGATGTTGTTTCGCTTCCTGTAGTCAGCGGTAGCGGCCTCGTACTCACGCGACCAGACGGTGTTAGCGCGCTCCTCAAGCTGCCGTGCCTGGGCCTCTACGGGGATGGAGACGGCCTTCGAGGTGTTCTTGTTGCCGATGGTATCCTGCACGAGGTTGTCCGTCAGGGACGCCACCAGGGGGTTCGGAGAGTTCTTGTGGCGGGCCATATCGAACCGCAGGGGGTTCACCAGGGCGTCACCGGAAGCCTCCGTCTTCAGCAGGGACAGCTCATAGGTGTCGGAGCGGACAGGATCACGAGCCCAAGGCACCGCAGCGGCACCAGCGGACTTGTTGCTGAAGGCCGTACCGCTCTCCAGCTCGGTACGGAGCCCATGCAGGGACTTCACGGCCTGCTCGGCAGTCTCCTCGACGTGGGTTCCCTTCCAGGCGCTTCGGTTGAGAGCCAGGTATCCCGCAGTGCCCATTACACCAGCCCAGAGCGCCTCTTGGGTCTCGTAGCCGGGGCGGTCGACCATTGCCGGGGTTTCGGAGGCCAGGGCACCGATAGCGCCATCAGCAGCAGCGGCACCCAGACGAGCCATTCGGCTGCCCTGGACGAGGGCACCAACGGGGGCGATAGCGGACAATGCGAGCCCCGCAGGGTCAGCCATGCCGGTCGCCAGACGGATCAGTATACCGCCACGGGTCGCAGCCAGCCTGCTCTCCCGTTCAGCGTCCCCTTGAGCCTGCCTAATGCGGAAGTCCAAGTCCTGCTCGGACATCGCCTTCGACAGGTAGGGCAGATAGCGTGCGTCCAGGGCCTTCACGTCCTCGTTCTTAGGCACCGAGGCGGGATCGAAGCCGGGGTCATAGACGGCCTTGTTGTTGGACTTTAGGGCATTGGCGATCATCCAGTCCTGGGTGGCTGACGCCTGGGCAGCCTGGACGAGGGAGTACGCCTTGTTCTCCTCAGCCTTCACCCGCTGACGGTCATCTTCACGGGTGAACGGGATGCGCTGAGAGGTGCTGACAGGGTCGCTGGTCATGCCCATTCGGGCGATCTTGGAGGCACGCGCGTCCAGGGCCTCAATGTGCCACGGCTCGTGGCTCATGGGGAACCCAAGGCCGTATTTGGATGCGTTGGCGTGGAGCCACTCCTTCACAGCCGGGTCGCCGTTCATGTTCAGATCGGCAGCACGTCCGTGGTTGTGCATGGAGTTGCCGGGAGGAGCAACCCACTTCCGTGCAGCCTCCTCCGAGCCGTACTTCTTCACCGCCGCCGCAAACAGCTCGGCCTGACGCTCCGGGGAACGGAAGCCAGAGTTGATCTGGAACTTGGCCCGAAGGTTCTCGGGCATGTCAGCGACCATGTTCGCCAAGCGGGACTTCAAGTCCCAGTCCATCTTATCGAGGTGCTCGGCATCGTGACCGGGAGCCAGGAAGGGCTTGAGGTCGATGCGGGGCTTCGGGTGAGCCCCCTCCTCGCCCATCGTGCCACCCGCCCAGGCGTAGAGGTCCCCGACAGTGCGGACCTTCTTGAAGATGCCGGGATTGGAGGCGATGGCTGACGTGTCGAGGACGCGATCCACTGGGGTGTCAGGGGACGCCTTGAGGATCATGGCCCCGCCCGTGGGACCGAAGACCCACCCGAGCTTGCTCTCAGCGGCGGTAGGCGCTCGCCCAACCACCCTGGTCAGGTTCTCGTTGATCTCCTTCATGTAGAAGGGAGCCACACGGGCTTGCTGGATGGGGTCCATACGGTTGGTGAGACCGAGCTGGGGATAGCGAGCCGAGAGGTCGTTCCAAGTTCCGTCGATGATCTGGAACAGGCCACCAGCCGTGGAGGTACGGGCACGAGCGTTCGTGTTGTTGCCACTCTCCGTGGTCGCAACACGGCGCATGAGGTTCACGTCCACACCCGCTGAGGCAGATGAACGCTCCAGTTCAGGCTCCCATGGACCGTTCGATACCGGGGCCACGATAGGCTGCGTGATGCGAGGCGGCTGGATGCCCGTAGGAGCCTCAGGAGCGGGCATCGGGGCAGGAGGCTGAGCGAGTACCGGAGCGGGCTTGGTGCCTGTCTGTGGGGCTTCTGGGGCTTCTGAAGGGGCCTTTACGGTCTGCTCCGGGAGAGTGACGGGCGCAGGCACGGGTGTGCCATCGCTCTCGCCCTGTGACGGGACGGGATCGTTCATGTGATTCTCTTGGTAATGGTGGGATGGGAGGTGCCCGGCTACGAGGTCAGGGCGATGGGCGGCGAACTAAGCGCCGAACGTCGTTGGAGGGCCGTGCTGGAGCACCGCCTTGGCCTTCTCGGTCTTCGAGAGGATGCAGACGAGGAGGGCTTGCTGGCGATTGAGGTAGAAGGCCGTTCCGGGGCGTCCGCCCTTAGGGCCGGTTTCCGTGCGCCGAACGGAAACCTCGCCGAAGGCTTCCAACTCGTCCAGATGACCCTTGATGAGGTCACGGATTTGGTGGGGATCGGTCATCCCAAGCTGTGCCGCCTGGGACGACCCCCACCGCCATTGTCATGCTTCAGATTGGTGGGGCGAAGGTTCATGCTGTTGCCATCGCGATAACGGACCACGGTGCGCTCAAAGTCACCGGCCACGAGGCGAGCAACGTAGATATTCCTCTGGGTACGGGGAGGACGGATGCGGACAAAGATACGTCCCTCGGAGTTATGGGTAACTCCCCAGCGACCGTCAGGGTGCAGGGCGTCGATGCGCTCGAAGTCGGAACGGTAGAGCCAAGCGGTGCGACCAAGGGCGAGACTGACCCCGATGAGGGCCACTCCGCTGGGATCGGTGGCGTGGAAGATGGTGTTGCGTGCCATGAGGGTGGGCTTTCAGGTTCGCCCATGCGGCATCGAGCCGGCCCGAGGGTTCAGGTCAGTGACGGTAGGGCAGTGATTGGAATGGAGGCCGTGCGCTGTGGTGCTCACAGACGGCCATGAAGGCGCTTCGGCTAGGTAGGTGCCGAGAAGTCGATAGAGGGCGCTGGCGGGTGCTTGAAGGCGATTGCAGCGCCTATTGGTAGCGCGAGTAACAGCGCCAGCGGTGGAGAGTAGATGCCGTTATCGGGACATTACAAAAAACAAACGACACCGCTTGGATTGGACCAGGGGTGTCGCGATGGTGGGATAGACGGGTGCTGAAAGGGACATTGTAAAAGCTATAGGACGCCCCGACTGAAGCGGCTGGGCGAAACCTTCACGCGGCCCGCTTGGCTACCTTTGCGATGGTCGCACGACTGCATCCGGTGGCAGCCTGTATCTGAGACCATGACACGCCCTTGGCGAGGAGGTCAGCGATACCAGCATTGCGCTCCTTGTCCTCAGGACGGCCCTTGTAGACACCCGCTTCCTTCGCCTTGAGCTGGCCTTCGGTCTGCCGTCTGCGGCGATCCTCGTAGTCCTTGCGAGCTACGGCAGCGAGCATGTCGAGCATCATGCTGTTGATGGCCGCAAACATGCGCCCTGTGAACTCATCAGGGTTGGTGGTCGCCATCATCCACGAGGTGGGGAGGTCCAGCGCCACAACGCGGATCGACCGAGCTGCAATCTCAACCTTCAGCTTCTCCCAGTCAGCGGAGGTCAGCCGAGATAGCCGATCAACCTGTTCGACCAAGAGCATGTCGCCTGGACGGGCATCCTTCAGGAGCCTGAACAGCTCTGGACGTGCCAGCTTCGAGCCGCTCTCGTTCTCCACATACCAAGCCGCGATGGTGAGACCACGTTCGGCCGCGAAGGCATCGAGCTGCCCTCTGGCACGCTCTGCATCCTGTTCGGTGGTGCTGGCACGAAGGTAGGCCCTGACGAACATCGAAAAACCCATCCGGTCTGATTTGGATAGTTCACACTACCTCAGTCTGTTTTGGTTCGTCAAGTTGGATTGGTGAACCATACTTGAGGGTGCGTTGAACCAGTCTGCCAGGAGCACACCCAAACTGAACCACGTTGATGAGGTCGCTCGGCTCGAAGTTGGTCTGCGGCCCCGCCGTACCTACGACCCGGAGCGGTAGGGAGACCACACCATCCCTGCCTGTTGAGCGAGCCTTACCGCGCCAACTCGCGCCTGTGGTTGCCGCTCTGTGGGCGCTCACGCATCGTTAGGCGCGATGATCGCGGGCGTTACCGCACGACAACAGGCGCGAGGGGTGCCGAGGGGGAAACTGGCAACCTCGAAAATGTCGATGCCCCCTCACATTTTTCCGACGAATATTCGGGCTCCTTCAGGTGCACCTTCAGTACCGGCTATGGCTCCCCCACACCTTCGGAGAAGTGCCACGGTATCCGTTCACCACGGCAGACAGGAGGAACATGGCGATGGCCAGGATGATGAAGTTCTTCCACGTCCACACTGTGAGGTCTCCCTGATGGTGGTGGTTCCAGACAGGAACCTCCGACCACGATAAACGAAAACCTTAAGGAGCCACTTAAGGTCTCCTAGACAACACCTTAAAGGTGAATACCATAATCATCATACCCTTAAGGGTACTGTCTATAACCTTGTCTCCGACAGTTTATGACAACTGTCCATCTGCATCGCGGTTGCGGGGACCATCACCTCCCGTCCGGCCTCATGCCACCCGTGAGGGGTCGCTTCTGTCGGTCGTCGCTATCGTGAGCGGCGGTCCTTCAGGCGGGCTGAGGTGCCCGTCTCTATTAGCCTGTGTGCGGGGCAATGTGCTGTGAGGGGGTATTCATGCAGGAAATCAATGAGTTAGACGATCCTGCCTTGACCCCGTGTAGCCCATGACCAACAGCGTGAAGCCGTCTCGGCTCATGTCGAAGGAGCGGACCTTACGGTTGGCCTTGGGGCAGAAGGCGCTAACCTCTTGAAACATAAGGCTATCCAAATTTGGATGGCCGGCTTTTCGTAACGTGTCGATATCTCGGAGGACGTGGTGGTGCTTCCTGTCGAAGTCGGCAGCCACATCACAACTGTTGGCGTTGGCCCCGCGCTGGCCGTTTCGGTCATCTCCGGGGAGCCTCGCGTCCTCGATACGGACCTCGCTAGAGGCGTTCGGGGCATGCACGGGGCGAGTGCATGGACATCCCACCCGTGGCGAGCTTCTCCTCGCCTTGGATGTAGCCGCCCGTCCTTACGGATCGCGGGGAGGACGGTACCGGTGACCCAGTTCTGGAACTCACGGGCCTTCGGGTTGGCCTTTTGAGCACGCATGATGAGGTCGTAAAGGCCGCTCTCGGAGATGATGTTCACCGCCTTCGGGTGACCTAAGAACTTCTTAGCCTGCTGAAAGGGGTCGATGGAGCGCAGGCCCATCTCAGTGACGGTTTCCCTTGTCCTGTGCCCTGACGAGTTCAAACGCATCTCTGCGATACCCATCAATCTCCTTCAGGCTGGTGCGGAACACGAGAGGGAAGCGCGGAAAGAAGGCACCGGCGGGCTTCCAATGTATCCAGACCCAGAAACGCTTCTCTAACTCAGGTTTACCCCGCTCGTGATCGTACATGAGTTCCAAGCTCCGGCTCTTACCTGAAGGTACGACTGCCTCGCCACGGGTGTTCGTTTGTGATGCGATTAAACCGTAGAACGATGCGTGGTAGTTCACGCCAATGAAATCGGGGAAGCTTTGATGGACATCTCGGATCACGATGTCACGGCGACTTTCATTGGTGATCTTGATGAGCGCGGTGGTGTTCATGCGGTAGTCGGAAAGAACCCACGAACCGCTTTCATCTACCACTGCGATGGGATGAGCCCATGGCCGATTACGGAACAGCCGATCCCAGATTGTGAAGATCGCTGTTCCGATACCAAGGAAGCCGCCAACGAGCTTGATACCTTCCACAAACCCGCTGTCTAGCATTTGATAGTTTCTCCCGAGGCACCAAAAGCGTCTGGCCGACATTCGTAATCTGGCACGCGGTTCAGTCCAATGGGCCTCCAATCTGGGTGCCCATTTCCAGCGCCACCATAGCGACTGCCAACGGCCTCCAGTGCAGATTGGCCGGTCAGGTGGCTGAGACCACTTCACGGCCGCTGGTGAATGCCTTCACCATCCATGAGGACGGGCACAGCGCAATGTGCGTGCTGCCCAGGTAGAAGCACAGCGCACTGCCCTGCACCATATAGTCCGCCCACCAACGTCCTCGCACTACGGAGGAGGTCTCAGCCCAGAACTCGCCAAGCAGTGGCACTTTTACGAAACAACTACGGAACAGCTTCTCACACACGAAACCGAGGATTTGCATTGTCGTGGTCTCAGTCGCTTGCCGGGATTGGCGTGCCGCGAACAGTTCCGCTTATGGTGCGAAGTTCCCTCCAAGTCCACGCGGCCTGATGTCTAGTTGTCTTTGCGATCAGAAAGTGTTTCTATGGGCATAGCAACTATCCACCGGTGGGTTATATATCACCCAGAGTGTTTATCTCATTCATTAAGCTGCCCTGTCTAAATTGTAGCGATTGAGGATGCCCACTCCCTTGCGGAGGGCGCTAAAACCGAAACTCGTTCGCCTGTCTGGATGGACACCAGATCAGACACGAACTTACAGCCCTTCTTTGTGAGGAACGCCGCCTTCCTGCGGTACTCACGAGGGTCGTCAACGGCTTCAATCAAGCCGAGCCCTGGCATGTCTGAGCGGTGCCACTCACCAAGCGCCATTAGATTTCTCGATACGGAGCCTAGGGCGATACCAGAGGCGTCCATGAGTTCCTTCATGGTGATGCCAGGGTGCTGCGCTACTTCAAGCGTGATCTGGAGCGCCTGAGGAGACATCAGGTCAATCCACTTGCCGTCTGGGCGCTTGATGTTTCCCGTAAGCCGCGCGTGACGGATAATCCTGATGAGCTTTGCGACTTCAGACGATGGGATTTGGTGGTCCACGAAGGTGCAACTATGGATTTGGAGGGATCGGACAAATCCATCTGTCGCAACCACTCCCAGCATCGTCAAGCATCGCTCTGGGATGAAATCGCTACTCACCTCTACTCCACGAGAATTTAGTCCCTGTGTTCATCGCAGCTGCCCAGCCGTAACTCGCTGATCTGCCTGCGCTGGGAGCCGCTCATTCGCGATCATCGTGAGCCGTGTGGCGGTAAGTGTGGCGCTGGTGAATGGTCGAAAAAATCATGGGAGGATCGCTCAGTTTACATCCAGCCGCGCTGTTTGGCTGACGACGGGCCAGCCGAAGGGCCTCGACATGCGTAGGTATGCGCGGTGCCTGCTGCGCCTCCAGCTCCTGCCAGCGGTCGATGATCGCGGCCCGAAGCTCGACGCTGTAGCCAGAGACGAGGATCAGACACTCGCGCTTGGGAAGGTTGAAGATCGGGTAGCTCTGCCCATTCTGAGGGTTCGTATAGGTGTCCTCAAAACTGAGGAGACCCCCTCCCCCATGGAGCGCAATCAACATCGCGCGTACGTCCCGCATCACGTTGTCATGACGCTTCCGGGTCTTTTCTGCGATCTCCCGGCTCGACATCGTGAGGTTGGCGGGAATGGTGGTCATCATGTTCATGTCCGGTGCTCCTTGAGGGGCTCCTTCCGAGCTGCTTCTTCACGCCTCCCACGTTCGGCCTGGACGAACGCCAGGGCAGCTTCGATGGGGTCTGCGAAGTTCGGGAGCGCGGGCTGAGCGGGAACGAGGGGCTGAAGCGTCCCTCTACGCCACGCCGTGAACACCTTCACCACTTCCACCTTGACCGCGTTCGCGCGTTCCGTGCGGCAGTGCATGGTGACGTAGAGGGCCTGTTCCTCGTTGAGGTAGAAGGCCGTGGTAGGCCGTCCTCCCTTCGGGCCAGGGTTTGCCTTCACCGCAGGCAAACTCCCGAACTGCTCCAACGTGGCCCGGTTCGGCTCGATGATGTTGGATCGGATCATGGCTGGCTTTGCCATACCAAGCGCCTTGGCGAGGTCCGTATCGAGAACCCGAGGCTCCCCTTCGACCTCATGGACCGTGAGGGCGAGAGACGGCATCAGGCTTCCGAGGTGGCATCGTCCAGGGCACCACGCACGTAGCCACGGGAGATAAGACGGCTCTGCGCTCGGGCTCGTTTATCAGCCTCCATGAGGTCCGCGAGGGCATCCGTGATTGCGATGCGAAGCGCCCACCCTTCGTTGCCCTCGGTGGTCACGAGGTAGGCTTGAGCGATGGCCTTGATGGGACAAGAGGCGGGTGGCTGGGTGTCGTCTCTCGGTGCCACGCGGTGATGCCCCTTCGATCCGCCGTGAGAACGGATAGGGAACGCTCCACAGGTCGATAGGTTCGGCCAAGGGTGGGAAGGAATGAATTAATGGCGCCCCGGCGAGCTACCTTGACGGTCACACTACACTCTCACACAATGGCACCAAGCGGTCTCGTTAAGTCATTGTAATTACGGGAGATAACTCGCTCCGTGGAGGTTCGAGTCCTCTTGGCCGCACCAACACAGTTGTGTTGGTGCTCAATTGTCGGGTGACGGCGAGGGAATTTCCGCCGGCCCTGTCCATCGAAAGCGCGATGGACGTCGTCCGGGTGAGAGAGGCTCGAGGCCGATCTCCGCATGCGTGCGTGAGATCGCAAAACTCTCTTGTCTGACGGTGTCCCGCAGGACGAACCGTGGCGCGGCAGGTGCGTTGATCCGGAGTTCTCTCTTGAGCCCGGACCCGTGATGACCGACAGCCCGCCGCCCGATCCTCATGCCCCGAAATCCGTGAACGTCTCCGAGCCTTGGACGCGCGCCTACTGGGCCCGCTACTTCGAGGTGCCCGTGGAGGAGATCGAGGCCGCCGTCGCCGCCGTCGGCGAGGCCCCCTCCGATGTGGCCGACCGCCTCGGCAAGAGCTGGCCGGCGCGGGATGGCGGCGGCATCGTCTGAGTTCGCCACGCGTTTCAGCCGCCCTCTTCCCGGCGGCACGTCGGGGTACGTCTGGGGTTTCACAGCTCCGGGCCGAACAGATCGACGGTGACGAAGCCGCGCGCCTCCATCCGTTCGGCCAGGACCCGGCGGTGGCAGCGGGCCGGGTCGCGCTCGAAGCAGAGCAGGCAGGTCGGACTGCGGGCCGCGAGATCGCACAGGGCGTCGAGGGCGAGGCCGCCATCGGCCGTATCGAGCACCTCCTCGCAGTAGATCTTGCGCATCAAGGCCGCGTCGTCGGCCCGCGCCGCCTGGCGACCCGCCTTCGGGGTGCCGAGGCTGCGGGCGTGCGCGTAGGACAGGCCAGCCGCCTCGAGCCCGGCCTTGAGGGCGCCTTTCGAGAATCCGCGCTTGCGCGAGTTCGCCACGGCGCGGACGTCGGCGAGGGTGCCGACCCCGGCATCCGTCAACGCGAGGGTGAACCGCTCGAGGTCGAGACCTTCGTAGCCGATGGTGAACACAGTCTTGCGCATGCGAACCCTTGAGCAAAGGACGAGACGTGACCGGGACTTAGGCGATCCGTGGGGTCGATGGCGACCCTTCGGGGCGCCCCGTATGTGGCTGTGACGCCATGCCTTCCCGAAAAGCGCCGCAATGCCGTCAAAGCTCTGTTAACTGCGCACCGGCAACCGTGGTCCCATGTTGCGTGCGTGGAAAGAGATGGGTCGGGCATCGATGTCGAGGACGAACGGGACCGCGAACCTCCTCGCCCCCCGCCGTGACGGCCGGATGGGCGCGCTCCGTTGGGTGGCGCGCGCGACGGGCCTCGCCCTCGCGGCTTCCCTCGCCGCCTGCTCCGGCAGCACCGATTTCTACCCCACCAAGGGCGACGTGAAGCCCCATCCGGGGGTCGCCCGGGCCAAGCAGCATCCGGTGCAGGGCATCGACATCTCGAAATGGCAGGGGCCGGTCGATTGGGCGTCCGTGCGCGCCGCCGGCACTCAGTTCGCCTTCATCAAGGCCACGGAGGGCGGCGACCACGTCGACGAGCGGTTCCGCGCCAACTGGGACGGCGCGGCGCGGGCCGGCGTGCCGCGCGGGGCCTACCACTTCGTGTTCTGGTGCCGCTCGGCCCAGGACCAGATGGCGTGGTTCAAGAAGAACGTTCCGGCCGATCCCACCGCCCTTCCCCCTGTCCTCGACGTGGAGTGGAACGGCCATTCGCAGCTCTGCCCGAAGAAGCTGCCGAAGGCGCAGGCCCTTTCCATGATCCGCTACATGCTCGACGAGATGGAGCGCTACACGGGTAAGCGACCGATCATCTACACCGACATCACCTTCCACAAGGACGTCTTGGAGGACGAACTCCTGGATTATCCGCACTGGGTCCGGTCCACGGCGGCCGAGCCGGAGCAGCGTTTCGCCAAGCGCCGGTGGATGCTCTGGCAGTTCACCTCCACGGGCCGGGTGCCGGGCGTGCGCGGCGACGTCGACCGCAACGCCTTCTACGGCTCGACGGCCGAATGGGCCTCGTTCCTCTCCACCGCCTGTGATCCGCGCGACCACGGCATGCTGTCGAACCGGGGCCTCTGCACCGACAAATAGGTGTCTTGGACGATCGGTCCGATCCGATTTCCGCGTTCCGGCGCGGAGATCGGATCGTGCTGTTCGAGCGAAGCCGGCCTTCGCTTGTGAGCCCGCCCATCATCGTAGATCCGACGGCATCCGGCGCGCTCGCGGGGGCTCACGCGGTGATCCGGGCTTTCTCACACGCGCGCGGTCTCAGGCCGCTGCGGAACTGACCAAGCCGAGAACCGCGCCGTAGTGGCAGGCCGTGGCGGCGAGCACGAAGGCGTGCCAGATGGCGTTCTGGTACGGCAGGCTGCGCCAGACGTGGAACACCACCCCGAAGGAATAGAGCAGACCGCCGAGGGCGATGAGCCACAGGGCGGCGGGTGGAAGCCGGGCGATCACGGATTCGTAAGCCGCCAGTCCGCTCCAACCCAGAAGCAGGTAGAGGCCGATGGCGGCCCGGTCGAACCGGCCCGGCAGGGTCAACTTCAGGGCGATGCCGATACCCGCCACGAGCCAGACCCCGGCGAGCAGGCCCCAGGCGACGGCGCCGGTGCCCACGAGGGCGACCAGGGGCGTGTAGGTGCCGGCGATCATGAGGTAGATGAGGGCGTGGTCGGCGCGGCGCAGCAGCCACTTGCGGCGCCCCACGGGCCACATGTTGTAGGTGGCCGAGACGCCGAGCATCGACACGAGGGCGGCGGCGTAGACCGCGACGGCCGCCTGGTCCAGGGCCGGCAGGGGCGAGAGCGCCGCCAGGATGACGATGGCGATGGCCCCGGCGAGCCCGGAGGCGACGCCGAGGAAGTGTATCAATCCGTCGGCGAGCAGTTCGCGGCGGGTGTAATCCCATCTCAGCCCAGCGGGCCGTCCATCCTCTGCCAGGAACATCGCTGACTCCCATCGGTCATGGGAAGGCTACGCTTGGCTTTGCCCAAGTGTTCCCAACATACATCGAGGATGGATGCCATACACAGGCGAACTCTCGCCGCACTGCACGCGGGCGGGGCGTCGGGCGGGCGATCAGCCGGCGACGAGGCCCGTATAACGGCTGGCGATGACGACGGCCCAGGCGAAGCCGAGGGCGCCGGTGAGGCCGAACACGATCCGGCGCGTGTGCCGGTCGCGCTTGTGGCGCCGCGGGGTCGGCTTCTTCGGCGCGGCTTCGTCCGTCGATGCGGTGGGGGTCATCGGCGTGGGTGTCATGGGGGGGTGGTCCTCGTTCGTTGTGCGCGGGCGAACGCAGCGTCCCGAGCGTGGCTCGGACATCAACGTCCGGGATGCGATCCGGTTCGCTGCAGCGCAATAAAGCGTCCGACCGAACGATGCCGTTTCCGGCTAAGGATGGGAAGGGAGGGTCTCTCGGGGCCGTGCGTCCCGTCACCGGGCGTGCGGACGGCCCGGATGAAAACCGGACCGCGGCAGCGCAGGATCAGGCGGCGCGACCGTTCCAGGCCTCGAACCCGAAGGCGGGCGCCGTCTCGGGCCGCATCGGAAGCGGCGTCACCACGGGGCTGAGGCGGGCATGGACGGTGGCCATCGTCAGCACCGCCATGGCGAAGACCTGATGGCTCAGGCCGGCCCAGAGCGGGACGGCGAGGAGCAGGGTCGTCACCCCGAGGGCGGCCTGGGCCAGGACGAGGCCGGCGATGCCCGTGGCCCGCCGCGCCGCGCCGCTGCCCGGCAGGGTCCGGCGGGCATCGACGGCGTGGAAGATCGCCACGACGAGGAGGAGATAGGCCGTCAGGCGGTGGTTGAGCTGCACCAGGGCGTGATTGTCGACGAAGTTCTCGATCCAGGGGCGGACGGCGAAGAGTTCGCCGAGCGGCGGCGCGAAGGCGCCGTCCATGTCCGGCCAGGTGTTGTAGACGAGCCCGGCCTTCGAGCCGGCGACGAGGCCGCCGAGGAAGATCTGCGCGAGGGCGAGCACCACGATGGCCTTCGCGGTCCCCCCGACCCGGGCCGTCACCGGCGGCGCCGGCTCGGCCCGCAGGCCGGCGGCGAGCCAGACGAGGCCGGCGAGGATGAGGCTCGCGGTGGTGAGGTGCAGGGCGAGCTTGAGGGGCGCCACCGCGGTCATGCCGGGCTGGAGGCCGGATGCCACCATGATCCAGCCGATGGCGCCCTGAAGGCCACCGAGGAGGCCGAGGCCGAGGAGCCCGAGCCCCAGGCGGCGGCTGAGGCGCCCGCTCGCCCAGAACCAGAGGAAGGGGAGAAAGAACGCGAGGCCGACGAAGCGCCCGAGCAGGCGATGCCCCCATTCCCAGGCGTAGATCGTCTTGAAGTCCGACAGGCCCATCCCCTGGTTGAGGATGCGGTATTGCGGCGTGTCCCGATATTTGTCGAATTCGGCCATCCAGGCTTCGTTCGAGAGGGGCGGCACGGCGCCGGTCACCGGCCGCCATTCGGTGATGGAGAGGCCGGAGCCGGTGAGGCGAGTCGCTCCGCCCACCGCCACCATGGCGACCACGAGGGCGGCCAGCACGTAGAGCCACACGCGAACGGCGCGGTCGCCGTTGTCACGGCCGGCTGCATTCCCCAGCATCATCGCGCTCTTCCCCATCCGGCCGCTCGAATCCTCGAACGGGAGGTAGACGCGGGCGCCCGCGAGGGCAACGCCGCCGGGCGACGCAGCGGCGTCCCTATTCGGCGGCGGCGAGTTCGCGGCTGCGATTCAGGGCGAGGAGATCGAGAACGGCCACCACCAGCCAGGGGCAAGCGATGCCAATGAAGAAAGCCATCTGAGTCGCCCCGTTCCCGCGCGAAGATGCCCGATGATAGGCGAGTCGCGGCGCGTCGCAAGCGATCAAACCGAGCCGTGGATTCGGGGCCTTGGCGTGCCTCACCACACTCCCGTCCCTGGACGGTCCGCGCTCTGGCGACGACGGTGCGGCGGGAGTTTGGTGGATGGCACTCAGATGGGGCCGGTGGCTCCGAAGCCCCAGCGCAGGGCGAGCCAGACCAGCACGCCGGCCCCGAGGAGACGCCGCCACGGATTGACGCCGCGCAGGAGTTCGTCGGCGGCCCAGACGACGAGGGCCAGGCTGCCGGCACCCCTTACCACGGTTCCGACGGTCCCGGCCGGGGCGAAGGCCCAATCGATCACGGCGCAGAGGCCGAACAGCGTCAGGGGCGCGTTGGGCCACTGCGCGATGGTGATCTCACCGGTGTGGCGGTTGCGCAGGAACCAGTCGACGGCGCTCAGATGCCCCGCGCCCCATCGGCGTCGCGCAGGGGCTGGCACAGCGTCGGGCTCACCTTGTCGAGGTGCTCACAGGCATGGTCGAGGTACCAGCGGCGCAGGTCCGGCTGGCTCGGCGCCACGTAGAGGGCCACGAGAACGAACCCGATGGCTCCGAGAAGGGCGAGGGTGAGGATGTTGCGCATGGTCTCGCTCCGGGTCTCGCGGACGATTCCCGCCCCGTCTTTCACCACGCGACGGCCGAAAAAGAAACAGCCTGCCGCCGCGGGAACGGCAGACAGACTGCAAGAGGCTCGGGAGGAATCGAGGCGCTGAGACCTGTTTCTCAAACGGACCGAGACGGGGATCGGTTCCTGTCAAGCCGACGAAAAAGCGCGGTCGTCCCGAGGCCGGTGGAGGTCCGGTTTCGGTTGGGAGCCATGCGGGGCCTCGGCTTGCCAAGCCGTGCCCGCGCGCCCATCTCAGCCCCGTGCCGGTGGCGATGCCTGTCGCTCGACCGGAGACGGCCATGGGACGGTCCGGGAGACGCCGCCTTCCGCGCCGCCGCGTGGCCGTCGGCTTTTCCGCGATTCTCAGCGTCCGAGTACCGTTCCGTCATGGCCAAGCGCACCAAATCGAAACCGCAGGAGCGGGGCTCCGTCCTGTTCGACGTTCTCTACGAAGACGAGTCCCGCGCCTCGAACCGCCGCGTCCCCATGGAGATCCTCGGCGGCCTCGACGGCGACGCGCCGGCCCGCGACCTCATCGAGGAGCAGGACCGCGCCATCTCCGAAAAGTCGGGTCGCCCCATGAAGTCGATCCGCAGCCTGACCCGCTCGCCGGCCCGTGCCCCGAGCAGCGGCGACGACGATTGACCCCACGGCCTCGCCGGGCCTCCACCCGGCGAGGCATCCCGCATCGGGCCCGGTGTCCAGTCGCTCAAGCCTTCTTCAGGAACTGGGTCTTCAGCACCAAGCCCTTGACCTTCTCGGCATTGCACTCGATCTCGTCGGGATCGTCCGTGAGGCGGATGTTCTTGATCAGTGTCCCGCGCTTCAGGGTCGCGGATGTGCCCTTCACCTTCAGGTCCTTGATGAGGGTCACCGAATCGCCGTCGGCGAGCTTAGTGCCGTTGGAATCTTTCGTGTCGTCCATCGTCGTCTCTTAAGGTCAGTCCATGGGGGGCGTGTAGGGCCGTCCCGCCTCGGTCAGGGCGCGGTCCACGGCCTCGATGGCGAGGAGGATGCGGGTCAGATCCTCGGCGGCCGAGGCGGCGGCGAGTTCGCTGGCGCCGATCCGCTTGCACAGGGCGCTGCGTTGCCGAGCCAGACTCTCACGGGCCCGGTTCAGATCGCGGATGTCGTCGGGCGTCATGGTTCGTCCCCTCGGGTCGTTGCGCGAACCGGACGGTTCGTCCGGTCGCCCCCGTGCGATGCCGCGTTTGCGCGCTTGACGCAATGTCGCATCACGCGCCCCCGCCCCGCCCGCGACGGGACCGGAACGGTCTTCAGAACAGCATCCCCTGCGCATCGGCGTCACTGGAGCGCGGTCGATTCCTCCTGCGGCGTGTCCGGCGGCGTCGTGGCCCCTCGCGGCTGGCTCAACGGGACGACGAGGTCCGGCCCGTCGTTGCGGGCGTCGTTGACGCGTGGGCTCACGGGATCGAGGGTCAGCCAATCCTCGGGGCATGGCCGGCACAGGGCGGTGGCCGCCGCCGGTTCGATGCCGCGCGTGTCGAGCCAGGGCTCCACCTGGTCGGGCGACAGGATCGCCGGCATGCGGTCGTGCACCGCCGCCATGGTGCCGTTGGCCCCGGTGGTGACGATGGCCGCCGTGTCGATCTCCGACCCGTCGGCCCCGAGCCAGTTCTCCCACAGGCCGGCGAGCACCATGGGGGCGCCGTCGGCGCGGCGGATCATGAACGGGGTCTTGATCGCCGCCTTACCCGTGCCTTCCCGGCGCCACTCGTAGAACCCGTCGGCGAGGAAGACGCAGCGGCGGTGGCGCAGCGCCCCGCGAAAGGTCGGCTTCTCCTGGATCGTCTCGACCCGGGCGTTGATGACGAGGGGAAACCCCTTGGGGTCCTTGAGCCAGCTCGGCCACAGGCCCCAGCGCACGAGGCGGAACTGACGGCGGCCGTTCTCTTGGAGAACGACGGGGACCGGCTGGGTCGGGGCGATGTTGTACCGGGCCGGAAAGTTCGGCTGTTCGGCATAGCCGTAGAACCGCCGGTAGATCTCCGGTGATTGGGAGGCGAAGTAGCGACCGCACATGGGGAACCACCGGGAGTTCGTTCGGGCGAGGCGACGGGCGCCCTAAAGCCACCGCTTCCAGCGGAAGAACACGTAGGGCAGCACGGCGGCCACCACCATCATCACCACCGCCATGGGGTAGCCGAAGTTCCAGTCGAGCTCCGGCATGGCCTTGAAGTTCATGCCGTAGATCGACGCGATCAGGGTCGGCGGCATGAACACCACCGCCATGACCGAGAACAGCTTGATGATGTTGTTCTGCTCCAGGTTCACGAGACCGAGGGTCGCGTCGAGGAGGAACTGGATCTTCGAGGACAGGAAGGTGGCGTGCTCTTCGAGGGACTGAAGATCGCGCAGGGTCGAGCGCACGTCCTCGCGCAATTCGCGCGGCGCCTTGGTGGTGCGGTAGGTGGCCGAGAGCGAGAGCAGGATGCGCTCCATGGAGACGAGGCTCTCGCGCTGCTTCGAGATGAGGTCGCCGTGGCGCCCGAGGGCCCGGAGCGTGTCCTGCAGGGCGGTGTTGCGGGCGCTCGGATCGGCCTTCTCCTCGAAGATCTTGCCCGACAGCCGGTCGATGCGCTCGCCCTGGAGCTGGAGCACATCGGCGGCCCGGTCGATCACCGTCTCGATGAGGCCGGCCAGGATGGTCTCGCCCGACGGCACGGCCGAGGGGCCGTTGCCCGTGGAGCGCCCGGCCCGCTGGGTGTACATCCGGAATGCCTGCGGCTCCTCGTAGCGCACGGTGACGAGGCGGTTGCCGCGCAGGATGAAGGTGATGCCGGCGAGCCCCGGCTCGTCGCCGTCGCTCACCTTGCTCAGGACCCGGCCGGTCATGTAGCGCGCCCCGTCCTCGACATAGAGGAGTTCGGAGGGCTCGATGTCCTTCATCTCCTCGCGGGTCGGCACCGAGATGCCCATGAACGCCTCGACCTTCAGGTCCTCCTCCCGCGTCGGGCGGATCATGTCGAGCCATACGGTGTCGTCGGGGATGGCGTCCTGCAATTCGAGGGAACGGCGCTCGAGCAGGGTCTGCCCGGCGCCGGCGACCGGCTGGTGGATGAAGATCACGGATGGCGTCTCAGGCGAAGGCCCCGGGAGGCGGTGAACTCGCATCCGGCACGAAGAAGTCCGGAGCAAGGGGGACATCCGGTGTGACGCGGTATTTTGTAAAGTCCGTGACACCCTGTTCGGCGAGGAAGCTGTCGTCGATGAGGAAGCGCCCCGTGGTCTCGCGGGCGGGCAGGCGGAACAGGGCGTGGGCCGCGTCGGCGATGATCTCCGGCGTGCGGCTCGCCTGCATCAGGGCCTCGCCCCCGAGGAGGTTCTTCACCGCCGCCGTCGCGATGGTGGTGCGCGGCCACAGGGCATTGACGGCGATGCCCTGGCGCCTGAGTTCGCCAGCCAATCCCAGGACGCAGAGCGACATGCCGAACTTCGCCATGGTGTAGGCGAGGTGCGGCGCGAACCACTTCTCCGCCATGTCGAGGGGCGGCGACAGCATGAGGATGTGGGGGTTCTCGGCCATTTCGAGATGCGGGATCGCGTATTTCGAGACCATGTAGGTGCCGCGGGTATTGATCTGATGCATGAGGTCGAAGCGCTTCATTTCCGTCTGCGGCGTGCGGGTGAGCGAGATGGCGCTGGCGTTGTTCACCACGATATCGATGCCGCCGAAGGTCTCGGCGGTTTTCGCGATGGCTCCCGCGACACTGTCCTCGTCGCGGACATCCACCAGCAGGGGCAGCGCCCTTCCCCCGGCCGCCTCGATGGCGGCGGCGGCGGTGTGGATGGTGCCCTCCAGTTTCGGATGCGGCGTGTCGGTCTTCGCCGCGATGGCGACGTTGGCGCCGTCGCGGGCCGCCCGCAGGCCGATGGCGAGGCCGATGCCGCGCGAGGCACCGGTGATGAACAGGGTCTTGCCGCTTAGTGACATGCCGTCCTCTCAAGGTCCGATGTGGAAGCGCGCCGGCCGGGTGCCGTCGGCGTCGGTGAAGCCGTAGCGGGCGGCGAGGTCGCCCGCGTGCAGGATGCGCCCGGCGAGGGCCGCGACCTGCGGGTCGCCCGCCAGGGCCGCAAGCGCCCGGCCGGCATAGAGCGGGCTCTCCGTGGCGAGGTCGCCGTGGCCGACATCGACCACACGCTCCGTGCGGACGAAGCCCGGCGACAGGCCGAGGGCCGTGACGCCGTGCGGCGCCAGTTCCTGGGCGCAGGCATAGGCGAGGCGGTTGGTGGTCGCCTTGGCGAGGTCGTAGAACACGTCGCCGAGGTAGCCGGGCGCGGTGTCGAACGACACGAAGGCGAGGAGCCCGGATTTTGCCGCCACCATGGCGGGGGCCACCGCCCGTGCCAGGAGGAGGCCCGGATACGGCCCGGTGCCGAAGAAGTCCGCGAACGGCTCGGCCGAACGGCGCCAGAATGGCGTGCCCCAGGCGGCCCCATCGGGATAGCGTTCGCCGTCATAGCCTTCCGATCCGCCCCAGACGCTGGCGACGGCGACATCGATGCGGCCGAAGCGGCGCAGGGCCCAGTGGACCAGGGTATCGACGGCCCGCTCGCTGGTGTGATCGCAAAGGTAGTGGTGACCGGACCCGCCGGCGGCGTCGACGATCCGGGCGGTGTCCTCGATGGTCTCGGGCCGCCCCTCCGTGCGCGGGCCGGTCTCGCTGGACCGGGCGGTGACGATCACCGTGGCGCCGGCCTCGCCGAGCGCCTGCGCGATCCCACGCCCGACCCCCCGCGACGCCCCGGCGACGAGGCAGATTTTCCGGCGCAGATCCGGGGTCACCCCTTCCGCGCCCGGTTGAGGAAGGCCGCGAAGGCGGCCTGCGCCTCGGGCGAGCGCAGGCGCGCCTCGAAGGCCACGGCCTCCGTCTCGACGGCGGCTTCGAGGGCCGATTGATCGCCCCGGATCAACGCGCGGGTCGCCTGGAGCGGCCCCGGCGGCAGGGCGGCGAGGCGGGCGGCCTTGGTCATCGCGTGCTCGACGAGGAGGTCGGACGGAATCACCGCGTTGGCGAGGCCGAGGCGCACGGCCTCGTCGGCCCCGTAGGGTTCGCAGAACAGCAGGATTTCGGTGGCGCGCGGCAGGCCGACCCGGCGCGGCAGGAGGTAGCTCGACCCCGCTTCCGGCACGAGGCCGAGTTCCACGAACGGCATCCGGAAATTGGCCGCCGGGCTCACATAGACGAGGTCGCAATGCAGGGTGAGCGTCGCGCCGATGCCCACCGCGATCCCGTCGACGGCCGCCACCAGGGGCGTGCGGGTGCGGGCGAGCTGGCGGATGAACCGCAGGGCGGGCGACTGCTCGAAGGGATGGCGCGATGCCTCCACGAAATCCGAGAGGTCGTTGCCGGCGCTGAACGCCCCGGGGCCGCCGGCGAACACCACGGCGCCGATGGCCTCCGAGCCGTCGGCCTCCGCCAGGGCCTCGCGCAGGGCCTCGTACATGGCGCCCGTGAGGGCGTTCTTCTTGTCCGGCCGGTCGAGCCGGATAAGGCGGACGGGGCCGGTATCCTGGATGACGACGTGCTCGGTCATGGGTGTGTCCTCGGCTGTCTCGCGGCACGCCGCCTATCCCCCTCTCCCCTGCGGGAGAGGGGTTTCTCGGTCACCCCGCCAGCGCAAGGGCCGCCGTTTCGGTGAAGGCGCCACCGTCCATCACGCTGTCGGCGAGGCCGGCCGCCGCCGTCAGCTCGTTCTCGGCGAAGAACCGCGCCAGGGCGATGCGGGCCGCGTGGGCCGGATCGGTGTCGCCGGCCTGGAGGGCGGCCCGCGCCGCGCGCGCGGCCTGGGCGAGGCAGGCCGCGCCCTGGACGAGGCCGAACAGGCGTAGGTACGGGCTCGCTCCGGCCAGCGCCGCCTCGGGCCGGTTGGACGTCAGCGCCCGGAGCTGGAAGCTCGTCGCCCGGTCGAGGGCTTCGATGCCGGCGCGCAGGCGCGCGCCCATCTGGCCGTAGGCCGGGTCGGCGTCCTTGAGCAGGCCCTCGGCCACCCGGCGCTGCGACGCGATCTGCGCCCGCACCGTGGCGCCGTCCCGCAGCGGCAGCTTGCGGGTGACGAGGTCGATGGCCTGGATGCCGTTGGTGCCCTCGTAGATCCCGAGGATGCGGGCATCGCGCATGTGCTGGGCGGCGCCCGTCTCCTCGACGAAGCCCATGCCGCCATGGACCTGCACGCCGAGCGACGTGACCTCGTTGGCGATGTCCGTGGAGAACGCCTTGGCGACGGGAGTGAGGAGCGAGGCGCGGTCATGGGCCGCCTGCCCCTCCGGGCCATGCGCCGCGTCGAGGGCGGCGGCCGTGAGGTAACAGATGCCGCGCGACGCCGCCGTATAGGACTTCATGGCGAGCAGCATGCGCTGCACGTCGGCGTGCTCGACGATGGCGCTGGTGGCCTGCGCCCCCGGCGCCTTGCCCTGGCGGCGCTCACGGGCATAGGCCAGCGCCGCCTGCGTCGCCCGCTCGGCGATGCCGACGCCCTGCAGGCCGACATTGAGCCGGGCCGAGTTCATCATCGTGAACATGCAGGCGAGGCCCCGGTTCTCCTCGCCGATGAGCCAGCCGATGGCGCCGCCCGCGTCGCCGAAGGCCATGGAGCAGGTCGGCGAGCCGTGGATGCCGAGCTTGTGCTCCAGCCCCGAGCACCGCAGGTCGTTGCGGCTGCCGTCGGGCAGCACCTTCGGCACGAGGAACAGCGAGATGCCGCGGGTGCCGGCGGGCGCATCCTTCAGGCGGGCGAGGACGAGGTGGACGATGTTATCGGACAGGTCGTGCTCGCCATACGTGATGTAGATCTTGGCGCCGACGATGCGGTAGCGGCCGTCGCCCATGGGCTCGGCGCGGCTGCGCAGGAGGGCGAGGTCGGAGCCGGCCTGCGGCTCCGTCAGGTTCATGGTAGCGGTCCACTCGCCCGAGACGAGCTTGCCGAGGTAGCGCGTCTTCAGGTCGTCCGAGCCGTGCTGGGCCAGGGCCTCGATGCCGCCGGCCGTGAGCAGGGGGCACAGGCCGAAGGCGATGCTGGCGCCGTTCCACATCTCCGTGCAGGCGGCGTTGAGGAGGAGCGGCAGGCCCTGCCCGCCATGCTCGGGATCGGCCGAGAGGCCGTTCCAACCGCCTTCGATCCAGGTCCGATACGCCTCCTTCCAACCGGGGGGCGTCGTGACGGCGCCGTCCGCGAACGGCGTCCCGTGGCGGTCGCCGATCCGGTTCAGGGGGGCGATGACCCCGTCCGCCACGCGGGCGGCCTCCTCCAGAATGGTGCGGGCATCGTCGGGGGTGAGGTCGTCGCCGAGCACCGCATCGAGCCCGGCGACGTGGCGCAGGGCGAACAGCATGTCGGAGACCGGGGCACGGTAGGTCATGGGGCTCCCTCAGAACCGTTTTCTGGTGTCGCGCTTCTCTTCGCGCGCTTCGATCCCTGTTTGACGTAAGGGCGGCCCCGGCGCTAGAGCACCCCCAAGCGTGACGCCGGGGGGCCTTAAGCTTCGACCATGCAACGACTTAAGCCCTCTCCGGTGGGAAGAATCAGGGCGGTCGCCGCAGCGGTTCCGGAGATAGTTTAGATATGAACGATCTCGGGTCAAGCCTGCGCCTAGTGCCCGATGCCGACGGCCTCGCCGAGGCGGCGCGGCTGCTCTCGGCGGGGCGCACCGTCGCGTTCCCCACGGAGACGGTCTACGGCCTCGGGGCCGACGCCTCCGATCCGGTCGCCGTGGCCCGCATCTACGCGGCGAAGGAGCGGCCGAGCTTCAATCCCCTCATCGCGCATCTGGCCGAGACCGCCGCGGCCAAGGCGCAGGGCGTGTTCGACGACGCGGCGTCCCGCCTCGCCGGGGCGTTCTGGCCCGGCCCCCTCACCCTGGTGGTCCCGGCCGGTCCCGCCTGCACGGTGTGCGACCTCGCCCGCGCCGGCCTCGCGAGCGTGGCCCTGCGGGTGCCGGGAAACGCCATCGCGCGCGATCTCCTGGCCCGCGTCGGCCGCCCCGTGGCGGCGCCCTCGGCCAATCGCTCGGGCCGGGTCAGCCCCACCTGCGCGGCCCATGTGCTGGCCGATCTCGACGGGCGGATCGATGCGGTTCTCGACGGCGGCACCGCCCCCGTGGGGGTCGAATCGACGGTGGTGGCCTGCCTCGGCGGCCCGCCGCGCCTCCTGCGGCCGGGCGGGGTGACGCGGGCCGAACTGGAGCGGGTGCTGGGCTACGCCCTCGCGGGGGTCGAGGCGGAGAATGCGGCGGCCCCCATCGGGCCGGGGCTGCTCGCCTCGCATTATGCCCCCCGCGCCCGCGTGCGCCTCGATGCCACAACCGCAGTGTTCGCAGAGGCGGTCCTACGCTTCGGCGGCGTGCCCGAGGCCACGGAGGCTCCGGCGGTGTTCGATCTCAGCCCGACGGGAAACCTCGCGGAGGCCGCCGCGAACCTGTTCTCCGCCCTGCGGCTGCTCGATGCCTCGGGGGCCGAGACCATCGCCGTCGCGCCGATCCCGCGGGGCGGCCTCGGCGAGGCGATCAACGACCGCCTGCGCCGGGCCGCCGCGCCCCGCTGAAACTTTTTCAAAACGTTTGGGAACTCTTCGGCGGATGGGCCGTTTTCCCGGCTCGAAGGCCAGTTCAGCCCCCAATGGCCTTTCGCCTTTCAAGGCTCGGAGCGATCCGAGCCTTTTTTCTTGGGCGCTCAGCCCGCGAGCTTGGCCGCGATCCCGGCGACGTGGCGGCCCTGAAAGCGGGCGCCGGCCAGATCCGTGGCGCTCGGCTGGCGCGAGCCGTCGCCGTCGGCCAAGGTCGTGGCGCCGTAGGGCGAGCCGCCCTTCACCTCATCGACGCCCATCTGACCCTGGAACGCGTAGGGCAGGCCCACCACCACCATGCCGTGGTGCAGCAGCACCGTGTGGAAGCTCGTCAGCGTGGTCTCCTGGCCGCCATGCTGGCTCGCCGTCGAGGTGAAGGCCGAGCCGACCTTGCCCACGAGGGCGCCCTTGGCCCACAGGCCGCCGGTCTGGTCGATGAACTGCTTCATCTGCGCTGCCATGTTGCCGTAGCGGGTCGGCGTGCCGAAGATGATGGCGTCGTAGCCCGGCAACTCGTCCACGGTGGCGATGGGGGCGGCCTGATCGAGCTTGTAATGCGACTGCCGGGCGACCTCTTCCGGCACCAGCTCGGGCACGCGCTTGATCGTGACCTCGGCGCCCGTCTCGCGCGCACCCTCGGCGACGGCCTCGGCCATCTTCTCCACGTGGCCCCACGACGAATAGTACAGCACCAGAACCTTGGTCATCGCGTCGTCTCCTCGCAAATCACGCCCCGAACCGGGGTTCGTGTCGCCTTATCGCCCGGAAACGGCTTTGCGAAAATGCCCTGTCGTGCAAGAGCGATCTTGCAATTTCGCAAGGCATGGCGGCCATGGATTGGGACGACTTTCGCCTCGTGCGCGCCGTGGCGGAGGCCGGTGGACTGACGCGGGCGGCCGAGCGTCTCGGCATCAACCCCTCGACGGCGTTCCGCCGCCTCGCCGGGATCGAAGCGAACCTCGACACCGCCCTGTTCGACCGTCACCGGGCCGGCTACGTGCCGACGGCGGCGGGTCTCGCCATGATGGCGGCGGCCGCCCGCATGGCCGGCGACGTCGAACGCTTCACCCGCGAACTCGCGGGACAGGACCGCAATCCCGTCGGTGAGTTGCGGATCACCGCCCCGGCGAGCCTCGTCGCCGACATGCTGATGCCGGCGCTGGGGCGCTTCACGCGAACCTATCCGGGCCTGCGCCTCCACATGGTGGTGGCGGAAGAGGCCCTGAACCTCTCCCGCCGCGACGCCGACGTGGCCCTGCGCGCCAGCGACGCCCCGCCCGCGACCCTGGTGGGGCGCCGCCTCGCCACCATCGCGTGGGCGCTCTACGGCCGGGCGGATCTCGCCGGTTCGAAGCTGGACGAATGCCCCTGGGTGGTGCCGAGCGACGGGGTCGCGGCCGGGCGTTTCACTCGGTTCTGCGAGAACCGGGGCGCCGGCGAGCGCGTCGTCCTCACCCTCAACACGGTGCTTGGCCTGCGCGAGGCCGTGGAAGCCGGGCTCGGCATCGGCCCCCTGCCCTGCTGGTCGGCGGATGGCCGCCCCGGCCTCATCCGGCTGTCGGGCCTGGAGCCCGAACTCGGCGCCGGTCTCTGGCTCCTCACCCACCCGGATCTGCGCCATTCGGCACGGGTGCGGGCGTTCATGGATTTCATGGCGGAGGAGATCGCGGCCCTGCGCCCCCGGATCGAGGGCACGACGATTCCCCGGTGACGGCGAGCTACCTCGTCTCGACGATCTCGATCTCCTGGCCGTTCACCTCCACGGCGTCGCCAACGCCCTTGCCCGTCAGCGCCCGGGCCAGGGGCGAGACATAGGCGATGCTGCCCTTGGCCGGGTCGGCCTCGTCCTCGCCGACGATGCGGAAGGTCTGACGGCTGTCGTCCGCGCGCAGAATGGTCACGGTGGACCCGAACCGCACGACGTCGCCGGGCTCGACCTCCACGAGTTGGGCGGAGCCGAGGCGCGCCGTCCAGTAGGCGAGGTCGCGGGTGATCCGGGCTTCGTCCGCCTTGGCGTCCGGCGTCAGGGCCGAGAACGCGTCGCGCAGGCGCGCGACTTCCGCTTCGATCTGCGCCAACCCCTCGGGGGTCACGAAATTCGGGTGCTCGGAGATCGGACGATCGGGAAGGTCCTCGAAGGCTTCGCCGCCTTCGGGTTCTTTGACGAATGCTCTGCTCATGAAACCAGCAATGCGCCGACCCCGTGTGCGGTTCCGCTCACGAAACGGTCACCACCGTACGGCCGCGCACATCCCCGGCCAGGATGGTCTCGGCGACGCCGTCGACCTCCGAGAGGGGAACCGTCGTGGTCATGGCGGCGAGCGCCTCGCGGTCGAGGTCGCGGGCCAGGCGGTCCCAGGCCGCCCGGCGCTTCGGCTGGGGCGTCGTCACGCTGTTGATGCCGAGGAGCGACACGCCGCGCAGGATGAACGGCGCCACGGAGGCCGGGAGATCCATGCCCTGCGCGAGGCCGCAGGCCGCGACCGCCCCGTCGGCCTTGGTCCCGGCCAGGACGTTGGCGAGGGTGTGGGAGCCGACGACGTCCACGGCCGCCGCCCAGCGTTCCTTGGCGAGGGGCTTGCCGGCCTGCGCCAGGCTCGCCCGGTCGAGGAGTTCGTTGGCGCCGAGGCCGAACAGATAATCCGCCTCCGTCGCCCGGCCGGTGGCGGCGATGACCCGCCAACCGGCCCGCGCCAGGAGCGCCACCGCCACGGAGCCGACCCCGCCCGAAGCGCCCGTGACCAGGGCCGGGCCGTCCTCCGGGCGGACGCCGTGATGTTCGAGGGCCATGAGGCAGAGCATCGCCGTGTAGCCGGCGGTGCCGATGGCCATGGCTTCGGCGCCGCTCAAGCCCTCGGGCAGGGGCACGAGCCAATCGCCCTTCACCCGCGCCCGCTCGGCATATCCACCGAAATGCGATTCGCCGACACCCCAGCCCGTGAGGATCACGCCGTCGCCGGGGGCGTAGTCGGGGTGGGTCGAGGTCTCGACCACTCCTGCGAAATCGATGCCCGGGATCATCGGGAACCGGCGCACGATGGGCGAGCGACCCGTGAGGGCGAGACCGTCCTTGTAGTTCACCGTGCTGTGGGTGACCCGGACGGTGACGTCGCCGTCCATGAGGTCGGCGTCGTCGCGCTCGCCGAAGGTCAGGGATTGCCCCGTCGCGGTCTTGTCGACCACCCATGCCCTGAACCGGCCCATCGACATCTCCCGTCACCCGTTCGGGAAGGTACGGCGGGAGACGCGGGAATCAAGCGTCCCGGCCGGTGTGCCCGGCCGGAACGACGCGGCCCTCAATAGCCGTCGTAGATGCTGCCGGAGGAGAAGCCGAGGCCGACGCCGATATCGGCCGAGCTGGCGCCGGTGATCCCGAAGGCGTCCGGCAGGGAGCCGATGCGTGGGCCGTAGCCGGCATTGTAGCGCGGCGCGTAGCCGACGCCGTAGCCGACAGGACGGTGCCCGGCCGGAACCCAGCCGGCGCGGGCCGGCTGAACGAGGACGCGGCGGCGGACATTGGCGTATGCTGGCGGGATCGTCTCCGGGATGGTCTGGGCCGGTTGCACCAGGACGCGGCGGCTGCGCACGGTGTATTGCGGCGGCACGTCCACCCAGCACCCGACGAGTTCGCCATAGGCATCGCGGCGGGTCTGCCAGACCCGGCCGCCGGGGCTGACGAGGACGCGCTCGGACACGGTTTCGTAGACGGGCGGCACCGTGCGGTAGACCGTCTCGGCGGGACGCACGAGGACCTGCTCGTTGACGGCGCCGTAGACCGGCGGGGTCGCGACGTAGCGGTAGCACTCGGCGCCGCCGCAGCCGCCCGCCTGGGCGGTGGCGGCGGACAGGACGGCGCCGGCGATGGCGAAGGTGGCGGCGGAGATGAGTCGGGTGACCGGCGCGGTCATGGGGCTTCCTCGGGCTGGACGCGGATACCGTGAAACGGGCGCCGTGACCGGGCGCACATCTCGACGTATCAGAGGCAGCTTTGTTGCGGCCCGAGCAAGCCGGATTCAGACTCAGGGTAAAATTAACCCAAGCTTAGGACTACTTAGATCTTGCGCTACTTACGTAAAGGCGCGGGGAACCGATGGGGATTCAGGTCTGCCCGCGCTTGAGTTGATAGAAGATGTGCCGGCCGATGACATCCATCTTGCGCAGGCGCCGCGACCAGCCGGGCTTCACGTAATCGGCATGGTAATGCGTCGCCCCGCCGACCTCGCTGAGGTAGGTCCGTCCCTCGATCACCGCGTTGGCGATGCGGGTGGCCGTCTGCCAGGACGGGCCATCGGTGATGCGCAGGGACTTGCCCTCGCAGGCGAAGGAGAACTGGCAGCCCATGTAGCGGTGCCGGTTCTGGTAGACCACGCCGCAGACATTGGTGGGGTAGAGCCCGCTTTTCACGCGGTTCAGCACCACCTGCGCCACGGCGGCCTGGCCCTCCTCGGGCTCGCTGCGGGCCTCGAAATACACGGCCTCGGCGAGGCAGCGCTGTTCGCGGTCGAGGGCGTCCGGTTCGATGAGGTCGGCATAGCGGTGGCGGGCGACCTCGGGGATGGAGGCGGCGGGCGCTCCGCCATCGTGGCGCGGCGAGAAGCCGGGGATCACGAGGCTCGCGGCGGCGACTTCCACGGGAGTGGCGTCGGCGGGGGCCGGGGTGGTGGAGGACAGGGCGACGGCGCGGGGAATCGCCGGGGTCGCACCGTCGTCGGTCTCGACGATCCCCTCCCCCGTCCGCGGCGGAACCCAGCCGGCCTCGGGATCGAGGTCCGGCGTCCACGCGGCGGCGCCGGGAAGGATCGCGCCGGACAGGCCGGCGAGGAGGAGCGCGGCGGCGGCATCCGCCGATCCGGCCGTGCCGATCCGGGCGCCCATGAGGGGGACGGCCGGTGTCCCGATCTGCGCGGTGCGCGCGACGGGGTACGAGGCCCCCGTGCCGGCGCTCGCCGTGAAGGACACCAGGAGGCCCATGCCGGCGGCCCAGGGCGCCATGGCGGCGCTGAGCCAACGCAGGCTCGAATCGCGTCGTACCCGTTTCGTGCCCACGCTCACCGACTCACGCTACACAACACCACAGCGGCCCGCCGTTCACGGTGCCCTTATGGGTTCCCGTGTTCGGCCGCCGACCGGAGTATGATCGCGTGGCATGGTTGCGGAGCGGTTAAGGCCGTTCCGCCGCCGTCGGTTCAGAATGCGCCGGGGCGCCCGTGGGCGACGGCGAAGGCGTTCACCAGGGTAGCGGGCGCCGAGGCGCCGCCCTCCCGCAGGCCGGTGATCCGGGCCGCGTCGGCGTTGCTCTGGGTGGCGACGGCGACGACGAGGAGCGCCAGCGTCGCGAGACCGCCGAAGGCCCAGACATATGCCTGCTGGACGGCTTTCGGGATCGGGACGGCAGCGGGATTTTCGTTGAGGAACAGGGGGGTGGGCGTCGTATCGATCATGGCCGGCGTTCCCACGCGAAGGCAGCCACTCCAGTGAGCCGGACGTATCGCGCAATGGAGTGGCACTAGCATCGAACGTGCCGGAACGAAATCGGTTCGCCGTGTTTCCGACAATTTGTTGAACGGATTTCGCCATGTCCGTCCCGAGCGGCGGGGAGCGCCCGGGACGGACGTGTCTCAGGCGTCCTTGCGCCCGGTGTTGCCGGCATCCTTGGCGCCGTCGCGGGACGCCAGAGCCGCCTGGGCGGCGGCGAGGCGGGCGATCGGCACGCGGTAGGGCGAGCACGACACGTAGTCGAGACCGACCTCCTGGCAGAAGCCGATGGAGGCCGGATCGCCGCCATGCTCGCCGCAGATGCCGAGCTTGATGTCCGGGCGCACGGCCCGGCCGCGCTCGACGCCGATGCGTACGAGCTCGCCCACGCCCTCCTGATCGATGGAGATGAACGGATCGGCGGCCAGAATCCCCTTCTGGGTATAGGCCCCGAGGAAGGTCGCCGCGTCGTCGCGGGAGATGCCGAGGGCCGTCTGGGTCAGGTCGTTGGTGCCGAAGGAGAAGAACTCCGCCGTCCGGGCGATGTCGCCGGCCCGCAGCGCCGCGCGGGGCAGCTCGATCATGGTGCCGACCTGATAGGCGACGCTGCTGCCGGTCTCCTCCGAGACGGCCTTCGCCATGGCGTCGATGCGCGCCTTGACGATGTCGAACTCCCGTTGGGTGAACACCAGCGGCACCATCACTTCCGGCGTCACCGGGGCGCCGGTCTCCTTGGCGGCCTGGACGGCGGCCTCGAAGATGGCGCGGGCCTGCATTTCGGCGATCTCCGGGAAGGCGATGGCGAGGCGGCAGCCGCGGAAGCCGAGCATGGGGTTGAACTCGTGCAGCTCCGTCATCCGGCGGCGCAGCTTGTCCTCCGAAACACCCATGCTGGTGGCGACATCCTGAACCTCCGCATCCGTGTGCGGCAGGAATTCGTGCAGCGGCGGATCGAGCAGGCGGATCGTGACGGGCAGGCCCGACATGATCGTGAACAGCTCCGCGAAGTCCTGGCGCTGATAGGGCAGGATCTTTGCGAGCGCCGAGCGGCGCCCTTCCGCGTCGTCGGCCAGGATCATCTCGCGCACCGCGACGATGCGGTCGCCCTCGAAGAACATGTGCTCCGTGCGGCACAGGCCGATGCCCTCGGCGCCGAAGTTGCGGGCGGCCCGCGCGTCGGTCGGGGTGTCGGCGTTGGTGCGCACCTTCATGGTGCGGACCTTGTCGGCCCAGCCCATCAGGGTGGCGAACTCGCCCGACAGGGACGGCTCCAGCATCGCCACCTCGCCGAGCAGCACCTGGCCCGTCGAGCCGTCGATGGTGATCTTGTCGCCGGCTTTCAGGACCGTGCCGGCCACCGTCAGGGTGCCGGCCTTGTAATCGACCCGGACGGTGCCGGCGCCGGAGACGCAGGGCTTGCCCATGCCGCGGGCCACCACGGCCGCGTGGCTCGTCATGCCGCCGCGCGTGGTGAGGATGCCCTCGGAGGCGTGCATCCCGTGGATGTCCTCCGGCGAGGTCTCGATGCGCACGAGGATACACTTGCGCTCGGCCTTGCGGGCGGCCTCGGCATCCTCGGAATTGAATACGATCTCGCCCGTGGCCGCGCCCGGCGAGGCGGGCAGGCCCGAGGCGATGACCTTGCGCTCGGCTTTCGGATCGATGGTCGGGTGGAGCAGCTGGTCGAGGGCCGCCGGCTCGATGCGGCCGATGGCCTCCTCCTGGGTGATCAGGCCCTCCGCCGCGAGGTCGACGGCGATGCGCAGGGCCGCCTTGGCCGTGCGCTTGCCGTTGCGGGTCTGGAGCATCCAGAGCTTGCCGCTCTCGATGGTGAATTCCATGTCCTGCATGTCGCGGTAATGGGTCTCGAGGAGGCCGTAGATCCGCACCAGCTCGGCGTAGGATTCCGGCATCGCCTTCTCCATGGAGGGGCGGTCGGATTTCGCTTCGATGCGGGCCTTCTCGGTGATGTCCTGCGGCGTGCGGATGCCCGCCACCACGTCCTCGCCTTGCGCGTTGATGAGGAATTCGCCGTAGAGGGCGCGCTCACCCGTGGAGGGGTTGCGGGTGAAGGCGACGCCGGTGGCCGAGGTCTCGCCCATGTTGCCGAACACCATGGCCTGGACGTTCACGGCCGTGCCCCAACTCTCCGGGATGCCGTTCAGCTCGCGGTACTTCTTGGCGCGGGGGATCATCCACGAATCGAACACCGCCCCGATGGCACCCCAGAGCTGGTCCTCGGCGCCCTGCGGGAAGTCCGAGCCGTGCTCGGCCTTCACGATGGCCTTGTACTTGCCGACGAGGTGCTTCCAATCCTCGGCGCCGAGTTCCGTATCGAGGCTGACGCCCTTCTCGTCCTTGTAGTGCTCCAAGGCCTCCTCGAAGGCGTGGTGCTCCACGCCCAGCACCACGTTGGAATACATGGTGATGAAGCGGCGGTAGGAATCGTAGGCGAAGCGCGGATCTCCGGCGCCCTCCGCCAGGGCCTCGACGGTGACGTCGTTGAGGCCGAGGTTGAGCACCGTGTCCATCATGCCGGGCATGGAGGCGCGGGCGCCCGAGCGGACGGAGACGAGGAGCGGAGTCTTCGGATCGCCGAAGCCGCGCCCGGTCAGCCGGCCCACGGCCGCCAGGGCGGCGGCGACCTGTTCCTTCAGTTCCGCCGGATAGGTGCGGCCGTTGTCATAGTAAGCGGTGCAGACTTCCGTCGTGATGGTGAAGCCGGGCGGGACCGGCAGGCCGAGATTCGACATCTCGGCGAGGTTCGCGCCCTTGCCGCCGAGCAGGTTGCGCATGGAGGACTCGCCCTCCGCCTTGCCGTCCCCGAAGGAATAGACCCACTTGCCCATCGTGATCCGCCCGGTTGCTGGAGGACATCGCGCAGCGCGCGCCCATCGTACCGGCGGGTTGGACCATCTCTTGCTGCAACGCAAGGTGAACGGGGCGGCCAGCCTGTGCGGACATGACGGATTGCGAGTGTTGTCACCCTCCGGCGTTGCGCCGGCTCAAAAGCGGCCGTGCCGACCCGGTCCAAGGCCCCGCCGGGGGCACGCCGGACCTCAGGCCCGATACTTGCCGTTGCGCTTGACCAGAACCTGGGTGCCCACGGGGACGCGCTCGTAGAGGTCGACGATGTCCTCGTTGAGCATCCGCACGCAGCCCGACGACAATTGCTCGCCGATGCTCCAGGGCTCGTTGGTGCCGTGGATGCGGAACAGGGTGTCGCGGTTGCCCTGATAGAGGTAGAGTGCGCGGGCGCCGAGGGGATTGTCGAGGCCGCCCTTGCGGGTGCGCGGCAGGTCGGGGTTGAGGGACACCATGGTGGGGGTCGGGCTCCAATCGGGCCACACCCCCTTGCGGGCGATCCGGGCCTCGCCCTTCCACGAGAACCCCGCCTTGCCGACGCCGACGCCGTACTGGAGGGCGGTGCCGTCCTCCTGCACCAGGGCGATGAGGCGGTTATCGATGTCGACCACGATGGTGCCGGGCTTCTCGGGGCCGGTGTAACGCACCACCTGACGGCGATATTTCGGATCGAGGCGCGTCTTGTCGACGAGGGGCACGTCGAACGGCTTGTCCGGCAGGGTGCCGGTGTACCAGGCGGCGTCCTCGGCCGCGACGTTGACCGGCCCGCGCGCGTTGCAGGCGGCCAGGGGGGCGATGAGGACCAGGCCGAGGATGGCGTTGCGGATCGGCATGGCGGGCTCCACGAGGGCGGGATCGGACCGATGGTGGCCGTTTCGGTGTCCTGATTAGCCCCTTCGACGGCCGACGGGTGTCTCTTTCCCGCCGCAGGTGCCGCCGAGCGGCGATCCGGGCGTCGTCCGGGTGATGTTGATCCGGCCGTGGTCAGGGCCACATCAGGAGAAGACGCGAACGAGGATGGCCATGCCCGACACCGAGACGCTTCCGGTTCCCGAGGTGGAAGACGTGCTGCGGGAACTGGCGCCCGCGATTCACCTCGACCATTGCGTCATCCACGTCTCGGACTGGGATCGGTCGATCGCGTTCTACCGCGACGTCCTCGGGGCCGAGATCATCGCGCGTCCCGTGGGCGCCGCGTTCCGCTTCGGCGGGGTACAACTCAACGTCCACGGTCCCGGCGTGACGGCGGCGCCGCTCGCCGCCAAGCCCGTGTTGCCGGGCAACAGCGACCTGTGTTTCCGCTGGTCCGGTCCCATCGAGGGGGCGACGGCGCACCTCGCGGCGCAGGGCGTGGCGGTGGAACTCGGTCCCGTGGAGCGCAATGGCGCGGCGGGGGCGGGCGTCAGCGTCTATTTCCGCGATCCCGACGGATCGCTGCTGGAATTCATCACCTATCCGGAGGTGTGATCAGCCCTGGCTCTGGGCGAGCTGCTGATTCGTCTGTTCGAGGCGCAGGGCGAGTTCGCGCAGGACCGCGATGCCGATCTGTGGGAACTGCGCCAGGAGTTCGAGGAAGACCGTACGGTCGATGCGCAGCGCCGTGAGGGTCGTCAGGGCCGTCACCGTGGCCGAGCGCGGCTGTTCGGCGAGGATTCCCATTTCGCCCAGGAGGGCGTTGGCGCCGAGCAGCGCCAGACGAAACCGCCCCTGCGGCCCGTCGATGGACACTTCCGCCTCGCCTTCCAGGAGGAGGTAGGCGGCGTCCGCCGCGTCGCCCCGGGCGAACAGGGCCTGGCCGGCTTCGAAATGCACCCGCTCGCTCGTGAAGGCGAGGAGCTTCAGGCGCGAGGGCTCGACGCCCCGGAACAGGGGGACCTGTCGGAGGGACGAGACTTCGGTCTCGAGGGTCATCGGCCGGTCATCGTGCACGTCATGCCGGAACTCATAGCCCATTCGGGTTGCGCGCGCACGAATTGTTCAGATCCGGTGCTCCCTGCGGCACGGAGCGGTTGGAACCAATCGTGAGGAAGCGAATCGCCGACGACCGTGTGTCGCCGGCAGTCTCGGTACGGTAACGGAAATTCACCCCGATGCTATAGCCACGCTTGTCCGTCGGGCTTCCATTTGCGGCGATCTTCGCCAAGGAACCATCGATATTGGTGAAGGTTGTCTTGGCAGTGAGAGCAATTTTGAGGAGGCGCTGATGGCATCGAACTCCACCTCGAAGCGGGGCTTTGCCTCGATGGATCTGGAGCGGCAGCGGGAGATCGCGAGCAAGGGTGGGCGCAGTGTGCCGGCCGAGAAGCGCTCGTTTTCCCAGGATCGTGAGCTGGCTTCGTCGGCCGGACGCAAGGGCGGTCAGTCGACGGGAACGGGTCGTCCCGGCGAGGATTGACGGGTGGGCGCCGAGGCTCTCGGAGCCTCGGCGCGCCCTCTTGCGGTCTTGAGAACCGAACAGGCCCCTTCCGGGTTGGAGGGGGCCTGTTTGCGTTGATGGGATGCTTTGGCGCTCCTTGGAGGGCCACGGGATCAGGATGGTCTCATGCCGGTCGCGCTGGGCTGAGTGCTAACCCCTTCGGTAAGGGGGCTGTTTGCGTTTACGAGATGCACCGCCCCGGCAACATGCGCCGGGCCTCGGGGCCAGCGAGGGAGCTGATGGCACCTTCACAGCCTTCGCGCATGAGGCGACGCACCTTCGGGGTCTCTTTCTCGCTCGCAGTACGCGCCGGCTGGTTCGAAGCCGTGGAGTTCGCACGATTCACGGGGCGTGCGATGGAGGCGAGACGGATCGGGCTGATCGCCGTCGAGGCGACGCGCTGTCCGGGAAGCGCGGCTTGCCGCGCCATCGGCGCGGCGGTCGCGCCGAGCCAGTGATCGGCGGTCTGTTGTACCGTCGGTTGGACCAAGATGGTCAGGAGGGCTGCGGGTCCGCTGATGCTGAGGAGGAAGCCCGACCGAAACATCGTCGTTGTCTCCCAAAAGGAGCTTGACAGGATGTCATAACAACGCCGTCAGACCTTGACGGTTCCTCGACTGTTTCGAAATGGGCAAACACAATAATGATCGTATCGAAAATCATTAGGATTTGACGGATCTGGCCATCGTCCCGCACGGCGGGGCGTGGCGAAAAAGCATCAAATTGCGAAAAATCGGAGCTCCTCGGGCCTCGGTTGGAACGGCGTGACCGCGAAACCGTTGTTCCATCACCCGGCCGTCTGGTCCTCCCCCGCAATCCCCTTGTGAACAGGCCGGAACCTCATCGACGGGCTGGAGCTTGCGCTCCGGCCCGTTTTTTCGTGGCCCGGGCCGCATGAAAAAGGCCCCGGCGATGCCGGGGCCTCGGGTCGATCCAGGAGGACCGAAGGGGGTTAGGCCGACTTCACATCCCGGCGGCGGGCGCTCTGCTGGAAGAACAGCGCCTGGCTGATCACAGCCGAGACGTTGGCGGGCTGGAACGGCTTGGCGATGAGGAAGGCCGGCTCCGGACGCTCGCCCGTGAGGAATCGCTCCGGATAGGCTGTGATGAAGATCACCGGCACCTCGAAGGTCTTCAGCAGGTCGTTCACGGCGTCGAGGCCCGAGCTGCCATCGGCGAGCTGGATATCGGCGAGGATCAAGCCGGGGCGCGTGCCCTCGGAGGCGATCTTGATCGCCTCCGTCCGCGTGCGGGCGACCCCGATGACGTTGTGTCCGAGGCCCTCCACCAGGGCTTCGAGGTCCATGGCGATGAGGGGCTCGTCCTCGATGATGAGGATCTCGGTGGCCATGTCGGCGGCGAGTTCGCGGCCCGCCTCGTCGACGAGGTCGCGGACTTCGCTGACATCGACATCGAGGATGATCGCCGCATCCTCCTCCGAGAAGCCCTCGAGGCAGGAGAGCAGGAAGGCTTGGCGCGGCAGCGGCGTGATCTGGCCGAGGCGCACTTCCGCCGGCAGGTCGTGCTGCACTTGCTCGCTCTGGCCGTTCACCGAGAGGGAATTCCAGATGCGCGTAAAGACGCGGAAGAGGTCGGCCTTGACGTTGGCGCTGCGGCCGAGGGTCTCCGGCTCGTTGACGAGTGTCTCGAGGGTGGCGGCGACGTAGGCATCGCCCGCGACCTGGCTGCCCGTGAGCGCCCGCGCGTAGCGGCGCAGATACGGCAGGTGCTGCACCACGAGTTGGGCTGTCGACATACTATCCCCTTGGCTTTGCCGTTCTGGGCCGCCTCTTGGCCGTTCCGCCACAACGCGGGATAAAGGGCTGCGTTCCGCGCTGCGGGAACCGACTGTTCACATCGGCGTTGCAGGTGCAGCCATGGCCTAAGTCGGGCCGCAAAACAATTGCGGCGATGCCCGTGCGGCATCGAGGGGAAGAACGGATGACAGACCACGACGAGGGCGGTTCCCCGCCGGGGGAGACGGCCCTGCGTGCCAAGGAGGAGACCCGTGGCCGGGGATTGAGCGATCACACGCAGAAACGCATCGGACTTCACCTGAGGGCGCTCTACGATCAGATCGTCGAGCAGCCCGTGCCGGATCGGTTTCGCGATCTCATCGCTCAACTCGAAGCCACGCCGTCGGACGATCCGGCGTCCTGAGGCGCCGGATGGCGTCAATCGCGAAAACACGAACAGGAAGAGGGCCGCCGGGCGGCCCTCTTCCTGTTCGTGCCGTCTCCGGCCCCTCGAAGGGGCCGGCTCGGTGGGCGGACCACACGGCCCGCCCGTCGAGGATCGTCCTTACAGGGTCGGCGAACGGCCGCGCATCAGGCCGATGACGGCCGAGATGGCGAACAGCACGATGGCGACGAAGAAGACGAGCTTGGCGGCTTCCATGGCGGTGCCGGCGATGCCGCCGAATCCGAGCAGAGCGGCCACGAGAGCGACGACGAGGAAAGTAACGGCCCAACCCAGCATCTGACTCTATCCTTCGAAAGACCGGCGCAGCGTCGGCTGCGACCTCATTGCAGCGATAACGCCAAGTTTTCACCCCGGTTCCGCCCCAGCGTTCGTCGAATGGGGGCTCGGCACGACGATTCCTCGCGCGGGTTCGCCGCGATCCTAATCCGGCAACCATCCTCGGCCGGGGAACCCGGCCTGTCCTTGCCAGGGGACGCCGGGGCTGTCAGATTTCCCGGGACGCTGACACCGCGTGGGGGCACGCGGGTGTCGGACCGGGGCAATGTCCCGGGGGGCATGGCTTTTGCGCGTCATGTCCCGGTGGCGCGAAGGTGCGGCGGATTGACGTTCGACCCTGCGCAGCCACACCGGCACTCGTTATGTCTTCCTTAACCGGTGCAGGAACCGGCCCGTCCCGGGTCGCGTTCGTTGTCCGTCGTTGATCGAGGAGCCCGTGATGAAGGAATCGCCCATCGGATCGCTCGTGCGGCGGCTCGTGAAGGCGGTGGGTACGGTGGGAGACGCCGTATCCCGCGGTCTCGGTGCCCTGGTCGAGGGGGCGGCACCCGCGCCGCAGCTCGTGCCCGTCCGGGTTCGGCAGACGCGCCGTCGGCCGTGAGGGCGGGCAAGCTGGTCCCAATCGGGGGCCGGCACTTCAGTAAAGTGCCGTCGATCTGAGTCCGAAGACATATCCGCCGTCGAGATGCGCTCCGGGTTTCGACGGATTTTCGATCCCGCCGCCCGGATTGAACACGCATTGGATATCCGGCTGAACCGTCCAGCCGGGCGCCACCTGCATCTGATACGAGAGTTCGAGACTCGCCTCCGCCGTTCGGACGAAGCCGCCGCCGCCGAAGGTCAGCCGGTCGCGGTCGAAGCCGCGGGCCGCCGCGCCGATCCGGGCGTAGATGACGCTCAGACCGAACAGGTCGTCCGGTCGTCCCGGCACCAGACCGGCGACGACGAGTCCCCCATCCGCCCAGAGGTCGATGAGGTTGCGGTCGGAGGGGCTGCCCGCGAGTCGGGCATAGACCGAAATCCCGCTCGCCGGTCCGCCCCCCTCGGGGCGGTAGAGTTGCTGATCCATCACCGCGTAGAGGCCGCCGGTGCCGCGCAGACGCCGCGCCGATCCCAGGCTCGCCGGATCGCCGAGGCGCAGGCCCTCGGCGTCGAAGCGCAGATGCGCCGCCGGCCCGACATGCCGGTAGCCTCCGAGCTTGAGGCTGCCCGCGAGGCCGGGTGCGTCCGCATCCTGATTCCACCGCGTCTGCAATTCGGCCATCACCAGGGGCGGATCGGTCAGACGAAAATTCGTCCCGTGCCGGTTGGTCATGCCCTGGTCGCCCGGATCGCCGTTGAACACGGCGAGGAGCCCCGAGAGGTGGGGCATCGGATCGTAGCGCAGGCGCAGGCCCGGCGTGGCCAGGGGATAGGCCGGGCCGCCGCTCGGCAGGTTGGCGCCCGTGATGGTGGGCCAATCGTTGCTCAAGAACGGTTTGCCCGTCTCGGAGGCGAAGAACTCCCCATCCGCCGCGAGCTGCCCGACCCGGAGGGCTACCCCCGAGGCCCAGCGGCGTTCGAGCCAGAGTTCCGACAGGCGCGTGGTGGAGGCAGCCTCGATGTTGCTCACGGTGACGAGCCGCCGGAAGCTGCGATCGCGCAAGCCCCCGGTGTCGTCGATCCGGAACGCGTTGGCGAAGGCGGTGAACCCGGACAAGCCCGCCCAACGGTCGAGATCCACCGACAGGATCGCTTCGCTTTTTCCGGCGTAGATCGGCCCGGTGCGGAGGCCGCCCTTCGGATTGCCCAGCACCTCATGGGTCGACAGGAGGGTCAGGTCGATTCCCCGCGCCCGCAGGGCGGCGCGCACGCCGCCGGGATCGGCGAATGGGCCGAGGGCCGCGCCGATGGAGACCGGGAGCGGACCCTCCGGTTCGGCGCCGGCCGCCTTCCCGGCGGCGAGCGCCAGGACAAGACAGGCGGCGACGAAAATCCGGAATGACGCTGGCGGCATAGAGCCTCTCCTGAACAATTTAGCCTAGGCTATAATTTGGGCGTGCGGCAGCCGTCGGCGCCCGGTCGGAGAACCGGGTCCGTCTGGTGGAGTCTGGGACGGCGGTGTCGGCGCGGGTTCGTCAGGCCCCGCGCGGCGGGATCAGGCGCCCGTCACCGTGTCGACGAGGAGCTTCAGGTTCAGCACGACGATGAGGCCGGCGATGGCCCAGGACAGGATCGCGAGCCAGCCCGGGATGACGAGGGCGCCCATCTTGCCCCGGTCGGACACGAACCGGACCAGGGGGATCACCGCGAAGGGCAACTGCATCGAGAGCACGACCTGGCTGAGCACGAGGAGCCGGGCGGTACCGGCCTCGCCGTAGAGGGCCGTCACCGCCACCACCGGCACGATGGCGAGGCCACGGGTGATGAGGCGCCGCGCCCAGTCGGGGATGCGCAGCCGCAGAAAACCCTCCATCACGATCTGGCCCGCGAGGGTCGCCGTGACGGTGGAGTTGAGGCCCGAGGCCAGGAGCGCCGTGGCGAACAGGGTCGAGGCGATGCCGGCCCCGAGGAGCGGCGACAGCAACTCGTAGGCTTGCTCGATCTCCTCCACGTCCGTGCGGCCATGGGCGTGGAACACCGACGCCGCCAGGATCAGGATCGCGGCGTTGACGAACAGGGCCAGCATCAGCGCGATGGTGGAATCGGCCACGGCGAAGCGCAGGGCCTCGCGCCGACCCGTATCGGTGCGCGGGTAGGCGCGCGTCTGCACGATGGAGGAGTGGAGGTAGAGGTTGTGCGGCATCACCGTCGCGCCGATGATCCCGATTGCGATGTAGAGGGCGGCCGGGTTGGTCACCACCTCGGGCGTCGGCAGGAAGCCGGCCAGCACGGCGTGCAGCGGTGGATGCGCCAGGGCGATCTGGATGCCGAAGCACACGAAGATCACGCCGAGCAACGCCATCACGAAGGCTTCGAGCGCCCGGAAACCCCGCCGCATCAGCAGCAGGATGAGGAAGACGTCCAGCGCCGTGATGAGCGCCCCGACAACCAGGGGGATGCCGAACAGGAGTTTCAGGGCGATGGCGGTGCCGATGACCTCGGCGAGGTCGCAGGCGATGATCGCCGCCTCGCAGGCCAGCCATAGGACGAAGCCCACGGGGCGCGAATAGTGGTCGCGGCACGCCTGGGCGAGGTCGCGGCCCGTGGCGATGCCCAGCCGCGCCGAGAGCGCCTGCAGCACGATGGCCATGAGGTTCGAGAGCAGGATGACGCAGAGGAGGGTGTAGCCGAACCGGGCGCCGCCGGCGATGTCGGTCGCCCAGTTGCCCGGGTCCATGTAGCCCACCGAGATCATGTAGCCCGGCCCGAGGAAGCCCAGCAGCCGCCGCAGCCAGGAGCCCGTCTGCCGCACGGGCACGCTGCCGTTCAGGGAGCCGAGGCTCGGCTGCTCCCGTGTGTCGCGGGCCACGCGCCACGCCCGTTCCTCATGTCCCATCGGCCCGAACGATCCCCCGGCGAGGCCACACCAACGCCCCAGCTTCGATGGGTGAGATATAGCATCGGCTATAATGAAAATAAAAGGCTTCATTCGCCGGGCGTTGTCGCAGGCCGGTCGATGGCTTAGGGGCTGGGCCGATCCGCGCATGTCCCCGGGCCTGCCGACGCGACCGAGCACGAGCACCCCGCATGAGCGCCCCCGCCCCACCGGATCTCGACGCCGCCCTCCCCCCCAGCGGCGAGACCGTGCGGCTGTCGCCCCTGATCCGGCGTCGCGTCTGCCCCAATGCCAGCCCGTTCACGGCGAGCGGCACCTGCACGTACGTCGTCGGAACGGGCGCCGTCGCGGTGATCGATCCGGGGCCGGAGGCGTCCGATCACGTCGAGGCCCTGCTGGCCTCCCTGCCGGGCGAGCGGGTGACGGCGATCGTCGTCACCCACACCCACCGCGATCATTCGCCGGGGGCGCGCCTGCTCCAGGCCCGCACGGGGGCGCCCATCGTCGGCTGCGGCCCGCACCGTGCGGCCCGTGAACTGACGGAGGGCGAGTTTCCGCACCTCGACGCCAGCGCCGACCGGGCCCACGCGCCCGACCGGCTCATGCGGGAGGGCGACACGCTCGCGGGCGACGGCTGGACCCTGGTGGCTTTGGAGACGCCGGGCCACACCATGAACCACCTCGCCTTCGCGCTCCCCGAGGAAGCGGCCCTGTTCTCGGGCGATCACGTCATGGCGTGGTCCACGAGTATCGTGGCGCCGCCCGACGGCTCCATGCGCGCCTATCTCGCGTCCCTCGACAAGCTGCGGGAGCGCGACGAGACGGTGTATTGGCCCGGGCACGGTGGCCCGGTGCGCGATCCGCGCCGGTTCGTGCGCGGCCTCGCCGCCCATCGCCGCCAGCGCGAGTCTTCGATCCGGGGCCGGATCGAGGCGGGCGACCGCGATGTCCGCGCCATCGTGGCGGCGATCTACCAGGGCCTGAACCCGGCCCTGCACGGCGCCGCCGCCCTCTCGGTCTTCGCCCATCTGGAGGATCTGGTGGAGCGCGGCGTGATCGTCAGCGACGGGCCGCCGCGCCTGGAGGGACGCTACGCGCCGGCATAGGTACAAAACTCTCGCGTGAACCGAATGTTAGCGGTCTAGCATCCATGGTTGCATGACCGGTCGCCGATCGGGGTTGCGGCAGGGGACGATGCGGTGCCAGCGCGAGTCCATCAAAGACTGATCGTTTCGGCGTTTCTCGCAATCTCGATGATCGCGTCGCCGTATGGGACCGGAGGCGTCCACGCTCAGGCGCAATTCGCCGGTGGCGTTGCGATCGTCGGGTCCGGAACGGATCCGAGACCCGATCCCCCGGAGAGCGAACAGGTCAATCCGTCGATCGACGGGGACCGCCAGGGATTGGCTTCCGCCTGGACCAACAATTTCTGCCTTCGCTGGACCGATGGTTGCTCCACCTGCTCACGCAACGAGGTTTGGGAAGACGCAACCTGCCATCCCCATGACGACAGTGCGTGTCGACGCCGCTCTGTCCAGTGCAAGGTCGTCGACGAAGCCGTGCTCCACCTCTCGTGCTCGCGCTATTACAACGGCGTGAACTGGTGTGAGCCGACGTTCACCGACGATGACGTGTCGGCGGGAATTTGCACGCGCCGCGCCATGGTGCCCGGTTCGTCCGGTTCGTCCGATTCGACGGACTTCTCATGCACCAAGGACTGGAGCTTCGAGGAACGCTGGTTCTGCTCGCCCGATACGCCAGAAGCAGCGCGGCACTTGTGTGAAGCCGATCGGATCAAGAAAGCGGCGGCCGGGCGCGCGGCTCGCCCGCAGATCAGCTTTCCGGGTTTGAGGCGGTAGGGGGCGACAGCGCGATCGGGCCGCCGTCCTGTCGATCCTTCGTCAGGCTCCCATTCCACTTATGTTCGGGATGCAAGGTCCGCAGCAAGGCGAGCAATCGGTCCTTCTCTTCCGCCGAGGATCGCCGGAGGAAAAGATCGAAATCCGCCTGATCCTTGTCCCTTTCATACTTGGCCTTGAACAGCATGACGAGGGCCGGGGCGAGGTGCGGAATGCCGGTTCCGCCCCTCCGAACGGCCTCGGCGCGGGGTATCCGGATCGTCCGATCGCGCTTGTAGATCCAAAGGTCCGGCGTTCCCGGCTCCAGCATCAGGTCCACGCGCCAGCACCCGTGTCGCCGGTCCGCCCCCCAGAGCTGCCAGACATCGTCCGGCAGGTTCGATGACGGGGGGAGAAATGCGAAGGCCCCGTCCTTGACGGTGAAGAAATCCAGCTCCGGCAGAAGCGCGCGGACAGCGTTTGCGTCCTCGCGAAGAGCGACGAACTCCAGGTCTTCGTGCGCGCGCGTGGCCTCGCCATGCCAAACGTCCAAGGCCCATCCGCCCGCGACGTACCAGGGCGAGGTCGCTTCCCGGAGGCGCTGGTGGAGTTCGTCGGGAGACCACGCATCCCAGGCATCGTCGTCGAGGGGGATCATCGCAAGATCCGCTGGACGCAGATGTGAAAGATCAGACCGTGCAAGCGCCGCCGCGCCGGTCGGACCTTGCCCCCCAAAACGCTACTTCACCGCGATGGCGAGGTTGGCGACCTCGTCGAGATAGGCCCGGATGCGGTCGGCGTTGGCGCCGAAATCGTGGCCGCCGAGGCGGGAGGCCGAGCGGACGTCGATGCGGGCGCCGTCGCCGCGCGGATGCACCCGGACGGTGACGTCGTCGGCAAGGTTGAGGATGAGGCTCCGTGACACCGCCTCGATGCGGCCGTTGCCGATGCGGCCGCCGGGCCGGATCGCCTCGACGATCTGCCAGCGCCGGTTCACCGCCGCCTTGCGGGCGAGCTCGAAGGCCATGTCGGCGTCGAGGTCGAGGGTCAGGGGAGCGACCTGCGGATAGGCCGCGCGCTGGCCCGTCCGCGCCGGCGGGCCGGGCTCGGGGGTGTAGTGCCCGTCCCGCGCCGCGAAGGCCGCGCGCGAGCGCGAGAAGGCCGGTGGATTGTCGAGATCGGTGGACACGTCCGTCAGCGCCGGCTGGCCGAGGGCCCGCAGGCCCACGAAGGCCGGGTAGGCGAGGAGCGCGCAGGCGAGGACCAGGCCGAGGACGGCCGCCCCGAGGCCGCGCGCGCCCTCGCGCCAGACCCGCACGAAGGCGAACAGGGCCAGCGCCACGGCGACGAGGGCCAGGGCCAGCCCCGCCCCGAGGGTGGCCAGGGCCGGGCCGGCCTCCGCGCGCGGATCGCGCACCAGCACCACGGCGAACAGGGTGACGAGGAGGGCGAGGACGGCCACCGTGCGGGCGAGTGGACCGGCGCGGGTCACGGGGTCCTCGAAGGGCAGACGACGCATGGGCTTTAAGGACGATCCCTGTCGGGCAGGCTGCCCATGGCCGTGCGGGGCGCCCCCGGCGGACGCCCGAGCTTTACCGGGCGCGGGCACGGCGCGCCACCCGTGCTTACGCCGCGCCGGGGTTCTGCTATAGCGGCAGGATCATGAGCGTGACCGCCCCCGACCGATCCGAGGCGAGGCTGCCCGAGGCCGAGGGCTCGGACCCGCTCCGGGTCTGGTTCCGCTTCATCCGCCTCAACCGCCGCGTCACCGCCGCCATGGCCGGCGAATTGCGGGGGCTCGGCCTGTCGATTCCGCAATTCGATGCCCTCTCGACCCTCACCGAGCGCGAAGGGCTGACCCAGCAGGACCTCGCGGCCCGGCTCTACGTCACGAAGGGCAACGTTTCGGGGTTGGTCGACCGCCTCGTGGAGGCCGGCTGGGTCGAGCGCCGGGCGATTCCCGGGGATCGGCGCTCCCACGCCCTGCACCTCACTCCCGCCGGCACCGCCCTTGCCGCGCGCGGCATCGCGGCGCAGAAAGCCTACGTCACCCGCACCCTCGGCCGCCTCGCCCCCGAGGATATTGCGGCGTTCGAGGGTTTGGTGCAGCGCTGGCGGGACGTGGCGCGGGCGGATGCGGACGACGTGGCCTGAGGGCCGGGAACGACGACGCTTAACCGGGCGCGAACCATGCCGAGCCGTCGGCGCGCCCGCGTAATGAATTCGGTGACCGTGGTCCTGTAGTTTCTCGCCCAGGACAGGCAGAGACATGCAAATCGATCTCCAGACCCTCTGGTATTTGACCGTCGGAACGCTGACCGTGTCGGCGTTGCTTCTCCTCTGGGAGCGGCAGGCGCATCCGGGGCGCGCCGACGTGCTCGCAATTCTGTCCGGGGGGTTGTTGGCGTTCATTCTCGGCTGCATCGTCGCGATGAATCGAAGCCGGTTTCCCATGACCCTCGGCATGGGAGCCACCAACGTCCTGATGATGTCGGGCTATCTTCTGGTCCTCAACGCCGCGGCCGGACTCGATGGCCGGCGCCACGTCCGCGCATCGGCCGTGGCCCTCGGCGTCATCGCCGTCGTCTGGGTGGTCCTGGGCACGCAGGCCCCGGCCGCGTTCTGGAACCATGTCGCGGCCCTGCCCATCGCCCTCGCCAGCGGCCTGACGGCGTGGACGCTCCTGCGCAGCCGCGCGGTCCAGGGACTTCGCTCCCGGCCCCTCGCCGTCGCGATCTCGGGCGCCCACGCCATGTTCTACCTCGGCCGCGCCTTCCTCTCCCCCGTCCTGGCCCAGTGGTACGGGCCGGACATGCTGTCCGCCATCGCCAAGGCGACGATGACCGAGGCCGTCTTGTATTCGGTGGCGATGCCGATGTCGTTTCTCGCGCTCGTCCGCGAGGAGGAGAAGCGGCAACTCCTGCGCCTGTCGCAGACCGATCAATTGACCGGGCTCGCGAACCGGCACGCCCTTTTCTCGCAGGGCAACCGCATCCTCGCGGATCGGGCCGGCCGACCCGTGTCCCTCCTCGCCTTCGACCTCGATCACTTCAAGGCGATCAACGATCGCCATGGCCATGCCGTCGGCGACGACATCCTGGCGCTGTTCGCGCGGATCCTGCGCGACGAGGCGGGAGCGGACGCCCTGCCGGTGCGGCTGGGGGGCGAGGAGTTCGCCGCCCTCCTGCCGGATTGCGACGCCGAGGAAGCGCTCCGCCGCGCCTCCGGGATCGCCAGCCTTTTCGCGGCCGCCGCCGTCCGGTCGGACGGTCCCGGCATCCGCGCCACCGTCAGTATCGGCCTCGCGGCCCCCGATTGCCGCGACCTCTCCGGGATGCTCGCGAGCGCCGACGGCGCCCTGTATCGGGCCAAGCGCCTCGGCCGGAACCGCATCGAGAGCGCGCAGCCGAATCGGGTGTCGGCCGCGGCCTAGTGCTGTGACGCAATCACTTCGTTCCTGCGCCAGAGCACGAGGCTTTTGTTTTGGCATCAATTTTCCCAGACACGGCTGAAGCCCCCGTCTGGATCGATGCACGAGACCCCTAACGGGACGATGCCCCCGTGGGGGCCGACGGGCCGTCGATCTCGGCGAGTAGGGCCGGCAGGTCGTGGATCGAGCCGATGACGTGGTCCGCCTCCTCCCGCATCACCGCGCGGGCCCCCTCCCCCGACGGTCCGCTGAGGACCGCGATGGCAACGGCCCCGGCGGCCCGCGCCGCGCCGGTATCGGCGGTCGTGTCACCCACCAGGGCGATGCGGTGCGGAGGCACGCCGAGGCGGTCGGCGAAGGCCAGGACCATGCCGGGGCCGGGCTTGGCGCCGTGGCCGGAATCGTAGCCCGCGATGAAGTCGAGATGCGGGGTCAGGCCGAGGCGGTCGGCCTGGGCGCGGGCCGAGGCTTCCGCGTCGTTGGTGGCGATCCCGAGGGTGTAGCCCGCCCCGCGTAAGGCGGCGGCGAGGTCGGCCGGGGCGCCGATGGGGTGGAGCGTGCGCAGGGCCGCCGCCCGGAACAGCCGGTCCATCTCGCCATAGAGGTCCGGCCCGGCGGGGCGGTCGAGGGCCTCGGCCCAGAGCGGCCCGTAGACCGAGGAGGCGCCGGCCAGCAGCGGCGAGGTCGGCAGGAAGCGCCGCTCGGCCTCGACGTAGTGGCTCACCCGCATCAGCCGCTCGAACCGCGCGCGGTCGCCGCCCGCCAGGGTGGTCATCACCGCATGGGCCGCCGGCCCCCAGGTGCGGTCGAAATCGATGAGCGTCCCATCCTTGTCGAACAGGAGGCCGCTGAGACGGTTGTTCATGCTCAAGCCGCCGCCGGTATCTTCTCGACCTCGACGACGGGTCCCGTGGCCGTCATCCGCTCGCGGGCCACCAGCCGGTCGCCGGGTTCGAACACGCCGAGGTTCACGTCGCGGTCGGGCAGCACCACCGTGGTGATCTTGTTGAGGTGAACGAGGACGTGGCGCTTCTGCGGCAGCGACGACACCGCCCAGCGCTTCAACTGAGCGTAATACGGCTCCCGCCGCCACGCATTGGGCTGGCCCGGATCGACCTGCACGTTCATGTGGCGCGAGACCGGATCGAGGCTGAGCACCATCTTGGCGCGGTCGGGCTTCCATTCGGGTCCGAGCCAGGCTTCCGTCATCCAGAGGCAGTGAAAGGCGCGGCAATGGTCGGGCCGGGTTTCGTGGATGGCGCATCCCCTGCCTTGCTTCGTGTGCCGGCACCATTGCCCGGCGGTGCTCTCCACGGCCGGGACGTCGTAGACCTTGCAGCACAGGGTGCAGGACCCGCAGGCCCGGCCGGGGGCCGGCATCGCGACGACGCTCGCGGGATCGAGGGTGGTGGGCGAGAGCATGGCGGGGTCCGGTTGCGAGCGGTGGGTTTCTGCCCGGGCATCGGGCCGTTAGTGTGGCCGCCTCGGCGAGCCGGCGCGGCCCGCTTCACGGAACGGACATTCGGATGCTCTCGAACCTGGCGGCCCGCGACGTCGAGACCCTGATCCACCCCTACACCAACCTCGCGACGTTTCGCGAGACCGGCTCCCTCGTACTGGAGCGCGGCCACGGCGTCTGGGTCTACGACAGCGACGGCCGCCCCTACCTGGAGGGCATGGCGGGGCTGTGGTGCACGGCGCTGGGCTATTCCAACGAGGAGCTGGTGGAGGCGGCGCGCGAGCAGATGTCCCGCCTGCCGTTCACCCACCTGTTCTCGGGCCGCAGCCACGACCCGGCCATCGAGCTCGCCGAGACCCTCAAGGAACTGATGCCGGTCCCAACCTCGAAGATCTTTTTCACCTCCTCGGGGTCGGAGGCCAACGACACCCAGGTGAAGCTCACCTGGTACCTCAACAACGCGCTCGGCCGGCCAACGAAGAAGAAGATCATCTGCCACCGCAAGGGCTATCACGGCGTCACGGTGGCCACCGCTTCCATGACCGGCCTGCCCGCCAACCACGCCGATTGGGACCTGCCCCTGCCGGGCTTCCTCCACACGGGGTGCCCGCACCATTATCGGTTCGGGGAAGCGGGTGAGACGGAAGGTGCGTTCGCCGCGCGCCTCGCCGACGAACTCGACGCCCTGATCCAGCGCGAGGGACCCGACACCGTGGCGGCCTTCGTGGCCGAGCCGATCCTCGGGGCCGGCGGGGCCATCGTGCCGCCGGCGGGGTATTACGCGGGGATCCAGGCGGTTCTGGAGCGTTACGACGTGCGCTTCATCGCCGACGAGGTGATCTGCGGCTTCGGGCGGCTCGGCACCTGGTTCGGCGCCGAGGCCATGGGGATGCGCCCCGACAGCCTCACCTTCGCCAAGGCCCTGACCTCGGGCTACATGCCGCTCGGCGGCATCTCTATCGACGAGCCCCTCTACCGGGAGATGGTGTCGCAGAGCGCCAAGCTCGGCACCTTCGGGCACGGCACCACCTATTCCGGGCACCCCGTCGCCTGCGCCGTGGCGCTGAAGACCATCGCGATCTACCGGCGGGACGGGATCGTGGAAGGCGTTGCCGCCAAGGCCCCGCACTTCCAGGCCCGTCTCTCGGCCCTGGCCGATCACCCCATCGTCGGCGAGGCCCGGGGCGTCGGGCTCATCGGCGGCATCGAGATCGTGGCCTGCAAGCGCACCAAGCGCCAATACGATCCCAAGGCCGGTGTGGCCGCCCGCTGCGTCGCCTTCGCGCAGGCGGAAGGGCTGATCGTGCGCTTCCTCGCGGGGGACCGCATCGCCGTGTGCCCGCCCCTCGTCATCGCGCCCGCCGAGATCGACACCCTGTTCGACCGCCTCGGCCGGGCGTTGGACCGCACCCGGGCCTGGATCGCCGCCGAGGGCCTGGCGCCCGTGACGCCCCAGGGGGCCTGACACGGTGCCCCATCGGCAACGGGGAATTTGTATTCAGCTTCGACCGCATTGCGGGGAACGTTATTGCATCGCCGCAACAACGATCACGAATTCGTTGGTTCACGAAGGATGATGAGAAAGAGGGCTGCCGTCATTTGAGGCAAGGGCAGAGCCTTAAGCTTCCGTTCATGTGACGGCTATCTTTATAGATCCCGAGATGCTCGCAAGGCGTCCGGGATGAGCCGAACGGCGCCTGGACGCGGCGCGCGGGCGCAAGTCAGGACATCCGTTTCATGTACGCCGTCGATCAGAACCCGAGCGCCGCCCCGGAGCGCCGTTCCCCCTCCTCCGCCCGCGCGGCCGACGGGTTCCGGCCCGTGGCCCTGCCGGCCCTGGCCGCCGCCGTCCTGGTCTCGGCGGTGGCGACCAAGACCAAGGCCGCCCGGGCCAAGGCGGCCCGGCTGGCGCAGCGGTTCGAGCACGAGGACGCGCCGCAGCTCTGATCGCCGACGGGCGGGCCGCGCCGGCTCGCCGGTCGTCAATTCGTCACCATTGGCGCGGAGGGAGACGGTCCGGACCGTAACCCGAAGGCGCCCGCGATGTTGATTCTGCCGAGCCGCAGGCAAGTGCTGTTGGGCGGCCTCGGAACCGGGGCCGCCCTCGGCCTGTCCACGGGCGCCTACGGCTTCGTCATCGAACCGCGCTTCCGCCTCGTGGTCACCCGCTACAATCCGGTGCTGCCGCGCTGGAATCCGGCTCTGCGCCTGCGCGTCGCCGTGCTGGCGGATTTCCACGTCTGCGAGCCGTTCATGCCCCTCGATCGCATCGCCGAGATCGTGGACGCGACGAACGCCCTCGCGCCAGACCTCATCCTCATGCTCGGCGATTATCCGGCCGGGGACCGCGTCACCATCCGAAAGGTGCCGCTGAGCGACTTCGCCCGGGTGGTCGACGTTCTGCGCGCGCCCCTCGGCGTCCACGCGATCCTCGGCAATCACGATTGGTGGGACGACGCCGCCGTGCAGGCGGGCGAGCGCGACGTGACGGAGGCCCAGCGTGTCCTCGAAGCGCGCGGCATTCCCGTGATGGAGAACACGGTCCTGCGCCTGGAAAAGGACGGGCATCCGTTCTGGATCGCGGGGCTCGGCGATCAGGAGCCGTTCGTGAAGGTCGGCAACTACCAGGGCCGCGACGACCTGCCCGGGACGCTCGCGCGGATCACCGACGACGCCCCGGTGCTCCTCATGGTGCACGAGCCCGACATCTTCCTCGACGTGCCCGACCGGGTGTCCCTGACGCTCGCCGGCCACACCCATGGCGGCCAGATCCGCCTGTTCGGCTATTCGCCGGTGATTCCGTCCGTGAAGGGCAACGACTTTGCCTACGGCCACGTCGTCCGCCAGGGTCGCCACATGATCGTGTCCGGCGGCTTCGGCGTCAGCCGCGTGCCCATCCGCATCGGCGTGCCGCCCGAGATCGTGCTGCTCGAACTCGGGCGTACAGAGGGAGCGGGCCACGCGGACCGCACCGTGCAGGACGATGGTCGCCGGCACGGATGATCCGGCGTCCATTCGTTATTTCTTGGCGTTCTTCACCGCCGCGCTGACCATGTCCTTGGTCGAGGCCGCTGCCGCGATGGTCTTCACCACCGGTTTCTTCGGCTTCTTCGCCTCGCGACTGCCACGCCTGTTTTCGCTCGCCATGGAGATCTCCTCGGGTTTTCGAGGCTCACCATCGCACGACTTTCAAAAACCACGGCATGGAAAGTATTTTTGCCGGACCCTTGCGGTCCATAGTGCATCGATCCACACGGAGGCTTCAGCCGTGTCTCGGAAAATTGATGCAAAAACAAAAGCCTCGTGCTCTGGCGCAGGAACGACGTGATTGCGTCACAGCACGAGGCCGGAATTGGCTGCGGTATTCCCGGATCTCTCGAGAGCGCTTTCGCGAGCCTCGCAAAGTCGGCGTCGGCAACAACGTGCCCCCTCTCCGTCCAAGAGAGGGGGCACGCGCTGCCATGTGTGAATACGCGCGTCTGAGCCCGGGGAGCCGTCCCGTCAGAGCGGGATGTTGTCGTGCTTCTTCCAGGGCTGCTCCATCTCCTTGGTGCGCAGCATCCCCAGCGCCCGGGCGATGCGCTTGCGGGTGGAGTGGGGCATGATCACCTCGTCGATGTAGCCGCGCTCGGCGGCCACGAACGGCGACAGGAAGCGGTCCTCGTACTCGGCCGTGCGCTCGGCGATCTTGTCCGCGTCGCCGATCTCACTGCGGAAGATGATCTCGACGGCGCCCTTGGCGCCCATCACGGCGATCTGGGCCGTGGGCCAGGCGTAGTTGAGGTCGGCGCCGACGTGCTTGGACGCCATCACGTCGTAGGCGCCGCCGAACGCCTTGCGGGTGATGATCGTCACCAGCGGCACCGTCGCCTGGGAATAGGCGAACAGCAGCTTGGCGCCGTGCTTGATCAGGCCGCCATATTCCTGGGCGGTGCCGGGGAGGAAGCCCGGCACGTCGACGAAGGTCACGATGGGGATCGAGAACGCGTTGCAGAAGCGCACGAACCGGGCCGCCTTGCGGGAGGCGTCGGAATCGAGCACGCCGGCCAGCACCATGGGCTGGTTGGCGACGAAGCCGACGGTGCGGCCCTCGATGCGGCCGAAGCCCGTGATGATGTTGCGGGCGTAGGTCGCCTGGATCTCGTAGAAATCGCCCTCGTCGGCGACCCGGCGGATGAGCTCGCCCATGTCGTAGGGCTTGTTCGGATTGTCGGGGATGAGGGTGTCGAGGCTCATGTCGAGGCGCAACGGATCGTCGAAGCTCTCGATCTCCGGCACGCCGTCGATGTTGTTGGCGGGCAGGAAGTCGACGAGGCGACGGATCTGCAGCAGGGCCTCGACGTCGTTGTCGAACGAGCCGTCGGCGATGGAGGACTTGGTGGTGTGCACCTTGGCGCCGCCGAGTTCTTCGGCCGTCACCACCTCGTTGGTCACGGTCTTCACCACGTCGGGGCCGGTGACGAACATGTAGCTCGTGTCGCGGACCATGAAGATGAAGTCCGTCATGGCCGGCGAGTAGACGTCACCGCCCGCGCACGGTCCCATGATGACGGAGATCTGCGGGATCACGCCCGAGGCCGCGACGTTGCGGCGGAACACCTCGCCGTAGCCGCCGAGCGCCGCGACACCCTCCTGGATGCGGGCGCCGCCGGCGTCGAAGATGCCGATGATCGGGGCGCGCATCTTGAGCGCCATGTCCTGGACCTTGACGATCTTGGCCGCGTGCGTCTCCGACAGGGAGCCGCCGAACACCGTGAAGTCCTTCGAGAACAGGAACACCGTGCGGCCGTTGATGGTGCCCCAGCCGGTGATCACGCCGTCGCCGGGGATCTTCTGCTTCTCCATCCCGAAATCGGTCGAGCGGTGCTGCACGAACATGTCGAATTCCTCGAACGACCCGTGGTCGAGGAGGAGTTCGATGCGCTCGCGCGCCGTGAGCTTGCCGCGCTTGTGCTGGGCGACGACGCGGTTCTCACCGCCGCCGAGGCGAGCCTGGGCGCGGCGCTCCTCGAGCTTTTCGAGAATGTCCTTCATGCGGAAAAACGCCTGCCTTCGAGAGAAATCACGGGACCCGCGCCGGGGGCGACCCACGGCCACGGTTTGAAGCGCCCTTAGCACGCGACGCTGGCAGCGAAAATCGATTTTCGACCGTGGCCCCGGCGCCGCGTATCGACTTCGGTCGCGGCGGCGCTCGCCGCCGCGCGGGCCTGACGATCCGGTTTGCGCCGCGAACGGGAGGATGCCGGATCGGGAGGGCCTCTGGCGCCGGCGGTGCCCTACTCCCGATGCGGCTGCGTCGCGTCCTCGGCCCAGACCCGGAACTTGGTCAGGCGGTTGGGGCCGAAGGTGTGGGTCAGGGGCACGTCGGCGGCATCGCGGCCGCGCGCCACGAGGATGCGGCCCCGGCGCGGGGCGTTGTTGCGCGGATCGAACACGTGCCACGCCCCGCCCAGGTAGCATTCCGTCCAGGCGGCGAAGTCGCCCGGCCCGTGCGGCTCCGGCTCACCGATGAAGCTGAGATAGCCGGTGCAGTAGCGGGTCGGGATGTTGAGCGCCCGGCAGAGCGCCACGAACAGGTGGGCGTAGTCCCGGCAGACGCCGCGCCCGCCGGCCAGGGCGTCGGCCGCCGTGCGGTCCACGTGCGAGAAGGCATACCCGAAGGTGATATGCTCGTGGACGAAGTCGCACACCGCCTGCGCTCGCGCCCAGCCCGGCGCCACATGGCCGAAGCGGTTCCACGCCTCGTTGGAGAGCAGGTCGGATTCACAGTAGCGGCTCGCCACGAGGAACGGCAGCGCCTCCTCGGGCAGGTCCTCGACGGCGTGCTCGACGGCCTCGGGCACCACGGGGTCGAGGCCGCCATCGTCGGGGATCTCGGCCCGGACATGGAGCGACACGGCCCCGGCCGGGGCGACGAACCGGACGGCGCGGTTGCCGAAGGTGTCGCGAAACGTCTTGACCGGAACCGGCGGCTCGATCCGCAGGACATCGGGCGGGACGGCGGCGAGGCCCTTCGCCGGAAAGGCGTTGAGCCGGGCGATCAGCGGGGTCGGATGGGTGAACTCGTACCCCATCTCACAGCCGAACCTGATCCGCATGGGAGCCCTCTCCGGTCGGTCGCCGTGCCGCCCTCCGCCCTATGCCCGCCCCCCGCGGGCGAGACTAGGCCGGGAAGGCCACAGGCCCCCGTGATTTCGCCCTTGTGCGCGGATGAAGCGGCGCGGTGCGCCGCTCCGCCTCAGAGCCGTTGCGCCCGTGCCTGCTTTTCCCGCATCCGCGCCTGGAGCCGGACCCGCCGCGCTGCAATGACGGTGCCATTGATCTCGCCGCCGAACAGGAACATGGCGGCGAGCCAGTAGAGGAACACCAGGGCCACCATGGCGGTGGCGAGGCTGCCGTAGGTGGAGACGTAGGCGTTGGAGAACCGGTCGAGGTAGTAGCCGAAGCCGAGACCGGCGAGGAACCACAGCACCAGGGTCACGGCGACCCCGGGAATCACCGCCATGAGGGAGCGCCGACCCGTGGCGACGAACTTGTGGGCGATGGTGAGGACGCCGACCAGCAGGATCGCCGTGATGCCGATGCGCCCGATGGCGACGGTGAGGCTCAGGGGTTCGAGGCCGGGGGCGACGTTGAGGATGTTGCGCCAGATCAGGGGGCCGAGCACCACCAGGAGCGCGAAGGCCAGCATGGCGAAGGCACCGCAGATCACGTAGGCGATGGATTCGAGGCGGGTGAGCCACCACGGCCGCTGCTCGCGCAGGCCGTAGGCGCGGTTGAGCCCGACCCGCAGGCTCTCGACGCCCGCCGAGGAGAAGTACAGGGCCAGCACGGCGCCGACGGTGAGGACGCCGCCGCGCTGCTCGGTGAGCACCCGGTGCATCTCGTTGACCACGGGCTTGGCGATCTCGCGCGGCCAGGTGTCGAAGATGAGCACCCCGGCCTCGTCGGCCAGGGACTTGGTGCCGAACAGGCCGGCGAGCGCCGCCAGCAGGATCAGGAACGGGAACAGCGCGATGAGGATCGACAGGGCGATGTGGCTCGCGATGGCCCAGCCGTCATGGGCGATGAAGCGCTGGGCGGCGACGCTCGCGATCTCGAGGAGCTTCTTGAGGCTGCTCACGGCGGCGGGGTGTTCCTCGATCGGTGGTCGGGCCGTCCTCTAAACCCGAGGCCGCGTCCTCGCGCAACGCACGAGGCCGTTGGGGGCGCTCCAGGCGGGGGAAACCCACGCGCCGGCCTCCCCGAACACGCGGACGGGTCTTCCGGAACGCCGTCGGCGGCCGCGCTCGCAAGATGTGTGAATCCCGGCACTTGGCGCGGACAGCCGTGCGCCGGGCGCGCTATGCCCCGGCGGAAGCGGGTGGTACGAGCGGGCATGACCACACGACCACCTTCACGCGGCGGCTCAGGACGCAAGGGCTCCGGCGCCGGGGCGGGCAAGCGCCCCCCCGGCAAAGGTCCCGGCGGCAAAGGCCCGTTCGGTCCCAAGCGGCACTTCCGCACCGCCAAGGGACCCGAGCGCGAGCGCCAGGGGCCGCGCAACACCGCCCTCGACGCGGCCCAGCGGGCCGCCGCCCTGCGCGGTGAGGCCGACAAGCGCGCGCCCTGGCGCCCCGGCGACGCGCCCGAGGTCGAGACCGACGACGCATGGGACGCCCCCCCGGCCCGTGCCCCCCGCGCCCCGCGCCCGGACTCCGACGAGGCGCCCCGCCGCGCCCGCGCCCCCCGCGCCGAGGCACCCGCCGCACCCGCGGAGGGGCCGACCCGGCGCGAGCAGCGGGCCGCCGCCTCCGCCACCCTAGCGTCCGGTGTCCAGACCCTCGTGGTCGAGGAGGACGAGGCCGAGATGCGCATCGACCGCTTCCTGACGACGCGGTTCCCGCAGCTGCCCTTCACCCGCGTCCAGAGCATCGTCCGCAAGGGCGAGCTGCGCGTCGACGGCCGGCGCGCCAAGCCCAACGACCGGCTCCTGCCCGGCATGAGCGTGCGGGTGCCGCCCCTCAAGCTCGATGCCGTGGGCGAACGCCCGCGCAGCCCCCAGCGCGACGCCACCGATGCCGAGTTCCTGCGCTCGCTCATCCTCTACGAGGATGCCGAGATGATGATCCTCAACAAGCCGTTCGGCCTCGCGGTCCAGGGCGGCTCCGGCACCGTGCGGCACGTCGACGGTCTGCTCGAAGCCCTCGCGGGTCCGGACGGGCAGAAGCCGCGCCTCGTCCACCGCCTCGACAAGGACACGGCCGGCTGCCTCATCGTGGCGAAGACCCGCCTCGCCGCCGCGACATTGGCCAAGAGTTTTCGCTCGCGCGCCGCCCGCAAGGTCTATTGGGCGCTCACCGCCGGGGTGCCACGGGTGCCGCAGGGGCGGATCTCGACCTACCTCGCCAAGGAAGAGCCGACGGACGCCGATGCCCGCATGCGCATCGCCCAGCACGGTGAGGAAGGTGCCGCGCACGCCCTCACCTATTACGCCATGGTGGACAACGCGGCCCAGAAGGTCTCGTGGCTGTCCCTCAAGCCGGTGACCGGGCGCACGCACCAGCTGCGCGCCCATGCCGCCCATATCGGGCACCCCATCGTGGGCGACCCGAAGTATTTCAGCATCGAGAACTGGGCGCTGCCCGGCGGCATCCAGAACCGCCTGCACCTCCTGGCGCGCCGCATCGTGATCCCGCATCCGCGCACGGGCAAGCCCGTGGACGTCACCGCGCCCCTGCCGCCGCACATGGCCCAGAGCTGGAATCTCCTCGGGTTCGACGCCGCGCGCTACGATCCCATCGTGGAGGCGCCGGAGAGCTGACAAGGGCAGCGTGGCGACCTTGGCAATCGGCCGCCATGCCTTATCCTTTCCCACGAGGCCGCGTCGTCCGTCAGGGCCGCCCCTCGTCACGCCGTCCCGAAGGTGCCATCCATGACCCCCGCGACCGCCGCCCGTAGCGCGCTTCTGGCTCTTCCTTTGGCCTTGACCCTGACCGCCATCGCCGGCGCGCCGGCCTCCCTGGCGCAGACGCCGCCGCAGGCGACGCAATCCGCGCCGACGACGGCGCCCGCCCCGCGGCAGGCGGGCGCGGGCCAAGGAACTCCCGGTCAAGCGACTTCCGGTCAACCCAATCCCACCCGCGCCGCGCCGCAGCCGGCGGGGCGCCAATCCCATCCCGGGCAGGTCAATCCCGGACAGGCCACGCCGGCGGGGTCGGTGGCCGGCCGGCCGGCCGGCGCCCGGCGACGTCCCAAGGTCTCCTACGCGGCCTGCAACCGGCAGGCCCATACCCGGGGCCTGCGCGGCGGCGCGCGGCGGCGCTTCCTCATCCGGTGCAAGCTCGGCTACGAGACGCCGCGTCCGCCCCAAGTCGCACCGTCGCGTCAGCCGTGACGGTCGGCCGCCCGTGACGCTCATCGTCTTCGACGTCGATGGCACCCTCATCGACAGCCAGCACCTCATCGTGGCGGCCCAGGGCCTCGCCTTCGCCGAGCATGGGCTCCCGGCCCCGAGCCGGACCGAATCCCTCTCCGTCGTCGGCCTGTCCCTGCCGCAGGCGTTCCGCCGCCTCGTCGGCGATGACGGTCCCGTGGACGGCCTGTCGGAGAGCTATCGCCGGGCCTTCAACCTGCTGCGCCTCGATCCGACCTACGAGGAGCCGCTGTTTCCCGGCATGGAGGCGCTGCTGCGGCGCCTGCACGGACGCGGCGACGTGAGGCTCGGCATCGCCACCGGCAAGGCCCGGCGCGGGGTCGACCGGCTCATCGAGACCCACGGCTGGCAGGGCTGGTTCGCCACCACCCAATCGGCCGACGACGCGCCCTCGAAGCCCGATCCCGCCATGCTGCTCCAGGCCATGGCGGAGACGGGCGCCACTCCCGAAACCACGGTGATGATCGGCGACACCTCCTACGACATGGCCATGGCGGTGAGCGCCGGGGCCGCCGCCATCGGGGTCGCGTGGGGTTATCATCCGGCCGGCGCCCTGTTCGCGGCCGGGGCCGCCACGGTGGTGGAGAGCGCGGAAGCCCTGGGCGCGCTGTTTCCGGAGGCGTGATCCAGGGCGCCGCCGGCCCTCGCGGGGGCGGGCGCGATAGGTTATCCCGCTGCCATGAGCGATGACACTCCCTCCGACTGGCTCGGCACCGCCGAGGCCGCTCCCGATCCCACCGCCGCCGCCCGTGGCCCCGGCCGACCGGCCCTGCCCAAGCGATTCTACACGGCGGCGGGGCTCGCGGACGCGGAGGGCGGCTGGCGGTTGACCCTCGACGGGCGCCCCGCCCACACCCCCGCGCGCAATCCCCTGGCGCTGCCGACCCGAACCCTCGCCGAGGCCGTGGCGGCGGAATGGGAAGCGCAGGTGGGGGTCATCGATCCGGCCACCATGCCGCTGACGCGCCTCGCCAACACCGCCATCGACGGGGTCGCGCCCCGGCGCGACGCCGTGATCGACGATCTCTCGGCCTATGCCGGCACCGACCTCCTCGCCTACCGGGCCGGCGATCCCGAGCGCCTCGTCGCCGCGCAGGGCGCAGCCTGGGACCCCGTGCTCGACTGGGCGCGCGACGCCCTCGGCGCCCGTTTCATCCTCGGCGAGGGGGTGATGCACGTCGCCCAGCCGGAGGACACCGTCGCGGCCCTGCGCCGGGCCATCGCGGCGACGGAGGGACCGTTCCGCCTCGCGGCCCTCCACACCCTCACGACCCTCACGGGCTCCCTCGTGCTGGCCCTGGCGGTGCTGCACGGACACCTCACCCCGGCCGACGCCTGGGCCGCCGCCCATGTGGACGAGACCTATCAAGCGAGCGTCTGGGGCGCGGATGCCGAGGCGGCGGCCCGCCACGCCCTGCGCACGGCCGAATTCGAAGCGGCGGCCCGCCTCGCCGCCCTGGCGCGCTGACGCCGGCCCCACCGGCCTAACCCTCGACATGAAAACGGCGCCGTCCCGGAGGACGGCGCCGTTGTCGTTCATCGCCCGTCGGATCAGGCTGCGAGCTGCAGGTCCTCCGGCTCCTCGGACGCCATGAACTGGGCCCGGGCCAGGGCGGCGAAGCGGCCGTTCTCGGCCACGAGGTCGTCGAAGGTGCCGGCCTCGACGATCCGGCCCTCGTGGAAGACGAGGATGCGGTCGGCGTTGCGGATCGTCGCCAGACGGTGGGCGATCACGAAGGTGGTGCGGCCCTCCATCACGGTCTCCAGGGCGCCCTGCAGCTTGCGCTCCGTGGTGGCGTCCAGGGCCGAGGTGGCCTCGTCGAGGATGAGGACGGGCGGGTTCTTGAGCAGCGCCCGGGCGATGGAGAGGCGCTGGCGCTCGCCCCCCGAGAGCGAGCGGCCGCGCTCGCCGATCACCGTGTCGAGGCCGTCGGCTTGGCGAGCCATGAACTCCGTCGCCTGGGCCCGCTCCAGGGCGTCGAGCATCTCGGCGTCGGTGGCGTCGGGGCGGCCGACGAGGAGGTTCTCGCGGATGGAGCGGGCGAACAGCATCGGCTCCTGGAACACCACGCCGATGTTGTGGCGCAGGGACGACAGGCCGATGTCGCGGATGTCGGTGCCGTCGATGCGGATGGCGCCGTGGTCGGGATCGAAGGCGCGGTGCAGGAGGCCGAGGGTCGTCGACTTGCCCGAGCCCGTGGTGCCGACCAGCGCGATGGTCTCGCCGGCCCGCGCCGTGAACGACACGTCCTCCAGGGCCTTGCGGCGGGCGTTGTACGAAAAGCCGACGCCCTCGAACGACACGGTGCCGTCGAAACGGGCGATCTGGGCGGCGTTCGGGCGGTCGTGCACGGCCGGGGTGGTGTCGAGGATCTCGAAATACTCGGCGATCTTCGGCATCTGCTGGAACAGGCCGTTGATGCAGGTGGCGACCTGATCGAGGCGCGAGACCAGCATGGTGGCGAGGCTCATGAACGCCACGACCTCGCCGACGCTGGCCTGACCGTTCTGATGGAGGGCGATGCCCGTGATGAAGATCGCCGTCATGGTGAGCGTCGCGGAGGCGCGGGTGGCGACGTTGGCGAGCGCCCACCACGACAGGACCGGGATCTGGGCGGCGAGCAGGTTGTGGATGATGCCGTGCATCGCCTCCTTCTCGGCCTTGGCGCGGGTGAAGGACTGGATGACGGCGACGTTCCCGAGCGCGTCCGAGGCATGGGCGGCGAGTCCCGACTGGTATGCTTCCACCCGGCCCTGCAGGGTCTCGGTGCGGCGCATGACCAGGGTGGTGAGCACCGTGAAGGCGGTGACGAGGACGACCAGGATCGAGCCGAGCTGCCAGTTCACGAACAGGGTCATGGGCAGGAGGACGGCCAGCGACACGAAGGCGACGAAATGGTCGCGGAAGAAGCCGAGCCACAGCCAGAACATGCCGTTCGAGCCCTCCAGCATCGCCTTCAGGACGCGGCCGGAATGGTTCGAGGAATGGAACGCCAGCGGCAATTCGAGGACGTGCTCGAAGTAGTTCGCCATGGACGACAGGCGGTTGCGGTGAGCCAGCCGGTCGGCGTGGAGCGCGATGGTCACGCCCGCCGCGATGGTGAACAGGCCGAAGGCCACCCAGGCGCCGATGAGGGGCGCCAGGGTCGCGAAGGCGTTCGAGCGGGCGTTCAGATGGGTGAGCTGATCGATGATCCGGCCCATGAGCAGGGGCTCGGCGAAGGCCGCGACGGCGAGGGCGACGTTGGCGACGGCCAGGACTGCCGCGAGGCGCTTGTCCGCCCCGAGAAGACCCATCACCCGCGCATAGAGGCGAATCAATGACATGAGACCGTTCGCTCCGACTGCCAAACCCGAACGCGGCCCCCTGTCCGGGGGGCAACGCCTTGGCGTGGCGTGGTTATGGCGGTCGCTCCCTGAACGGTGAATGACGCGATGACGCCACCGGAGGTCTCGGTTTTTACGCTTCGTTCAACCTGATTCCCTATTCGTGGGGACGACGCCTCCTCCCGCGGCGTCGTCGCGGCACGGAACAGCCGCCTTGGGCTCGGTGACCATGGATCTCGCAACTGCTATCGGCCTTCTCGGCGGCCTCGGCACCGTCTTCACCCTCATCATGATCGACGGCGGCAACTTCGCCGCCTACTACGACAAGCATGCGTTGATCGTGATCTTCGGCGGCGCCACCGCCGCCACCATGATCCGCTTTCCGTTCACCACGATCATGCACGGCCTGCCCATGGGCCTGCGCTATGCGTTCTCCATGCGCTCCATCAAGCCGCCGGAGCTCATCGAGGAGATCACCAAGATCGCCGACCTCGTGCGCAAGTCCGGCCCCATGGCCCTGGAGAGCATGGAGATCTCCGATCCGTTCCTGGCCCAGGGCGCCCGCTACATCGCCGACGGCTACGACCGCGAGTTCATCCGCGACACCATGGAGCGGGACCGCGACAACTTCCTCATGCACCTCGACGAGGGCTCGAAGATCTACCGCGCCTTCGGCGACTGCGCGCCGGCCTGGGGCATGATCGGCACCATTCTGGGCATGGTGACCATGTTCGCCAACATGTCGGACCCCTCGAAGCTCGGCCCCGCCATGGCGACGGCGCTCCTCGCCACCCTGTACGGCGCGCTCATCGCCAACATGATCACCCTGCCCATCGCCGACAAGCTCCACCTCAAGCTCGAGGAAGAGGACGTGTCGCGCTCCCTCATCATCGACGGCATCCTGCTCATCCGCGACTCCAAGAGCTCGTCTCTCGTCCGCGAGATGCTCGTCGCCTACCTGCCGCAGCATCACCGCGACGAACTCACGGCCGAAGCGGCCTGATCGGCGGACAAGGAGGACCACGCCATGGCCAAGAAAAAGCGCGGCGGCGCCCATGGAGGTCACGGCTGGTTCGTGACCTTCGCCGATCTGATGGCGCTCCTGATGAGCTTCTTCGTGATGATCGCCGCCTACTCGACCCAGGACCAGAAGAAGCTCCAGGCGGTGGCGGGCTCCATGCGCGAAGCCTTCGGCGTCAACCGCGAATCGCGCCTCGCCGGCATCATCGAGAAGGACGGTCTGCCGGCCGCTGGCGCCGTGGTGAACAAGCGCGACATCCCGCCCGAGAAGGCCACGGACCGGCCCAACACCTCCTCGAAGGACATCGCGCCCGATGCCGGCCTGCCCGAGACCGGCAACCCCGAAGCCTTCGGCCTCGCCGCCGCCAGCCTGCGCCAGGCCCTCCAGGACATGCCGGACATCGCCGAGATCTCCAAGAACGTCATGGTGATCCCGACCAACAAGGGTCTCGACATCGCCATCGTCGATCAGGACGGCGCCGCCATGTTCCCCGAGGGGTCGAGCCGGCCCAACGACAAGACCCGCCGGCTCCTCGAGCGGTTGGCCCCGACCCTGGTGAAGATGCCCAACCGCATCGCGATCACGGGTTACACCGCCACGGAGCGCCCCGGCACCAAGCCGGCCGCGCCGCCCTGGGAGCTCTCGGCCAACCGCGCCATCTCGGTGCGGGAAATCCTCGCCGCCAACGGCGTCCCCAACGACCGCTTCGCCTCCGTCACCGGCAAGGCCGACACCGACCCGATGTTCCCCGACAATCCGTTCCAGGCCGCCAACCGCCGCGTGACGGTGACGCTGCTCTCCGAGGCCCCGGCGATGCCCGTCGGCTTGAAGTTCCCCTGAGCCATCGATTCGGTGCGCGATGGCGCGCACCGGTCTTCGTGACGGCGCTCGGGCGCGGCGGGTCTTCCGCCGCGCCCTTTGTGCATCTGACGCGACTTGTGTTCCCCCTCGCCCTGTGATGCCTGCGGCCCCAGCATGAGCACGCCCGCGCCCGATCGTTCCGCCGCCACGGCCGCCGTGCCGGGCGTCTTCGTCCTCATCTGGGCCACGGGCTTCGTGGCGGCGCGGTTCGTGTCGCCCCATGCCGATGCGGTGACGTTCGTGGCCCTGCGGGTGGCTTGCGTCGCCGTCGTGCTGGCGCTCCTGTCGGCGGCCCTGGGGGCGCGCTGGCCGAAGGGCGGGCGGGCCTGGGCGGATGCCGGCATGGCCGGAATCCTGATGCAGGGCCTCTACGTCATCGGGGTGTTCTGGTCGGTCCAGCACGGCCTGCCCGCCGGCATCGCGGCCCTCGTCGGGTCGCTCCAGCCCCTGCTCACGGCCGTGCTCGCCGGGCCGGTGCTCGGCGAGCGGGTGAGTTCGAGGCGCTGGGCCGGGATCGGCCTCGGCTTCGTCGGCGCCGCCCTGGTGCTGGCCCCGAAGGTGGGGGCGAGCGATCCGTCCGGGATTCCGCCCGTCGCCCTGGCCGCCTGCTTCGGCGCCATGGTGGCGATGACCGCCGGGACCCTGTGGCAGAAGAGCCGGGGCGGCGCGGCCGACCTCCTCACCAACGCCACCGTGCAGTTCGTGGGCGCCGCCGCCTTGGCGATTCCCGTGGCGCTCCTCGTCGGCACCGGACGGTTCGACGCCTCCCCGCCGGCGTGGTTCGGCCTCGCCTGGTCGGTCCTCGTCAATTCCGTGGCGGGAATCCTGCTCCTCCTCGTCCTCATCCGGCGCGGGGCCGTGGCCGGGGTCGCCTCGCTCCTGTTCCTGGTGCCACCGGTCTCGGCCCTCATGGCCTATGGCCTGTTCGGCGAGGCCCTGGTGCCGGTGCAGCTCGCCGGCATGGCGCTGGCCGCCGCCGGGGTCGCCCTGGCGAGCCGGGGATGAAGTTTTTCTTCAAACAGACCGGCAATTAAATTAGAACTGGCGTCACCGCGCAGGCAGACGGACGGTGTTTGCGCGCAAGAATAATGAATACGCGCGGGAAAGTGCCGTTCTGCGGCGAGACGCCTCTACAGCCCGGACGAACCTGCCTATAATGAGCGGCAATCCTTCCTCTTTTCGAAAGAGAGCGTCCGCATGTCCGCTTCCCCCGTCGTCTCCGCCGAACCGCAGGATCTCCTGACCCTCGCCCGCGAAGCCGGTGAGGCCGCCAAGGCCCTGGTGGCGGAAGCCACCCGCCGGGTCCGCGCCCGCGTGCTCTCGCCCGAGGGCAAGATCTCGGCCGACAAGCTCGAGACCGAGCAGCACGCCGCCCATGGTCTGGCCTGGATCGCCACCTACGCCGAGGGCGTGCGCGAACTCGGCGCCTACGCGGCCCGCCTGACGGAAACGGGCGAGTTCGGCGAGACCGAGTCCCTGCTGGTGAAGATCGGTCTCGGCGAATACCTCGACCAGATGTTCTCCGGTATCCCCATGAGCCAGGGCGAGATGGTGCGTCCCACGGGGTCGCTGGGCCTGGGCGCCCGCGAGGTCGCGCAGTTCCGGTCCCCCGCCGTCGAGACCCTGATCGCCGAGGGCAACACCCCGGAGAACCGCGCCGCCCTCGTCGCCCGCATCCGCGACAACGGCGGGGCCGCCACCATCGGCAAGTCCGGCCTCGACGAGGACATGGAGGCGATCCGCTCCGAGATGCGCCGCTTCGGTCAGGCCGAGGTGGTGCCGCACGCCCACGAATGGCACGGCCAGAACGCCTACATCCCCATGGAGATCATCCAGAAGATGGCCGAACTCGGCGTCTTCGGCCTGACGATCCCGGAGGAGTACGGGGGCATGGGCCTGCCGAAGATCTCCATGTGCGTGGTCTCCGAAGAGCTGTCCCGCGCCTATATCGGCGTCGGGTCCCTCGGCACCCGCTCCGAGATCGCCGCCGAACTCATCCTGTGCGGCGGCACCGAGGAGCAGAAGCACCGCTTCCTGCCGGGCATCGCCTCGGGCGATACGCTCCCCACCGCCGTGTTCACGGAGCCGAACACCGGTTCGGACCTCGCCAGCCTGCGCACCAAGGCCGTGAAGGAGGGCGACACCTGGCGGATCTCGGGCAACAAGACCTGGATCACCCACCCCGTCCGCGCCGACATCATGACCTGCCTCGTGCGCACCAAGCCCGAGGAGAAGGGCCACAGGGGCCTGTCCCTGCTCATCGCCGAGAAGCCGCGCGGCACCGACGAGAACCCCTTCCCCGTCGAGGGCCTGTCGGGCGGCGAGATTCACGTCCTCGGCTATCGCGGCATGAAGGAATACGAACTCGCCTTCGACAATTTCGCCGTGCCGGCGGCCAACCTGCTGGGCGAGGTCGAGGGCAAGGGGTTCGCCCAGCTGATGCAGACCTTCGAATCGGCCCGCATCCAGACGGCGGCCCGCGCCATCGGCGTCGCTCAGAACGCCCTCGATCTCGGCCTGCGCTACGCCGAGGAGCGGGTGCAGTTCGGCAAGGCGCTCATCAACTTCCCCCGCGTCGCCGACAAGATCGCCATGATGGCGGTGGAGATCAACATCGCCCGCCAGCTCACCTACTTCTCGGCCCGCGAGAAGGACGAGGGCAAGCGCTGCGACCTCGAGGCCGGCATGGCCAAGCTGCTCGGCGCCCGCGTCGCCTGGGCGGCGGCCGACAACGCCCTGCAGATCCACGGCGGCAACGGCTTCGCCCTGGAATACGCCGTGAGCCGCGTGCTCTGCGACGCCCGCATCCTCTCGATCTTCGAGGGTGCGGCCGAGATCCAGGCCCAGGTCATCGCCCGCCGCCTGCTCGAAACCGCCTGACGACGCCCCGTTTCGTGGTGACGATCGCGCCGTTCCCCCTCTCCCCGCTCGTGGGAAGAGGGCCGCGCGTGAAGGACAACGCTTTCTCCGTCACCACGAGACCAACAGGATGATGGAACGAAGAACGCCGGGGTCCATGGCCCCGGCGTTCTTCGTTTCCAGATGCATCCTACTTCGTGATCTTCACGGAGACCGGGTCGCTCGACGGAAACGTCTCCTCCAGGGCCTCGTCGAGGCGTTCGCTGAGTTCGCCCTGCTGGTTCTCGGGCCGGCTCTTGTCGGAGCCCTTCGGGGCGGGGGCGCCCGTGGTGGCGATGGTGTCGGGGGTCTTGTCCTCGGCCATGCGGCCCTCCTGTTCCTGCCGGCCTCACGGGCCCGCGTGTCGCACGGTCAACGCGGGGCGCCCGCCCCCGATCCGCCGACGGCACGAAAGTCAGGAGAGGGCCGCGACGGCCGGACGGGCGTCGGCGCGGGCCGTTGCCCCGGCGGTGCGCAGAACCTGATCGTAGACGGAGCCGATCCGGTCGAGGTGGTTGTCCAGGGTCAGGGGCGCCGCCCAGTAGCGGGCCTGGGCCGCCCGGCTCATGCGGATGGCGAGGGCATCGTCGCCGAGGCGGACGAGGTGGGCCGCCAGGGCATCGGCGTCGCCGGAGCGGAACCAGAACCCGGTCTCGCCGTCCTCCACCGCCTCGCGGCCGGCGCAGGCATCGCTGACGATGACCGGCGCGCCGCAGGCCAGCGCCTCGTAGACCGTGAGCGGCTGGCCCTCGTACCAGACGCTCGGGAACACCAGGGCGCGCGCCCCGCGCATGAGGGCGTGGACGGCGGCCTCGTCCTTCCAGCCGAGCATCACCGCTTCCGGGTACTGCGCCGCGAGGCCGGCGGCGGCGGGTCCGTCGCCGACGAAGACCGGACGGACCCCGGCCCGCCGCGCCGCCTCGGCGAAGATCGGCGCGCCCTTCTCGGCGGAGATGCGGCCCACGAACAGGAAGTCGCCCGGCGACCCGGCGCGGGGCGGTGCCGGCTCCACCGCGATGGGGTTGTCGACCCGGTGGAACACCGTCTCGGCCGGCAGGTAAGGGGTGATCACCCGCTGCTGCAGGGCGCTGATGGTGACGATGTGGGGAAACAGCCGGCGCATTCCCGCGACGTGGTCGAGGGCGGCGTGGCGCACCACCCGCAGGAGCTTGCGCGGATAGCTGCGGGCGTCGCAGTTCGTCGCGATGCAGGCGCGCGACATCGGGGTGCGGTGGCAGATGGCGTTGGCGGGATAGTCGTAGAAGCCGCCATTGGGGCAGACGAGGAAGAACTCGTGCATGGTGTAGAGGAGCGGCAGGCCCGAGGCCCGCAGGCTCACGCCGATGGCGGGCGACAGGGCCTTGGCGAAGGCGTGGACATGCACCACCGTGTCGGCGGGGTCGAGGCCGGCGAGTTCTTGCGCGAGACGCCGGGCGGCGGGCCGGTTCCAGATCGCCTGGACGGCGAAGGCGAGCTTGTTCGTCGTCGAGGCGATGTCGTCCTGGCCCAAGCACACCACCCGGATGCCGGCGGCGGCGAGGCGCGGATCGGCGGGGCCGACGGCGGCGAACACCGTCACGCGGTGGCCCCGCCGCCGTAGCCCGAGGGCGGCATCGAGGGCCACCTTGGCCTGACCGCCGTTGATGAAGGCGTGATCGACGACGAGGACGACGTGCATGGCGAACGCTTCCCTCGACGACCCGCGACGGGAGGAGATTTACCGCGCGTTGCGTTGACCGCCGGTAAACCGACATTCGTCTTCGATTCCTCGTTCGAGCACCGGGCGGCATGAACATCGTGATCCTGGCCGAATTCGCCGTGGCGAGCGGCGGCGCCGAGAAGGTCGCGGTGGAATCCGCCCGCGGTCTCGCGGAGGCCGGGCACGCCGTCACCTATCTCCAGGGCATCGACGGCCCGGCCGATGCGCTCCTCGACCATCCCGGCATCACCCGCGTGCCGCTCCACAACACCGACATCTGGGAGCGGCCCGCCCATCGGGCCGCCTTCGCGGGCCTCTGGGACGCCGCCGCCGCCGCCCGCCTCGGGGCCGCCCTCGACGGTCTTTCCGCGCGGCCGGACCTCGTTCACCTCCACCAATGGACCCGCAGCCTGTCGCCGAGCCTGTTCCCGGTCCTGTTCGCGCGGGACCTGCCCGTGGTCGTGACCCTGCACGATTACTTCCTGGCCTGTCCGAACGGGGTCTATTACCGCTTCGACACCCAGGGTCCCTGCACCCTCGCGCCCCTGTCGGCCGGATGTCTCGCGGCGCCCTGCGATGGGCGCGGCCGCCTGCACAAGCTCGTGCGGGTGGGGCGCACGGGAATCCTGCGCCGAACCTTGAGCGGACGGCGCCTCGACGTGATCCATGTGAGTGACGCCAGCCTCGATCGGATGGGCGGGCTGCTGCGCCACCACGATCTCATCCACCACCGGATCGACAATCCCGTCCGGGTGGCGCGGGTGGCCCCGGCCGATCCGGCCCGGGGCGACGCCGTGGTGTATGTCGGCCGCCTGACGCGTGAGAAGGGCGCCGACCTCGTGGCCGCCGCCGCCGCGCGGGCCGGCCTGCCGGCCCTGTTCATCGGCGCCGGTCCCCTGGAAGCGGAGCTCGCCGCCATGCCGGGCGTCGAGATCCTGGGCTGGCGCAGCCCCGAGGCGGTCTGGGAGACCGTCCGGGTGCGGGCGCGCGCCCTCGTGGCCCCGTCGCGCTGGTACGAGACCGGCCCGCTCACGGTCTATGAAGCCCTCGCCCATGGGCTCCCGGTCATCGCCTCCACCCGCGCGGGCTCGGCCGAGAAGATCGTCGACGGCGTCAACGGGTTCGCCGTCGCCCCGGAGGTCGAGCCCCTGGCGGAGGCCCTGCGCCGCCTCTCCGACGACGCGACCGTCCGCGCCCTCGGGCGGGCGGCGAGCGACCGCTACTGGGCGGCGCCCATGACCGGGGCGGCGCACGCCGCCGCCCTGGGAGCCGTCTATAGGCGTATCCGCGACGAGCACGCCGCATGATGATGTCGAGATGATCGTCTCGGGCGATCAATGCAGACGCGGGCGGGAGAGCGGCACTTTCCGGCTGTGACAGTCTTGACGTTTATATTGCACTGCAACATAAAGCTGACGCGGCGCGGCGAATCGGTGCGCCCCCTCCCTTCACGAGAGAGAATCGTCATGAGCGGCCAGACTTTCGAGATCCCCACCGAGATCCGCGCTTTCGCCGAGAAGAGCGTCGATCAGGCCCGCACTGCCGTCGGCAGCCTCCTCGGCACCGCGTCGAAGACCGCCGAGCAGCTCCAGGCCTCCTCGAAGACCGTTCAGACGACGGTGCAGACCGCCATCGCCAAGAGCTTCGACCATGCTCAGGAGAACGCCACCGCGACGTTCGATTTCGCCCAGAAGCTCGTCCGCACCCGCGACCCCCGCGAGGCCTTCGAGCTGCAGACCGAGTTCCTGCGCTCGCAGATCGCCAGCCTGCAGACCCAGGCCAAGGATCTCGGCGCCCTGGCCCAGACCGCCCTGCGCCCCTCCGCCTGAGCGACCCCGCCGCGACCGCCAGCGGCCATCGCCCGCCCGGCGGCGCGCCCTGCGACACCGGCCCGTCCCCACGGGTCGGCACGGCGCGCCGGTTCGGGATAGGATACCGCAATACGATTCGAGGAGACGGTGGCCATGGTGAAACGGCGTAGAAAGCCGACCGCGCGGCCGAGCGTGGCGCGGAATGCCGAGGACAAGGGCGGGACGATCTCCGAGATTCCGCCGGTCGAGGCTGTTGCCGAGACCGTGGCTCCGGAGCTGCCTGTGACGGAGGACCACGCGCCGTCGGTCCACGACGCCCTTCTGGAGACGGTGTCGCCCGAGGCCATCGACGTTGCCGGCGGCCATCCGGCCCCCGCCTCCGAGGCTGCGCCGGCCGAGCCCGAGGCATCCGCCGCCCCCGAGGACGCCACCGCCGATGCCGCGCGCGTCGAGCAAGCCGCTCCCCAAGATTCCGCTCCCCAAGATTCCGCCCCTCAAGAAGCCACTTCCCAAGATACTACCTCCCAAGATACCAACTCCCAGGAAGCCTCTCCCGACGAGGCCGTCCATGATCGGGCCGAACCGGCCCTGATGCAGCCGCCCGAGGCCGTGGAGGCCGCCCCCGACACCGATCCGGCCCCCGAGCCCGTCGCGGCGACGGATGTGGTCACCCCTCCCCCGGCGGTGGTGGCGCCGGAAGCGATCCCGACCCAGACGCGCGATGCGATCCGGATCACCAGCGGGGTTTCCATCGACGTGATCGGCGAGATCGCGGAAGCGAACGCCACCCTCCTCACGTTCCTGCGCAACGAGGGCAACGCCGCCATGGCGCATTGGCAGAGCCTGTCCAGCGCCAAGACCCCGGCCGATCTCCTGCGCATCCAAGTCAGCGAGATGCAGCGGGCGGCGGATGCGTCGCTCACCTGCTTCTCCGCCCTGGCTCGCCGGGCCGGACGGCTGGCCGCCGGGATCGGCCGGGCCTGATCCCCGCTCCGCCCGGGAAACGGAGCCCGGATCGGTATCGAGCGCCCGCGGCGGCGAACGTCCCCGCCCCTCGCACCGGGCCCATGGCGCGTCTAGATAACCCGAACTCATCCCCGGCCACCGCCGTCTCCGGCGGGGCCGACCGGTTCGTTTCTCGGGAGTTCTCGATGCCGCGCCTGCCCCTGACCATCCTGCCCCTCGCGGCAGCCCTGCTCGTCGCCGGGCCGGCCGGCGCCCAGATGGCGCAGACGTCGGACAAGCTGCCGAGCGTCGCCGAGAAGGCGGTGCCCCAATCGAAAGCCCAGGTTCAGCTGTCCTTCGCCCCCGTGGTGAAGCGCGCGGCGCCCTCCGTGGTCAACGTCTACGCCTCCCATACCGAGCCGCGCGGGGCGAGCCGCAGCGCCATGGACGAGTTCATGCGCCGGTTCTTCGGGGAGAACGGGGGGGGACGGGGGCGGGGCGGCGCCCCGGGCGAGCGGGCGCAGAAATCCCTCGGCTCCGGCGTCATCGTCGACGAATCCGGCCTCGTCATCACCAACAACCACGTCATCGAGAACATGAACGAGGTCCGAGTGGCGCTCGCCGACCGGCGGGAGTTCGAGGCGTCCATCGTCCTGCGCGATCCGCGCACGGATCTCGCCGTCATCAAGATCAAGAGCCCGACGGGGGGCCTCACGGCGATGCCGTTCGGCGATTCCGAAGCCCTGGAGGTCGGCGATTTCGTCCTCGCCATCGGCAACCCGTTCGGCGTCGGCCAGACGGTGACGCAGGGCATCGTCTCGGCGCTCGCCCGCACCCAGGTCGGGTCCTCGGACTACCAGTTCTTCATCCAGACGGATGCGGCGATCAATCCGGGCAATTCCGGCGGAGCGCTCGTCGACCTGAAGGGCCAGCTCGTCGGCATCAACACGGCGATCTTCTCGCAATCGGGCGGCAGCCACGGCATCGGCTTCGCGATTCCCGCGAGCATGGTCCGCGCCGTGGTGGAGACCGCCAAGGGCGGCGCCACCGCCGTACGCCGGCCCTGGCTCGGCGCCCGCGTCCAGAGCGTCACGCCCGACATCGCCGAGAGCATGGGCCTCGACCATCCCACGGGCGTCCTCGTGGCGAGTCTTCAGCCCAAGAGCCCGGCCGAGGAGGCGGGCCTGAAGCGGGGCGACCTCATCCTCAGCGTCGACGGCAAGACCGTCGACGATCCCGAAGCCTTCGGCTACCGCTTCGCCCTCAAGGGCCTGAGCGGCACCACCACCTTCGCCGTGCTGCGCGGCACCGGCCGCACCACCGTGGCGGTGAAGCTCGGCCCCGCGCCGGAGACGCGCCCGCGCGACACCCTGAAGGTCCGCACCCGCTCGCCCTTCATGGGCGCGACCCTCGTCAACACCTCGCCGGCCGTCTCGGAAGAGATCCAGATGGACCTGCCCGCCGAGGGCGTCGCCGTCTCGGGCGTCGACGAGAACTCCATCGCGGCCCGCGCCGGCCTGCAGAAGGGCGACATCATCGTGGCCATCAACGGCCTGCCGATCGCGACCACGAAGGACCTGGAACGCGTCACCCGCAACAGCCTCAACATGTGGGAGGTCTCGATCAACCGGGGCGGCGAGGTGCTGACGTCGGTGTTCGGGGGATAGGACCCCCCGGCCCGGTTGCGCCGCCGCCCCGCCCGCGTCTTGATGCCCCCATGTCCGATCTCTTCGCCTCCGCCGGTCTCCAGAACGCCGCGCCGCGCCCCCTCGCCGACCGCCTCCGGCCCCGGACCCTCGCGGAGGTGGTGGGGCAGGAGCACCTCACCGGGCCGGACGGGGCCCTAACGCGCCTGCTCGCCGGCAAGTCCTTCGGTTCCCTGGTGTTCTGGGGGCCGCCCGGCACGGGCAAGACCACGGTGGCGCGGCTCCTCGCCCACGAGACCGACCTGCATTTCGAGCAGATCTCGGCGATCTTTTCCGGCATCGCCGATCTGAAGAAAGTGTTCGAGGCCGCGCGCCAGCGCCGCAGCCTCGGGCGCGGCACTTTGCTGTTCGTCGACGAGATCCACCGCTTCAACCGCGCCCAGCTCGATGCCTTCCTGCCCGTGATGGAGGACGGCACCGTGACGCTGGTGGGCGCCACCACCGAGAACCCGTCCTTCGAGCTCAACGCCGCCCTGCTGTCGCGCGCCCGCGTCCTGCTGTTCCGCTCCCTCGACGAGGCGGCGATCGCCAAGCTGCTGCGGCGGGCCGAGGACCTGACCGGGCGGCCGCTGCCCCTGACCGAGGAGGCCCGCGACGTCCTCGTGCGCATGGCGGACGGCGATGGGCGCGCGTCGCTCACCCTCGCGGAGGAGATCTGGCGCTCGGCCAAGGCGGACGAGATCTTCGGCGCGGACGATCTTCAGACCCTCATCCAGCGCCGCGCGCCGATCTACGACAAGTCGCAGGAAGGCCACTACAATCTCATTTCGGCCCTGCACAAGACCGTGCGCGGCTCCGACCCGGACGCGGCGCTCTACTATCTCTGCCGGATGCTCGACGGCGGCGAGGACCGGCTGTTCATCGCCCGCCGCCTCGTCCGCATGGCGGTGGAGGATATCGGGCTGGCCGACCCCCAGGCCCTGGTGGTGGCCACCGCCGCCAAGGACGCGTTCGATTTCCTCGGCTCGCCGGAGGGCGAACTGGCCCTGGCGCAAGTGACGGTCTACCTCGCCTGCGCGCCGAAATCGAACGCCGTCTACACCGCCTACAAGGCCGCGACCCGGGTGGCGAAGGAGCACGGCTCCCTGCCGCCGCCCCGCACCATCCTCAACGGCTCGACGAAGCTCATGCGCAAGATCGGCTACGGCGACGGCTACCGCTACGACCACGACGAGCCCGACGCGTTTTCGGGCCAGGATTACTGGCCGGAAAAGCTCGGCCGCCAGCATTTCTACGAGCCCACCGACCGGGGCATGGAACAGCGCTACACCGACCGCTTGGCGCATTGGGAGCGTTTGCGCGCGATCCGGCGGGGAGCGGGGGAGTGAGGCGAGCGGCTCCGCACCATCGCAACGCACAAAAGCCGGTGGACCGGAGGCGGGCGAGCCTGTAGGTGAGCCGGCCCAGCCTATCCGCCCTTTGCCGGAGACCCACCATGGCGGCCTGCGGCCTCGATTTCGGTACCTCGAACACCACCCTGGGCCTCGTCACCGAGGCGCGCCCGCGCCTGCTGCCCCTGGAGGGGCGGCACGTGACGATTCCGAGCGCGATCTTCTTCCCCCCCGGCCAGCCCGCCTTCGTCGGCCGCGCCGCCATGGGCGAGTACGTCGAGGGCACGCCCGGACGGCTCATGCGCAGCCTCAAATCCGTCCTCGGCTCCTCCCTGCTGGAGGAGACCACCCCCGTGGGGCGCGAGCGCATCAAGTTCCGCGATGTCATCGCCCGCTACCTCACGGCCGTGAAGGCCCGCGCCGAGGAGGCGGGCGGCACGGAATTCGACACCGTGGTGCATGGCCGTCCCGTCCACTTCGTCGATGCCGATCCGGAGGGCGACACCAAGGCCGAGAACGCCCTGCGGGAGATCGCCAACGGCATCGGCTTCCGTCACGTCTCCTTTCAGTTCGAGCCCATCGCGGCGGCCCTCGATTACGAGCAGCAGGTGCGCGCGGAGGAGATCGCCCTCATCGCCGATATCGGCGGCGGCACCTCGGATTTCTCCATCGTGCGGCTCTCGCCCGAGCGCCACGCCAAGGCGGAGCGCGGCGACGATATCCTGGCCAATGACGGCGTGCGCATCGGCGGCACCGATTTCGACCGGCGCCTGAGCCTCGGCACGGTGATGCCGCTGCTGGGCCTCGGCACCCCCATGAGCCGGGGCGACATCAACGTGCCCAACGCCTATTTCCACGACCTCGCCACCTGGTCGAGCATCAACCGTCTGTACAACGCCCGGACCTTGAGGGAGATCGAGGAGGTGCGCCGCGACGCCAAGCGCCCCGAACTCATCGACCGGCTGTACACGGTGGTGGAGGCCGAGCGCGGCCATTCGCTGGCCATGGCGGTGGAGGGCGCCAAGATCGCGACCTCGGATGCCGGCCAGGGCAGCATCGACCTCGATTGGGTCGAGCGCGGCCTCGCGGCGCAGGTCGACCGGGCGGGCCTCGTGACCCATACGGACGAACTCGCCCGCCGCATCGCCGAGCGCGTCGGCCGCTGCCTCGCCCAGGCGGGACTCACCGCCGACCGCATCGACGCCCTGTTCCTCACGGGCGGCTCCACCGGCCTGCCGCATGTCCGCGCCGCCCTCACCGCCACGGTGCCGGGCGCCCGCGTGGTCGATGGCGACACCTTCGGCTCCGTCGGCACCGGCCTCACCATCGAGGCGGCCCGGCGCGCGGCCTGAGACCGTTTCCGGGCGATCCCTTCGGTCCCGCGCGCCTCGGCGATCCGAAGGCCCCGAACGGAGTTCGTCCGGGGCCGCATCGTGGTGGGGGCGGGTCCCCGTCCCCTCAGTCGAGGCAGCGGCGGAAATACGCCTCCCGGATTCGCTCCATTTCGGCGAACCCCGCGGCGCGCGGGTTGAGCAGCTCGGGACCGTCCGGCACCCGCCCGAAGAACCGGGTGGCCGGATCGACCACGAATCCGCGCTCGCCGAGGTAGAGACCCTCGCGATTCTTGACGTTCACCGAACCGCAGATCCAACCGCCCTCGGCCCGGCGCAGGGCGCTGACCTTCGGGTCGAGGGCCGCGAAGCGCTCGGCGACGAGGTCGAGGACCGTGCGGATCGCCGCCTTGGCGAGACCCGCGTCGGAGCCGTCCTCCACCACCTGCGCGCGGACGGGGAGCCCCGAGACCGGCAGCGCCAGGGACAGCATCGCCGAGAGCAGCATCGCTCGCCTCGGTCTCCCGAGATCGAGGCGGCCGGGCCGGCACAGGCCGGGGGCGATGCCAGTCGGCGTCACGCGCCCGTCGGCCCGGTTCCGCGCACCGGGGCGGAGGCTGGCCGGGATTCCGCGATGAGGATGTCGAGGGACAGGCGCACGATCTCGATGGGGCTGACGCCCTTGGCCTCCGCCTCGGCCCGAACCTGCGCCTGTTCGGCCGGAGGCATCCCGTCGAACAGGGTCTGCGCCACCGCGACGGAAGCATGCTTGTGGTGTTGGGACATGCGATCTGGGCCTATCAATCGTTCGCGGGGAGTCCGACAGTCGATCTCATGAATTTCTCATGATTATTGCGACGGAGCCGGCTCCTTTGCTTGTTGCGGGCCAGAGAATGATGGGTTTCCGCTGTCCGTCAAGTTGCTGCGGCGGTATCGATCTTGTCCGGTCCACGGTCGATCCACGTCCGGTCGTGCGTGTCCTTCCTCGCGCGGTCAGGCCCGGGCCACCCGTCCGCGGGGGGGAGGCGGCGCGTTCTCGATGGGCATCGCACGCGATCCGGTGCGCCACGCCGGAACGCGTTGCGAAAGGAGGGGTCGCTTAACGGAAAACCTCTACCTTGGATTGGTCGATCCGAGGTGTGCCGCGACGTGCGCGGCCCTCGTTGATCGGGCCTTCGAGGATCGGTTCCGTGCGCGCATCCCTCAAAACCGTTCTCACCGCCATCGTGAGCCTGCTGACCCTCGGGCTTGGCCTGCAGGGCTTTCTGGCGGTCAGTCAGCTGCGAAATCTCAACGACGGCACGGTGAGCCTCGCTGAGAACTGGCTGCCGAGCGTGCACGCCGTGGGCAAGGTCAAGTACACCCTCACCCGCCTGCGCCTCGTCGATTCGCGCTACGTCATCGCCAAGGAGCCCGTCGCCGATCTCGAGAGGGTTGGCGAAGAGCGCTCGGCCGCCGTCAGCGCCGCCCTCAAGCAGTACGAGCCCCTGGTGAACGCGCCGGAGGAGGCGGCCCTGTTCCGCCAGATCACCGAGGGCTTCGCCCGCTACGACGCGACGCGACGGGCGTTTCCCGCCGCCGTTCGGGCCGGCGACGCGGCCAAGACCTTCACGACGTTCGACGCCTCCCGCCCGGTCTTCAATGACCTGATGCTCGCCATCGACAAGGCCGCGTCCCTGAACGCCGCCGGCGCGGATGCGGCGGCGAAGCAGGCCCAGACCATCTACGAGCGCGCCGTCGCATTGACCCTGGCGGTCTGCGCTTTCGGCGTGATCCTCGGCCTCGGCGGCATTCTGTTCGTCCTGCGCGGCGTCACCCGGCCCCTCGCCCGTATCACCGAGGCGATGCGGACCATCGCGGCCGGCCGGCTCGCGACCCCGATCCCCTACGCGGACAGCCGCAACGAGATCGGCTCCATCGCCGCCTCCCTCGCGGTGTTCCGGGACGGCCTCGTCGAGGCCGAAGCGCTGCGAGCGGAACAGCGGGCGGGCGAGGCCGCCGCGGCGGCGCGGCGCACGGCGATGATGCAGGACATGGCGAACGCCTTCGAGGGCGCGGTGAGCGGCATCGTCGGCACGGTCACCTCCGCCGCCACGGAACTTCAGGCCACGGCCCAGACCCTGTCGGCGACGGCGACGCAGACCGCCAACCAGTCCGCCACCGTGGCGACCACCGCCTCGGAGGCCGCCACCAACGTCACCATGGTGGCCACGGCGGCCGAGGAACTGAGCGCCTCCGTGCGTGAGATCGGGCGGCAGGTGGCCGGGTCCACCACCCTCGCCCAGGGCGCCGTGCAGCAGGCCGACCGGACCGCCTCCCTGGTGGAGACCCTGTCCCAGGCGGCCGCTCGCATCGGCGACGTCGTCGCCCTCATCTCCAGCATCGCCGGGCAGACGAATCTGCTGGCGCTGAACGCCACCATCGAGGCGGCCCGGGCCGGCGATGCCGGCCGGGGCTTCGCCGTGGTGGCTGCCGAGGTGAAGGAACTCGCGACGCAGACGGCGCGGGCGACGGAGGAGATCTCGGGGCAGATCGCCCAGATTCAGACGGCGACGGGTCAGGCGGTCTCGGCGATCGCCGACATCACCACCCGCATCCGCGAGATCGACACGGTCACCACCGGCATCGCGGCGGCGGTGGACGAGCAGGGCGGCGCCACCCAGGAGATCGTCCGCAATGTCGCCGAGGCGGCGGCCGGCACGGATGCGGTGACGAGCCATATCGGCGGCGTCGCCGAGACCGCCGGGGAGACGGGCGCCGCCGCGACCCAGGTTCTCGGCGCGGCCTCCGAACTCTCGCGCCAGTCCGAGCACCTGCATGCCGAGGTCGCCCGGTTCCTCGCGACGGTGCGGGCGGCCTGAGACGGCCCCTCCCTCGAAGCGGTCGTTGGGGAGCGCTGGTTCCCTCTCCTGAAAGGAGAGGGACAGGGTGAGGTGTGTGACCTCTTCGGAGATGGACCCAACAAGCGAGAAGCCGCCGGGCTCGGGACCCGGCGGCTTCCTGTTTTCCAGTCCCCTGCCCCGGCTTCGAGGCCGGTCTCAGGCTTCGCCCTCGTCGAGATCCTCTTCCGTGGGTTTCGCCGTATCCAGGATCTTGTCGGCGAGGATGCCGGAATTCTGGCGGATCGCCGCTTCGATCTTGGCGGCGATCTCGGGGTTGTCGCGCAGGAAGCCCTTCGAGTTCTCGCGACCCTGGCCGAGGCGCTGGCTGTTGTACGAGAACCAGGCGCCCGACTTCTCGACGATGCCGGCCTTGACCCCGAGGTCGATGAGTTCGCCCACCTTCGAGACGCCCTCGCCGAACATGATGTCGAACTCGACCTGCTTGAACGGCGGGGCGACCTTGTTCTTCACCACCTTGACGCGGACCTGGTTGCCGATGGCCTCGTCGCGATCCTTGAGGGTCGAGACGCGGCGGATGTCGAGGCGCACGGACGCGTAGAACTTCAGGGCGTTGCCGCCCGTGGTGGTCTCCGGGCTGCCGTACATGACGCCGATCTTCATCCGGATCTGGTTGATGAAGATGACCATGCACTTCGAGCGCGAGATCGAGCCCGTGAGCTTGCGCAGGGCCTGGCTCATGAGCCGGGCCTGGAGGCCGGGCTGGCTGTCGCCCATCTCGCCCTCGATCTCGGCGCGCGGCGTCAGGGCCGCCACGGAATCGACCACGAGGACGTCGATGGCGCCCGAGCGCACCAGGGTGTCGGTGATCTCGAGGGCCTGCTCGCCGGTATCGGGCTGCGAGATGAGCAGGTCGTCGAGCTGCACCCCGAGCTTGCGGGCGTAGATCGGGTCGAGGGCGTGCTCGGCATCCACGAAGGCGCAGACGCCGCCCTTCTTCTGGGCCTCCGCGATGGTGTGGAGGGCGAGCGTGGTCTTGCCCGACGATTCCGGACCGTAGACCTCGATGACCCGGCCGCGCGGCAGGCCGCCGACGCCGAGTGCGATGTCGAGGCCGAGGGACCCCGTGGACACCACCTCCACCTCCGCCACCTGGGCGTTCTTGCCCAGGCGCATGATCGAGCCCTTCCCGAAGGCCCGTTCGATCTGCGACAGCGCGGCGTCGATCGCCTTCGCCTTGTCCTTGTCCACCATGGGAGCGTCCACAACTTTCAGCGCGGGCTGGGCCATTCGTCGGGTTCCTTATGCATGGGGTGGGAGCCAGGCTCAATGCGCTCCGGATGACGCTGGATGTACCTGTTTTGTTCTCATTGTGCAAGGCCGGCGCCCAAGGATTGCCCGTGAACGCCGGAGGGAACGCCCCGCAAAAATTCACCGCGCGATGGTTTCCTTCACCGTCTCGACGAGCTGCTTCAGGCTGAAGGGTTTGGGCAGGAAGTTGAAGTCCTCGCCGTCGGGGAGGTTCTTGCGGAAGGCGTCCTCGGCGTAGCCGGAGACGAAGATCACCTTGAGCTCGGGGTGGTGCTTGCGCAGCTCGCGCAGCAGGGTCGGGCCGTCCATCTCGGGCATCACCACGTCTGAGACCACGAGGTCGATGGGCTGGTCGGTGTCCTCGATGATCTTCAGGGCGTCGAGGCCCGACGCGGCTTCGAGCACCGTGTAGCCCCGGGCCGACAGGGCGCGGCTGTTGACGGCCCGCACGGGGTCCTCGTCCTCGACGAGCAGGATGACGCCCTGGCCGGTATGGTCGGGGGCGGGCTTGCGCGGCGAGGGGGCGGCGAGTTCGGGCGTGCCCTTGAGGCGGTGGGCGGCGATCTCGCCGCTGTTGGTCTCCGTCGCCACGGGGAGGACGGGCTCGGGCTCGGCCGCCGGCACGTGGCGGGGGAAGTAGAGCCGGAAGGTGGTGCCCTCCCCCACCGTGGAGCGCACGTCGATGGTGCCGCCGCTCTGCTTGACGATGCCGAACACCGTCGAGAGGCCGAGACCCGTGCCCTTGCCGATCTCCTTCGTGGTGAAGAACGGCTCGAAGATCTTCTCCATGACGTCGGGCGGGATGCCCTGGCCGGTGTCGATGACCTCGATGAGGACGTGGTCGCCCTCCGGCATGCCGAGACGGGCTTCCGCCGGGGCGGAGTCGTGGAGCACGTTGTGCGTGCGGATGAGGAGGCGCCCGCCCTCCGGCATGGCGTCGCGGGCGTTGACCGCGAGGTTGACGATGACTTGCTCGAACTGGTTGACGTCGGCCTTGATCGGCCAGATCTCGCGCCCGTGCTTGAGGTCGAGGTCGACCCGCTCGCCGAGCAGGCGCTTCAACAGGAGGGTGAGGTCGGACAGCGCCTCGCCGACGCTCATCACCTCGGGCCGCAAGGTCTGGCGGCGAGAGAAGGCGAGGAGCTGACGCACCAGGGACGCGGCCCGGTTGGCGTTCTGCTTGATCTGCATGATGTCCTGGAACGCCGGGTCCGTCGGACGGTGGCTGGCGAGCAGCAGGTCCGAATAGCCGATGATCGCCTGGAGGACGTTGTTGAAGTCGTGCGCGATGCCGCCGGCGAGCTGGCCCACGGTGTCCATCTTCTGGGCCTGGGCCACCTGCTGTTCGAGCTGGCGCTGGGCCGTGGTGTCGAGGGCGTAGAGGATCACCCGCTCGCGGTCGTTCGGCTCCGCGTCGGTGCTGCCCGCCGGGGCGTTGCCCTCGACGCCGGCCGGGCTGAGCCAGACCCGAGCCGAGCGGTTGCCCGGCCCCGTCAGCGTCACCTCGATGGGCTCGATCACGGCGAGGCCGCCCGACGCCTTGGCCAGGGCGGCGTCGAAGCCGGGGTGGTCGCGCTCGACGAGGGCGTCGCGCACCACGGGCTCGGCCGCGAGGCTCCCGGCCCCGTCCGGCATCGCCTGCCGGGCGGTGCCGCCGAACAGGCGGGCGAACGAGGCGTTGGCCCGGCCGATATGGCCGTGGCGATCCACCGTGGCTATGGCGATGGGGCTGTTGTTGAGGAAGCGGGCGAGGCGCACTTCGGCGGCGCGCTGGGGCTCGTCGGTCTCGGCTCCGGCCGAGCGGTTGAGCACGATGGTGCGCGAGGGGCCGGGCTTGCCGTCCTGCCCGAAGGCGACGCGGTGGTAGAGCCGGACGGGGAGCGGATGGCCGTTGCGGCGGCGCAGATCGAGGTCGAACCGGTCGGTGCGGACCTCGCCCGGCAGGCCGCCCGAGGCCGTGAGCACGTCGGCCCCGGGGGCGATCTCGGGCAGGCGCAGGCCGCCCGAACCGACGGTGGCGAGGTCGTAGCCGAGCCACGCCGCCAGGGTGGCGTTCATGTACACGACGGACCCGGCCGGATCGATGGAGAGGAAGCCGGCGGGCGCGTGGTCGAGGTAGTCGATGGCGTGCTGGAGCTCCTGGAAGACGTTCTCCTGGCGCTCGCGCTCGTGGGTGATGTCGGCCACGCTCCAGAGGGCGGCGGGCCGGCGCGGCCGGTCGATGGGCCGCACGGCGATGCGGTACCAAGCGAAGGCCCGGTCGCCGAGCCCGTCGGGGGGCGGCGCCATGCGAATCTCCTCGCCGTGGCTCAGGCCCTCGCGGGCGGCCTCGGCGAGGCGATAGACGGCCTCCGACACCTCCGGCGAGCCCACGAACACCCGCTCGACGGCGCGCAGGTTCGCGAAGGTCTCGCCGCCGACGATGCGCAGATACGCCTCGTTGGCGTAGATGAGGCGGCCGCCCTCCTCCACCACGATGCTGCCCTCGGGGGCGGCGTCCACGATGGCCTTGGTGATGTCGTCCCGCCCGGTCTGGCCCGCGAGCTGGAGCGCCCCGATGGCGAGGGCGAACAGGCAGAACACGCCCGCCATGGCCAGCAGCGCCAGGAGGCCGAGGATGAGGGGCTGGGCCTGTTCGTTGGCCACGAAGGACAGGCCGACGGCCGCACCCACGAGGAGGCCCGCCAGGACGAGGAGCAGCCCGACGCGGCCGGGCCGCTCGGACCGGTCGATCGCGTTCGGCGCGGCCTTGGTTGGTCCGCTGAACTCAGCCATCGGGGGTCGATCCACCTGTCATCGGCATCGGGGGTAGCGCCCGGCCCACGCGCGCGGCAAGGCGCATCCCGCCGCGGCTCCCGGCACAGTACAGGTCGAAAGGTGCATAAACAGTGGCTTTGCCGCCACGGTTCATCCGGCAAGCGGGACGAGGCCGCGCCCGCCGTCCACCCCGGGATTACGCCGCCTTGCGCCGCAGGCGCATGACGAAGCCGATGACCTCGGCCACGGCGCGATAGTGCTCCGTCGGGATCTCGTCATCGATGGCCACGGTGGCGTGGAGGGCGCGGGCAAGCGGCGGGTTCTCGAGGATCGGCACGTCGTTCTCCTTGGCGATGGCGCGGATGCGCAGGGCGAGGGAGTCGACGCCCTTGGCGACGCAGACCGGCGCCTGCATCCCGGTCTCGTAGCGCAGGGCCACGGCGTAGTGGGTCGGGTTGGTGATGATCACGGTGGCCTTGGGCACCGCCGCCATCATCCGTTTCTTCACCCGGTTCATGCGGATCTGCTTCATGCGCCCCTTCACCTCGGGGCTGCCCTCGCTCTCCTTGTGCTCCTGTTTCATCTCTTCCTTGGACATGCGCAGCTTCTGGCGCCAGCGGTAGCGCTGGTACACCGCGTCCGCGAGGGCGATGGCGACGAACGCCGCCAGCATGCCGGCCATGAGCTTCAGGGCGAGGGAGAGAATGCCCTGCAGGGTGGCGTGCGGATCGAGGCGGGCGAACACGTCGAGGCGGTCGCGCTCGTTCCACAGGATGGTACCGCCGACGACGCCCACCATCATGAGCTTGGCCAGGCCCTTCACGAACTGGAACAGGGCCTCGACGCCGAAGATGCGCTTGGCGCCGGCCTTGGGCGACACCCGATCCCACTTGAAGCCGAGGGTCTCGGTGGAGAACACCAGGGGATGCTGCAGCAGGCCCGCCGCCAGCCCGGCCACCACCACGAGGCCGATGGGGACGGCCAGGGCCTGGGCGTAGATCCAGAACATGCGCAGGCCCATCCCCGCATAGACGTGCGGATCGGACGGCACCTGATCGGCATTCATGAGGAAGCCGCGCAGGCCCGTCAGCAACCCGCTCGCGATGGTGCCGGACGCCATGGCGAGGGCCAGGGTGAAGGCCCCCAGGATGAAGAACGTGTTGATCTCGACGCTGTTGGGGACGTTGCCCTGCTCGATGGCCTTCTCGATGCGTCGGGCGGTCGGGTCTTCGGTCTTGTCTTCCTGCTCTGCGCCCTCGGACATGGCTCAGACCTTTTCGCGATGGGCTGGCGGGTGGGTGACGATGCGCGGCGCCGCGCGGGCGGGACGGATGGGAGCCGTCCCGTACGCCGGGGCGGCTTTCGCGAGCCTGGCCAGAACTGCGTGGCGCGCGACAAGCCCCCTCCCCTTCGGGAGAGGGGACCCGCGCTGCCCGCGAACGAAACGAGGACACGCGTTGTCTCGGACGGGAGCGGGCACCATCCTTCTCACCGCCCGGCCAGATCGGCGAGATAGCGGCCGATATCGTCGAGGAACACGGCCATCATCACGCCGAGGCTGCCCAGGAGCACCAGCATGCCGATGAGCACGGAGGCCGGAACCGCGACGAAGAACACCTGCATCTGCGGCATCAGCCGCGCCAGCACCCCGAGCCCGACATTGAACAGGATGCCGAAGACGATGAACGGGGCGGCGATCTGCAAACCGAGGGAGAAGCCCCGCGCCACGGCCTTGAGGGCGAGGCGCGCCGCCTCGCCCATGCCCGGCACGGCGTCGGGCGGCAGCAGCACGTAGCTGCGGCCGATGGCCTGGATCGCGATGTGATGCAGGTCCGTCGCCATGATGAGGGTGATGCCCATGAGCGCCAGGAAATTGCCGATGGCCGCCTGCTGGCCGCCCTGCGTCGGGTCCACCGTCATGGCGTAGGAGAGGCCGAGCTGCTGCGAGATCACCATGCCGGCGGTCTGCAGGGCGGCGAGCACCATCCGGACGCTCAAGCCCAGCATGAGACCGACGAGAATCTCTCCGAACAGCAGGGCGATGAGCGCCGGGCCGGCGATGGTTTCGCCCTGCATCGGCAGGAGCGGCCGCACCATGGGAAACAGCACGAGGGTGAGCAGCACCGCGAAGGCGAGGCGCAGGCGCGGCGAGACGAGCTGGTCGCCAACCCCCGGCATCAGCATCACCAGGGTGCCGACCCGCGCGAAGGTGAGGAGGAAAGCCGCCGCGATGCTGGGCAGGAGCAGATTCATGGCCCGTCATAGCAGGCTCCCGCGGGATGGGGCAGGCTCCCGGAGAAAGGAAGCACGCGAGCGGGCGGAAGGGGAACGCGACCTTGCGTCAGCCGCCGGAGACGATGCGGGCGGCGATACGGGTCATGTAGCTGCCCAGGGCGTCGCCCATGAAGGGCAGCATGAACAGCAGGGTGGCGAACACGGCCACGATCTTGGGCACGTAGATGAGGGTCTGTTCCTGGATCTGGGTCAGGGCCTGCAGCAGGGAGATCGCGAGGCCGACCACGAGGGCGACGAGCATGATCGGGCCGGCGACCTTCAGGAACACGAAGATCCCGTCGCGGGCGACGTCGATGATGGCGAGGCCGGTCATGGGATCACTTTTCGCAAGGGGGCGTGGAGGACGGGCGTTCGACGGGTCGATATCCGCCTGCCCTGTGGCGTGACGGATGCGGCGTGGAGGCAGGTCTCGTGACCGGTCTTGCGGGAGGGCAAGTCCCGCATGTCGGTCCGGGCCGGATCGCCTTTCCGATGCGGGAGCCCTCGGTGTCGTGTCGACGCCGGTCGCGAGAGCAGGCGTCGTCCGGAGCTGAAACCGAATGTTAAATCTGCATCCGCATGATCTCCTCGTAGGCCGAGATCACGCGGTCGCGGACGGCCACGAGGGTCTGCAGGGCGGTCTCGCTCTCGGCCACCGCCGTGACCACGTCGACGACGTTGGCCTTGCCGCCGACAACCGTCATGGCCTGCGCATCGGTGCGGTGTCCCGCCTCGCTGATGGAATCGAGGGTCGAGGACAGGAGCGAACCGAAGTTGCCACCCTGCGGCGGGGTGGACAGGGGCGGAGCCTCGGCCAAGCCACCCTTGGCTCCGATGTTCTGGATCGCGGCATAGGCGCCGGCGGCGAAGGCGTTGGTAGCCATAACGGATAGTCTTTCGTCAATAGTGGTTGAGCGGGCCTTCTGCCCAGGAAATATCAAGCTTTCAGGATGTCGAGGGTTTTGGCCACCATCCGGCGTGTGGCGGTGATCATGTTGAGGTTGGCTTCGTAGGCGCGCTGGGCTTCGCGCATGTCCATGTTCTCGATGAGCCCATTGACGTTGGGGAGACTGACGTCGCCCTGAGCGTTGGCAGCGGGATTGCCGGGGTCGTGCTTGGTGCGGAACGGCGAGGTGTCCCGGCGAATCCTGCCGGTCTCGACGAGGCTCGCGCCGGTCTCGCGGTCGATCTGGTGGCTGAAGGTCGGGATCTTGCGGCGATAGGGTTCGCCGCCCGGCTTGGTCGGAGCCGATTCGGCGTTGGCGATGTTCTCTGCGATGACCCGCATGCGGCTCGACTGAGCCTTGAGGCCCGACGCCGCTGTGGTGAGGGATTTGAGAAAGTCCATTGTGCTCTCAATCGTGCGGGACTCGAGCATTTTCCGCCGACATGAAGACCGGTTCGGCGAAAGAAAATGCGGTTTACTTCGGCGTCAGAGCTTTCTCGTGATCCAAGGATCATGAAAAGGCGTCCCGCCTGCCTTCAGCGCTTGCCGATGGCGATCTTCAACGTCTCGAGGCTCTTCTGATAGAGCGAGGATGCGAGCTGATAGTCGGCTTGGTTGTCGCCGGACTTCATCATCTCTTCCTCGAGGTTCACGCCGTTGCCACTGGGCCGAACCTCGAACCCCTTGACCTGGCGGGAGGCGGCCCCCGGGCCGTCGCCGCTTTGCGCGATGGTGATATGGGCCGGGCTCGTGACCGCGAGTCCGGCGCCGGCCGCGCCGACGGGCTGGGCCATGGCGAGGGTGCCGAAGCCGGCACCCGGATTGCCGCCTCGGCCGCGGCCGAGTTCGGGATTGATCAGATCGCGGGGCTTGAAGCCCGGCAGATCGGCATTGGCGACGTTCTCGGACAACACCTTCTGACGCGTCTGATGCCATTGCATCCGGGTGCGCAGAAGACCGAGAATCGGAAGGTCGGTGACGGACATGGCTTGGCGGAAGCCCCCTCGCCGAGCGGGATGTGCCGGGCGATGGGTAGAAATTGCCGTTCGCATGGTTAATGCGGAGTTAAGGGCCCTACACAAAAGTTCGGATGCGATGTGCCGCCGTGAGGCATGTGCCCTCGCGGCAACCGCCGCGCCCGTGGACGCGGCCCCATCCGCCCCTCGGCCTCACGCAAGGAACTGTTAACGAAATCTTAACAGTGTTGCCCAGGCCCGTCACAGACGTGATAAAGCTGAGATCGAAGCGTTGCGTTGGGCCGTCGGGCCCCAAAAGCGAGAGACCGGACCTTGTCTTCGTTCTTCAGTTCAGACGGCTCCACGACGATGCAGTTCGCGATCATATTCGCCCTCATCTTCGCGGTTCTGGCCGTCGCGGTGTTCGCCTTCCGACGCCTGTCCGGCCAGGGCCAGTCCATCTCCACCAAGGTCGGCGGTCGCGGCCGGCAGCCCCGCCTCGGCGTCGTCGATATCTACGAACTCGACCGGCAGCGTCAGCTCATCCTCCTGCGCCGGGACGATGTCGAGCACCTGCTCCTCGTCGGCGGGCCCAACGATGTGGTGGTGGAGCGCAACATCGCCCGCGGGGTCGCCGCCCGCCTGGCCGAGGGGGAGCCGGCCCCGTCCGAGGCCGCCATCGCCGACCCGGCCCGGTTCCCGCCGGCCTTCGAGCCCGCCTTCGAGATGCCCGTGGCGGTGCCCCCCCCGCCCGATTCGCCGGCCCGCCCCGACCCCGTCGCGCGGCCCCACGATCCGCCCATTTCCGATCTGGCTGCCCCCGACCTGTTCGCGCCCGACGACATCGAACCGCAGACCGCGCGCCCATCCGAATTGCGCCCCGCCCGCCCGGGCCTTTCGGAGGCGTCGGCCCCGCCCGTCGCCCCCTCCCCCTCGCGTCCGGCTCGGCGGCTCTCGCCCACCCTCGCCAACCTCGTCCCGAGCGTCATCAACCTCGTCCCCGGCGCGGCCAAGCGCGCTCCGACGACGGACGGTGATTCGGCCGTGACCGCCGCCGGCGTGACCGACGCGGTGCCACCCGGGGAGTCCGCCCGCCCCGTCGATCCGGCGATTCTCTCGGATATGGCCCGCCAACTCGAACAGGTGGTGCGACGCCCGGCTGCCCCGGCGATGCCGGCCTTCGTGCTCCCCCCTGCCCCGCCCGCCCCCGCCGAACCGGTCGCCGCCGAGCCCGTCGTCACGGAACCCGTACCGGCTCCCCCTCCCCCTGCCCCGCCCGAACCGGAGGCGGTCGACCCTATGGCGGCCGGCATGGCGGAGACGGCCGAGACGCCGGAGCGGGATGATGCCCTGTTCGAGCCGGCCGCGCCGGAGCCGGAGCGTCCCACACCGACGACGGACCGTCCCATTCCGCCCGTGCGCCGTCCCACGCCGACGCCCGATGCGCCGGTATCCGCCCCCGTGGCGCCGGAGCCGCGCCCGCTCGTTTCCGAGCCGGCACCGGTCGTCGTCGAGCCGGCCGTCGCGCCTGCGAAGCCAGCGGCGCCCGACGTCGTCGCGCCCCCGGCGGAGCCCGCTAAACAACCGACCGACTTGGGAAAATCCTCCGCCGGCACCTCCCCGAATCCGTTCTCCGTCGAGGAGATCGAGGCCGAGTTCGCGCGGCTACTCGGTCGCTCCCTCGACAAGAAGGGCTGATCCGGCCACGACACCGACAGGTTTGGGGTGGAGGACGGCGCGGCCCCGGAGCATCGGGTGATTCGCTGCTCCTGCTATGTTCTTGCGGAACCACGATGATTCGACCAAAACCCCGTGCCGTCGCCCTCCTGGCGGCGACCCTTGGCCTGACCCTCGCGGCGGGCGGCGCCATGGCGCAGAGCGTGTCCCTCGATCTCGGCGCGGGCGGCACCACCGAGCGCGCCCTGCAACTCGTTGCCCTCATCACCGTTCTGGCGCTGGCGCCTTCGGTGCTCGTGATGGCGACATCCTTCACCCGAATCGTGGTGGTCTTCTCGATCCTGCGCTCGGCGCTTGGGACGCAGAGCGCGCCGCCCAACACCGTGATCACGAGCCTCGCCCTGTTCCTGACGGCCTTCGTGATGGCCCCCGTCGGGCGAGAGGCCTACCGCACCGGCGTCGAGCCGCTGCTGGCCGGGCAGATCACCCAGAGCGTCGCATTCGAGCGGGCGTCGATTCCGTTCAAGGCGTTCATGCTGAAGAACGTTCGCGAGAAAGATCTCAAGCTTTTCTTGGACATGGCGAAGGTTCCGACGCCTTCCGGCCCGGAAGCCGTCGGCCTCGAGATCGTGACGCCGGCGTTCATGATCTCGGAGTTGCGTCGGGCTTTCGAGATCGGCTTCCTGCTCTTCATACCGTTCCTGATCATCGACCTCGTGGTGGCCTCGATCCTCATGGCCGTGGGTATGATGATGGTGCCGCCGGCCACCGTGGCCCTCCCATTCAAGCTCATCTTCTTCGTGTTGGTCGACGGCTGGACCCTTGTGGCAGGCTCCCTCGTGCAGAGCTACGGGAGCTGACGAGCCTTTGGACGAGGCGTCGCGGCCTCGTCCAAAGGCGTTTTCTCAGAAGCCGTTGCCGAGCGGTACGCGGCGCTCAGCCCGGCGGCGTCGCCGGGGCCTCGGACTGCGCGTCGGCGCGGGCATCCTCTTCACGCTTGCCCCGCTCCGGCATGGCCGCCTGGGGATAGCGCTTGCGATATTCGACCAGGAAGGCCTGCAGGGTCTCGGACCGACTGGCCTTCTGGGCGATCTCGCGGAAGCCCGCTGTCCGCGCGGCATTGGGCTGCGTCAGCAGGGCGAACGTCCGGGCATCGACGCTCTCCGCCATGGGATTGGCGAACTTCGCCTTCAAACGGTCCAGGCTCAACGTCTCGCCGGCGAGACCGTAGGCGATGGCGGCGCGGATCACATCCGTGCGGATCTTGTCATGGAGGGGCTTGCGCTGGCTCCAGGCATCTCCGGCCAGCAACTCATGTGCTTCACCGGTCTCTCGCCAACGTTTGGCGGTCCATAGGATATCCGCCCGCAGGCGTGTCGCATCGGCGCCCGTCTCACCCTCGACGGTCTCCAGGGCGAGATCCGTCCGCGAGAGATCCGACAGGGCTCGGGCGCGCAGGAGCGCACGGGCGCGGCGCAGATCCTCCGGAAGCTCGGGCAGATACGTCGCGTCGAGCGCTTGGAGTGCGGCGAGCGGCTTGTCGTCCATGAGTCGAATGGTTGCCAGACGTGCGGCCACTTCCGACTGAGCGGGTCCGGTCAGACGATGATCCACCTGATGCTGCAAGAGGTCGGCGGCAGGTTCGAGGAGATCGAATTCGACCAAGCGATCCGAGAGCCGGCGGACGATTTCGTCGCCACGTCGTCCGATCGGGGCGAATTCCTTGAAATCGAAATACAGCGCCAAGGCCTCGACGCCGGACATTTTGGCTCCACGCTCGCCCAGGTAGAGTTCATCGAACAGGTTGAGAGCCCATTCCTGCAGATTTCGGACGACGGGGGATTCGCTTTTTGAAGCCACGGCACGACGCACGGCGGTGAACGCTCCACGCCAATGGCCGGCCTCCGCTTGGAGATGGGCGAGCGCGGACAGGGTCCGCATCTCGATCTCGTCGCCGTGCCACATCAGGGAAAGCGTATCGATCCGGTCGATGGCGTCCGAAAGCGACAGCTTGCCCAGGGAATGTCCCAGGAGCGATGCCCGCAACGACGCCTCGGCGCCGACGGGGCCGTTTCCTTCCTCGGCGAGACGCTTGTAGCTGTCGAGTGCCGACGCCGTTCGCCCGGTCATCTCGTCGACCCGAGCCCGTAGGAGCGTGAGCTGGTCACGCATCGGCTGCTCGGGATAGCGCGCGCCCGCCAGGACGATCTGACGGCTAGCCGCGTCCGCGTCTCCAGCTTCGATGGCGGAATCCGCTGCCGCCATTCGTAGGAAGACCTGGAGGTCATCGGGATAGCGCTCCAAGACACCCCCGGTTTCCTGATAGGCGGCGCTCGCCTTGTCCCACTGGCCGGCGAGAGCGTCGAGATACCCCTGCCAGAGACGCGCCTCGGGGTCGGATCGGAGCCCGTCACTGCCCAGGCTGCGCCGGGCGTCGGCCATGTGTCCCATACGGGCCGCCCCGATGGCTTGGAGAAGGGATAACTCGCGCTTTCCCGCCAGGGTGGGATCTTCCGTCGCCGCGACCTTGAGGACGCCGCTGGCTTCGCTCGCCAGGCCATTGGCGAGGAGGATTTTTGCCAAAGCCAACCGAAGCGGTCCTCGGGCGCTACGGTTGGCCTCCGTAATCTCGTCGAGCTTCTGACGAATGGCGTCGCGAACCTCACCGGTGCGTGCCGCTTCCCACTGCAGACGATCGATGACGAGATCGGCCGTCACCGTAAGGGGGGCGGCCGCGGAGCGCGCGAGGCCGGAAATCGCGATTCCGCCGTCACGTTCGATGGTCACGCCATCGATGTCCGGTCGCACCACGAGATTGTCGGCCTGCGCCAAGACGGCGATGCCCTGGCGGCTCGCGAGCAGTTCAAAATCGACGAAGGTCTGGCGCTTCGAGATATCTGCGGGCATTGGCCCATACCCCGTCACGATGGCGATGCGCTCCCCGTCGAGGTCGAGCCATGTGGCCCCCCCGGTATTCGGCAACTTCACGCTGATGATGGGTTGCCCATTCGCCGCGAGTGTCCTGATGGGGGTCAAGGGCACACTGGCCGCGACGCCGACACCGGCCACGAGTTCCCATCCGGTCGGAGCATCGACGGGGCCGGCCGGGACAAGGTCGAACAGGCGGTCCTGGGGCGTGGGGAAACGGATCGAGACGAAGTTGCCCGTGCGCACGGGTTGACCCAAGGGTTTCAGGACAGGATCGCCTGCCGGAACCACGATGGTGTCGGGGGTTTCGAAAACCAGCGTGGTGATGCCCGCGCGCTCGAACAGAGCCGCGGCTGGAATTCGCGTGAACGGAAAGATCAGTCCGGGACCGGCAGGCCGAACCAGGGCGGGGCGTACCTTGGCGTTGGGGGCGGTCGCCGGGGGGGAGCTCGCCGGCTGTTGTGCGGTCGGGACTTCGACGGGCGAAGGCTTGACAGCATTGGGAGGCTTCGTGTCCGGAGCGGGTTCCGCGCCCCGTTCAGCGACGGGTTTCGTGCCGCCAGCCTTCTGCTGAAGATCGAGGGTGATTCCGTCCGCGTCCCGAGCGTAATGAATTTCATAGCCCGCTGCGGGGGTCACGAGCAGGCGAGCGCCCGCCTCATCCCCCTCGACGGAGAGGGATGCGATAGAGGGCTTGAGACGCCCACGACTCGCCGTGTCGTCGATCCGCCAGGAGCCCGGCACGTCCAAGCGCGTGGCCGTTCCAACTTGCTCGATGCGGGCCGCGACGCTTTCCGGCAAGCGGATGCTCAACCGGGCGAGGTTCGGACGCAAGGCAAGCTCCAGCGGTAGTCGCACGGGTTCGGCTGGCTTGGGACGGACTAATCGGAGAGCGGCTTCAGCAGCCTGTGTTCTGGCGAACAGGTCGGCCACGACCTCCGGCGGTAGCGGCGGAGGGAGGCCCGCCCAATCCACGGGGAGGAGATCGACGAAGGTTTTCTCTCCGACCGTTTGAACGTTGACCCGGTAAGGGCGTTGCAGGGCGACGCGTAACCCCGTGCCATCTGGATCGCGTCGGACCAGGGACACGTAGTTTGGCATCTGGGTAGCCAAGCGTTCAGCGAAAGCTGGGCTCCGATCGGAGAAACCGATGATGAGGACCGTGTCCGAGACACGGGCCTTCACGGTTACGACCGTATCGAAGTTCAGGACGATGCGACCGTAGCGATCCGCTTGCGTTCCGGTGATGCCCATCAGACGGGCGGCTGAGGTCGGGCCACTCATAGCCAGCCCAGCCAAAATCGACGCCACGGCGAGGCCGGCCCTAGGCCGGCGCCGTCGATGGGTGATGTCTCGGCCCAAAACCATTGCGGGATTCACCAAACTCGAGGGACGCACCACACGCGAAGCGAGCGGGGCGTCTTGCGCCACACAGTCCGGTCACTCTTTCAGAATTGGGCTAACGGGCGCTTAAAAGTCCTCCGGACTATGGAGCGGCGCGCTTGACGATCAGCCCTGGGATGATCGTTCCGCTCGGACCGAAATTGGTTTCGGCCCGAGAACAGTTCGCCACTGTGTCCTTGGTGTAAGTCTCCGTGTAGGTGCGCGACCGCAACAGGAGGTCCCCCTTGGAGAGATCGTCGAGCTTCACCCCGAGACCGGCGACGACCTCCTTGAAGCGGCTGTAGTCGGGCTGGAGATCCGGACAGGCGTTCTGGACGAAGTATGTGAGGCCAGCGAGTTTCGCAGCCGTGTTGCGCTGCCGTTCGGCTTTCGCGTCCGGCGTAGGACTGTCCGGTGATGCCACCGCTGGCGAGGGGGCTTCGGGTGCGGTCTGGGCCGAGGCGCAAGTCGTGACGATGATCGCGAACAGGCAGGCGAGCGAAAGGATCTTCATCGGCGTTTCCTCGTGATTGTATCGGCGCGATGTCTTCATTGTTCGAAGATTGTTGAGTGCGCCGCGTTCAGTTCGCTGTCGTTATCCGGCCAAGGCCACGGCTCGTGAGAGTGCCGGGCCAAAGCCACCGAGCGGGACGGTGACCACAAGGGGATCTTTGGCATCGGGGCGCGTCGCCGTGACGGTCAGAGCCTTGGCGGACTTCATGGCATCGGTTGCCAGAGTTGGAAAGCTGACCGGAACCATGCATCCTTCTTGGCTGCAACTGAGGAAGGGAGCCCCCTGCCCGAGAACCGCCTCGTCGAGCTTGAACTGCACACCGCCTTCAATGTTAAGGCCCAAAGGCATCAAGATAAGGCCCGCCGCCCGGCCCTCCGTCGGTGTGCGCAACTCGATGGCGAACGAGCGACGTCCATCGGTCTTGGATCCCTGAGCCTGCATGAGGGTGCATGTCGCTGGCCCAGTCCCCTCGCGGGCGCAGACAACGGTCCAATCGCCGTAGACCTCGCTTATGGAACTGGCACCAGCTGGCCAGAGGGCGACGGGGGCTGGTTTGGCAGCCGGAGCGGATTTGACTGCGGGGGCGGGCCTCGGCTTGGCCTTGGGCTTTGGCGTGGGCGCGTTCGGCGCGCTGGCCTCTCCCATGTCCTGAGCGCGGGTCGAACAGATCGTAAGAGGCAGGAATTGACTGGATAGGATCAGGCCGAGCGCGACTGCGCGCGGGCGGAACGATGGGCGGTGGAGCGGCAAATTCAGCCTCCAGGGGCATCGAGGTCTTTCGAAGCCCGTCACGCGGTCAGCACCATTCCTCTGGGGAACGGCCCGCGTGACGATTTCGGAGCCTGCCGCCTAAACGCGCCGCCCACCGGGCGCAACCATAAGGCTTTCCTGAGATTGTGGCTTAGCGCTTGGAGGGGGGCTTCAGCATCTCTATGGCTGGCAACTCGGAGGGACCAAGCCCAGCGATCGAGGGAATTTGCAAGGTCGGTGTCTTGTTTTGAGCACGGTTTGCGAGGGCAACCGTGAGTTTTTCAGCCGGCTCGGACTGCATCAGTGCTAGAACTTCCGCCATCTTGCGCGGATTCATCGTAAGAACGATCGGAACAAGAACGTCTTGGTTCAAGCGATCGAACACTCGTGCCGCGTCCTTAGGCTTCATTGTCTCGTACATGGTGACGATATTCTTGAAGGCTGCCTTCTCGGCCTCGGCACGCTCCGTCGTGCCGCTTTCGATCTTACCTTCCTCCTGCTTGAGGGCATCGACGCCGTTCTCCAGCTTGCGTTCGGCGGTACCAATGAGTTGCTCGCGCATGTCGAGGGCTTCGCTGCGCTGCTTGAGGGTATCGCGCCGATTGGCCAAGCGCTCGAGAATGGCGCGTTCTGTGGCGGACATCGCTTCCTGGGGCGATGGCGGACGGGCAGCGGGTTTTTTAGGTTCGGATGGTGCCTTCTCTGGCTCCTTTGGCGTGACGGAGCCGGTGGTGGCGGGATCGGACGGCTCGTATCCGGTCCGGGCCTTCGCAAGGACGCGGGCGAATTCCGGCAAGGGGGCGCCCGGGACGGGCTTCGAATCCTCGATCGCGATGGAAGCGAGCTTCAGCACGAGAAGACCGGCGGCTGCGAGGGTAACGCCATCGATGAGGCGCAGCTTGAGCGGGCGCGGTTGGGGAAAGCGCACGCGCAACCCCATTTTCTCAAGGGGGGCCGGGATCTTGACCAGATCCGACGTCGGGGGGGAGACAGGCTGGGTCATGCGGCCTTGCTCCTCAGGCGACCGAGGGCGCGCTCCGATACGGCGAGGGCGGCGGCGGCGGCGGCGCCGAGGCGCTCATGGTTGGGACTCGTCTGGATTTCGACGGGGGTACGGTTCTGCGTCGTCACCGGCGCATCGACGTTCGCGGACGTGTCCTCGACCTGTGCCGGCGCCTTCGATCCCCCGGCCGCCTGGGCCACGATGGCGGAGATCTGCTCAATGACCGTCGTGCCCGCAGCGACCTGAGCCGACAGGTCGGCAGCATAACGCTCTGCTGTGGCGAGACGGTCGGCCAACGTGCGGTCGCACTCATCGAGAGTCGCACGCAGACCCACGACAGCCCGTTCGGCCGTTGCACTGGCGACGACGAGATCGCTGATGGTCTGGCGCATACCCACCTCGTCAGCCTTCATTCGAGCGAGGCGACGGCTCAGCCGCATCGACGAAACGATGGTTCCGACGAGAAGGACAGCTACGAGAATGTCGACCGTCAGGGTGATCGGAAAGCTCATGGCGAAGTCACCCTTCGTTACGGTTGTTCATGGAAGCCTCGAAGGCTTGGAGTGTGGTTCGCGACTTGCGCAACGGCCGGGTCAGCTGGACGGCGATACTATCGTCCACACGGCCGATCCGGCCCTGTGTCAGGGCCCAGTCGCCGCAGCGTACCGAGATGAGATCCGCTGGCTTGGTGTCGAACATCAGAGTGTCGCCGACTTTAAGCGACAGCACGCGTTTCAGGGGCAGCATCGTTTCGTGCAGGACCGCCTCCATCTTGGCGTCGGCCTGCCAAATTTCCGTGGCGAGGTGACTTTCCCAAACATGATCACGACCGAGCTTCTCGCCCATGAAGCTCTGCATGAGCAATTCACGGATCGGTTCGATGGTAGCGTAAGGGAAAAGGATCTGCAGCATGCCTCCGCGTCCATCCATGTCCAGCTTGAGGCTGATCAGGATGGCAGCGTTCGCCGGCCGGGTGATGGTCGCGAAGCGCGGATTGGTCTCGATCCGGTCGATGGTGAACCGAACGGGCGAGAGCGGCTGGAAAGACATTTCAAGATCGGAAAGAATGATCTCGATGAGACGCTGGACCAGTTGCATCTCGATGCTGGTGAAGGGCCTGCCGTCGAGCCGCGTGGAACTGTTGCCGCGTTTGCCTCCCAGCAATAGGTCCATGGTCGAATAGGCGAGATTCGACTCGACCGTGACCAGCCCCGAATTTTCCCAGGTGTCCGCCCGGAACACGCCCAGGAGAGTCGGCAACGGGATCGCGTTGAGATAGTCGCCGAAGCGGACGGACGTGATGTTGTCCAGCGTCACTTCGACGTTATCCTGGAAGAAGTTGCGCAGGCTCGTCGACAGCAACCGGATCATCCGGTCGAAGACGATTTCCAGCATCGGCAGACGTTCGTATTGAACGACTCCCGAATCGACGATAGCCCGTACGCCTCCGGCCCCCGACGCGGACAACTCCCGAAGGGAAAAGCCGAGGACGCCGTCGATCTCATCCTGATTGAGGATTCGGTCGTTGCCGGCCAGCTCGGGGAGATTGTCCGTCTCGCCGTCCTCGATCATCGTCGCCCATTCGGCGGCGACGTCGCTCGCATATGTGGTGGTCCCCTGCTCCGCGAGGGCGGCACCCCACTCGTCCGCGAGGGTGGCATCACCGCTGCCCTCGTTCTGCTCCATGAGAGCAGCAGCCCAATCGTCTTCGTCCGCGTCGGCCATGGCAATCTCGAATGCGTGTGAAGGGAGGAAGCCGGAATTATTGGACGACGACGTCCTTGAAGAGCACCGCCTCGGCGCGTGCCGGGTGGATCGCGAGGTTCACCCTTCGCAAGAGTTCCTCACGCAGACGATAGAGGCCAGCCGAACCGGCCAGATCGCTGGCGCGCAGTTCGCGCAGATAAACCTGGAAGGTGTCCTCGATGCGCGGCATCAAAGGTTTCACCTCCTGCTCGACCTTTGCATCCTTGAGTTCGAGGGCGACCTTGATCTTGGCGAAACGGGCCTTGTCCTGACCGGCTTCGTTGGAGAGATTGATCGTCATCTCTCGCACGTCGAGGAACACGATTGGTGCCTTGACCTCGGCCGCGGCCTGACTATGAGCGGCGCTCTTTTTCATGAAGAACACGCCGCCGCCGCCGAGCGCCAGAACGGCGACCGCGGCGATGATGATGAGCTTCTTCTTGGAGCCGGTCGGGGCTTCCCCCTCTTCGCCCTCCACGGCAGCCTTTTTGGGCTTCTTTGCCATCGGTCTCGCCCTGCCTACGCTTCTGTCCGAGGCTGCTTGGTCACGCCCGGCTCGTGAGACAGAGCTATCGATTGTTAAGGTTAACGCGCCGTTAAAGCGGCAAAATCTGCCGGGTCGGATTTACCGCCCGAACGCAATGGGGTCGAAGTCTGCCGGGTGGATGATTTCAGGCAAGTGACGGAATTTTCTAAGGAAAATGGATTTTCCTGAAATGGCACGGCCCGTGCGGATCGGTGTTTCATCGTCGCTCGCCGCAGTCGGATCGTGTCATGCAGAACGCAATGTTAGTCGGGGTCTCAACCCAGGTCGCGCTCCAGCGTGAGTTGGAGGTGGTCGCCAACAACATGGCCAACGCATCCACCACCGGCTTCAAAGCCCGCAATTCCCGCTTTCAGGAATACCTGATGCCGGTGGCGAGCGCCGATTCGTTTCAAAAGCAGGACCGGCGCGTGTCGTACGTGATCGATCAAGGAACGGACCTCGATCTCGGCCAGGGTCCCATCGAGCAAACCGGCAACCCGCTCAATGTCGCGGTCCGGGGGGAAGCGTTCCTCGTGGTGCGGACGCCATCGGGCGACCGGTATACCCGGAACGGTGCTTTTGAGACCAACGCTCAAGGGACCCTCGTCAACAGCGATGGTTACACCGTTCAGGGAGAAGCCGGTCCGATCCAGATCGGACAGCAGGAGACGGGCCTCAGCATCGGTCCCGACGGAACGGTCTCCACCAACCTAGGCATCCGGGGGCGCGTACGCCTCGTGACCTTCGCCAATCCGCAGGCGCTCACCAACGAGGGTGCCAACCTCTACGCCTCGACGGCCGCTCCGATCCCAGCGGGCGTCGCCGGTCGTCTCGAACCCGGTGCGTTGGAGCGTTCGAACGTGAAGCCCGTCGTCGAGATGACTCGGCTGATGGACGTGAACCGCACTTACTCCATGGTTTCCGGCGTGATCTCGCGCCTCGATGAACTGCGCGGCACAGCAATCCGCCGCCTCTCCGAAATCGCTTAAGGAATAGCACTCATGCGCGCACTCTACGCTGCTGCCACTGGCATGGCCGCTCAGGAACTCAACGTTCAGGTCATCTCCAACAACATCGCCAACCTTCGTACCACTGGCTACAAGCGCCAAGCGCCTCACTTCCAGGATCTACTCTACCAGAACCTGCGCCGCGCCGGCTCTTCGACATCGGATCAGAACACCCAGCTCCCGGCCGGCCTCGCCATCGGTTCGGGCGTGAAGACCACCTCGACGGCACGGGTGATGTCCCAGGGCACGCTGACATCGACGCAGAAGGATTTCGACGTCGCCATCCGTGGCGAAGGCATGTTCCGCATCACCATGCCGGACGGTCGTTTGGCCTACACCCGTGACGGCTCGTTCGATCTCTCGGCGCAGGGACAGCTCGTCACCCGCGACGGTTACCTCGTCGATCCGGGCGTCACGGTGCCGAACAACGCCACCTCCGTGACGATCAGCGCGCAGGGCGCGGTGCAGGCGATCGTCCCGGGGCAGACGGCGCCCCAGACCCTTGGGCAGTTCCAGCTGGCCCGCTTCGTCAACAAGGTCGGTCTCGAATCCATCGGCGACAACCTCTTCATCGAGACCCTGGCGTCGGGACCGGCCATCTCGGCGACGCCGGGCTCGGAGGGCTTCGGCAACCTGCAGCAGAGCTACCTCGAAGAAGCCAACGTCAACGCCGTGACCGAGATCTCGTCCCTGATCGCGGCGCAGCGTGCTTACGAAATGAACTCTAAGGTCGTGACCGCGGCGGATCAGATGTTGTCCACCACGTCCCAGATGTTCCGTAGCTGATCGGGAGCGAGCGTCTCATGTCTGCCTTGAAATACGTTCCCCTCGCCGTTCGCTCGCGCATCTCACCTTTGGATACGGCGATGGTCACCCGCGCACTTCTCACGGTCGCCGCCCTCGGCCTGCTCACGTTGCCGGTGCTGGCGGAGGGAACGGGGCAGCGTCTGCGCCTGCGCGGCGACGTCACGGCCCGCGGCGACGTGCTGACGCTCGGCGATCTCGTCGAGGGAACGACCCCCACCGCCGCGGCGCGCCCGTTGTTCCGTGCGCCGGCGCTCGGGACCAATGGGACGATCCAGGCCCGGCGCATCGTCGAGGCCGTGACGGCCCTCGGACTCGGAGATGTCGAGACGGGCGGGCGCAGCCAGGTCACGGTCCAGCGCGCCGCCCGGCGTGTCGGCCAGCCCGAGATCGAGGCCGCCCTGAAGCGGGCCCTCGAGACCAGCTACGGACTCGACGCGCGCAATCTCGCGATCCGCCTCGACGGCGATGCCCCGGTGCTGCTCTCGCCCGTCGATCTCGACGGGCAGGCGACGGCCCTCGACCTCACCTACGATCCCCGGAGCCGTCGTCTCGCCGCCCTCGTCACCCTCGGTGACCGTCAGGCTTCCCTGCGGGTCACCGGGCAGGTGCAGGAGGTCCGCGAGGTCCTCGTCCTCAGCCGGTCGCTGAATCGCGGCGAGACCGTGACGGCGGCCGACATCTCCGTCGAGCGTCGCTCGAAGGAGACGGTGCCGTCTGACGCTCGCATGGGGCAGGCCGACATGGTCGGTCAGGTGGCGCAGCGCGGTCTCAGCGCCGGCTCGATCATGCGCAACGGCGATGTCGCGCCGCCGGACCTCGTGGCGCGCGGCGAAACCGTCACCGTCGTGTTCGACACGCCCGGCCTCGCCCTGTCCCTGCGCGGGCAGGCCAACGAGGGCGGCCGCCTCGGCGCCGTGATCACGGTCACGAACCCCGTGTCCAAGAAGGTGCTCACCGCCACCGTCATCGGGGCCGGCCGGGTCTCCGTCGCGCCCGTTCCGGTGACGCGCCAGGCCAACGCCGCCCTCGACGGAGCCCGTTGATCCCCATGTCCCGACTCGCCTCAGGCCCGATCCCGATGACTCACCGCGTCCGCCCCGCCCTCGCCGTCGCGCTCCTCTGCACGGGCCTCGGCGCCTGCAACACCGCCGACCGGCTGTCGCAGATCGGCGCCCAGCCGACCCTGGCGGCCATCGAGGACCCGACGGCCCAGCCGGGCTACAAGCCCGTGCGGTTGCCGATGCCCGAGATCCAGCCGGTGTCCTATGCCCCGAACTCCCTGTGGCGCACGGGGTCGCGGGCGTTCTTCAAGGACCAGCGCGCGGCCCGGATCGGCGACCTCGTGACCGTGAAGGTCAATGTCACCGACAAAGCCAACCTGAACAACGAGACCAAGCGATCGCGGACCAACGCCGAAGGATTCGGCCTGCCCAACGCCTTCGGCTTCGAGAAGAACCCCGCCGTGGCCGCCGCCGGCCTCGCCGCCGACAAGCTGCTCAACGCCACCTCCACTTCGGCGAGCGACGGCGCCGGTTCTGTCCAGCGCAACGAGACCGTCACCACCAACATCGCCGCCGTCGTCACCCAGGTGCTGCCCAACGGCAACCTCGTGGTGGAGGGCAAGCAGGAGATCCGCATCAACTTCGAGGTGCGCGAACTCATCGTCGCCGGCGTCGTCCGGCCCGAGGATATCGAATCCGACAACACCATCGACTCGGCCAAGATCGCCCAGGCCCGCATCGCCTATGGCGGACGCGGCCAGATCACGGACGTGCAGCAGCCCCGGTACGGCCAGCAGGTCATCGACGTGCTCCTGCCGTTCTGACCCGGCGCCCGCTCCAGGAGAGCGGTCGCGGGATCGGTAAACCCGCGCGGCGCTCGAGCGAAGCCGAGTTCCGCCAGTCCGAAGGAAGCGAACGGCGTTTGCCCACGGCGGATTCATCGCGTTCGATACGATGCCCGAGCGCCGGAATCTCCCGCGTTCGGGCGGCACGGGTCCCTCCGCGTTCCGGCGCAGGGCGACGCACCGGCCATTTGCTGGTTTCGGATCGGCTGGGCGCGACGGACTCCCCCGCCTGATAAGGAGAGGGTTGGAGTGAGTGGGGGCATTTCCGGAGAGGTCATCCAGTTCACCCTGTCCCTCTCCTGGAAGGGGGCAGCGGTTGCCAGAGACCGAATGGATCAGCCGGAGCGGTGTGACGGGGGACGCGACACCGCCAGCGGCTCTCGCCGGGCGGCATCCACCCCGGCGGACAAGGCCCTAATGCTCGGTGCCCGGCCGGTTCTGGCGCGGGGCGTCGCCGTGGTCCCTGACGAAGGCCGAGCGTTCCGGGTCGTTCTTCTTGGCGGCGACGCGGCCTCGTTGCCACAGGGCGACCCCGATGACGATCCCGAGGGTCGCGAGGGCGAGAACGAGGATGAGAACTTCATTGTTCATGGCGAGGGCTTTCCGACGAGGCGTGTCGTCAGGAAGCCGGGCCGATGTCGCAAGGTTCCGTGCGCGGCGTCGATTGGCGAAATCAGTGTCCGGCTGAGCTTGCGGCGACCAAGACTTTCACGAACCGAACATTCGACGCCGCCGGATCAAAAACGGGCCTTCCGGGCGCCGATGCGACCCGCCCGGCGCCACACCTTTCGAACATGGTCCACCGAAGTGGAGGCCGGGCCGGCGATCGGAAAACTCTAATCGTCGCGATACACCCGCTCTCGGCGCTCGTGACGCTCCTGGGCCTCGAGGGACAGGGTGGCGATGGGGCGGGCATCGAGGCGCTTCAGGGAGATCGGCTCCCCGGTCTCCTCGCAATAGCCGTAGCTTCCCTCTTCGAGCCGGGCCAGGGCGGCATCGATCTTTCCCGTCAGCTTGCGCTGGCGGTCGCGGGCCCGCAATTCGATGGAGCGGTCGGTCTCGGAGGAAGCCCGGTCGGCCAAATCCGGGTGGTTCTCGTTCTCGCTCTGGAGGGCCACGAGGGTATCCTGGGCCTCGCGCAGGATGTCGGATTTCCAGCCCAGGAGCTTGCGCCGGAAATACTCACGCTGCCGCTCGTTCATGAACGGCTCGCTCTCACTGGGTACGTAGCCGTCCTCGAGTGTGATCTTCGCCATTCACGCCCCTCGCAAGTCTGTCGCGGCCAGTTTGCGGCGATATTTTGCGCCGCTATACGGCAGGGATCGGCCCAGGACAACGCACCCAAACCACAGGCCGGCTCGATCGTAACCGATGCCGCCAGCGATGCGGCAAACACGCAACGGCTGTGCCTTCGTTGCGCCGCATCCGGTGGTCGCCGAAAGCCAAGGGGCCTCCCCTCCCCGTACGATCCCGCATCCGTTCCGAGGCGTCGGCCCGTCGGACCCGGCGATCGTCCGGGCCGAAGGCCCCGATGGCGGACGCGGCCCCCCAGGAGACCGTTTCGAGATACCGTTTTCGGATGATCCCCTCGGTTTCCGGCGAGCGCGGATCCCCTCTCCTGGAAGGAGGGGGGACCGCCCCGCATCGGGTCGATCCGAGGCCATCGAATGCGGCCGGTAAGACGCCCGTTCAGGCGGCGCGCTTCTGGTAGTCCTTGATATCGGAGAACCGCACGTCCGGCGCGCGCTCCTCCTCGTAGCGCAGCGAGAACGCCGTGGTGGCCATGAACACCGGGGCCCCGTCGAGGTCGCTCGCCAGGGCCGAGCCGTGGCTGCCGATGAACTTGTCGAGGTCGCTCTCCTTGTCGGCCGTGATCCAGCGGCAGATGGAGAACCGGGTCGGCTCGTAGTCGATGGGCAGGCCGTATTCCGCCTGGAGCCGCTCCTTCAGCACGTCGAGCTGCAGGGCGCCCACCACGCCCACGATGGCCTGGGAGCCGTCATGCGGGCGGAACACCTGCACGACGCCCTCCTCGCCCATCTGCTGCAGGGCCTCCTTCAGCTTCTTGGCCTTCATGGCGTCGGTCAGCTTGATCCGGCGCAGGATCTCGGGCGCGAAGCTCGGCACGCCGCGGAACACGATCTCCTCGCCCTCCGTCAGGGTGTCGCCGATGCGGAGCGTCCCGTGGTTGGGGATGCCGACGACGTCGCCCGCGAAGGCCTCGTCCGCGATGGCGCGGTCCTGGGCGAAGAAGAATTGCGGCGCCGAGAGCGACATGGGCTTGCCCGTGCGCACGAGCTTGGCCTTCATGCCCCGGTTGAGCCGCCCCGAGCACACCCGCATGAAGGCGATGCGGTCGCGGTGGTTGGGGTCCATGTTCGCCTGGATCTTGAACACGAAGCCGGTCATCTTCGGCTCGGTGGGCTCCACGAGGCGCTTGTCGGCGTCCTGGCCGCGCGGCGGCGGGGCGAAGCGGGCGAGCCCGTCGATGAGGTCGCGCACGCCGAAATTGCGCAGGGCCGAGCCGAAGAACACCGGCGTGAGATGGCCTTCGCGGAACGCCTGCAGGTCGAACGGCTTGAGGCCGGTCTCGGCGAGTTCCGCCTCCTCACGCCAAGTGGCGGCCTCGCCGTTCTCCGTCAGCAGCTGATCGAACAGCGGATCCTCGATGCCCGTCACCGGCACGGTGCCGGCGTCGTCCGCCGCGTCGAGGCGGCGCACCCGGCCGTTGCCGAGGTCGTAGGTTCCGGCGAAGTTCCGGCCCCGGCCGATGGGCCAGGTCACGGGGGCGACGTCCAGCGCCAGCACCTTCTCGATCTCGTCCAGGAGTTCGAAGGGGTCGCGGGCCTCGCGGTCGAGCTTGTTCACGAAGGTGACGATGGGAATGTCGCGCAGGCGACAGACCTCGAACAGTTTTCGCGTGCGCGCCTCGATACCTTTCGCGGCGTCAATGACCATGACCGCCGAATCGACGGCCGTCAGCGTACGGTAGGTGTCCTCCGAGAAATCCTCGTGGCCCGGGGTGTCGAGGAGGTTGAAGACACAGTCGCCGTACTCGAACGTCATCACCGAGGTGACGACGGAGATGCCGCGCTCCTTCTCGATGCCCATCCAGTCCGAGCGCGTCGAGACGCGGTTGCGCTTGGCCTTGACCTCGCCGGCGAGCTGGATGGCGCCGCCGAACAGCAGCAGCTTCTCCGTGAGCGTGGTCTTGCCTGCATCCGGGTGTGAGATGATCGCGAAGGTGCGGCGCCGGGCGACGGGGTCGCTCTTCGTGTCGGCGGGTTTGGTTTCGGTCTGCATCAGCATGGCGGGCAACGGCGTTCCGGTGTCCGCCACGGGGAGCGGACGGCCTGCGCCGGGAGCGGCGGGCCGGAGGGATGGGGTTCTAGTAGGCGTTTCCGACCCCGAGCGCAAAGCGCGCGCGAGGTCAGCCCCGGCCGATATACGGCATCTTCGTCGCCAGGACGGTCATGAACTGGACGTTGGCCGAGAGCGGCAGCCCCGCCATGTAGACGACGGCCTGGGCCACATGGTCCGCATCCATCACCGGCTCCGGGCGGAGGCTGCCATCGGCCTGCCGGGCGCCGTGGACGAAGGCCTCCGTCATCTCGGTCGCGGCGTTGCCGACATCGATCTGGCCGCAGGCGATGTCGTGGGCGCGGCCATCCAGCGCGGTGGCGCGGGTGAGCCCCGTCATGGCGTGCTTCGTCGCCGTGTAGGGCGCCGAATTCGGGCGCGGCACCTGGGCCGCGATGGAGCCGTTGTTGATGATGCGCCCGCCGCGCGGATCCTGCGCCTTCATGAGCCGGAACGCGCCCTGCGTGCACAGGAAGGCGCCGGTGAGGTTTACGTCGAGGCTGGCGCGCCAATCGGCGAGGCTGACTTCGTCGACGGGCACGCCCGGCGTGAACACCCCGGCATTGTTGAACAGCACGTCGAGGCGGCCATAGGCGTCCCGCGTCCGCTCGAACAGCCGCGCCACGGAATCCGCATCGGCGACATCGGTGGCGACGGGCAGCGCCTCGGCGCCCCGTGCCCGCACGACCTCCGCCACGGCCTCGAGCCGGTCCCGCCTGCGCCCGGCCAGCACCACGGCATAGCCCGCCCCCGCCAACCCCAGGGCCACCGCCCGGCCGATCCCCGACCCGGCCCCGGTCACCATCGCGATCCGTCCCGTCATCCGCCACCTGCCCCCACCCTGCCCCGCTGATAAAGCCGCGCTTCCCCTGTTGCCAGCCTCCGCGACTGCGTCTAGACACCACCGGCCTGAGCAGCGATGGGGCGTCGCCAAGTGGTAAGGCAGCGGTTTTTGGTACCGCCATTCCCAGGTTCGAATCCTGGCGCCCCAGCCAATTTCCCCTAGGGAAACGGGCACTTACACCGGCAGACAAATCGGCCACACCGGAACAGACCGTGTTTTCCGGACGCACAAGAGTCGGCACAGTCTGTGCGGCGCGGAATCGCCATGCGTCGCCGCGATTGCGTGCGGTGTCGGCGGGATCGGGCTGCTACAAACCCGATCCGATCCCACGTAGCCTTCCCCCATGACGAATCGTGCCCCCTCCCCCGAAACCCGAGCCGGCCATCGCAAGGCTCTGCGAGCCATGGGCGTTGTCTTCGTGGGTTGGGTTCTGATGGCGCTGGGGATCACGGCTTTGCTGACGTGGTGGCGGTGACCCTCACCTGGGCACGCACATGGCCGGATCGCCCGGACTCACGACACGACTTCGTGGCGATTTCCGCTTCGAGGTCGCGGGCAAGGCCACCGACCGACTCTCCCGTCCATGGTGAATTGGCCTACCGCGTCGCACGCGAACAGCCTCGTATGGAGCGTGCGGTCCATCGGTTCACTGAAGACCGGTTTTGGAGCCGCGTTGCGGTAGAGATTGCCCGCCGCGAGGGACGGGCGGATCAAATCGGGGTGAAAGGCTCGGATCGGTGATTCCTGCGCTGACTGGCAATGTTGAACCGAGGAAAATTCAACCGCTAGCCTGTCAGTCAGAGGGTTCCGCAAACTTCAAGTGCGGTAACTCTAAAGCAAGGACTGGCGGCATGTCGGATAGACGCAAGCCAATAAGTTTAGATGCAGAAACGCGGGAGCGATTGGGGGAGTGTACTCTTGCGCTCGCCGAGGAAATATTCCGGATCGGTGATCCGCACCTCATCCAACAGATGCGGGAGTTGATGCTTCAAATCGGGCGAGTGATCGCGCGTAACTTTGAGCCAGAAGACGGCCCAGTGCAGCGGCACTAAGGGCCACAATCCCGGGGCGGCGGCTGGAATCAGCCCTGGTCGCCGCTAGGCCCACTTCGTCATGCCTTCGGCTTCATGGGTGCCGCTCTGGTTGCGTGGCCGATGATGGATACGCTCGCCTTGTCGTTACGCGTGCGCTGTCGGCAACTCGGCCACCTGCGTGGTGTAGCGGGGCGAGCGCATCTCGAACTTCGTCGACCACGTCCGCTTCTCGGTGAGCCCTGCCCGTGCCGGCACCACGGTCCCCCGCCCGAACCGGCTGTTGCAGGCATCCATCGCCGCCATCAGCGGGCCGCTGCGCTCACGGTCGAGGCGGCCGATCAGGGCACGCGGCGAGGCCGCGAGCGGCATCAGGTCCGTGGTGATGACCCCGGCTTTGCTGTAGCGCCACGGCCGATCCCCCGGCGCCTCGCGCCAGGTCCGGGCGACGCCGAGCTGCGCCGCCTGGATCAGCACGAGGCTGTCGTTCGTCGCCTCTGGTAGCGTCACGGTGGTGGAGACCGATCGCATCGGGTCGCCCCGGTCATGGGTCGAGGTGTGGTAGAAGACCGTGAGCTGGTCGGTGCCCAGGCCCTCGCGCCGGAGCTTTTCCCCGAGCCGCGTCGCATGGGCGGCCACCGCCTGCTCCACCGTAGCCCGGTCCTCGACGCGGCGGGAGAACGAGCGGGTGACGGCGCAGCCCTTGCGCTGGGCCGGCACGAGTTCGAGGGGCAGGCACGACACGCCGCGCAGCTCGTGGATGATGCGCTCGCCCACCACCGTCATGGCTTTGCGCACCGGCCGGGGATCGAGGTCGCGCAGATCCGCGACGCTGTCGACGCCCATGGCGGTGATCTTGGCAAGCGAGGCCCGGCCGACGCCCCAGACCTCCGAGGCCGAGGTGCAGCAGAGCCAGTGATCGTAGGCCACCGGGTCGGTGAGGTCGCAGACGCCCCCCAACTCCGGAATAGTCTTGGCGATGTGGTTGGCGAGCTTCGCCAGGGTCTTCGTGGCGCCGATGCCGACGCAGGTCGGGATGCCGGTCCAGGCCCGAACCGTGGCGCGCAGATCGCGGGCGAGCTCGACACGCAGATCCGGGTGGACGTCGGACAGGTCGAGGAACGATTCGTCGATGCTGTAGATCTCGACCCGGGGCGTGAAATCGCGATAGACTGCGTTCGTGCGAGCGCTCATGTCGCCGTACAGGGTGTAGTTCGAGGAGAAGACGCGCACGCCTTCGCGGCGGCATTGCTCCCGGATCTTGAAGAACGGATCGCCCATCTTGATCCCGAGGGCCTTGGCCTCGGCGGTACGGGCGATGGCGCATCCATCGTTGTTGCTCAGCACGATCACCGGCACGCGGGCGAGCTTCGGATCGAACACCCGCTCGCATGAGCAGTAGAAGCTGTTGCCGTCGATCAGCGCGATGGCGCGGCTCATCGGACGAGGCCGGCGCGGGCGATGTGCCAGCGGATCGAGAACCGGACCACGCCCCAGATCTCGCCCTCGGCCGCCTCTTCCACTGCGAAGGCCGGGAGGTCCGGGTTCTCGAAGGCTAGGCGGGCGACGTTGCCCTCGATGCGCAGGCGCTTCACCGACATCTCGCCATCGATGGCGGCCACCACCACACTACCGTTGCCGGGCTTCAGGCTGCGGTCCACCACCGCGAGGTCGCGGTCGAAGATGCCGGCCGCCCGCATGGAATCGCCCGAGATGTTCCAAGCGAAGGTCGCGGGCGGGTTCGGCGCGAGCCAGCGCGGCAGCTCCAGGGCGCCTTCCAAGAAGTCATCGGCCGGCGATGGGAAGCCGGCGCAGAGCGCCTGCCCCATGATGGGGATGCGGACGAGATTGTCCCCGTCCCGCACAAGCTCCGCGACCTGAAAAAGGCCCACCACGCGTTCCTTTCGTGTTAGAACAGAAAGAGAACAAGCGCGCGTTCGGTTCCACGGTCAAGCTCGTGAATGCTGCGTGTGGATAGCGGGGACGGCGCCCGGTGACGCCTGTGTATGGAGACGGTCAGATGGCGATGAAATCGACGTTCCTGGTGCAGACGTTCGTGATCAAGCGGAAGCGGCTGGTGCCGGGCGACCGTGAGGTGTCACCTACGGAAAGCGGTGCCCTGAAAAAGGCCGAAGCCATGGCTGCGCGGATGCCGGGCACAGCCGCGCTCAAGGTGGTGGCGGATGACGAGACGGGCGAACTCAAGGCGGCGACGATCCTCGGACAGTTCGGCGAGGTGCCGGAGGATTTCGCCGAGAGCCTGCAGGGCGCTTAAAACGACGAAAGCCCCGGAGCCGAAGCCCCGGGGCGCGATGCGGACGGCGAAGGGTAGGCGGATCAGCGGTGCGGGGCGCGCCCGTTCAGAACCGCCTCGATCACCTCGGAGCGCGTCGCCCGCATCTCCTCACGAACTGAGGACACCATGCCGTCGATCCGGCTCTCGAGGCGGGTGATCACGTCGCTGGTCACGTATTTCTGCGCGACCTCGATCTTGAACGCGCTCAGGGCCTCGGCCTGGCTGGCGATCTGGATCTTCACCGCCGCCATGTCGATGGTGAGTGGCGAGACCGCGTCCTTCGTGCCGGCGCGCATCTTGCCCGCGATCCAGTCGTACCCTTTGAGCAGCGCGACCACGAAGAGGCCGAACGCGAGGATCTGCGCCCAGGAAAGCGGGCCGGCCGAGAGGAACGACGAATCCATGGCTCAGGCTTTCAGCAGGCGGGCCGCGCCGGCCCGGGCCAGCGTGGTGAGGGGCGAGGAGACGAAGAACGCCGTGAGGACCGTCGCCTCGATGGGCACGTAGGTCGCCGGCAGATCCTTCACGGGCCAGCCGAGATCGAAGGTCGCCGAGAGGCACAGGGCGCCGAAGTGGATCGCGGGCGGGATGCCGATGCCGTAGATCAGGCCCTTGAACGCCGGTGCGATGGCGGCCTTGGCCTGGTTCGCCGACATCTCGGCCTGGACGATGGAGACCGCGACGTCCCTCTGCGCGTTCTGCCCGTTCTCCAGGGTCTTGAGGATCGGCGCGAGCACGCTGTTGCCCAGAACCTTGATGAGGCCCGAGCCGAACAGCCCGGCGATCTTGCCGACGGGGTTGAGGAACCATTCCATCAGCGTGGGTCCCCGTCCGGTCCGGTCCGGCGGGCCGCGTCCCGAATCCCCTTCAGCACCGGGACGAGCACCAGCCGCGCGAGGGAGATACCGGCGCCGATCCGGACGCCGAGGCCCTCATGCCCGGTCGGGAGAAGCGGCGACCAGTCGAAGCCGACCAGCGCCGCCAGGACGTCGGGCAGGGTGAAGACGAAGGCGAGCAGGTAGAGCCGGAGCCCGGCCAGCCGGGCGTTGGCGCGCTTGAGCATGTCCATCGGGTCAGACCTTCCGCGCCAGGGCGTTGTGGATGCCGGAGAAGAGCCCGTTGAGCAGGCCGCGCGTGGCGGTGCCGGTCGCCTGGGCCCCGGAACGAAGAAGCCCGCCGGTGAGGGCGGGCTTGGACGTGGTCTCGGGGGCGGATCGGGCCGTCATCGGCGCCAGCGGGTCGGGCGGTTTCGGGACCGATCCTTCGACCGGAAGCCGTACCGAGGAGAGCAGCGCCGCCCGGAACTGCGCCTGATACCCGGCGATGAGCTTGTCGCAGTCGGTGCCGTTGATGATGCGCCGGGCACCGACCGGATCGGCCCGGCCGGGAGCGAAATAGTCGCCGAGCTTCTTGCCCGTGAACCAGCCCTCGATCATGCCGTAGAACAGGATCGCGGCCGCCACGTCGGGGCGCATCGCGAGGTTGGGCGTCTTCACCAGATCCTCGGAGGCTTTCAGGATGCCGAGGCTGCGCAGGCGCTTCGTCGCCTTGGCGTAGTTCACTTCCCAGGTCAGCTGCACGTAGCCCCGCCCCCAGAAGCCGGTCGGGCCGTACTTCCGCCCCTTGCCCCGGCCGAACTCCTCGATGGGCTGCATGGTGCGAGCCGTCTCGTGGAAGGTGGTGGCGAGGCAGTAGGCCGCCGCGTCGATGGATACCGATGCCGGGCAGGCGGTGAGGATCGCCCCCATGCCGTCGACTTGGGGCTGGGTCAGGTGCCCGGCAAAGGGGGAGCGGCGCACGGCGTCGAAGAATGCTGCGCGGTCGATATCGAGGGGCATGGGAGCGGTTTCGCACAGGAGGAAAAGGCCGCACAGGGCGGCGAGGAAGGGCGTCATCGCGGCACCCTTCACGCGTGGAGCAGGCGGCCCGGAGACGTCCCGGAGGCGGCGCGGCGGGCGGGCTACGGCGGTGCGATGGTCGTCAGCGTGCCGGAGGAACCCCGATACTTCAGCGCACCACCCTCGACGCACAGGACACCGCCGCCGGTCGGCGCCGCCGTGGCGCATGTGCCGTTCGGGATGAGGATCGACTTGGTGGCACCCTGACGGTCCGTGAACCCGGCAACGCCGAGGTTTTGGTTGGCATCGAGCGAGATGACCTCGCCCACGCCGCCGGCCGTCACGCGGACGCGGTCTCCGGCGTCCACTCCCTGAAATTGGAACTCCCGGTTGGCATTGGGCAGGCTTACGATGCCCTGGGCCGGCATCGTGAGCCGGTCAGATCGAAGCGTGGGGCCGTTCGGAATATCCAGACGGGTGAACGAGGCGGCCCCCGCTTTGTCGATGCGGGCGAGATAGGTGGTGCCGTCTACGGACAACCATCGAAGCGCGTCACCCGCTCCGCCTGCAAAGCCCTGGATCAGGGCTTGCTCGACATGGACGTTCTGCATGGCAAGGAAGCCATAATTGACCGATCCATAGCCGAAGCCGCCATAATTGTTGGACTGAAGGTAGTACCCGAAATCCACCGGCTTGCTGGCGCTGGTGCTGTCCACCGACATCTGGAAGCCGGCGGTCGTGCCGGCACCGGGACGTGTCGAGACGCCGCCCTTAAACGCAATCGCGTTGCCGCCGGTGTTGTCGGTCCCGATGGTGACGCGCGAATAGGAGCCCGCCACGGTGCCGGGGCCGTTGTTCGTGATGTTGCCGATGTGGAAGTAGGCGTTCGAGCCCGGAACGCCCGGCGCGTCGGCGCGTCCGCCGTTGACGACTAGGTCGAAGTCCAGCCACGAGACCTTCGAGCCGCCGGTCTGCTGGATGGTCTGGCGCCACCCCATGTAGTCGAACTGCTTGTCCGTCGGCATCGTGAAGGTGGTCGGCGTGTCGACGCTTCCGCCGCTGTCGAAGATGATGCCGCGACCGAGTACGCCGGACGCCTCGGAAAATGCCGGGGCTTTCAGGGACTGGATCGTCATCGAATCCGGGGTGGCGTTGTAGCGTCCACCCTGGAAGCGACCGATCCGGACATCATCGGACAGACGGATGTCGCCGTTGTCCTTGATGCGCGGGGCCGGCAGCACGCGGTCGAAGGCCGAGGCCGGGCCGACTGCGATCATGATTGCCGCAGCGGAGGGGATGCACAGGGACTTCATCAGACGAGGATCCACAGATTGGCGCGACCTCGACGAAAGCGGAGGCCCTGGTTCGGCGCAGTGATGGCGATGGGCGTGCCGTCGCCGATCTGATCATTCGTGCCAGGCCCCGGCGCCATGATGATCGGCCTGTCCGGGGAGCATTGCATCGACTCGTCGGCGACGACGAAATCCTGACCAAGGGGGTACGTGTCCACGTCGGGGAAGTAGACCGTGCGCGCGGCCGTCAGGACCGGGAAACCGATCTGCACGTCGGTGACGAGGGCTTGGTAATCGGCATCGGGCGCGGCGGTATGGCCGAGGCTCGCCTTTCCGCTCAACGCCGTGGGAAGCCCGGGAACGTCGGAAACCGCGGCGATCTGCTTGCCGCCGGAGACGAGACGCCAGGCCGGCGCCGAGCCGACCAGCGCGGACGACCACGCGACGGTGTAGAGGACCCCTTTCCGGATCGAGCCCGCCGGCAAGGGGACACCGTCCCCGTTGAGCCATTGCCTCGGCCCGGTTCCGTCGATGTTGAGGGATGGCGAAGCGGTATTGTCGCGATCAGCCCAGAACGAGATTGTGGTTCCGGCCTGGGGCGTGGTGACGCCCGACAGCGTCGCGACAACATAGGCGTTGTCCGTGCCGGTCGAGACCAGGGCGCCCCCCTGATCCGCGGCGAGGGCCGCGACCCCCGCCATGATGCCGCGCGACTGACCGGGAAACTCCCGAGCGGACGCGCCGTCGCGGGCGGGAATCGCGGGGTCGGTGATCGCGTTCTGGGCCGGGACCACCGACCAGTCGAGGACACCCATGGATCAGTTCTCCGGTCAGGCTTTGATGGCGAGGGTCAGCACGAGGCCGGGCGGGACGTTCGGGTGTCCCTGCCCACCGCCGGCCGCCGAGATCGTGAGCGAATGGGCGTGGTCGCCAACGGCGGGGATTCCGTGGGCGTGCTGGCCATCGAGCGCGATGGAGTGAGCGTGATCGCCGACGCTGTCTGTCGTGAGCGAATGGGCGTGGTCGCCAACGCCCGACGTCGTGAGCGAATGTTGGTGCTGCCCCGAGGAGGTCCCCTCGCTGTCGGTGGCGCCGCCCGCGTTCACCACGCCGGGGTAGATGCTCGCGACGGCAACCCCGGACCCGCCGGTCTGGTAGATCGAGACGCGGTTGTAGCCGATGGGGTGAATGTGAGCGCCGCCCACTTCGGTCGTGCCGGTGTGGCTATGGGCGCCGGCTGCACTGGTCGCGCCGGTGTGGCTGTGGGCGCCGGCCGCACCCGTTCCGCCGCCATGGCTGTGCTGGCCGCTTGCCACGACCGAACCGCCGTGGTCGTGCCCACCCGCGTTGCCGGTCGAGCCCCCGTGACCGTGAGGGGCAAGCTGTGCCTCCGTCAGGGTGACGGTTTGCGACCCGCCCACGTTACCGAGGTCGCCGCCGAGGCCGCCCGCGCCCGTTAGCCGGCCGGCGCCGCTATCGAGGCCGAAGATCGTGCGCCCGCGCAGGTCGGGAATCCGAAACGTGCTGTCGTTCTCGGCGCCGTGGGATGTGCCGATCAGCAGGAACAGCGCCGCATAGGCCGTCCGCGACAGGGATCGCCCGTCGCAGATCAGCCAGCCTTCGGGGACGGCCGGGGAGGCGAAGGCCGAGACGGTGCCGCACTCGGCGAAGGTGGGCGCGACGATGAGATAGACCGGCGCCGTGGTCGAGCGCACGACGCGGTAGACGATGCCGGGGCGAAGATCGCGGGGGCCGAGTTCGATGTTGCCCGGCCGGCGCAGCGGGAGCGCGGCCTGCCCGTCGAGCGAGAGGGTCGCCGGTCCCTCGTTGAGCGCGGAGACGTTGAACGAGAGGGTGTGCGCTCGAGCGGCGCTCGCCGCGTTGAAGATCTGACCGGTGGAGACCGTGTAGGCGTCGCCGGCACCGCGCGTAGCGAGGAGGGCGCCCGCGTTGTCGTCCCGCCAGCGGGCCAACGCCGCCATGACCTCCCGCATCGAGTTGTTCACGGTTTTGGCCGGCTGGCCTTCGATCCAGAGAATCGGAGGGGCGGCGAGATCGTTCGAGGCCGCGTCGCTGGAAAAGTCGATGAGGCCGGTCATGGAGCATCCCGAGGCAGGCGCGCGCGTACGGCCCCGATGACGCAAGACGTCCGGGTCGGTCCGAGCGGGAGGGCGTGGATGGGCGGATCAGCGCCGCGTTGGCAGCAGGCTGAGGAACTTCGTGGCGTCGAACGCGGCCGGGCGCGGCGCTGGTGCTGGCTGCGGGGCGGGTAAAGCCGGCGCCGGTGCGGCTTCGGCGCCGGGTTGAGGTGCCGCCGCGCCCTGCGAAGCGCTCAACAGCCTCATGATCGAGCCGAGGTCCGGGCCGTTATCGGTCTTCGGGGCTTCGGCCGGCATCGTCGGCGCCGGCGCGGCGCTCGAGGCCGGGCCGGAGAGATCGAAGGGCGCGCGGGCCGTGGTGGGCGCGACCTCGCCGGGCATCGACATGGCGGGGCCCGAGCCATCGAACTTGCCCGTCCACCGGCCGCCGAACTGGGCCGCCGTCTCTCCGGCCGAGCCGCCGTTCTGCGTAACGGCCTTCGTGCCGACCAGGGAAGCAGCCGAGGCATCGGGGTTGGTGAGAATCTTCGAGGCGCCGCCGGCGCCCTGTTGATGCGCGAGATAGAGTTCGCCGGCCGTGGGCTCACGATTGAGCGCGCGCCGCAGCACCTTGGCGTTATCGAGGGTCAACCGGGCCGCCGCGTCGGACGCCTCGGCCGCGTCGTAGGGGTTGGCGAGGCCGTAAGCCGAGGCTGTCTTCGGCATGAACTGGAATAAGCCGGCGGCACCCGAGGGGTTATAGGCGGCCGGGTTACCGCTGCTCTCGATGCCGGCCATCCGCTCCATGTAGCCGGGATAGGCGAGGGCGAGCCCGTAGCGCTGGGCCGCCCCCTCAATCGCGGAGGCGACCTTGGGATCGAACGGCATGGCGGTCTCCGGGAACGCGAAAGGCCGCCCTTGCGGAGCGGCCTTCGGGTCTGGCGCGCGAGGCGCTGGACAATGGCTGTTTCGGGCGGATCGCCCGTCGGGTCAAGGGGGAGATGCTCTAAGGTTTTTGCCCATCAACTTTCGGTCGGTCGGCTGGAAGCCCCACCGGAGATAGCGTTTTGGGCATGGCTTGAGTTCGATAGATTTGGCTTCTGATGCGGGTAATCGACGAATCGAAAATCAGGACTTTTCAGATCCGCGAGTTTGCGGCCTGAACTGAATGTTTGCTGCAGGGCTTCTACCCAGCCGGCGGGTTCAGATCGCTCTGGTAAAAAAGTTTTCTCTGCACCCATTTGAAGCCCTCGTGCTTCGTGATTGCCGCGATCTCAATCGGGCCACCTACGGTCTCACTACGCAGGTTAAAGCGAACGTAACGGATGGTTGTCTCCACCATAAAACGCGCCAGCTCAATGGCATCTTGTATGGGCATTGCGGGGATAATTAGCGGAGCGCTTAGCTCGCTGGCTAGACCAAGATAAATCTCATTTACCTGATCCGCCGGAAGGCCACGGTTTAACAGCGCCAGCCTGAAATTACTTCCAAGCCCAAAGAACAGGCGGTCCATTGCCTCATACTCCCCGTCCCAGTTCGCTCCACAGGAACTCGTGTCCCTGATAATTTTAGGAACCAACCCTTCGGCTGTTATTGGAACGTCCCATAGCTCAGGCTGCTCAGCACCTGAACTGTATCCACACAACTTATATCCCATCATGAAGTCGTCTGGTGGATTGTCGCCATAAGCAGATAGAAATTTATCCTCAAAGAAAAATTCTCTTACCCTCGATGCGACACTTTCCAACGTGTAATTATTAGGGTCTAGTTTCCAATCTAGATGGGCAGGATCTTCCCCGGACAGCCGTCGTCGTAAATCTTTCGTCAAAGTTGATATTGACGACGACCCAATACCGCCCGACCCAAATGTCAGCGCACCAATAGATAGCCCCTTAACCAGATTAAATGTCTTGTTGGCATTATTATAAATCTTTAATACGTTACCATCATCTCTAAAAAATGATGTTGCGCTATCTGCGGCCAGAACTATTCCATCATTGATTTTTACAGTAACAACGATTGTCATGGGCCACCATCGATTGCTTAGAGGCAGCATCTTAAATTGCGACTACTCGGTCAAGCTGTATCCTGGGTCAAGCCGCATGGGTGTGAAAGTTTCGCCCGCTTCGTCCCGTCCCAACGCCGTGCTACGCCGACACTATGCCCCGTTGGTTCTTCCTGCTCGTCACCGCCGCCCTCGGCCTGTCCGTGGCCGGCGGCATGCTGATCTTCCTGCGCTCGCCGACGCCGGTGGTTCAGCCGGCGGATTGATCGGAGGTCCGGAAAGTTTCCGGGGCCGTCGGCCTTGGCGTGCGATGCCCTGCAGAGTTTTTCTCATTGACGATGACCTCGAATAGCGTGAGCACCTTCATATGAGAAAGAACCGCCAGTTGAGTTCTTTACTACAGAAAGGAGCTATAAATTGGCATCTGACGAACTCGATCAGCGCAATAAACTCGTCACGAATGAGCGCGCGAAGCTGACCGCGACCTATGTGAACGGCGTGGCCGTCGCCGTGCTGGCGGTAGGCGGACTGGCGCCCGTCTTCGCCCAGAGGTTGCCGGGACCGATAGACCCCTCGGCGGCGATTCGGACCGCCCTCACGTCCCTCGTTTGTATCGTGGTCAGCGGCGTCCTACATTGGATGGGACGCAGCATTCTCAGGGGGCTTCGATGAGCGACCCGCAATCCTACCTTGTGATCGGCTGGGCCCTCGGCGCGCTTGCCCTGGGCTTCGGCGTGACGTGGCTCGCCCGTCGCGCGCACTGAATCACTCTTTCCTCAATGAGTCGCTCGCCAAGCCATTCGGTGCACCGCTGATGCCCCGCTGGCTCGCCGTCCCCGTCACCCTGGCCCTGTTCACCGCCGTCATGCTCGCGGTGGGGTGGGTGCTGCCGGCGACGGCGGGTGAAGAGCCTGTCTATCGGTGCAAGGCCATCGAAGGTCGCGACCTGAGCAACGACGGTCGGATGCTGCCGATCCGAACGGACACGGCCCTCTTCCAGTCCTTTCAGAGCATCTTGGTTGATACGGCCACGGGCGTGATCCGGGTCGGCTCGTCGACGTGGCGATGGCACGTCGCGCAGAAAGGGTCATCGCAGAACGATTTCGTAGCGGTTGCCGGCCCATCTCCGTCCATGGCCTCGGCCAACCTTTTCCGGGTCAGGCTCTGGGAGGGCATGACGACGCCCGTGTTTTTCATGGTCGGGCTGACGATGGTTCTGACCGGAACGTGCGAGACGGTACGATGAGCAGGCCGCCAAATCGCTTCTCCCGCCTCCTCTGGATGGTCGCGCAGGCAGGCGCCATCGGCGCTGGGATCTGGTTGAGCTTTTTCGCTGAGCCAAGACCGGCCGAGCCGATGCCACCCCTGGCCTACGTCCTCATCCCGTTTTGCTGGGTGCTGCTGGTGGCATTCGCCACGGGCCTCATCACAAAGTCATGGGACTTTGCGCTCCGGAAGATTTCCGGACGTCCGGCCCCGATCCGCCAGGGCGAGGAGCCGGGTCGTGAACAGTTGGGCATTCTTGGTGCCTTCGCGCGACCGAGCGAGCGCGCGAAGGTCGGGGAGCGCGGCCGGATCGGTTAGCATCCGGGCGATCTGCTCCGAGTTGCCGGCGATCCGGTGTTTCAGGAGCGCTTCGGAGCCCGCTTTCTTGAGGCCGAGCAACCCGCCGGCGGCAGCCCCGCCGGCGCCCGCCGCGACACCGCCCGCCGCGGCGTTGCCGGCCGCCTCCGTGATGGCCGAGGCCAGCGGCCCGGTGCCGTTCGCGAGGCTCTTGCGGATCTCGATGTTGAACGCGGTGTCCGACCCTTTCTGCGGCTTGTAGCCGGTCGCTTCGAGCGTCGCGAAGAAGCGGTCCAGGCCGGCCCAGATCGTGTCGCCCTCCGGCAGGGCGCGGATGGATGCCTGCAGGTTCTTGGCCTGCTGGTCGTTGCCGCGCACAGCCGAGGCGAACCCTGCGCCGCCGTACTGCGAGGCGGTGCCGCGCACATCGCGGGTCGCGGCGTTGAAGGCCGTTTCGAGATGGATTCGGGCGAGATCTCTGGCCGCTGTCGGATTGTTGCGCGCCAGTGCCGACATGGCGCTGCCGATCTCGACGTGATTGCTGCCGAACGGGTCATGCGGGAAAATGGCCGCTACGGCACGCTTCGCATCGTCCGTCGCCGCCACCTGGCCGAGAGGCGATTTCTCGACCCGTGCCAGCCCGTCGCGGGTACGCACGACGTGCTCGAGCCTGCGGTAGACCTCCGGCATCTGTGCGAGCACGTCGGCCTGATCGCGGAGCGCCTCGCTCAAGCGATTCGAATCGACGTTGCCGCGCGCATCCGTGGCACCATCGAGGATCCGGGTCGCCACGCGGCCCTCATAGGCTTGCCGGGCGGCGGGCGTGGCGTTCGCCAGGAACTCGCGCGTGGCCGAGGCCCCCTGCAGGTGTGCCGGCACCTGTTCCGTCGGGGTCGCCATGCGGCCGGTGTTGGGGTCCTGCCGCACGACGCGAGCCAGGGGCGTGTCGCCCTCGAACGGCTCGACCGGCCGGGAATTGGCCGCGAAGTTCGCATCCGCCGTCGCGACCTCCGGCACGCCCTTCAACTCGCCGTCGAGGGTCGAGCGGGCGATCTGAAGGTCGCGAACCTTCGTGGCGTCGCCGAGGTCACGCGCGGTCCGAATCGCCGTATCCAGGCGCTCGCGGGCGTGCAGCAACCCCTCGACGGACAAGTCGGTTTCGCCGCCGGGGCCGAACAGGTCCTTACGAGCCTGAGCCAAGGCGCCGCGTACGTCGCCCTTCGCCGTGCGCAACTGCGCGTCGATGGCGTCGAGGGCGGATTGCGGGTTCACCTGCCCGAACCGGACGCTCGGGATTTCCTCCGTCACCGTCGTGGACTTCACGTAGGGTTCGAGCGGCCCCTTCATCCGGCTCACCACCTGCTCGTAGGCGTCGAGCGGCTCGGCGATCTCTCCACGCATGAGGGCACCAACGGCGCGGTCGCGGATATCCGGATGCACGCCGACCGGGTCGATGCCGACGCGGGTCAGATCCTCGGCGAGGCGGGTTTCGGCCGTGGAGCGCGCCGCGGCGTACTCGTCGGCGGCGGCGCCACCCGGCGCCCGCCCGCGCGGGCGGCCCTGTGCGTCGAGCGGGTACGAGGGAACGCCCCGCTGTTCGTTCTGGAGTTTCCGCAGCAATTCGGACGAGATGTCCCGCGCCATGCCGCCGTCCGGATCAGGCCGGAAATAGCCCTCCTCGATCAGTCGCTCGCGCCAGAAGTTGTCCAGGCTCTTGCCGTCTGGACGGGCCACGTTGCCGACGCCGGGGATGTTGAAGCGGTGCAGATCCGTCGCCGCCGCGTCGCCGTCGAGGCGCAGACCGCCGTTGCGGGCGATGAACCGCGCAAGGCTCTCCGGGCCACCATCCGGAGACGCGCCGGCCGGGCGCTCGAACGCCTCGACGGGGCGCGGAGCATCGGCCTCGAACTGCGGGCGCGAGAACTGCGGCTGGGTCACGATGGGCTCGCCGGGACGCTCCACCCTGACCGTGCCTTCGACGCCGACCTTCTCCGGCGCGGCGCGGGCTGCGGCATAGTCCTGATCGGCCTGCGCCCTGCGAGCGGCCTCGCGCGAATCCGCCACGCGACGCATCTCGGGCTGGATCACCTGCCCGGCGGCGTCGTCCGTGACGCGCGGGCCCACCGCCTCGCGTGCCTGGGTGAACGCCATGCCTTCCGGGGTCTGGCGCACGCCCGCCCGCGCAGCGGTCTGGACGTCGAGGCCGAGGGCCGAGGGCGCGAGGTTCGGCGGCGCGATGGCATCGAGCGCGGCCTCGCCCACGCTCCGGATCTGATCCGGCCGCGCGGCGTAGACGTCACCCATGATGCGGCCGCCCTCACCCCCGGAGTTCGCCACGACGCGGCTGATCTGGGAGAGGCGCCCGGCCTTGCCGCCGGTCACGTGGTTCAACGCTTCGTCCAGCGGGATCTCCATACCGCCGCCGGGCAGCGAGCGGGCGTTCTCGCGCAAGGTCTGGGCTGCGGTCAGATGCTCATCGGTGATGCCATCCATGGCTTCGCGCATGACGACATTGCCGCCGCGCGGGGCCTGCGCCACACCCGCGCCGATACCGCCCGCGACGGCGCCGACCAGACGCGCGGCCGGCTCGGCTTCCGGGAGCAGTTGCCGTGTGGCCTGCCCGAGGCCCTCGCTCGCCAGGGCCGGAACGACCACCTGCCCGACGCGCTGAGCCGCCGAACCGCCTCCGAACAGGGCGTTGGGCGCGAACTCGGCCAGCGTGTTCGCCAACTCGCCCGGCACGGTCTGCGGCTTGTACAGCGGGCCGGTGACGGCCTCGACGGGCTTGAGGATCTGTTCCTGGCTGGGGAAGCCGTCGGCAATCGGGCTGTCGCTCGGGAAAAACGGAGCATTCGCGGGCGTGACACCCAACGCCTTCCCGATGACGCGTGCGGCAGGAGCAGCCATGAATCGGTCCATCAGCCCCACGGCGGCATTCGGGAGGCCGATAGTGCCCGCGAGGCCGCGCGCGAGGCCCGGCAGGATCGTCTTGGCGACGTCCAGCGCCGCGCTCGGCTTCTCGGCCTGGCGCGGGGCCTGATAGACTCGCAGCAGATCCTCGGTGGACATCGCGCTGAGGTCGGAGGCGGGAGCGGCCGCAGCCGCAGCCGCAGCGGGCTCCGGCTTGGCCTGATACATCCGCAACAGGTCCTCGGTGGACAGCTTGGTGAGGTCGTCGCTCATTTGATGACCTTCCTCCGGCGCAACTCGGCTTCAACGGCGGCGCGATCCGGGGCCGCCGGGCGGTACTGGTAGGTCTCAGGGGTATCGACGCGGAACACGCCGAGCCGGTCGGCGGTGTCGGGGGCGACCTTCGCGTACTTGTTCAGGAACTCGTTGTGGTGGGCAATCGTGTCCCGCGCGAGCTGCTCCTGCGCCTCGATGGCGTTCCGGATGGACTGCTCGATCTTGCTGCGGTCGCCACCCGCGATGGTCTTGCCGAGTTGGAGGTCCATGTTGGTGGTGTGCCCGGCCTGCGAAATCGCCTTCGCGAGTTCCGCGCCTTTCTGCGAGGCTGCCGCGTCGAAGGTCTCGGAGTTGACGACCGAGGCGGGGTCGAGCCCGAGCACCTTCGCCAGGAGACTGCGGGCCTGGGTCTGATAGTCGGCGCCCCAGCCCGTGATCATCCCGCCGTCGATGGCCTGCTTCTGCCGGCTGATGGCCTTCAGGGTGCCGATGGCGCCCTGCGATTTGTCATAGGATTCCGAGATCTTCGCGTTCGTCAGTTCGTCCAGGCCCTGGTTCGCTTTCTTGCCGAGGTCGACGTTCACGCTCGTCCCACCCCCGCCAATCGCCTGAGGGCCGGTCGGCGTCATCTTCACCGGGACGTTGGACGGGATGCCGAACATGGCACGCTCCTCCGTCGTGGCGGGCCGCACGGGCTGGCCTGGAACCAGAACCTGCGTCTTCGACGGGTCGCTCTTGCTGTAGAGGATCGTACCGCCATCGGGCGTCTTGGCCTGCTGCCAATCCGCCTTCCCCTCGTCGTCGGCAAAGATGGGCTTCCCGGTGTCGATGAATCGGTTCACGCCCGAGCTATCGGTCTTGATGTCCCGCCCATGGGTCGGATCGCGCAGGATCTTCAGCGCCTCGGTGACCTGTCCGCTGTTCGAGCCGGCGGCGGCCGCCTCGGCGTCGGACAGGTTCGGGAAGGCCCGCTTGATGATGGCGGCGTTCCCGGCCAGGGCGCCGGTCTCCTGCGCGAGCTTGCGCTGTTTCAGCCCTAGCTCGGCCTGCGCAAGGCCGGTCACGGCCCGCTGCTGTTCGGCTTTCTGCGCGTTCTGGAAGCCGACCGCGAGGCCGTTGCCGAGACCATGCGTCGACATCAGACCGGTGCCGAGGCCGACGAGGAGGTCCCCGCCGCCATTCGCCTGAAAGCTTTTCAAGGCGCCGCCGAGATCGAAGCCGTCTTCGCCCCCGGCCGACACCGAAGATGCGGCCGGCTGCGTCGGCGCCGGGGACGCCAGCCCCGGAAACTTTCCGGAGGTCGGGACGGCGCCGGGGGCGGGCATGTCGGCCATACGCGGAGGCTGGCCGCCGGCCGAGGGCTGGGCCGACTGAAAATCGGGCGAGGCCGGAGCGCCGCGGTCGAGATCGGGCGCAGTCGGCGCCGATGCGCGCGGCGGCACCCGAAGAGACAGAGGCATCGGACCGGCCTGAGCCTCCGGCGGCACCACCGTGCCCGACGTGCCGGTGAAAGCCTGCGGCGCTCCCATCGGCGCCCGGCCGAAAAACCGCGCGAGGTCCGCCGGGCTCATGTCGGTGGGGAGGCCGTAGGGGATGCCTGCGCTCATCGGCGGGTCCTGCGTGTTCGAGGGTGCTTCGGGGCGGGCCATGGCTGCCGCCGCAGGGGCTACGCCTCCGCGTCCGCCGCTGAAGAGGGCCGTATCGGAAGGACGCACGATTTGCTGGGCATCCGGCACATCCTGCGTCTCCCAAGGCGGGATGGCGCGACGCTGCTCGGGAGTGAAATCGCGACGCGTTTGGACGTTGCGCGCTTCTACCTCGCCGGCCGTTCGATGGTACTGGTCGCGCGCCCACCGCTCATGTGCCTGGGCTGCGTTTTTGCTCTCGGACAACATGGGCAGACCGGCCGCCTCCCAGTCCGTTGCCGTGAAGCTGCGCGGGTTCGCACCGCGCGCGAACCCCTCCTGGGACTGGATCGCGTGCTGAAGCTCGTGGAGAGCGACGCTCCGCTGGTCCGCCGCCGTCGGTCCCTGCGCATGAATTACGCCGTCTTGAGCCTCGTATCGCCCCGCCATAACGGGGGACTCGCGGATGCTTTGCTGCGTGCTACCCCAGAGTTCGGGATAGGCGTCTCCCAAATCGTCGTGGTAGAGGCGCGAGTATCCTGGGGGCGCGTTCTTGGGGGTGCCAAGCGTCGCGAGGTCGTCAGGGATTTCGAAGCGCCAGTAGTTGTCGGGCGCCTGGAACCAGCCGGTTTGATCCCAAATCGCCTGCCGGTCGGCGCCCGTCGCTTTCAGATTTTGCGCCTTCGACAGGGCGGCATGATCGGCGGTCTCGGCATTCCAGCCGCCGAACATCCGCAGAGCCCCCTTTGGCGCCCCGAACGGCAAGGAGCCCGTCATGGCCGTACCGGCGATCCCCGCCGCCGCGCCCATCGCCTCGTCGGAGACGTGGCCCGTGGCGGGATCGAACACGTCCTTTTCCCCGCGCAGGACTTGCCCGGGGAAGCGGGCTGCATCGACCGCGTCGAACATGGCCTTCGGGAAGGCCGGGACCAGGGAGCCGCTGTCGGTGCGGCCGATGGGGAGTACCTGCGACCGCTGCTGGATCGCACCGGTGGGCGCCGAGGTGATCACCGGGTTGCCCGTCTCCGGATCGATCACGGAGCGGCGCAGGGCGGCCGGCGGCGTGAGGCTGAAGGGGAAGCCCGCGCTCATCGTCCTCCCTCAGACCGGCTTGTAGAATTTCGAGGCGGTGCCGGCGATGGCGAGGCCACCGCCGAGAAGCTGCTGCAGGAGCGACGCCTGCGGGACCTTTTGCGTCGTCGTCCCGGTCGTCGTGTTGCCCGAGGCCGCGACGGGCAGGGCGAGCTCGCTCAGGAGCCCGGCCTGCCGCCAGGGGGCGCTCTGCTGTTCGTTGAACACGTCCTGCGCGCTCGCCAACTCCTGCTGGCGCGCCTCGTCCTCGGCCGCGCCGACGCTCGCCAGGGTGCGGCCGGGCGTGAGGAGATCGTTCTGCACCGTCGAGACCTGACCAAGGCCGGAAAGACCCGCCGCCCGGTCGCTCTGTGCACCGGAGAGGAGCGCGCCGGCCCGGGCCAGCGACCGATCCGCGTTCGAGCCCTCAAGCGACGCGAGGGCATTGGCACCGGTGAGCGCGGAGCCATCGGCGTTGAGGGACAGGTTCGCGCCCGTCGCGGCGAGGCCGCCGTTGCCGGAGTTGATCCCGGCGATGCCCTGGTAAAGCCCGCCCACGGTGCCGGCCCGGGCGTTCTCGGCGGAATCGATGGCCGTGGCCGCGTTCGCCTGACGCGCGCGCTCGGCCTCGTAATCGGCGTAGCGGGCCTGGGTGCCGACGTTGGCGACGGCATCGGCCGTGGCCGCCGCGAACCGACCGGAGCCGTACCGCCCCGAGGCGGCGAACTTCTGCCCGACCTGGGACGCGGCCTCGTTCGAGGACCGGTTGATGATATCGTCGAGGAACGGGTTGGCGCCGCCGAGGAACTTCCCGTCCGCCACGTCCTGCAGCGAGGTTCGGGTCTGCGACGGCCCCGTGGCAAGGCCGTCCGCGAGGGTCGTCAGCGCGGCGGTGTCCGTGCCGTAGGCCCCGCCGGCCAGGGCCGCGCCGGTGGTCCGGGCGACGCTGTTCGGATCGGCGAGACGCGCCGCGGCGCTCGACACGCCGGAGGTGTTCACCGTCGGGTCGACGCCCGAGAGGGCGGCGGTAGCGCCCCGCGTGCCGCTCGTCGAGCCGCCACCGGCCAGGAGATCGCCGAGGAAGCCGTTCCCGGCCGATGCCGTGCCCGTCGTCGCCCCGGCATTCGCCTTCATGGCGTCGAGGCCGGCGCGGGTGGTGTCGCCGAGACCGGCGACGCGCTGGCCGCCATAGACCTGAGAGCCGACGCCGGAATCGAAAGCCTTGTTGCCGGCATCCACGATCTTCTGCAGCGACGGGACCGCCGCGGCGTACGGATCGGTCTTCGAGTTCTGCGTCGTGGTGGTGGTCTTCGATCCGCCGCTCATGCCGCGCTCCCGAGGTGCTTCACGTAGTAGGCGTCGACCCGGTAGTCCGGGAGCAGGGCGGCCCAGCCGACCCGGCCGACGAACTCGACCCGTTCGCAGCCGTTGCGCGCGGCGCCGGCCTCGATCTGCGCCATGATCTCCCGCCAGCGGCGCACGTCGGTGCCGCCGGCCGCCAGGACACAGCAGGAGCGCCCGCCGCCCGCGAGTTCACGGACCTGGGTGACGCCCGCGCCGATGGGGGCGTCGTCGTCGCCGAAAATGAGGACCAACAAGGCCGCCTCGTCGGCGACGAGCGCGTGCAGATCGGCGACGGAGAGGTCACAGCCGGGCCGGGCGCAGGCCCGGGCCAGCCACGGCTCCGCGACCGCCCACGCGCGTGCGAGGTCGGATCGGTCGACGGGGTGGAGATGCATCAGGGCCGCCGGATCTCGTAGCGGAGCACGCGGTCGGTGGCGTCGGACACGGTATGGCCGAGCACGAAGGCGCCGCGCGCCGTGGATTTCAGGAAGATGCCGGCGGCGGCGGCCGAGGCCGACAGCGGCGCGACCGTGACCAGGGCGCCGGGGGCGCAGAGGGAATCGGTCACAACGGTTTCGGCGGCGCCCGGCGCCAGGACGACATCGGCCCGACCGAGTGCGTTCGAGCCGCCCGTCGCCATCTCGCCGATGGCCTGGATGATGCGGTCGAGGCGGGTTTCGCCCTTGCCGGGGATGATCATTGATTGCCCTCGCGAACCGCATCCGGCTCGATGGCGGCGGCATAGGTCCACGGCACGCCGGCCGGGATGCGGATGCGGGCGCGGTGGTAGCGGCCCGAGGCGCGGCACGGCGCGAACCCTTGGGTGTTCGGCCTCGTCTCCGGGCGCCAACGAACGGGCTCGGACACGGCGGGTTTCTCACGCGTCCCGATCACGGCGCGCCAATCGTCCGCGTCGCCGCTCAACCGCACGCCCCGGGCGAAGGTCCGCTGCGGCCGAAAGATCATGGCCTCGGAGGTCTGCATGACGGCTTCGAGGGCCGGGCCGTTGAGCAGAGCGAGGCGCCCGTCCGCCGTGATGACGCCGAGGGCGGGGACGCCGCCGGCATAGGACGGATCGTCGAGGGGCTTCTGGCCCGGATCGTCGAGAGAGCCGGGGATGTTGTCGATGGATACCGCCGGGGTCGCCGCGACGAGGCCGAACCGGATCGGCAGCGCCACGAAAGTCCAGCGGTCGAGGAGCCAGTCGTACAGAAGGATTTCGTCGAGGAGCGTCGGGTCCGACGGGTCGGCCGCTCGGCTGCGGTAGGCGAACAGCACGCGGGGGCCGGTCACGTCGCGGATCGCCACCACCGAAGCGACCTGATTGGGGTCGACGCGGGCCGCGAAGAACCGGTTCACCCGTTCCGCACCGATAGGCACCGAAACGCCGCCCTGGAACGCGTAGAACCCGTCCCGGTCGAGGTAGAACACTCGGGGGCCGGTCTTGGCGATGGACCAGGGCGCCACGGCGCCGCGGTTCTCCTCGAACACCTCGAAGCTGAACACCTCGGACGAGTTCGGGATGAACACCATGCGCCGGATCGCGCGCTCCTGGAACACGACCCCGAACTCGCCGCCGGCGAACCCCGTCACCGCCCCGCCGTCGGGGAAGATCTGCAGGTCGGAGGTATGCCCGCCTCCGACGCCCGGTTGCCAGAACTCGATGTTGCCGAGGTCCGACCAGTCGACGGCGTTCGGATCGGCGGCGAGACCGGCCAGGACCACGAACTCGCCGACGACGCCCATGTGGCGGGCGCGGGGCGGATTTCCGGCCAGATCGGCGAATTGCTTGCCGATGTCGATGTCGATGACCTGCACGGGCGTGCCCAAGGTGCAGGCCAGGAGCCGGGAGCCGTAGACCGCGAAGGACCAGTAGTCGCCCGGCGGCACGCTGTAGGTCCGACCCGGCTGGGAGACGTCGTCCCAATCCGACGTGCCGAGGTTGTAGCGGTAGAGCCGCGTCCCGGTCCCGGCGAAGTAGATCGGGAAGCCGTAGCCCGGCGAGTTCACCTCGACGGCGCCGCGACAGCCGGCGGGCAGCGCAAGGGAGATCGGGACCGGGGAGAGGAACGGCCCATACCCGTCCTTGCGCGGCACCACGTTGGTCGCGACCTCGCACACGGAGCTATCGACGGATGCGACGTCCGGCTCGAAGGCGGCAAGTCCGATCAGGGCCAAGGGCGGGCTCCTTCAGAGGTCGTGGGCCCGGATTTGCCCGGAGGAGGCGATGCGGTTCGTCCGCCCGCGCAGCGAGCGCAGCGCTTCGTTCGCGAGCACGTCCTGCGACGCGGCGAGCGCGGGGTCGCGCAGCACGCTCATGCCGAGGTGGCGCTTCGCCCTGGCCGCGATGAGATCGACGGCTTCGTCCACCCAGGGCGAGGTGTCGTCGCGCTTCACGGGCGCGGGCAGTTCGATGTGCGCCGCCAGTCGAATCGTCCAGGCCCCGGACGGGATTGGCCACAAGCGGATGGACCGGTCGAAATACGAATAGGCGCAGGGCTGGGTGGCGCTCGCCGGATGGTCCAGCCGTTCGACGTCCGTCTCGGCGATCCGCTGCAGGGTGTAGGCTTGATCGTTCTCGAGGCGCACCACGTTGTCGATGGCGAGCAGACCGGGGATCTCGGAGGCATCCCCGCCGCCGTAGACGTCGGCGCCCGGAACGGTCTGGAACGTCAGGATCCGCTCGTTGAAGAAGAACCGCTCAGGCTGGTAATGCCGGATCGCCTTTGTGACGGCGGACGCGATCTTCTCCGGGATGTCCGGACGGTCCAGGTCGTCCGCGATCTCGTCGAGGAGATCGCCGAGGGTCGGCCTTCCCTGCGCGTTCGGCATCGGGTTCGACCTTCGGCTCGGGTGGGACGGGAGATGACGGCGGGGCCTCGGGCTCCGCCGCCAGGACAGATGCCGCGTGCAGCATCCAGTAGGCGAGGTTCATCGCGGATCAGCCGCGCGGCGCGACGTACTCGAACACGATGTCCGCGACACCGGCGGTGGGCGCGGTCCCGGTCGGGACATAGGACACGTACGGCACGGTCTCGGCAGGGAGTTGGGCGAGGGCCGTGGCGGTGTCGGGCCGCTTCACGCCCACGGTCTGGGCGGCGGAATCCGTGGCCGAGACGAGGTCGTTGCCGCCCGGCGTCGAGCCGACCACCAGGGGATTGGTCGTGCCGGCGTTGAACGCCTGGCTGACGATGACCGTGGTGCGGGTGATGATGGCGCCGGCCGGGAAGGCGTTCTTCATCGGCATGCCCGTGGCGAGGTTGTCGTCGAAGCGGACACGGGCGCGGATCTCGCCGACCTGACCGTGCAGGAGCGAGCGGGACGGCGGCTTGGAGGGAGTGACGTTGGTAGCCATGGCGGGCCCTTTCAGATCGGGATGAGGCGAAGGGCGCGCGGGCGGTGGTGACCGGCCCGCGCGTCAGGTTCGGGCGGGTCCGGATCAGCCGGCGTTGACGGCGTAGGTCGGGATCACGATGGCGGCGAAGTCGCGACCGTTGAAGGTCGTCTTCTTCAGGCCCCAGATCGCCCAGGCCGAGACCTCAAGCTCGCGCTTGTGGTCGTACAGCTCCTCGTTCCAGCGGTACTTGTCGGTGCCGTTGTCCTTGCCGAAGGCGGCGGTGGCGGCCTGCGCGCCCATGAGAACGGCGCGGCGGACGGTGGGCAGGATGGTCTTGCCGTCGGGCGCGACGCCCATCGTGACCTGCTGGGACTCGCGCAGGACGACGTTGTTGTAGACGCCGAGCGCCCCGGTGAAGATCGGGTTCTTCGTGACCTCGCCGCCCTGCATCGCGGCTTTCTGGATATCGAGCCACTGACCCTGGCCGGTGTTGCGGCGCAGCTGGGTCACCTGGGTCGGGTGCAGGTACATCACCCACATCTCGCCCATGCCGTCGACGCTGACCGGTCGCATCTTCACGTCGCCCGCGTTGCCGCCGGTTTTCGCGATCTCGACCGCCGCGTCGATGAGGTCGAGGGTCATGATGTCCCCGGCGACGAGGGCGCCGTCGTTGGCCCGGGCGTTGGGGCGCACGACGCGGGTCGCGGCGGTGACCGCGTTGTTGGCGGTGAACTTCACGCCGCCGGAGCCATCCGGCTGGATGAAGTTCGCCGGGGTGAAGCCCGAGACATGGTTGAAGAACGACACGGAGGTGCGCAGCTGGAACCAGTCGGCGAGGCCGGCGCGGGCCTGCTCACGCAGGTCGAAGCTCACGCGCTGGGCGTCGATGGTGTTCTTCGAGCGGATGCTGACGACGTTGCCGAGCTCCTCGATCACGATGGCGTCGGAGTTCGTGGTGAGCTGCTCGCCGTTGCCCTCGGCGCGGTCCGAGGAGGTGAAGCCGTTGCCGGACAGCTGCATCCGCAGGCCGAACGTGACCTTGTCGCCGACGCCCTTCTTGAGCTCGGTCTTGACCTGGATCACGGACTTGTCGCCCTCGCCGAACAGGGGGGCGATATCGAGGGCCTTGGTGGCTTCCGTGGCGAGCTTCTTCGACCACAGCTTCACGGCGAGGGCGTCGTTGAGCCCATAGGTGGTGACGGACATGGGGGAGCCTCTGGGGCTTGGGGTTCCGTGGGACGGGTGCTGCGGGCAGTGCGTCGCCGCGCGGACGGAAGCCGGGCCCCATGTGCCGTTGGGGACGGTGATCGGACGGGCGCCGTGACGGGGCGCGGACGAAGGCGATGACGCGGCCGGGCGGATCGCGTGACGTGCGACCGGGCGGACCGGCGCGGCGAACGCGAAAAGCCCGCGCGAAGGCGGGCGTCTGGCGAGCGTCGAACCGGGATGTCGGGAAAGGCCGGAGGGGGACCCTCGTGCGGGTCTTCACAGCGCTGGCGACAGCGTACCTATTGCGCGAGGTTCGGCCGTCGGGTCAAGCCGCTACTGTGTCGGGTCCGCAGCCCAAAGGTTGACCTTCACGCCATTGGCGATGGTGCCGAAGAGGGTACGTGCGCGCACGTCAGGCCCCCAGGTTCGAGTAATCGCACCCGCACCACTGCCGGTCGAGGCGCCAGGGGTGGGCCAGCTGCTCGAGCGTGAAGCGCTCGCGCAGGACGTAGGGGCGATCCGCCTCCGCTAGATCCCGGTCCGCCTCCCTCATGCACGCGTGAAGCGCGTAGAGGTCATCACGGGGCGAGGGCGTGGACACCGCGAGCCAGTAGCCCGAGGCGGGAACGGGCGAGGTCAGCGGGTTACCGGCCTCGTCCATGCCGATCCGCCGTTCGTCCACGATGACCCGGAGCGGCAGTACCCGGCTTTCGTCCCAGCGCTCCGGCCGGGTGCCGCCCTCACCATCGGGCTCGGCCGGGAAGCCGAAGCCGAGCGGGTCGAGCGCCTGGTGGGCCGTCGCCTCGTCGGGGAAGCTGAACAGATAGTCGATCATCAGCCGCCCCAGTTCGAGAGTGTGCCGTAGGTCCGCACGTTGTCGTTGGCGGCGCGATAAGGCCACAGAGCAAGGCGTTCGATGTAGCCGTAGGTCTGTGCGCTGCCGTCCCCGTTGCCGCCGATGCCGAGAAAGGTGTGCCCGGCGGTCAGCCCGGTCGCGATACCGACGACAGCCCCACCGTTCAGCGATCCAGACTGGCCGGCGGCGTCGCCGGCAAAGGCGAAGGCGAACCGGGTGCCCGCAGAAGGCTGCGCCCCGAGATCCACGCCAGCCGAGCCCGTCTCGCCGCCGACGACAGAGCCGCCGGCCGCATTCAGGAGTGTGCGGTAGCTTGCCGTCGAACTGGTGCCGATCCTTGCCGGCACAGCGGCCCCAGCGAGCGCGAAGGGGGCGCTGCGGATGACCCCGGCGACCGTAAGCGGAACGCTGAACCCGGTGAGGCTGGCACTGACTGCATCTGCCGCTCGTGTCGCCGCCGTGCCAGTCGTGCGGATCGGGGAGGATGCGCCGCCTACGGTGGTGATGGCGGAGGACCACTGCTCTAGTTGCGGCCAGCCGACGCGGATGGTGAAATCGATCGGGACATTGGCGGTGGTGGGGCCGTAAATCCAAATCCCAGGCCGAACTCCGGCGGTCGTCGATCCTCCCGACAGCGTCGAGTTGAACTCGTACCGCCTGAAGGTGTTGTCGGGAGTGATAAGCTTAGCGTTATAACGCACGTTAGCGTTAGAAGATGTCAACTCTTCTAATTCCAACTGAACGTTGCTGGGCAACGATCCGGCGACAAGCTGCACGAATGCGGATATCGTCCAGAGTTGACCTGTTGCTGCGGCGACCGCCCCCGCGCTCTCGAACTGAAGGTTGAGCGGGAGCCAGGCCCCGCTGTTGGACGCGGTCCCGAATACCCGCAGGTCGATGTAGTCGACCCCATTGAGCGTCCCGACCCCGACCACCTGACGGCTGAGAGCCGCGCTGCCTAAGGAAGCAACCCACAGATTGGGGAGCGTCCCCGGCGACCCAGCTACCGCTCCCTGCATCGAGTTGTTGCGGACGCTGTTGGTCTGCGCGCCCTCGATCAGCGCGCCTTTGTCCGAGCGCCTGAGGGCGTTGGCGGCTACGAGCGTCCAGTTGCCGGCGCTGTCGTCGATGTAGGCCGGCGAGGCGCGCGAGACCGAGATGGCCGGGCCGCTGTAGCGGTCACCCTTGAAGTCGTAGTCGAGGACGGCGCCACTCGCCGGGAAGCCGCCGGCCCCGCCGATGAACTGGAACCCCGGCCGGAACCCTGGCGCCCGGCCGGGGAGCAGCTGCGCATGTGCCTGGACGCTCGCTAGCGCGAGCGCGATGAGCGCCAGGAGGACCCGGCGCAGCATCACCGCAGGTACTCCGTCACGCGGCAAGTCTGGGCCGTGCCGGTGTAAGCCGTGATCGCGGTCTGAGTGGCGACCGGCGGCGTGTAGAGTGGGTAGGAGCCGGACGGGATCACGCGGGGCGCAGCGGTTGCGCTGGTGAGCGTACCGCCCTTCATGTCGATGCCGACCACGGCGGTGCCGTCGCACTGGATCTCGACGGCGAGGCGGTCGCCGGGCGTGGCGCGGGCGGCGACAAGCACGGTCGACGTGTTCGACGTCAGCGTGACGCTAGTATCAACGATCTTGCCTGAGGCTGCCGTGGGCGGCTGAAGCGCGCCAGTGGTGGTGGTCGCTCCGGACGGCAGCTGCACATTCTGCGGCACGCCGCCCGTAATGCCCTGAACGGCTTGAGCGCTCGTGCCGTTGGTGCCGGCCGCCGTGACGGAACCAGTCGGGCCGCCGCCACTGCCGCCACCAAGGGTGTAGATGGGGTTCGTCGCCGTTCCGAACGGGATGCCGTTGTCGTCGACGAGTTGGTTCGTCTCCATGGCCGCGCGCGACAGGGCCGCCGTCGGTAGCAGGGCGCACAGCGCCAAGACGAGAAACAGGTGCTTCATCGGATCAGCCTCCCATCAGGGCGCGGACCCGCGCGGGGTTGGCCTTTTCCATCTTGGCGAAATCCGCCTCCGACATGCTGGCGAGCATTTCGAGGGTGAGTTCACCGGCCGGGGCGCCGCCGGCGGACGACAGCGACAGCGATGCGGCCTGCCCCTTGGCGATGCGGGCGGTCTTCTCGGCCGGGGTTTCGGCGGGTGCCACGGGCGCTGCCGGGGCGGCGGCCTTCGGCGCGAAACCACGGATCTGCGCGATCTGCATCAGGCGCTCGGCCGGGGACTGGCCCGCCTGGATCGCGGCCTGAGCAATGCCGAACTCCTCCTCGCGGACGGCCTGGACCGCATCCGCCTCCGGCACGCCGAGAAGCTTGAGTTCCTGGATCCGACTCGAGAACAGGTGCTCGTAGGCGTCGGCGAACTCGGGTCGCGCGGCCATGACCCGCTGCACGTCGCTGCGATAGCCGGTCAGCACCTCGTTGCGCTGCGCGGCCTCCGCGCGCTGGGCCTGCTCGGCTTTCTGCGCCTCGGTGAGTTGGGTCTGACCCGCCTTCAGGGCCGCGAGTTCGGCCTGCAGGTGGGCATAGGCGCCGAAGATGTCTTCGTTCGGATCGGGCGGGGTTGCGGGCTGGGCCGGGGCCTGCGGAGCCTGGGCGGCGGGGGCTTGAGCCTGCGCGCCCTCCGAAGCGATCCGCAAGCGCTCTTCCATACGCGCCATCTGGACGCGGAACTCATCGCGCTCGCGCTCGACGGCCTTGCGGCGCTCGCGCTCCTGGTGGAACGCGCCATGGCGGACGAACTTGCCCTTGTTCTCGTCGGCGCCGCCCTCCTCGGCCTCGGGATCGACGACCTCGCCCGGGGCCTGCGGATTGCCGGTGGGCGCCGGCACGGGTGCGGCGGCGGCCTCGCCACCGGTGGCGGGAAGATCGGCGTTGGCGGGCTCCGAAACGGCCTCACCGCTCGCCATGGCCGTCCAGGCGGCCTCTTCCTCGGCGTTGAAGCTGTCGTCCGTGCTGTTGAAGCCGTCGTTCATGGGGTCCTCGTGACGTGAAGGGTACGAAAGCCGGTGGGGCGCGACCGGCCGCGCGTCGGGCTCAGGCCGCGAAGGCCGTGGCGCTCGGCTCCGGCGGTGCGGCGAGCGCCGCCACCTTCGCGAAGCCGTCGATCTCGTCGTGCTTGGTCAGCCCGGCCTCACGCCCGGCCTTGGCGTTCTTCAGGTTCGCGCCGGCGGTCAGATCCTCGATCTTCGCCAGGGCGGTGCGCATCGCGACCTGCTGTTGGGCCTCGGCCTGCGGATCGGCCGGGGCCTCGGCGAGCAGTTCGCGCATCTTCGCCACGAACGAGGCCGGGAAGGGCGAGTAGGGCAAGACCTCGAGGAGGACTTGCGGCGTGATCATGTCCTTGATGATCGGCAGCACCGACGTGAAGGTCTGCCACACAACCTGTTGCTGGTTCGGCGAGGCCGGGGCGTCGTCGATGACCACGTCGTAGTCGCCGGCGGTCTTGTCCCGCAGGAGGGGCACGACGCGGGTGACGCCGTCGCCCATGATCCGGACGAGGCGCCCGTCCGAGAGGAAGTTCTGGATCATGTAGAGCCGCACCCGGCCGATGTGCTTGCGGGCGCGGCGCAGGGCGTCGAACAGGCTGGCGAGCATGGTCATGGCCGCCTGTTTGCGCTGGTACTCCAGCACGCCAGCCTGCTCCTGCTGCTTCTGGCCCATCAGTTCGAGGTTCACCCCCGAGGAGTCGCGGATCGACATGATCGCGAACTCCATCAGCTGGTAGTGGCCCGACGGCAGGACCGGCAGCGGCTTCTCCTTCATGCGGCCGCTCGCCAGCGTACCGTCCGCGAGCCACGTCACGCCGCCGGGCTTGGCGTAGCTCTCCTCGAACTGCGCCTGGTCGGGCACCGCGCCGGTCTCCATGAACACGCCGCCCTTGGCCTGGCGGTTGAGCATGTCCATGGTCTGGGACAGCCACTTGTTCGCGAACCGCTGCGGGTCGCGCATCGGGCGCACGATGCCGAACCAGGAGTTCCGGTTCTGATCGCGGTCGCCCGTCATGCAGGCGTAGTGGAACCGGTCGCCGGCCGGCGAATCCGTTTCGGCGAGGATCACGCCACCGAGGAAAGCCCGGCGATAGACCCGCTTCGTGCGGCGCGCGACCTGGACCGTCATGCCGAGGGCGGCGGCGCGGCGCTCAAGGATGGCCGCCCGCTTCTCGTCCATCTCCGTGGCCTGCCCCGTCGTCGGGTCGGTGACGATGGCGACGCGCTTACGCTCCCACCAGCACGCCTCGACGATGGTGACGCGGGCCGTGCCCTCGTCGGAGGCGCCGGGCCGGTCCGAGCGACGCTGGCCGGGCTGGATCTGGTGATGTGGGCCGTCGCCATCACGATCCTCGGCCCAGGCCGCGTCGAGATCGTCCGGATCGGCGTCGGGGAACATCGCCTCGGCCTCGGCGCGGTCCATGGATTTCGCCCGGAACAGGCGACGCGCGTCCGACAGGTTGCGCTTCGTGGCGGAAGCGTCCCAGATCATCTCCAGGGGGTTGACCCGATCCTCGACGTAGGCGCCGTCCGGGTTGGTCTCGTAGTCGAGGCGCATCTCGACCCAGCCCATCCCGCAGATGGCGAGGTCGATGAACGCATCCGATTCCTCGTCTTCGGCCTCGGCCTCGTCGGCGAGGTAGCGCGAGCCCTCGGTCAGCAACTCGTTCAGCGCGGCGTCGCCGATCTCGCGGGGCATGTACTGAATGTCGAGGCGGCTGTTCACCTCCGAGCCCGCGACCGCCTTGATGATCGGCAGGCAGCGGTTGAACGTGATCGCCGGGCGGCCCGCCGCGTCGAGGGCGGCTTTGTCGCCGGGGGCCCACTGGTGGCCCGACACCATGTCGAAGTCGATCCGGGCCTCTTCCCGCCAGCGCGAGGAGGCGTCGCGGTCCACGCGGAACCACGCCTTGAGGCGGTGATAGAGCGCCTCCTTGTCGAGGCCGGCGCGGTCGCCGCCGTCCACGGCGGGGTGATCGGCGTCGGTGTCCGTCATGCCGTCCATGCCGATCCTGAGGGTTGTGCGGCCCGGCGCCGTTGGCGCGCGTAGCGGTCGTTCGGGCCGTCCTGCGCCTTGGGGGGACCCTGCGGCTCGGCGATGCCGACCGCGAAGTACCGGAAGGCGTCGGCGCCGTGGCTGGCCCAATCGTGCAGCGGGTTCTTCGAGAATTGCTGCGTGGCCTCGTCGACCTCGTAGCGATAGTTTCGCAGCGCCTGCAGGCCGTCGGCGCAGAGGTCCTCGTCGAACCAGCACCGCGCGAACAGCAGGCGGGCCGCGTCGATGCCGGCCGCCACGGTGAGCTTCGGGACGATGCGGACCCGGTGGCCCGCGTCCCACATCTGCTGTTCGATGGTGCGCTTCGAGGCGAGGAGTTCGTTGCGCGCGTCGTGCGGCAGCCAGTGCTCGCCGTAGACGTAGCCGCGCTCCTCGGCGACGGTGCGCAGCACGTCGATGTAGTGCTGCAGGGCGTGGCCCCGGTTCTCGTAATAGGCGATCAGGCGGAACTCGAAGCCGACCACTTGGGCAAACCAGATCGCGGTCTTATCCGCGCGGCCGAGATCCCAGAACGTGTGGACGGGCTTCGACGGATCGAACGGCACCTTGCCGAACCGCCCGGCGGCGTTCGCCGCGAGGATCTCGTTGGCGTAGATCGCGCCGTCGAGAACCTGTTTGCAGTGGCCCTCCCAGACGGTCTCGTACCCAATCGGATCGCGAGCCTTAAGGTCCAAGGCTTCCTGCTGCAGCTCTGGCGGAAACCAGGGGTTGTCGTACCAATTGATGGTAGCGACTTCCGCATTCGTCGGGGTGTGGGTGATGAACCGCTTGTAGGTCTCGTCCTCGGCTAGTTCCGGGTTGAAACTGACCCAGATTTCGGACCCAGGCTTGCGGATCGTAGGCTGCAGGATGTCCCACGAGGATTTCGAGACGGTGCGGGCCTCTTCTACCCAGCAGATGTCCACGCCTTCGTAGGATTTGATCTTCGTGACGTTGTGCCGAAGCCCCTCGAAAGAGAACTCCGTTCCATTCGCTCCCGTGATCCGGGTGTTCTGGACATCATAGAAACTGGACAGTCCGAGCTTGTCGATCTGATCCTTGAGCAGCGCGTGCACGCTGTCGGCCGTCGAGTTCTGAAACTCGCGGGCGCACAGGATGCGCAGCTTCTTGCCCGCGCCCAGGATGAGGAGCGCCCGGGCGAACGCCCAGGATTTGCCCCCGCCGCGGCCGCCCTTCGCGATCTTGTAGCGCCTTGGTCGGAACAGGAACGCGAGCTTGCGCGGAAACTCAGCTTGGCTTGCCGGGACCGTCGATGAAGGTGACGGTGATGCCGCCGGCGAGGAGGGAGGCGCCATCCTTACCGCTCGCCTCTACCTGCCGCTTGTTCGTGAAGGCGTCGCCGCACTCCTTCGCCACCTGCTCCAGGAGGGAGGCGACCAGGACCATGTTGCCCGCCCGCTCCGCTTTGTCGGCGAGTCTGGCCAGCGTGCGCAGGCGAACCGCCTTGTGCGAGATGCCGATGCGCGCCGTATCGGCCAGGAACTCGGCGCGGGTCTCCTCAAAGACCGCCCGCCAGACCTCTGAGAGCGACCGGCCCGCGCGCTTGGTCGGATCGTACGTTTCGACCTGCTGGGGGCTGACCACCAGATCGAACTCTTCCTTGACGGCCTTCACCACCACCGAGGGCGGGTCGAAACACGCAAGCTGTTGGACGATGAAGGTTTTTACCTCGTCCGAGAGGGTGTTCATCGCCATGGCGGCATCAATGTCCGATCAAGGTCAGGCGATGCGCCCGCCGCACGTCCCGCAGGCCCCGGCAATCTCTGCCTCGCAGATGATCGGCGAGCGGTTCGCCGCCGCAACCAGGGATGCCGTCTGGCCCGCCGCCGCGCCGACGCCGTAGCGAGCGACCACGCCGACGAACTCCTCGACGTCGTGTCCCCGGATCTCGAACACCGGCTCGCCCGTCGTCTTCGAGAAGCGCGGGGCGCCCCACGCGTCCTTGGCCTGGCCCGCGTGATACAGCTCGTGCTCGACGAGGGAGCAGAACGTAGCGTCGTCGCACTGGTCGGCGAACCCGGCGTCGAAGGTCAACAGGAAGTGCGGCATGAAGCCGAACCACCCGACGATCTGCTGCTGGAAGCGAGCCTTGGCCCAGCGGTTGCCCATGAAGGCCGTCGTCTCGCACATGCCGACGACGGCGTTGCCCTGACGGGCGTTCGGGACGGCACACCAGAGCGCGCCGAGGCGGGCGCTGCGCAAGTGGGCGTGATCCTCGTTCAGGAGCGGCGCGTCCTCATCGATGAAGGTCGCGCGCATCCAGGCGAGCAGATCGTGAGCCGGCTGGACCGGGGTGGCCGTGTCGAATCCCTCCTGGCCGAGCAGGGATTCGGGCGGGCGCGGCCGGATCAACGTCACGCCGCGCCTTGCTCGACACCGAAGCACCGCATGGCCTCCTCGGCGGACAGCTTCTCCGGATCGGGGCCGGTGACGCCGAGGGAGGCCCGGCCGGCGCTGATCTCGCGCCCGGCGAGGGCGGTCCGCATCCGGCGGCGGGCCGCAGCGCTCACCAGGATCACCGCGCCCGGCAAGGGTCGCAGGGAGGGCGGCGGACAGGCATAGACCGCCGCGTCGTCGTCTTCGGTCACGGGCATGGTCCTGTCAGCGCGAAAGGGGATGGAGGTGGACGCGGGCGCGGCCGGCGACGAACGCGACCTCACGGGTGTGGCCGGGGACCGGCTCGGCCTCGGCGGCGAGGGCCATGGCGGCGACCCAATGCGCGGCGGTGGGCCGGTCGCGCTCGACGGTGAGGGCGAGACCGGCGAGGCGGCGGGCGAGGGCGACGGCGTTCATGGATCGCGCCTCGGGTCCGGGGAACGATGACCCTTCCCGCAGGGGGAGGGAATCAGACGATGGCGGCGTGGTCGCCGGGCCGGAGCACGTGCTGCTCGGCGCCGCCGAACCGGAACAGGTACTCGACGTGCCCCTGATATTTCGGGTTGTCGGTGATGTAGTGGACGCCACCGGCGCGCCAGATGCCGCCGGTCGGCGACGGGATGCCGTCGGCGTTGAGACCGTTCGCGATTCCCTGGAGCGTGATGCCCGCGGCGCGCTCGGCGAAGATCCGGCGGACCACGGCGGCCTGCTCCTCGACGACGACGAGCCTGCGGTCCTGGTCGTGGGTGTAGCCGTAGGGCGCGCGCCCCCCGGCGAACCCGCCCTTGATCGCCTTTTCCTTCCGGCCGCCCATCGTGCGTTCGGTGATGGTGATCCGCTCCTGCGCCGCCATGCCGGCCAGGATGGTGAAGATCATCTCCCCCATGGCCGTGCTGGTGTCGATGGGCTCGCTCACGCTCCGAAGGACAACACCGAAGCGGTCGCGCAGGTCGTGAACCGTGGTGACGGCGTGGAGCAGGTGACGGGCGAGGCGGTCGAACTTGTAGACGAGGAGCACCGTGAAGGATTGGCCTTCAGCCAACTCCAGTACGCGGACAAAGCCGGGTCGTTCCGCAGGACGCGAAGCGCCTGAGACGCCCTCTTCTCGCACGACGTCGACGAGGTCATAGCCCTGGCTCACGGCGAATGCGCGGATGGCGCGGTCCTGGGCGTCGATGCCGTGGCCGTCCGCGACCTGCCCGTCGGTCGAGACGCGAACGTACCCCACGGCGCGGATCTTAGAGGCGGCCGCCGTCGGCCCGGCCTTCGTCGCGCGGCCCTTCAACCGCTTGATGCGAGCCGATCCGATCATCGATTTCCCGTTCGGCTTCTGCAAAGAGTTCGGATGCCGGGCCGTCTCGGATTTCCGAGAGCTTGGCGGACCCCGAGAGTTCGGAAATCGGGGCGGTTTTCGCTCTGTGGCGGGCCGATCCGGCGCTCCGGCTGAACCCTGCCATCCGAATTTTCACGCGCGGGTCGCGCGAGAAGATTTGCCCGGGATTTGCTACCCGTCAGAACCCGCGCCGGGCTATGATGTCCCCGACGACGCAGTCCCAGGATCAGGCCATCATGACCGACCCAAACCGCGCCAGAAGCTACCTCGCAAGTCAAATGATCGGCGGCCTCCGTGCGGGCCACGACCAGTTCATGTTCGACCTCGCCACCGTCGAGCGGGAGATCGGCACGGGAGACCCGAGCGAAGTCCTCGCCGTGCTTGGCAGCGGATGGACCTTCCGACCCGGCACGGATGACGGAGAGGTCGTATTCCAGCGTTCGATTTCAGCCGAAGAAGCAACCGCGCGCCTCGAAGGCTGATCAAGCCCGCGCCGCGATGCCCCTGGGACGGCCCCGGAACGCCACCGTTGCGCGCGTCCCGGCGATGGCGCCGGTCTGGAACGATGCGACCACGGAGCGGCGCGGCGGCGCCTCACGGGGCACGTCGGCGCCGGCCAGATCGCGGTAGAGGCGGCGAAGCCCGGCGCGAAGCTCGTCCTGCGCCTCGATCACCATGTCGACGGTGTGTCGATGCCCCGGCACGCGGAGCCGGTCGGCCTTGCGGAGCAGGTCGGCGACCTGATCGGCGCGCTCGCGATCCGTCATCATCGGGTGCCGATCATGTCAGGGATACCGGCCGGCGTCACGCAAGGGGAACGCTCAAGCTCGGAAACGGGTCCAGACATACGAACGCCCGGCGGCTGATGGCCCCGGGCGCGTGTCGTGCGACGTTGACGTGATGACGGTTTTCGCCCGTCGGGTCAAGGATGCCTGACAACTCTGCACTTGCTCGCATTGCATCGGGCTGCCACCTTGGAACTTGGAAAAACCGTTCGGCAGTCTATTTAAAGTAGGAATTATGCAATGCTTTCTTTGCTTGATCAAGTTCCATATTTGACTGTAAGAATTGAAGCAAATCGATTAGACGGCACCAAATCAACTGGCACAGGATTTCATTTCGGCGTGGATTTGCCAAGCAAAGGCCATATGAGCCTAGTCGGAACAAACAAGCACGTATTGGAGGGGGCGAATATAGTTGTCATTCACATCTCCCAGGCGGGGGAAGATGGCATGCCTATTCCGGGAAGCTACATTCGGTTGGATCTGGAGAATTTTCAGAACATCGTGGAATTACATCCAGATCCCGAAGTTGACCTGGCAATGTTCCCCATATCAGCGGCTCTAAACGAAATGCAGAAAAGGGGCTTGAGACCTTTTTTTCGACAGCTGAGGAGTTCCGACATACCAGATGCAGCAAGAACTAAAACTATTCGCGCAATCGAAGAAATAACCATGATAGGTTACCCAATCGGATTGTGGGATAGTAGAAACAATTTCCCAATCATAAGAAGGGGGATCACCGCAACCCCATTTGGATCGGATTACAACGGGAAAAAGGAGTTCATGGTCGACACCGCATGCTTCCCAGGATCATCAGGTTCACCGGTTCTCATTGCCAACAGTGGAATGTTCACCGATTCATCCGGCACAACCACCGCCGGTGAGCGACTGATGTTTCTGGGCGTTTTATGGGGCGGCCCGCAGTATACTACCGAAGGAAATATTATAGCGAAACCTGTGCCCACAAATTATGTGCCAATATCAGTTTCGTCGATGCCGACAAATCTTGGATACTGTCTTAAGTCGGAAAGGGTGCTCGAAATGCAAAGGTTGTTAATCCAAAAGTGGGGCAGCGCATAAGTCATGTCTAGCCCTCGGCTGGTTTGAGCCCTGCAGACTTTGAGCGATTCAGCCGCTCCCCGACCGCATCGGCCTGGGCAGCATACCCGTCCCGAATCGTTGCTACACCAGGAGCCCGCGCGGTGTGATGCGCCTCGGTCAACTCCTCGAGGAGCCACCGGAACCGCTTGGCGATGTCCGAGGCGGCCCGCTCGCCGGTCCCGCGCCCGCGCGCCTCGGCGTAGCTCGCGAAGCTGTAGCCCTCCGACAGGATCGCACGGAGGAAGCGGACCCCGCTGTGGCCGATCTCCTTGGCTGCGCGCTCGTTCATCGCCTTCACGGCCTTCGCGGTCTCGATCCGGCCGAGCATCCGGATGTCCTCGATGGTGAAGGCGTGGGACACCGCGAGCGAGCCGGGCCCGGCGCCGGACGTCGTGCTGTCCCAGGTTCCACCCGAGCGCACACCCATCTGCTTTTCCCAGGCCGCTTGCAGCATCCGGCCGACGAGGAACTGAGCCTCGGTGATCCGGTTCGCCCCACGCTCGGCCGCGAGCACGTCGACCCGGCGATTCACGGTGGCGGTGATGAAGCTCGACGGGTCGTAGGGATCGCGGACGGAGGCCTTGCCCGTGTCCACCTCGACATCGCGCGCGGTGATCGGTGCGGCCCGGGCGATGCGGGCGCGCTTGCGCGACGGCCCCGTACCGCTCTGGCGCTCACGGCGGGCGCGGGCCTCGGCCCCACGGATCGACATGCGGTCGAGGATCACGTGGCAAGCCGACAGGGCCTCGCTATCCTCGGCCGCAGCCTTCGCGTCGAGCTTCGCCTTCATGGCAACGCGCTCGGCCTTCGCGGCCCGGCGTTCCTCCGCCTTCGCGCGGATCAGGGCGAGGCGGTCAGGGTTCGAGATGCGGGTGGTGCTGGACGACTTCTTGGCCGACGCGGTCACGGGGGTGCCCCTATGCGTGTTCCCGATGCGTTCACCGGGTTTGAGCGCCGTGGTCCGGGGCGTTTGGCACCACTGTCAAGTGGATTTCACTCGTCTGACGTTAGGTCACAGGATGAGCTGGGATATTTCCTTCTCGTCCCATTTAAGCACCCCGTCTTCTTGTTCCGTTGTTTGCCGTCCTACTGCCATCCCAAACCTGACGTCTACGCCGGCAGCGCGTAAGATATATGTGCACGCTAGCATTTGAGATCCGGACGTTATCATGTCGTCAATGAGTATAACTGGTCTTTTTGGCTTATAGACCATTTCTAGCAATGGGATAAATTGTGATGCATGGCGGTAGCCATCAGTTTTATGTTGCTGTTCTTTAGGCTTTTTCCAGAGGCAGGCACTCTTAACCGCAACCCTATCGCCTGCATGCTTGGCAATCGCATCGGCGAAAAGTCGCGTACGAAAGTCACGCGGCCCACCCACGCAAGCATTGCTGTTCGGGATTGGAACGAGCGTCACACTGCAATTCACTAAGTCCTTCAGACGAGCCGCCATGAACGACGCGGCTAAATCTGCCGTTACTTCTTTGTTGTTCTCATCAAGTCTAACGATTTTGTCGCCGATCTTGCGATCCCAATAGCCCTTGAAGTCGTCGCCCTTCACGCTTTTAACTACTATTCGAGCGCGATAATCTTGGTCGCGCCAATTTCCTGTGGAAGTTAGGTACTTGCAAAAGCTATGAGTAACGAGTGTCGTCATGTTTCAATCGCGTCTAGAATATCTTGCGTTGATGAAATAACGGCAACTTTTGGCTTGTTGATGAAGTTCTTCGGCCATGTGAGGGATGGGTCGTCTGCTACAGACCGCATGATAAAGAGCCATCTCTTGAGCCGACCGCATTCGGCAGCCTGATGCAAAGTGCCAGATGTATCTGAAGCTTCAACTATGACAGTAGCATCCGAGATGGCAGCCATAACTCGATTTCGCTTCGGAAAATTACCCTTGAACGTTCGTTCACCGATCGCAAACGGTGTAAGAAGCAGGTGCTCGCCATAGATCAGCTCCTGCAAAGTAGCATTCTCGGCCGGGTAAGCTTTGTCGAGCGGTGTGCCAATCACAGCTGCAGTTCTACCGCCGGCGTCTATGGCAGCTGTGAGCGCGGCCGTGTCGACACCTTTTGCTAGCCCGCTGACGATCGTGATACCTGCGGCCACAAGTTCGCGTGCGAGTTTCCTCGCCCTGCGACGGCCTTCATCGCTCACTTCGCGCGTGCCGACGATGGAGATTGCACGGCTTCTGAGAGCCGATAGATCGCCAGAATAGTAGATGCTGGCGAGACCGTCTTGCGTAGATGAAGCTAAGAAATCGAGCTGGCGCGCCTCCAAGGCTGGCCGATGCATTTCGGCAAGCAACGACGGCAGCGTAATAGTACGAATATCGCTCGGGGAGCGATACCGTGTGCGCCGGGGCATAGCCGTATGCTGCCGCTGTAGTTCCATGCACATCATATTTCGTCACGCAGCTTAACCGGCAGTTGCGACGGGCGGAAACTTTAGGGAACGGTAAACTATTGGTTAACGGCTGGCTACGTGCCATGCGCATGAATCACAGGTTGTGCGCTCGAGCGCTGTGGTCCAGCAAACCCTGTAATGGCTCCGCTGTATCCTCACGCTCCTCTCGCAGCTCTCGTTGCCCTCCGGATCGCCTCGTTGATGCCGGCCGCGATCTGTTCCGCCGCCCATTTCCGCCAGCGATCCGCCGTCGTCCGGGACCACCCCCGCTTTCGACAGTAGCCCCGCCACGTGTCGTTTCCGGCCTCGCACCAAGCCCACATGAGGAGGAAGTTGCGCGCCTCGCTACGCATCGGGTGGGCGGTCGGCAGGTACTGGTCGGGCCAGCTCAGGGCATTGCCGGCCGTGGTCTCGAACCCTTCGTATTTCGCCCTGCGGTCGGCCCGCCAGGCGATCACAGTCCACTCCTCGACGGTGCCGGCATCGAATGAGGGCGTGCGTCCGCTGGGGCTCGTCGGTGGGTCCGGGCCTTCGGGACGCGCGCGCACAAGGGTCTCATCTGCCACGGGTGGGGCTGTCTCCGAACTTCCAGATGGGGATACTCTCGTCGGGGTTCGTCATGCCCCGGCTCACAAGGCCGTTCGCGAGCCGGATTACGCCCGGCTCCATTCTCGCGATCGGCACCCATGTCACCATGACGAGGACACCACAGGAATCGACGCGCAGGGCAGCAGCAAGGCGATGGACGCCGAACAGCGCCCGGGTGCCGAAGCCCATGCGCACCGCGTCGAGGCCCGATGTGTCGAGGAACTCGAGCATCCCGGCGCGGACGCCCGGCCAGCCCGCCGACGTCATCCCCCGACAGGGCGGTGCCAGGACCGGCAGGGAGCGCACGCCGGCCCGCCACGCCTCGACGATGCGCTTGGCTTCCGTGGGGAGGGCGAGGGCGGCGCTCACGCCGACACCCGCCTGCGGTCGAGCCGCTCCATGAGGTGCGAGAGATCGAGGCCCCGAAGCGGGGCGACGATATCGGACACCGCCGACCCTGCGAGGCTGGGGGGGGCTGCGAGGCGCGGCGTACGGCCGGCGATCAGCAGGCTGTTGGGCGCTGCGGCGATATCGTCGAGGACCCGCTGCCTCTCGGCGTCCGAGATCGGCTGGTAGACAACCGCGTCGAGAACCTCGCAGAGGGTCTTGATCTCCGCATGGATCGCATCAAGCGACCGGCGCGATTCCGCGGTGACCTGGGGCGGTGTCGGGCACTTGTCGCCCGACCATTCCGTGAGGGTGCGGCCCTGAAGGAACCTCGATGCGGCGGCCTGGACCGCCCAGGTTGGCAGATCCACCAGGGCTCGGACGTAGAGGGCGGCCATAGTCCCGGCGCCCTTGGCGTCGAGGCCGTAGGTCGGGAAGGCACTCAGGAGGGCGAGGACGACCTTGCGCTTTGCCGCCTCGCCCTCCGCTCCATCGGCAAGGCCGGACCGCAGATCAGCCAGCCGCCCGGCCATGACGTCCCGGTCGGCATCGCTAGGCGCCCGGTCAGCACGGATCGACGCTGGGACACCCCGCCTGCCGTCACGGTCGAGCCGATTCCGGTACGTTGCGACGAGCACGTCACCGTCCCGAGTGGCGTCCGCCGGCCGCAAGGCGATGGACGTTTCCGTGATCGTATCGCTGATGGTCGGGAGTTGGGTCATGGGGAGCCCCGTGGTCGTCGAGGAGAGCGTCGAGGAAGCCGTTGCCGGTGCCGCGTTTCGCTGGCGGTGATCGGGCCTTCGAGCCCCGTCGGACGGTTTCGCGGAGGCGGTTCCGGAGGGTGGCCAGCCAGTCGGTTTTCAGACCCCGGACCCCAGGCATGCCGACCCAGAAATCGTGGAACTCAGCGAGAGCCTCGTCGACGTCGCCGCCGGTCAGTCCGGCGTCCTGGCAAGCCTGCCGGGCTTCCGGCCGCAGTCCGAAATCCGTCGGGATGCGGGTCCCCCGATGCCGGTCGGCCCCCTTGGGGGCAGAGGACCCCTTAGGGTCCGAGGGGGAATCTACCGGGGGTGTAGTTTTAGGGGGTGTGGGGGACCTTTTAGGGGGCGTAACGCCGTTACTTTCGTTATCGGCGTTACATCCGTTACTTTCGGCGTTACGCGCGTTACGCCGTGCTCGGTAGGCCGCCTGCCGGGCGCGGTTGCCCTCACGGTTCCGCTCGATCCGAGCTTGCTCGGCTTCACCGTCCGCGACGTGCTGGCGAGCGAGTTCGGACCGGACCACGACAAGGATCTGCTCCGGAGCGATCCCGGCGGCGACCATGGCGTCGATCATCTCGGCAGTGACGGTCATGGCCGGGTCTCCCCAGCGATGAAGCTCAGTACCTCGTCCGCGCAGCCGCACGGGTCGTTCCAAATCTCCGAGCCGGTGAACCGGAAGATCGGAAGGCCCTGGTGCTGGGCGAGGCGATCTCGTGATCGATCGCGTGCTGCCTGTGCCTTGGTCCGCTCGTGGAACTCGTGGCCGTCACACTCGACCAGAAGCTTTCGAAGCGGCGCGCCAACAGGGGCGGCCGTGTCGGGAAAGGAGATCGCAAAATCCACACGCCAGCCGGCGATCTGGACCTGCGACTCGACGTAGGCGGTCGAGAAGAAGGTGCACTTGGCGATCGAATCCCGGACGGCTTCTGCCAGTTCGTACTGAGCACTCAGCGCTAGGAGGTTATCGACAGGCCGATCCCGACGATGCGCAAGCGACCACATCGCTGCGCAGAACAGGCGCTCGATCGGCGAGTCCCCTGGAACTGCCTCGTGAAGGCGATGAACCTCACGATAGGCGTCGTCGGCAGCTTCCTGGGCGAGCAGCGCAAGGCCCCCAAGACGTGCGTTTCGCATCGCCGCTACTCCGCCGCCGCGAGGACAGGCCCCGGCTGGTACAGATTCACGAAGTCGGGCCGGGCCGTCCGCTGGAAGCCCTCGCCATAGGGCGGGTAGCTGCAGGCCCGCACGAGGTCGTAGAAGCCCTCGGGCTTCACGCTGTTCGCGCCCACGGGCCAAGCGTGGTTGGTGCGGGTGGCGCGCGCGGGCGCCCGTGTCTTGAGGTCGCCGCGCACGGCGAAGATCACGTGCTCCGTGGTGTTGCGGAAATAGCGGCCGCGCCCGAGGCGCGGCTTGGTCCAGGTGTGGACGGTCTTGTGCTGGAATCCCCAGGCGGCGAGCAGCGGCGGGGCGAGCAGAATCGTGTTGTTCGTGACCCAGAGGTAGAGGTGCGCGTCGTCCTCGGCCCAATCGCGGACCGGGATGGCGAGGATCTCGTCGAACGGCATCAGGGCATAGTCGTGCCCGGCTGCGTCCGAGATGTTGTCCTCGTCCCACGGCGGATCGAACACCAGGGTGCGGAACCGGCCCTTCACCGGGGCGAGACCGAGCACGCGGTCCTCGTCGCGGGCGCGCAGCAGCTTGGTGTGGGGGCCATTGATCTTGCCGGTGCGATCCATCTCCTCGAGGAGGTGGCCGAACCGCTCGGGCTCGGCCTCGGCCGCCCGGCAGATGTCAGCGATCTTGTCGAGTTGGCGACCGGAGATCCCGAAGCGAGCGCCGACCCGGTCACGAACCTCTGACGGTCCGGAAATTTTCCGACCCTTACGGCCATGGGCCATCCGGTCGCGCGCCTCGGCCCGCTCGCGTTCGAGCAGGGCCAGACCCATCGCGTGCAGTTCGCTCGGGCGGAACGTGGGGGCCGCCTTCATGCTGCACCTGCCGTGTCGAAGAGGTGGGACTGAGCGAAGACCGAGCCGAAAGCCTCGAGGCGGGCGGCGGCGCGCGGGTTGATCCACAGCACTTCGGTGCGAGCCCGGGCGCCGTCGGCGAGGGCGGGCCGCTCCACGCGGCGCCAGGAACGCAGCGCAGCCTCGTAGGCCGGCGCCGGGTAGCCGGAGAGGACCACCATGCCGCTCAAGTCGTGGACGGCGTCGAGCAGGCGGGCGTGGTCCTCGCTCGTCAGCTCGTGGCGGTATGCATAGTAGCCAGAGCCGACCCGCCGGCCTTTCTGCGAGCGGGTTGCCGGCAGGTAGGGCGGGTCGAGGTAGTGGAGCGCTTCCGGCCCGTCTTGCTGGGTCAGGACCTCGAACGCGTCCCGGCATTCGATCACCACGCCGCGCAGGCGCTCGACGAGGATCACGAGGGCGTCGGGGAACCCCGCCCAGTCCTGCGATGGGGTGGTGCCGTTCCGATTCGCGTTGCCACGGAAGCCGCTCCGGACACCACGATTGCTGGAGTCCGAGCCAAAGCCCATGAAGGACCGCACCACCAAGCGCCGCGCCTCCTCGACGGGGTCGGTGGCAATTTCGTGGGCCTGTTCATACTCGGCGCGCGCGAACGGCGTGGCGCGCAGGTCGGCGATCAGTCGCGGGGCGTCCCCAGAGCGCAGGACCCGGAACAGGTTCACCACGTCATCGTCCAGGTCATTGTAGACCTCGGCATGCGACCGGGGCTTGCGCAGCAGGACGCTGGCCGCGCCGCCGAATACCTCGGTGTAGAGGCGGTGGGCCGGGAAGTGCTTCAACACCCAGGGGGCGAGCAGCCATTTGCCGCCGTGCCAGCGGAGGAGGGGGCGTGTCGGGGTCATGACGCCACCGCAACGCCGTCGGTGACGCGCACGAACACCATCCGCACGGCATCGGGCCTATCGGACCGGAGGCTGGTGACGTGGCGGACGTACCGCTTCCCGTCGTCGGCGATGACTCCGATCTGCTTGGCGGCGTCGATCAGCGGCTTGGCGTAGGCGTCGGTATCGCCCTCAGTGGCCATGAGGTGGATGGTGATGTCCGCGCGGCCGACGATCCGGCCGGGAGCCTGGAGCGCGCCCAGGCGCACGGCGTCGGCGCGCCACCTGCGGTACCGGGCCGCCTTCACCCGCCCGACGCCGGGCCGATTGAAATAGAGGTTGTTCACCCCTGGCGGCATCGGCAGGTCGAGGACGACGGTCTCTGCTATGGGCCGGTCGACCCATTCGGGGCGCAACTCGCACTTCGGCGTGTGGGCGCGGCGGGTGGCCGGCGCTGGGCGTCGCGCGGCCTCCTCGCGTTTCAGGCGGGCGAGGACGCCAGCCGGGCCGAGGGCGCGGAAATCGGCGGCAGTGATGACGGGATCAGAGCAGCCCATGGCTCAGGCTCTCCCGGCAATGGCGTCTTCGATGTCGATCTGCCCGTCGGAGCGCATTCGCTTCGCCGCCGTGCGCAGCACCGAGGCGCCACGGCGAGGGATTCTCGCATTGGTGGTGACGGTGACGCCCGGCACGCCTGCGAACGCGTCCTTGACCCGGCTTTGCAACTCCATCCGAGCAGTGGCTTCGGCGAGCTTCGTGCCCGTGGTCTCGACGGTCCGCCCGCCGGCCGAGATGGTGATCTTGGTCTGAGCGACCTCGCGCTCGACGGCCGAACGCCCGAGCGGCGTGTCACCGAGCATTCCGAGCGCCATCATGTAGAGTTCGAGGACGGCCTCCTCTTCCTGCCGCTTGGCGTGGTCCATCTTCCGAAGCCGAACGATCTTGCGAATCGTCTTCACGTCGAAGCCGGTCCCCTTGGCCTCCGCGTAAACGTCCTTGATGTCCGAGGCCAAGCCGGCCTTCTCTTCTTCGAGCCGTTCGATGCGCTCGATGAAGGATTTCAGTTGATCGGCAGCAACGCTGGATGCGTCTACTTGCGGAGACGCGGCATGTTGGGATACCATTTTCCTACTCCACAAGAGCACACCACTTCCGCCCGGCTCCCTGCTTCGCCGCAAAGGGACCGGGCGGTTCTGTTTCTGGGGTCAGGGATGCGGGCGCCCGCCCGGCAGACGGTCGTCGAACCGGGGCGCGCGGGGCTCGCCGCGCGAGCGGGTGTCCTGGGTCGCGGAAGGGGGCGCCTCGACGGTGACGTCCTGGCCGCGCCGCTCGGCGGCGCTGGCGGTCAGCGTCTCGCGCAGCAGATACGCCTCGAACGCCCACGCCTGCCGGAACGCGTCGTCGTAGGCGTACCGCTCGCCCGCCGCCTGATCGTAGTTCTCCGGCGAGGCGCAGGCCGACTTGCCGATGTGGGTGAAGCCGTTCCGCATGGTGATGATGCAGATCGTCAGCACCCCGTCGCGAAAGAACTTGGAGCCGGCGATCTTCGCCGTGATGCTGTCCGCCGTGACGCGGGGTGCCGTCGAGCGCTCCACCACCGCGTCGGCTTCGTCGCGGGTCAGGGCCGGGGCGCCGGTGCCGTCGGGTTGGCGGGAGGCGGCGACGTACCCGGCCTCGAACACCGCTCGCGGCGAATGCGAGAGGTAGCCCTGCGGATGCGTGTCGGTCGGCTCGTACCGGACGAGGTAATCCCCGGCGGACGGAACTCCGCGTGTGGCGAACCCGAGTGGCGCGCCCACGACGAGACCGCATTCCAGCGTCACGGTGCCGGAACCGTCCCGCAGGCACTCCACTGCCGCGATCCGGTACGCCTCGACGTGCTTGTGGCTGACGTGCGTCGCATGGAACGCCGGCAGCGGCGCCATCTTCTGCGCGAACGCCCGCGCCTGATCACCACTGTCCACCATCGTCACTCTCCCTGTTGGGCCGCCTGGAACAGCGGCAAATCGAAGTGGGGCTTCACCCGCCGCGCCACGGCCGGAGCCGGCGCCAGAGGCGGTCCCACCAGGCCCGCACGCGCGCCTTCAGCCGCGCGAAGAGCAGCTTGAGCCGCAGCGACAGCAGGGTCCGCAGGGCCGGTAAGGCGGGTGGTGATCTCGACGTCATGGGCGAGCTTCCTCAACTGCCGCTCGACTTCGCGGGCATGGGCGGCCTCCAGGGCCGCAAGGACGTGGGAGGCGACGGCCTTGGGCGGCCGGTAGCGGAGCGCCCAGAGCTTGGAGAAGGGCAGGGCGGCGCGCTGGGCGACGCGCTTCATGGCGTTGGCGGTGTCGCCGGGGCCGCGCGTCTCCCAGCGGAGAAGGTCGTCGGCGAAGTCTTGAGCGCGGGCGATATCAGCGTCGGGCACTTGCATCCTCCGCAAACAGAATTTGCACATCATCAAATCTGTCCGTGTTTATTGAGAAACACGGGCGGGAGACGCTGTTATGCAAATGGAGGTTAGACGAGGCACGCAGTACAGATGCGTGATCGGCAGCTTGGCGGCGACGACGATCACGCGAGGGGAAAAGGGCCGGGGCGCGATGACCCCGGCCAGTCCAGTGAGGAAGACCAGCGAGAGAGCGCTGGATGCCCGCACGACGGGCCACGGACGCGCCAACGAGGCGCGAAGGGGAAGCGCCAAGGCCGCGTGTCGAAACGCAGAACCCGTTCACGGTCTCGGCGCTCGGCCGGATCATCCCGGCTCGAGGGGAATGGGTGCCGGGTTGCTCTCCACCCGGCGAAGTCACGCCTGCATCTTCTGCGTAGGCCCGAGGGCGGTTCGCGTTCGCGTATCCGGCGTTCGATTGCAGTCGAACTATCCCGACAGTCACATGACTTTTGACCGTGGCCGGCGCAGTTGCCTGCGACGCCACCGGCGGGGCCATGTCCCCGGCGCTGCGTGTGCCCGTTTGCGTGGTCGGTGCGGCAGCGCTCGCCGTCACTCCACCTGTGGACGCCCCGAAGGACGAATTCTTAAGGGCGGCGCTCACAGCGACCACGCCCAGATGCAGAAGGCGACGAGCCCGATTGCAACGTCGGCGAGGCCGAACGTCAGCGCGCGGCCGGAGCCGGTCAGGAACGCGGTGCCAAGGCCGACAATGGCCAAGGCCGCGAAGATGATGGCGGCGAGCGCGGCCATGTCAGGCGCGCCCCGCGACGAGCGCAGACGCGGACGGGATGCACGCCGCGATGGCGCGTCCCGCCCGGTCCGCTACCTTGGTCAGTGCCAACCGAACCAAGGAGCTGAGAATGACGGAGCCCGCGATCAACCCGCGCGCGGAAGCGATAGAGATTGCCCTGAAAGCAATATTCAACACCTTGTCGGACTCAAAGCAGAAAGAAGTGCTGCAGCATCTGGAGGGCATGGCTAATGGCCTTGCTTCTGGAGTGCCGGGTACGGCCGAAGCTGTCCTTCGCCTTCGCACGAAGTTTTCTGGGCCATAGCCCGTGCCTCAGCGATTTTATTCTTTGCATCGGCAAGCACACGGGAACTCAGAACGCGCTCCAGTCCCTGCGTTCGGAAACCGTAGAAGCCGGAACGATCGATCACCGGCGTCGGCAACCGCTTGCCGCTGCGCGCTGTAGGCTTGGAGTTCGGTTCGGTGCGGCCCTGCCAGGGGGTGCGGCGGCGGCGCATCAGGCGGCGACCTCGGCTGGGGCGGGGAAGACATCGGAGCGCAGATCGTGACGCGAAACCTGCGTGACTGCCTCAATCCGAAGCGCCCACTCGGCCGGGGCGCCGCGCTTGCTCTTATTGAGCCATGTCCAGACGTTCGATTGGGATGTGCCAATCGCCTTCGCCAGGCCCGCTTGGCCACCTGCAACTTCGATAGCTCGTGCGAGCGCTTGATGGTTCGGGCTCATGCCACCGAAATGTACCGAGAAAGCGGTAAAGTCAACCGTATTTACGGTAGGGACGGTCGGTTATGCCACCGATAGCAAGGGGCATGGACCACCTCGGCAGCCGTTTGAAATCAGCCCGCGAAAATGCTGGCCTGTCTCAGTCAGAACTGGCGGAGCGGGTTGGCATGTCGCAGCAGGGTGTCGCGGACATCGAAACTAAGGGCAGCCGCCCTCGAAAATTAATTGAAATCGCCCGTGCTTGTGGCGTGACGCCAGAGTGGCTGCTGGGTCAAAGCCAGGATCGGCTTGAGCCGGGCGCCGATGGGCCACGTCCCGCACGGGCGGCCAAGCACCCTACGAACCAGGCTTCCGTCTCCCGCAAATCCCTGCCTGAATACGACATTCGTGCCGGGGCATCCTACGGCGGCGGGATGGACGACGGCGAATGGCGCGACGGCGGTGTCTCTGGTCACGAACCAGTCGCAAATTGGGGGCTTCCGCAATCTTACGTCGAGCGCGAACTGGGGCTGACGTATGGCTTTGCCGATATCCTGCCGGTCCGGGGCGACTCCATGGATGACGGTACCGCGAAGGCTCTCTTATCCGGGGATCGGGTAGTCATCGACCGAAAAGACACCGACCCAAGGCAGGGTGGGATCTTCGCGGTTTGGGATGGCGATGGAGTAATAATCAAGCAAGTAGAAATCGTTCGCGGCTCATCTCCACCAAAGATCGTCTGCACCTCCCGAAATAGCAACTATAAGCCGATATTTCTCGCCTTGGACGGCAATGTCCACATTATCGGTCGGGTTTCAGCGAAATTCTCAAGGATGTAGATCGCTGTGAGAAAATCATTCGTCATACCTCTTGCTGTTTTGATCGGGGTGGCGACCTCTTCAGTCTCGCTACAGGCGCAGATGGGAGCGGTTGGAGCGCGAGATCGCGCGGCACAAGGGCGCGATGCCACAGATCGGCTCAAAGCTCTCGCTCGCTCAAATAAGATTACTTTCTTGGAATACTATAAGAGGTATCATCAAATAGATATGTCGTATTTCGATCCGCCCGCCGCCATTATAGAGCTAAATCTTTATAATATTATGTTGGCGAAAATGGTCGAAGACAAAAAGATTTCAATGGAAGAGTTTGATTACTACTCAAATAAGAAGATCGCGGAAACTGCAAAAGCACTTACTTTAAATCAAAATTAGCGGACTTTTTTTGCCAAACAGCAGGCCCCGCCATACCGGTGGGGCTTTTTCCATTCCTGTGGACCGCCAAATTTTGTGATGTCCCTGCACCTGCGTCATTTCATACCGTATTGAACCGAAACGGTAGAACGCAACCGGAATACCGGTTGACACCGATACCGGAATATCGGTAGCTTCGCTCCATCAGCTCACGCGATGGAGCCCCGAAGTGCCCCAGCCCACCACCATCATCGAAACCCTCGCCGGCCAGTTCTTCCGCGTGAAGGCGTTCGCGGATCCCGCGCTCGACCACATCTGGGAGGGCGTCGAGGTCAAGCGCACCAAGGACGGGTTCGTCGACAAGAAGAACGCTCGGCCGTTCTCGGTGCGGAAGCTCGGCACCCGCCTTGTCGCCCAGCAGGCCGCCGGCGCCATGGTCCCGCAGCCGTGCCAGCAGCAGCAGGCGCAGGCTGCCTCCGCACCCGCCCCCGTCTGGATCGAGACCTCCGCGACCCGCCGCGACCTGACCGGCGCGCAGGGCGTGATCCTCGGCTCCGTCATCAAGCTCTACGGCCGGTGGGACGCCGAGTTCGTCGACACGAAGGGCCACAGCCCGAACCTTCGCCGGCACCTCGGGCGCCATGAGACCGAAGCCCAGGCGCGGGCGGCGGTCCAGATCGAGATGCGCCTTGCCGCGATCCGGAAGGCCGCGCCGCCGACCCACATCGTTCGGTTCACGATTCCCCGGGACGGCAGCGCGCCCGAGGACATTCTGGCCGAGACCCGTGTCGGCGACACCGCCGCCGCCGTGGTCGAATACCTCGGCACCGGCCAACTCGATGCCTACGTCCTGACCGAGGTGTACGCGGCCGACCTGACGCCCGGCGCCGAGTCGCTCACCGACGTCACCGCCGCGATCCTCCGGGACGTCGCCGCCTACGTCGAGGCCGCCGCCATCGAACTGCCCCGCAGCCTCGACGACGCCTTCGCCCGCCACGGCATCCCGCAGCCCACGGCGTGGGTCGAGGCTGGCAGTCGCGCTCCCGATTTCGAGGGCGAGCGCCTCGGGCCGGCCGACTGCCTGGATCGGCGCCGCGCAGCCTGAGCGGCTCCCACCCCTTTCCGCCTTCACCCCCGAGCGCGTCGCGCTCCAGACGAAAGAGAACCCATGTCCAATCCCAAGATCATCGACCTCGGCAACATCACCGGCACGCCGTTCGCTGACATCCTCCTCGCCGCCATTGCCGGGGCGGACGCGGCGAAGAAGGCGGCCCACCTTCCGAAGCGCCCCCTCGCCCAGGACATCGCCACGCTGAAGGCGGCCGCCGAGCGGTATGAAGCGCCGAACCCGTTCGAGCCGGGCGATCTGGTGACGCCGCGTGCGGACAGCCCGCTGAAGGGCATCGGCCGCCCGCGCATCGTGCTGGAACTGATGGAGCGGATCGACGCCGATCTGGCGGTGACCGACCCCAACCACGTCGATCACCCCCGCTTCGGCGCCAAGCTCGATATCCGCGTCGCCTCGGTCTGCGACTGCCCCCACGGGGAGGTGACCGCCTCCTGGGAGGAGGGCTGGATGTTCGAGCCCTACACGCCGCCGGCCGAGACCGGCGAGCAGGACCCGGCACCCGCGAGCGCCCCGGCCCAGACCGAGGCGGCCGACCTTCAGCCCGCCGCCTGAGCCGCCCGCCGGGCCGCTCACGCCGGGCGGCCCGGCCACCTCCTCCCAACGATAGAGATTTGCGATGTCCAGCCCTGCCGAAGGTGGGTTCTATGTCCGTCAGCGCGAGCCCGATCCCACAAATACAGCCACGTGGCGGGCGCCATTCCGGCACGAAACCTTGGAATCAGCCTTCCAAGAGGCCGAGCGGGTCGCTCGCGCAAAAGGAATTCCGTTTTCGGTTCTGCAGGAAGTCGGCGTTGTCGATCCTGTATTCCGGGAAGAGCCGCACAAAGCCGATGCGTACGCGCAGATGCATGCCTTTCTGCAGGAGCGCCTCACCGAAATCCAGAACGCTATGGCAGATCTGGCGAAGTTGGGCGGCCGGTGATGACCGACCCCCAACTCGCCTGCCTCGCCATCGCCGCCGGTCCGTTCCTGATCGGGCTCGCCTGGGTCCTGGGCACCTCGGCCCCCATCGTCTTCGGACTGATGCTCGACCGGGCCGAGAACACCGTCCTGCGCCTCCGCGACCGGATGGAGGGGTGAGCGTGGACGCCGCCGAACTCTACAGCCGCGCCCCGTACCGCATCCGGTTCGGCACCTGCGCCACCATCGAGGACCGGCACGGCGCCGGCGCCTTCATGGTCATCGAGCCCGCCGACAACCCGGCCGAGCGCATCGCCTTCGCCGAAGCCTGGATCGCCCAGGTGAACGCGGCCGCCGCCCAGGCCGAGCCGTCCGCCCTTCCCGTCGCAGCCGAGTGAACACCATGGAAATGATCGCCAACGCCGGCCGAGCCTCCTCGTCCGTCCGCATCCACGCCGACCTCTTCCAGGGCACCGACGAGTGGCTCGCCGCCCGCTGCGGCATGCTCACCGCCAGCGAGATGAAGCTGATCCTGACGCCGACCTTCAAGGCGGCGAAGAACGAGAAGGAGCGGGCGCACCTCTACGAACTCCTCGCCCAGCGGATCACCCAGCACGTCGAGCCCCGATACATCAGCGACGACATGCTGCGCGGGCAGGAAGACGAGGTCGAAGCCCTCACCATCTACAGCCGGCACTACGCGCCTACCGAGTGCGTCGGCTTCATCACCAACGATAAATGGGGCTTCACGCTCGGGTACTCGCCCGACGGCCTCGTCGGCAGCGACGGTCTCGTCGAGGTGAAATCCCGCCTTCAAAAGTACCAGATCGAGACCTTCGTGGTGCACGTTGCCGAGGGGACGATCCCGAGCGACTACCTGCTTCAGATCCAGACCGGCCTCCTCGTATCCGAGCGGTCGTGGTGCGATCTCGTCTCGTATTCCGGCGGCCTGCCCATGGCCGTGATGCGGGTCTATCCGGACGACACCGTTCAGTCTGCGATCGTTGCGGCGGCCAGCGACTTCGAGAAGCGTCTGGCCGAGGCCCATGACCGCTACCTGGGCGCCGTGGCCGCGTCGAAAGCTGTTCCGACCGTGCGTCCCGTCAGGGACATCGTGCTGTGACGGACCTCTCGCAGACCATCGCTCCGAAGAGCGACCAGCTCAACGCCGACGACCTGATCGGCGGCCCGCGCACCATCAAGGTGACGCGGGTCACCAAGATGGCCGAGCCCGACCAGCCCATCGCCATCGGGTTCGAGGGCGACGGCGGCAAACCCTACAAGCCCGGCAAGTCCATGCGGCGAGTCCTCGTGTGGGTCTGGGGCGCCGATGGCAACGCCTACGTCGGGCGCCGGATGACGCTGTACCGCGACGACAAGGTGCAGTTCGGCGGCATGGCCGTGGGTGGCATCCGCATCAGCCATATGTCGGACATCGCCGCCCCGGTGACGATGGCGCTCACGGAGAAGCGGGCGAGCCGGAAGCCTTTCACGGTGAAACCGCTCGCTTCCGAGCGAGGCCCGACGCCCTCCAAAGGCGATGCGGGAGGGGGCGAGACCAGGCCGCAAACTGCCCGAGACCGGATGTTCACCGCAGCACGGGCAGCCGCAGCGAAGGGGCAGAGCGCGCTCGACGAGTTCGTTGGTCCGCTTCCCGAAGCCGCCTACGGGGCGCTCGGTGACATCTGGGACGAGTTGCAGCGCCTCGTCGCCGACGCCGAAGCCTCCAATCCCGACGACAGCGACCACTCCAGCCAGAACGAGGCCGCCTAATGCTGATCCGTGTCGTCGACCTCGAAACCACCGGCTTCGAGCCGCCCGCAGGCATCTGCGAGATCGGTTTTTGCGATCTTGTCCGCGACGGCGACGAGTGGATCGTCGGGCGCCCGGCGAACCTCCTCGTGAACCCTGGGCACCCCATCCCACCCGAGACCTCGGCCGTCCACCACATCACCGATGATGACGTGATCGGCGCGCCCGACATCAAGGTCGCGATCGCCCCCGTACTGCACGACGAAGAGCGGTTCCAGGCTCGCCGCGTGGTGCTGGTCGCACACAACGCCCGCTTCGAGCGGCAGTGGCTCACGCCGGAGGTGACCGGTGATGTGGAGTGGGTCTGCACCTACAAATGCGCCCTGACGCTCTGGCCGGACGCGCCTGCCCACAACAACGGAACGCTTCGCTATTGGCTAAAGCCGGCCGGCCTGGATCGAGCCATGGCTGACCCCGCGCATCGGGCCGGCCCTGACGCCTACGTCACCGCCTTTATCCTGCGCGAGATGCTGAAGCTCGCCAGCCTCGACGAACTCGTGCGGATCTCGTCGCGGCCGGCGCTTCTGCCCCGCTGCAACTTCGGCAAGCATCGCGGCACGGCCTGGGCCGACGTCCCGTCCGATTACCTGCGGTGGGTCACCGGCCAGCAGATGGACGAGGACGTCCTTCATACCGCCCAGCACCACCTCGCCGCGCGCGCCAAGCGCTGACGACGGCACGCCCGAGCGCGACCAAGCCGCCTGACGCCTCCCGCCCCCACCGTCTCCCCGCCGCCAAGCCCTCAGGAGGGCCAGATGAACGCATCCGCTCACCACCTCACCCGGCCGCAGGTGATCGCCCTCATGGAGGAAAACGCGACGCTGAAGGAAGCCTTGCGTCAGATGCGGCAGTTCCTCATCCCGCAGGCGATCATCCCCTCCGCATGGCGCCTCACGGGGCGCGAGCGCGATGTGCTGTTGGCCCTGCGCAAGGCCAGCCCGAACGTGCTGCACCGGGAGCGGATGCTGATCACGCTGTACGGCATCCTCGAAGCCGACATGCCGGATCAGAAGATCCTCGATGTGTGGATCTGCAAGCTCCGGCGGAAGCTGATGCTTTCGCAGACGCGGGTGACCATCGAGACCGTTTGGGGGCGCGGCTGGCGGCTAGATCAGGAGAGCTTGGCGCGCCTGAACGGCTACATTGAGGAGGCATCCGAGCCGACGTGGACGCCCGGCAACCCGCTCCTGATCGCAGCGGAGTAGGGAGATGACCGCGCCGATCTGCCCGACCTGCGGGACCGCCGCCCGCCTCACCGACGACGCCGAGATCTACCCGCGCCGGCCTGACCTCGCCGACAAGCCGATTTGGACGTGCACGATCTGCGAGGACACCTACGTCGGGTGCCACCCGGGCACGGAGAACCCGCTGGGCTTCCCGGCGGACGCGGCCCTGCGCGAGGCGCGGATGATGCTGCATCACAGCCGCATCGACCCGCTGTGGAAGATGGCCGACCGTTGCGGGCTGTACGAGCCCGAGGACGAGCGCGCCCGCAAGCAGATCCGGCGCGCCGCCCGGACGCGGGTCTATCGCTTCCTCGCGAACCGTATGGGGCTCACCGAGGAGACCTGTCACACCGCGATGTTCACCCTGGAGCAGTGCCGCGAGGCGTGGGTCGCGCTGAAGGGCGTGACGTACCCCGAGGTTCGCCGCTGGGCGCAGGTGGGGGATCGACCTGCGAGGAAGCCGAAGAAGGCTAAGCGCCAGGGAGTCGCGGCATGACGCGCCCCCTCATCATCGACAGCTTCGCGGGCGGGGGCGGCGCCAGCGAGGGCATCCGCGCCGCGCTCGGTCGCGACCCGGATTATGCCCTCAACCACAATCCCATCGCGCTCGCGATGCACCGAATCAACCATCCGGACACGCACCACGTCGAGGAGGACGTCTGGAACGTCGACGCCGTGGGGCTGTGCGCCGGGCGGCCCGTCGGGCTCCTCTGGATGTCACCGGATTGCAAGCACTTCTCGAAGGCGAAGGGCGGCAAGCCGCGCGAGAAGCAGATCCGCGGCCTCGCCTGGGTCGGCGTGCGCTGGATCAAGAGCCTGCCGAAGCGGCAGCGCCCGCGCCTCGTGTGCCTGGAGAACGTCGAGGAGTTTCAGGATTGGGGGCCGCTGCTGGAGGACGGGCGCCCGTGCCCCGTTCAGAAAGGCGCCACGTTCCAGAGCTTCGTCGCGGCGTTCCGCGCCATGGGCTACGCCGTCGAATGGCGCGAACTGCGGGCGTGCGATTATGGCGCGCCGACGATTCGGAAACGCCTGTTCCTCGTCGCCCGGCGCGACGGGCGGCCCATCGTCTGGCCGGCTCCAACCCATGGCGGCCCGACGAACCCGGGCGTGATCGCGGGGGTGCTCAAGCCCTGGCGCACGGCCGCTGAGATCATCGATTGGTCGCTGCCCTGCCCGTCGATCTTCGAGACCTCGGCCGAGATCAAGGCCCGGTACGGCATCCGCGCGAACCGCCCCCTGGCCGACGCAACCATGGCCCGCATCGCCAAGGGCACGAAGCGGTACGTCCTCGACGCGGCCAAGCCGTTCCTCGTCCAGATCAACCACGGCGGCAGCACCGGGGGCCGCGACCACGCTGTTGACGAGCCGATGCCGACCATGACGGGCAAGCGCGGCGAGGCCGTCGTCACCTCATTCGTGTCCTACGCCCAGCAAGGCGGCGCGAATCGGGACATCACGGCCCCGCTGCACACCATCACGGCGAGCCCGAAGGACCACAACACCGTGGTCGCGCCGCATCTGATCCGCGTCGACCAGACGAGCGGCGACCCCGCGCGCAAGGGCGTGCATGCCGTTGGCGACCCGGTGTCGACCATCACAACCGCAGGCGCCCAGGCGGTCGTCTCAGGCTTCCTCGTCCCTCGCTACGGCGAGCGGCTCGGCCAAGATCCGCGCACGCGCTCGCTCGAAGAGCCGTTCCCCGCCCTCGTTCCGACCGGCAACGAGGGGAGCCTTGCCGCGATCCACATGACCCGCCAGTTCGGCGCGTCGGTCGGGTCCGACGTCGAGGAGCCGGTGGGTACCATCACGGCCGGCGGCGCGGGCAAGGCCGGTGTGGTCGCGGCATTCCTGGCGCAGCATAACCTCGGCGCGGTCGGGCACGATGCCCGCGAGCCGCTGTCGACACTAAGCCAGAAGGGCTCGCAGCAGCAGGTCGTCGCCGCCCACATGCTGAACCTGCGCGGCTCAGACCGCCGTGACGGCCCGGTCGACGCGCCGGCCCCCACGTTCTCGGCCGGCGGCAACCATGCGGCGGCCGTCTACGCCTTCCTGTCGAAATACTACGGCAGCGGGGCCATCGGTCAGGCGGCGAACGAGCCCGCCCATACGCTGACCGCGAAGGATCGACACGGAGTCGTCACGGTGAGCGTCGAGGGCCAGCCCTACGCCATCGTGGACATCGGCATGCGGATGCTGACGCCGCGCGAGCGGTTCTGCGCGCAGGGCTTCCGGCCAGATTACGTGATCGACCGGGGTGAGATGGAAGACGGAACCATCATCCCGCTCACCCTGGAGCAGCAGGGCAGCGCGTGCGGGAACTCCGTGTGCCCCGACATGGCCAAGGCGCTGATCGGGGCCAACGCGGACGCCATCGACTTCGACACCGTCAGAACAGCCGCCGCCCCGGCGGCCATGCCCCTCTTCGCAGCGGAGTGACGCCCGTGGTCGCCTACAGCTTCAAGAAGCGGTTCGGCCCGCCCATCCTCGTGGGCACGAAGGCGCAGACGATCCGCGCGAACCGGAAGCGACACGCGCGGCCGGGCGAGCAGCTGCAACTCTACACCGGGATGCGGACGAAGCACTGCGCGCTCCTCGGCCGGACACCGTGCCTGTCGGTGATGCCCGTGCGGTTGTGCTTCTCGGAACGCGCCGCGACCGAACTGTTCGAGGTCGGCGGCGAATTGCTCGATCCAGCCCGCATGGACGCCTTCGCGCGTGAGGACGGCTTTGAGAGCGTCGAGGACATGGCCCGCTTTTGGTGGGCCGAGCACCCGCCGGAGGAGGGCGACCGCATCGCCTTCGAGGGCGTGCTGATCCGTTGGAAGCCGCTTCGACCCACGAACGAACTCGACACCGCAGGAGTCGCCTGATGGCCGAGACCACTAAAATCGGGTGGACCGACGCGACGTGGAATCCGGTCACCGGCTGTTCCATCGTCTCGCCGGGCTGCACCAACTGCTACGCCATGGGCCTCGCCGGCACGCGACTGAAGCACCACCCGTCCCGCGCCGGCCTCACCACGGACAGCAAGGCCGGGCCGGTCTGGAGCAGCAAGGTCCGTCTCAACGAGGCGTGGTTGACCCAGCCGCTTCAGTGGAAGCGGCCCCGGCGCATCTTCGTCTGCGCCCACGGCGACCTGTTCGCCGAGGGCGTGCCGGATGAATGGATCGACCGGGTGTTTGCCGTCATGGCCCGGGCGCCGCAGCACACCTTTCAGGTGCTGACGAAGCGCGCCGCTCGGATGCGGGAGTGGTTCGAGGAGCGTTGGCAGCCGGCACCCGCCCAGCGGATCGTGTTCCCCGGTCTACCCGCTTACGACATGCCCGCGCAGGCCGAGGGCGATGATCGTCACGAGCGCGTGTATCAAGCGACTGGCGAGTTCCTTGACCTCGATACCGTCAGCGACCGGTTCTGGAACCCCGATGGGTCCCGCAAATGGCAGGGCTGGCCGCTCCCAAACGTGTGGCTCGGCGTCAGCGCTGAGGATCAGCGCCGGGCCAACGAGCGCGTGCCAGACTTGCTGGCGACGCCTGCCGCCGTGCGGTTCGTGTCGGCCGAGCCGCTGCTTGGGCCCATCGATTTCCGGGACATCAAGCCTTTGGATCGGGCCGAGCTAAACGCGCTTCGAGGAATGAACTTCGATCAAGGCATGCCCTGCGAGCGCCTGGATTGGGTCATTGTCGGCGGCGAGAGTGGCGCCCAAGCGCGGCCGACCCATCCGGCTTGGGTCCGCGCGATCCGCGACCAATGCGCGACGGCCGGAACGGCGTTTTTCTTCAAGCAATGGGGATCATGGCAACCGCGCGCGTGGTGCCGGGATGGCGGCACGCATGCCATGCGGGAAGGCAGCGGGCAAATCTCGTTCCAGGCGATCCAGTCTCACCCCAATTCCATCGAGCGCGTCGGCGCCGGCCCGGAGTGGAGCGCGTTCGCTCTCGTCGGCAAAAAAGCCGCCGGTCGCGCCCTCGACGGTGAAGAGCACAACGGCATGCCGCCGCTCGGCCAGGACACGGAGTGTGGCCGGTGACGGTCTACGTCGATCAGCCGACCCACCCGTTCGGCAACATGCTGATGTGCCACCTTTGGGCCGACACGCTCGACGAGCTGTTGGCGATAGTCGACCGCATCGGCGTGCAGCGGAAGTGGATTCAGGGCCACCCGGAATTGAGCGTCGGGCACCACCGCAACGCCTCGTGGGTCCACTTCGATATCGCGAAGGGCAAGCGCGCCCTCGCCCTCAAGGCCGGCGCCATTGAGACGGACCGGTACGGCCCCGTCCACTGGCAAGCCAAGTGCGACGGCGACACCGCGAAGGTCGAACAGATCGAGCGCCTGCGCGCCCGCGAAGACCCTCGGCAAACCTCACTGTTCCCAACGGAGTAACGCCATGGCGCGGGACCTCAGCGTTGCAGAACTCGTCAATGAATATGGCTTCTCCGAACGGCACTGGACCCGCATGGCGGCGGCAGGCCGTGTCCCCGGCGCTCGACAGCCCTTCGGTCCTGGCACAAGCTGGGTGTTCGATCCTGTTGCGGTGAGCCGGTGGTGGGAATCAACCCGTAGGACCGTGAACGAATGGCCGACATCTACCTACGCGGCAAAACGTGGTGGGCCCGCGTCCAGAAGAACGGCCAGGACATCCGCGAGTCCCTGCGAACACGATCTGAAAGCGTTGCTCGCGACCGCCTTAGGATCTGGCTCAACGACCTCGAAGCCCAGGCGTGGGGGGCAAAGCCGCGTCTGAGCGTGAACGCGGTCATTGCCGCGTTCATCAAGGAGCACGGCCCGACCCTGCGGCCGAACACCCTCCGGCGCTACGGCGTGTCGATTGCGTGGCTCGACGCGCATTTCAAGGGTCGGCTGTTGCTCGACCTGAAGATGGCCGACCTGAAGGAGTTCGAGACGGCGCGCCGGACCATGGGTGTCTCGGCGCCGACTATCCGCCGCGATCTCGCCTGCCTCTCGACCATCTATGGCTTTGCCATCGAGAACGGGTGGGTGGACGTCAATCCGGTCACGCCCTTCCTGAAGCAACGCTCCAAGCGCGGCCTGCGCGAGGCGCCGCCACGCACGCGCTACCTCACCCGCGCGGAAGAGGCCCGGCTGATGGAAGGCGCCCTCCCCTACGTTCGCGACGCCATCGTGTTCGCGATCTACACGGGCCTGCGCATGGAGGAACAGTTCTCCCTCACATGGTCGCAGATCGACCTCGCACGGAATCAGATCACGGTGGCGGCCGAGACCGCGAAGGGCCGTCGCGACCGGACGGTGATCCTGCTGGATCCGGCGATTGCGGTGCTGAAGGCGATGCCGCGCCACCTCACAAGCCCGTTCGTCTTCCACCACGGCGCGGCCACCACGCGGCGCGGCCCGCGCCGCCAGGGCGCCCTCCCCCGGCCGGATCACAACGACGGCGAGCGTTTCAATCACCTCGACCGGGGCATGAAGCGCGCGGCGGCCCGCGCCAAGGTCAAGAACCTCCGCTGGCACGATCTCCGGCGCACCCACGGCTGCCGCTTGCTCCAAGAGGAGAAGTGGTCCCTGGAGATGGTCCGCGACCAGCTCGGCCACCGCAGCGTCGTCCAGACCGAACGCGCCTACGCTTTCCTCGAAGTCGAGGACCGCAGAATGGCCGCGCACGGGGCCGGCACAAATCCCGGCACAGGTCCCGCGCAGGAGATTGATGCAGCAACAGGCAAGCCCATCGAGGCACAAAAGCCGGCACAGGGGCGGCGGACTGACTTAAAAAAGCCAGCCTAAGCAACGCCTTAGTACTTTGGCAGATTGTCTTTTGGTACCGCCATTCCCAGGTTCGAATCCTGGCGCCCCAGCCAAGCCTCCGCTAAGTTATTGATCTGACTGTGATCCGTGCTCAGCCGCTCTCGCGGCTGCACCGATTGTACGCAGAGCTGTTGCACGCGCTTGTCCACAGGGGCAGGCCGTTGACGATTTGTTCTAACGTGTACCGACGCGGTGCGGTATACTGGTGGCGTAGGCGATTCCGTTGCGATGAGCGGACACGACCCCCTGGTACCTCTGCTAAGGGGAGTTCCGCCACGGTCGCTCTCAGCCTGGGCACAACCGACCCGGCGAGTGCGCGCACACTCGGCTGGGCACTCAACGCGGAAAGCCTCCGCGTCCGGGACGATCCCGCCATGCGTAGCACCAGTCAGATCCGTGACCATCTCCGCGCCTATGTCGACCGGGAGCGAAGCGCGCGCTTGACGCGCCTGCGGCGCGACCTCGATCCACCGCGTGATCCGCTCGTCGGCGACTGGCCGGCGCTGATGGAGAGGCGTGCGCGAGAGTACCGCATCTTCGGGCGTCTGCAGGCGCTCGCAGGCGAGGACGGCTTCGATGCGGGGTACGACAGCGAACTCGATGCGCGCCTGAAGCAGGAAGGCTTCAGCCTGACGGAACGCGGAGCGATCCGCCGCCGCATCGTGAACGGCTATCTGCGCGATCTCGGACGCCCTGACGAGACGGGACGGCTCACACCACCTCGCGCCTATCTCCAGGCCATGCTGATCAGCATGGGCGAGCCCGTGACCGAAGCCGGGCTGACAAAGTGCCTGCGCGGGCTCGCGGCCGTCTCGGGGCACGTCTCGCGCGAATTCGCCACGACCTATGCCGAGGCCCGCTGCGATCCGCGGGAGGCCTGGGCCAACCTCTCGGCGATGCGTGCCAGGGATGAGATGCCGCGCGACACGCTGGGCTGGGCCACATCCGACTTCGACGGCGCTGACAGCTTCGAGTGGGGCGACTTCGAGGTCCAGGCCTCAAACATGCCGCCGCAGGTAGAGGGCAGCTATACCGATCCGGCCAGTCCCAAATCCGCCCCCCTCAGCCAGCCGGCACCCGACCAAGACCCTATCGCCGACCGGAACCCTCCACCCGCGGCATCAGACCCTGCGTCGTACCCTCCAAAAGCGGAGGCGGCCGCGCCGGATATGGCGTCAAGACCATCGTCTGGCGCTTCGGAGTTTGACGGGGAGGATCGCGTTCCAGCCGCCACCGATCACACTCCAGACGTCGATCAACGAGGTCTGGACGATGCGCGTGAGGGGAGCGAAGCCGATTCCGGTCCGGTCACGAACTCGCTGACTGAGGTGGTCGAACAACTCATCACGCACAAGGGCACCACCTGGGATGAGAAAACTCAGCGTCAGCATCGGGCCGTCGCAGCGATGCTGGGCGATATCGCAGGCACCGATGACCTGCGGCAGATCAGGCACTCCCATCTCGCTGCCTATATCCAGAACCTCTCGAATCTGCCGAAGTCCTACGGCAAGAGTTCACGTGACGCGGCACTGTCGATCGCGGACCTGGTCGAGCGCGGCCGAACGATGCGAGCTATGGGGCAGACCGAGAAAGTCGGGCTCAGCCCCGCGACCGTGAACCGGCATATCACGCAGCTCTCGACCATCGCGAAGTACTGCCGGGCCAAGCAGCGCCCGATCGGACAGGTCGAGCTCCTGGGCGACTTCCGCCTGATCGACCCGGAGCGGGACGGCGAGAAGCGACCGGCTTTTGAGGTCGACGAGGTGAAGACGCTGTTCGCGCACCCCGTCTGGACGTCGACGGTCTCGGAAGCGGAGATGCTGCGGGTCGCACGGGGGCAGCAGATCTTCGCAGCCGTCTACTGGCTGCCGCTCCTGGGCTACTACACCTGCGCGCGCCTGTCCGAACTGGTCTACCTTGAGCTCGGCGACGTCGATGTGGAGCAGGCCACGCTCAAGATCCGGCCGACACGCAGACGGCGCCTCAAGAACGCGGTGTCGCGTCGGACGCTGCCACTCCATCCAGAGCTGATCCGCCTCGGTTTCCTGGATTACGTGCGGGACAGATCCGGTGCACGAAGCGATCTGATCTTCGCGGAGATCGCGCAGTTTGGCGAGAACACGCCCTTGTCGAACCTGTTCGACAAGCGCTGGACGGTCGTTCTGGACGAAGCCGTGCCTTCGGCCCGTGAGGAGCGCAAGACATTCCATTCCTTCCGGCATTTCGGCAATACGGAGATGATCCGGCAGCAGGTGCTCGATCCGATCCGGGAGTCAATGATGGGCCATGAGGGCGCCACCGTGAACTCACGGAACTACAAGAAGACGCTCAAGCCGGAAGATATGCGCACGGCCATTGCCGCCATTCCCGAAGTCACGCGGGATCTGCGGGCGTATGACTGGACGCTCCTTGGGCCTTCCCTGACGCTCGGCTCCTTGGGGGACCAAGTATCGGCAAAGGGACGTTCGTCGCGCCGCCGATCCCTTCCATCATCGCCACTTCACTCGCTGCGAAAGGACAACAGGGAAGAACCTGGACGGTCTTCTCTGCTGCCTGAGGCGTGTCCGCGCCGAAACCAGAAGCCGTTTGACGTGCCTTAAAGACCCATGCGCCACGTCAGCTTCGGTGATCAAGCTCGCTAAAGCCGACGTGCCGTTTTGCGCTTAATCTCGGCCATTCAGCAGCCTTCCGGCATCTCAGAAGCGGATATCGGCGCAGATCGGATCATAGGTCTCAGACGCGCCATGAGCGGACATCAACTCGATACCCGTAACCGGACATTCAGCTTCGCGCCCACCCCTGCCTTAAAACCGCATCCTCACATGCCTGAAAGCAGACATGCGAGCCTGCTATCGATTGTTCAGCAATAACAACGCTCCGAGTAGCGCTGCAGAGGTGTAAGGCCTCCCGACATCCACAACCATCGTCGACCGTTGCGGCTCTGTGTGGACATGCATTGATGTGCTATGGAGTGCGGGGAGGACGACACATCAGGATGCGGTCCATCGGTCAGCACCTCGTCGATGCGTGGCCGCGCCTGTTCCGCTACGCGCTAGCCCTGACGCGTGAGCCCGACGCCGCACGTGACCTGATGCAGCAGAGTGCTCTCAAGGCGCTTTCCACGCATACGACTCCCAGTGAGCCTCACGCGGCCCGCGCCTACCTGTTCCAGATCGTGCGCCACGCCTGGATCGACCGGATCCGCCGGACCCGCCTCCACCACGAGGATGAGCTCCTCGATTGGCCCGACGAGGGGTTCGACGACCGCCTGATCGAGGCGATCGCCGTGCGCCAAGCCTTCGCCGCTCTCGATATGCCCTGCCGGGCTGTCGTGACTTGCGTGGACGTCGAAGGCTTGAGCTACCGGGAGACCGCCGAACGGCTCGGCATTCCCGTCGGCACGGTCATGAGCCGTCTGCACAGGGCGAGGCGGATCATGCTGCACCGGATCGCCGGGCCGTCCGATGGGAGCGAGGGGCCGTGATGCGCTGGGAGACCCTCAATGCCTACGTCGATGGGGAACTCGATCCGCAGGACCGGCGCGCAGTCGCGGAGACGCTGGCCCGCGATCCGGTCCTGGCCGCGCGGGTCGCGACCCTGACCCGGCTGAAGCAGGGAGTGAAACAGGAGGTGAAGGCTGCGGCCGTGCCGCCCCGGCGCGCGCCGATCGCCCGCGCCTCCCTCGGATGGGCGTGCGCCGCGGCCCTGGTCGTCCTCGTCGGCGCCGGCTGGCTCGCCCTGTCGTCTCGCGCGCCGGCGGACCCCGCGCGCGCGGCCTTCACGGCATGGGGTGCGGCGGGCTCACCCGCGAACGACGTGCGGCCCGCGGGCGGCCCGAATGGCTTCCCCCTCGATCTGGGGGCGGCAGGCTTCCGCTTGGTCTACCTGTCCCCGGACGACGGTTCGGCCGGTCGGCTCGCAGGTTACGAGGGGCGTCACGGCTGCCGGCTCGCCATCTGGAGCGGACCGTCGCGCGGGCAGGCCGGTCGGGAGATCGCGCAAGGGAGCGGCGGCCTGCGTGTGGCGCGCTGGGACAGCGAGGGGCGCCACTACGTCCTCCTGTCCAAGACGGTGCCGGCCGAGCGGTTCGCCCTGCTGGCCGAGGCGGCCGTGCTGCTCACCGAACCGAACAAGACGGACCGCCTGCGGCTCGCGCTGGACCGGGCGACCAGCCTCGCGGAGCGCCCCTGCACCGGCTGACCGGCGCGAGCCGCGGAATTTATTTCGACCCGCCGCGAATAGACCGGGGGCGACCTGCGTCTCCTCCTCCGCACGTCGCGGGCCCGGTCGCCGGAGTCACGCGCGGACAGGGGAGGACTTCGGATGCTCGACAGACGCGATCTCATCAGGCGGGCGGGCCTCACCGCCCTGGCGGGCCTCGGCGGTGGCACTTTCGCGTCCTTGCGCACGCTCGCGGGCGACAACGCCACGCTGCCCTTCGGCAACGGCGAACGGCCCCTGGTGGCCTATCCGGGCAAGCGCCCGCTGCTCCAGATGACCGCGCGTCCGCCGCAGCTGGAGACTCCGTTCTCGGTGTTCGACGAGGGCGCGATCACGCCCAACGACGCGTTCTTCGTGCGCTACCATCTCGCCGACATCCCGACCGAGATCGATCGCGAGACCTATCGCGTCGCGATCAAGGGCCATGTCGAGCGGGAGGTCTCGCTCTCGCTCGCCGACCTGAAGGCGATGCCGACGACCGAGATCGTCGCGGTCAACCAGTGCTCGGGCAATTCCCGCGGCTTCTTCACGCCGCGGATGGCCGGCGGGCAGCTCGCCAACGGCGCCATGGGCTGCGCCCGCTGGACCGGCGTGCCGCTGAAGGCCGTGCTCGACAAGGCTGGGGTGAAGGCGGGCGCCGTGGAGGTCGCCTTCACCGGGCTCGACGGCCCGGTGATCCCCGAGACGCCGGACTTCGCCAAGTCGCTCAAGCTCGACCATGCCAGCGACGGGCAGGTGATGCTGGCCTGGGGCATGAACGGGCAGGACCTACCCTGGCTCAACGGCTATCCCCTGCGCCTCGTCGTACCGGGCTTCTACGGCACCTACTGGGTCAAGCATTTGGAGAGCATCAGCGTGCTCGACAAACCCTTCGACGGCTTCTGGATGCAGAAGGCCTATCGCATCCCCCACAACGATTGCGCCTGCACCGAACCCGGCAAGGCCGCGGACAAGACCGTGCCGATCAACCGCTTCACGGTGCGCTCCTTCCTCACCAACCTGACCGACGGGGGGCAGGTGAAGGCCGGCCACACGCCCTTGCGCGGCATCGCCTTCGACGGCGGCTCTGGGATCAAGGCGGTGGCAGTCTCGACCGACGACGGCAAGACCTGGACGGAGGCGCGGCTCGGGCAGGATCTCGGCCCCTACGCCTTCCGGCCCTGGACCCTCGACGTGGACTTGTCGCCGGGATCGCACGCGATCCGGGTGCGGGCGACCGCCAACGACGGGGCGAGCCAGCCGATGGAGCCGCGCTGGAACCCGGCCGGGTACCTGCGCAACGTGGTCGAGACCACCCGCGTGCGCGCGGTCTGAGGGAGTGACGACGATGACCCGCATCACCCTCGCCCTCGCGGCGGCCCTCGCCCTCGCGACCGGCGCGGCGCTCGCCGCGCCGAAATCCTACGCGGTGCCGGAGCCGACCGCGGAGCTGCGGGCGCCGAAGGCCGGCATGCACGCGGAGGGCTTCGAGGCGGCCCAGGCGAACTGCCTCGTCTGCCATTCGGTGGACTACATCGCGATGCAGCCACCGGGCAAAGGCGCGGCCTTCTGGGAGTCCGAGGTGACCAAGATGGTCAAGGTCTACCACGCGCCGATCGACGCGGCGCAGGCCAAGGCCATCGCCGCCTACCTCGCCGACACCTACTGAGGCGAGGCGGGCAACAGGGGGGCGGTCCGGCGACCGCCCCCTCGTCCCGTCAGCGCGGTGCCTGGGTCTGGACCGTCGCGCCGGTCTCGCCGGGCTTGCCCTCGACGATGACGAGGCTGCGCCGCGTGGCTTCGTTGGCGTTCTGCGTCACCTGCCGGATCGGACCGACGGCGTTGACGATGGCCGCGCCCGCCGGGTTCGTCATGAAGGCGGCGAGCGGCTCGAGAAGCCCCGTGCCCTTTGGATCGGCCGCGAGGGCCAGGACGTAGGGCTTCTTCGGCGTGAGGCCCGTCACCGCCGCCTGCAGGGTCTGCAACACGCCCTGGTCGAACAGCGTGACCTGCGTGGCCGCCTTGCCGTCCGGGCCGGCCAGCGTCAGCGTGCTTGATTGGCCCGCCGCGCCCAGCGGCTGGAGGTTCGGCGCACCCGCTCCCTCCGGCACCGCCTCCGGGACGTAGGCCACCCCCTGCGGCCCCTGGCCGACCGGGATCGTGGCGATCACCGCGTTGCTGCCGGTGTCGATCACCGCGACCGCGTCGGCATTCTCCAGGCCGACATAGATCCGCGAACCGTCGCCCGAGGGCCAGAGGCCGTGCGGGAGCGCGCCGGTGGGAATCGTCGCGACCTGCGAGAAGTCGTCGGTGCGGAACACCTCCACTCGGTTCAGGCCGCCGACCGTCACGTAGGCGAACTGCCCGGCCTTCGTGCGCGCGATGTTGACGTGGTTCGTGATCGGTCCCGTCTCGATGGTCTTGAGCGCCTTGAACGGCGGCGTGGCCTCGAACACTTGGACGCGGCCGACGTCCTTGAGGGTGAACCACACCTGCTTTCCGTCGGGCGTCGCCGCGATGTCGGGGCAGAACGGGCTCTCCTGCTTGATCCGCCCGACGATCTCGCGGCTCTTCACGTCGATGGCGACCGTCTCGGGGCTGAAGCTGGAGCAGACGTAGCCGTAACGCCCGTCGGGCGAGAAGATCGTCATGCCGGGCCCGTTCGGCACCGTGATCCGGCCCGTCTCCCGGCCCGTACCGGCGTCGAGGATCGCGACGTAGTCCTCGCCGCGCACGCTGACCCAGACCTCGCGCCCGTCCGGCGTGAAGAACGCCTCGTGCGGCGAGCGCCCGACATAGGTCGTGCGGCGCACCGTGTTGGTGGCGGTATCGATGAAGCTGACCGAGTTCGAGCCGATCGAGACGGCGAGCAGAGTCTTGCGGTCGGGCGAGAAGCCCATGCCATGCACGAGGAGCTGGCCGCGATAGAGCGGGCTCAGGTTCGCGGGCGTCGTGTCGCCGAGGCGGATCACGCCCAGAAGCGTGTTGGCGGCGGGATCGATCACCGAGACCGTGTTGGAGAACTGGTCCGAGGTATAGAACCGGTCGCGCGGGCCGACGGGCACGTCCGGCGCCGAGGCGGGCCCCGGCGCTTGGCCCGCCAGGGCGGTCCCGCCAAGGAAGGCGATCAGCAAGGTCGCCGGAATGAGTTGTCGCATCGTGGGGGTCTCTTCGCTCTGATTGCTGGGTCGGTAAGCGGCGATCGGCTCAGTGATGGTGGCGGGGCGGGGCCTGCGGCGGCGTGGCTGACACGGCCGGTCGCTCGGCGAGGGCGCGGCGCATGACCTCGATCTCCTGCGCCTGCTCGACAATGATGCCCTGCGCGAGCCGACGCAGGACCGGGTCGCGGCCGTAGGCGAGTTCGGCCTTAGCCATCTCGATCGCGCCCTGATGATGCGGGATCATCATGGCGGCGAAGTCCCGGTCGGGATCGCCGGACGGCACCACCGCCATGTCCGCGTGCATCCGCGCCATCGATTGGGCCATCATCGCATCGAAGCCGCCGGGGGCGGTCTCCGCATGCCCGGCGCGCATCATCATCCCGCCAGCCAGGACGCCTCCGGCCATGAGCAGTGTGATGAGGATCGCCGTCGGTGCTCCGCGCATGGTCTCTCCCGCAGTGTCGAGGTCACGCGGGGAGAGATGCCGGCCGGGCCGGGATATTCCCCGCCGCTCCCGGCTAATCGATCACGGATGCGTGATCAGCTTACCGGGGCGAGGCTTGGAATAGTTCGGGCGTTTCCGGCATCTCTCATCCGAGCGGCGGCGCGGGCCTTGCCGTCGGCGCGAACCGGAGACCGCCCTTGGACGACCTCGCCGTCCTGATCGAACCGCAGATCCCGGCCCTGCGGCGCTACGCGACCGCGCTGTTGCGGCAGCGCGAGGCGGCCGACGACCTCGTCCAGGACACGCTGGAACGGGCGATCCGCGCTTGGCCGCAACGCCGCGAGGGCGATCTGCGGGCGTGGCTATTCGCGATCCTGCGCAACCGCTACCTCGAAGGCGTGCGCCGCCGCCGGGGCATTGAGGTCGGCCCGGAGGCGCTGATGGAGATTGCGGAGGTCGGGGTCGATCCCGAGGCGGCCGTGGGCGCGCGGGACGTGCTCGACGGGATCGCCGCGCTTCCCGAGGAGCAGCGGTCCGTCTTGCTCCTCGTCGCGGTCGAGGACATGTCCTATGCCGAGGTCGCCACCGTGCTCGCGGTCCCCATCGGCACCGTGATGTCGCGCCTCAGCCGGGCACGCGGCCGGATGCGCGCTTTCCTCGATCAGGCCCCGACTATCGTCACCGGGCATCTGCGGAGGGTGAAATGACCGCGTCCGACCCGCGTCCCGTCGGCGAGGACGATCTGCACGCCTTCGTGGACGGACGGCTCGATCCAGGCCGCCGCGACCGCGTCGAGGCGTGGCTCGCTGCGCATCCGGAGGCGGCCGCCCGGGTCGCCGCCGACCGGGCGGTGCGGGAACGCCTGCGGGCGCGCCTCGCGCCCGTGGCGGACGAGCCGATCCCCGCCCGCCTGCGCATCGCGAATCTCGCGGGCCCACGCCGGAGGCGCATCCCGCGCTGGTGGCCTAACGCGGCGGCGGCGGCGCTCCTGCTCACCGTCGGCGGCGCGGCCGGGTGGGTCGGGCGCGGCGCCGTGCCGAGCGCTGGCGCCCCGGCCGAACCAATGACGCAGGCGGCCGTCTCTGCCTTCCGCACCTACGTGGTCGAGGCCGCCCATCCGGTCGAGGTCCGCGCCGACGGCTCGACCGACCTCGTGCGATGGCTCAGCGCGCGCCTAGGCCGACCCGTCACCGTGCCGGACCTGCGGGCGCAGGGCTTCCGGTTGATGGGCGGGCGCCTGCTCCCCGCCGGAGACGAGCCGGCGGCGATGCTGATGTACGACGACGACCGGGGCACCCGCCTGACGCTCTACAGCCGGGCCGGGCCGACCGGCGGGCGCGGCGTGTTCCGTTATGCCCGCGCCGACGACGTCGCCGCCTTCTCGTGGATCGACGCCGGGATGTCTTACGTGGTGACGGCCCGCACGGACGAGGCGCGGCTGCTCCGGGTCGCCGAGGCGGTCGATGCGCAGGTCTCGGGCAAGCGCGAAGGCGCGCGGTGACGCTCGTATCCGAACCCTGCCGGACCACGCCGGCCAAGGCCTCCGCCGAGCCCGAGACGCCATGACCCTCGACCAGTTGCGCATCTTCGTGGCGGTCGCCGAGCGCCAGCACGTCACGCGGGCGGCCGAGGCGCTGAACCTCGTCCAGTCGGCGGTCAGCGCCGCCATCAACGCCCTGGAGAGCCGGCACGCCGTCAAGCTGTTCCACCGGGTCGGCCGGGGCATCGAGTTGACCGAGGCGGGCGGCGTCTTTCTCGGCGAGGCTCGCGCGGTGCTCGCCCGCGCCCAAGCGGCCGAACTCGTGCTCGCGGACCTCAGCGGCATGCGGCGCGGCACGCTGGCCATTCAGGCGAGTCAGACCATCGCCAGCCACTGGCTTCCCCGGCACCTCGTCGCCTTCCGGGCGGCCTATCCCGACATCGTCCTGCGGCTCGGCATCGGCAACACCGCAGAGGCCGCCGAGGCGGTCCGGGCGGGGACGGCGGAACTCGCTTTCGTGGAGGGCGCGATCGACGACGGCAGCCTCGCGAGCGCCCCGATCGCCGAGGATCGGCTGGTCCTCGTGGTCTCGCCCGGCCACCCGTTGGCCGCATGCGCGCGGCCGGGACGATCCGATCTCGCGTCAGTCTCTTGGGTTCTGCGCGAACCCGGATCGGGCACGCGCTCCGCCTTCGAGGCGGCGATCACCGCACTGGGCATCGCACCGGACGCACTCACGGTTGCCCTCGAACTGCCGTCGAACGAGGCGGTCCTCGCCGCCGTCGTGGCAGGGGCCGGGGCAAGCGTTCTGTCCGAAGCGGTGGTCGGACCCTCGCTGCGAACCAGAGCGCTCGTCGCCGTGCCCTTCGCCCTGCCGACGCGGACCTTCCGGGTCCTGCGCCACAAGGAGCGCTACCGCAGCCGCGCCGCCGACGCGCTGCTCGACCTGATCCGTGCCGCTCCTTGATCCGTCGCGGAACTCAGGCGACCTCGACCCTCACACAGTGCCAGGAAGCGCTGAGATAGCCCTTGAAGTTCCACGTCTCGTCCGGCCGCGCCGGTTGGGTCTGCCCAGCGGCGTCCCAGGCGCGCACCACGAGGTCGCGCTCGCCGGACGGAAGGTCCAGCACGATCTCCCAGAACGTCCAGGCGAAGGGGGCGCCGGCCTTGTGTTCCAGCACGGCTTGATGCCAGGACCGACCGCCATCGCTTGAGACATCGACGCGCACGACCGCCCGGTCTCCCGCGATGGCGTACCCGCGGACGGTGGTCTCGCCCATCTTGAGCCGGGCTCCGCGTGCGGGCTCGCAGATCGCGGCGTTGAGCGGCATCGTCTCGATGGTGTGGCCTTTCGCCGGATCGGCGGTCTCGGCCGTCACGTCCGGCGGGAACAGCTTGTAGTCGTCGGCTTGCATCGGGTTGGTCGAGGGGTGGTCCTGCACCGTGATGCGCTTCAGCCATTTCGGGCTGCGCACGCCTGCGAAGCCCGGCACGACGGCTCGCACGGGGAAGCCGTGTTCGGGCAACAGCGGGGCCCCGTTCATCGCGAAGGCCAGCAGCGTCTCGTCGGCGACCGCCTTGGCGAGCGGGATCGAGACGCCGTAGAACTGGCCCTCGACCACATCGTGGCTCTCGAAGGCCACGTGGAGGTCCGAGTGGAGGTTCGCTCCCGGCGCTACGCCCGCCGCACGCAGGATGTCGCCGAGGCGGATTCCGGTCCAGTCCGCCGTCCCGATGGCGCCGCCGTCCCAGGGATCGCCCGAGACCGGGGCCACCGCCCGCATATCGGCGCGGCGGTTGCCGGCGCACTGCATCGTGGCCGTGACGGTCGCCTCGGGAAAACGCGCGCGCAGATCCGCCAGCGACAGATCGAGGGGGCCGACACCCGCGCCGTCGATGGACAGACGCCATGTGGCGGGGTCGATCTCCGGCAGGTCGCCGTGGGAGCGGACGTAGAAGTCTTCCGCAGGGGTCCGGTAACGGGCCCGCAGGCGAGTCAGCGGCGGCTCGGCGTTGTAGGGGCGCTCCCCATGAACGATCAGGCGCGCCATACGCTCGGTCAAGCTCGACATCGGGTGTCTCTATCGCAGAAGGTCGGAGCTCAACGCGCGCGGACGCGCCAGGTGGCAGGCCTCTGTCAGGCGATGCCGAGCAGGCGGATCAGCCCGAGGCTCACGGCCGTGAGGGCGGCGAGCGAAGCGACCACCGCCAGGGTGACGCGCGGTCCCGCCTTGGCGACGCTGCGCACGTCGACGCCGAGGCCGAGGGCCGCCATCGACACGATGGTCAGCGCGTTCGCCGTCGCGGCCATGGGGTGCAGAGCCCCTTCGGGAACGAGCCCCGCCGAGCGAAGACCCGCCAGGGCCAGGAAGGCTAGGATGAACCACGGCACCAGCCGGTGCAGCGGCATCCGGCCCGGGGCGGGGCGCTCATCGACCGCCTGGGACGGTACGGTCGCGTCCGTTTCCGCCCGCAGCCGGCCGATCCCGAGCGAGAGAGCCAGGACCACCGGCCCGAGCATCAGCACGCGGACCAGCTTGACCAGGGTGCCGACCTGGACGCTGAGGGCGGCCACCGGCGCGGTTGCGGCGAGAACCTGCGGCACGGCGTAGACCGTCAGCCCCGCGAGCACGCCGTACTGCATCGGCGAGAGGCCGAGCAGGGGCACGAGCAGGGGCAAGCCGAGAACGACGAGAACGCCGAGCACGGCGGTGAAGGCGATGGACGAGGCGACGTCCTCGCCGTCCGCGTCGATCACCGGGGCCGCCGCCGCGATCGCCGAGTTTCCGCAGATCGAGTTGCCGCAGGCCACGAGGATGGCGAGACGCGGGGCCAGCCCGAGAGCCCGGCCAATGCCGTAGCTCGCCGCGATGGCGAGAGCCACCACCACCGCGATGCCGACGAGAAGCCCCGGCCCGGCCGCGAGCAGCGTCCCGAGGCTGAGCGAGGCGCCGAGCAGGACGACGGCGATTTCCAGGACGGTCTTGGCGCCGAACGCGATACCGTGAACGAAGCGCCGACCTGGGCTCCAGGCCGTGCGGACGGCCGTGCCCAGCACGATGGCGAGGACCAGAGCCTCCAGCCACGCACGGCCGAAGATATGTTTCTCGACCCTCTCCAGCCCGAGGGCGACGCCCGTCACCGCGAGGCAAAGGCTCAGGCCGGGCAGGATGGAAGGCAGGGCAAGCGCGCGTGATCGGAGAAATGCTGCTGCGGGCATGGTGCGTGCACCTCGTGGAATGGATCTGCTACGACCATGACCGCATCCATTCGTTCGCTCCAACGGAACGTATCGATCGTTTTGATCACATGATGCGATGATTTGGCTGGCGACGACGAACGTCGTGCTTCGGACTGAAGCGAGCCTTGTCGATCGGGCAACCCGAGTTTGTGGCTTCGCTGATATGCAAGGAACGTTGCAGATCCCCGCTGACTGGGTCTCCGGAGACACAAGCCGTTGAGGTCAGCGGCGGGCCGTCAGGTCGGTGAACGGGCGCGTCAATTGGATGCCTGAGTGACGGCACGGTCGATGTTCACCCTCTCCGCCCAGTCCTTGGCCTCGGACTGACCCTTGAGGTTGATCAGCCGGGCACCGCTGACGTCGACGTTCTTGAAGTCCGCGCCCGTGACCGTAGCACCAGTCAAATTGGCCCCGGACAAGTCCGATCCCATCAGCACCACGCCGGTGAGATCGGCATCCTTGAGATTCGCATACTCCAGGCGTGACCGGCCGAGGTTGGCTCCCCTGAGGTTCGCGCCCGACAGGTTCACCGAGGTGAACACCGCCCGCATCAGACCCATGGACTGATTCTTGATGTCGGCTCCGCCCTTGAGATCGACCAGCGTGGCGCCGCTCATGTTGGCGCCCTTGAAATCGCCGATGGGCATGGACCGGCTGAGGTCGGCCTCGCTGAGGTTGGCGTCCCGCGCCGTGATGCCGAACATCTTCGCGTCTGCGAGCTTGGCGCCGGAAAGGTCTGCCTTCAGGAGCCATGCCTGTTCGAGGTTTGCGCCGCTGAGATCGGCGCCGCGCAGATTGGCCTTGTTCAGGCGCGCAGTGCGTAAGTTGACGCCCCGGAGATTCAGCCCCGAGAGATCGAGCCCCGACAGCGCCTTGTCGTGCAGGTCGATGGGCTTTCCGTTCGCGTCCTGGATCATCGCCTCGACGTCGGCGCGGCTCATCTCGGCCTTCGTCATGGCGGGTGAGGACATATCGGCACCGAGCAGCAGATCTTGTTCGGCCGCGGCAGGGCCGGCAGCGAAGACGGCGAGCATGAAGCTGAGGGCGAAACGGCGCATCGGTTTACTCCCGGCGGGCGCCACGCATGGCGGGCACCCTTATCGTGTTCGTTGTGTCGCGATGCTATGCCGGGCCGCTGCACCCGGTCGGTGACCCCGGTCACACAAATCCGGCGCGGCGGGAGAAAAGCGCAACGCGCGCCGGACGATCAACCCGTCGTCATGGCCGGGGGACCACGCCAGCCATGACGGATGCCCAGAAGGTCGAGCGGTGGATCGATCGGTTTCCGCTCCTACAGGCTCTCAGCCCGGCGCACCTTCAGATCGCTCGGGGAACCGTGCATTTCCCGGTGCTGGATGCAGGCGCCATCGCCTACGAACTGAATGGCGAGTGTGCCAACTACCTGATGTGCCTGGAGGGACGCACGCGGATCTTCCGGATGTCGGAGGGCGGACGCGAGGTGCTGATCTACAAGGTTGGCCCGGGTGGCACCTGCGCCCTGACCACCCAGTGTCTCCTGTCTGGCGGCACCTTTCCAGCGCAGAGCGTGGCCGAGGAGCGGACCGAGCTCGCGGCCCTGCCGGACAGCACGTTCCAGCACCTGATGGGCGACAGCGCGGCGTTCCGCAGCTTCGTCATGGATGATTACACGCGATTGATGTCCGGCCTGTTCACGCTGATCGACGAGGTCGCGTTCGCACCGCTGAAGCAGCGCCTCGCGCAACGGCTCCTGGCCGAGGCTGATCCGCGGGGCGTCGCCGCGGTGACTCATCAGAAACTCGCGGACGATGTCGGCAGCGTGCGCGAGGTGGTGAGCCGCATCCTGGCACAATGGGCCGAGGCGGGCCTAATCGAACTTCGTCGAGGCGCGGTCGAGATTGTTGACCGGACCCGCTTGGAGGCCGCAGGGCGGCGGTGACTGGCGGCGTGCTGGTGTCCATTTTTGAGGCCGACGCCAATCGAGCTTTACGACTGGGTTGGTTCGGCAGGACCTTGTCTGCTCTTTTTGGCAAGCCCTCCCCAGAGCAGACAGGCCACTACTGGCCAGAAGTTGCCGAACCGTGTCCATTGAACTGCCTGGAAGCGGACATTCCGACCGTCTGCAATGGGTCAAACTGAGGCATCCGTTTGGGCCGTGCCGAATGTCCGCATTCTCGCAGGCCACGTTCCAGAGTGGACAGGTGGTGTTCGGCTTGGCTCGGTCCGACCCTCGACTGAGCAGGATTTACCGTAGCAGCCCCTTCCGCTGCGAACCGAGGTTTCGGTTCATGGGGCTGCCGTCTGATGTGTTCGCACGGGGTTTGGTACCGTACCCATGCCTGTGCGGCATCGCATCCGAAGGAAACGGCCTCCTCGCCTTTGATCACAGAAGCGCCACCGCCGACACCTTGAGCCTCGGCGGTTGCGCTGATCCCAACTACGCGTTGCGCCGACGGAGGTCAGCGATGCGCGTGGTCAGCACGGCGCGCAGGTGCTCGACCTCGGTGTAGGCGGCCTCCGCCTTCTCGAACGCGCCGAGACCCTCGCGGCGGATCTCCTGTGTCAGTGCCTCGATGCGCCTCACCGCCGAGAGGAAGCTCCGCGTCTCGTGTGCAGCGGTCATGTCGGTACGGGTCGTGGTCATGATGGGGTTCTTCTCGTGATGGGTCAGTGGGTGGTTGCGTAGCGTGTGGATGTGGGCCGGGCTTCGACCCGGGCGGGCACGACGCCGTCCGGGAAGTGCAGCAGCAGCTCTGCCGCCGCGCGGGCCTGCTCAGCCATGGTGACGACCCGGCCTGTCCCGGCCGCGATCACCAGCGTCAGCGCATCGCTCAGGAGAACGTCCTCCCCGGTCTCGTCGAGCAGGGCAGCCTGATCGAGAGGGTCGGTCCCGGCGGTGTTGGCGCCCGACGCGGACTTCGCGTTGACACCGGTGGCTGTGGCGAGGTTGGCGAGCAGGCTCTGCTCGACCGCTTGGCCGAGCTGACTCAGCCGATCATCGGCCAGATCGGCGAGATCGCGCAGCGTCTGATCGAAGGTAGCTGAAGCCCGTGCCAGGATGATGCGGCCCGCCGCCTTCAGCTCCGCCTCGATCGCGGCATCGAGGTCGGCCAGCGCCCGTTCGGCCCGGGCCCCGGTGCGCTCGACGAGCTGGCGCACCCGCATCGCCGCCGCCGTCGGGGTCGGTTCCGAGCGCGCCGCCACCACATCGAGCGCGGTGCATGGCGAGCCGGCGTGGCCGAGGCCGGTGATCAGGTTCGGAACCTCAGGGTGCGCGGCCGCGTTCGCTGTCCCGAAGGCGTTAAGAGGCCGGAACGCCTCGACCGGTCCGCCGCCCCGGCAAACCAGTGTCGCGGAGAGGCTGTGCTCCCGCTGCAGGCCCGCCACCCGGGCGAAGGCCTCGGCGAGCGAGCGCTCCGCCCCCGCGCCTTCGAAGATCGCCCAGACCCGGTGGATCCGGATCAATCCGGCCTCTTCCAGCGGCTGGAGCACGTGCTCGACGTCGCGGCGCACCTCGCCGTGCTCGGAGACGACGAGGGCGATCTGGTAGGGATCCTCCGGCTCGCTCCAGGTCTCGGGTCCAAAGCGCCGCCCCTCCAGGCGGAGCCGCTGCAGCGTGCGCTCGCGGTCGAGATCGGCCTCGAGCGGAACCTGGCCGACGGAGAGCAAGGCCATGACCTTGGCCTGGACGCCAGCCCCGCGGCCGAAGCGCTGGCGCAGGCTGGTGCGCAAGCTGAGCGTGACCGTGCGGTTGACGAGCCCGGCGGGATCGAAGTCCGAACCGTGCTCAGCTCGGATCTGGGCGAGTTCGGCCGCGTCGAGCCGGGCCTTCAGCCGGGGCGGATCGTTGGTGAGGCGGGCCTCGGCCTCGCCGAGCAGAATAAGATAGCTGTCGGGCCCATTCGGCTCCGCGGTGAGCACGCTGGCCCGCACCGTGTGCTCGCCGCGCAGGCGCTGGCGCAGCCAGCCGATGAGGTCGCGCAGCTCGCCGACGACCGCCGCGTCGGCGTGAACCGCATCGTTCGCATCGGGCAAGCTTCGGCGGGCGCCGTCCGGCAGTGAGGCCGGGCGCGGCGGTCGGGGCGGTGCGTCCGGCCCGTGGTGGAATCTGTGATGGCGCATGGGGGTGTCGGGATCCGTGTTGGGGTGAGGGTGTCGCTAGCGCACGGGCTCGCGTGCGGAGGGTCGAGGAGCAGCGTGAGACGATCTGCCTGAGAGGATTGGGTCCGGCCGCCCGGAAACGGGCAGCCGGATCGACATTGGGACGGCGTCAGTCGAACAGCGGGCCCTGACGGGCGGGGCTCGGATCGGGGGGAGCGTCGGACACTGAAGCAGGCACTGGCGCGGCTGGATCTGGACCGAGCGCGCGGGCGATCGCGGTGAGGCGGGCGTAGCCCCCGGTGCGGAGTTCGCCGCGCAGGATCCCGGTGAGATCGGCGAGCAGCGCCTCGGCGGTGCCGCAGGCGCGGAAGGCCACGCCGTCGAGAAGGGTCGGCGCGCCGGCCCGGCGGAACAGCACTGGCACCGGCAGCACCGCGATGCGGCGCATCAACCCCTCGTCCGAGAGCACGCGGTGGGCGAAGCCGAGGCCTGGCTCGACCACGACCGCGTCGAGGGTGCCCCAGTCCCATTGGTCGAACACCGCCCCGAAGGCCTCGTGCAGCGCAACGACCGAGCCCGGCTCCTCGTAAGCGACGGGCAGGCGGATCAGCTCGAGCAGACCTTGCTCGTACCAGCGGGAGAGCGTCGCTCCGAGCGGGTGCGGCGTGCCGTCGTCGGGCTCGATCAGCACGACCCGTCGGAGCTTGTGCGGGGCCGGCAGCTTGCGCTGGCGCTCCCAGAGACCGTGCGCCTGGAGCGCGGCCTGCGCGGTCGCGTCCTGTTCGCGCCAGGCCTGGAGGAACGCGCCGCGCTCGAGCCCGAGCACCTGCCCGGTCAGGCCGAGCAGCGGATCGACCACCAGGGTGAGCAGCAGGGTGTGCTCGCCCACGAGGTGGTCCGGGTCGAGCAGGACGCCCGAGGCCGCCTCGATCTGGCGCAGGAAGGAGCCGGAGAGGACGGCGCTGAGCCGACCCGGGCGATGCGGATCGAGCGGCTCGAGCGCGAGGAGCAGCCCGTCCCGGTGCCGGCGCGATTGCCGGACCTGGGCACGGACCCACAGGCCGGTCGGGGCAAGCGAGCAGCCGGGCTCGTTCGCGCCGGAGGGCGCGTCGTGATCTGTCATGGTGGGAGACTTTCGTGATGCGGGGTCAGGGGATCGAAGGAGCCTCGCCGACCTCGAGCGGACGCTGTACGAGCGTCGCCCTCCGTCATCCCGTCGTCAGGTCATTCCGGGGTTTCGAGCGAAGGTGCCTTCGCCCTGCTTCCCCACCCTTGTTCTCGTCCTCGCCTGTTCCCGTCCTCGATCGTCACCGATCCCCCACCCAAGCCGGTACCGCGTCCCCGGCGGCACCGGCTCCAGTGAGCACGCCATTGTCCAGCCCGTCGTGTGTTGTCCAACGCAGGGACAAGTCCTTGCCGCACAACCGGCATTGGTCCTTACGTGTTGTCCAACGCACCCACCCTGCCGACGCGTAACGCAGCGCCATCCGTCTCGGCGTCGTACCCCAATCCCAGTTGCCGGATCCCATCGATCCGGCAGCCCCCGCTTCATCTCATCGCTCGGATCGACAGGCGTCTGACTCAAGCTTCCGTTCCGGTCACCGCCTCACTCGGTCCTGGCCCGGCATGAGACGGGCAGAGCTGGGGCCAATCGTACCGGCTGATCAGCCACCAGCTCCGCTCGACGATCCACTCGCCCATCCAGTCGGCGTTCCAGGCGAAAGTCTCCAACACGGTCTTGTCGCGTGCCTCGTCATGAACGGTGAGTGCCGCCCGCAGGCCGGCCAGGCTCAAGTAGCCGCACGCCACCATGTCCAGGCCGACATGGATCAGATCGGCGCGATCCTGCAGCAGCACGGCCATCACCTCGCGACGCAGGCGCTCGCACAGCACCGAATCGGTCAAGACGAGCAGGGCGTCGCCGCGGAGCCCGGCCAGCACCTCGAGTGGGCCCTTCCGCGTTCGTCCGGCCCGAAAGGCGACGACCAGATTCCTCCTGTCCGCGTCCTGGCCCTCGGCGAGCGTGTGCCGGCGCAGCCAGAGATCGGCGGTGGGCGCGTCCCAGAGATCGAGCGGTGTCTTCGGCCTCGAGGGCTTGGGCGGCCAGTTCTTCATCCACTCGGCGACATCCGCGATGGTCCAGCGCTCCAGCGCCCGGGCGCCCGGCACCAACGGGAGGTCCCAGCAGGGATGATGCTCCACGATCTGCGCCGGTGGACGCCCGCGGAAGCCGAGATCGAACGGTGCCTCGGCGAATGGCCGCTGCTCAGGCGGCAGCAGGGTGAGGTCGCGGCAGGCCGCGCGGGCATCGCGGAAGGCGTCGGAGGCGAACACCTCGGGCAGGGCACGCACGATCTCGGGATCGGTCAACGGCATCGGAGCATCGAGGCGCGCCTTCCAGACAGCCGGGTCGAGACCGGCGTTCTGCGCGAGTGCGTAGAGGATCGGGCGCATCCGCGCGTTCAAGCTGTCCCGCGCCGCATGGCGGCGCGATGCCTCGGAGCCAGTGGGTGCTGCAACGTCGCGGGGTGGCTGCCCGACACCGCCATCCGTTACGGCGTGCCGGTCCGCTGTCGCCGTGGCGGCCTTCGAAGGCTTCGCGCCCACAAGGGCCAAGCGGAAGCGCTGGCTCGCGACGCCCTCGCGCATGTGATCGAGGACCGATGCGATGGCCGCTGGGGGTCGAGAGTGATCCCGATCGATGTTGGGATCGTAGATCTGGCGCTTGTTCGACATGATCGTGGGTTCCTTGTGCTCATGCTGCGGGATGGTGGGTGTCCCGGCATCGCAGCACCCGGGGATGGGGCCGGCCGGCGGGGCGTGGCGCTGAGGATCGAGGCTGGAGGCGGGGCGGTCTTCGTCCGGCCTCCGGGGTGAGACGCCGGAGCGCTCGCGGCTGCAGAGGCGCCGTGATGCTGGAGCGCCGAGATGCCGTGATGCCGAAGCGTCACGATGCCGGAGCGTCACGGCATCGAGGCGTCGTGATGCCGGGGCGCTCGGGATCGAGGCCTGAGCGGGGTCAGCTCGTGTCCCGGTGGACCGGGGACGGCAGGTGGCCGCTCTCGCGCAGGACCGCCTCCGCGCCCTCGACCAGCAGGTCGTTGACCTTGCAGTCGCGGGCGAGCGCGAGCTCCTTCAGCCGCCGCAGCATCGCCGCGGACAGGTAGACCGAGGTGCGCCGCGTCGCCGCGGAGCCTCGGCCCGGGGCCGGGCACACCTCGCTCCGCTCCGCCGGACGGCGCTCTACCGGAATGGCCGACGGGCCGGAGCCGGGCGGTGCCCCCCCCAGATCGTCCAGGCTGCCGAGCAGGTCGAGCCGCTTCCGCGGGGGCCGGGTCGGATCGCTCATCGCGGCATCTCCGTCAGGCGCTGCGCGGTCCAGGCCCAGAGCGCGCGGATCTCGGCCGCCGCCTTGCCGGCCGGCGCGAACTCGGTGACGGCCTGCCCGCCGAGCAGCGCGTCCTGATGGTCGACCCGCTGGGTCAGCGGCGGCTCGGCGAGATGCCCCCAGCGGCGCAGGCGCTCGGCGTAGCCGGCGGTGCGCGCCCCCCCTTGCGGCGGGCACTGGCTCAGAACGAGCGCCACGCGCGCGGCGAGGCCGATCTGGGCGAGCGCGCGCAGCGTCGGCTCGGTGGCGAGGAGATCGAGCAGGGTCGGCCGGGCCGGGACCAGGACGAGATGGGCCGCGCGCAGCGCCTGGTTGGCCGCGGGGCTCAGGGCCCCGGCGGTGTCGAGGACGACGAGGTCGAAGCCGCGTCGCGCGAGCGCGGCGAGGATCTCGGGCAATTGCCCGACCCGCTCGAGTCCGAGATGATCGACGGCCGGATCGTCCGCAGCACGGCGTGTGGCCCAGGCGGCGAGCGAGCCCTGCGGGTCGAGGTCGAGGGCGGCGACCCGCCGCCCGGCCTGATGGGCGGCGACCGCGAGGTTGACGGCAACCGTGGTCTTGCCGGAGCCGCCCTTCTGGGTGGCGATCGCGAGGACGTCCATCACGACGGCCCCCCGCGCACGGGCAGATCCAGAGTTGCCGCATCACGGCGCCCCGACGCTTCGGCATCGCGACGCCACGGCGTCACGGCGCTGCAGCGCCAGGGCATCGTGATGCGCCAGCGCCCTGGCGTCCCGGTGTCGTGGCGCCACGGCATCGCAGCGCTACGGCATCCTGGCCTCACAGCGCCATGACGTTGCAGCCTCGTCGTGCGGGGCCGGCCGCTCGCCGGGTGCGAGGCGGGCGGGCGATGTCGGGTCCGACGGGTACGGGGGTTCACTATCTCAGTCTCCGATCCCGCGACCGCCGCGGTCGCGTCCGTTTCGCTTTGGCTGTGGTGCGTGCTGCCGCCGAGACGCGCGACGCTCGCCGGTCGCGGCAGCCTCGTCCGCGCCGTGGACGGCCGAGAGCGGCACGCGCAGCGGCGGGGCCTCGGCCGGCGGGCGGGCCGGCGGGGCGACCCGAGGCGCCGGGTCCGGCGCTCCGTCCTGCGGCGGCCCGGGCCATGGCGCATCGTCCTCGTCGTTGCGCTGCTGCGGCCCGGTCGCCACCCGGTCCGTGATCGACTCGTCGGCGGTGGAGGATCTCTCCGCTCGCACCTGCGCCGCCCGCTCGAGCTGGAGCGCCGGGAGCTGTAGCTCGGGCTCAATCCGGATTGCCGGCGTCCCGACCTGCGGGGACTGGATCGGACTGGGCTTCGTGTCTGCGGTGGCCGGACCAGCTACGATCTCTGCCGGGGCCGGGGCCGGCTCGGCCGGTTTGGACGGGGCGTCAGTCTCGACCGCGACGGCGACCGGAGCCGACGTGGTGTCCGTGACCTCGGAATCCGGTCGTGCCGGCACGGGCACCGCCGGCGGCACCGCGGTCTTGTCGGACATCGGCGCGGCCGCGGGCGGGGCTGCCGGCGTTGTGGCGGCGCTCGGCGCACCGCTCTCTGCCACGATCGCGCGCGCGGCCTCCGGTGCAGGCAGGGGTGCCGGCATGGCCGAGGCGGTCAGCGAAGAGGCACGACGCGCCTCGGGCGTCCACGCGAGCGGCTGACCTCCGCCCGGATCCGCGGCCTCTGCGCCCGCACGATCGGTTTTGGGGCGAGGAGCGGCCGGCGTCAGCGGCGCACCGTTCGAGCGGCGAGCCCCGCCGAGGCTGGCGAAGGGCGGTCGGGCGAGTTCGTACTGGGGCTGTAGAGGCCGCAGGGCTGGGATCGGATCGACCTGAGCTTTGCCATGCCGCTCCGCCGCACGCGCGACGGCGTCCGACCAGGACGAAGCGGGAGTAATGACCGGCGCGACCGGAGCCGGCGGCTCTGTCGGTGGTTTTGTCGCGGGCCGCAGGTTCGGTGTCGGCATGATCGAGGCGATCGCCGGCGACGGTGCCTTGGTGACAGCCTCCGTCGTCTGCAGCACGCCCACGTCGTACCGATGCCAGAGCACCGCTGTGGCGGGCTCGAGGCTCGCCCGCACCCGTGCGGCGAACTCAGCCTCCGGGACCGGATCGATCGGAACAGTGGTGATCGCCAGATCCGGGCCCTCCGCGGAGCCCGATCCCGCCCGCGCCGAATCCATGAGTGGCGTTCGCCCGGCAAGGGAGAGGTCGGCGCGGATCCGGTCGAGCCGACCGGACGCGTCCGCGATCCGCGCCTCGTAGGCCGCAGCGAGCTGTCCCGCCCCCCGGTCGAGCCGCTCGCACAGCCCGGCGAGCGCGCTCCGGCGCGCCAGACCGAAGGGCGCGCCCTCCGGCACCGGGGGATCCTCCCCGGTGATCCCGCCCGGATCGGCCTTCGCGCCCCGAGCGTGCTTAAGCACCGTTCTCGCCGCCAGGAGCAGGCGAGGCCGGGACAGGGTCCGCGCGCAGACGAGCCGGGCCAGATCCCGCGCGAGCTCGAGCCGGCCGATCTCCACGACGAGAGCCAGCCCGCGCCGGATCAGTGCCCGCACCGGTTCGCCGGGGTCGCCGATGCCGGCGCGGGCTGCAGCGTTGGACTGGCCCGCTCCTCGGCTCGGCACGGCGAACTCGGCCTGCCGGCCCCGCTGCAGGAACAGGTCGATCTGGGTCCCGGTCGCCGCGGCCCGCGCCTCGAGGATGCGGTCCGCCTCGGCCTGCCACTGCCGTCGGGCGAGGTCGGCCCCCGCCTCGGTCAGGGCGCCTTTGCGCTCTTTGTTGTACTGGCGCGCCGGGATGTGCACGCCCGGCGCCTGCCCGATGCCGATCGTGGCGTAGGCGCGCAGGTCGTAGCGCTTGGCGATCCCCGCCTCGGCCAGCACCGCGTTGCAGCACGCGCCCCAGTTCGCGCGCAGCTCTCCAATCCAAGTGCGGTCGTGGCTGGCGCGATCCTTGGGCTGCCGGTAGGGCCGCGTCAGCACCCGGGTGCGGTTCGCCCGCCGCCTCTCGCAGGTGATCGCGAAGTCCCAGCTCGGTGCGCCCGTGTCCGGATGCGGCATCTGCCGCGCCGGGCGGTCGTAGTAGACGATGTGGACGTGGACGTTGCGCGCGTCGTTGCGTTCGTCGGGCGCGTGCACCACCGCCCAGTAGGGAAAACCCTTGGCCTCGAGCTTGCCCGTGAAGGCCTCGACGATGGCCAGCCGCTGACGGGCGTCGATCTCGTGCGGCAGCTCGGCGATGATCCGGGTCTGGATGCGCCCGCCGCGCCCCGGCGCGATCGCGACCGGCGCGTCCGCGCCGAGGCCGATGGCCCAGCGCCACAGCGCGAAGGCGTCCTCGGTCGGAAGCGTCAGCGTCAGGGGAGCCGAACGCTGCGGGCCCGCCGCCCGCAGCGTGGCCCGGGCCGCCTCCGGTGCCGCGTCGATCGCGGAGAGTGCCCGTGCCCACCAGTCCGGGTCACGCCCAGGCGCGATCCTGATCCGGTCGCCCCGGGCCGAGCGCTCGCTCTCCTCGACGAGCGTCCAGAACCGCGCTCGTTCCTCGGGCGTGTCGCCGATCGTGCCGAACGAGGCGAGCGCGAGGGCGGCGTCCGGATCTGCCTCGACCGCTCCGTCGCGCTCGAGGTAGGCCTGCTGCTCGCGACCGTCGCGGCCGGTGGCGCGTCGGCTTCGGGCCGGCCCGAGCCGCTCGGCGGCGCCCGGCCGCTCGATATACGCCTCGTGCGCGACGGCGCGTGATCCCTGGTAGCACCGGCCGGCCTTCGCGGCCCGGATCCTCGCCAGGATCGGCGAGGTCTTCGAGACCGAGGTCTGGGAGAAGTGGCAGGTCACCGCCCCGTCGCGCGAGAGCGGGCGCTCGCGCCCGCCGCGGCCGGCGAAGCGCACGCCCGGCGCACGATAGAGGTGCCGCAGCGTCTCCGGCAGGCGAGCGCGGCCGAGGCCGTGTTCGGGCATGAGCGGGCCGTCCGCGTCGTGGCAGAGCGACGCGAGGACGCCGCGCACGAAGGGGTGCGTGGTGATCGGATCGGGCATGTTCGATGGCCGCCGGCAAGCACCGGCAAGAGTAGATGGCCAAGCTTAGGCAGGCTCTACCGATTCGATCAAGCGCACAAAAGCATTGAGCGATTCGGTCGGAGTGGCTCGATTCGGTAGATCGATCTGACGTCTTGGATTTAAGAAAGGAATGGTTGGCTGTAAGGAATCGCTAACCATCTGAGATTGATCTGATGCTATATGTCTTACCCTAGATTGCATTCAGCGCTGTGCGATGTTCTGCCGCACGAGGCATCCCGAGCCGTCGTTGGGCGTGCTCGGACAGGTCGCTGGTACCCGACCCGGCCGCGAACCGGCGGACGTGTCAGACGGGCTTGGGCAGCCTCGTGCCGAGCCGATCGGAGCACCGCGATCCGGCGGCTGACGGCCCGGTCAGCCCGCCCTTGTTTGGGAAGTCGAAGCCGGCGCGCAGGTGCCGCCTAATCGGGAGCGGCCGCCGGGCTGCTCTGGATTAGGGGAGCTAAGCCCTGTTCCGGTTCGGCTCGCACCTCCGAGCCGAACCGGAACGTCTTTTTGGGGATCGTCCTTCCTGGGATCGATGTCATTCCGGGGGCCCGGCCGGGCTTTGGTTCGCGCGCCCGAGCGAACGGCAAAGCCCGGCCGTCGCCCGTCGGGGCGGCCGTCTTCCGGGGTTCTTTTCCGGGATTTTGAGGGCTGCCCAGGCCATCCGTTGAGGCGGCCCGGGCAGCCGATCCGGCGCTCCGATGGGATCAGCGGAAGCTTGACGGCTGGCCGCGCGTCCTGGTCGCCTTCACGCGTGAGCCCGTCGCCGATCCCCGGCGCGGCCCGAATGCGAGGTGCGTGGTGTCGTGAAGCGGAGAGTCACCAACCCGGACGTCCGCGAGGTGTTCGCGGCCCTGTGCGCCCGCTTCGGGCTGCAGCCCTACCAGCCCCGTCCCGGCGCAGCGTACGTTTGGGGCGAGGAGAAACTGCGGGCCCGCTGTAACCGCCTGATGCGGCAGCTCACCGTGATCGAGGCCGAGCAGGAGGCCGCGACGCAGGCCTTCGCCCGCAGGATGCACGAGCTCGGCCAACGGCGCGCGGCCTGCCTGCTCGAGCTGACGATGGCGGATTTGTATGCCGCGGCGGCGGAACGGTCGGGCAAGCCCGACGCGGCCGCGCCTGCCCCGGACTCAAACGCGCAGGCGGTGTCGCCCCTCGGGACGACGGTCGCACCCTCATCCGATCCGGGAAGCGGGGAGACGCCGACGCTTCCCGATCACGAGGCCGATCCGGGAAGCGGAGAGCCGGCGCCGGCTTCCCGGACGAACAACGGAGCGGGAGCCGAGGATGTGCATGGCGACGGCGTGTCCATGGCGCAGCGGCCTGCCGATCGTGACCCCGGCCCGGGGCCGGATGGCGATCCCATCGAGTACGATGTCGATCCGGAGCTCGCAGCCATGCTGCCGACGATCGAGGCGTGTGCGCCGGATTGGCGCGACGTCAGTTCGCCCCCGCAGAGCGTGCGTGAGCGCTTTCCCTTGTTCGAGAAGCGGATCGGTCCACTGAGGGATATCGACCGCGAGGATCTGATCGAACTCCTGGTGCTGCTACCCGCAGAGCATGACGATCTCGTCCGGGCGGCGCCCATCTTCGCGGCGCATCTGTTCGAGTGGTTCTGGTCCGAGGACGGGGCCGCCTGCCGGGCAGCGCTCTCGCAGGCGATCGAGCGGGAGCAGGCCCGCCGAGCCGTCTGGTGCAATCTGCTCGGGTGGTATCGTTGGGTCGTGGCGCTCGCGCCCGGCGGCTCGTGGCAGGCCGCGACGCGCGAGCAGGTCCGGGCGATGTTCCAGGAAGAGCAGGCTGAGTTCGTCGCGACCCTGGATCCCCATCGACTTTCGGTCTGGCTCGAACTCACAGCGCTTCTGGCCGGCGGCGCCTGAAGGACCGATGAGTACGGCAGGATGTTGAGCAGAGACCAGCAGGCCGGCAGCGCGGTTCGCCGGCAGACGCCCGGCGCGGGTCATCCGCCGCGCCGGGGGCCACGCTCGGGATCAGCGCAGGAGCTGGAGGATGCCTTGGTTGGCCTGGTTGGCCAGCGACAGCGCCGAGATCGCTAGCGACTGGCGCGTCGACAGCGCCTGCGAGATCGCGGCCTCCGCGTTCAACTCCGCGTTCACGAGGTTGCCCGAGGATGCGGCCGTGCCGCTCGGGCGGGTCGTCTGCGGCGTCGAGGAGCCGGTGCGGGACTACGAGCATCCGCGCGGCCGGGGCGTCCATCTCGATCCGCACGGGACGGGAGAGGTCGAGGAGCAGGATCTCGCCCGGGCCGAGGCTCGCGGTCTCGCCTCAGGCGAGAATGCGGGCGCGACCGTGGAGCGGCGTCCAGAGCACGAGATGGTCGAGCGCCCGCGCCCGGGCTTGTTCCGGGCTGCGCTCAAGCAGCTGGGCCGGGCCGCTTCCGGCCGCGAGCAGGACGACGCCGAGACGATGTAGCGCTGGTAGGCCTCGACGGGCACGGCCGCGTCCGGGGCGAGGCGGGCCGCGAAGGGTGGGGGCGAGAGCGGCGATCCAGGCCCGGCCGCTGCGGGCGTCCTGGGGGATGTGGGCGAAGCGGTGCTTGAGAATCACCGCCGTGCCGCCCGCGAGGGGTGCGACGGGCACGACGCGCAGGACGGCGAAGGCGGCGATTGGGTAATCCGTGGGGAGCGCGCCGGAGCGCGATCGCCCGAGCCGACTACCACATGCGGGCGGCAATCTCGCGTTCCTCGGCGCCCAGCACGTCTGCGTAGATGGCGGTCGTCGAGAGGCTGGCATGGCCGAGCCAGCGCTGCAGCAGGGTGAGCGGCACTCCTGAGCGCAGCGCGTGCACGCCGAAGCCGTGGCGCAGGCCCTTGGGCGAGGCCGCCGAGGCGCCGACCCCCGCCTCGCGCATCACCGCCTTGACCCGCTGCCAGGCGGTGCTGCGCCCGATCGGCCAGAGCCGCCGCTCGGACGGATCGAGGTCGTGCACGAGATCGAGGATGGCCATCACGCCCTCGGGCACCGGCACGTCGCGCACGATACCGGCGCGACGCTTCTTGAGGCAGTGCAGGCTGACGAGGCCCCCGGCCCGGTCGAGGTCGGCATGGGGCAGGGCCAGCGCCTCGGAGATGCGGCAGCCGGTCCAGGCCAGGACCAGGCAGAGGGTGAGGATCTCGGGCGGCTGACGGGAGGCCGCCGCGATGAAGCGGGTGCGCTCGTCGGGGGTGAGGTACTTGCGCCGGCCCTGGAGGGTGTGGAGCGACATGCCGGAGGGCGCGGGCGAGCGTTCGGCGGACCGCCGGGCATGGCCGGCCGGGACAGGGCTGCGGGTCATGGTGGCGCGTCCTCGCACGCGGCGGAGCCGGTGCCTGGGTGATCAGAATTGCCAATTTTGTTCGGCGCCGCCCTCGGAGGCGCCTGATGCGCTCTGTGGCGGGATGCAACAGCCGCGCTTGTACAGCAGCCCGTCAGGCTCGTGCAAGCAAAAAACGCGTTATGGATCAAAGTAAGACAGAATTGGCAATTCTGTTCGGCGCATTGATGCTTGTGTAGCGCCGGTCAGAGGCTTCGTAAAGATCCATGTGTGCCATCACACGCGATTCGATACTTTCTGAGACTGTCTCTGATCGCTGCGCCAGCCGCGCTCGCCGAGCCGCGCGTGATATCCAACGCAGCGCTAAGACGTTGACGGGCGTGCGGTATTCGACGCGAGAAGATATCCAACGCACCTGCCAGTGCAGTCTTCTCCCGTGCGAAGCTGCTTCCTCGCGTTGGATATCACCGCGAGACGGATGGTGATGTCCATCGCGGGCCACCGACATCGCACGACGCTCTCGTGGGATGACCGCTCCGGGGCCGCAGCTGAGGTCGGTGTCGATGAGCCTCCGTTGGAGCGGCTGGCGCCGCGATGAGGCGAGAGCCGACCCCTGAAAGCTTCGCCGTCTGCGTCGCCCTCGTCCTGGTCACTTACCTGTTCGTCCTGATGGTCGGTGCCTGGCTCGGCTGATCCCTGTCGTACCCCTGAAACTGCAGATCCCAGGTCATGTCCGAGAGCCGTCGCTCATCCTCGCACTCTCGCCGGTTCTCGCAGCGGCTGCGTCGCACAGCCGATTTGCTCCTGCCGGGTGAGCGCCTGTCGGACCTCGCTGCCTGGGCCGTGTTGATGCTGCTGGCTGCCTTGCTGCTGCTGTTCGTGGTGCGTGAGATCCGCGACGGCGCGTTCACCGGCTGCCCCGGATACGATGGCGTCACGCACAAGCGGGAGGCTAAAGCACTCTGCGGGGAGTCCTGATGTGAGCGCCAGGCGAGAAGCGCAGCGAGGCGGTCTCGCCAAGCGGCAACCGCAGCCAAAGTGAAGCGGTCTTTCAACTGCACGGTATACATTTGAGGAGCCTGCTGCGGCGACCTGAGCGCCATGGAATGGCGATCTGAGATTGTGCTCCCCGCAGGCGTCCGTTATTCGCGGACACCTGGTTAAGGTTCGTCGTTCGCTCAATGCCAGCCCCCATCGGTTACCATCCCGGCGCGGTCTGGGTTAAGCTCGACTTCCAGTGTCATACGCCCCGCGACCGTGGATGGATCGGTTCGCCGGGGTTGGCCGGCGGCACGCCCGAGCTCGAAGCCGAACGACACGCCTGGGCGGACACCTTCGTCTCGGAGGCGGTCCGTCGAGGTCTCGGTGCTGTGGCAGTCACGGACCACCACGACATCGCCTTCCTTCCCTACGTCATCGCAGCTGCAGGGCGGCTCGGGCCCGCTGCCAAGCTCACCGTCTTCCCAGGCATCGAAATCACGTGCAGTGACAACGTTCAGTGCTTGGCGATCTTCGAGCCCGGTACCGAGCCGGCGGATTGGCGTAGGCTGCTGTCGCGGCTGGATGCGGTGGCCGAGACGGCGCTCGACGCCCCCCACACCGACCAAATCAGGCATTGCGGCCTTACCGTCGAGGCCCTCTTCAGCATCGTCGCCGCGGACGGATCACTCTCAACGCGCATAATGCTCGTGCCACATTTCTCCAAGGAAGGCGCACACAAATCCCTGAACGCTGAAGGTTTCGCGCCGCGGTTTGCCGAGCTGCCGTGCGACGGCGTGTACATCGAATGCCCTCACGGCGACCTCGATGCCGGGACGCTCGACAAGGTGCAGGGGCGAACCGAGGAGTGGGGGCGGCGGCGCAGAGCCATCCTGGCAACCGGCGATAATAGGAACGCCTCCTGGGAGCGCTTGGGCGTACACGATTGCTGGGCGCGCCTCGGCGAGCCTACCGTGGAGGCCCTGCGTCAGGCCTTCTTAGCAGACGGGGCTCGCATCACGCACGTCCCGCCGCAGTTGCCGGCCAACCGCGTCGTCAAGATAGAGATCCGCTCCAGCATCACCGGTCCGGATACGCTTGTCATTCTCGTCAACGAAGGCTTCACGGCGCTGATAGGCGGCCGGGGATCAGGGAAAAGTGCGGTATTGGAATTCCTCCGCTTCGGCCTCGGTAAGTCCGAGCTCGACATTGGACAGGAGGAAGCGCCCGGCCGGAAGGCCCGTGCCCGGGAACGGACGCTTATCGAGGAGACGCTTCTTGGCGGTTGGGTTGCGATCGAATTGGACCGGGGAGGGTTGCGCGAGCGCTGGCTCCGAACCGGCGACGCACCGGCAACGATCGCTGTCGGTACGTTGGCCGGTGATGAGATCATCACGGTGGCCGACGCGCAGCGTCGCTTTCCAGCCCGCGCGTTTCACCAGAAGGAGCTCTCGACGACGATGGTCGACCCGGTCGCGGCCGCCGAGCACATAACTGGCATAGCGGCCGCCGAAGTCATTGAGGAACGCCGACGGCTCGATGCGGAGATCACTGCGGTTAAGCGCGACGTGACTTCTGCGCTGCAGGACGTGGCCGCTCACTGGCAGGCCGAGTTGGAGCTCCAGAGAGCTCGCGGGCATTCCGCGGACATCCGCCGACGGCTCGATGCCGTCCGGAACCGCATGGAGCAGGGCGGCGTCCGCGAGGCCGACTTCGATATCATCCGTGAGGCGCCACGGTACGCTCGTGCCCAAAACTATTTGGACGACGTTGAGAAACGCATCGTCGATGATGACGAGCGTATCAGGCTCAGCCTGGAATCCATTCTGATCGTCGATCGAAACCGCCATGCAGAGGCACTGGCCTTCCCGCCAATCGCGGCGCTAGACGCCCGTGTTGGCACTGTTCGCGCCGATGTGGTGGCGCGTCTCCATGGGATCCTGCAGGAGCTCAGGAACCTTACGGACATCCACGCAGGCGAAAGGGACGCCTTCAACGCGCTGCGAGAGGCTTTTGAAGTCGATTATGCGGCCGCGAAGGAGCGGCAAGCGGCACATGGTGCTCTGATCAAGGAGGCTGAGGCTCTTGCCAAACAAGCGGCGGAAGCCGAGTCGCAGGTTTCCAAGTGTGTAGATCGATTCAACCTTACGCGTGCTGCGCCAGCCGGCCTGCTGGACGCGCGGGAACGGTTACAGGCTCTGATCGAGGGCCGCCGCAGCCTGCTCGCTAGGGCATCGGACGAGGTGGCCATTAAATCCGGCGGTACGCTCCTTGCCCGGGTTTCCCGGGATCGGAAGCCTGTCGAGTGCGTGCAGTCGCTCTGCACATGGATGGAAGGGTCGATGATCCGGCAATCGGATCGCGCATGCTTGGATTGGGTCGCGGATACGTGCCGGGAAGACAGCAGGGGATGGTCGAACCTATGCGACGCCGTCCTCGGGGTGTACCGCGCCAAGATCATGGCCGGCAGCCCGCAGGAGCCCGGACCCGACGCAATCGCGACACTGAAAGACTTGGTATTCGGAGGCGCCGGCATCACAGATAACCAAGCCGGACGCCTGTATACCCGGCTGACTGACCAGACTGTCGAGGTGATGCTCTCCGCGGTACCAAGAGATTCCATTGCCCTGACCTACGTTAGCGGGCGTCAGAAAATTGCGTTTTCGCGGGCCTCGCCTGGTCAGCAGGCATCCGCGTTGCTTGAACTCCTGCTCCGTCAGGAGGCAGGAACCCTCATCATCGATCAGCCGGAGGACGACCTCGACAATCGCGTCATCATGCGGATCGTCGAGGGTATCCGAACGTCGAAGTCTGCTCGACAGATCATCTTCGCGACACACAACGCTAACCTCGTCGTGAATGGCGATGCGGACAAGGTCGTCACGATGGTATCGACGATTGCGGAGGACCGGCAGCCAGAGGGAACTGTCCACGTCCGCGTTGAGGTCGACGGAGCAATCGAGACGCCCGACGTACGGCGAGCCGTCACGCGGATCATGGAAGGAGGCTTGGAGGCGTTCGATCTCCGAGCACGTAAATACGGTGTCGAGGGCGCGCAGCGATCTTAGGTCACAAACCCAGTGCTCAAGTGCTCTTGCCACATGATAGGTAGTAAATGGCAAGCAATCAGCTTTTGAAGATCAATTCTATTCCGATGCGCGCAAAACAGAGGCCCCGCATTGGGTTGCGCTCCGCATTTGTGTGTGGATTTTATATATCTGTGTTGGAACTATCGCGCATCGACGCGGATACGTTGCTAAAAACATCTAATTTACATCGTAGCGATCAATAATTGGTTGAATTTACTATCAATTATATGGAATTATGGTGAAATATTTCATATCGAACCGTCAGGACTGTTAATCTAATACTGCCATTCTTGTGCTTTGTAACCTCCTGAGCATTTTTATGATTTTTTTCGCACACTCCGGTTGCCGCGCCTTTAGTCCTATTCTAGGTTGGCTTGAGCAAATCACAAACAGGACAGGCGTCATGGCGACTGAAGTTGCGGCTGCTCAGCAATCCAGCGGCGAGGTAGTGAAGACCGCGGTGATGAGAAGCCAGTCCGTCAACCCGGCTATCCAGCGGCTGCGCAGCCGGGTTTTGGCCAGTGCCGAGGCGAGCGAGGTCATCACGAGCTACGATCGCATGCACCACCGGCACAACCGTTCCTGAGGGCACCCTTGGCGTCGGCTCGGATCACCTCGTTCCTGGTCAAGATCGCCTCGCGGTGCAACCTCGATTGCGACTACTGCTACGTCTATCACCACGCAGATCAGGGCTGGCGGTCGATGCCCAGTAAGATGTCGCTTGAGGTGCGGAGTGCCTTCGCGAGCCGGATCGCCGAATACGCGACCGAGGTCGGGCTTAAGCGCGCCGTGGTGGTTTTTCACGGTGGCGAGCCCTTGCTTGCCGGTGCGGACACCATCGCAGCCTTCGCGGACGAGTTGCGCGGGGCGGTCGGTCCTGAAGTCCGGCTTGACATCGCGATGCAAACGAACGGCCTTCTGCTGACCGAGGCCGCGCTCGATGTGATCGAGGCTGCGGATATCTCGGTCTCGCTCAGCCTCGACGGGCCCCGGGAGGCTAACGATCTCCATCGGACGAGCCGGAAGGGTCGGTCGAGTTTCGACCGCGTGATGGCGGCGTACCGTCTGCTGGAAAAGCGGAAGAGCATTTTCGCAGGGGTCATTGCAGTCGTGGATCCGGCCATCCCGCCCGACGACCTGTTCGCCTTCTTCGATGAACTCCGGCCGCCGAAGCTGGATTTCCTGCTACCCGACGCGCATCATCTACGTCCACCGCCCGGTCGCGAAGCGCAACCGTCGCGCTACAGGGACTGGCTGGTTCGCGCCTTCGACCTCTGGTTCGATGTCTATCCTCACCTGCCGGTCAGGACGTTCGAGTCGATGCTCGACGTAGCCGCCGGCCTGCCGTCGGCCACCGATGCGTTCGGTTTCGGTGACGTCAACCTGTTATCGATCGAGACAGACGGCAGCTACCACGACCTCGACGTCCTCAAGATCGTGCGCGACGGGGCGACCGCCCTGTCCGGTTCGGTCCGGGATGCGGCCGTTTCCGCCGTCGCCGCATCTCCCGGCATCGAGGCGCACAGGGCGCTCCTGCGGAAGGATGGCCTTAGCGAAAAGTGTCTGGGTTGCACGGTCGTCGACGTGTGCGGAGGGGGATCCGTCCCCCATCGCTACAATGAGGGCGGCTTCAGGAATCCCTCAGTCTACTGCGGCGAGCTGTTTTCGCTGATCCGCCACGTCGAAGCGCGCCTCGCCGAAGGCCTCGCGGCTGAGCCGGAGGATCTGGGCTCGCGGCTCCCGCCCGATTTCGACCTCGAACGCTTCGAGCTGGCCGAGACCTCGGGTCCCGCCATCAGGTTGCTGACCCATGACGCCCGCGGCGCCTACCTCGCGCGCTTCAGGTCGGCGCTTCACCACGCGTCGGGGTTAGGACGTGACGTTGCGGTCGCCGCGACCCAGCTTGCAGACGGCTCCGAAGACGCGCTCGCGGACCTCGCGGGTCAGCCGGGCGTCGTGGCTTGGACGAGAGCGGTGTTGACCGAAGCCGCTGGCGGTCTGGTGCACGATGTGGACGGCAAGCCACTGCGTGCGGACGGTGAGTACCTCATCGAACTCGCGGACCGGCTAGGAGGTGGCAAGCCGACGATGGCCGTGGGCGTCGAAGACCGCTGGCTGCGGGCTCCCTTTGGGGACCAAATCGTGTTCGAGCCGACCGCAGTGGCCGTGGATGCCGTGCCGCTGGTCGCGCAGGCACTTGGGATCGTGCGAAGCTGGCGCCCTGCGCTCGCCGACGAGATGGCGGCTGCGTGCCGGGCAGTCCAGTTCGTGAGAGACCCCTCCGCGGATCCTGCCAAGATCGTCTCGTACAGCGATGATTCGGTCCCGGGAGCCCTCTTCGTCTCCGTGTCCCAGGGAGATCGGCTTATCGATCCGTACGACTTGGCCGACTCGCTCATCCACGAGCACCGCCACCAGAAACTTTATCTGCTCGAACGGTTCGGTCCGACCGTGAGTCCGACGGCCCCACGCGTCGTGTCGCCATGGCGCGCCGATCTGCGACCACCCTCTGGCCTGTTGCACGCCGTCTTCGTGTTCGTCGAACTGAAGCGCTTCTGGACGCATGTCTTTGAGATCGGCCCGCGCCACATGCGCGACCGCGCGGCAAACCAGTTGCGGGACACCGACCGTAACCTCGAACTCGGTTTCGCGACGCTGCGCACCTGCAGCATGACACCGCTCGGCGACGTACTGATCGGGATATTGGACCGGGCGCGTCATCAGCGGCCTGTCGCGGCCTGATCGCCATGATGGTCGCGACGGAGCGCCTGCCGGCCGATCCGATCCAGCGCCATGCGGCACTGCGCAACTACTTTTGCGACAAGGACGCCTCCGCTGTACGGACGCCGGAGGGTTGGGCGTTGGCATTATCGTGGCCTGGCGACCCCGACCGCCACGTCGATCCCGGCCTCGACGCCGGCCTCCGATGGTGGGGCGACGTCCGGCGCGAAGACATGGCCACCGCCCGTCGCCGCACTTCAAGGCTCCTTCGCACCCTCTACGACAGCTGGACCCTCGCCAGTTGGTCGGAATGGCTCGCGCGGCGGCCGGATCGAACCGCCGGCCTCGTCACGATCCTCCATGTCGATGACCATCGCGACTTGGGCAGTCCTCGATTGGGCGGCAAGGGGACGCCATGGCTGGACCTTATCTCAGAGCGGACATGCGACCTGCATGAGCCTTCGTCGGTGGCTGCCGCGATCGAGAGCGGCGCGATCGGCATGGGAAGCTTCATGACGCCCTTCCTGCTGGATGTGCCGCAGGCAGAGGTGCGGCACCTCTGCCAGCCGCCGAAAGGGAAGCGGACCGAGGATTACCTGTTCCGGCCGACGGACGTGCCCGACACGTTGCTTGCCCCTGGCACGCTGCGCCCGGGGATCGAGCTGGTGCCTGCCGAACCAGGAACCGGACCTGGGAGATGGAGGACGACGCCCTCGGTCGATGATTGGCTGGCCGACATCGACGGCGGCCCGATCCTCTTACACGTCGATATGGACTACTTCTGCAACCGCTACGACGGTGACAGCGACTGGGGCGATCGGGAACTGCGGCTCGATCCCCCGCCCGAAATGATCGACCACAAGATCGACGAAGTTGTCGGCGCCCTCGACGCAAAGGGCTTGGCCGGGCGGATCGAGGATGTCGTAATCGCCTTCTCCCCCGGCTTCTTTCCGGCGGAACACTGGGGCCGGGCGGACGAACGGTTGACGCAGGGGCTGGGCCTCGATGCCGAACGCAGGGGATGAGCGTCGTGAGCCGAGCGCGCAGCGGCGGAAACGGCGGCCGGTCGCGACGTCGAGACCAGCCAAACCGTCGGCGCAGCGTGAGACCGTATCGGCGGATGCCGTGCGGTTGGTCGCGACAAAGGGCACCAAGGGCCGGGGTGGTGGTCGAGATGGGGAGGCTTGGCGCATCGAGCTCGACGGCCAGCGCGCCGGTCAGGTCTTCATCAACCTGATCGATCAGCCCCCGATCGGACCGCATGCCTCCATCCAGATCTACCTCAATCGGGCGAGCCAGGGACGCGGCATCGGGACCATCGGGTATGGCCTCGCTTGTGCCGCGAGCCGGTACGACGTGATCTACGCGCATATGCAGAAGTCGAACACGGCCTCGGCCCGCGCCGCCGCCGCGGCTGGCTTTGTCGACGAAACACCGGCCGAGGAACGGCAGAAGGTCATGGTGTGGCGTCGGTGCGCCGCGGCGACATAACAGACGGCTCCTTATGGCGAGGCGCCGACACGAGCGCGAGGGCATGCCATGCTGGCGGCGATCGTCATCCCGTGCCTGAACGAGCGCGACACTATCCCGAACGCAGCACGTTCGCTCGGCTTCGGCCTCGGAGACGAGGCAACGCCAGATGGAGCCTTGCTCGTACTGGTCGACAACGGATCGACGGACGGTACGCGTGACGCGCTGACCGGGATTGGGCGGACATCGCGCAGGGATGCGGTCGTTGTCATCGACGAGGCCGAGCGAGGGTACGTGCCGCCCCGGGCGGCCGGCGTCGAGGCCGCCGCGTGCGCCGCGCGGGCGCGAGGGGTTCCGTCCTCCGAGTTGCTGATCGTTCAAGGCGACGCCGACACGATTTACCATGAGGGATATGTCCGCGCCTTCCGCAGCGCCGCAGAAGATCGTCGGCCCGCGTTGTTCGAAGGGCTCACCCATCCCCCGCACCGGTTTCTGGAAGGGCATCCCGGCTATCAGCGCCTGGCTGACGCGATCGACGAGGAGATGCGACCGTTCCTGGTCGACGATACCCTCGACGTCATGGTGGACGACAAGGTGTGCGGCTACTCACTCGCGAGCTACCGGGACTGGGGCGGTCACAGACGCGAGTATCGCTCGGACGGCCGCGAGATCCATGCGGAGACCTCAAGGCTGTTCCTGCGTGGCAAGGCGGCGGGCGCCATCCACTTCCGCCTTCCGCACGCAGAGGCCACGCCATCGCGCCGGAAGATCCTGAGGAATCCGATCCGTCACTTCGCCACGGGAGGCTTCCCACGAGACGAGGCTTGGTGGCGGTCTTGGAGCCGCGGCTACTCAGGACCGCGCGGACTTCCAGATTTCGAGCGCGAGGATGCACGAACGCTGCTCATGGCCGCGGTTGCCATGCGCAAGGCCCACCTGCTCGCGCTGATGTCGGCGTTGCCACTGATGGTCGCCGGTCAACAGGAACTGGCAACAGCACGACGGGCTGGACGCCTACATCATCTTGTGGACCAGTTCTTCCACGACATGGGCCAGATGCCTGCGCAGACGGACGTCCCTACGCTTTTTGACGTGGTTTTGGAGGCTGCCGAGGTATGGCAGAACTTCCTTGGGGGACCTAGGTGAAGTGAGCTTGGAGAAAAAACGGGATGAGCACGGCACCGGTGGTCCGATGGCCGGTCCCTATGCTCATTTTCCACAAGCCTGTAGGCATCTCGTAAGCGGCACGCCAAATCGTTCCGAAGTCATGCGCCTGCGATCTCAAGAAGTCTGGCGCGCACATCCGCCCCAGAGCGTGCCAAGTCCACCGTCGTGAACCTGATGCGATGCCCTTGTATGGTCACGCTCTCGTCGACGTCGCGATCCAGGGACGGATGGAGCAGCACCCCCTCCGCGGTGTCCGCCTGGGCGTCACCCTTTCCTGCCTGGGACCGCAGATAGGCGTACATCTGGTAAAGGTGCGGGCTCTTGAACGACTCACCCCCATAGGGACGGGCCGTGAGGATGCCGGTGAACTTGGTGTCGATGACGGTTCGGCGCTTCCCGTCCTCTAGAACTACATCGGCCTGCATGCCCGGTAAGAGCGCGGTCAATCCGGGCGTTGGGGCGGCGGTGTCCCAGCTGAGCCCGAGTTGCACCCGCACGCGCCGCGAGCCTGCGAGCTCATGCCGATAGAAGCCCGCGACGGCCTTCTCGAAGATCCTTCGGAGCAACCGCTCGTCGCGATCCAGGCGCGTGAGGTGGACGTCGCCCGCCGCCTCCGCGGGTACCAAGAAGTCGAGCGCCATCGTCGCGACTGCCACCATTAGGCGATCTTCGGTCTCATGCCGTGCGACCTGATCCTTGGAGGCCTCTGAGCGGGTCGGGCGCTTACCTCCGACGCCATGCGTGGCTAAGGTGCGCGCGAGGGCTCCGCAGCGCCGGGACAGCTCAGGCTTCGGGACTACGGTGGCCATGCGTTCGAGCGCGGCCCGCACCAGCCTGTTGCGCGGCGTGTCGTTGGTCAGTTCCTCGAAGCGGCAGGCGACCAGTCCGCGCCGAAGAAGCGAGCCGCTCTCCGTCGCCAGCCAGTCGATTCGGCCGCGCACCCTTGGCGGCGCGGCACTGGTCATCCGGTAGCCGCGCGAGAGGCTGCGTCGTAGGCGCCGCTCGACCACGGTCGCGAGCAGAATCGCCAGAAGTTCGGGTAGCTCGGTCTCTTCGTCGACGTCCGCGTCAGCCCGATCCAAGAAGCCGGCCAGATCCGCGGCGTAGACCAGCAGCATCCAGAGATTGCGGATGGGTATTCCGCCGTGGTTGTGCCACGTCGCGTCCCCGTCGACGGTCGAGGCGACGGTCACCCCTCAACCCTGCAGGCGGAGCGCGGCCGTCTGCTGGCGCGCCTTCGTCGCGTCGTCGAACCAATACTCCGCGAGCAGCGGCGCGACCTCAGTCTCGATGGTCTCGTCGTACCACCGTCGCCAGCCGTCCTCCGACAGGGCATCGTCGCCCAACGGCGTTACGAAGCTGTGGCCGACTTGGAACTGGGGGCCGAGCGCGCGGTCCTCTGCGATCGCGGCGTTGAGCACGTCCATGCGCGCCCCGATCTCGGCAACCAATGCCGATGGGACACCGCGGGCGATGCACCATGCCCGCCACCGGCTGCCCAGTTCCGGCATGAGCGTGAGGAAGGCGAAGCGTCGGCGGAGCGCGAGGTCGACCAAGGCCAACGAGCGGTCGGCGAGGTTCATCGTGCCGACTATGTACAGGTTCTCGGGGACGTACACGCGTTCGTCGATCGACCTTGGGTAGGCGAGGCGCAGCGCCTCCTCGGGACCGCGCTTCGTTGCCTCGACCAGGGTCAACAGCTCCCCGAGGATCTGTGCGGGGTTGCCGCGATTGACCTCCTCGATCACGAGAACGAAAGGCCGTCCCGGTTCGACCGTCGCCGCCTGCACCGCCTCCAGGAAAGCGCCATCGGCCAGCCTCAGACCGCCCCGTCCGTCCGGCCGCCATCCGCGGACGAAGTCCTCGTACGAGAGCGAGGGCTGGAATTGCAGCGCGACCAGCCGCTCGGTGTCCTTGGCGCCGATCAGCGCGTAACCTAGCCGCTTCGCGAGCCAGGTCTTGCCCGTGCCAGGCGGTCCCTGGAGGATGAGGTTCTTCTTGCGTCGCAGAAGTTCGACGGCGGCCTCGATGCGGTCCTTTGGTAGGAAGCAGCCCTCGTCGACGATGGACTGCGCGTCGTAGGGCGGCGCGGGCGTCACCCGCCGTTCCTGCGCAGGTGCCGCGTCCTCGTCAGGGACCCCTTCGACCTTGACGTCCTGCTCGGGCGCGAGCTGCCACAGCCGCTCGAAATCCACCGGTAGCGCCGCGGCGTAATCCTCACCGTCGTCCGTCAGGACAAGCCGGCCGCCGCCCGCAGAGCCGTCGAGCTGGACGAGGCCGACCAATCTCGCCCAGGATATGATATGCGAGCCGGGGAGCGTGGTCTTCCACGTCGGGACGAGATCCTGAAGGCGCTTGGCGGCCTCGCTCTGCCGCAGCGTGCCCGGTTCGCGGCCGACCATGAGCAGCAGGTGTCCCATCCCAAAGACACGTCCCACAAGGGGAGCTTGCAGCACCTGAGCCGGGTCGCTCGCGATGAGGAGCTCCTGTCCGCGCTCGGTCGGACGGTAGCTGCCACCCTCAAGCCGGATCAGCCCTAGGCCGCCCATGGCCTGGGAGATCATGTTGGGCGCGGAGCTCGCGTTTAGTTGGGACGCCTCGGCAAGGATAACATCGATCAGATCCTCCCGTGCGATGCCCTGCTCGGCCTCTCGCACCATGGCGACGAGCAGGCTGACATTGTCCTTGACCGCCGCCAACGCTCGGCGTTGCGCGTTGGCCGGGAGGAGGGAGAAGGCCGGGAGGTCGTTGGCCTCCCGCTGCGGCGACTGCAGCGCCACGGCACCGTCGTCCGCACGCTCCACCTTGGTCTGCCAGAGGAACCAACAGAAAATCGCCTGGTCCACCGCCTCCTCAATCGTCTCGGCCGTGCCAACTGCCTCGCGCACCCGCTCCCGCAGGCCTGCATGTTGGGCGACGTAACTACCCGGCAGGCGCAGGGCCCCGAGTGCGCGCTGGACCCCGAACACGCGTCCCGCATCCATCAAGCAGGTCATGTCGTAAGGGAACATGGCGGCGAGCAGCCGCACCAACCGAGCCTTAGGCCTACGCTTGGCATAGCGAGGGTAGACCCAGGCCAGCACCTCATCGAACAGGTTCTGGAGCCGTTTGCCGCGCTCCTCGACACCAAGTCCGTCCAGCGAGCTGCGCGCCTCGAACAGGAGGTCCGCCAGCTGCATGTCCGAGTAGGCGCCGACAACGGTGACCGCCTGCCCCGGTCCTATGCCAGAGACGTCCGATGCGTCCCAGAGCATCCTCTGGAACTCCGGCGCATGCCACGCCGCTCGGTCGGCATCGAGTACCTTATGGACTTGGTTCGAGTAGTTGCGGCGCCAGTCCATGGCCCAGCCCTCGTTCCTGTAGGCTGCGAACTCGCCTTCGTATAGGCTACGCAGTTCCGCTGAACCTAGGCTGTGCATTCCGACTCCCTTTCCCCTGCCTACCCCACGCGATGGCGGTGGCCAACGTGCCGGGGAAGGATCCTGTACGCGTTCCGGTGGCCAGCTATCAACCGAAGGTGGTCGAGACTTTGCCCCCAGTTCGCTCTCGTCCATAATCAGTGTTCGATGTGGCTCTGATTTGGTCGGGACCGGGCTGTAAACGCGTTCGTGGTGAGCCCATCGAGGCTCGTGTGAGGGCGGCAGGTGTTGTCGCCCACCCGCCACTACTGACGCAGCAGGTCGAGGAGGTCGGGCGCAAGCATGACGTAGCGGTCCTTGCCCTATTCGACCCGGATCAGCATCCGCGCGCTGTCGATATCGGCGACCTTCAGTTCGTGATCTCGGAGATGCGCAGGCCGCAGCCATAGCCGAGTGAGAGCGCAGCGCGGTACTTCAGGCTCGGCGCGTGGGCCAGGAGCAGCGCGACCTCCTCGGGGCTGAGCACGACCGGCAGCCGCTCGGGGGGGGTGCGGGCCATGCGGTTGCCGAAACTGGTTCGGCCCAACGTCGTGTGGAAGAAGGACCGCAGCGCCGTCGCGGTCAGGTTCATACGGGCATAGCTGGCCCCACACGAGGCGAGATGGAGCTGGGCGCCGCAGATCCTCCGGCTCGGCCCGGTCCGGCGAGCAGCCGAGGAAGACCGCGAACTCGCGGGCCTGCCGGATATAGTCGCTCTTGGTCTTCCCGCCGAACTGGCGGATGGTCATGTCTTCGATCATCCGCCGACGCAACGGATAAAGGGCTTTGGAGATCATGGGAGGCTCTCGTCTGGGGGAAGTAAACCTCACGATCCTCAGACAGAGCGAGTGCCCCTACACCATGATCCGCACCGCAACCGACACGCGACGCCCCTGCCGCGAGAGCGGCTTAGTCCAACGGCGCATTGCTGAACCTCGACATGCCTCAAATCAAGCTGAGTGAGCAAAAACGCACTGCCTTTCGGCTGCCTGTGGATTGCAAGAAGGCGCTCTTGGCAATGAGCGCAGGATCGTATCCACTGCGTGTGCGCAAGAAGCTAAAGCGCCTGCAATTGCAATAACTTAGTTGATGCGTTCCTCTGAGGTCATGCTGGGTGAGAATCCTGGCGCCCCAGCCACCTTTTCACCTAACCCATTCAGATTGCTCACGATCTCGCGCAGGCGCCCTGCGGAGTGAGCCGGTTGCTACATTCCGCTGCTACACAAGGCCGCCCGCCCGGGCGGCGAGGGAGCGGAGTGGGGTCCATCGCTAACGTCGTCCTCCGGGGACGAACCTTCCATTTTCGGCGCCGCGTGCCGGACACGCTCAGACCCAGGCTCCGCCTGAAGGAACTGGTGCGCAGCCTCGCGACCACCGACCTTCGTGCTGCCAAGGCGAGAGCCTGTCGGGTATACCTCGCCTCGGAGAGCCTATTCACGGCCCTGTGCGCGACGCCGATGCTGACCGACGACCAACTCGCCCGCCTCGTACAGGACTTCTACGGAACGATCCTCGACGGGGATGGACAGGGACGACTGACGCACGCAGCGATCACCGCCGACATGCGGGAGCGGCGCGTCGCCCAGTACGAGACGATGGCGGCGCAGGCACGCGACGCTCTAGCCTGCAACCGGCTGGAAGAGGCAGGCTTCGTCACGGTCGCCATGCTCCGCAAGCAGGGCATCACGGCAGCCGATCTCGAACCGCGTGCAGTCGCGCAAGCACGGCAGGCGATGCTGCGGGCGGGCATCGACGTCGCCGAAGCGCTCAAGGCACGTTACGAGGGCGAGTTCAACTTCGAGCCCCGCGACCGCCTGCTCAAGATGCAGCTGACGGCACTCGACGAGGCTACGAAAGCACCGCCCACGCAGAATACTGCGGCACCCCGCCCAGCCGACAAGGAGGCGGTGCCGCCGCACGCCCTCGAGCTTTTTTCCGCAGTCGCCGCCGTATTCCGAAACACGCAGGCCGCCACCAATACCTGGGACAACCAGACCGCGTCCCAAGCGGGGGCGACCTTCCGCCTGTTCGTCGACATCTGCGGAGACCGTCCCCTTGCCGCCTACACCCGCAAGGACGCCGGCCACTTCCGCAGCCTCGTGGAACGGCTCCCGAACGACTACGGCAAACACCCCCGCTACCGAAACCTCACGGTGGACGAGATCCTGGCGGCGCACGAGGCGCTGCCCGACAAACAGCGCACACAGCCGATCACGCAGCGGACCGTGAAGCGGCACTTCTCGGCCCTGTCGGCGCTCTGGACGGCCGCGGTTGCGAGAGACGAGGCGGCAGCGAACATTTTCCTGGGCTTCCGCTTCAGCAACACCCGTAAGGCGAGCGAGCAACGCGCCATGTGGGAGCGGGACGAGCTCGCCCGCCTCTTCGCAACGCCAATCTGGACAGGCTGCGCCTCCCCAGGCCGGCGAACCACACCGGGCACACTCATCCTACGCGACGAGAAATTCTGGCTGCCCCTGATCGCCGTGTTCACTGGCATGCGCCAGGAAGAAATCTGCCAGCTGCATGCCGAGGACATCCGGCAGGACGAGGGCATCTGGTTCATCGACATCAACGACCGGCCCCCGCGGAAACTCAAGAACGCGACGGCGGTCCGGCGCGTACCGATCCACTCGCAGCTGATCTGTCTGGGCTTCCTCGCGCATGTCGAAGCGCAGCGCCGCCGCCGGCAAGACCGCATCTTTCCCACCCTGGAACCCGGAGGGGCCGATGGTCGATTGGGCCACGCCTTCACCAAGTGGTTCACCCGCTATCGACGCGACGTGAAGCTCTACCGGCAGGGTCTCGACTTCCACTCGTTCCGGCACACGGCGACGACGCTGATGCACCAAGCCGGCACAGCAACTGCCGTTATCGACCACGTGACCGGGCACGTCACGCCGGGCGAGACGGCGCGGTACACCAAGCGTTCGTCGTTATCCCAGCTACAAGCGGCAATCGAGTCGATCGCCATCGGGGTCGACCTTACGCAGCTCCACACGACAAAGTCTGCGTAACGAACATCCTGACATCTCGGCGTAGCAACACCTTCAAGCCCCCCTGTCTGCGCAAAGAAATCTCCTCGCTCTACGTTAGCCTCTGCGCCCACCCCGCAGCGGTTTAGGGGGCGGCTCATCATCAGCGGGGGTGACGAACAACTCGCTCAAGGGTACAGAGAGTGCCTCGGCGATCTTGTCGAGCAGGTCAACCGTCGGGTTCTCGACCTGCCGCTCCAAGCCGCCAAGATACGCGCGGTCCACGCCCGCATCGGCAGCCAGTCGCTCCTGGCTAAGCCCTTGTGCCACGCGTACGCGGCGCAGGTTCCACGCGACCAAAGCTCGTCCCTTCATAGACCAGGACCAGCGGCCAGCGAGGGCTATCAAACCACTGGCTATAGCCACAGGGAACGGCTACGGTTGTCCCGCGGCGAGGAAGACCGCGCGGGGCAGGCAGGGTCACGATGCGGGTGCGCATTCACCGCGGCACGCGCGAGATCGGCGGCACCTGCGTCGAACTCGCCCACGATGGCGCCCGACTCCTCCTCGATCTCGGCCTGCCGCTCGACGCCACGGCAAACGACGCGACCTGTCACCCACCGGTTGAAGGACTCGACGGCAGCGGCGATCTCCTCGCGCTCATTCTCAGCCACGGCCACCGCGACCATGTCGGGCTGAGCCACCTCGCCGGTCCCGACCTGCCGGTTGCGCTCGGCGCGGCGACACTCCGCATCCTCCAGGCAGCCGCCACCTTCGTGCCCGACACCTGGGTACCGCCCAACACGGTGACCTTCGGCCACGACCAGTCCCTCACCTTCGGCCCCTTCACCGTCACGCCGATTCTCGTCGACCACTCCGCCTTCGATGCCTACGCGCTCCTAGTCGAAGCCGGCGGGCAGCGGCTGCTCTATTCCGGCGACCTGCGCGCGCACGGACGCAAGGGCGCCCTCTTCGAGCGTCTGGTCCGCAGCCCGCCGCGCGCCATCGACGCCCTCCTCATGGAAGGATCCAGCCTCGGCCGCCTCGACGCCGAGCGGCTTTTCCCTACCGAGGATGAGATCGAGGACCGCTTCGTTGCGCGGTTCCGCGAGATGTCAGGCTTGGCCCTCGTCGCGGCCTCCGCCCAGAACATCGACCGCGTCGTCTCACTCTACCGCGCCTGCAAGCGCACCGACCGTACGCTGATCCTCGACCTCTACGCCGCCGAGATCCTGGCCGCGACCAGCCACCCCAGCATCCCGCAATCAGACTGGTCGGGCGTGGCGGTATTCGTCCCGCACCACCAGCGCGTGCGCATCAAGCGCACCGGCCGCTTCGACCTACTCGCGCGGCACGGCCATCAGCGGATCTACGCGGAGCACCTCGCGGCGCTCGCGCCCCGGGCAGCCCTGCTGTTCCGCCACTCCCTGCTGCCGGACCTCGACCGGGCCGGCTGCCTGGCAGGCGCCGAGGCGATCTGGTCGCAGTGGGACGGCTACCTCCGGCAGCCCCGCGGGCAGGCTCTCGCCGTCGACCTCGCCGCCCGCGACATCCCACTGACCCACGCCCACACCTCGGGCCACGCCAGCATCCCGGACCTCAAGCGTCTGGTGGCGGCAATCGCGCCCCGGCGGGTCGTGCCCATTCACACTTTCGAGCCGCAGCGCTTCCCAGCGCTGTTCGGCGCAAGCGTCGACATCAAGGAGGACGGACAGTGGTGGGACACGACGGCATGAGCGAGACAATATCCTATAAGGCTCTGGGCGAGCCCTTCCTCGCGGCGCTCGAAGCCCTCGCGATTGCGCCGCATGGCGGCTGGTGGGCGGACGTCCTCGCCGATCCGGACCTGCTGCTGGCAGTGCGCGACCGCTCGCTCAACGTCTATTACCGTGGCGCATCGCTCTTCCGGATCACCCCGGCGGGCGCGGGCGTCTCGGCTGAGACGCACGTGAAGTACCTCGTGCGCCAGCGTCAGACGCTGACCCGGCTCGGCCAGGACGGCAGCTTCGCGCTGGACCCAGGAACGGCGGTGTGGACGCGCTACGAGGGGCCCGGCACGCTGGCCGAGATGAAGCGGGCCGCTGCCGCACTCTCCGGCCTGGAGAAGGCGGGCGTGCACGCGCTGGTGAAGGCTAGCCCGAACGTCGTCGATGTCGAGATCGCGCTCACCGGCGCACCGATGGAGGCTGCGCCCACCGAGCGGGAGGGCGCAGAGGCAGACGCCATGCTCCTGGCACCGGACAATGAAGCCTCGGCAACTCCAACTCCGGCTCAGACCCGCCAGGACCGGCTCGATGCCGCGAGCCTGGAGGAACGGGGCGCGGCCGACGAGGCGTGGCTGGTGTTCCACGAGGCTAAGCTGGCTGCGAACCCGAGCCTTCGTTCGAGGACCACCCCGGCGATCGTCACGCAACTCGCGCGCTACCGCGCGACGTTGACGGAGCAGGCGGACCGGCTGGCAGAGAGCTACCCGGCCCTGTGCCGCGACCTCGTCCGCCTCGATGCCCTGCGCGGGACGGTGCGTGCCGCCCGCGGCCTCGCCGCCGTGCCGACCCTTGATCCACTCGTGGACGAGGTTGCCCGCGGCGCGCGCCGGCTCCGGGTCGACACCGAGCCGCGTCTCGTGGTGTTCGGCTTCGATGCCGATCAGCGTGACGGCGCACTGAAAGCGGTGATCGACGAACTGCGCGGCCAGCACAGGCTACAGGTCTATGCGGTCGGCCGGCCCAGCGGGCGCACGACGGCTGCCTTCCGCCCCACCGACGCGGCCTAACGGCACCCGCCCAGGTAGGGTGCGACCGCCGGCCGCGGCAGGAATCTGCGTCCGGCGGTAAAATCCAAGGGGGGTCAACGGGAATACATATCCTCGGCTCTGCCGGAGCCTCCGCGAGACCCCTTCGTCATGTCCAGCCCGCTTCTTTTCCTCGCCCCGAGCCGGAGCGCGTCGAGGCTTCGCCAGCAGACACACACTACCTCGATCGCCCTGCGTCTCGGCGCGCTGCTCACCCTCGTCCTGATCGCCGCGCCCGTTCACGCCGAATCGCCATTCGAGGGACGCTACCAGGGTCGCGGCGAAGGCCGGCTCAATCTGCAGGTGTTCGACCTTGGAGACGGCAGCGGCACCCACTTCGTCATTGCCGAAACGGCGATCCCAAATGAATGCACCGGAGAGCTGCGCGGTCTCGCCAAGTCCGGTGGCGCCGGGGTGCTGCTGTTGACCCGCAAGGATAGTGACTCGGAGAAGATCTGCACTCTGACGCTGTGCCTCAGCTCCGACCGTAAACGCGTGCGGATGGAGGAGAAGAACTGCGGCGACTTCCACGGGACGTCCTGCGCCTTCGACGGCGCGATGACCCGCCGCTGATTTCTCCCTGCTGCGGCCGGGCACCTCTGCGCGCCCGGTTCCCTTCCCCGCACCTCTCCACCTCCGACGGATCCCCCTCATGATGCGCGCGATGCTGCCGCTCGTCCTGCTGGCCGCCAACCCGGCCCAGGCGAACCCGCCGGTCGACGAGACCAAGTCCGGCGCCTGCCTCGAACTCAAGCTCGACGGCCGGCTCGCCCCCTGCAACGGCGACTTCCGCTTCGTCGATGACGGCCGAGGCGAGATCAGCTTCGTCACGGGCTACGGTGATGGCCGGGGCACCCCGAAGACCGTGCTAGCGCTGTTCACCGCCCAGGCGCCCGACATGGAGAACGCCTACGGTTACGCTCTGCGCCTGACGAACGTGACGCTGATGACCTACGACAAACCAGACAGCCAGCGGATGTGGAAGGCCGCCGGCCTGTGCTTCATGGTCAAGCCGAACCCGGTGCGCGCCGGCGCGAAGGCGGTGCGGCAGGACATCGTGGTGATGTGCTCAGCCACCCTGGCTGAACCGGGCGCGCCCGTAGGGCGGGTCGACTGGAAGTTCGTGTTCTGACGGGGCAGCACCATGAGGACGACTTCCGCGGACCCGGACGCAGACGTTCCCGGTCCGGATGCCCCTCCCGGTGAGCTGCTCGAGCCGAGCGTCGGCATCTTCTGGGGCGTGCCGGACGGCGGACGCATCGTGCTGGTCACCGACCACACGGCGATGACCGAGGCGGAAATCTACGGCGACTGCCTCACCCACCCGCGCGGGCACCACGAGGTCTGGGAAGCATGGCGCAAGCTCGGAGCCACGGCGCTGCGCCGCCGTGGCCTGCCGCCGGCCATCGTGAATCACGAGTACGAGACGTTCCCACGCGGGCGGGTGGTCTACATGCGCGGACCGGCGTTTTTCACCCTCTACGCCGACCGGCACCTACAACGGCCGGAGACGATCGCAGACATCCTCCGGCTGTTCGGCCTCGCCAGCGAGCGACACGCGGTGCGCTCAGACCCGCATTACCGCACGCGGAACGGAGGACAGTTCACATGACCGGCAGCTCGGCAGACATTGAGGCGCTACTGGTCGACGTCAACGACATAAGCAACCCGACGCCCGGCATGCTGCCGGCGATCTTCCGCGACATCATCGGGCGGCTCGACGCGGCTGGTCTCGGCTACGCCGTGGTCGGCCGCATCGCCCTAGCGCTACACGAGCAGGCCCGCTTCGTGCGCGAAATCGAGATCGTTGTGGGCGGCGACGCAGACGAACACGATCGCATCGCCGCCCTAGCACGAGCAACTCAGGCACGATTCGCGGCACACATGGACCCGCGATTGTGCCGACTCCACATCGTCCTGACGGTGAGACCCAGCACCTGTGCCGCCGAAACGCAGCTGCTGGCGGACGCGGTCACGTGCCAGTGGTTCGGTGTCCAGGCGCGGCTAGCGAGCGCCGAGTACCTGCTTTGGCTGTGGTGTCGGTCCGACAGCCTCGACCATGCGGTAGACGCGTCAGCGCTGATCAAGGGGGGCGCTGTCGACCTCTACTCCGTACGGGGTCTGCTGCGCACGACGGACGACGTCGAGGAAAGCGGTCAGCGGCGACTGCGGCTGGCAATCGGCGACGCGGTCCTGTCGGCGACGTCCTCGTTCAGCAGGTTCATGGCGGAGCGGAGTGTCCTCCTCGACCCAAACCGCGTGCCGATCTGGCGCCTGCGCCAAGCGGAGGCCGCAGACCGCGACGATCGCTGAGAGCACAGTGGTCCGCTGGGCCGCAACCCCGGAGCGCTCTGGAGGACGACCGCGTCCACGGCTGCCCGGCGGGTGTCGCGACGACTACATTACAGCGAAAATTGTCCCAGCTGGCAGCAGAGACGTTGGGCCAGAGGCCCAAACCAACAGCCTGCGAGACCCGACCGGTGAGCACCAGCGTACCTCAGACAGGCGGACAAGTGATCCCTACCTCCGGCGCATCCAGCATGCCCAATGCCAACATGTCCCCGAGCACGTTGGAAGGTGACCTCACCACCAGCTATCGGGACGGCGGGACACTGCTCAGCATAGCGCTCCTAACCTCCGCCAACGCTGTCGGGGGGAGCCGTGACACCGCGTCGGGGGAGGAAGCTAGCCACGACAGCACAGCGGCTACGTCCATCCGCTCCGAGGGCGCGAATCCTTTCAAGTGGCCAGCTGCCGGTTTGGTGGACACCATCCTAAGCTAACTGGGCACGGTTTTCGAACTCGACAGGGCTGAGATAGCCTAAGGTCGAGTGCCGC
>NZ_FOPM01000021.1 GCF_900113485.1 Methylobacterium gossipiicola
CCGGCGTTGAAACCGGCGTAGAAGCCCGTCCAGGTGAACACCGGCACCGGCACGAACACCGGCGGCGGGGCGGCGCGGCGCGGCAGATCGGCGGCGAAAGCGGAGCCGGCGATCAGGATGCCGGCGAGAGCAGTCGTGCTCCGAAGAAACGAATTCATCATCTGGTCCTCTACTCATGCGCACCGCCGCTCCTTTTGGAGACATCCGGTGCAGTTCCCCGTCTTTAGGCCAGTCGCCCGAAAGAAGCTGTGCCTTTACGAACACGCCGCCGGCCGGGAACGCGGCCTCTTTGTGGCGGCGTCGGCCTCGATTCTCGGACAACGCCCTGGCCAACGCGGATCTACGGCCAAGGTTCAACCGGAACACGCGTGTGGTCCGATATTTTTACGTCCGTGCCTGTGCCGATTCACACCAGCGCGATGGCTGAGATGAGCCGGCCGTAATCGGCCTCGTGCCGGTGGGTGGCGCGGCGGTAGCTGTAGAAGCGCTCCGGGTCGCCATAGGTGCAGGCCCCGAGGGCGTGGCATCCGGCCAGGCCCGCCCGGGCGAGGCGGTCCGAGATGAAGCCCGGCAGATCGAACTGGGCATGGTCCGGGCGGGTGCCCGCGCCGAGGAAACCGTCGCAGCCGGGGGCCTCGGCGCGGAAGCGGGCGATGAAGTCGGGGCCGACTTCGTAGGCACTCTGGGAGATCGTCGGCCCCAGCACGGCGACGATGCCGGAGCGGCGGGCGCCCAAGCCCTCCATGGCCGCCACCGTCGCGTCGATCACGCCCGTCAGCGCCCCCTTCCACCCGGCATGGGCGGCACCGATCACGCCGTTCTCGGCATCGGCGAACAGGATCGGCCCGCAATCCGCCGTGGCGATGCCGAGGGCGAGGCCGCGCACCCGCGTCACCATGGCGTCGGCCTGCGGCCGGGCCTCGAGGGCGAACGGAGCGTCCACCACCACGGCCGTGGCGGAATGGACCTGATACAGGCTCACGAGGTTGTCCGGCGCGACGCCGAGGTGGGTCGCCATCCGGCGCCGGTTCTCCGCCACCCGCGCGGGCAGGTCGGCCGAGCCGAGACCGCCGTTGAGGGACGCGTAGAGGCCGTCCGACACCCCGCCCGCGCGGGTGAAGAACGCGTGGCGCAGGCCCGGCAGGCCGCTCAGTTCGGGGGCTTCGAGGAACATGGCTGGGACCTCCGGCGAGGGCGACGGGGCGAATCTGCTCGGCCGACGGAACTTGGCCGTATCGACCCCATGGCAGAGGCCACGATTGCGGCGAAGGCAAGGACCCGGGCCGAAACGGGGCGGCGCGCAGGCCAATACGAAACACGCCGTGCCTCGGCGACGGTTACCGATCATTAACTATGTTTTGATCGAATAGGGTCGAAAGCCGAGGTTAGATCCGATGTCGGAACCCGTTCGTCAAATGCCTGTCAGCGACCGCGCAACCCCGACCGACCGCCCCGGTCGCGCGCAGCCCGGCCCCCTGCGGGACTGGCTCGCCACCATGAAGGCCACGACGGCCAGCCGCGGCACGATCACCATCCGTCCGGCGCCCACGCCTGCGCCGGAGCCCGTCGCCGAACCGGCCCACGCACTGACGGCCGACACCGCGACGGATCTCGACGAGACGTTGCTGGTGCTGCCGACGGACGAAGCCGAGACGAAGCCCGACGCCGCGGAGGAGCCCTGGCCGGAGGCCGTGTCCTCGGAGACGGCCGACCTCCAGACGTCCCGCGCGGATGCGTTTCTGCCCGAGGCCCTGCCGCCGGAGGCGCCGAGCGCGCCCGAGCCTCAGCCCGTGGTTCAACTCCTGCCCCAGCCCGCCGTCCAGCCCGCGCCCAAGGTGGGACTCCATTCCGCCGCGCGGATCGAGCTCACCCGTGATCTCTCGGAGCTGATGGCCGAGAACCTCATGCTGAAGAACCGCCTGCGCCTCGAGAACGAGCGCTACGAAGGTCTTCAGGCCATGGTGGCGGACGAGTTGCGCGTCCTGCGCGGCGACGCCGAAGCCGATATGAAGATCCTCGACGCCGTCTGCGCCGAGCGCGACCAGCTTAAATCCCTCACGGCCAACGCCGCCCGCAAGATGCACGAGATGAGCGCCCGCATCGAGAGCGACGTTGCGCTGCTCGCCGAGATGCGCTCCGAGCGCGATCTCTGGATGGCGCGGGCCGAGGCCCTGGCCCAGCCGCTGTTCCAGCGCCGCTGAGCGAAGCCCCGGAAAGGCCGAAGGCCCGCCCCCATGAGGGGCGGGCCTTCCATTGCCGAACCGCTTTGAGGTCCGGCCATTCCCTTGTTCTTCCCGCCGGGCGCTAGTGGGCAGCGCTGGAGGCGACGGTCCAGGTCAGGGTGGCCGGGGAGAGCGGCTGATGACAATGAGACACTGGATCACCTCCTTTCGTTCGTTGCGACTGACAGGAAGGTAGGCGGGCGCCCTCGCTTTGAAAAGGGCCTCGGCTGCGCCCTTCCGCCGCCCCCGTCCGGCCCCGCCCTGGCCAGGCTCGAGCCTCGGGTCTAAACAGCGGCACCGCCCGCCGGGCGTGACCGGGACCCACCATGTCTGCCAGCCCGCGCCCCCAGGCGCCCGACGAGGCCGCCCTCGACCCCGATGCCATGCGCCAGCCCCTGGCCGATGCATGGTACTGCGTCGCCCGCTCGGACGCCCTGACGAGCAACGCGCTCAAAGCCGTCGAACTCAACGGCGAGCAGATCGTCCTCGGGCGCGACGCGTCGGGGACCGCCTTCGCCCTGCGCGACCGCTGCCCGCATCGCGGCATGGCCCTGTCGAAGGGGCGCTTCGACGGCACCGGCCTGACCTGCCCGTTCCACGGCTGGCGCTTCGGCACCGACGGCCGCTGCCGCGACGTGCCGACGCTCTCATCCTCCGATGCCGCCGATTTCTCGAAGATCGCCGTCCATCGCTTTCCCGTCCGGGAGAGCGCCGGCTTCGCGTGGGTCAATCCCCATCTCGGGAGCCCTTCGGGCGCCGACGTGCCGGCCCTGCCCGAACTCGGCTTCACGGCCGCCGGCTCCGTCGTCATCGAACTCGTGGTCGAGGCGTCCTACGACCTCACCACCTTGAGCCTCGTCGATCCCGGCCACGTCGCCTTCGTGCACGATTCGTGGTGGTTCCGCCCCTCGAAGGACCTGCGCGAGAAGGTGAAGACCTTCACGCCGACGCCGCACGGCTTCACCATGACGAGCCACGCCACCACCACGAGTTCGCCGGTCTATCGGCTGCTCGGGGGCGTCCCCTCGGTGGAGATCGAGTTCCGCCTGCCGGGCGTGCGCCTGGAGCGGATCGTGGCGGGGGCCAAGCGTGTGGCGAACTATACCTTCGCGACGCCCCTGACCCATAACCGCACGATGCTCACCAACGCCCTGTACTGGAACATGCCGGCCCTGAACCTGCTGAAGCCCGTGGCTCGGCCGCTGATGCGCCAGTTCCTCACCCAGGACCAGCAGGTGCTGCAGCACGCGCAAGCCGGCCTCGATCGCAAGCCCACCATGGTGCTGTTCGGCCAGGGTGATCTGCCATCGCAATGGTACTTTCGCCTGAAGCGCGAAGCCCTCACGGCCGCCCGCGAGGGACGGCCCTTCGCTAATCCCCTGGTGACGCAGGAGCTGCGCTGGCGCTCTTAAGCGAAGCGTCGCGGCTTGATTGCGTGGGCGCGGCAGCCATCTCGGGTTCCATGAAACGCAACAGCCTCCTCGCCGCCCTCAGCGCCGCCACGGTGATGACCCTCGGGGGCGTCGGCTATGCCGCGCACAAGCGGGGGCGCAACCCGTATTACCGGGGGCCGAAGAGCGACCATTTCGACGGTCTGCGCTTCCACGGCCCCGACCAGCCCGCCGACAAGACCCTGGCGGACCTGCGCAACTGGAAGAAACTGCGCGGGATCGAGAGCCCGCCGCGCGTCACGTGGCCGGGGGACGCACCGAGCCCGTTTCGCGATTTGCCGCCCGAGCGGCACGCGGGCCTGCGTGTCACCCTCATCGGGCACGCGAGCTACCTGTTCCAGGTGGCGGGCCGCAACATCCTGGTCGATCCCGTTTATGCCCGCCGGGCGAGCCCCGTGCGCTTCGCCGGGCCGAAGCGCGTGAATCCGCCGGGCATCGCCTACGGCGACCTGCCGCCCATCGACGCCGTGCTCATCACCCACAACCATTACGACCATCTCGACGGCCCCACCGTCGCGCGCCTGTGGCAGGATCATCAGCCGCTGATCCTGGCGCCGCTGGGCAACGACACCATCCTGCGCGCCTACGACGACACCATGCATGTGGAAACCCGCGACTGGGGCGAGGTCCTCGACCTCGGCGGCGGGTTAAACATCCACCTCACCCCCGCCAACCATTGGTCGGCGCGGGGGCTCAACGACAAGCGCATGGCCCTGTGGGGCTCGTTCGTGCTGACCACGCCCGTGGGGGTGGTCTACCATTCGGGCGACACCGCCTTTCGCGGCGGTGGCATCTTTCGGGACGCGCGGGCCCGGTTCGGGCCGCCGCGCCTCGCCACCCTGCCCATCGGCGCCTACGAGCCGCGCTGGTTCATGCGCGACCAGCACATGGACCCGGACGAGGCCGTGGCGGCGGGGTTGCTCCTCGGCGCCGACCGGATGATCGGCCACCATTGGGGCACGTTCCAGTTGACCGACGAGGGCATCGAACAGCCGGTCGAGGCCCTGGCCGTCGCCTGCGCCGAACAGGGCCTCGATCCGGAGCGTTTTCAGGCGTTCCGGCCCGGGCAGGTCTGGGAGGCCTGAGACCGTTTCCGGACGGGAGCCGCGCAGCGGCGCCCGATCCGGGGTCCGGCACGAGACGTCGCGAAGCGTCCGCCTGTGTCGCCGGCGCGACGCTTCCTGCAGCGGGTCCCGGATCGCCCCCCGGGCGTCCGGGACGGGGGGGGTCAGAGGATGAACCGGCTCAGATCCGCATTGGCTGCCAAGCTCTCCACCCGCGACCGCACATAGGCGGCGTCGATGGGGACGGTCTCGCCCGAGCGGTCGGTGGCGGTGAACGAGATCTCGTCGATCACCCGTTCCAGCACCGTCTGGAGCCGGCGGGCGCCGATATTCTCCACGGAGTTGTTCACGTCGACGGCCACCCGCGCGAGGGCGTCGACGGCGTCGTCGGTAAAATCGAGGGTCACGCCCTCGGTCTGCATCAGGGCGACGGTCTGTTTCAGGAGGCTCGCCTCCGTGGTGGTGAGGATCTGCTTGAAATCCTCCACCGTCAGGGGCTGCAGCTCGACGCGGATCGGTAGGCGGCCCTGCAATTCGGGTAGGAGGTCGGACGGCTTCGAGACGTGGAACGCGCCCGACGCGATGAACAGGATGTGGTCGGTCTTCACGGGCCCGTGCTTCGTCGCCACCGTGGTGCCCTCGATGAGGGGCAGGAGGTCGCGCTGCACGCCCTCGCGGGACACGTCGGCCGAGGAGCGTCCCTCACGGGCGCAGATCTTGTCGATCTCATCAAGGAACACGATGCCGTTGTTCTCGACCTCGCGGATCGCCTCCTGGGTCAGGGCCTCGGCATCGACGAGCTTGTCGGATTCCTCCGCCAGCAGCGGCGCATAGGCGTCCTTCACGGTCATGCGGCGGGGCTTGCTCTTCTGGCCGCCGAGGGCCTTGCCGAGCATGTCGCCGAGATTCACCGCCCCCATGGAGGCGCCGGGCATGCCGGGAATCTCGAACATCGGCAGGCCGGCCGGCGCGCCGCCGGCGAGCTCGATCTCGACCTCCTTGTCGTCGAGTTCGCTCGCCCGCAGCTTCTTCCGGAAGCTGTCGCGGGTGGTCTGGCTCGCCGTCGGGCCGACCAGGGCGTCGAGGATGCGGGCTTCCGCCGCCGCTTCCGCCTTGGCCTTCACCGAACGGCGCTTCTCCTCGCGCACGAGGCCGATGCCGATCTCCACGAGGTCGCGCACGATCTGCTCGACGTCGCGGCCGACATAGCCGACCTCCGTGAACTTGGTGGCCTCGATCTTGAGGAACGGCGCGCCGGCCAGGCGCGCGAGGCGGCGGGCGATCTCGGTCTTGCCGCAGCCCGTGGGGCCGATCATCAGGATGTTCTTCGGCGCCACCTCCTCGCGCAGGGGGCCGGTGAGCTGCTGCCGGCGCCAGCGGTTGCGCAGCGCGATGGCGACGGCGCGCTTGGCATCGGTCTGGCCGACGATGAAGCGGTCGAGTTCCGAGACGATCTCGCGGGGGGAAAAGGTGGTCATCACGCTCCGATGGGGTGCGGCAGCCGGGCTGCCCAGGGGCGGGGGAGGGCGCGCAGGACGCGGGCGCGCAAGGGGTGCCATCCGGCGCTGAGCGCGAGGATGAACGCGCCGAGGAGGAGGAGGCTCGCCGGAACGGTGGCGCCGGTGACGCCGGCGTCGCGGACCAGCCGTCCGAAGGCGATGCCGGCATAGACGAGGCCGGAGACGAGGAGCGCCCGGCGGTCGATGGCCAGCGCCACGACGGCGAGGGCGAGCACGATGGCGAGGACCCCGAGCGTCGCGCCCCGATCCGCCTCGCCGGCACCCGCGAGTTCGCTCAGCACCGGATGCACGAGGAGGGGCGCGGCGAGGAGGTGGAGCCAGAAGGCGATGTCCGTGCGGCGGGTGATGCGGGCCGGGTCGGCGAGGTCGAACCGCATGGCGAGGGCGAAGACCGCCAGACCCGCCGCGCACAGCAAGCCGGGAATGGACGCCTGGACGAAGTCCGGTGCCGCCGCCAGCATCAGGGCGAAGGCGAGGCCGATGCCGGCCGCCGCGCCGGCCGCCACGGTGATCGGCACGGCGAAGCGCCGGTAATGCGCGGCGACGAGGAGGACGGTCCCGAAGGTGGCGCCCGCCAGAGGCAGGGCGCGGGTGGGGCGCGGACCGATGAGATCGGGCCACGAGCCCCCGCCTTCCGCGAGACCGAGGGCCGCCGCCAGGGTCGCGAAACCGGCCTCCCCGAAGGCCAGGAGGAGCACGATGCTCGGCAGGGCCATGCGCCGGCGCCGGGTGAAGAATTCGGCGAGCCCCCAGGCGAAGATCGCCACGAGGGCGTTGCCCAGGACTGCGCCGAGATACTCGTGGCCGAAGACGGTCGCGGACCCGAGGAACAGCCCGAGGCCGAGGGTCACGAAGATGTCGGCGAAGCCCGTGACGAAGCGCAGGCGTTCGTCGTCGCGGGGCTCGTCCGAACCGGCGCCGCCGTCCCGCGCCAACCGGTCGAGGGCGAGGGCCTGATCGCCCGTGATGATGCCCCGGGCGACGCCCTCGCGCAGGAATGCTGTCGAGCCCGCGAGGGGGCCGGGGATCGGGCCGTCACCGGGTCCGGCGGCGGGGGCGGGGGCGGTCTGTTGCACAGGGTGGACTTAAGCGCGCGCGGCCCGCCTGACCAGTGTGGCGCGCCGCGTGGTCTGGTTCGCGGATCAGGCCGCCCGGATCGTGCCGACGAAGCCCGAGACCTCGCCGTCGAGGCTGCCCGTGCGGCGCGAGAGTTCGGCTGCCGCGTCGAGGACCCGCGCGGCGCCGGTCCCGACCTCGGCCGCCGCGGCGCGGACCTGCCCCATGGTCTGGGTCACGTCCTGGGTGCCGTGGGCGGCGTCCGAGATGCTGCGGGCGATGGCCTGGGTGGCGATCTTCTGTTCTTCCACCGCCGTGGCCACGCCGCGCGCGATGCCGTGCACGTCGCCGATGGTGGTGCCGATCTCCGCGATGGCGTCCACGGTCTCGCGGGTCGCCGCCTGGATGGTGGCGATCTGCGTGGTGATCTCCTCCGTCGCCCGGGTGGTCTGGTTGGCGAGTTCCTTCACCTCGGCCGCGACGACGGCGAAGCCCCGTCCGGCTTCGCCGGCGCGGGCCGCCTCGATGGTGGCGTTCAGCGCCAGCAGGTTGGTCTGGCCGGCGATGTTGGAGATGAGGGCGACGACGTCGCCGATGCGGGCGGCGCTGGTGGCGAGGACATCGACCCGCGACCGGGTGCGCTCGGCGCTCGCCACGGCCCCGGCGGCGGCCGAGGAGGTCTGGGCGACCTGATGGCCGATGGCGTCGGCCGTGGCGGCGAGTTCTTCCGTGGCGGCGGCGACGGCCTGGACGTTGTGGGCGGTGGTGTTGGCCACCGCCATCACGGCACCCGACCGGGTCTCGGCATCGGCGGCGTTGCGGGCCATGGCGCGGGCGGTCTCTTCCAGGGCCGAGGCCGCGCCCGACAGGGTGCCGACGAGGTCGCCGACGCTGCCCTGGAACCGGTCGGCGAGGTCGACCCGTTCGCTGCGGCGCCGCGCGCTGGCGTCGCGGGCGGCCCGATCCTGCTCGGACCGCAACGTCTCGGCTTCCCGCATGGCGCCGGCGAAGACCTGCATGCTCTCCTCGATCTCGCCGATCTCGTCCTTGCGCGGCGTCGTGGCCGGCAGGGTGTGGTCGCCGGCCGAGAGGCGCCGGATGGCGGCGGAGACGCCGACGAGGGGGCGGGCGATCTGATAGTGGCCGATGACGATGCCGAGACCCAGGCAGCCGAGGGGGCCGAGGACGGCGAGGAGGCCGAGGACGATCATCCGATGCTCATAGAGCTCGTCGGCGGAGCGTTGAATTTCCGTGAGACGCGCCTGACCGTCGGCCGTGAGGGCATCGATGCTGGCCTGCAGGAGCTTGCGATTGTTCCGGTTGTTCAGGGTGAACCCCTGATCGGCGGCGGCCTTCGGCGACACTTCGGTGCCGAGGCGCGCCGTCTCCAGGCGAAAGATCCTGAAGCTCGCGATCTGCTCGAGCACCTTCGCGAACAGGGTCTCCTCCGTCGCCGTGAGGCGGGGCGGCCAGGACTTGAGCAGATCGTCGATCTTCACCAGATTCTCACGCAGGCCTGCGGCGTGCGTGGCGGCGTCGGTCGTGTCCTTGCTCGCGTAGATGCCGCGCGATTCGAGCACCACGGTGGTGACGTAGCGGTTGAGCTTGGCGGCATCGAGGGCGCGCTGGCTCGCCTCCCGCCCACGGATGACGGTATCTTCCAGGTCTTGCACCGTGGCGAGGCCGAGGCCCGCCGCGAGAAGGGTCATGGCGCTGCAGGCGATGACGAAGGCGAGAATTTTTGCCCGAATACGCACCGCGCCCGACCCTCGAAACGATACTTTCGAGGGGGTCTTAGGCCAAAGATGAAAATATCCCGTTAATCTCCGCGCGATGTCGCGGGTTTTTCAGCATCGACGGCGTCGAGGGATTCGATCACGAGGCTTCCATTGGTATAGACACAAATCTCCGCCGCGATTCCCATGGCGCGGCGCACGATCGTCTCGGCATCGTGGCTGCCGTCCTCAAGTGCTCGGGCGGCCGCCAGGGCATAATTGCCGCCGGAGCCAATGGCCATGACCCCGTGTTCGGGTTCGAGCACGTCGCCGGAGCCGGACAGCAGCAGGCTGACCTCACGGTCGGCCACCAGCATCATGGCTTCGAGGCGGCGCAGGTAGCGGTCCGTGCGCCAATCCTTCGTGAGTTCGACGCAGGCGCGGGTGAGCTGCCCCGGATATTGCTCCAATTTGGCTTCCAGCCGCTCGAACAGCGTGAAGGCGTCGGCGGTGGCTCCGGCGAATCCGCCGATGACCGAGCCCTTGGCGAGGCGGCGGACCTTCCGGGCGTTCCCCTTCACGATGGTCTGGCCGAGACTGACCTGTCCATCGCCGCCGATGACGACGCGGCCGCCCTTGCGCACCATGAGGATGGTGGTCGCGTGCATCTGAGGCGGTCCGCTGGTTTCGTGTGCCAAGGCTGTCTCCCGTTCCCGTCGTCCGGTCCGATCGGGAGATAGGCTCTCGGACGCCCCGGTGCCAACCGGAGGGTTGCGATCCGCGGACCGATGCGAACGCCGTTCGACACCTTCGGAGAAGGCGACGTTCGGCCTCGCGCCAGCGCCGCGCCGCTTGGGTGATCGGAACGCCGCTTCGATCGGATGGAAACGCGACGGAGGGGATTGGGGATAAGTTCCGCGATCACCGGATCGTGTGAGGTCGGCGGCTCGCGGCTTCGGCGCAATGCTTTGCAGCGCACCAAATCCATCGCCGCCAGGAAGGCGGCTCACTTGGATGAGATTCATGAAAATCTTCGGTTATACGCCGTATGATTTGGCTCGATATTGAATTTGCCGGTCTTTGATCGCCTTCCGCGAAGCGAACAAGTCGAACCAGCGGCGTAACGATCAGGCAACGATTCCGGCCTAGCGCGAGAACAACCTATGTTTCGGACTTTCTTCTTATGCTTAAGATCGTCGGCTGTTTCACCGAGGCGCACGACTTCTGGCTCGTCGGCCTCGCGGCCCTGACCTGCGCCGTCTCGGCCATCACCTGTATCGAATTGCTCCGCCATGCCCGGAAGGCCCCGCTGAGGATACGGGCCATCTGGCTCGCCGTCGCGGCCATGGCGGGCGGGTCCGGCATCTGGGCGACCCATTTCATCGCCATGCTGGCCTTCGAGCCGAACATGCCGAGCGCCTATGAGCTCGGCCTGACGGGGCTGTCGCTGGTCTACGCCATCGCGTTGACGGGGCTGGGTCTGGCCATGGCCCTCTCGGCGGTCCTGCCGTTCGGCGCGGCCCTCGGCGGTGTCGTCCTCGGGGTCGGGATCGCGGCCATGCATTACACGGGCATGGCCGCCTTCGAGATTGCCGGCCATATCGAATGGGACCCCGTGCTGGTGGCCGTCTCCCTCGCCTGCGGCGCCGTGTTGGGAGGCGCGGCCCTGCCGGTGGCCCTCTCGGCCAAGGACTGGCGGGGGCGGATGCTCGGCGCGGTGCTGCTCCTCGTCGCGATCTGCAGCCACCATTTCGTCGCCATGGGAGCGGTCACCATCGTGCCCGACCCGGCCGTCTCGATCTCGGCGAGCGCCATCCCGGCGCGCTGGCTCGCCATGGGCATCGCCCTCGCGAGCCTCACGATCCTGGCGCTGGCCGGCGCGGCCCTGGTCCTCGATATCCGCGACCGCCGCCAGCTCGAACTGACGCGGGAGCGGCTGCACAGCCTCGCCAACGCCGCCGTCGAGGGCCTGGTGGTGTGCCGGGGCGACGTGATCGTCAGCGCCAACAACAGCTTCGGACGCCTCGTCGGCCTCGACGCGGGCAGCCTCTCGGGCACCGCGCTGTCGCGTTTCCTGCCGGCTTCCGCCCTTCGCATCGCCCCCGATGACGCGATCGAGCAGCCGGTGGAGGCCGAGCTGTCCTGCGCCGAGGGCGGCACGATTCCCGTCGAACTCATCGTGCGGCCGGTCACCTACGGCAACAAGCCCCATTACGCCATCGCGGTCCGCGATCTCAGGGCCCGGCGCAAGGCCGAAGGCCAGATCGAGTTCCTGGCGCATCACGACGCGCTCACCGGCCTCGCCAACCGGGCGAGCTTCAACCAGCGCCTCGATCAGGAACTCAAGCTCGCGCAGGCGACGGGCGGAAAGCTCGCCGTGCTCTGCCTCGATCTCGATCGCTTCAAGGAGGTCAACGATCTCTTCGGACATGCCGCCGGCGACGCCATGCTGGTGACCGTGGCGAATACGATCAGCGCCCTCCTGGGCGAGAGCCAATTGATGGCCCGGCTCGGGGGCGACGAGTTCGCGGTGATCCTGCCCTGCTCGGAGGCCGTCGCCGCCGGTCGCCTCGCCGAACAGATCCTGGATGTCCTCGACAACGACCAGGATGGGGCCGCCCCGGTCATCGCCACCAGCGTCGGTATCGCGGTCTACCCCGACGATGCCGACGAGCGGGCGCTGCTCCTGAGCTATGCCGACACGGCGCTCTACCGCGCCAAGTCCGAGGGACGGGGCACCTATCGCTTCTTCGAGCCCAAGATGGGCGTGCAGGTGCGCGAGCGCCGCCTCCTCGAACACGACATGCGCCACGCCGTGGCGCGCGGGGAGATGCACCTCGTCTACCAGCCGCAGACCGATGTGAAGGATGGGGCCGTCATCGGTTTCGAGGTGTTGCTGCGCTGGCAGCATCCGCAGCGCGGCGCGGCCTCGCCCGCCATGTTCATTCCCATCGCCGAAGAGAGCGGCGCGATCCTGCAGATCGGCGAGTGGGTCCTGCGGGAAGCCTGCCGCGAGGCCGCCACATGGACGAACCCCCTCAAGATCGCCGTCAACGTCTCGGGGGTTCAGTTGCACGCGCCGCATTTCGCGCAGCTCGTCCACGAGGTGCTGTTCCAGACCGGTCTGAAGCCCGAACGCCTGGAGATCGAGATCACCGAGACCGCCCTCATCCGCGATCCGGGCCGGGCGCAATCGACCCTGCGCCAGCTGAAGGCCCTGGGGGTGCGCATCGCCATGGACGATTTCGGGACCGGCTACTCGTCCCTCTCGAACCTGCGCGCCTATCCGTTCGACAAGATCAAGATCGACAGCTCCTTCATCCGGGCCGTCGACGACAACGAACAGGCCGCCGCCATCGTGCGGTCGGTGCTCGGCCTCGGCCGGGGTCTCGGCCTTCCCGTCCTGGCCGAGGGCGTCGAGACCCAGGCGCAGCTGAGCTTCCTCGCCGAAGAGAAGTGCCACGCCGCGCAGGGCTACCTCATGGGCCGCCCGGCCCGTATCGATGCCTTCACCGCCCTGACGCATGGGGCCGCCGCGGCCGCGTCCGAAGGGGCGTTGGTGGCGTAGTCGGACCTCGGCGGGCGCGGCCGGATCAGGCCGCGCGCAACCGCGACGCCGCCTCGGCCGCGCGGCGGATCGCGGTCTCGTCGGGCACGCCCGCCGGGACCACCCAGGAACCGCCGACGCACAGCACGGGCTTGAGGGCGAGCCAGTCCGGGGCCGTGGCCTCCGAGATGCCGCCCGTGGGGCAGAAGCGGACCTGATGGAACGGGCCGGCGAGGGCCTTGAGGGCCTTGATGCCGCCCGACGCCTCGGCGGGGAAGAACTTGAACCGGTCGAGGCCGTGATCGAGGCCGCGCATGATGTCGGCGGCGTTGGCGACGCCCGGCAGGTAGGGCACGCCCCGGTCGAGGGCGGCGCGGGTCAGGGGCTCGGTGAGGCCGGGGCTGACGATGAACTGCGCGCCCGCGTTCAGGGCCGCGTCGAGGTCGCGGGGGTTGAGCACCGTCCCGGCCCCGACCACGGCGCCCTCGACCTTGGCCATGGCGCGGATCACCTCGAGGGCGGCCGGGGTGCGCAGGGTCACCTCCAGGGCCGTGAGACCGCCCGCCACCAGGGCGCGGGCGATGGGCTCGGCATGGGCGACCTCCTCCACTACCAGGACGGGAATGACGGGAACGGAGCGCATCAGCGCGTCGATGCTGGTCATCATGGGGGTGTCCTCAAGGTTTGGGGGACGGCTTACGCGGGAGCGATCACTCCGGATCGAGCGGTCGCGACGGGCACCCCCTCCTGTCAAGGAGAGGGTTGGGGTGAGGTGTCGTCCCGACCCGAAGAGGTCGCACCACACCCTGTTCCCCTCCTTCCGGGAGAGGGGACCGGCGTTCGCCCTGAATTTTTTGGCGAAGCGCGGGCCTGACATGATCCTACAGCCCGGCGGCGGCCAGCATGGCGGAGGCGCCCTGTTCGGCCCCGTCGGCGCCGTGGCGCAGGAAGGCGAACAGCTCGCGGCCGGTGCCGAAGGCGGGGGGCGGGGGCGGCGCCTCGGGGCGGGCGTCCCATTCGGCCGGATCGACCCGGACGTCGAGGGTGCCGTCCTCGGCGCTGAGGCGCACGATGTCGCCGTCGCGGATCTTCGCCAGCGGTCCCCCACCCAGCGCCTCCGGGCTGAGATGGATCGCCGCCGGCACCTTTCCCGACGCCCCCGACATCCGCCCGTCGGTGACGAGCGCCACGCGAAAACCACGGTCCTGCAGCACGCCGAGTTGCGGCGTGAGCTTGTGCAGTTCCGGCATGCCGTTGGCGCGCGGCCCCTGGAAGCGGACCACCACCACCACGTCGCGTTCGAGTTCGCCGGCCTTGAAGGCGGCGAGCACGTCGTCCTGATCGTCGAACACCCGGGCGGGGGCCTCGATCGTCCAGCGGCCGGGCTCGACGGCGCTGGTCTTGAAGGTCGCCCGGCCGAGATTGCCCTTGACGAGGCGCATGCCGCCATCGGCCTTGAACGGCTGGGCCGGGCTCCTCAGGATGCTGTCGTCGTGCGACCGCTCCGGCGCCTCCTCGTACACGAGGGCGTCGTCCACGAGCTTCGGGTCGCGGGCGTGATCGCGCAGGCGCCCGCCAGCCACCGTCAGGATGTCGTCGTGCAGGAGCCCGGCCTCGATGAGGCTGGCGATGACGTAGCTCATGCCGCCGGCGGCGTGGAAGTGGTTCACGTCGCCCGAGCCGTTGGGATAGACCTTGGCGACCTGGGGCACCACGGCCGAGAGCCGGTCGAAATCCTCCCAATCGAGGACGATGCCGGCGGCCCGCGCCATGGCGGGCAGGTGGATGGCGTGGTTGGTCGACCCGCCGGTCGCCAGCAGCCCCACCACGGCGTTGACGATGGCCTTCTCGTCGATGCAGCGGCCGAGCGGCCGGTAATCGTTCCCGTCGGCCCCGATCTCGGCGAGGCGATGGACGGCGGCCCGCGTCACGGCCTGGCGCAGCTTCGTCCCCGGATTGATGAACGAGGCGCCGGGCATGTGCAGGCCCATGACGTCCATCATCATCTGGTTCGAGTTCGCCGTGCCGTAGAACGTGCAGGTGCCGGCGCCGTGATAGGAGGCGGATTCGGATTCGAGGAGTTCGTCGCGCCCGACCTTGCCCTCGGCATAGAGCTGACGGACCCGCTGCTTCTCCTTGTTGGCGATGCCCGAGGGCATGGGGCCGGCGGGAATCAGGATCATCGGCAGGTGGCCGAAGCGCAGCGCCCCGATGATCAGGCCCGGCACGATCTTGTCGCAGATGCCGAGCAGGGCGGCGGAATCGAACATGCCGTGGCTCAGGGCGATGGCCGTGGAGAGCGCGATGGTGTCCCGCGAGAACAGGGACAGCTCCATGCCGCGCTGACCCTGCGTGACCCCGTCGCACATGGCCGGCACGCCGCCCGCCACCTGGGCGGTCGCCCCGACCTCGCGGGCGAACACCTTCATCTGGTCGGGGTAGCGGCCATAGGGCTGATGCGCCGACAGCATGTCGTTGTAGGCGGTGACGATGGCCATGTTCATGGAGCGCCCGGCGCGGATCGCGGCCTTGTCCTCGCCGGAGGCGGCGAAACCGTGCGCAAGGTTGCCGCAATTGAGCATGGGGCGCCGGACGCCGGAGTCGCGCTCGCGGGCGATGAGGTCGAGATAGGCCCGCCGGGTGGGCGCGGAGCGTTCGGTCACCCGCGCGGTGACGGCGGCGATCTCGGGGTGAAGCTCGGTCATGTGGCTTCCTCGAAAGACGCGAAGTCTGGAATCCTTGAAACCACGGCGGTCCCGCCATGGCTACCTGGGTTCAGCCTCCGGACGGACAGACGTCGCCGTCTGTCGGGTGAAATCCTAATGCCCCGACGCAAGCGCCGCGCCGGGCTTGTCGTGGGTGGCGAGGCGCTCGACCATGGTCCGAGTCGCGGCGTTCATGCCGACGATCTCCACCGACACGCCGTGGTGGCGGAACTTCAACACCACGCGGTCGAGGGCGTTGACGGCGGTGAGGTCCCAGAACTGCGCCGCCGAGAGGTCGATGACGAGGCGCGCGAGATCGTCCTCGCGAAACGCGAAGGCGTCGTGGAAGGCCTGCGCCGTGGCGAAGAAGATCTGCCCCGTCACCCGGTAGGTCCGGGTCGTGCCCGTGCGTTCGGAGGTGACCGCAAAGAACCGCGTCACCTTGTGGGCGAAGAAAAGGCCGCTCAGCACCACGCCGAACAGCACGCCGCGGGCGAGGTCGTGGGTCGCCACCACCACCGCCACGGTGCCGAGCATCACGAGGCTGGAACTCTTCGGATTGGTCGTGAGGGACCGGATCGAGCCCCACTGGAACGTGTTGATCGACACCATGATCATCACGGCGACGAGGGCCGCCATGGGGATCTGCGCCACGTAGCGCCCCAGCACGAGGATGAGGAACAGCAGGAACGCTCCCGCCCACAGGGTCGAGAGCCGCCCGCGCCCGCCCGACGAGACGTTGATGACCGATTGGCCGATCATGGCGCAGCCCGCCATGCCGCCGAAGCAGCCCGCCGTGACGTTGGCCAGCCCCTGGCCGGCGCATTCGCGGTTCTTGTTCGAGCCGGTATCGGTCATCTCGTCGAGGATCGCCGCCGTCATCAGACTTTCGAGCAGGCCCACCACCGTGAGGGTGAGGGCGTAGGGCAGGATGATCCGCAGGGTCTCGAGGGTGAGGGGCACCTGGGGCAGGGCGAACCACGGCAGGTCGGTGGGCAGAGCGCCCATGTCGCCGACGCGGTGGATGGGCAGATCGAGGACCATCGCCACGCCGGTCATCAGCACGATGGTGACGAGGGGGGAGGGCACCGCCTTGGTGAGGTACGGCAGGCCGTAGATGATCCCGAGGCCCGCCGCCGTCATGGCGTACACGGTTGCGCCCTGCCCCAGGAGTTCGGGCATCTGCGCCAGGAAGATGAGGATGGCGAGCGCGTTGACGAAGCCCGTGACCACGGAGCGCGAGACGAAGCGCATGAGGTCGCCGAGCCGCGCCAGGCCGGCGCCGATCTGCAGGAGGCCCGTCAGGATCGTGGCGGCGAAGAGGTAGCCGAGGCCGTGCTCCTTCACCAGCGTCACCATGACCAGCGCCATGGCGCCCGTGGCGGCCGAGATCATCGCCGGGCGCCCGCCCGCGAAGGCCGAGACCACGGCGATGCAGAACGAGGCGTAGAGTCCGACCTTGGGGTCGACGCCGGCGATGAGGGAGAAGGCGATGGCTTCGGGGATGAGGGCCAGCGCCACCACCGTCCCGGCCAGGAGTTCGCGCGTGATGTCGGGAGCCCACTCGCTCCGCAAGGTCCGTCGAGTCATGATGAAGATCCGCGTCACCCCGGCGCCAGGACCGTACGGGCCGCGCGGGGTCTGCCAAAGACAACAAGGGGAAGCGCCGACGGGCGGCGCGGGAAAGACCCGGCACGGCCCTCGAGCCGTGGGGGGCGCCCCGCCTATGGCGGCCCGAGACGGCAGTACAACCTTGCGCGGTCCTTCAGCATGGGCACCCTGTATCACGGCCGCGTCGCCAGACCCAAATCCCGATCTCGCGGTGATGGCCCGGACACCATTTACGCGCGGGCCGGCAATCCGTACGGTTAGAGACATAGTGTCCGATACGGGATTGTGCCTGTCCGATGTTGCGTGGCCTGCTCGACGTCGACCGGTTTACCCCTTGGGCCGGGCCTCGCCTGCCCGGTGAACTGGAAGAGCGTTTCCGCGCCGAGGCGGGTCAGAGCTCGGCGGCGTTCGTCCGGTTCTGGATGGGCGTCTTCATCCTCTTCAATGTCCTGTCGCTGAAGCTCGACTACGACGCCTTCGGACCGGAGGGGTTCTCGGTTCCGGTGGTCCTCACCCTCGGGGTGTTCCTTCCCGTCGCCTTAGCGGGAATCGTGATGCTGGGCGGGACCCCTTCGCCACGGCGCGTGACCGGCGTGGCGACGGTGGTCAGTCTCGTCGATATGGCCATCGTCCTGCACTCCGCCGAAACGGCGCCCCGGGGCTACGCCGAGGGGTATCTCGTGCTCGCCGTCATCGTCCCCCTGGTGATCGGGCTCATCTCTCCCCTGTCGTTCCGCCACAGCTTCGTCTTCTGCGGAGCCGCCTTCGTCCTCTATCTCGGCCGGGTCCTGCTCCTACCCAGCGGCAACTTCGTGGGCGACGCGACCGCGAACGGGCTTCCCCTCCTCGTCGCGTGCCTCATCCTCGTGCCGATCAAGATCGCGTTCTCGCGGGAGCGGCAGGAGAGGCAGGCGTTTCTCCTGCGCCTCACCCTCGAGCTTCAGGCCTCCGAACTCGCGGCCGCGAACACGCGCCTGCGGATTCTGTCCGAGACCGATGCCCTGACGGGCCTCGCCAACCGGCGCGCGTTCGACGCGAGTCTGGCGGCGGCGTGGGACGCGGCCGAGACCTGGTGCGCCGTGGTGGCCATCGACATCGACCACTTCAAACGCCTGAACGATACGGCGGGACATCCCGAGGGCGACCGATGCCTCGTGGCCGTAGCCGATATCCTCGGCGCCGTGACGCGCGAGGCGGGGGGCCTGCTGGGCCGCTACGGCGGCGAGGAGTTCATGGCGATGGTGCCCGTGCGGGAGCCCGACGAGGCGGTGATCCTCAGCGAGCGCCTGCGCGCGGCCGTCGAAGCCCTGGCGTATCGCTACGGCCCGGAGGACGACCCGACGATGGTGACGGTGAGTGTCGGGGTCACCATCGCGCACGGCGCGACGGGGACCTGCGGCCTCGGTCCCCTGGATCTCGTGAAAGCCGCCGATGCGGCGCTCTACCGGGCGAAGAGGCTCGGCCGGAACCGTGTGGAGACCGGGGTCACCGTGCCGCGATCCGCCAACCGCGATGGCGGACCCGTCGCCGTCTATTCGGCGGCGTCCTCGTAGGGCTCGTCCGCCGCCACCGCGACGGCCTCGCCGAGGAAGCCGCCGGATTGCCGCGCCCACAGGCGGGCATAGAGCCCGCCGGAACGGATGAGGTCCGCGTGGGTACCCTCCTCGATGACGCGACCGGCCTCGAGGACGATGAGCCGGTCGAGGGCCGCGATGGTGGAGAGGCGGTGGGCGATGGCCAGTACGGTCTTGCCCTGCATCAGGGTGTCGAGGCTGTCCTGGATCGCCGCCTCCACTTGGCTGTCGAGGGCCGAGGTCGCCTCGTCCAGGATCAGGATCGGCGCATCCTTCAGGATCACCCGCGCGATGGCGATGCGCTGACGCTGGCCGCCCGACAGCTTCACGCCGCGCTCGCCCACCTGCGCGTCGTAGCCGGTGCGACCCTTGTGATCCACGAGTTCGGCGATGAACCCATCGGCTTCAGCGAGGCGCGCCGCCCGCTCGATCTCGGCCTGCGTCGCGTCGGGGCGGCCATACGCGATGTTGTCGCGGATCGAGCGGTGCAGGAGCGAGGTGTCCTGGGTCACCATGGCGATGGCGCCGCGTAGGGATTCCTGGGTGACCCCGGCGATGTCCTGGCCGTCGATGCGGATGCGCCCGCTCTCCAGATCGTGCAGGCGCAGCAGGAGCGCGGTGAGGGTGGTCTTGCCCGCGCCGCTGACGCCGACGAGGCCGACCCGCTCGCCCGGCCAGATGTGCAGATCGAGGTTGGCGATGATGCTGGCATCGTCGCGGCCGTAATGGAAGCTCACGTCCTCGAAGCGGATGTCGCCGCCCGTGACCGTGAGCGTTCCGGCATCGGCCCGGTCGGTGATGGCGTGCGGACGGGAGATCGTCTGCATGCTCTCCTGGATCACGCCGACATTCTCGAAGATGCCCCGCACGGTCTGCATCACCCAGCCGGACATGGCCATGAGGCGCAGCACCAGGGCGAGGCCGGCGGCCGCCTCGCCCGTGGTCATGCCACCGCGCTGCCACAGGGCGAGGCAGACCCCCGCCGTGGTGACGATCAGCAGGCTGTTGAGGACGCCGAGCGCCGTGGTGGTGGAACTCACCAGCCGGAACTGGTGCAGATAAGCCTTGGTGTGGATGTCGACGGCATCGCGCACGGCGGCGCGCTCCTCGCGGTCGCGGGCGAACAGCTTCACGGTGAGGATGTTGGTGTAGCTGTCGACGATGCGGCCGATGAGGGCCGAGCGGGTATCGGCCGTCACCAGGGAGCGGGCGCGGGCGCGGGGCACGAACCACCGGGTCAGGAACCCGTAGGCGACGACCCACAGCACCACCGGCAGGGCGAGCCAGACGGAGATCGACCCGAACAGGCCGACCGCCGTCACGGCGTAGATCGCCACGTAGAGGAGCGTGTCGATGAACACCACGGCGAGTTCGCGCACGGCGGGGCCGACCTGCACCACCCGGTTGGCGAGGCGCCCGGCGAAATCCGCCTGGAAGTACGAGAGCGAGTGCCCGAGGGTGTAGAGGTGGGTGCGCCAGCGGATCTGGTTCGTCACCTGCGGCACCACGAGCTGGTTCGACAGGATCTCGTGCAGCCAAATGGTGATCGGTCGCACCACGAGGACGAGGCCGCCCGCCAGCAGCACCTTGGTGCCGTGCTCGGCCCAGAACGTCGCCCGGTCGGCGGTGTTCAGAAGGTCGATGAACCAGCCCATGAGCAGGTAGAGCGACGCCTCGACCGTGCCGGCCACGAGGGCGATGCAGAACAGGACGGCGAGCGCCGCCCGCACGGGCTTCAGGTAGAAGCCGGCGAAGCCCATCACGGTTTTGGGCGGCATCCGCCCTTCCTCGAAGGCCGCGAACGGATCGATGCGGCGTTCGAGCCAATCGAGAAACATGCTTCTTCCGATTTTCGTGGGGTCGGCCATTCGTCTAGGTAAGCGCGCCGCGACGCCTGCCAACCGGGGGGCGATGCCGCACGGGATCTTGGAGGTTCAAGAACAGGTTCCCCCGCTTTTCAGCCAGAGGCACCGCGGAGGGTGCGCATCCCCTCGCCCCGCAAGCGGGAGAGGGGATCGCGCGCAGGCGTTCTGTTCGACGCTCAGAAGACGCATTCCAGGTGCCCTTCACTTAACGTCCGCAGGTTCGACCTCCCCATGCTTCGCCTCGCCCTCTACCAGCCCGACATTCCCCAGAACACCGGCACGCTCCTGCGCCTCTCGGCCTGCCTCGGCATCGCCGTCGAGATCATCGAACCGGCGGGGTTCGACGTGTCCGACCGGCACCTGCGCCGCTCCGGCCTCGATTACCTCGACCATGTGGCGATCACGCGGCATCGCTCGTGGACGGCTTTCTCGGAATGGCGGACGCGGGAAAACATCCGCCTCGTCCTCGCCACCACCCGGGGCGCCGTGCCGTATGCCGATTTCGCGTACGCGCCGGGTGACTGCGTGCTCATGGGCCGCGAATCGGCCGGTGTGCCGGAGGCGGTCCACGCGGCGGCGGACGCGCGCGTGGTGGTGCCGATCCGGCCGGGGATGCGCTCCCTCAACGTCGCCGTCTGCGCCGCGATGATCCTCGGCGAGGGCCTCCGGCAGACGGGGGGATACGCGCCTGTTTGAACGGTGTGCATAGGCGCACTTGAACGCTGTTCAATCCGTGGCATCGTCTCCCTCGACGGCAGCGGCCGTCAGCCGGGAGACCGTCCATGTTCGATCTGTTCAGAACCCTCGCGCGGGGCGCCGCCGCCCAGGCCCGCGAGGACATCATCGACCGCAACGCCCTGCTGATCCTCGACCAGCAGATCCGCGAGACCCGCGCCGCCCTGGAGCGCAGCCGCATGGCCCTCGCCGCCGCCGAGGCGGGCGACAGGGCGGAAGCGCGCCGCCATGCCGAGGTCGAGGCCCGCGCGGCGGATTTGGAGGAGCGGGCCGTGGCGGCGCTGGCGGCGAATCGGGACAGCCTCGCCGCCGAGGCCGCCGACGCCATCGCCGAGCTCGAAGCCGAGGCGGCGGCGATCCGTGACGCCCGGGACCGCTTCGCCCGCGAGCTCGCCCGCCTGCGCGCCGTCGTCGCCGACGCCACCCGCCGGCAGGCCGAACTGGAGCGGGGCCGGCGCATCGCGGCGGCGGCGGAATCGGCCCGTCGCCTCGGCGTCGCCGCCGCCCCGGAGGACCGCGCCACCCTGCGCGAGGCCGAAGCGACCCTCGCCCGCCTGCGCGCCCGTCAGGCCGAGGCCGCCGACATCGATGCGGCGCTGGCCGAACCTCAGCCCGGCGCCGACATCGCCGAACGCCTGGAGCGCGAGGGCTTCGGCAAGGCCACCCGCCCCACGGGTGCCGCGATCCTCGAACGCCTGCGCGGCCGCGCCGCCGCCCTCTGATCCGTTCCCGCCCGACCTTTCTCAGCCCTCACGACACCGGAGAATCCCATGTCCCACGAGTCCACGCAGCATTCCGGCGCCTGGGTCGCCTTCACGTACGCGTCGTTCCTCGGCTCCGGCCTGATGGTGGCGCTCGGCATCCTGTTCATGCCCATCGACATCTGGATGAAGGGCTACTTCACCATGGGGGTGATCATGCTGGTCCAGTCCTGCATCACCGCCACGAAGACGGTGCGCGACGTCCACGAGGGGCGCCGCATGGTCAACCGCATCGAGGACGCCAAGACCGAGCGCCTGCTCATGGGCGTCGGCAAGGACTGAGCGCGGCGATTGACGCCCGCGAAACGGGATGGGACATCGGGGCCATGCAGCGCCCCGACACGCCCTTCGTACCCCTCGCCCCGGCCGAGCTCGACGCCCTGAAGACCGAGGCGACGGCGTGGTTCACGACCCTGCGCGACCGCATCGTCGCCGCCCTTGAGACCCTCGAGGACGAGGCCACCGGCCCGTTCCACGCGGATGCGCCGGCCGAGGCGGGCCGGTTCGAGAAGACGCCGTGGCTGCGCACCGACCACACGGGACAGCCCGGCGGCGGCGGCACCATGGCGATCCTCAAGGGCCGGGTGTTCGAGAAGGCCGGCGTCCACGTCTCGGCCGTGCACGGCGAGTTCGCCCCGGAATTCCGGGCGCAGATGCCGGGGGCCTCGGAGGACCCGCGCTTCTTCGCCACCGGCATCTCCCTCATCGCGCATCCGTGGAACCCGAACGCCCCCACGGTGCACATGAACACCCGGTTCGTCGCCACCACCCGGACATGGTTCGGCGGCGGCGCCGACCTCACCCCCGTCCTCGACCGCAGGCGGACCCAGGACGATCCCGATTCCCTCGCCTTCCACACCGCCATGAAGCGGGCCTGCGACGCCCACGCCCCGGCGGCCGACTACGCCCGCTACAAGGCGTGGTGCGAGGAGTACTTCTACCTGCCCCACCGCAAGGAGCCGCGCGGCATCGGCGGGATCTTCTACGATTACCACTGGACCGGCGACCCGGCGGCGGACCTCGCCTTCACCCGCGATGTTGGCGGCGCTTTCCTCGACGCCTACCCGGCGATCATGCGGGCCAACATGGCCAAACCCTGGACCGAACAGGACCGCATCGAGCAGCAGGTCCGGCGCGGGCGCTACGTCGAGTTCAACCTGCTCCACGATCGCGGCACCATCTTCGGCCTCAAGACCGGCGGCAACGTCGCCTCCATCCTGTCGTCCCTGCCCCCCACCGTGCGCTGGCCGTGAGCGACACCGATCTGCCGACCCGGTTCGCGCCGCAGCAGGACGCGGCACTCAAAGCCATCGCGGCGTGGCGCCAGGGCGGCGAATCCCAGGTGTTCCGTCTGTTCGGCTATGCCGGCACCGGCAAAACGACCCTCGCCCGCCGCATCGCCGACGATGTCGACGGCACCGTCGTCTACGGCGCCTTCACCGGCAAGGCGGCCTCGGTGATGCGCGCGAAAGGCTGCCACGACGCCGCGACGATCCACAGCCTCATCTACCGCACCAAGGAGACGGAGGACGGCGGCCCGGCCTTCACCCTCAACCGCACGGGGCCGATCTCGAAAGCCGAGCTCGTCATCATCGACGAGTGCTCCATGGTCGATTCGGATCTGGGCAACGACCTCCTGTCCTTCGACAAGCCCGTGCTGGTGCTGGGCGATCCGGCGCAGCTGCCGCCCGTGCGCGGCGGCGGCTTCTTCACGGAGGCCGAGGCCGACGTGATGCTCACGGACGTGCACCGCCAGGCCGCCGACAATCCCATCGTCCGCATGGCGATGACGATTCGCGAGGGCGGTCGCCTCACCCTCGGGGAGTATGGCACGAGCCGCGTGGTGTCGCGCCGCAACCTCGACCCAGCCCAGGTCATCGCCGCCGATCAGGTCTTGGTCGGGATGAACAAGACCCGGCGGCTCTACAACAACCGCCTGCGGGAGATCGCCGGCCACGTCGATCCCATGCCGGCGGTGGGCGAGAAGCTCGTCTGCCTTCGGAACGACCGCACCAAGGGTCTGCTCAACGGCTCGACCTGGACGGTCCAGGCCCAGCGCGCCGCCCAGCGCCCCGACACGATCCGCCTCGACGTGGTGCCGGACGACGACCCGGCCCTGCGACGGCGCCCCGTGGACATCAAGGTGCTGCGGGCGGTGATGTCCGGCTCCGAGGAGGAGATTCCGGCCTATCTCAAGCGCGAGACCGACGAGTTCACCTACGGCTACGCCCTGACGGTCCACAAGGCCCAGGGCTCGCAATGGGACACCGTCGTGCTGTTCGACGAATCCTTCGCCTTCCGCGAACACCGGGCGCGCTGGCTCTATACCGGTCTCACCCGGGCGGCGGAGGCCATCACCGTGGTGGTATGAGCGCCCCCTCGGGCCGATCCGTCGACGGGACCGGCCAAATGCGGAGCGCCGCAACATTTCGCTTACCCTGTGGCGCGAGGCGGGCTGCCAAGTCGTCGCGGATGGTTCAGACAGGGGGGCCGAACGCGCGAACGAGCGCGAGTTCCGAGAAAGGCCGCCCGTCGTGAACGAGCCATCGCCAGCCGCTCCGATGTTCGTTCTCGTCCTCGACGACACCCCCTTGAACAACATGCTGATGACCGAGGCGCTCCGGACGGTTCCGGATTGCACGGTGCGGGCCTTCACGCGGCCGGCGGAAGCCCTGGCTTTCGTCGAGGCGCAGCCAGACGCCATCGGGGTGGCGATCTCCGATTACGAGATGCCGGGCATGGACGGCGTCGAGTTCATCCGCGCGGCCCGGGCCGTGCCGGGCTTCGAGCACGTGCCCGTGGTGATGGTGACGAGCCTCGACCAGCGCAGTTTGCGCCGGGAGGCCCTGGCGGCCGGGGCGACGGACTTCCTCGCCAAACCCTTCGATCCCATCGAGATCCGGGCGCGGATCTCGAACCTCCTCGCCCTCAACCGGGCCCGCCTCGAACAGCGGGAGCGCGCCGCCTGGCTCGACCGCGAGGTGAAGGCGGCCACCCAGCTCATCGCCGCCCGCGAGCGCGAGATCGTCATGATGCTGATGAAGGCGGCCGAACACCGCGACGACGAGACCGGCAATCATGTGGCCCGGGTGGCGGGCTTCGTCGCCCTCATCGCCCGCGGCCTCGGCCTGCCCGAGGAGGAGGTGGAACAGATCAGCCTCGCCTCGACCATGCACGACGTCGGCAAGATCGGCGTTCCCAACACGATCCTGCAGAAGCCCGGCCCCCTGACGCAGGACGAGCGCCGCGAGATGGAGCGCCACGCCGACCGGGGGCGACGCATCCTCGAAGGCTCCTCCTCGCAGCTCATGCGGCGGGCGGCGGAGATCGCCGCCACCCACCACGAGCGCTGGGACGGCAGCGGCTATCCGGCGGGCCTCGTCGGCGAAGAGATTCCGCTCGCGGGTCGCATCGTCGCCGTGGCCGACGTGTTCGATGCCCTCACGTCGGACCGTCCCTACAAGAAGGCCTGGAGCGCCCGGGAAGCCCTGAACCACATCCTGGCGAATGCCGGCACGCATTTCGACCCGGCCTGCGTGGCCGCCTTCGCCCGGATGCTGCCCCGGGACGAGACCACGTCCGGCTGATCCGACTTCCCCCCCCGATCGAAGCGGTCGCCGGATCGGCAAGCCCGCGCGGCGCGCGAAGACGACCGAACGCCGCCATTCCGAAGCGATCGCTCGGCGTTCCCATCGGCCCGGTTTTCCCGCCGTCGGAGGCACGGCTGATTCGAGGGGGGCGAGCCGCCGCGCGGGCCCACACGAATGGCGACGACGAATCGTCCCATGTCGACCGTCGCGTCCGGGGGCGGTCTGTGGATGACCCGCGATCCCGGCTCGGCCCGCGCCCTCGGAGCGAGGACCAACTTCAAAGGCCGGAAATAATCCCTCGCTTGTCCACAAAGTCGTCGCGACGAAACCGGGAGAGGGCAATCTCACCCATTTCGACGGCCTTTCCGGCACTTTTTTGCCGATTTGCTCGATTTCACAGCATGTTCACTCGGTCGCACATCGTCGGTCGCGAGGCCGAAATCAGCCGGAAACCCGCATCGCTTCATACATTTAGCCGCCTGACCAACGTTGCAAGGCCGCAACAGCAGGGCGGAACCGCCGTGCCCTTCACGTTTTCGAGTTGCCCGCCGGAACCGCGTCGCACAGAGTGATCCGGCACTGGTACACCAGCGGTGCAACAAAATTATCCGGCGACAAACGACCGGTCAGAAAAAGGACGGACGGGTCGCGATCCAGTGGGTCGCGGGCCTCGGATTTGTCCACCCCTCGGGTCTCGAAGCTTTTGGAGATATCAATGAAGCTCTTGAAGAGCTCGCTTCTCGCCTCGGCTGCCGGTTTCGCAGCCGTCGCCGGAGCCCAGGCCGCCGACCTGCCGGTCAAGAAGGCCGTTCCCATCGAGTTCGTCCGCGTCTGCTCCGCCTACGGCGCCGGCTTCTTCTACATCCCGGGCACCGAGACCTGCATCCGTCTCTCGGGCCGCGCCCGCTTCGAGATGGCCTACCAGCCGAGCTACGCCCGCAGCAGCCTCGGCAACGCTGGCGACACCACCGGCTACCGTGGTCTCGCCCGTATCAACGTCGATGCCCGCACCCAGACGGCCTACGGCACCCTGCGCGCCTTCACCCGCCTCGAATTCGCCTCGCGCACCGGCGCCGTCGGCGGCCTCCGCTCGGGCACCCAGGAGCGCATCGGCAATGCCTTCGCCGCCACCGGCCAGGATCAGAACGGCCGCGTCCAGCAGTTCGTGAGCACCGAGAAGGCCTTCATCCAGTTCGCCGGCCTCACCGCCGGTCGCGCCTCCTCGTTCTTCGACTTCTACGCCCACGATTTCGAGCTCTCCGGCGCCACAGGCGGTTCGGACCTCGCCTCCACCAACCTGCTCGCCTACACGAGCAAGCTCGGCGACGGCGGTCTCTCGGCCACGGTCTCGCTCGAAGACCCGTCCTTCCGCCGCAACACCATCTACTCGCAGGAATCGACCACGGTCGGCGCTCCCTCGCGCGTCCTGATCGGCACCAGCGCCCTCGGCGTTCCGACCTTCGGCACCGTCGACGTGTCCCAGCGCAACCGCATGCCCGACTTCGTCGGTGTGCTGCGCTACGACGCCGCCTGGGGTTCGGCCCAGCTCTCCGCCGCCGTGAAGGAGCTGAACACCAGCAACATCAATGGCAGCCCCATCGTCGTCGGCGTCAACAACGGCTTCGGCGCCAACGCCCTCGGCACCACCGCCGGCCCCACCAGCGATTACGGCTGGGCCGTGCAGGGTGGCGTGAAGATCAACATGCCGTTCATCGCCCCCGGCGATACCCTGTACCTGCAGGGCGCCTACGGCGAGGGCGCGACCCTCTACACGGGTTACTCCTCGTACAACGGCTCCTACGCCTCCCGCGTGAGCACCATCAGCGCCGCTCCGTTCGATCCCTACATGTCGGACGCCACCCTCAACCCGTTCACGGGCAAGCTCGAACTGTCCACGAGCTTCACCGCCGTGGCCTCGTTCCTGCACTACTGGTCGCCCGAGTGGCGTTCGGCGCTGTTCGGCAGCTACGGTGAGATGGCCTTCGCCCGCGGCGCGCGTGAAGCCAACGCCCTCGCGTATGCCGGCTCTGGCTTCGCCGGAAATACCTCGTCCAGCAACTTCGTGGGCGCGCCGGGCACTCGCTCGTTCGCCCTCAGCCCGACCCTCCGCGACACCTACCAGTTCGTCGTCGGCAGCAGCCTGATCTGGTCGCCGGTGAAGGACCTCGATATCGGTGTCGAAGGCTTCTACACCAAGGTCGGCCTCCAGAACGGTCGCGTCGTCGATCAGTACAACAACGGCCTGACCACCGCCGCGCAGATCAACGCCGGCGCCGCCGTCCGGACCGTGACCTCCGCGGACATCTACCAGGTCCGCATGCGCATCCAGCGCGACTTCTAAGTCGTTCGCGACCTTCGGATCCGGCGTCGAGGGACTCCGGATCCGATCTTGCCAATCGTTTCGAGACCTTGAACTGGCCCGGCTGCAAAGCCGGGCCTTCTTACGTTCGAGCTCCGTCAAACCGGCACGGTCGTTGCGTGACAGGGAGCTGTGCATCGCACGCGATGCTTCAAAACAGCGATTGCACCGTCACACCGCGCCGTTAATCTGCCCGCCAGCCTCAGCGACGGCCGTTGCGGTGATCGCCCCCGGGAGTCAGCCTGCCCATGCGTTCGTGTCACCCCAAATCCGCCCTCACGGCGGCGTTCCTCGCCCTCGCCGTCACGGCGTCGACCCTCGGTGGAGCTCAGGCGGAAGACCTGACCGGCACCTTGAAGAAGATCAAGGAAACCAACCAGATCACCATCGGGTACCGCGATGCCTCGGTGCCGTTCTCCTACCTCGACAACGAGCAGAAGCCCGTCGGCTACGCGTTCGAGATCTGCAAGAAGATCGCCGAGGCGGTGAAGGTTCAGCTCAAGCTGCCGAACCTCGAAGTGAAGCTGAATCCGGTGACGTCGGCGACCCGCATTCCGCTCATCGCCAACGGCACCATCGACCTCGAATGCGGCTCGACGACGAACAACGCCGACCGGCAGAAGCAGGCGGCCTTCACCAACACCCACTTCCTCACCGCCACCCGGTTCGTCGCCAAGAAGTCGGCCAAGCTCGACAAGTTCGACGACCTGAAGGGCAAGACCGTGGTCTCGACCTCGGGCACCACCAATATCCGCATGATCAACGAGGCGAACACCGCCCGGAACCTCGGCCTCACCATCCTGCCGGCCAAAGACCATGCCGAAGCCTTCCTCATGGTCGAGACCGGCCGCGCCGTCGCCTTCGTGATGGACGACGTTCTCCTCGCCTCCCTCGCCGCCAGCTCCAAGGACCCGAACGGCTACGCCATCTCCAGCGACGCCCTCTCGAAGCCCGAGCCCTACGGCATCATGCTGCGCAAGGACGATGCGCCGTTCAAGGCCATCGCCGACGCGACGACGGCCAAGCTCTACCAGAGCCCGGAGGGCAAGGCCCTCTACGACACCTGGTTCGTCAAACCGATTCCGCCGCGCGGCATCAACCTGAACCTGCCCATGAGCGAGGCCATGGTGAAGCAGTTCGCCCATCCGAGCGACAGCCCGGACCCGGCCGCCTACTGAGGCCACGATCCGAGTGCATCGATCCAGACGGAGGCTTCAGCCGTGTCTGGGAAAATTGATGCAAAAACAAAAGCCTCGTGCTCTGGCGCATGAGCGAAGTGATTGCGTCACAGCACGAGGGGCTCCGGCGATGCCGGGGCCCTTTGCGTTTCAAGTCCAGCCTCGAAAGGCTCGCCCTTCGAGGCCGGATTTCAGGTTTGCCAGACCCTCGGCAGGGGGACGCCCCGGTAGCCGACCAAGACATCCTGGACGAGGCGCCGCAGGGCCGTCGGATCGGCCCCGAGGAAGCGCACCACGAGGTGGCCGTTCCAGGCGCTCGCCGCCGCCGTCACGCCCGTCGCGGGCATCGCTCCGTCGAGGCGCGCCCGCATCTCTTCCAGGCGGCTTTCGGCCGTTGACGACACATCGAGCAGGGTCGCCATCGCCCGCGCCTCGCCCCCGATGGCGGCCCGCGCCAGGGCCTCCGAGACGGGGCCGTCGAGGCGAATCGAATCGGCGTAGCAGAGGCGCCCGTGGCGGCGGATGCGCCAATGGTCGTGGAAATGGCCGGCGGTGATGCGCTCGTCCCGGGCCACCCGCCCGAACGTCACCGCCTCGAAGGCGAGGAAGCCGGCGCCGTCGTCGAGGTCGACGGTCAGGGAGCGGTGGAGGTTCACGCGATCGAACAGGATCGTCTCCTGCGGCAGGAAGGCGAGGTGCCCCCCCGGCGCCACGGCGAGGCGCGTCGCGATGGTCGTCCTCGGCCCGTCCGACCGATAGATCTTTTCCGCCGCCGTCGTGGTCAGCACGAGTTCGGCCCCGGCGCCGACCTCCGCCGACACACGGAAGCCATCGCCGCAAGCGATGCCGCCGGCGCTGTTCAGGAGCACCGCCTCGCATGGTCCCGCCGGCCCGCGCGGCAGGCGCACGCGCAGGGGACCGGATTCGGCGAGATCGAGGATTCGGGTTTCGCGCCCGATCCGGCCGACGCGAAGGTGCACGTGTCCGTCCGAGCGCTGGCGCATCGGCGGTGTGTCACGGTCGGTGAGCGTCACGACGGGGCCTGCGCCGGCGCGGGCCGACCGCTCATGCGCCGGTGGCGACGGGCCGCTGCGGGTCCGAACCCCACTCCGACCACGACCCGTCATAGAGGGCTCGCGGCGGCCGCCCGAGGGTTTCCAGGGCCAGGGACACGATGGCGGCGGTGACGCCCGAACCGCAGGTGGTGACCACCGGCCTGTCGAGATCGACCCCGCTCTCGGCGAACACCGCCTTCAAGGCGTCGGCCTCCTTCAGCCGTCCGCCGCTCTGGAGCGCCGCGTAATGGACGTTGCGGGCCCCCGGCATATGGCCCGGTCGTACGCCGGGACGCGGCTCCGCTTCCTCGCCGCGAAAGCGCGGGCCGGAGCGTGCGTCGACCACCTGGGCCGAGCCGGATTCGAGAGCGTTCGCAACGGTTTGTCCGTCCGCCACCGCGTCCTCCGAGAAGGCGGCGGTGAAGGAAGCGGGCGCGCGGGAATGGCCTTGGCCGGTCTCCACGGCGCCGCCCGCCGCGACCCAGGCGGGATATCCGCCCTCCAGGATCGCCACGTCGCCCACCCCGAACACCCGCAGCATCCACCGCACCCGGGGCGCCGAAAACAGGCCGAGCCCATCATAGACCACGATCCTTGCCCCATCGCCGATGCCCAGCGCCCCCATTCGGGTCGCGAACACCTCCGGGCGCGGCAGCATGTGCGGCAGGCCCGATGTTTCGTCGCTCATGGCGTCGATGTCGAACCGGATGGCGCCTGGAACATGTCCCGCCCGGTACTCGCCCAAGGCGTCTTTCCCCTGCGCCGGCAGGTACCAAGAGCCGTCGAGAACCACGAGATCGGGCTGTCCGAGATGGGCTTTCAACCAGTCCACGGTCACGAAAGGCGTCAGCGCCATAATGTTCGGGCTCCGGCGATGGGAGGGTAGGGTGGCCGAACCATATCCCGAGGCGGTACGCCTCCGCCACCGTGCGACCGGATTTCCACGGGTCAAACCGCCGGCGATGCCCTATGTCACCGGTCGTTCCCTTCGAGCAGCGGAGCCTTCGCGCCCTTGTCTTCCCGCGAAACCTTCCACATTGAAATTCTCGGTCCCGAGCCCCCCCCCGAGGGGGAAGACCTTGTGCGCCAACGGGTTTCCGTCCGGGCCAGTAGCCTGGAGAGTGCCACCGAGCGCGCCCTGGGCCTGTTCGCGCGGGCCAGCGCACCGCAGCGCGGCGGCGAACCGGTGGAGGCGGTTCGGGTCATCGACGGCGCCGGCACGGAGGTGTTCTTCCGCAGTCGTTTCGACGAGCCGGCCTGATCGGTATGCGGTGGCGTATTGTCCTCGCACCGATCCTAATCCTGACGTTCACTGCCCTGTTCGTGCGGAGCTATAGCCTGCCGCCGGCCCCCGACCGCCGTGGAGGCACCACGATCCTGCTCGATTGGCCGACCCGTCCCCTGTTTGGAAGTCCGCGAGGAGAGTGCCTCGATCTCCCCGAATCCGCGGTGCCCATCGCGTGCCTCGTCGGTTCCGTAGCCCGTTCGCGACAGGGCATCGTCCTGGCGAATTTGCCCTTCTGCATCACCTGTCACGATCTTTCCCAACGCATCGCCGCCCTCGGCCGCGATCGCGCCGCCGTCGCGGCCGCCCAGGCGCGGATCAGTCGTTTCGGTTGGTAGCAGGTCCCAGTGATCGTGTTCGCGCTCGGCGGGCGCGCCATCTGCTGAAACGGGCCCGCAAGCCCTCGAGGCGCCGGGCAAGGCCGAACAGGCGATCCCCCTCCGGTGTGGTGAGGAGGAGATGGGTCAGCGGCATCCGTTCTTTCCAGAAGGTCTCGGCGAGCTGGAAATCCGGTGGCGCGCAGGAATCCACCCCGTTCAGCGAACCCTCGGCGATCAAGGACTGGGTGATGCGATGAAGGAGCAGAGCGCCGGGTGAGTCCCGCGCCGTCGACTCTAGGAACGAGATCTTGAGGCACCAGGCTCGCGCCCCGGTGACGTAGATGATGGCGCTGGCGAGGGTCGTTCCCTCACGCCGGAGGCGGTCGATCCGGACCTGCCCTCGCGCACCGAAAGCCGCAACCGAGGCCTGCAACAACGCCACTTCGCCTGGGTTGCCGCCCAGTGCGGTGCCGGCCCGCCCCTTCCAGCCGGCCGCCTCCAGGGCGATGTAGTCGTCGAGCGCCGCAGGTAGGACGAGCGGATCGCGAAGGCTCTCGAATTCCAAGGGCGCAAGGCGTTCGGCCGACTGACGCAGGCGTCTTCGTCGTCGAGCCGAGAGATGATCGAGGTAGGTAGTGCGTTCATCACCCGGCCGGGCCGACGGCTCGAAGACGGCGCGGCTGTGGTCCCAGAATCGAGCCTGGGCGAGTCCCTCGGCCCGGCAAACCTCGTCGAGGACTTCCGCGAAGCGACCGGCCGTCGGGAGATAGCACAGCATCGCGCGGGGCCCGGTGAACCGGCCGATGGCGTGCAGGAGCCTCCGAAGAGCGTCGGTTGGGTTTTCCGGATCGAGAAGGGGAACGCCGAAGACCCCATAGCCATGGGTCCATCCCATGGTGAGACGCAGGGGAAGCCCCCAACGACGTCGCTGGCATCGGCAGGGCCACACGGCGAGGAGGCGTAAACCGGGCTGCTCCGGCGGGCGGTCCCCCACCAGGATCACGACGACGCCCGCACCGAACGCTGTCCCGGCGGCAAGGGCGAAGTCGGGGTCGTAGAACAGGTTCTCGATGAAGGGGGCCCGACTCAAGGCCCTCCAGGCCGAAACCCACGGCGCATCCGGATCGAGGGGGCGGATGGCGGCGACGCAGTTATCGGCCAAGTGAAGCGTTGTCGGGGCCATCGCTTGGGGCCTCACGCCATCCGTCGACGCCGGACCATGCTGGCTACCCCCAGAATATCGAAACGCCATGCCATGGCGCCGATACCGCATAGCAGGACGACGAGCTCGAGGATGACGGTCGGGGCCGTTCGGCCTGCCGTCGACGCTTCGATGGCGATGACCACGATCCAGCAGCCGAGGGCCGTGGCACCGATCTCGGCGACATCGCGCCAGGGGACGGGCATGCGGATACCGGTCCGATCGCCGATCATGAACACGAGGCAGGCCAGGGCTTGTCCGAGGACGACCGCCGCCGCCGCACCAGCGATGCCGTAGGGGGGGATCAGGATGGCAGAAAGGCCGGCGATGGCAACGAGAAGAGTGAGGGATGCCACGGCATCGAGACGGCTCGACGCGGAAAAATAGATGATCTGTCCGAAATAGTACGAGCGCAGCATGAGGAAGATGCTGGCAGCAATGAGCATCGGCGCGACTGTAAGGGCGGCCGTGCGATAGTCGGGACCGAGCAGAACGGTGACCACGAGGTCGTCGAAGGCCAGGAAGAAAACCCCACCGAATGCCGCGATGACGGCGAGCAGCCGGGCTGCCCCTTCTAGGACCGGCCGGGCGGCCTCCATGCCGCCTACACGCGCTTCACGCTTGGCGATGGATACCAGGGCGAGGGCGATGCTGTCACCGAACACGACGAAGCTTTGGCGCAGGAAATCCGAGAAGGCGCCGTAGGCCCCGAGTTCGGCGACTCCGACGCTCTGACCGATGATGAGGCGATCGATGGTCTGCGCGAGGGCCGCGGCCGCGAACGATAGAATCAGAGGCCAGCCATAGGTGAGGAGACGCCGCGCCTCCGTCCAGCTTCCGCGCCCGCAGAGGAGTACCCCGATGGCGCGAAGAGGAGGCAGGGCAGCGAGGATGTTGGCGAGAGCCGTCGCCAGAAGGAGATCGACGGCGCGCCCTGTCCACAGCAGGACGCCGATTCCGAGCCCAAGCACGAGAACGGCCCGCAGAACGATGGCCATGGCGACAGCGCCGGCTTCCAGACGCGTGCGTGCGATTTCGCAGGCTCCCTCGAACACCATCATGCCGATGACGGCCGCCAGGATGGCGCCGGCCGCCGGCGGAGCCACGATGCCGAGCCACGCTCCCAGGGCCGCCGCCAGCCCGGCGAGACCAATCATCGCCGCGAGGAGACGGATTACGGTGCCGATCTGGTCCGCCGCCCGCGCCTCCTCGTAGAGGGCGAAGAACGAAAACTTTGGCCATTGGCAGGTCGCACCGTAGAGCACGAGCGCCCATGACAGGATCAATAAGTAGCCGCCATAGGCTTCCGCCGGCGCGAGACGGGTGAAGACGGCCAGGGACGCCATGTTGAGGGCGGCGGCGACGCCGCGGGAGCCGACATACGTCAGGGTGTGACGCGCAATCATCGGCGTTCCATTCGCGCTATTCCGGCGCGCGAAATTGGAGGGGGTCGCATCGTCGTCACGTGCGCCTTCCGTTTGCGCCTTCCGGAAGAGGTGCCTAGCACGGTGATCTTGCCGAGGCGTCAACGGTCGAGCCGGGCGAGGATTCGCCTCGCTGTGGTCCGATACCGATGTGGTTCGGTTAGGCGTGGGGGGTCCCCTTCCGCCATGGCCTTCGCTAAACAGCCGGAGATCGGCAACGTGCCGCCGCATTCAGGGCAAGGAGATCGCGAGTCATATGCAGGATGCGCCGCGATCCGGTCCCACCTCTCCGCTCGTCGATCCGGATGTGCAGGTCGAGAGCTTTCGCCAGGCGCGAGAGGCGCGACGCCTCGAACTGGTCGAGGATTACGTCGAACTGATCGCCGATCTGCTCGGTGATGGCGGTGAGGCGCGGCAAGTCGATATCGCCGCCCGTCTCGGTGTGGCCCAGCCCACTGTCGCCAAGATGCTCAAGCGACTGGTCGAGGATGGGTTGGTCCAGCAACGGCCCTACCGTGGCGTCTTCCTGACGGCAGCCGGTCAGGCCCTGGCCACCCAGAGTCGCGAGCGGCACCGCATCGTCGAGAAGTTTCTCCGAGCCCTTGGGGTCAGCGCTGAAACGGCGCGGCGGGACGCCGAGGGCATCGAGCATCACGTGAGTGTGGAGACCCTTGCGGCGTTCCGCCTGTTCTGCGAGGGCAAATCGTAGCGTCCGGTCCCGGTCGATCGCGCGATCACGGACCGATCACGGTCGCCTTGCCGCCATCGACCAGTATTTCAGCCGGCAACGGATGGCTGAGAAACCCAGTGGGGCTCGCCGTCAATCCGTAAGCACCCGATTGCAGGACGGCGACGAGGTCACCGGAGGCGAGCTGGGGCAGGAAGGCCGCTCGGGCCAGGATGTCCAAAGGGGTGCAGAGGGGCCCCACCACCGTCCAGGGCATGGAGACGGCGCCTGCTGCCTCGACGACGGCCACAACCGGATAGTCGCGTTTCACGATCTGCCCGAGGTTGCCCGAGGCGGCGAGGTGGTGATGCATGCCTCCATCCGTGATCGCGAAGAGTTGCCCCCGCGAGCGTTTCACGGCGCGCACTTGCGCAACGTAGAGCCCGGCTGGCCCGACGAGGTAGCGCCCCGGTTCGAGGACGATACGGGCCGTGGCGAGCCTCGGGTCCTCGGCGACCATGGCGCGCAGGGCCGGGATGCCTGAGTGGATTGCGTCGAGGTCGAGGGGGCCATCACCCGCGAAATAGGGAATGCCGAGCCCGCCGCCGAGATCGACCGTATCGAGGGCACGGCCGATTCGAGCGGCGACCCGTGACGCCAAACGCAGGCCATAGGCCCATTGGCCAAGGAGGATAGAGGCCGAGAGCCCCTGCGTCCCCGCGAACAGATGAAGTCCCGTCAGGCGCAGACGATCCTCCGCCACGATCCGATCGACGACGGCTTCGAGATCCTCCTCATCGAAGCCGAACGGTGAGGGCTTCCCCCCCATCCGCATGGCGCCACCCTGCGCGTCCGGTCCGGGATTCACCCGGATCGCAACGGACGCACGCTGCCCGTAGCGCTCCGCCGCCGCAGCGACACGCCCCATCTCCTCGAAGTTTTCGAGATGGATTTCGCCAATCCCTCCCGCAATGACCCGTTCGATATCGGCGTCGCTCTTGCCGGGGCCGGCGAAAAGGATTCGTTCTGGGGAGAGGCCGGCCGTCAAGGCAGCCTCGTATTCGGCACCGGAGGCAATTTCGGCGCCGGCTCCCTCCTCGGCGAAAACGCGGATGACGGCCGGGCGCGGGTTCGCCTTGACGGAGTAATCGACTTCGGCGAAGCCCGCCACAGCCTGCGACAGGTCACGATAAGCGCGGCGCATGCGGGCCGCGTCGTAGACGAAGAGCGGGGTGCCGTAGGTCCGCGCGAGGCCCGCGAGATCGAGCCCTCCAACCTGAATCACCCCATCCCGCCGGGGCAAATCCGTAGCGATCAGGCTGCGGGCGAGACCGTTTACGTCAGCCATTTTCGCGCTCTGCCGCGAGGCGTTTGTAATCGATCTTGCCGTTGGGCGTGACGGGCAAGGCCGCCACCATTTCGACGGTTCGGGGCACCATATGGGGCGCTACGACTTCGCGGACCGAACGTAAGGCCATCTCGATGGATGGACCATCCGAGGCCGGAACGCCGATGGCATGAAGGCGCTGCCCGAGGCTGGCATCCGGCAGACCGATGACGGCCACGGCGCCGAAGGCCTCCGTCGCCATGAGAGCTGCTTCTACCTCACCCGGACTGACGCGAAATCCCGAGGTCTTGATCATCGCATCGTCGCGCCCGACGAAGGTGAAATAACCCTCCGCGTCTTCGACGACGAGATCGCCCGACCGGCATAGGGGCGGTCCGAGTGGGTCGAGGGGATCTGGCACCAGCACTTTGGCGGTCTCATCCGGCCGATTCCAGTAGCCGAGCGACACCGTGGGACCGCGATGCATGAGGATGCCGGGTTCACCCGCCCGGGTGCGGCGGCCCTCAGGGGTCACCGCGAAGATTTGGGTTTCGGGAATGGCCTTCCCCATGGAACCGGGGCGGGCCTCCAACTCGTCGGGCGGCAGCCAAGTGGAGCGGAAGGCTTCCGTCAACCCGTACATCAGGACGATGTGCGTATGGGGCAGGGCCTGTCGCAGGCGCGCCACCGTCTCCATGGGTACCGCGCCACCGGAATTGGTGATGTAACGCAGGCTTGTGAGATCGGCCTTCGCCAACCGCGGAGCCGCACGAGTGAGAAGTGTCCACAGGGTCGGCACCCCGGCAAGCCCGGTGATCCGATGGGTTTCGATGGCGCGCACCACCTCGTCGCCGAATCGGACATCGAGGAGAACCAGGCGGGCGCCCTGCTCGACGGCGGTGAGGAGCTGATTCAGACCATAATCGAAGGCGAGGGGCAGGACCGACAGGATGCGTTCGTCCGGCGTGATGCCGAGGTAATTTCTGACAATCCGGGTGCCGGCGATCAGGTTGGCGTGAGAGAGCATCACACCCTTAGGCAATCCCGTCGAACCCGACGTGTAGAGGATCGCTGCGAGATCTTCGGGCGGAGCGGGTCCGGCCCGTTCTGGCAGGAGAAGCAGAAGGCTCTCGGCCGAGATCTCCGAAATCACTGTCAGCGTATCGCCGAGGATATGGCGCAGACCCGGCTCGGTCACGAGGACGCGTGCGCCGCAATCCTCAACGATGTGCCGAACCTGGGCCGGGCGCAGGCTCGGGTGGATCGGCACGAAGGCGGCCCCGGCGCGCGCGATGGCGAACAAGGCAACGCATTCGCCGATGGACTTCGGAAGCTGGACCGCGACACGGTCGCCTCGAGCGATACCCACGTCCCTTAAGCGATCCGCGAAGACGGCGACGCGGTCGCGAAATCCGTCATAGCTGAGCTGGTCCTCGCCAGCCACGAGGGCGACCCGTTCGCCGGCCGGTCCTTCGAGAAGGTTGTGGACGTGCGTCGGACCGGACATCGTATCAGGCTTGGACGCGCTTCGTCGCGACATAGGACGCCAGGGCGTCGATGCTCTCGAAATGGGCGAGGGCGAACGCGTCCTCCTCGATCTCGAAACCGAAGCGCTCACCCAATTCCATCATCAGATCGAGTACCCCAATGGAATCGAGGGCATCGCTGGTGACCAGGGACGTCTGCGCGGTGACGCTGTCTGACGAGAGGCCCGGATTGCGTCCGAGGATGAATGCGCGGATCGCCTCACGCGCCGCGTCTCGTGTCTCGATGTCGTGTCTCTCGACCAAGGCTCGCGCTCCACCGGCCGTCCTGTAACGAACGTTGCCGCGCTTAAGCCATGCGAGGCGCGTGTGTCCATGGGAACGCCCCGTTCATCGACGGTCGTCAGACCCTTTCTGCCTCGACCGTGACGGTCGCCTCCGGCATCGGTTCGCCGTCCGGTATCACATCGACCTCGACCTTGAGCTTCTGCGCCCCCGACGAAGAGACGATGCCGTCGATGGGCGAGACGTCCGTATAATCCCGTCCGCGAGCCACGACGATATGATCGTCGCACATCGCGATGCCGTTGGTCGGATCGAGGCCGATCCATCCGTCGCCGCACCAGACCGAAACCCAGGCATGACTGGCGTCGGCGCCGCGCAGGCGTGGCTGTCCAGCCGGAGGAATGGTCCGTAGATAACCGCTGACATAAGCCGATGGGATGCCGAGGCCGCGCAGGCCCGCGATCATGATATGCGCGAAATCCTGACAGACGCCCGCTCGCAGGGCGAACGCTTCCTCGAGGGGGGTACGAACAGAGGTCGCCTTGGCGTCGAAGCGGAAATCCCGGCGGATGCGCTGCATGAGATCGTAAGCCCCGCCGAGGGCACTGCGCCCGGAGGGAAAGCTCGAACGCGCATAATCCGTGACGTCCGGAACCAGCGACACGCGTGGGCTCGGAAACAGGTAGTGAATCGGCGCGTCCGGTGCGAGGGAGCGTGAGCGGAGAGCCTCGTCGCGAATCCGTTCCCATGCGGGGCCGGTTTCTGGCGCGGGCATCGACGGACGCTCGACGCGAACCCGGGACAGGGCTTCGACCCGAAGTTCGGTATGGGGCGTGTCGATGATGATGGATGTCACGTCGAGGCCGAAGTGATCCCGGCGCTCCGTGCGATGGCGTGGTTCGGGCGAGATCGTGAGCGTGCTCGCCAGCACGGTTTGGCCTTCGTCGTCCGTCAGGCGCAGGCGCAAGCCGCAACGGGCGAAATGAACCGGCCGCGCGTAGCGATACGTTGTGAGGTGGCGCAGCGTGTATATCACCCGAGACCCACGAGCTTTTCCGGCCGCAGGGCGTTCGGAGCGTTGGGAAAGTAACGGGTTGCGATGGCGTCGGCCAAGCGCTCGAAGTCGTGGCCTAGGCGAGCGATGGCGGCTTCATCGAAGTCCGCCGCCTCTCCCGTGGAAAACTCCGCTGCGAGCTTCGCGGCCAACCGCTGATGCGGCTCCGGCAAGCCGTCGGCCCGCAGGGTCGGGAGATTGGCGAGATGCCGCCCGATGGCCTCGATCTGGAATGCGACGGAGCGCGGATTGAACGGATCGAGAAGCACCATGTCGCGCACGGGATCGAGGGCGGCGCCCTGCATGTAGCGGGCGCCGAACGCGATGTGCGAATCGCAGAGCGACAGCATCACGCCCAGATCATCGGCGGTCGCGGCATCCCCGGCGAAATGGGTCGCGAAGGTGCAGGTGTTGATCACACGCTCGATGCGCCGTCCGAGATCGACGAAGTGCCAGCCGGTGGTGCGGATCATATTCTCCTTCGCGAGCCCGGCGAGGGCCGCCATGAGGCCGAGCCCGCGTTCGACGAGGCCGACGAGTTCGGCTTCCGAATAGGCACGCCCGTCACCGATATCGAGGAGGTCTGTAAGGTCGGCGAGAACTCGCCACGCCTCACCGGACAGGCGCTCGCGCAGGATCGCCGCGTTGGCCCGCGCGGAGAGCGAGTGGCGCAGGGCCGAGCCGTATGTCCCGTGCCCGCTCAGAGCCTCCCGCGCCAGGGTCGCGGTGGAAAGGTTAGGATTGGAAATAGCGCCCCAATCGTCGAGAAGTGCTCGGATCCGCAGGGACGTCGGTGATCGCGCATCGCTGACGAGATAGGCGTTGACGGCGGCTCCCACACCGCCGAGATGCGCCCCGGCCAAGCGGATCACCGCTTCGGCCCGCTCGACGTAGCGTCCGAACCAGAACAGGTTGTCGGCGGCCCGCGACGGCAGATGGCCGGCGATCCGCCGAACCTTCTGGGCGCCCGGTTGAATGAGCGGAACCGGCTCCACGGGCCCATTGGACATGATCCAAACATCGGCGGCCTTGATACCGGCGCGCATCTCGCCGGGGTCGAGGTCGGGACGTTCCGAGATGCGGCAGAAGCCGCCGGGCATGACCCGCCAGCCGTCCGGCGTTATGGTGGCGAACACCCGCAGGGCGAACGGGCGCGGCACGAGGCGCAGCGTTCCGCCGGTCCGGTCCCAGCCGGGCGTCGTCGCGAGGGGCATCCGCTCCTGTGCGACATAGTCGAACGGCCGGTCGCGCAGGGCCGCGACGAGTCGATCGCGGTCGGCTCCGAAGGCGAGCGGACCCATGATCGCGTCACGCGCCTCGCCCTTCGGCGGCGTCGCCACCGGTCGCAGGGTGAGGGCATCGAGGTGATCGCGCACATGGACGAGGCTGTCAGGATCGCCGCACCAGAACGTCCGCGGGCCCGACAGGCGAAGTTCGCCGCCGGTGAGCCGGCGTGCGATGCCGGGAAGATAGGCGGCGAGCGCCCCTGATTCGAGGATGCCGGAACCCGGCATGTTGCCGACGACGAGGTTGCCGTTGCGCAGGGCTTCGAGGAGGCCGGGGACGCCGAGGCGCGACGCGGGATTCAGTTCGAGGGGATCGACGTAATCGGAATCGATCCGGCGCCAGAGGGCATCGGCGCGTTTCAGGCCCGACACGGTTCGCACGTGGAGGGCGCCATCCTGCATCACGAGATCGTCGCCCTCCACGAGGAGCAGGCCGAGATAACGCGCCAGCACGGCCTGCTCGACATAGGTCGAGCTGAACGGACCGGAGGTCAGGAGACAGATACGCGGGTCGCTGCGCTGGGCCCCGTCCGCCAGCGCTTGGCGAAGGGTCTGGAAGAAGGGCGCGAGCCGCTCGACGTGGAGATCGGTATAGAGGTCCGGAAACGCGCGGGTCAGCACCATCCGGTTTTCCAGGGCATAGCCCGGCCCGGAGGGAGATTGCGTCCGGTCGGCCAGGACCTGCCACTGCCCGTCGGGTCCACGGGTGACATCGGCGGCGTAGAGCTTCAGGAAACGGCCGCCGGGCGGAACGATCCCGGCCACGGGACGCATGAATTCGGGGCTTCCCGCCACGACGGCGGCCGGCAGAAGACCATCGGCGACGAGGCGGTTGGGACCGTAGATGTCGGCGAGAATCGCCTCCATCAGCTCCGCCCGCTCGACGATCCCCGCGCTCAAGGCCTGCCAATCGTCCGCCTCCACCACGAAGGGAAGGGAGCCGAGCGGCCAAGCGTGTTCGCGATTGTCGCCGTAGATGCGATACGAAATGCCCGTGTCGCGGATATGCCGCACGGCCGACACGAAGCGGGCGGCGATGTCCACCTCGGTGAGGTCGCCGAGGCGGTCGAGCACCCGTGTCCAAGCCTCTCGCGGTCGCCCCGACGCATCCATGAATGCATCGGGCACATCTGGATGCGGCCGGTAGCCGGAGGTCCAGCGCGCCAGCCGTTCTGCCCGCCCCGAAACCTCCGCCTCGGCCGCATCGGTCATCGCGGAGCCGGGCTTCGCAGATCGAGGGTCATGGGGAACTCGCGGTTGATCTCATCGACCGGCATTTCGACCCGGCCGGGGGTATGGCCGTGAGTCTGGAACCGGGCGAGCCGCCGCCCCTCCGCCTCGTAGGTGTTGACCGGGAACGTGTCGTAGTTCCGCCCGCCCGGATGACTGACATGATACCGGCATCCCCCAAGGGACCGACCGCTCCACGAATCGAGGATGTCGATGGTGAGGGGAGACTGGGCGGGAATCGTGGGATGGAGGGATGAAGCTGGCTGCCACGCCTTGAACCGTAGGCCCGCCACCGCTTCCCCGGCCGTACCCGTCCCGGTCATGGGCAGGCGGCGTCCGTTGCAGGCGATCACGTGCCGACCGGGAACGAAACCCTCGACCTTCACCTGCAGTCGTTCGACGGAACTATCGACGTAACGCACGGTCCCCCCGATGGCCCCTTCCTCGCCCAGCACGTGCCACGGCTCGAGCGCTTGACGCACTTCCAGCTTCACCCCGCCCTGTTCCACCGTGCCGAACACGGGGAAGCGGAATTCGCGCTGCGCCACGAAGGCGGTCTGGTCGAAAGCGTAGCCCGCCGCAGCCAAGTCATCCAGCACGCCGAGGAAGTCGGCCCACAGGAAGTGGGGAAGCATGAAGCGATCGTGCAGGCCCGTGCCCCAACGGACACAGCCGCCGGACTGAGGCTCGCGCCACAGCCACGCGACGATGGCGCGCAGCAGGAGTTGCTGCGCGAGGCTCATGCGCGGGTCCGGCGGCATCTCGAAGGAGCGGAATTCGAGGAGACCGAGCCGTCCCGTGGGGCCGTCGGGAGAATACAGTTTGTCGATGCAGATCTCGGACCGATGGGTGTTGCCGGTCACGTCCACGAGGATGTTGCGGAAGATGCGATCGACGAGCCAGCGCGGAATGTTGGGCTCGTCGGGCTGCGGAACCTGCGCCATGGCGATCTCGAGCTCGTAGAGCCCGTCGTGACGCGCCTCGTCCATGCGCGGGGCCTGACTCGTCGGGCCGATGTAGAGGCCGGAGAACAGGTACGACAGGGCCGGATGGCGCTGCCAGTAGAGAACGAGGCTCTTGAGAAGATCGGGACGGCGCAGGAACGGTGAATCGTCGGGGGTCGCCCCACCGAGCACCACGTGGTTGCCGCCGCCAGTGCCCGTATGGCGCCCGTCGGTCATGAACTTCTGCGCGCCCAGGCGGATCTGGCGGGCATCCTCGTAGAGATCCGTGGTGATCCGCACGGCGTCGCGCCAAGTCGAGGCGGGATGCACGTTGACCTCGATTACGCCGGGATCGGGCGTGACCTTGATGACGTTCATGCGTGGATCGAACGGCGGTTCGTAGCCCTCGATGTGAAGGGTCCGGTTCAGTTCCGACGCGGAGTCTTCGATGTAGCCGAGGAGTTCGAGATACTCGTCCACCCGCTCGAGGGGAGGCATGAACACGTGCAGCACGCCGTTGCGCGGCTCGACGGCGAGGGCCGTCCGGACGGCGACGCCCGTGACCCCGGAACCGTTGACCGTCTTGGCGCCCGCCCGTTCCTCCGGCAGGTTCCCCCGTGCCTCGAGGGGGTCCTGCGGCTGGTAGTAGGGGTAGTGCGCGGGCGGCACGTAGGGCAGTGAGGATAGCGGCAGACGATACCCCACGGGGGAATCGCCGGGGGTGAGGAAGGCGTGGCCGCGCCGGAACTCCCAGGCTTCCGAGACCCAGACCCGGTCGGCCGCACCGTCCTTGCCGCCGGGCGAGACAGCTTTTCCCGTGGGCAGGCTCGCCAGGGGAAGCGCGTAGCCGGCGGCGACACCGAGGCCACGCTCGAACACGCGTGCCATGCGGGCGTTCGTCTCGGCATTCGGGAACCGAGGCTCGGATGTCGTCACGTTGATGGGAAGTTCGTCACGCTTCTCCGTCCAGTAAGTCGGGTCCTCGTAGGCGGGAAATGGATAGGTGGCGAGGCCGAGGCGTTTCGCGATCCCGTCGATCAGGGCCTTCGCATCCGTGATGTTGGCGTCGCGGGCGCCGTCCTCTGCGGCGATCAGGTCGGCATTCTTCCAAACGGGTACGCCGTCGCGGCGCCAGTACAGGGCGAAGGCCCAGCGCGGCAGGCTCTCTCCCGGATACCACTTGCCCTGGCCGTAATGCAGCATGCCGCCGGGGGCGAAACGGGTGCGCAGGCGGCGGATGAGTTTGTCGGCGAATCCCCGTTTCGTCGGGCCGACGGCGGCGGCATTCCACTCGGCCGACTCGAAATCGTCGATGGAAACGAAGGTCGGTTCGCCGCCCATGGTCAGGCGCACGTCCTGCGCGGCGAGATCCGCGTCGATGCGGTCGCCCAGCGCATCCATGGCGGCCCAGACCTCGTCCGAGAACGGCTTGGTGATGCGCGGGGCTTCCGCGACGCGCGTCACCGTCATCTCGAAGCCGAATTCGACTTCCGCCGGCTCGGCGAGGCCCGAGATGGGCGCGGCGGAGTTGTAATGCGGCGTCGCGGCCAGCGGAATATGGCCTTCGCCGCAGAGGAGGCCGGAAGTGGCGTCGAGGCCGATCCAGCCGGCGCCGGGGAGATAGACCTCGGCCCAGGCATGCAGGTCGGTGAAATCCGTGGACGTGCCCGCCGGGCCGTCGACGGCGGTGGTGTCGGGCACGAGCTGAATCAGGTAGCCGGAGACGAAGCGAGCGGCGAGTCCGAGGCGGCGCAGGATCTGGACCATCAGCCATGCGGAATCACGGCATGACCCACTCTTGAGAGTCAGGGTCTCGGCGGCGGTCTGGACGCCCGGCTCCATGCGGACGCCGTAGGTGATTTCGCGCGCCACCTGTCCGTTGAGGGCCACGAGAAACAGGACGGTGTTGGTTTCGGTTGGCAGCCGTTCGAGGAAGGCATCGACCTCCGGCGCCATGGCATCGTCGAGGACGAGGTAAGGCTTCAATTCCGCCGTGAGCACGTCGGCGTACGCGAATCCCCGGGTCTGGGCGTAATCTTCGACGAAGAAGTCGAACGGGTTGATCACCGACATGTCGGCGGTGAGATCGACCTCAATCTTCAGTTCGGCTGTCTTCTCCGGAAAGACGAGACGGGCGAGCCAGTTCCCGTTCGGATCCTGCTGCCAGTTGATGAAATGATTCTCGGGAAGGACTTTCAGGGAGTAAGCCGGTACGGCCGTGCGCGTATGCGGTGCTGGACGCAGGCGGATCACCTGGGGGCCGAGCGCGATGGGTCGGTCATAGGTGTAGTGCGTGACGTGGTGCAGGGCGGCTTTGATCGACACGGGGACTCCCAAAGGGCCGGGGCGTGGGGCCGGGCGGGCGCGGGCGCTCGATCCGGCGGTGGAGATCCGGACCACCGCCCTACGGTGCTCCCGGAAGAGACGTTGTTCGAGCCATACGCCAACGGTCGCCCGTGTGCGATGGTTTTGCGGTCGTGCGCCTTCGCTTCTCGGTGTCGCCACCGATCGCCAGGGATGGCGGCGTCGCATCGAAGCGAGTCCGTAAGCAAGTTCCGTGCATGCTCCCCGTCACGAAGCGGCGATGGGAACAGAGTCGGACACCACGGCTTTGCTCGGTGTCCCGGGCAGGACGGTCTGCGACGGGTGTACGGCGCACGAGGGTGGTTCGGTACGGGGATCGAAACGGGATCATGAAGATCTTCCAGTGCCAGGCATGCGACCAGCCCGTCAGCTTTGAGAGCACCGGCTGCGAGAGTTGCGAGCGTCGGCTCGGCTATGTCGGTGACCTTCACGAAATGTCGGCCCTCGAGCCCGTGAACGGCCTCTGGCATGCCTATGCCGATCCATCGCGCAAATTTCGGTTTTGCGCCAATGCCGATCACGAAGCCTGCAACTGGCTCGTGCCCGACGATTCGCGAGAGCGCTACTGTACCGCCTGTCGCCACAACCGCGTAGTGCCGGACCTTGGCATCACCTGGAACCTCACGCGCTGGCGCCAGATCGAGGCCGCCAAGCATCGGCTGTTTTATTCCCTGCTGCGCCTCAACCTGCCGCTGATGTCCCGCCTGGAAAATCCGGCCACGGGCCTCGCCTTCGACTTCCTCGTCGATCCCTCCGAGAATTACCTCATCGGTCCCCCGGTGCTCACGGGACATCACAGCGGCGTCATCACCCTGAACATCGCCGAAGCCGACGATGTGGAACGCGAGCGGCGGCGAACCCTGTTCGGCGAGTACTACCGTACGCTCCTCGGGCATTTCCGCCACGAGATCGGGCATTACTTCTGGAACGTCCTGGTGCGGTTTGATCAGAGCCTATGGACGTTCCGGTCCCTGTTCGGCGATGAGCGCGACGATTACGGTTTCGCCCTCCAACGCCATTACCGTGACGGCCCGCCGGCGGACTGGGAGGAATCTTACGTCAGCGCCTACGCGACCAGCCATCCGTGGGAGGATTTCGCCGAAACCTGGGCGCAGTATCTCCATATCGTCGATACGGTGGAGACAGCCGGCGCCTTCGAGCTGCATGTGCGTCCGCGCCTGCGCAACGGACCGGCGAACCCCGTCGTGATCGATTACGATCCGTACCAGACGCCCGATTTCACCCGTCTGGTCGAGGCTTGGCTGCCCCTGACCTACGCGGTGAATTCCCTCAGCCGCAGCATGGGACAGCCGGCGCTCTATCCGTTCAAGCTGACCCCGGCGGTGATCGCCAAGCTGTCCTTCGTCCACGAACGGATCGTGTCCATGCGCTCCATCGGCTACGGCATCGACAGTGAGGAGGCGGGGTCGGAGATCCTGAAGGCCGTCATCACCGGCCTACGCAAGCGCGTTCCCCCGCCAAACGAATAGCGTTCGGCGGGGGAAGGGCACCCCAACCTCAGCCGCGCAGACCCGGCGCTTCCTGGCCCGTCCGGGCCACGTACTCAGTGTAGCCGCCGCCATATTGATGGATACCCTCCGGCGTCACTTCCAGCACGCGGTTCGAGAGGGCCGCGAGGAAGTGGCGGTCGTGGCTCACGAACAGCATCGTGCCCTCGTAGGCCGAGAGCGCCGCGATGAGCATTTCCTTCGTGCCCATGTCGAGGTGGTTGGTCGGCTCGTCGAGGACGAGGAAGTTCGGCGGGTCGAACAGCATCAGGGCCATGACGAGGCGAGCTTTCTCGCCGCCCGACAGCACCCGGCAGCGTTTTTCGACATCGTCGCCGGAAAAGCCGAAGCACCCGGCCAGGGCCCGCAGCGAGCCCTGGGCGGCCTGCGGGAACGCATCCTCCAAGGACTGGAACACCGTGCGCTCGCCGTCGAGCAGGTCCATGGCGTGCTGGGCAAAGTAGCCGAGCTTGACGCTGCTGCCCACCGAAACCGTCCCGTCATCGGCCTCCGTGGCGCCGGTGACGAGCTTCAGCAAGGTCGATTTTCCGGCGCCGTTGATGCCCATGACGCACCAGCGCTCGCGCCGCCGGATGGCGAAATCGAACCCCTCATAGATGCGGCGGCTTCCGTAGCTCTTGTGGACGTTCTTCAGCATCACGACGTCGTCGCCCGAGCGTGGCGGCGGCTGGAACTCGAACGCCACGGATTGGCGGCGCTTGGGGGGCTCGACCCGCTCGATCTTGTCGAGCTTCTTTACCCGGCTCTGAACCTGCGCGGCGTGCGACGCGCGGGCCTTGAAGCGCTCGATGAACTTGATCTCCTTGGCCAGCATCGCTTGCTGGCGCTCGAACTGCGCTTGCTGGTGGGTTTCGTTGAGCGCCCGCTGCTGCTCGTAAAAGGCGTAGTCGCCCGAATAGGTCGTCAGGGTACCGCCATCGATCTCGATGACCTTGGTGACGATGCGGTTCATGAACTCGCGGTCGTGCGAGGTCATCAGCAGGGCGCCCTCGTAGTCCTTGAGAAACGATTCGAGCCAGATCAGGCTCTCGAGGTCGAGGTGGTTCGAGGGCTCGTCGAGGAGCATGACGTCGGGATTCATGAGGAGGATCCGGGCCAGGGCCACGCGCATCTTCCAGCCGCCCGAAAGCCGGCCGACATCGCCGTCCATCATCTCCTGGGAGAAGCTCAGGCCCGCCAGTACCTCGTAGGCCCGGCCTTCGAGGGCATAGCCGTCGAGTTCCTCGAACCGCGCCTGGACCTCGCCGTAGCGCTCGATGAGCGCCTCCATCTCGTCCGCGCGATCCGGATCGGCGAGCCCGGCTTCCAGGGCCTTCAGCTCCGTTCCGACGACGCTCACGGGACCGGCCCCGTCCATCACCGCCGAGACCACGGAGCACCCGGACATCTCGCCGACATCCTGGCTGAAATACCCGATGGTGATGCCCTTGTCGGTGGCGACCTGCCCCTCGTCGGGTTCCTCCTGGCCGGTGATCATCCGGAACAGGGTGGTCTTTCCGGCGCCGTTCGGCCCAACGAGGCCGACCTTCTCGCCCTTCTGGAGGGCGGCCGATGCCTCGATGAAGACGATCTGACGGCCGTTCTGCTTGCCGATTTTCTCGAGGCGGATCATGCGTGCGCGGGACCTTGCTGATGTCCCGCGCCTTTACGGCATGGCGCGCCCGAGCGGAAGGGAAGCCCCTTATTCCATCGACGCAGGCAGGTCCACGGCACGCGGACGGCCGGCATCGTCGATGGCCACGAACGTGAAGGTCGCTTCCGTCACCTTTTCGCGGAACTGCAGGCGGAAGCGCCGCGCCCAGGCTTCGACCTGGATCTTCATCGACGTACGCCCGACGTGGCTCACGCGGGTATAGACACACAGGACGTCTCCGACGCGCACGGGCCGGATGAACGTCATGGCGTCGACGGCGACGGTGACGACGCGGCCATTGGCGCGCTCCACGCCCGCGATGCCGCCGGCCTGATCCATCTGCGACATCACCCAGCCGCCGAAGATGTCGCCGTTGGCATTGGTATCCGCCGGCATCGCAATGGTGCGGACGGTGAGATCGCCCCTCGGTCCGCCATCCTCGTCCACCAGCGTCATTCGGCTTCGCCCCCGCGATTCGTCTGACCCGATTCTACCCTGTGCAGCCCATGCCGACAGCGTAATCCTGAACGTCAGGGCATCACGCCTGCGAATTTCAGGCCGCCGGCGAGGAGGATCGCGGCGACGGAGACGATGAGCTCGAGGGGGAGCAGGTGCCAGATATCGCGGGGCGCGGCCTCGGTCGCACTCAGTTCGGTCATCGCCCAAGTCCCGGTCAGTCCACGGCGTCGTGTCCGTGTCTCCCTCAGACTTATCGCAACATCCTGCGACCCGCCAAATCATATGATGCATTTTGATGCACAAAAGCCTGGCACTCGGGCAGAGTGCCAGGCTTTGAGGCAAACATGCCTGTCTCCGAATCGGTGCCGCGCGCGACGGCACCGGGGTGTTGCTCAGTAGTAGAACCGGCGCGGGCCGTAGAAGCGACGCGGCCCGTAAAAACGGCGCGGGCCATAGAAACGCCGGGGGGCGTAGAAACGACGGCCGTAATACGGACGACGGTAGAAGGGACGCGGGCCGTAGAAGCGACGGCGATAACCGTAATACTGCACGGTCTGGGCGACCGCGGGCGCGGCTTCGCTCTGAAGGGCGAGGGCGGGACCGATGGGGGCGGCGGATGCGCCCTGCGGTGCCGCTGCGGCGAAGCCTAGGGCCAGCAACGCGGCCAGCATGAGTTTCCTCAGCACGTTCTCAAACTCCTCGAGATAGGTCGGTGGGACGTATCGAACCGACGGCTCCGGATCGGACCCGGTCGCTTCAAACGCACGACCGCCGGAAGCGTTGCCACCGCCCGCCGCGCCACGATCACATCGTCGTGCGGGAGAGCGTCGGTCAGGCGATCTTGAGGGTCATGTCAACGATGGCGGCGGTCTGGCTCTCCTTCACGCGGGCGATCCCGTGCTCGCAATCCTCGCGTCGTGCGTAGCCTTCAGCGGAATCGGCCAGGACATTGCCATTGGTCGCCCGCAGACGCCAACGCCACTCGCCACCCGCATCGCGATAGAGTTCGAATCGCATTGCCATCCCTCCGCTGTGCCTGACCTCCAAGATGGGACAGGCCGCCGGGCAGACAATGCCGGAAACAGGAACGCCGCCCCGGTCTCCCGGGGCGGCGTCCTCCTGCAAGAATGTTCAAGCCGCGCTCAGCGCGGGAAGCGGTCGAGCCAACCGAGGGTGCGGCCCTCGCCGGACCCGCCCCCTTGGGGACGCGGCGCCCGCTGGCGGTTCTCGCCACGAGGCTCGGATCGGGTCTCGGCCGCATGACCGCCGGAGCGGCGCTCGCCGCCCCGTCCTTCCTGCGGACGGCTGGCGCCATCGGAACGGCCGGAGCGTGCGGGCGCCCCCTGACCGCCACGACCACCCTCGCCACGACCCTGGCCGGGACGGCCACCGCCCAGACGACCGCCGCCGGGGCGCTGGCCCTGGCGCTGACCGGGCCGCTGACCCTGGGGCGGGGGACGACGCTCCTCGGCTTGGGCAGCATCCATGGCTTCCTGACGCGACGGCGGCGTGAAGCCCTCGGGGAAACCGGAGACGGGAATCTTCTGGCGCGTGGTGCGCTCGATGTCCCGCAGGTAGGCTTTCTCCTCGTCGTTGCAGAACGAGATCGCGAGGCCGTTGGCGCCGGCGCGCGCCGTGCGGCCGATGCGGTGGACGTAGCTCTCCGGCACGTTCGGCAGATCGTAGTTGATGACGTGGCTCACGGCCTCGACGTCGATACCGCGCGCCGCGATATCGGTGGCGACGAGAACCCGGCAGGAGCCATCCTTGAAGGCGGCGAGCGCCCTCTCGCGCTGCGGCTGGGACTTGTTGCCGTGGATGGCGGAGGCGTTGATCGAAACCTTCTCGAGGCCGCGCACGACCCGATCGGCGCCGTGCTTGGTCCGGGTGAAGACGAGGACACGCTCGATCTTGGGATCGCGCAGGATGTGGTTGAGCAGGGCCTGCTTCGCTCCCGTATGGGCGAAGATGACTTCCTGGGTGACCCGCTCGGCCGTCGTCGCCACGGGCGTGACGGCGACCTGCACGGGATCGCGCAGATACTGGTCGGCGAGGCCGGCGATGTTCTTCGGCATGGTGGCCGAAAAGAACAGGCTCTGACGCTCCTTCGGCAGCATCTTCACGATGCGCTTAAGGGCGTGGATGAAGCCGAGGTCGAGCATCTGGTCGGCCTCGTCGAGGACGAGGATCTCGACGGCTTCGAGGGTCAGGGACCGGCGCTCGATGAGATCCATGAGTCGGCCCGGCGTGGCGACGAGGATGTCGACGCCGTTGGCCAGCGCCTTCTCCTGCCGCGAGATGGTCACGCCGCCAAACACAACGGTGTTGGTGAAGTTGAGATACTTCCCGTAATCGGTGAAGTTCTCGGCGATCTGGTTGGCGAGCTCGCGGGTGGGGGAGAGCACGAGCACCCGGCAGCCGCGACGGATCGCCTTGCGCGGGGTCTGGGCGAGGCGGTGCAGGATCGGCAGGGCGAAGGCCGCCGTCTTGCCGGTGCCGGTCTGGGCGATGCCGCAGAGGTCGCGGCCTTCCATGGCGGGCGCGAGGGCCTGCGCCTGGATCGGGGTCGGCGTCTTATAGCCGGCCTCTTCCAGCGCCCGCAGCACGGGCTGGGCGAGACCGAAATCGGTGAACTGGGTCAAGATGAAACTTTCAAGGCAGCGGGACCGTGGCGGATGCCATCAAGCGAGGGCCTCACGCGTATCGATTGATTCGGTCCGTTAAGCTGGAGTCGCCCGCGTGCCGGGGCGATCCGGGTGCATGCACGTTGAAGAGAGGGGCTCAGGTCGGTCGGACTTCGCTGGATGCGACCCGTCGATCCGTCACGCAGCCCTCTCAAGCGGAACCATGACGGCCGCTGACGCTGCACATGCCATATGCGGCTTCGCAGGTGCGAAGTCAATCGCCGAATCCCATCAGGCGTTTGACGGTGCTCGGAGATGCGCGACGAAGTCCTGCGCGAAGGCCGGCAGGGCTTCGAGGTCCCGAACGCACAGGGTCAGATCGCGCACGGCCCAGGGATCGAGGAGGGGGACGACCGCGATGGCCATGGTCCGCGAGGCCCGCGCCGCCGTGGTTTCCGGCACGATGCCGAGGCCGACGCCGCATTCGACGAGGCGGCACACGGCGTCGAAGCTGCGGAGCTGCACCCGCAGACGCATGGGACGACCGGTCCGCGCCGCCTTGTCGGCCAGGAACCGGGTCAGGGCGCTGGTGCGGTCGAGGCCGACGAGGTCATGCTCCAACACGTCGGCGAAGGCGACGGGGGCACCGGCCCCCAACGGGTGGCCGAGGGCGGCGACGGCGACGAAACGATCCTGCCGGAATGGATACGTTTCCAGTGCCCCGGTGTCGACGGTGCCGGCGACGATGCCGAGATCGGCGCTCCCTTCCGCGACGAGCCCGACGATCTCGTCCGACGTCCGTTCCTCGATATCGACGCTGACGCCGGTCTGGCGCGCAAGGAACGCACTCAGGACCTCGGGGAGGAATTCGGTCAGGGCATTGGTGTTGGATAGAACCCGGATCTGCCCGACGGTGCCGCCCGAGAACCCGGCGAGTTCGCCCTGCATCCGGTCGACGCCGTCGAGGAGGTGTCGGGCATGGGCGAGGAGCACACGCCCGGCGGGGGTCGTCGCCACCCCCTGGCGGCCGCGCGTGAGCAAGGCCGCCCCGAGGGAAACTTCCATGGCGCGGATGCGGGCAGAGGCCGCGGCCAGGGCGAGGTTGGCCCGGGCCGCCCCCTGCGTGATCGAACCTGCCTCGACGACGTGGCGGAACAGGCCGAGGTCCACGAGGTCGAACCGCATCATGGCGCGATGGTCCCCGTCGGCTGCCGAGCAAGGACTTTCTTAACCGTGTGGCGCGAGGGTGTGCCCATGGTGATCCGTCGTCGCGTCCGTTCCGTGCTGATGCCCCTGGCGTTGTACGCCGTCTCGGGGCTCGTGGTCGGCTATTTCGTGCATCAGGCCGAGGGCGGCAATCGCGGCCTCGAAGCCAAGCGCGCCCTCAAGATCCAAGCTTACGGCCTCAACCAGGAACTGGCGGCCGTGAAGGCCGATCGGGCGGAGTGGGAGCACCGCGTCGCCCTCTTGCGCAGCGATCAGATCGATCGCGACCTCCTCGAGGAGCGCGCCCGCGTCGTCCTCGGGCGGGTCCATGCCAACGACGTCGTGGTCATCGATCCCTGATCGCAGGGCCTCGGTCCAACGCGGCTGACAACCGTCCCGATCTGTCGGCGGGCCGGCCTCGCTTTCCCAAAACGCGTATCCTAGAACCTCGGGGAGAACAGACGGGCCGGGGGAGAGAGCCGATGGATGCCGCAACCGAAGCGGGCCAGACCAGATCCGACCTGACACCGTCGGAGGCCGCTCACGCACCGGCGCCGAACACGCCGCAATTCACGCGGGACGAGGATCTGCACGCCTATCACGAGATGCTGCTCATCCGCCGCTTCGAGGAGAAGGCGGGTCAGCTCTACGGCATGGGGCTCATCGGCGGTTTCTGCCACCTCTATATCGGCCAGGAAGCCGTGGTCATCGGTATGCAGATGGCCTCCATCGAGGGCGATCAGGTCATTACCGGCTACCGCGACCACGGTCACATGCTCGCCTGCGGCATGGACTCGAAGGGCGTGATGGCCGAGCTGACGGGCCGGCGCGGCGGCTACAGCCGCGGCAAGGGCGGCTCCATGCACATGTTCAGCCGCGAGAAGCAGTTCTTCGGCGGTCACGGAATCGTCGGCGCGCAGGTTTCCCTCGGCACCGGCCTCGCCTTCTCGAACGCCTACAAGAAGAACGGCCAAGTCAGCCTGACCTATATGGGCGACGGCGCCGCCAACCAGGGCCAGGTCTACGAGAGCTTCAACATGGCGCAGCTGTGGAAGCTGCCCGTGGTCTACGTCATCGAGAACAACCGCTACGCCATGGGCACCTCCGTGGCCCGCGCCTCGGCGCAGACGGATTTCTCCAAGCGCGGCATCTCGTTCGGCATTCCGGGCGAGCAGGTGGACGGCATGGATGTCCGCACCGTGCGGGAGGCCGCCGCCCGCGCCATCCAGCATGCCCGCTCGGGGGAGGGCCCCTACATCCTGGAGATGCAGACCTACCGCTATCGCGGCCACTCCATGTCCGATCCGGCGAAGTACCGGACGAAGGACGAGGTGTCCAAGATGCGCGACGAGCACGACCCCATCGAAATGGTACGCAAGCGCCTCGTCGACATGCACGGCGTGCCCGAAGCCGAGCTCAAAGCCACGGACGCGAAGGTGCGCGAGACGGTGAACGACGCGGCCGAGTTCGCAACCCACGATCCCGAGCCCGATCCCGCCGAGCTGTGGACGGATATCCTCCTGGAGTCGCGCGCCTGAGACCTGGTCTCCCGCGCCGCCCATCTCCTCCTCGATCGACGAGTCTCCCATGGCGACCGATATACTGATGCCCGCCCTGTCTCCGACCATGGAGGAGGGCAAGCTGGCCAAGTGGTTGAAGAACGAAGGCGATTCGGTGAAATCCGGCGATGTCCTCGCGGAGATCGAGACCGACAAGGCCACCATGGAGGTCGAGGCCATCGACGAGGGCGTGCTCGCCAAGATCCTGGTCGCGGAAGGCACCGAGGGCGTGAAGGTGAACACCCCCATCGCGATCATCGCGGCCGAGGGCGAGGACGTCTCGAAAGCGACCGCCAGCCCCCCGAAGGCGGATTCCCAAGCGCAGGCCGCGCCGACCCCCGACATGCACGCTGAAGGTCAGGCAGAGAAGCCCGCCCCCAGCGCCAAGACCGGCGACGACGCCCAGAAGGCTCCGGCGGCGCCCGCGACCATCACCAACAAGGCCCCCGCGCCCGTGATGGCCGAGTTCCCCGAAGGCACCGAGATGGTCACCATGACCGTCCGCGAGGCCCTGCGCGACGCCATGGCGGAAGAAATGCGCGGCGACGACGCCGTGTTCGTCATGGGCGAGGAGGTCGCCGAGTATCAGGGCGCCTACAAGATCACCCAAGGGCTGCTGCAGGAATTCGGCGCCCGCCGGGTGGTCGATACCCCCATCACCGAGCATGGCTTCGCCGGCATCGGCGTCGGCGCGGCGTTCACGGGCCTGCGCCCCATCGTCGAGTTCATGACGTTCAACTTCGCCATGCAGGCCATCGACCACATCATCAATTCGGCGGCGAAAACCCTCTACATGTCCGGGGGCCAACTCGGCTGTCCCATCGTGTTTCGCGGCCCCAACGGCGCGGCCGCCCGCGTCGGCGCCCAGCACAGCCACGATTATTCGGCATGGTACTCCAACGTACCGGGCTTGAAGGTCATCGCGCCCTACACGGCGTCCGACGCCAAGGGCCTGCTCAAGGCCGCGATCCGCGATCCCAACCCGATCATCTTCCTCGAAAACGAGATCCTGTACGGTCAGAGCTTCCCTGTGCCGAAGCTCGACGATTTCGTCCTGCCCATCGGTAAGGCCCGCATCCACCGGCCCGGCACGGACGTCACCATCGTGTCGTTTTCCATCGGCATGACCTACGCCCTCAAGGCGGCCCAGGCGCTCGCCGAGCAGGGCATCGAGGCGGAGGTCATCGATCTGCGCACCCTCCGGCCCATGGACACCGACACGGTGGTTGAATCGGTGAAGAAAACCGGCCGCTGCGTCACCGTGGAGGAGGGCTTCCCGCAATCCGGCGTCGGCGCCGAGATCGTCGCCCGTCTGATGGTCGATGCCTTCGACTACCTCGACGCACCGGTCCTGCGCGTCACCGGCAAGGACGTGCCGATGCCCTACGCCGCCAATCTCGAGAAGCTCGCCCTGCCGAACGTCGCCGAGGTGATCGAGGCCGTCAAAGCGGTCTGCTACCGCTAAGGTAACCCGAGGCGCGTTCCGCAGGACGGGACGAAGAGTTTGAGAACCATGACGGACACCTTCGCCGAACTCTCAGCCCCGCCCGATGCCATCGAGAACGGCGGCATCGAAGTCCTGCGCGCCGCCGTCGTGGACGGCGCCGTGAGCGTCGCCCTGCGACGCTCCTTCGACGATCCGTCCACCTGGGGGCGTCTGCTCATCGATCTCGCCCGGCAGGCCGCACGCACCTACGCCTTGGAGACCGACATGTCGGAGGAGGAGGCGTTCGAGCGAATCCGCGCCGGGTGGGAGGCCGAGGGTCTCGATCCGGCGGACATGAATTAGCGGGGGAGCACCATGGCCGAGGCCGCGTTCCGCCGGGCCACCTACGCCGATCTCGAAGCCGTGCCGGATCACCTCGTGGCGGAGATCGTCGACGGTGCCCTGGAGACGCATCCGCGACCGCGCCCACGGCACGCGATGGCGGCGGTGGGCTTGGCCGGTGAGCTGCAGACTCCTTTCGGACGCGGACGCGGGGGACCGGGCGGCTGGATCTTCATGATTGAGCCGGAACTGCACCTCGGGTCCCACGTCGTGGTGCCGGATCTCGCCGGCTGGCGCTGTGATCGGCTCTCGGCCGAGCCGGAAACAGCCTACGTCGAGACTACGCCGGACTGGGTGTGCGAGATCCTCCCGCCCTCCACCGCCCGCCTCGATCGCGGCCCCAAACGCCGCATCTACGCGGAGGCGAGCGTCCCTCATCTCTGGCTCCTCGATCCGGGCGACGGAGTGCTCGAAGCCTTCGCGCTGACGGGAAGCCAGTGGTTGCTTCTCGGAACGGTCGAACGCGGCGAAACCGTCGCGCTCCCGCCCTTCGACGCCGTCCCGTTCCCCCTCGACGCCCTGTTTCCCTTCGACGATCCGGCCGCCCCGCCGCCCCCCTCGCTCGAGACCTGACGCCATGCCGATCAACGTGCTGATGCCCGCCCTGTCGCCGACCATGGAGAAGGGCAACCTCGCCAAGTGGCTGAAGAAGGAGGGCGATCCGGTGAAATCCGGCGACGTCCTCGCCGAGATCGAGACCGACAAGGCGACCATGGAGGTGGAGGCCGTCGACGAGGGCGTGCTCGCCAAGATCCTCGTTGCGGAAGGCACCGCCGACGTGCCGGTGAACGACCTCATCGCCATTATCGCGGAGGAGGGCGAAGACCCGGCGAGCGTCGGTGCTGGCGAGGCCCCCAAGGCGGAAACTGCGAAGCCTGCGTTGTCGAAGGACCCCATCGCCGAGAATGCGACGCCGGGCGGCGGTCAGATGGCCTATGCCCGCGTCGACGCGGCGCCTGACGGCGCGAAGCCCGCTGCGGCTTCGGGGGAGGGCACCCGCGTGTTCGCGTCGCCCCTCGCCCGGCGCATCGCCAAGCAAGAGGGTATCGATCTCAACGCCGTGAAGGGGACCGGCCCGCGTGGTCGGGTGATCGAGCGCGACGTGCGCGCGGCCAAGGCGGCTCCGAAGCCCACCGCCGTGACGGCGCCCACCGCCGAAGCACCGAAGGCGGCAACGGCTCCGGCTGCCGCACCGCCAAAGGCTGCGGCGCCCACGGGCCTGTCCGTCGATCAGGTGCGCGGCTTCTACGCCAAGGGCACCTACGAGGAAGTGCCCCTCGACGGCATGCGCAAGACCATCGCAAAGCGCCTCACCGAAGCGATGCAGGTGGCGCCGCACTTCTACCTGACGGTGGATTGCGAACTCGACGCCCTGATGGCCCTGCGCGAACAGCTGAACAAGAGCGCCGGCCAGACCAAGGATGGCAAGCCGCTGTTCAAGCTCTCGGTCAACGATTTCGTCATCAAGGCCATGGGTCTCGCCCTCATGCGGGTGCCCGCCGCCAATGCCGTCTGGGCCGAGGACCGAATCTTACGCTTCGACAATGCCGAAGTCGGGGTGGCGGTGGCCATCGACGGCGGCCTGTTCACGCCGGTGATCCGCCGGGCCGACCAGAAGACACTCTCCACCATCTCAAACGAGATGAAGGACTTCGCGGCCCGGGCCCGCGCCAAGAAGCTGAAGCCCGAGGAATATCAGGGCGGCGTCACCTCCGTGTCGAATCTCGGCATGTTCGGCATCAAGCACTTCACGGCGGTGATCAACCCGCCGCAATCCTCGATCCTCGCCGTGGGTTCCGGCGAAAAGCGTGTCGTCGTCCGTGATGGCCAGCCCGCCGTGGCTCAGGTGATGACCGCGACCCTGTCTTGCGATCACCGCGTCCTCGACGGGGCTCTCGGCGCCGAACTGATCTCGGCATTCAAAGGCCTGATCGAAAACCCCATGGGCATGCTGGTCTGAGCGACGACCAAGCCCTCTGGAATAACCCCGGCCCCTTCACGGACGAGGGGGTCTAGGAGCGCATCATGGCCGACACCTACGACATCCTCGTCATCGGCGCCGGGCCCGGCGGCTACGTCGCGGCCATCCGGGCGGCGCAGCTCGGGTTCAAGACGGCGGTGGTCGATCGCGAGCACCTCGGCGGCATCTGCCTGAACTGGGGCTGCATCCCGACGAAGGCCCTGCTGCGCTCGGCCGAGATCTACCACTACATGCAGCACGCCTCCAATTACGGGTTGTCGGCCGAGAAGGTCGGGTTCGACGTCGGCGCCATCGTCAAGCGCTCGCGTGGCGTCTCGACCCGCCTCAACGGCGGGGTCGGCATGCTCTTGAAGAAGAACAAAGTCGACGTGATATGGGGCGAGGCCACCATCGAGGCGGCGGCGAAGGGCAACGCGCCCGGCCGCGTCACGGTGAAAGAGACGAGCCGGGCGCCCGCGCCCAAGGGGGCCCTAGCGGCCGGCTCGTATTCGGCCAAACACATCATCGTGGCGACGGGCGCGCGGCCCCGCGCCATTCCGGGCATCGAGCCCGACAAAAGCCAGATCTGGACCTACTACGAGGCCATGGTCCCGCAGGCCATGCCGAAATCCCTGCTGGTGATGGGCTCGGGCGCCATCGGAATCGAGTTCGCCTCGTTCTACCGCACCATGGGGGCGGAGGTGACGGTGATCGAACTCTTGCCGCAGATTCTGCCCGTCGAGGATGCCGAGATTGCCGGCCTCGCGCGTAAGCGCTTCGAGAAGCAGGGGATCAAGATCCTCACCGGCGCCAAGGTGACGAAGGTCGAGAAGTCAACGGGTTCGGTCACCGCCACCGTCGAGACCGGGGACGGCAAGACCCAACAACTGACGGCCGAGAAACTCATCTCGGCGGTGGGCGTCGTCGGCAACACCGAAGGACTCGGTCTCGATGCCCTGGGCGTCACCCTCGAGCGCGGCATCGTCGTCACGGACGGCCTCGGGCGCACCAACGTCCCGGGACTCTATGCCATTGGCGATGTCGCAGGTCCGCCGATGCTCGCCCACAAGGCCGAGCACGAAGGCGTCCTCTGCGTCGAAACCATCAAGGGCTTGCCGACCCACGCCATGGACAAGGCCAAGATCCCCGGCTGCACCTACTGCCAGCCGCAGATCGCGAGCGTCGGCCTCACCGAAGCGAAAGCGAAAGAGCTCGGGTTCGCCGTGAAGGTCGGCCGCTTCCCCTTCGCGGGCAACGGCAAGGCCATCGCGCTCGGGGAGCCGGACGGCCTCGTGAAGACGGTGTTCGACGCCAAGACGGGCCAGTTGCTCGGGGCCCATATGGTCGGGGCCGAGGTCACGGAGCTGATCCAGGGTTACGTGGTCGCCATGAACCTCGAAACCACGGAGCAAGACCTCATGCACACGGTCTTCCCGCACCCGACCCTGTCGGAGATGATGCACGAGAGCGTCCTCGACGCCTACGGCAAGGTGATCCATAGCTGATGAGGCTAAACCGAAGAAGCATCTGCTCCCCACGATGCAAAACCGCCCATGCTCGCGCACGGGCGGTTCTCGTCCGGAACTCACCAACAGCGTACCGAGGGGCCGGCCGACAAGACGTCGACCGGTGCATGAAGAAGCTTTACTTCTTCTTCGAGTACTCGAAGGCCGGGGCGGACTTGAGGGCGTCCTTGTTGGTGTCGATGAGGGCGCGCAGCTTGCCGTCCTTGTTCTCCAGGGCAATGCTCGACGGGCTGACGGAAACGTAGCGCTCGCCCATGCCGAGGAAGCCGCCGACGCCGAGGATCACGGCGCTGATGGTCTTGCCGTCGACGATGACGAGATCCTCGATCTCACCCACGGACTCGTTGGCGTTGTTGTAGACGTTGAGACCGATGAGCTTCGAGCTCATGACGTCGGCGGGCTGCGCCGTCACGTAGGTCACCTTCACGGTTGCCTTGTCGGCCATGGTCATGCCGCCGGTCGCCGCGGTCGTTGCGGACGTCGTCGTAGCAGGCGTCGCCGGCTTGACGGTCTCCTGAGCGAGGGCGAGCGACGGCAGCGCCACCACGAGGGCAGCGGCGAGGACGGACTTCGGGGCCATGGGGTTTTCCTTCTCGAACCTTACGCAGCAGCACGCGCTGCGCGAATGCCGTCGGTAACGGCAGATGGTCGGGAGGGTTCCGTCGCCGGTGGTACCCGTGCATGAAAAACGTGCATCGGCGTACGGTCTGCGACACGTCGGAGGGGGACTGACAAATTCGTCCAGGCGTTTTCGAACCCTGGACTCCCCGTTTGCGATGGAGACCGCAAGCTCCTAGATCTTGACCCGTGGCTCCCGCCGTCACGGCCGGACCCGTTTGGTGTGAGATGGCCGTCGTCCTCGACCTCCTGCGCAACGATCAGCGCCCCCGGCATCCCGAGAAGGCGCATCAGCCGGACAAGCCGATCCAGCGCAAGCCCGATTGGATTCGGGTGCGGGCCCCGGGCTCGCCCGGTTGGGCCGAGACGAATCGGATCGTTCACGAGCACAACCTCGTCACCGTGTGCGAGGAGGCCGGCTGCCCGAACATCGGCGAGTGCTGGGAGAAGCGCCACGCGACGTTCATGATCATGGGCGACACCTGCACCCGTGCCTGCTCGTTCTGCAACGTCCGCACGGGCCTGCCTCAGGGGTTGGATGCCGACGAGCCCGAGAAGCTCGCCGATTCCGTGGCGAAGCTCGGCCTGCATCATGTCGTCGTCACGTCGGTCGACCGGGACGACCTCGCCGATGGCGGCGCCGAGCATTTCGCCCGGACCATTCGGGCGATCCGCCGGGTGAGCCCCTCGACCACCATCGAGATCCTCACGCCGGATTTCTTGCGCAAGGACGGCGCCCTGGAAACGGTGGTGGCCGCCCGTCCGGACGTGTTCAACCACAATCTCGAGACGGTGCCGGGCAATTACCTCACGGTTCGACCCGGAGCGCGGTACTTCCACTCCGTACGCCTGCTGCAGCGGGTGAAGGAACTCGATCCGACGATCTTCACCAAGTCCGGTATCATGGTGGGCCTCGGCGAGGAGCGGAACGAGGTGGTCCAACTCATGGATGACCTGCGCTCGGCGGATGTCGATTTCCTCACCATCGGCCAGTATCTCCAGCCGACGAAGAAGCACCACGAGGTGGTGCGTTTCGTGCCGCCCGACGAGTTCAAGGGCTTGGAAACGACGGCCTACGCCAAGGGCTTTCTCCTCGTCTCGGCGACGCCGCTCACCCGCTCGTCTCACCATGCGGGGGAAGACTTCGCGCGGTTGAAGATGGCGCGCCTCGCCCGTCTGGCGCCCGGTGCGGTCAGCGCCTAGATAGGCCCGATGCCGTCCTTTCGTATCGACCGCCTCGTGCGGCACAGTCCGCGCGCGATGTACGATCTCGTCGCCGATGTCGAACGCTATCCCGAATTCCTGCCCCTGTGCGAGTCCCTTCGGGTGCTGCGCCGGCAGCCGGGGGAGGGCGGCACGGAGATCCTCGTGGCCGAGATGGGGGTTGGCTACAAGGCGATCCGCGAGCGCTTCACCACCCGCGTGACCCTCGACCCGGCCAACCTCAGGATCGTTGCCGAGTACATCGACGGGCCGTTCCGGCATCTCGAGAACCGTTGGGGCTTCAAAGAGGCGCCCGGTGGGGGATGCAACGTCGATTTCTTCATCACCTACGAATTCAAGAGCCGCACCCTCGGGCTCCTCATGGGCACGATGTTCGACCGGGCCTTCCGCAAGTTCACCGATGCGTTCGAGGCGCGCGCAGACACGATTTACGGCGCCGCCGCGCCGGTCAGGTGATTCGGCAAGTCCCCCGGAGGTCGAGAATTTCCGTTCAGGATGACGGGCCTTCGAGGGGCGCCCGCATGCCGCGCAACGCCCGGACGGCTCGGTGCCAGCCGTCGAGGCGCTTGGCCCGGTCGGCCGACGACAGCGTCGGGCCGAAGCGCCGCTCCAGGCGCCAGGCGCGTGCGAACGCTTCCGGCTCCGGGTAGACGCCCACGGTCCATCCCGCGAGATAGGCGACCCCGAGGGCCGTGGTTTCTCGTACCACGGGGCGGTCCACGGGTAGGCCGAGGAGATCGGCGAGGCGCTGCATCGTCCAGTCCGAGGCGGCCATGCCGCCATCCGCCCGCAGCACGGTCTCGGCATCGCCGCGCGGCCAGTCGGCTCTCATGGCGGCCAGGAGGTCGTGGGTCTGGTAGCAGACGCTCTCCAGGGCAGCGCGGGCGAACGCCTCCGGGCCGGTGTCGCGGGTGAGGCCGAACAGGGCGCCGCGGACATCGGGTTCCCAATGGGGGGCACCCAGGCCGACGAAGGCCGGCACGAGGTAGATTCCGGCATCGGGATCGGCCCGGGCCGCGAGGGGACCGCTCTCGGCGGCATCGCGCAGGAGGCCGAGGCCGTCCCGTAACCATTGAACCGCCGCACCCGCCACGAAGATCGAGCCTTCGAGGGCATAGGTGCGCTGTCCGCCGAACTGGTACGCGATGGTGGTGAGGAGGCGACTGCGCGAGGCGTGCGCCTCCGCCCCCGTATTCAGCAAGGCGAAGCATCCGGTGCCGTAGGTCGCCTTGACCATGCCGGGGGTGAAGCACGCCTGCCCGATGGTCGCGGCCTGCTGGTCGCCGGCCACGCCCCGGATCGGGATCGCCGCCCCGAAGAGGTCTGCTCGTGTCGTCCCGAAATCTCCGGCGCAGTCCCGCACCTCCGGCAGCAGGGCGCGGGGAATGCCGAAGACGGCGAGCAGATCGTCGTCCCAGACCCCGCGATGAATGTCGAACAGGGCGGTGCGGGCGGCGTTCGTCGCGTCGGTGGCGTGCAAACCGCCGGTGAGGCGCCACAGCAGCCAGGAATCGATGGTCCCGAAAGCGAGTTCGCCGCGCTCGGCGCGTCCACGCGCGCCTGGCACGAAGTCGAGGAGCCAGGCGATCTTGGTCGCCGAAAAGTACGGATCGAGGATGAGCCCGGTACGAGCCGTCACGAGGGGTTCGTGTCCCGCCGCTTTCAGGTTTGCGCATAGGTCTGCGGTGCGCCGATCCTGCCAGACCAGGGCGGGGTGGATCGGCGCGCCCGTGGCGCGGTCCCAGATTACGGTGGTTTCACGCTGGTTGGTGATGCCGAGGGCCGCGACCGAGGCAGCTGGTACGTCGGCCCGCGCCAGGACGGCGCGGACAGTGGTCAGCACGCTCGCCCAGATGCCCTCGGGATCGTGCTCGACCCAGCCGGAAGCCGGATAGGTCTGGGCGATTTCCGCCTGCGCTAAGCCGGCGACGGAAAGGTCGGGCCGGAACAGCATGGCCCGCGTCGAGGTCGTGCCCTGATCGATGGCGAGGACGAATGTCGACATGCCGGCTCCCTCCGCGCGTTTCTTTCGCCGAACCGCTGCCCGCTTCAGCGGAAAAGACCCTCGCTGTCACGCCGCCCGGGCCGTACCGTCGAGGTGGGCTTCGACGGCCGCGACCTCGTGCGGTCTCAGGTGCAGCCCGAGTTTCGAGCGGCGCCAGAGGACGTCGTCAGCGGTACGCGCCCATTCGCAGCGCACGAGATAATCGACCTCGGCCCGCGTCAAGTCGGCTCCGAGCACACCGCCGAGGTCGGCGAGGCTCGTGGCATGGCCCAGGATCGCCGTCGCGCGGGTGCCGTAGGCGCGTGCCAACCGTTGGGCATGGGCCTGCGCGAGCCAAGGGTAGGCGGCGCACAGGTCCGACACTAGGGTCGGAACGCCGTCGCGGCCGAAATCCCCGCCGGGCAGGGGCGCTGTCTCGGTCCAGGGTCGGTGCGCCAAGCCCGGCAGATGGGGCGCCAGACGTGCGAGGGCGTGCTCGGCCAAGCGCCGATAGGTGGTGATCTTGCCGCCGAAGACCGCGAGCAGGGGGGCTTCTCCCCGTGGCACTTCGAGGTCGAGGACATAGTCGCGGGTGGCGGATTGAGCCGCGCCGGCGCCGTCGTCGTAGAGCGGCCGCACGCCGGAGAAACTCCAGACCACATCCGGCGCCTGTACCGGCCTCCGGAACCACCGGCTCGCGGCGGCGCAGAGATAGGCGATCTCGTCCGGGCCTGCGGCGACCTGGGCCGGATCGCCGCGATAATCCCGGTCCGTGGTGCCGATGAGGGTGAACCGCCCCTCGTACGGGATGGCAAAAACGATCCGACCGTCGTCGTTCTGAACGATGTAAGCCCGGTCGTGGTGGAACAAGGCCGGCACCACGATGTGACTGCCCTGAACCAAGCGAATCTTGGCGCCGGCTCCGCGCGCGAGGATGCGGGTGCCGATATCGGCGACCCATGGGCCGGCGGCGTTGACGAGCGCCCGCGCCCGCACGCGGGTCGTCACGCCGGCCGCCCGAACCTCGATCTGCCACAGGCCGTCGGCGCGGCGGGCCGCCATCACTTCGGTCCCGACCCGGATCGCGGCGCCGTGCTCGGCAGCGTCGAGGGCATTGAGAACGACGAGGCGGGCATCGTCCACCCAGCAATCGGAATATTCGAAGGCCCGCGACAGGCCCGGCCGCAGGGGCAGCCCGACGCGATCGTGGGCGAGGTCCAGGGTGCGGGTCGGCGGCAGGGCGCGGCGGTCACCGAGGTGATCGTAGAGGAACAGGCCGAGGCGCAGCAGCCAAGCCGGCCGCTGTCCTGCCGCATGCGGCAGAACGAACCGCATCGGGGTCACGATGTGCGGCGCGAGGCCCCACAGGATCTCACGCTCGATCAGCGCCTCGCGCACGAGGCGCAAGGCCCCGTGTTCGAGATAGCGCAGGCCGCCATGGATGAGCTTGGTCGAGGCCGACGAGGTGGCGCCAGCAAGATCGCCCTGCTCGAACAGTATAACCCGCGCGCCCCGCCCAGCCGCATCGCGGGCGATGCCACAGCCGTTGACGCCGCCGCCGATGATGGCGAGGTCGTAGAAATCGGGCGACGCAGGGGCATCCGTCACGAGACCTCCGGACCGGACCTTGAACGACAGCCCTTATTGGCCCTCACACCGTGTCGGAGGCAATCCGCCCGCTACGTCGGCGATGGGTTCACGCGGCCAGGGGCAGGACCGGTTTCTCCGCCTCGCGCGTCGGCTCGGCGATGCGGGGGCCGAACAGCGTGGCGTAGAGCGCCGTTGGAGTGTGGCTGCGGCCGCTCCCATCGACGATCCGTACGTCGGACATGCCGGCGGTGAGGAGGGACAAGCCCTGCTCCAGGGCAGCCATGATCGAACCGTGCTGATAGGAGAGCGCGCGCAGGGAAACCCGCGCGTGGACGGTGAAGCTCACGGTTCTGATCCTATGATGACGACCGGGTTGGCTTACGGCCGGACCGGGGACTGGATGATTCAGGGGGGCGTTCGATGGCGGCCTCTCCGATCCCAGGGATCGTCCCGGCGGCCTGTGATGTGCATGGACCGCAATCATGTCCGCGTGTTGACGAGATCAACACCAAATCGCGTCGTCACCGCCGAAAAGTTTATGGATGTCGGTCGTCTTCAACTCCGGAAAGCGTTTTCGACTTCGTGAAAGCGTTCTCCTCCGGCCTTCAGCGCGCCAAGGCCCCGACCATGGGACCTAGCGGCCGGCTGAGGTCGGAACGGCCGAGGGCCGGGGCGTAGAGGCTCGACACGCTGCCGTCGAGGAACAGGGCGTTGCGGCAGCCCAGCGTATCCTTGAAGAGGCGCGCGAAGGCCCCGAAGCTCACCGGATGCTCGGAGATGGCGAAGATCGCCGTGCGCCCGTCATCGCGGACGCCGACGCCGTTGCGGATCTTCTGGCTCGGCCCGTCACTGGAAATCTTGGGATGGATATGGCCGTCCACCACCAGCATCGGCCCGGATTGGGTAGCGAAATCGGGCTTCGGGTTCACCCGGAGATAACGCGCCGTGTCGAGGACGCCCGCCCGGTCACCCTTCACGTAGAAGATGCCGTTGGGCTTGAGGTGGAAGTTGCCCGGCCCATTGGCCGTCGAGACCCCCTTTAACTCGCGTCCGTCCTCGACATAGAGCCCGACGGGGGCCTGATCCTTGTCGTACATGCCCGCATTCATGGCGAAGCGGAGGGACGGCCCCTGCTTGTCCGCCAGGGTCGACAGCGAGGAATAGGGCTGACCATCGGCACCGCGCCAGAACACACGCACCTTCTCGCGGCGCAGGTCGACGGTGCAGATGGTGTAGGTTTCTCCTTCGGCCTGGACCGGACGGCAGGGTGCGGCCGGCGCGGGCGCCGCCGGGGCCGGGGGCGCGAAAGCAACCACACCGACGAGCATGGCGGCGGCGATCCCCTTGCGCGCCGTGACGACCTGTTTCTCGGGACGATACATCGCGAAGACCCTGGGGCAGGAGGGAGGACGGCCGCGACGCGCTTCCTCGCGCGAAAGCACGTTGGTTTTCAAGCCGTCCCGAGCGTTGGGCCGGCGTTTCGAGGGAAGGGAAAGCGGTGTTGAACCGAGGTGAGCAGAGTACGGGGTCACCTTCCGGACGCATCACGATTTCGGCAAAACCGTCGCGGGACTGAACCCTTGTGTCGCCCCCCGCGTTTGGATGCCGTTGGGGGACACGCGACGATCTCTCGGAGAAGTTGAGATGAAGCAGGTTGTTCTGGCCTCGGCGGCCCTGGTCGGCGCCCTGGCGATGATCCCCGCCACGGCCGAAGCCCGTGGGGGATTCCACGGTGGCGGCTTCCATGGCGGCGGCTTCGGCGGAGGCGGTTTCCGCGGCGGCTTCGGCGGTGGTGGCTTCCGGGGTGGTTTCGGTGGTTATCGCGGGGGCTTCGGCGGCGGTTATCGCGGTGTCGGCTTCGGTGGATACCGGGGCGGCTTCGGCGGCTATCGCGGCGGGTTCTACGGTGGACGCGGCTACGGCTATCGCCGGGGGATCGGTTACGGCCTGGGCGGCCTCGGCCTCGGCGTGGGCCTCGGCCTCGCGGCGGGCGGGCTCTACGGCGGGTATGGTGGATACGGCGGCTATTACGGCGGCTACGCGCCCGTGGGCTACGGATACGGCGGTTACGCCCCCGCCGCCTACGGCTACGATGGTGGCTGCTACGTTGTGCCCCGCACGCGTTGGACGCCTTACGGCTATCGTCGCGTCCTCGTCGAGCGCTGCTACTGAGCTTTCGAACAGGCGACGTTCGAATGAACGGGGCCGCCTGCGGGCGGCCCTTTTCGTTGCGCCTCAGCGTTGCATCTCGTCCCGCCGCATGGGCATCGCATCGATGGTGGCGAACAGGGCATCCGGGGAGACCGGTCGCTCATCCGCTCGCTTCACCGTGCCGTCCTTGCCCACGAGCAGGACCCGAAATGCCGGCTCTTCGAGCCCCAGGCGGGCGCGTAGGCGGCGCGCCTCGACCCCATCGCCCACGGCCTCCATGACGGTGATGTCGCGCTCCCGCAGGCCGTTCGCCACGGAAGCGAGGTCCGTCCGCTGCCGCACGAGACGGGGATCGTCGGCAGCCGGCGCCGCGATCACCACGACTCGAGCCTTCCAGCGATGGGCCGCCAGGGGATCGTCCGCCGCTGCGGCTGCGCCGGCGATTAGAATCGCACCCATCGTCAGGACCTCCCGAACCATCGCGCCCTCCTGTCTCGAAGACGGTCAACGCACGAAACGCGCGTTTGCCTTCCAGGCCCCACACCCCATCTGCCGTGCTCGAACCCATCAACGGGAGATCGCGCATGACCACCCCGAACCTCGGCACTGTGAACCGCCGCATCGTCCTGGCGGCCCGTCCGCACGGTGAGCCCAACGAAAGCCATTTCCGCCTCGAGGAAAGCCGGGTGCCGACGCCCGGCGCGGGCGAAGTGCTGCTCGCCAACCGCTACCTTTCCCTTGATCCGTACATGCGCGGACGGATGAGCGCGGCCAAATCCTACGCCGAGCCCGTGGCCATCGGCGACACCATGGTGGGGGCCACCGTGGCTGACGTCGTCGCGTCGAACAATTCCGATTTCCTGCCCGGCGACACCGTCGTGGGGTTCGGTGGCTGGCAGGATTTCGCCATTTCCGACGGCAAGGGCCTGCGTAAGCTCGATCCCGCCGTGGCGCCCGTCACCACGGCGCTCGGCGTCCTCGGCATGCCGGGCATGACCGCCTATACGGGCCTCCTCACCATCGGCGCGCCGAAGCCCGGCGAGACCGTGGTGGTGGCCGCCGCCGCCGGCCCCGTCGGCTCCCTCGTGGGGCAGATCGCCAAACGGCAGGGCGCGCGGGCGGTGGGCATCGCCGGAGGGCCGGAGAAATGTGCCTATCTGCGCGACACCCTCGGCTTCGACGCGGCCCTCGACCATCGGGCCGATGATTTCGCCGACGTCCTCGCGGCGGCCTGCCCGGACGGCATCGACGTCTATTTCGAGAATGTCGGCGGCGCGGTGTTCGATGCGGTGCTGCCCCTGCTCAACCCCTTCGCGCGCATTCCCGTGTGCGGCCTCGTCTCCGGCTACAGCGCCACGGACCTGCCGCCCGGCCCCGACCGAATCCCCCTGCTCATGCGCGCGGTGCTGTCGAAACGGCTGACGCTCCGGGGGTTCATCGTGTGGGATTTCGCCGATCAGGAGGCCGCGTTCCTGCGCGACGTCGGCGGTTGGCTGAAAGAGGGCGCCATCGTGCATCGCGAGGATATCGTCGACGGCCTCGAGAATGCGCCGACGGCCTTCGCCGGACTGCTGAAGGGCCGCAATTTCGGAAAGTTGCTTGTGCGGATCTCGTGATCGGGGCGCCCGCCAGATTGCCGTCCGGTGGGAACAAAGATAGAACTCTTGAGCGTGTGGAGCGCCCGTGTGTCTCGGGGACAACCCATTGGCCGACGATTGCCCGGCGCCCTGGAGCGGCCCATGACAGGAGCGTCGAACGCACGCCCCGCCCGCGATGGGACGGGACGGCGTTTCGGCGCGCGGTGAGATCGATCGAGAGGAGAGCGGCATGGCCGGCAGCGTGAACAAGGTGATCCTGGTGGGCAATCTCGGGCGCGATCCCGAGACCCGGCGCCTCGGCTCCGGCGATCCCGTGGTGAACCTGCGCATCGCCACATCGGAGTCCTGGAAGGACAAGATGTCGGGCGAGCGCAAGGAAAAGACCGAGTGGCACTCGGTGGTGATCTACAACGAGAACCTCGCCCGCGTCGCCGAGCAGTATCTGCGCAAGGGGTCGAAGGTTTATATCGAGGGCCAGCTTCAGACCCGCAAATGGAGCGACCAGTCCGGCGTCGAGAAGTACACCACCGAGGTGGTGCTCCAGCGCTTCCGCGGTGAACTCACCCTGTTGGACGGTCGCTCGGGCGGCGGCGGCGATATGGGCATGGACGATGAGGGTGGCGGCCAGATCAGCCGAGGCGGCGATTATGGCGGTGGCGGCGGCGATTACGGTGGTGGCCGCGCCCCGGGTGGTGGTCGCTCATCCGGCGGCGGCGACCGGCGGCCGGCCCCATCGAGCGGTGGTGGTGGCGGCTCCAAGCCGAACTACGACCTCGACGACGATATTCCGTTCTAGGATCCCGTCGTTCGATATTTTTCACGCAGGCGCGGCGCCGAGGGGCACCGCGCCTTTTTCGTTTCCGATGCGGCGAAGGCCGCGCCCCGCCGTCGCCAACGGGATGACGCGCGATTGCTGAATGCTCCGGCGTTCCCTCGAAGAGAGTGGTTGCTGGATCGGCAGGTGCCGAGCGGCGCTCGAGGCTAACCGAACGCCGCCGGTCCGAAGGAACTTAAAGGCGTTCGTCCGAGTGGCCCGCCCCGCCTCGGCGCCCATGGGCCTTCGGCCGGTCCGGCACCGACAAACCGTTGCCGGTCCACGTCTTTCTCCGGGCGAACCGACCCGATTCGGTGGCGGTTTTCGCGCCCGTCGTGTATGGGACGGGCGAGGGGCCGGCGCGGCTCGGCTCGTCCCCGCGAGCCGGCCCGATCTCCCCTTTCGAAATGATTTCCCCGTGATAGGTCGTCGGCATCCGACGCCCCCGTCCCGGGCGCCCCAGGCAGAGAACCAAGACCTTGGCAGAGAACGACATTCCTGGCGCCGGAGCGCCCCCCGCCTCCGACATCAAGCCGGTCTCCATCACGGAAGAGATGCGCCGCTCCTACCTCGATTACGCCATGAGCGTGATCGTGAGCCGGGCGCTGCCCGATGCCCGCGACGGCCTCAAACCCGTGCACCGGCGCATCCTGTACTCGGCCTATGAGAGCGGGCACCTGCCCGAGCGCAAATACGTCAAGTCGGCCCGCATCGTCGGCGACGTCATCGGTCTCTACCATCCGCACGGCGACCAATCGATCTACGACGCCTTGGTCCGCATGGCCCAGGACTTCTCGATGCGGCTCATGCTCATCGACGGGCAGGGCAATTTCGGCTCCGTTGACGGCGATCCGCCGGCGGCCATGCGCTACACCGAATCGCGCCTGGCCAAGCCCGCCACGGCTTTGCTCGCCGACATCGACAAGAACACCGTCGATTTCCAGCCGAACTACGACGAGTCGCGCGAGGAGCCGACCGTCCTGCCGGCCCGGTTCCCGAACCTCCTCGTCAACGGCGCCGGTGGCATCGCGGTGGGCATGGCCACCAACATCCCGCCGCACAACCTCGGCGAACTCATCGACGCCTGCGTCGCCCTCATCGACGATCCCGGCCTGTCCTTCGAGGCCCTGCTCGAACTCGTGCCTGGCCCCGATTTTCCCACCGGCGGCTCGATCCTCGGTCGCGCCGGCACCCGCCAAGCCTACGCCACCGGGCGCGGCTCCATCGTCATGCGGGCGAAATCCCACGTGGAGGAATTGCGCAAGGAGCGCGAGGCCCTCGTCTTCACCGAGATCCCGTATCAGGTGAACAAGGCGACTCTCATGGAGAAGATCGCCGAACTGGTGAAGGAGAAGCGCGTCGAGGGCATTTCGGACCTTCGCGACGAATCCGACCGCGACGGCATGCGCATCGTCGTCGAGATCAAGCGCGACGCCATGGCCGACGTGGTGCTGAATCAGCTCTACCGGTTCACGCCCCTGCAATCGTCGTTCGGCTGCAACATGGTGGCCCTCAACGGCGGCCGCCCCGAACTCATGAACCTGAAGGACCTGCTTCAGGCCTTCGTGGATTTCCGCGAGGAGGTCGTCTCTCGGAGGACCAAGTTCCTCCTCGGCAAGGCCCGCGAACGCGCCCACGTCCTGTGCGGTCTCGCCATCGCGGTGGCGAACATCGACGAAGTGATCCGCCTCATCCGCACCTCGCCCGATCCGAACGCCGCCCGCGAGGCTCTGATGGGCCGCGACTGGCCGGCCCTCGACATCGCGCCCCTCATCGCGCTGGTCGACGACCCTCGTCACCGCATCAACGACGACGACACCTACCGCCTCTCCGAGATCCAGGCCCGCGCCATCCTCGACCTGCGCCTGCAGCGCCTCACGGCGCTGGGCCGCGACGAGATCGGCGACGAGTTGCAGAAGCTCGCCGACGAGATCGCCGATTACCTCGACATCCTGCGCTCGCGCCTGCGCATCATGGGCATCGTCAAGGACGAGCTCGCCGAGGTGCGCGAGGCTTACGCGACGCCCCGCCGGACGATGATCCTCGATTGGGATTCCAACGTCGAGGACGAGGACCTGATCCAGCGCGAGGACATGGTGGTGACCGTGTCCCATGCCGGCTACGTCAAGCGCGTGCCGCTCTCGACCTACCGGGCGCAGCGCCGGGGCGGCAAGGGCCGCTCGGGCATGGCGACTCGCGACGAAGATTTCGTCACCCGCCTGTTCGTCGCCAACACCCATACGCCGATCCTGTTCTTCTCCAACCAGGGACAGGTCTACAAGGAGAAGGTCTGGCGCCTGCCGCTCGCCGCCCCCAACGCGCGGGGCAAGGCCCTCGTGAACATCCTCGCCATGGATCCGGGCACAGAGCGCATCACCACCATCATGCCGCTGCCCGAGGACGAGAAGTCCTGGGAGACCCTCGACGTCATGTTCGCCACGGCGAGCGGCGGCGTCCGGCGCAACAAGCTCTCGGATTTCGTGCAGGTGAACCGCGCCGGCAAGATCGCCATGAAGTTGGATGAAGGCGATCACATCGTCCACGTCGAGATCTGCCGCGCCGACCAGAACGTTCTGCTCACCTCGAAGGACGGTCAGTGCATCCGCTTCCCCGTGGAAGACGTGCGGGTGTTCAAGGGTCGGGATTCCACGGGCGTGCGTGGCATCAGCCTCGCCAAGGACGACCGCGTCATCTCCATGACGATCCTCAACAGCTTCGAGGCGAGTCCGGAGGAACGCGCCGGCTACCTCAAGATGCGTCGGGCCGTCATCGGCGACGGCACCGAGGGCGAGGATGCACCCGAGACCGACGAGGCCACGAGCGAGGCCACCATCTCCCTCGAGCGCTACAACGAGATGGGCGCGCACGAGCAGTTCGTCCTCACCCTGTCGGAGCGGGGCTTCGGCAAACGCACATCATCCTACGAGTACCGGACCTCGGGACGCGGCGGAAAGGGCATCACCGCCATGCGGGTCAACGCCCGCAACGGCACCCTTGTGGCCTCCTTCCCGGTCCAGCCCTCGGACCAGATCATGCTGGTGACCGATGCGGGACAACTCATCCGCGTGCCCGTCGACGATATCCGCATCGTCGGCCGCGCCTCGCAGGGGGTCACGGTGTT
>NZ_FOPM01000018.1 GCF_900113485.1 Methylobacterium gossipiicola
CGCCCGGTCAGGCCCATGAGCTGCCCCATGCGGTTCCGTTGCTCGATGGGCTGCCCGGCGTGCCCAAGTGGGTCGTGGGCGACCGTGGCTACACCAGCCACGCCTTTCGCGACCACATCTGGACCATGGGCGCACGGCCTGCGATCCCGCCCCAGCGCCATGAGGCGCCCGTCGCCTGCCCGGACTGGATCCACAATAACCGCAACCAAGTCGAGCGCCTCTGGGCCAGGCTCAAGGACTGGCGGGCCATCGCCACGCGCTACGAAAAGACCGCCGCCAGCTTCACCGGCGTCCTCTGCCTCGCAGCCGCCCTCGATTGGCTCAAGCGATGACACGCCCTAGAAGAACCGCTCCTTGATCACGATGGTGTCACCGGGGCGAACCGGATAGGTCATCGGCACGATGCCGGAGACGAGGCCGTTGCGCCCTTCGCGGGTGAGAACCGCGTAGTCGCGGGCCGCCCGGGGGCCGAACCCGGCCGCAATGGCAACGGCCGTCTCCACGGCCATGCCGTTGACGTAAGGGTACTGGCCCGAGGTCGTGACTTCGCCCAGGATGTAGAAGGGCCGGTAGGCATCGACTTCGACGGTGACGTGCGGCTCGCGCACGAAGCCCGCCGCGAGCTTGGATTCGACGAGGCGGGCCGCCTGGGCTGTGGATTGACCACCGACCTTGACGAGGCCGATGAGGGGCATCGCGATGTTGCCGCCGCCGTCGACGGCATAGATGTTCGACAGGTTGTCCTGCCCGAACACGATCACCCGCAGGCGGTCGCCCGTCGACAGGGTGTAGCGTGCGCCGATCGAGCCCGTCGTGGTGGCGTCGAGCTGCTCCGTCCGGAAGTCCGGGCGCAGGCAGCCGCCCAACGCGAAGGTGGACGAGAGTGCGAGAAGAAGTGTGCGTCGGTTCATCACCAATGCCGCCATGACCATGAATTGTGGTCACGTTCTATCGACGTATGGTTAAGGAAAGCTGATTCGCTCTCCGTCGGCGCGTTTCAATTCTGGGAGTCCGGGCGCGGGGAGTAGGCTTAACCTTTGGTCAACCCTAACATGATGGTGTCGCGCGATGGAGGCCAGCCTTGCGGCCATGACCTTGCACGAGCGGACAAAGATTTTCCCATGCCTCGCTCCCCGCTGATGTCCGTCGATCCGCCGGGGCCGCCCCAATTGGAGGCCGGCCTCGGTCTCGCGCAACTCGGCCGCCTCCTGCGTCGTTCGTGGCGCTCGATCGTCATTCCGACCATGGTGGCGGGTGTTGGCGCCGTCACCTTCGTGCAGATGGTGTCGCCCCGGTACACAGGCGAGGCAAAAGTTCTCCTCGAAAGCCGGGAGGCCGCGTTCGCGCGCTCGACCCAGGAGCGGGGCGAGCAGGTTGCACCCATCGATGAGCAGGCCGTAGCGAGCCAGGTCCAGGTGGTGATGTCCCGCGACCTTGCCCGCGAGGCGATCCGCCGGCTCAAGCTCGTGGGGAATGCCGAGTTCGATCCGGCCGTCGCCGAGATCGGACCCGTGCGGCGCTTGCTGATGATGATCGGCGCCACGGCGAACCCGTTGGAGCGAGCGCCCGAAGACCGTGTGCTCGAAGCCTATTTCGACCGTCTCCTCGTTTACGCGGCCGGAAAGTCGCGAATCCTGTCCGTGGAGTTCCGCTCGAAGGATCCAGAGTTGGCGGCTCTCGCCTCCAACACCATTGCCGAACTCTACATCGCTTCCTTGGAAGCGGCCAAGACGGACACGGCGCGCTACGCCTCGACTTGGCTCGGCGGTAACATCGAGACCCTGCGGACCCGTGTCGCCGAAGCGGAAGCCAAGGTGGAAGTATACCGTGCCCGCAATGGCCTCATCGGAAGCGGCACGGCCAGCCAGCCCCTGAGTGCGCAGCAACTCGGCGAGCTCTCGACACAACTCTCCCAGGCGCGTAGCGCCCAGGCCGATCTGGCGGGCCGGGTGAAGCTGATCAAGGAGATGATCAAGGACGGGCGCGTCTTCGAGATCCGGGATGTCGCCAACAACGACGTCATCCGCCGCATGGTGGAGCAGCGCGTGACCCTGCGCGGGCAACTCGCCCTCGAATCCCGCACGCTCCTGCCCGCGCATCCACGCATCAAGGAACTGAAGGCCCAGGTCGCGGACCTCGATTCCCAGATCAGGTCCACAGCCGAGCGCGTCGTGCGCACCATGGAGAACGACGCGCGCATCGCGGAGGCCCGTGTCGAGAGCTTGGGGGCAGCCGTGGATGCCCAGCGCGACGTGGTCTCGAAGGGAAATTCGAGCGAGGTCCAACTGCGGGCCCTCGAGCGCGAGGCTAAGGTCCAGCGCGAGCAACTCGAATCCTACCTGTCCCGCTACCGCGAGGCCTCGGCCCGCGATGCCGAGAGCGCGACGCCGGCCGATGCCCGCATCGTCTCGCGTGCCGTGGTGCCCAAGACGCCATCCTTCCCCAAGAAGGTGCCGATCATCGCGCTGGCGGTGCTCATGGCCCTGCTCCTGTCCATGGGCGGCGTCGTCGCCCGGCATCTTCTGACCGATCCCGGCGAGGTGCGGCGCAGGGAGCCGGAAGAGGCTGCCGGCACAGACGCGGCTGCCAGCACGGGCATGGCGGCGGTTCCGCCCGAACCCGTGCCCCCGCGCGAGGTCGCCATGGAAGCCTCACCGGCTCCGGAGCAGACACAATCCGCCGCGCTGCATCTCGCCCCTTCGACGGCCCTCGCCTCGGTGCCCGGCCGCTTCGACCTCGACGGCCTTCTCGCCCGCCTTGGCACGAATGGATCCGATGGCGTCGGCCATCGCATCCTGTTCCTTGAGGCTGCGGACGTGTTGGAGCACCACGTTGTCTTGGAGAACCTCGGAGACGACGCCGCGTCCGAGACCCTGCTCGACAGCTTGGCGGAGGCGCTCGCCGCCCGTGGTCGGACCGTTCTGCTCGACCTCAACGGTCCCGCCTGCGGCGTCGAGGATGTCGGACTCACGGATCTGGTCGCCGACGAGGCGGATTTCCTCGACGTGATTCAGCGGGTTCCGGGCTCGCGGGTGGACAGGATCCAGCGCGGGTACCTCGACTTGGCGGTCCTCACGGAGCAGAGGGAGGATCTCGACGCCACCCTCGATGCCTTGGCTCAAGCCTACGATTGGATTCTGTGCCGCCTGCGCCAGGAGGAGGGCACCGCGGAGGGGGCGGCCCTCCCGTCGCTTCTGGAGGTCGTGGGCGGCGCCATGGATACGGTGGTGATCGCCTCGAACCGGGAGGCTGACGACAATGAACTCGTCGGGCTCTACACGTTGGTCGAAGCGTCCGGGGGGCGCCGGATCCTCGTCGCCCGGGGCCGGGCCGTCGCGGAGATGTCGGATCGGGCGTTCGGTTCGGATTTCGAGCTGCGCCGTTCGGCCGCCTGAAGGTCTCCGTGAGGAAAGTCCGTCCACCGCTGCGTCCGCGGGTGGGTGCTTCGCATCCGCCGAACCTCGCCGACTCCGAGCGTATCGGTCTTCAGGGAAAGCTTTGCCCGCCGCCCCTGCGGCGCCTGCGCAAGCGCCCGATCAGGGCCATCACGCGGGGATTGCGCTTGATCCGGCGCTTGAGTCGAGCGGTGCCGACGGTCTTGAGAGCGAAGAGATAACCCGGCAGGGTCACGGGAACCGTCGTTTCGCCGAGTCTGATGGTTTCGTCGCAGGTATTGGTCTTGTAGCGCGCCTCGCCGACGCCGAGGTCGAGGGCGCGGCGGCCCCGCGTCGCCTGATCCCGAATGAGGTACTGCAGCAGGATGTCCCCCGGACTCGATCGGCTCACGGACGGGTCCTGATCGAACGACGTCATCATGCCGCTGTAGCGGTCCGTATCGACGGCACCGGCGAAGACTGCGAACACGCGTTCGCCCTCAAGGCCGACCAGGGCCGCGACCTCAATGGCCGCCTCTCCGGACCGGACGTCCCGGCGGGCACCGGCCGCGATGAAATCGCGGATGCGCGCGTCGGCATACGGGTTGGCGATGCCCAGTGTGGCAAAGCGCGCGGCCTTCTGGATGTAGAATGCGCCGAGATAGGCCGCAGCCTCCGCATCCGTCCGCGCGACTCGATAGGCCACCGGGCCGAACGCCTCGACGAGTTTCTTCTCCTTGGCGCGCAGCTTCTTGCGGGCGTCAGCGCTGAACACACGCTTGAGGGTAGCATCGGCATCGGGACCCAGGAGGAGGCCGTAGGCATCGCTCGGCGAAGGGTCGGCCTGGATGCCGAGGGGGTTGGCCGCCCCGTCCCAGAACAGGGGTTGATGCGAGAAAGCATAGACGTCAATGCCGTCGCTTCGGGCCGCGCTGCGCAGCCGTTCGACCAGATCCTCGGGCCGCAGATCCGCCGCCGCCGCCCGTGAGGCGAAGAGGGGCATATGGAAATTGGCGTGTCGGGCTCCGATGACCCGGGCGACGCGCAGGCCATACTCGCGCGCGACTTGGCAGGGGATCAGGGCCTGAGGCCGTCCGGAGCCATCGCGCAGCACGAACACACGCAGGGCGACATCCGGCTCCGATGCCGCGTAGGCCGCCACCCAGTCGAACCGCTGATACGGCGTGGCGAAGACCGTAGGATCGCTCTCCAGGCTACGCCACAGGGCTTCGACGGATGCCAGATCAGAATAGACCTCCGTCGTCGGCGCGCTGCGTGCCGTGTCCTGGATCATCTCCGCTCCACCGATTTGTACGCCGCTCGCCATGGACGTCGCCCCCGCTCAATCCCATCGATCTGTGGTTGCGAGGCTTAAACGACGGGTGAAGCGAGGGTGCCCACCTCACGGCGTGGGTAACGGAACCTTGCGGGTTGCCGAAGTAGCATCGTGAAGCCGCGTCCGGAGGTCCGATGTCCACAGCTCGCCGTCATCAGCTGTTCGAGGCCGGGTTCCGGGCCATCGCGCTGACGGGAGCCGACCGGTGGCTCGCCCCCCTGGCGCGGGGGCGGGGCGTGATCCTCACCTTTCATCATGTCCGCCACGAACCGCCGGGCGCCTACGCCCCCAACCGGATCCTCGCCATCACGCCGGCCTTCCTGGATCGGGTGCTCGTCCACCTCGCCCGGCGCGGCTTCGAGGTGATCGGCTTGGATGCTGTGCCGGAGCGGCTCGGGAAAGCCGGGACGGTTCCATTCGCCGTCCTCACCTTCGACGACGGGTATCGCGACAACGTCGAGCATGCCCTGCCGGTCCTACGGCGCCACGGCGTTCCCTGGACCCTGTTCGTGACGAGCGACTTCGCCGACGGGTGGGGACGCCTGTGGTGGCTCGAGCTGGAGCGGGCCATTGCGCGCCTCGTGCGGGTGCGCCTACCCGGAACGGACATCGACCTGCCTACGAGCACCAAAACGCAGAAGCTCGCGGCGTTCGAGGCGGTTTACCGCACGCTGCGCGCCGGAGCCGAGGACCGGCTGCGTGCGATCATCGCGGAGTTGTGCGGGCAGGCCGGATTTGCGGCGGGAACTTTGGCGCCCGACCTATGCCTCGATTGGGACGAACTGCGCACGCTCGCCCGCGACCCGGCGGTGACGTTCGGCGCCCATACGGTCAGCCACCCGATGCTCGCCAAGCACGACGCCGTGACCGTGCGCCGGGAGATCGAGACGGGGCGCGACCGCCTCGCCTACGAACTCGGCCGTCCCGTAAGGCACCTGTCCTACCCCGTGGGGGATCCGACCTCCGCGGGCCCGCGGGAATTCGCCCTGGCACGGGAGCTCGGCTTCGCCACGGCGGTGACCACGCGCCCCGGGCACCTGTTCCCCGGCCATGCGGACCACCTATGGGCCTTGCCGAGGGTGTCGGTGAACGGGTGCCATCAGAGCGAGGCCGCCCTCGCGAGTCTCCTGTCCGGCGTGCCGTTCCTCGCCTGGAACCGGGGGCGCCGGCTCAATGTCGACTGAGAAAGTTCTTGTTCTTCATCAGGACGATGCGCCAGGTTCCTAAACCGGGATCACCGGCGCCGATGACGGCGGTAATGGCGCCCGCCGCCGCCGGTGTCGAAGCTGGCGCTCTGGCGGCCGTGACGACCGTAGCGCCCCCGGCGGCTCCGTCCGCCGGTGTCCGAGAGGGCGGGCGGAAGGGCGGCGGCGATGCTCGACGGAATCGCCGCCAGGGCCGTGGCCACGGAGGTCGAGGCGGAGGCCGCGCCCTGGGCGAAGCCCCCGGCGACGTTCTTGGCGGCGGGGCCGAACATCGCGAGGCACTGGTTGTAGGCGAGATCGTTCTTCAGGCGCTCGCACTCGCCGACGGAGCGAGGCGCCCCCTGGGCGGCGGCGAGGCAGGGCGCGACGATGGCGAGGAGGACGAGGGTCGGGCGGAGGAGCATGGTGCGGGGCATCGACCTTCGACACGGGCGGATCGGGCGAGAGCGTGTGCGTCTCTGCCCGCCGAGTACGGCGAAAAGCCGGCACCGGAGGCTCGTCTCCACGGGGAACCCGGCGCGCCCGGAAAATAAGACCTTCAGGTCAGGAGCTTGGAGCTTGTTTTGAAAGGAAACATTCAACGCGTTGCTGTATCTCCCAGAGGAAGCAGCGCTTTTCCGGAGCCAACACCCCCGGGCGCGAAAAGATTCCGCCCGTCTCAGGTTTCCGGATCGGGGCGCTGCATCCACCGGATGAGGGGCATCAGGGGAAAGATCCAGGCGATGCCCAGGAGCGCGTAGAGCACGGCCTGCACGAGGGCCGGGGTCTGGGAGATGCGGCTGTCGGCGAGCGCCATGGCGAGGGGCGCGTAGACGATGACGAAGGCCAGCATCGTCACGGTGCCGATCAGGGAGCGGGTGCGGCGGCGCATCGGCTGGGTCCTCGTGGGTTTCGTACGGAAGATCGGCCGTTCCGGAGGCGCGACAAGCCCGGCGCGGGCGCGGCCCGCTGAGCCGGTCCACCGCCGGCACGGAACGGCGCGTCCCCCGGATGCGCCGGACGCTCCGTCACAGTTCCGCCGAACGGCCCGACAATTCGGCCCGCAACTGCCGGGCGGCCTCCACCAGGGCGACATCGCGACGGCGGCGGGGCCGGGGGACGGTGACGGCGAGTTCGGCCGTGACCCGGCCGGGGGAACCGGCCAGGACCACGACCCGATCAGCCAGGGTCACGGCCTCGTCGATGTCGTGGGTCACGAACAGAATGGTCTTGCCGGTCGCCGCCTGGATGCGCTGCAACTCGTTCTGCATGCCCTCGCGGGTGAAGCTGTCGAGCGCCGAGAACGGTTCGTCCATGAGGAGCACGTCGGGATCGACGGCGAGGGCCCGGGCGATGGCGACCCGCTGGCGCTGGCCACCCGAGAGCTGGTGCGGCCAGCGATGGCCGAGGTCGCCGAGCCCCACCAGGGTCAGCATCTCGCGGGCCTTGGCGAGGCGCTGGGCGCGGGTGAGACCGCTGCCCTCGAGGCCGAAGGCGACGTTGGCGAGGACCCGGCGCCAGGGCAGCAGGCGGGCGTCCTGGAACACCAGCGCCATGGGGGTGCGGCAATCCGGGCGGGGCTCGACGCGCACGGTGCCGGCGCTCGGTTCGGCGAGGCCGATGAGCACCCGCAAGACCGTGGATTTGCCGACCCCCGATTCGCCGACGATGACGAGGAACTCGCCCCGCCCGATGGTGAGGTCGAGGTCGGCGAGAATGGTGTTGCGCACCCCGTTCCGCTCGTAGGCGAGGCTCAGACCCTGGATGGCGATGATGGGCGAGGGGGGGGCCATGCTCACGCGCGCCACCGCAGGAGCCAGCCCTGGAGGGCGACGAAGCCGGTGTCGAACAGGCCGTAGAGGCCGGCCATGGTGAGCATGTAGACGACCACGATGTCGGTGGAGAGGAGGCTGGAGGCCTGCATCATGCGCGCACCCACCCCGGGAACGCCGAAGATTTCGGCGGCGACCACGGCCATCCACGCCTGACCCAGCGCCGTGCGCAGGCCGACGAGGATGCCGGGGGTGGCGGCCGGCAGCAGGATCTTGGTCAGCCGCGCCCAGGGCGAGCGGAAGCCGAAGGCCTGGGCGACCTCGACGAGGTCGCGGTCGACCCCGCGCACGGCGCCCTGCGTCGCGAAGAACACGATCCAGAACACCCCGATGGCGATGATGAACACGGCGGCCGAGGGCTGCACCCCGAACCAGATGATGGCGAAGGGCACCCAGGCGAGGCCGGGAATCGGGCGCAGTAGCCGCACGATCCAGGCGGTGAACGCCTCGAAGCCCGAGAACATGCCGCTGAGGAGGCCGAGGCCGATGCCGGCCCCGGCCCCGGCGGCGAGGCCGGCCACGTAGTGGCTGAGGCTCGACCACACGGCCTCGCCCCACACCCCGAGCTCGATCTCCCGCAGGAAGGCGGCGGGAATCGTGCTCGGCGGCGGCAGGAAGGCCGGGTTGATGAGGCCGAGGCGGGGGGCCGCCTCCCACACCATCAGGAAGGCGGCGAGCCCGAGGGCGGCGAGCGCCGTGGAGCGGAACGCTGTCATGATGGGTTAGCGCGCGGTGGCCTTCTCGTAGGGGCGGGGATCGAACAGGCCGTCGAGGGGCACGTCCTTGTCGAGGGTGCCGATGGAGACCTGATAGGCCTGCATCTGCTTCGTGGCGTCCACGATGGCGCGGGGATCGGCCGTGAATTTCGCCGCCGGGGAGGTGAGGGCCTTCTGAATCGTGGCGAGATCGGTGATGCCCTTGCCGAGCGCCGCCTCGACGGGCTTGGCCGCGCGGGCGGGATCGGATTTCAGGAGGTCCGTCGCCTTCACGACGGCCTTCACCAAGCCCTCGACGGCCGCCGGGTTCTTGTCCGCGAAGGCGCCGAACACACCGACCACGGTGCCGGGCTGGTTCGGGAACATCTCGCCCCCCGTGGCGATGAGCTTGATCGCCGGGTTGCGCCCCTGGACGATGGTGAGCGCCGGCTCGCGGATCGAGGCGCCGTCGACGGCGCCGGCCAGCATCGCCTGCTGCGTGGCGTCGATGCCCATGGCGACCACCTCGGCATCGGCCTTGTCGGCCTTGACCACCTGCCACAGCCAATGCTGCAGGGTGGTGTTGGGTACCGAGCCCGGCGGCTGCGTGGCGAGGCGGGCGGCGCGGCCCTCCTTGGCCTTGAAGGCCTTGAACGCCTCGGCCTTCGAGGCGCCGTTCGCGAAATAGGGGGCGAGTTTGGGGCCGGCCACGAACACCATCTCCTCGATGGCGGTGGCGGCGACCACGCGGACATCGATGCCCTTGGTGCGGGCGACGGCCAACGGCGCGATGCCGGCCACGTAGACGTCGATGGTGCCGGACGCGAGCGCCTGGATCATGTTCGGCCCGGATTCGAAGGTGGTGAAGGTGGGGGTGAGGCCCGCCTCCTTCAGCCAGCCCTCGCCATTGGCGACGAAGACCGGGGCGGCACCGATCACCGGGATCACGCCGACGCGCACGGGCACCGGGCTTTGGGCCGCGGCGATGCCCGTGAGGGACAGCATCATCGCGAAAACGGGCAGGAGGCGCATCGGGCAGGTCCGGTCAGGGGCGAGGGGGCGGCCGACGGCACGGGACGCCCCGAGGCGCCGCCGCACGAATCGATCGGGCAGTGGCACGGCGGACGGGATCACGCAAGAATTTGCTCAAGGTCCAGCGTGGGCAAACCGAAATTTGGAAGATGTTTTCGCGCGCGGGCGCGATGGCGACGGGGTTCACCCCTGGTGGCGTGGCCCGTGCACCGCCTCTCCCTGCTTGCGGGGAGAGGGGAACCGCGCATGAACGGCCCACCTTGCATCCGACCGCGCCGATCACGGGAACGGGAGCGGGCGGCCTCCGTTATCTCCCCGCCGCGGCCACCGGGCCGATGGCGCCAGAATCGGGAATCCGCACCATGAGCCTCCTCGGCAGCATCGTCAGCAAGATCCTCCACCCCTTCGGAGGCGGCGACGCCCAGGCCAAGCCCGCCGACGCCCCGGCCCCCACGGGCGGTTCCGATGCCCCCGCTTCGACGCCCGCCGGCGGCGGCGCGACGTCCTCCGGTCCCGTCGATGTCGAGCAGGTGCTCAACGACATGGCCGCCAAGAACGGCCAGACCCTCAACTGGCGCACCTCCATCGTCGACCTGATGAAGTTGCTGGACCTCGATTCCAGCCTCACCGCCCGCAAGCAGCTCGCCGACGAACTCCACTACACCGGCGACAAGGACGACTCGGCCTCCATGAACGTCTGGCTGCACAAGCAGGTAATCAAGAAACTCGAAGAGAACGGCGGCAAGGTCCCGGCCGATCTGAAAGATTGATCTCTAGGTTAAATCCAGCTGCTTTCACACTCTGGGATTGAGGAAGGTCCGGATTTTTATTCGGCCGGGCCTTCCCTGATCTATGATTTAAACATATTTCTTATCCACGCCAAAAATGGTTTGGCAGAGTCGGCTTCCGGGTCCAGCCATTTCTTGGTTATTGCAAGTCCCATAGGGGTCCCTGGCTCTTCATTCCAAGCTAGCCATGTGTGAATTTGAGCCTTTCTAGTATGCGGTTTTTTAAATCGAAGCATATCCTCAGGAATTTGATCCAGGGTTTGAACCGCATGAACCCAAAGTTTGTCGCCTGTTGGCACTAAGCAGCTTATGAAGTCTTCCAGCATACCAGAAAGTGAGTTATCTGGCATAATCCAAGCGCCGAAGCGAGGAAGGTTCTCTTCATCAAGCACAAGGCCTTCCTTCGGAGGGGTATCCGGACAGCTAGTGTAGCCTGTTCTCGCCAAAGACGCCTTGATTTTTGCCCACCGAGATTCCGCCTCGGCATCAGCATCAATAACGATGGCAACAGATTCTATTTCGCTTCCTTTGATGAGAACTGGAAGCGCCTTAAATAGATTGTCTATCCCTTTCTTTTCTTCGACTCTAAAATTTTCTTGCACATTATGATGTTTTAGTAGCGCCCATATCACGTGCTGGTCGTCTGCGCCCTCAACGAGTAAGTGCCTTCCTGTATTCATCGTACTTCAATCTCTTCCTCGTCGATAACGTGAATCTCCTCAGACGAAAATGTTACCGCTCGAAGTCCGAAATCTGTTTTCTCAATTCTAAATAATGAAGGGACCGCCCCAGAGGGTACTTGATCTGCGCTGCGTAAAGCACGAACACAATCTAAGCTATGGGTAGTTGCAAAAACTTGAATTTTATATCGAGATGATTGACGTGAAATCATTTCCCATAGAGTTGGTTGAACAGAGTAGTGGATGCCAGTTGCGATCTCATCTATTAATAAAGCTCCGCCTCTAGCTTTAATGAGTGCTAAGGCTATACTGAGTAAATGACCTGCTCCTTCCCCAAGACTCTTGAATGGGATTGGGCCACGGAATTGGGATACTTTCGCCATCAGCATTCGATCAGATCGACTGTCTGGTGACTGGACCATAACAAGCTTCTCTAAATTGGGAGCAATGATGCGAAGGGCGTCAACAACGTCATCTTCGTCGTCAGTGAGCGCCACACTGTCCCATAGCCGACCAATTTCATCCATCGACATTCCAGATGACGGCAGGAAGACAATGTCTCCTTCAATGTCGTCTCTCAATGCTCTGCGATTTATAACGCGATTGATTCGATCAAGAGGAAGGACGGCTTGTATTCCCTCCATTCGATTAAACGTAAAACCTGGAACGGTATCTGGCTCAGTATCGGGGGTAGGTGAAGGAATGTATCTAATAGAGGCATCCGATCCTCGTTCGACTCTTAGCCAAACAAACCTAACCTCAAGAAAAGGGCCGGAAGGTCCGCCGTCTATTTCAAAGTGACATTGCTCTGAGAGTTCAGGCCTCCCCCAGAATAGCGTATTGAAAGCTAAATCCCCGCCTGAGCTAGCTAGAGCTCTGTTAAAATTTTCCCGCCGCCCGAAGGTGTACTCCTCACGGTCGGACAGGAGGCTGTAGAGCTTGGGGCGTAGGTCTCCAACAAGCAATAACCTAATCGCTTCAAGAATCGTGGTCTTTCCGGTGCTGTTTTTTCCGACAATAAGATTAATGTCAGTTACTTCTGGAATTTTAAGTTCATCAATCGCCCGAAAATTTCGGATTGACAGAGCCTCAAGACGTCTGGCCATCGGGTGCATCCTATGTTCTCGCTATGAGATACCCGGGGATGGTCGGGGCTGCAACGATTGGGCATGCTGTGCGGAGAACCAAAATTATAAAGGGTCACCTATGGATAAAATAAAACATAAATTAATAATGCCCACATGAGATACTTATAAATACCGTTTATTAAGCTGTTGTCGCGGTGTTTTGATGAATGTTTGAGTGCATTGGAATTATTTTGGCCCAAATCTGCAGGAATTCCGGGGCTTGGTCTGTATTTTATTAATATTGTCGTTAAATTATAATGGAATATAGGCAAAAATTATAACAGAATGCTCGATATTGGAGCGTTCATTCAGGTAAAGCTAAGAGATAAGGCGGTCCAGCAGGCGGTAATTTTTCCCTTTATTGACTCCGCGGATAATGGTTTTGGGGCGCCTGTGCTCTCCACATCGCGGATCAAGAGATGCTGACGGTTGGAGATGACATAGAGTGAGGCGTTTCTGGGACGACCTTACTGGTGAAGCTCTAACACCATCCCAAAAAAATCAGTTCAGCCCACCCCGGTCGGCCCGTCGATGACCCGCCGGACGCGGCGGGCGAGTTCGAGGCGCTTGTAGGGCTTGTTGATCACCTCGAACTCGGTGCCGCCGGCATCCGTGCGTTCGAGGGAGGCTTCCGCGTAGCCCGTGGTGAGCAGCACCTTGATCTTCGGCTGGCGCTCCCGCGCGGCGCGGGCCAGCATCACCCCGTTCATGCCGCCCGGCATGATGAGGTCGGTGAACAGGAGGTCGATGCGCCGCTCGCCGTCGAGGAATTCGATGGCGGCGCGGGGTCCGTCGGCCACGATGACCTTGTAGCCGAAATCCTCCAGGATGATGCCCGCCGTCTCGGCGACGTCCGGGCGGTCGTCCACCACCAGCACCGTCTCGGTGCCGTGCCGGTCGGCGGCGCGCTGGGATGCCTTGCGCTCCTCCTCGATCTTCTGATCGCTCGCGGGGAACAGGAGGCGCACCGTCGTGCCGTGCCCGACCTCGGAATAGATCTTGACCGAGCCGCCCGACTGCTTGGCGAAGCCGTACACCATGGCGAGGCCGAGGCCCGTGCCCTTGCCCTCGCCCTTGGTGGTGAAGAACGGCTCCATGACCCGGTTCAGGATCTCCGGCACCATGCCGCTGCCCGTATCGGTGACGGAAACCACCACGTAGGCGCCGGGGCCCACCGTCTTGAACAGGTCCGCGTCCTCGTCCTCCACGAGGAGGTTCTCGGTCTTCACCGTCACGGTGCCGCCGCCCGGCATGGCGTCGCGGGCGTTCAGCATGACGTTGAGGAGCGCCACCTCCGCCTGGGTCGGGTCGATGCGGGTGTTCCAGAGGTCGGGCGCGAGGTCCTGGCGCAGGGTGACGTGATCGCCGAGCGTCCGCTCGGCCATCTCGCTCATGCTCTGCACGAGGCCGTTGAGGTTCAGGAGCCGGCCCTCCAGGCGTTGCTTGCGCGAGAAGGCGAGGAGCTGGTGCGTCAGCTTGGCGGCGCGCTCGGAGGCGTCCCGCACGGCCTCGCCGGCCCGGCGCATCCGCCCGGTGTCGAAATCGGACTGGTCGAGGAGCGCGAGCATGACCTCGTTGTGGCCGGAGATCACCTGCAGCAGGTTGTTGAAATCGTGCGCGATGCCGCCGGTGAGCTGGCCGAGACTCTCCATCTTCTGGGCCTGATGCAGGGATTCCTCGGCGTCGCGCCGGCGCGACACGTCGAGCTGCGACCCGAAGAAGTACACGAGGTCGCCCGAGCGGTTGAACACCGGCGAGACGAACAGGGCGTTCCAGAACGAGGAGCCGTCCTTGCGGTAGTTGATGATCTCGGTGGAGAATTCGCGCTGCTCGGCGATGGCGAGGCGCAGCTCGGCCACCACTTCGCGGTCGGTCTCCGGCCCCTGCAGGAAGCGGCAATTGGTGCCGATGAGTTCGTCGCGGGTGTAGCCGGTCATGCGCTCGAAGGCGCGGTTGACGAAGATGATCGGATTGTCCGCCTGGTGCGGATCGGTGACGATCATCGGCATCCGCGTCGTCTCGACGGCGGCGAAGAAGATGTCGTGATGCTGGTCGACCACGCCCGAAGGACCGCTGCCGGTGACGGGGGTCTTCGGGCCGTAGGTCTTGGGCTTCTCGGGAGAGGTCGGCAAGGAAGTCTCGGGGTCTCGATGAACGCCGGAGTCGCGAGACACTCCAAACACGCGGGCACTATATGTGCCGCCTCCGGGAAATAGCCATTGAACTAACGGTGACCCGCGGTGGGACGCCGAAAAGGTCGCACCCCGGTGCCGGTCAGGCGAGGCGCTGCCCGAGGCGCCCGGCGAGATCCTGGATGTACTGGAACGCCGTGCGCCCCGAGCGCGAGCCCCGGGTAGTGGCCCATTCCAGCGCCTCGGCCCGCACGGTGTCGGGATCGGCGTCGAGGCCGTGATGCGCCACGTAGGCGCGGACCATGGCGAGGTACTCGTCCTGGGAGCATTTGTGGAAGCCGAGCCAGAGGCCGAAGCGGTCGGAGAGCGACACCTTCTCCTCCACGGCCTCGCCCGGATTGATGGCCGTGGAGCGCTCGTTCTCCACCATCTCGCGGGCCAGGAGATGCCGACGGTTGGAGGTGGCATAGAACAGCACGTTCTCGGGGCGGCCCTCGATGCCGCCGTCCAGCGCCGTCTTGAGGGACTTGTACGAGGTGTCGTCGCCGTCGAACGACAGGTCGTCGCAGAACACGATCCAGCGATGGGAATCACCCCGCAGGGTCACCATGAGGTCGGGCAGGGCCTCGATGTCCTCGCGGTGGATCTCGACGAGCTTCAACGGCGGGGCGTCGCCCCGGCCGGCGTTGATTTCGGCCTGGACCGCCTTCACCAGGGACGACTTGCCCATGCCGCGCGCGCCCCACAGCAGGGCGTTGTTGGCCGGCAGCCCGGCGGCGAAGCGCCGCGTGTTGTCGGCGAGGATATCGCGGGCCCGGTCGATGCCCGTCAGCAGGCCGATCTCGACGCGGTTGACCCGCGGCACCGGGATCAGCCGGCGCTCCGGCCCCCACAGGAACGCATCGGCCGCCGTGACGTCGACGGTCGGCGCGGGCACGGGCGCGGCGCGCTCCAGGGCGACGGCGATGCGCTCCAGGACGGCGAGGAGCGCGGGGTCGGCGGACGAACGGGTCATGGCAAATCCCTCGGACAGGCGCCCGCTTTAGGCCAAATCCCGCGAAAGATCAGGCTATCCGGGGGAGGGGGCTTGTCTCCGGCTCCGTTTCGCCTCAGGCCCTCGGCGTTGCTTTCACTTAGGCCGTGGCTATAGTCCGCGCGCTTTTTGACCCGTCCGACGCCCCTCGCCCGAGACGGGCGGCCATGGGTCCCATCCTCGAGGAGACACGCGCTTGATCACCCCAGCCTTCGCGCAAGGGGCCAATGCGGCCGCCGGCGGCGCGGACATCGCCTTGCAGGTGGTGCCGTTCGTCCTCATCTTCGTCATCATGTACTTCCTGATCCTCCGCCCGCAGCAGCGCCGCGTGAAGGAGCATCAGGCCATGGTGAAGAACGTGCGCCGGGACGACACCGTGGTCACCACCGGCGGCATCGTCGGCCGGGTCACCAAGGTCGCCGACGAGGCCTCCGAGATCGAGGTCGAGATCGCCCCCAACGTCCGCGTCAAGGTCGTGCGCGCCATGATCTCGGAGGTCCGGGTCAAGGGCGCTCCGGTCAAGGCCGCCTGACACCGACCACGCCAGGGGCCGGCGCACGAGTCGGCCTCGCCAAGAACAAGACAGGACCGGCGGATGCTGCGCTTCTCGAGAACCAAGATCGTCACGACCCTGGCGTTGATCCTCATCGGCCTCAGTCTCGCCGTGCCGAGCTTCTTCTCGCCCGAACAGCGCAAGGGCTTCATGGCGGGGCTGCCGGGCTGGTTCCCGAGCTGGATCGTGCCGCAGCGCGCCATCGTGCTCGGCCTCGACCTGCAGGGCGGCTCGCAGCTCCTCCTCGAGGTCGATCAGAACGAACTCGTGGCCTCGCAGGCGAAAGCCCTGCGCGACGACGTGCGCCGCATCCTCCAGCAGGAGAGCGTCCGGGCCGAGGGCGGCATCCAGCTGCTCCAGCGCGGCGTGCAGGTGCGTATCGCCGACGCGGCGGCCCGCGAGAAGGTGCTGCCGAAGCTGCGTGAACTCGCCCAGCCCATCTCCAACCCACTGGTCGGACAGGGCGCCGGCCGCACCCTCGACATCACCGAGCAGCCCGACGGCCTGATCCGCCTCGCCCTCACGGATGCGGGCATCACCGAGCGCACCCGCCGCGCCGTGAGCCAGGGCATCGAGGTCATCCGCCGCCGCCTCGATTCGACGGGCACCACCGAGCCGTCGATCCAGCAGCAGGGCGCCGACCGCATCCTGATCCAGGTGCCGGGCGAGCAGAATCCGGAGCGCCTCGAGAAGCTGCTGGGCTCCACCGCCAAGCTCGAATTCCGCATGCTCGCCGACTCGCCCACCGGCGACGTCGACATGCTGCCCTCCAAGGACGAGAAGGGCGCCAAGGTCCCAGTGGAGCGCCGGGTGATGGCCGATGGCGGCGATCTCACCGACGCCCAGCCGGCCTTCGACCATCAGACCCAGGAGCCGATGGTCAGCTTCAAGTTCAACCTGAAGGGCGCCCAGCGTTTCGGGCAGGCCACCGCCGAGAATGTCGGCCGCCGCATGGCCATCGTGCTCGACAACGAGGTGGTGTCGGCGCCGCGCATCAACACGCCGATCACCGGTGGCTCGGGCCAGATCACCGGCAACTTCACCGTGGCCCAGGCCAACGACCTCTCGGTCCTGCTCCGGGCCGGTGCCCTGCCGGCGAAGTTCACCGTGGTCGAGCGCCGCGTCGTCGGTCCCGGCCTCGGCCGCGATTCGATCCAGGCTGGCAAGCTCGCGACCCTGGTGGCCGGGGCGCTGGTCATCGCCTTCATGTTCGCCACCTACGGGGTGTTCGGCTTCTTCGCCAACATCGCCCTCATCGTCCATGTCGGCCTCATCCTGGGCCTGATGTCGGTGCTGGAAGCCACCATGACCCTGCCGGGCATCGCCGGCATCGTGCTCACCATCGGCACGGCGGTGGATTCCAACGTGCTCATCTACGAGCGCGTGCGCGAGGAGGTGCGGGCGGGCCGCTCCATCGTCTCGGCGCTCCAGGCCGGCTTCGACAAGGCGTTCGCCACCATCATCGATTCGAACTCGACCATGGCGATCGCCGCCCTGATCCTGTTCTTCCTCGGCTCCGGCCCGGTGAAGGGCTTCGCCGTGGTGTTCATCCTGGGCATCCTCACGACCGTCATCACCGCCGTGACCCTGACCCGCATGATGATCGCCCTGTGGTACAATCTCGCCCGGCCCAAGGCTCTTCCGTTCTAAGAAAGCCTTGCCGTTCTAGGGCGAAGGCCCGCCCGGCCCTGACACGAATCCGAGACCGATCATGCGTCTGCTCCGCCTCTGGCCCGACGAATCGCACTTCGACTTCATGCGCTTCCGGCGGTTCAGCTTCCCGCTCTCGGCGCTGATGTCGGTGGCCACCGTGATCCTGTTCCTCACGGTGGGCCTAAACTTCGGCATCGACTTTAAGGGCGGCACCCTCGTGGAGCTGCAGGCGAAGTCCGGCACCGCCGATGTCGGCGCCGTGCGCCATACGGCCAATGGCTTCGGCTTCGGCGAGACCGAGGTGCAGGAACTCGGCGGCCAGGGCACCATCCTCGTGCGCTTCCCGCTCCAGCCCGGCGAGCAGGGCCAGACGGCGGTGATGCAGAAGGCCCACGGCGCCTTCGACGCCGAGTACGAGTTCCGCCGCACCGAGACCGTCGGGCCGCGCGTCTCGGGCGAACTCGTGCAGTCGGGCACCATCGGCGTCGTCCTGTCGGTGCTCGCCGTGCTGTTCTACCTCTGGTTCCGCTTCGAGCGGGAACTGGCTCTGGGCGCCATCGTCGGCACGCTCCACGACATCGTGCTCACCATCGGGGTGTTCGTCATCTCCCGCATCGAGTTCAACATGACCTCGATCGCCGCGATCCTGACCATCGTGGGGTATTCGCTCAACGAGACCGTGGTGGTGTTCGACCGAACCCGCGAACTCATGCGCCGCTACAAGACCATTCCCACCGTCGAACTCCTGAACCTCTCCATCAACTCCACCATGTCGCGCACGGTGATGACGGCGACCTCCGCCTTCCTGTCGCTGCTGGCCCTGGTGCTGTTTGGCGGCGAGGCGATCAAGGGCTTCGCCGTGGTGATGCTGGCCGGCGTCGTCATCTGCACCTACTCGGCGATCTTCGTCTCGACCCCGGTCCTGATCTATCTCGGCCTCATGCTGTCGGGTGTGAAGGCGCAGACCCGCCCGACGGGCGGGAGCGGCCCGACGGGCGGGCGGGTGCCGCAGGCGGCGGAGTAGCGCATGGCAGCCGGCGGCCTCCCTGACGGCTTCGTTCCCGGCCGCCACCTCATCGATGCCTACGGCAACGGCGGCTTCCGCTTCGCCGAGATGTCGCATCGCGGCTCGATCCTGGTGCTGCCCTCGGGCATCCGGGCCTGGTCGACGACGGAGCCCAAAGCCATCGACCGGGCGGCCCTGCGTCCCGTCGTGGCGGAAGGCCGCGCCGTCGAACTCCTTCTCATTGGAACCGGCCTCGACATCGCGCCCTTTCCCGATAGCCTGCGGCGCTGGCTCAAGGAGGCGGGCATCGGCCTCGACGTGATGCAGACCGGCGCGGCGGCACGCACCTACAACATCCTCATGGCGGAGAACCGCAAGGTCGCCGCCGCCCTGATCGCGGTCGCATGACGGACACGGACATCCAGGCCGGTACGACGGGGGGACTGGCCTTCGCGTTTGCGCATGGCGAGGCCCTGGTGAAGGCCGGCGACCCCGACCGCTACTTCGCCACCCTGTTCGCCCCGGCGGTCTTCCGGCCCCACCTCTTCGCCCTCTACGCCTTCAGCCTCACCGTCGCCCGCACCCGCGAAGCCGTCTCGACCCCCATGGCGGGGGAAATCCGCCTGCAATGGTGGCGCGACGCCCTGCAGGGTGAGGCGCGCGGCGACGTGAAGGCCAATCCCGTGGCGGCGGCCCTTGATGACGCCATCGTCAAGCGCCGGCTCGGGCGACAGCCCTTCGTCGACCTCATCGACGCCCGGGTGTTCGATCTCTACGACGATCCGATGCCGCGGGTGAACGACCTCGAAGGCTATTGCGGCGAGACCGCCTCCGCCCTCATCCGCCTCGCCAGCCTCGTCCTGTGCGATGGCGCCGAGCCCGGCGGAGCCGCCGCCGCCGGCCATGCCGGGGTCGCCTACGGCATCACCGGGCTGCTCCGCGCCCTGCCGTGGCACGCGCGCGACGGACAGGTCTATCTCCCCGCCGATATCCTGAAGACCTACGGCGTCACCCGCGAGGACGTGGTGACGGGGCGCGGCGGCCCCGGCCTCGTCCACGCCTGCGCCGATCTGCGCGCCCTGGCGCGGCGTCACCTCGCGGCCTATGAGGGCGCGCGCGGCACCATCGTTCCGGCGGCCCGGGCCGCCTTCCTGCCCGTGGCCCTGGTGGAGCCCTACCTCGCCGTCATGGAGCGGCCGGGCTACGACCCCCTCAACACGCAGATCGAGATCCCGCGCTGGCGGCGGTTGTGGCATCTGTGGCGGGCCTCGCGCCGCGCATCCTAGGGCATCGATCCAGACGGAGGCTTCAGCCGTGTCTGGGAAGATTGATGCGAAAACACAAGCCTCGTGCTCTGGCGCATGAACGAAGTGATTGCGTCACAGCACGAGGGGCGTTTTCGCGCGATTCGGGCGTGCGCGAAGAACGTCCGCACGCAGCCGTCGCGCCGGACATGCTCCGGATCGTCGCGACGACGGCAATCCGATTTCGAATTTCCCGCGGATGGAGAAGGCTATGCCTTTTCCGAATGCTTTTCCGCGCTCGCGTTGAGCACGCATCTCTGTACTGATACCAAGTCTCGACTCGGCTGTTCAGAGGATGATGTGAAATATTTATCGCGTGATGTGGATTATTCTACGTTCGGCCGTGTCGGGATGCGGCGCTCGCTCCTGTGCGCGGCCCTTCTGGCGGGTTTCCTCCCCTGCGCGGCGGCGGCCCAGGCCTTGAAGACGACGCCGTACTTCGCGCTCTACGAGGCCCTGGGCAAACCCGAGGGGTGGAAGATCTCCGGCACGGTGCGACCGCGTTACGAGGCCCTCGGCGGTCAGTTCCGGCCGGGCCCCGCCCCGGCGAGCAACGACCTGTTCTCCCTACAGACGACGCTGTTCGCCGAATACGACACCGGCCCGGTTCGGATCGGCGGGGAACTCTTCGACAGCCGTGCCTATTTCCAGCGGCGCGGCTCGAATTCCATCGCCACCACCGAGGTGAACGCCCTCGAACTCGGTCAGGCCTATCTCGGCTTCGACCTCGCGGACGCCGCCGGGGCCGGAACCGTCAGCACGGTCACGGCCGGGCGCTTCACCCAGAATGTCGGCTCGCGCCGACTCATCGCCCGCAACCAGTTCCGCAACACCATCAATTCCTTCACGGGCATCGCCTACGATTGGCAGAATGCCGGCAAGGATGCCCTGCACCTGTTCTATACCCTGCCGCACATCCGCGAGCCCTTCGACCGTCCGGGCCTCCTCAGCAACAGCGTCGCCTGGGATCACGAGGGCCTCGACACCCAGTTGTTCGGCGGCATCGTCACCAAGGCGGGGGTGCTCGGCGGAATCCTGGAGGTCTACGGCTTCGGCCTGCTCGAACGCGACAGCGGCTCGCAGCTCGAAGGCATCCAGACCCGCGACCGGCGCCTGTTCACGCCGGGATTCCGGCTGTTCCGCGCCCCGAAGGTGGGGCAGTTCGACCACGAATTCGAGGCCATCTACCAGACCGGCACCGCCCGCAACACGACGGCGGTGACGGACGTCACCGACGTGCCGGTCTCGGCCTACTTCGTCCATGCCGAACTCGGCTACACCTTCGACGCGGCTTGGGCGCCTCGGGTCTCCCTCGAATACGATCACGCCAGCGGCGACGACCGCAACCCCGGCCGGAACACCCGCTTCGACACCCTGTACGGAGCGCGGCGCTTCGATTACGGCCCGACGAGCCTCTACGGCCCGGTGCAGCGCGCGAACCTCATTTCACCGGGCATTCGCCTCGAATTCGCGCCCGCGGCGGATCTCGACGTGTTCGTGAGCTATCGCGGCCTCTGGCTGGAGAACCCCACCGACAGCTTCGCCGCCACGGGCATCCGCGACCGGAGCGGCCGATCGGGGAGCTATGCCGGTCAGCAGATCGAGGGCCGTGTCCGTCACTGGCTCGTCCCCGGCTCGATGCTCGTCGATGTCGGCGTCGCCTACCTCCTCAAGGGCGATGTCCTGCGCGACGCCCCCAACGCGCCCCGGACGGGCGATACGGTCTACGGGTCCGTCACCACGACGTTCTTCTTCTGACGCGGGGGCACGGGAAAGGGCGGCTCGCCGTGAGCCGCCCCGGACCACACGGCCTCAGCGCGCCTTCTTCGTCAGTTTCGCGGCGATCTCGAACATCTCCTCCGGGGCATAATCCGGGGTGAAGGCGGACGGGATGCCTGTGAGCTGATGGATCTTGCCCCCATCCGGCATGCCCTCGACCACGGTGAGCTCACCCGGCGGATCGCCCGGCAGGGCGACTTCGCCGTTGCCCCAGATGCCGGACATTTCCTTGTAGTCGCTCGGGCTGAACGTATAGAGCCGGCGGTGCGAGCCCTCCTGAAGGTATTTCTGGCACTCGGGAATCTTGTCGAGGTTGATGTTCGGCGTGGGGAGGAACTTGTCGAGCTCGACGCCGGTGATCTTCTTCAGCGCCAGGGCGTAGGCGTGGGCGTGGACCGAGCCGCGCACGAGGAGGTAACCGCAGACTTCGCGGCCCGTCGGATCGGTCAGCGTCTCGTAGACCCGGAGCTTGTGCAGGCGGGCACCGCATTCGAGGTGGAAGTTGTGCAGGAGATCGACCACCACGTTGCCCGTGGTGGTGATGAAGTCGTTGTTCCACGAAGCGCCGTTGCTGTTCACCGGGGTCACGCCGCCGCCATTCGACAGGAAGGCCGCCGCGAGGCGGATGTCCTTCATGTCCTCGAACGGCGCGCCCGAGATGTCGCCGCCATTCCCTTCGTCGCCGTCGTTGTCGGGGCCGTTGTTGAGCATGGCGACGCCGTTCGAGACCAGCTCGACATGCCCGAGCTCCTCGGCCGTGATGGCGGCAACGAGGCTATAGAACGGCTTCAGCTTCGATTTGCTGCGAAAGTTGAAGCTCTGGAACATGTAGTTCCCAAGTGTCGACATCTCACCATATTTGCCGCCTAGCAGTTCCTGGAGTGCCGCAGCGGCATTGGGATCTTTCCGTTTCGGCGCAGGCAACTCGGCTTGCAGCTGATCGACGCGCATAAACATAGATTTATCTCCGTCCCCGAGCCCCGGAGGGCATGTCGGGGGAACCGGAGGTATCCCGGCATGTTCCGTAACCGCGCCACGATCACGCAGGCTGCACCCACGCTTGGAACATTCCGGAACGGCGCGACGACGCACCGATGCGTACGCTCATCGCGCCCATGGTGTCCCGCCCGCAACTGTCTCTGAATACATCATTAACCCGCGTTGAGCCGACTTCGGGCCTCTGCTAGCAACGACCCAAGGTTCCGGCGGGAGATCGGAATCACCTTGGGAGGACGCCCGTGAATACCGTGACCACCTGGAATCAGGTCTACGATCCGTTCGGGAGCCCCTGGCTCTCGACGCTCGCCGCCTCCCTGCCGGTGATCGCGCTGCTCGGCATGATCGCCAGCGGCAAGGTCAAGGCCCACATCGCCGCCGTCCTCTCCCTGGTGCTCGCCTTCTGCGTCGCCGTGTTCCTGTTCGGCATGCCGGCCGATCTCGCCGCCCGCGCCTCGGGCTACGGCGTGGCGCTCGGCCTGTTTCCCATCGGCTGGATCATCCTCAACGTCATCTTCCTCTACCGCCTGACGGTGGAGAAGGGCTGGTTCGCCACCCTGCAGCAATCGGTGGCCGGCATCACCACGGACCGGCGCCTGCAGCTCCTCCTCGTCGCCTTCGCGTTCGGGGCGTTCTTCGAGGGCGCCGGCGGCTTCGGCACCCCGGTGGCGGTGACGGGTGCCATCCTCATCGGCCTCGGCTTCTCGCCGCTCGCCGCCTCGGGCCTCTCCCTCATCGCCAACACCGCCCCGGTGGCCTACGGGGCGCTGGGCGCCCCCATCCAGGGCCTCGCCTCGGTGACGGGCTACGACCCCTACATCCTCGGCGCGATGATCGGCCGCCAGCTGCCGTTCTTCTCCATCCTGGTGCCGTTCTGGCTCATCTGGGTGTTCGCGGGCTTCCGCGGCATGGTCCAGATCTGGCCCGCCATCCTCGTCTGCGGCGGCTCGTTCGCGCTCGCCCAGTTCGGCATCTCGAACTACGTCAACCCTTGGATCGTCGATATCGGCGCGGCCCTCGTCTCCATGGGCGCCCTGGTGCTGTTCCTGCGCGTCTGGCGCCCGGCCACCATCTGGACCTCGCCGGCGCTACGCGGCAACGATCCGTCGCTCGGCTTCGTCACCGCCGAGGGCGGCGCCAAGGCTGCCCCCACGGGCGCCTATGCCCGCACCGCCTCGTCCTCCGAGATCATGATGGCGTGGGTGCCGTGGATCATCCTCTCGGTGATCGTCGCGATCTGGGGCACCGGCTGGTTCAAGGCCCTCGTCAACCCGATCTTCACCTGGAAGTACGAGGTACCGGGCCTGCACAACGTCATCATGAAGGTGCCGCCGGTGGTGGCCAAGGCCCATCCGGAAGCCGCCGTCTTCGCCTTCACCTACATGTCCTACACCGGCACCGGCGTGCTGTTCGCGGCCATCATCTCCGGCCTGCTCATGCGGTTCTCGCCCTGGCGCCTCGTGACGGCCTATCTCGAGACCATCTGGGTGCTGCGCTACTCGCTCATCACCATCTCGGCGATGCTGGCGCTCGGCGTGCTCACCCGCTACGCGGGCGTCGATGCCACCCTCGGTCTGGCGTTCGCCGGAACCGGCATCCTCTACCCGTTCTTCGGCACGCTGCTGGGCTGGCTCGGCGTCGCGCTGACCGGCTCGGACACCGCGTCGAACGTGCTGTTCGGCGGCCTGCAGAAAATCACCTCGGAGCAGCTCGGCCTGTCGGGCATCCTCATGGCCTCGGCGAACTCGTCCGGCGGCGTCATGGGCAAGATGATCGACGCCCAGTCCATCGTCGTCGCCTCCACGGCCACGGGCTATTTCGGGCAGGAGGGCAAGATCCTGCGCTTCGTGTTCTGGCACTCCATCGTGCTCGCCTGCCTCGTCGGCGTGCTGGTGATGCTCCAGGCCTACGTCTATCCGTTCAACGCCATGGTGATTCACCCGTAAGGGAGAGCGCCCGACGCTGACGAGACGCGCCCGCCCCGGTTTGCCGGGGCGGGTTTTTGTTGGGCCAAACCGTTCGCGCGCGGACGCGGCGATGGGGTAGGGTGGCGTCGCCATGTTCAAGCTCGCCGCGCGCTATTCCCTCGCCAAGCTCTCCCCCGTGGAGACCGCCCGCCTGCGCCTCGCCCCCCTGGTGCCGGGGGATGCCGAGGCCGTGCGGGCGCTCACCGACGATCCGGCCATCACCGGCGCCATCGACTTCCTGCCATCCCCCTTCACCCTGGCGGCGGCGCGCGGGCTCATCGGCCCGGCCAAGATCCGAAAAGATTGCTTCCTCGGCGCCCGCACGCGGGCCGACAACGAACTCGTCGCCATCGTCGGCCTGCACCTGCGCGGCGACCATGCGGTCGAACTCGGCTACTGGGTCGGCGGCGGCGCGCGCGGCCAGGGCTACGGCGCCGAGGCCGTGACGGGTGCGGTGGGCCTGCTGCGCGAACGTTTCCCCCACCGCTTCCTCATCGCCGAATGCCGGCCCGAGAACACGGCGTCGGTGGGGCTGCTCACGAAGGTCGGGTTCCGCGACACCGGCGACGAGGGCCACCGGCCGGGGCGGCGGATTTTCGCGTATGAGGCGAAGCCTGATTGAGCGTCCCGCACGGGGCTTTACGCCGACCCGGTTTCACCTCCGATCGGTGGGAAGCCGGATCATACCGTTTCCGGTTGATCCATTCGGTCTCCAGCAAGCGCGGGTCCCCTCTCCTGTAAGGAGAGGGACAGGGTGAGGTGTGTGACCTCTTCGGAGATGGACTACACCTCACCCCCACCCTCTCCTTCCAGGAGAGGGAGCCCGTCGCGCCCAGTCGATCCGAAGCAATCAACCGGAAACCGTATCAGTCGTCGCGTCCCGCAAGACGAAGCCGGTCGATGCCGAGGGCGCGCATCGCCGCTTCCGGTTCGCGGTCGAAGATGGTGAGGAGGGAGCGGGCCGCCGGATCGGGCAGCTTCCGACCCTGTTCTCAATTTCGGTAGGTTGCGACGGGGACACCGAGGGCATCGGCGAAGCGCTGTTGTGTGACGCCGAGCTTTTTCCGGATTTCGGCCGGCGCAGACGCGAGGGCATACTCGGTTGGCTCGGCGTCCGGATCGCCCCCGTCCTCGACGGTATGGCGGCGGATATCGGCCTCCCTCGTGGCGTCGATCCTCTCACGGTCCACCTGCGGCCGGTTCATTCGAAGTCGGTCGAGGCTGATGCGTGCCATCGTTGACGCTCCCTGCGGTTGGCTCGGCGCGCGGAGATGATCCACCGCACATCCCCCCGATCCGTGAAGGTGACGTGATCAATATCACCGTCGATCTCCCCGAGTGCGTTCTGGCGAACCTCGCCGTAATCTTGGCGGCCGTCGGCTCTTAGCAGAACGCGTCCGAGAAAGATCAGGGCCGCAAAGTCGAATCCAAACCCACGCCCGGCAAGATTGCGATCCGATTTCTCATCATGCCAATCGAAATCCATAGGGTTGTACGCCCAGGGCTCATAGAGGGCCAACGATGAGCGAGGGGCAGGGGGCCTGCCTCTACCGATTCCGAGATGCCACCCGGATTCATCCGGCGTCGACCTCGGCTACTCCGCCGCGACCCGTGCCGCGTCGGCCCCGATCCATGCCGCGAGATCCGCCCGGCCGCGATCCGTCAGGGCCTGCTTCTTGGCCACCGCCTTTTCCGGGCCGCGCAGGCGCTTGCAGGCCTCGCCCTTCGGGGCGTGGTCGAGGGGTGGGAACAGGCCGAAATTCACGTTCATGGGCTGGAACGAGCGCGGGGCGCCCGCATCCTCCGCCGCGATGTGGCCTCCGGTGATGTGGCCGATCAGCGCCCCCAGCGCCGTGGTGGCGGGCAGCGGCGCCAGGGCTCGGCCTTGCGCCTCGGCCACGGCGAAACGGCCCGCCATGAGGCCGATGGCGGCGCTCTCGACATAGCCCTCGCAGCCGGTGATCTGACCGGCGAATCGCAAGGACGGCCGGGCCTTCAACCGCAGGGTGGCGTCGAGGAGGCGGGGGCTGTCGAGGTAGGTGTTGCGGTGGAGGCCGCCGAGGCGGGCGAACTCGGCGTTCTCGAGGCCGGGGATCGTGCGGAACACCCGCACCTGCTCGGAATAGGTGAGCTTCGTCTGGAAGCCGACCATGTTGTAGAGGGTGCCGAGCGCATTGTCCTGGCGCAGCTGCACGATGGCGCAGGCCTTGACCGTGGGGTTGTGCGGGTTGGTCAGGCCCACGGGCTTCATGGGGCCGTGGCGCAGGGTCTCGGGGCCGCGCTCGGCCATGACCTCGATGGGCAGGCAGCCGTCGAAATACGGCGTCGAGGCCTCCCACTCCTTGAAGCCGATCTTCTCGCCCTCGATCAGCGCCTGGATGAACCTGTCATACTGTTCGCGGTCCAGGGGGCAGTTGATGTAGTCGGCTCCCGTGCCGCCGGGGCCGACCTTGTCGTAGCGCGACTGGAACCACGCCTTGTCCATGTCGATGGAGTCGCGGTGGACGATGGGCGCGATGGCGTCGAAGAAAGCCAGGGATTCCGCACCCGTGAGATCCCGGATGGCGCTCGCCAGGGACGGGGCGGTGAGCGGCCCCGTGGCCACGATGGTCTGGCCCCAGGAGTCCGGCGGCAGGCCCTCGACCTCCTCGCGCACGATGCTCACCCGGGGATGCGCCTCCAGGGCGGCGGTGACGGCGGCGGCGAACCCGGTGCGGTCGACGGCGAGCGCCCCCCCGGCCGGGACCTGATGCGCGTCGGCGGATTTCAGGATGAGGGAGCCGAGGGTGCGCATCTCCTGGTGCAGCAGTCCCACGGCGTTGCCGTTGGCGTCGTCGGAGCGGAACGAGTTCGAGCAGACGAGCTCGGCGAGATCCTGGCCGTGATGGGCCTCGGTGCCGCGCACGGGGCGCATCTCGTGCAGCACCACCGGGTGGCCGGCTTGCGCGATCTGCCAGGCGGCTTCCGAGCCCGCGAGGCCGCCGCCGACGATGTGGATTGGTGTCTCGGTCATCGCCCGGGGATAGACCCCCGGGGCGGCCGGATCAATGCAACCGGGTCAATGCAGGGGCGGCGACACGAGGAAGCGCTCGCGGTTGGCCGAGGTCACCGCGAGCTTGATGGTCTGGCCGTCGCGCCGGATGGTGAGGGGCACGCGCACGCCGGCCTCGCCCAAGGCCCAGACCTGCCGGAAGAAGCCGGCGAGATCCGCCACGGGCTCGCCCGCCACCGCCGTGACGACGTCGCCGGGCCGCAGATCCGCGGCCTCCGCCGGGCCGTCATCGGCGAGCCCCATGATCACCACGGCGTCGTCGCCGTCGCTGGCATAGAGGCCGAGCCAGGGTCGGGGCGGCCGGTCGGCCCGGCCTCGGGTGACGAGGTCGTCGAGGATCGGCGGCAGGAGGTCGATGGGCACGATCATGTTGATGGTGCGTGGCCCCTCCGCCGTGCCCTGCTGCAACTGGAGCGAGCCGATCCCCAGCAACTCGCCGCCCGCGCCGATGAGGGCGGCGCCGCCCCATTGCGGATGGGCGGGGGCGGTGAACAGGGCCTCGTCGAGGACGTATTCCCAGTAGCCGGCGAATTCCTGCCGGGCGACGATCTCCACGGCGACGCTGCGCTGGCGCCCGCCGACTCCGGCCACGATGGCCCGGTCGCCGACCCTCACGGGGCCGGAGCGCCCCAGCGGCAGGGCCGGCAGGTTGAGGGGGCCGAGGGCCTGGACGAGGCCGAAGCCCGTCACGGCATCGTAGCCGACGACGTGGCCGGGCACGGAACGGCCGTCATGGGTGGTGAGCCACACGGTGTCGGCCTCCATCACGAGGTAGCCGATGGTGAGCACGAGGCCGTCGTCGCCGATGACGACGCCGTTGCCGGCCCGCTCCGTGCCCAGGGTCTCGGCCGAGAAGGCTTCGTCGGGCACGCGGGTCGAGAGGGCGACGATGGCGGTCAGCGCCTGGGCGAGGTCGAAACCGTAATCACCGGCCCGGGGCTGCACGGATGCGGGGATCTTCCAGTCTCCGGGCGTCGCCATGGGGGTGTCTTTCTGCCGTCGTCGTTCGGGGAGACCGGGAGATAGGTCGCCGGCTACCCCGTCGACAGGTTCGCCCCCGTCGCGAGGGGCGCCCTGATTCTGTCCTCAGGTCAAAAGCTTGTCGAGGGTGATGGGGAAGTGACGCACCCGGACCCCCGTGGCGTGCCAGACGGCGTTGGCGATGGCGCCCGCCGTGCCGGTGATGCCGATCTCGCCGACCCCCTTGATGCCGAGGGGATTCACGTGCGGGTCGTGCTCCTCCACCAGAATCGCTTCCAGGGACGGCACGTCGGCGTTCACCGGCACGTGGTACTCGGCGAGATTGGGGTTCATCACCCGGCCGGAGCGCGTGTCGAGCACCGCGTGCTCGTGGAGCGCCAGGGACACGCCCCAGATCATGCCGCCGTAATACTGGCTGCGCACGAGGCGCGGGTTGACGATGCGCCCGGCCGCGAAGGCGCCGACCAGCCGCGTCACCCGGATCTGCCCGAGATCGGGATCGACCTTCACCTCGGCATAGACCGCCCCATGCGCATGCATGGCGTAGGTTTTGCGCGAGGCCGGTTCGCCCGCCCCCGTGCCCTTGGCCTCGACGGAAGCTTTGTCGGCGCGGGCGAGAATCTCCGAAAAGCTCTCCGAGCGAGTGGGATCGTCGCGGCGGGCGAGGCGCCCGTTCTGCGCCACCGTGCCGGCATTTCCGGCGCCGTAGAGGGGCGAGGCGCGGTCGTTCACCGCGAGGGCTTCGAGTTCGGCCAAAGCCGCCTGCGTCGCCGCATGGACGGCACTGCCGGCGGTGGCCGTCCCCGTGGAGCCGCCCGCGAGGCCGCCATTGGGCAGGTCCGACTCGCCGATGCGCAGGTCCACGGCGTCGAGGCCGAGTCCGAGCCCGTCGGCGGCGATCTGGGCGAGCACCGTCCAGGCGCCCTGGCCCATGTCCTGGGCGGCGGTTTCCACCAAAGCCGTGCCGTCGGCCCGGATCGTGGCGCGGGCCTCGCCCTGCATCATCCCGGCCGGATAGGTGGCCGTCCCCATGCCCCAGCCGACGAGGAGCCCGTGCGCGTCCCGCATCTGGCGCGGCTGCTTCGGGCGCTTGGCCCAGCCGAAGCGCTCGGCGCCCTGCGCATAGCATTCGCGCAGGGCCTTCGAGGAGAACGGCCGGTGGGTGATGGGCTCGACCTCGGCGTAGTTCCTAAGCCGCAGCTCCAGCGGGTCCATGTCGAGTTCGAGGGCGAGTTCGTCGAGCGCCGATTCCACCGCGACGCTGCCGGGCGCCTCGCCGGGGGCGCGCATGAATAGGGGCGTGCCGATATCGGCGCGCGAGACCGCGTGGGTCGTCGCGATGGCATCGGCCGCGTAGAGGTGGCGGGCGATGAGGCCGCAGGCTTCCACGAAGTCGTCGTGGCGGCTCGTCAGGGTCAGGGTGTGGTGGTCGAGGGCGGTCAGGCCGCCATCCGCCTTGGCACCGAGCTTGAGGGTCTGGCGCGTCGAGGCGCGGTGACCCACGGGGCCGAACATCTGCTCGCGCCGGGTCACGAGCTTCACCGGCCGCCCGACGAGTTTCGCCGCCATGATCCCGAGGATCTGCGGCGCGGCGATGAAGCCCTTCGAGCCGAAGCCGCCCCCGAGGAAATGGCTGACGATCCGGATGTTCTCGGGGGGAATCCCGAACAGCTCGGCGAGGCGTCCCTTGGCGATCCACAGGGCCTGGGTCGGCGTCTGCAGGGTGAGGCGGTCGCCGTCCCAGGCGGCCACGCTGGTGTGGGGTTCCAGCGCGTTGTGATACTGCGCCGCCGTCTCGTAGGTGGCCTCCAGGCGGGTGTCGGCGGCGGCCAGTCCGGCGGCGACGTCGCCCGCCCCTTCCTCCGTCGGCGAGCCGGCCCCGACGCTGCTGGGGGTGAAGATTTCGCCACCGCCGAGTTCCACCTCCGGCACTTCCGCATCGTAGCGCGGCGCCAGCAGGGCGGCGCCCTCGGTGGCAGCCTCCAGGGTCTCGGCGATCACCACCGCGATGGGCTGGTTGGCGTAGCGCACGCCCGCATTCTGCAGGAGGTCGAGGCGGAAGGTGAAGGGATTGTCCTTCTCGTCCGGGGATTTGGCGAGCGCCGGGGCGTTCTCGGGCGTCATCACGTCGACGACGCCCGGATGGGCTTTCGCCGCCGCGACGTCGAGGTGGGTGACCCGGCCCCGCGCGATGGTGCTCACCGCCATGACGGCGTGGAGCATCCCCTCGGGCTTGAAATCGGCGCTGTAGCGGGCCGCGCCCGTGACCTTGGCGGGGCCGTCGCGCCGGGTGAGGGGCTGGCCGATGGAGGCGCCGTGGCGCATGCGCTCACTCATGGTCAGGCTCCGAACGGGCTGGCGGGCAAGGCGGGGATGCGGGCCGGGGTGCCGGCCTGCGCCAGTGTCAGGGCGCGCACGACGATGCGGCGGGCGAGGTCGATCTTGGCGGCGTTGTCGCCGGATGGGCTCGCCCCCTGAAGCGCCGCGTCGGCGGCGCGTGCGAACAGTTCGGGGCTCGGGATCGCTCCGGCGAGCAGGGCCTCCGCCGCCCGCGCCCGCCAGGGTTTGAGGGCGACACCGCCCAGCGCGATGCGGGCCTGCCCGATGCGATCGCCCGCGAAGGTGAGGCCCACCGCCGCCGAGACCAGGGCGAAGGCGTAGGAGGTGCGCTCGCGGACCTTGAGGTAGCGGGAATGGGCGGCGAACGCCTTGGCTTCCGGGGGCAGCCGCACGGCGACGACGAGGTCGCCCGGGGCCAACTCGGTCTCGCGCTCGGGCGCGTCGCCGGGCAGGCGGTGGAAGCTCTCCAGGGGAATCTCGCGGCGCCCGGCCGGACCCTCGATCTCGACCACGGCATCGAAGCCGGCGAGGGGCACGCAGAAATCGGACGGGTGGGTGGCGATGCAATGCTCGCTCCACCCCAGGACCGCGTGGGTGCGCGTGACGCCCCCGATGGCGTCGCAGCCGGCGCCGGGCTGACGTTTGTTGCAGGCGCTCGCGGTGTCGTAAAAGTACTGGCAGCGGGTGCGCTGGAGGATGTTGCCGGCGGTGGTGGCGGCGTTGCGCAACTGCGCCGAGGCGCCCGACAGCAGGGCTTCGGCCACGGCCGGATACGCCTTCGCGAAGGCCGGATCGTGCGCCAGGGTCGCGTTGCGCACGAGGGCGCCGATGCGGGTGCCGCCGTCCGGCAAGGTCTCGATGGCATCGAGGCCGAAAATCCGAGAGATGTCGACGAGGCGTTCGGGGCGGGTGACGTCGCCCTTCATGAGGTCGAGGAGGTTGGTGCCGGAGGCGAGATAGGCGGCGCCCGCTGCGTGGGCCGCCACGGCCTCGGCGACGCTGCCGGCGCGGATATAATCGAACCGGTTCATGCCGCGTCCTCGCTGAGATGGCCGCCGGGCAGCACGTCGGGGGCGTTCATGGCGGCGTGCGCCGCCAGCACGGCCTCGGTGATGCCGGCGTAGGCGCCGCAGCGGCAGAGGTTGCCGCTCATGCCCTCGCGCACCCGCTCGGGATCGTCGCCCGCCTGCCCCTCCCGGATGAGGCCGACGGCACTCATGATCTGGCCGGGCGTGCAGAAGCCGCACTGATAGGCGTCGTGGTCCACGAAGGCGGCCTGGACGGGGTGGAGCACGTCGCCGTCGGCCAGCCCCTCGATGGTGGTGATCGACGCCCCGTCATGGCTCACGGCGAGCGCCAGGCAGGCATTGATCCGCACCCCGTCGAGGAGGATCGTGCAGGCGCCGCACTGGCCCCGGTCGCAGCCCTTCTTCGATCCCGTGAGGTCGAGGCGCTCGCGCAGGGCGTCGAGGAGGGTGACCCGCGCATCCTCGAGGACGAGGCTGCGGGGCACGCCGTTCACCGTCAGCGTGATGGGAAAGCCCGTGTCAGGAGAGTTCATGCCGGGTCGGCTCCGCGCGGCTTGACTGGAATGCCTCCAGATAGGGCTACGCGCGGAGGCGACCAGCCGGTCAGTGCGTCCCCTTGCGCTTCAGAATCGCCTGCATCTGCGCGATCTCGGCGTCCTGGGCCTGGACGATGCGCTCGGCGAGCGCCCGCACCTCCGGGTCCTTCGAGTATTGCAGCGCCACCTTCGCCATGGCGATGGCGCCCGCGTGGTGGGGAATCATACCGGCGGCGAAATCGCGGTCGACGTCGCCCGAATAGGCGATGTCCATGTCGCCGTGCATCCGCAGGTTCGCTTCGCGGAAGGCGCGGGTGGAGGCCGCCTCGGCACCCTTCTTCGCGGGTGGCTGCCCGTGATTGTCGACGCGGTGGTCGTGGCCCGCATGGTCGTCGTGGCCGAGGGCGGCGGTGCCGAGGGCGAGGACCGCGAGGGCTGCGGCGAGGGTGGTCTTCATCGTCATGGGAACTCCATCGTCAGAACAGGGCCGGGCTCGGCGCTTCGGTGGGGGACAGGGCCGGCTCCGGAGCGGCGGCGAGGCGGGCGAAGGCCGGGCCACCGAAGCGCAGGAGCAGGATCGGGGTGAGGACGGCGTCCAGCAGGGTCGCGCTGAAGAGCCCGCCGAAGATCGTCACCGCCACGGGGTGGAGGATCTCCTTGCCGGGCGCGGTGCCGTCGAGGAGCAACGGCACCAGGGCGATGCCGGCGGCAAGGGCCGTCATGAGCACGGGCACGAGGCGCTCCTGGCTCGCCCGCAGCACCAGGGCCGGGCCGAAGGGGATGCCCTCGGTGAGCCCGAGGTTGAGGGCGTGGCTGATCTTGAGGATGCCGTTGCGGGCGACGATGCCGGTGAGCGTCACGAAGCCGATCATCGAGGCGACGGAGAGGGGGAGGCCCGTCACCTTCAGGGCGACGACGCTGCCCATGAGGGCCAGCGGCACGTTGCCCATGACGATGAGGGCGAGCCGCCCCGAGCGGTAGCGGCTCGCCAGCAGGGCGAAGACGAGGGCGAGCGACACGAGGCTGAGGAGGCCGATGGTCCGCGTCGCTTCCCCTTGAGCCTGGAACGCCCCTTCGAGGCTTGCCGAGACCCCCTCGGGCAGCTTCGTCTCGGCGAGCATCCGCCCGATGGACGCCGCCACGGCCGAGCCGTCCGATCCCGGCACGGTGTTGGCCTGGATGACGAGGCGCCGCCGGCCGTTCTCGCGAAGAATCTGGTTGGGGCCGTCGCGCTCGGTGATGTCGGCCAGGGCATGGGCCGGCACCCAGCCCGTCGGCGTCTCGATGAGGAGGTCGCGCAGGGCCGTGACGGAGCGGCCGGATTCCGGCAGCCGCACGGTGACGTCGAAACGGCGCAGGCCGTCCACCAGGGTCGAGACCACGCGACCGTTGGCGAGGCGACTGACCGCATCCACCACGGCGTTCGGGGCGATGCCGTAGAGGGCGGCCCGGCCGCCATCGACGCGGACGTCGAGCTGCGGGATGCGGACCTGCTTCTCGATGGCGAGATCCGCGAGCCCCGGAATCGTCTCGAAGCGCGTCTTCAGATCCTCGGCCGTGCGGCGCAGGGTGTCGAGATCCTCGCCGAACAGCTTCACGGCGATCTCGGCCCGCACCCCCGACAGCATGTGATCGAGGCGGTGGGAGATCGGCTGCCCGACATTCACCGAGACCGGCAGCACCCCGAGGCGGGCGCGGATGTCGGCGACGACGCTGTCGCGGGGGCGGCCGCCCGGCTTGAGGCCGATTTCGAGGTCGGAAGAGTGGACGCCCTCGGCGTGTTCGTCGAGTTCGGCCCGGCCCGTGCGGCGTCCGACGCGGTCGACTTCCGGGATGTCCATGACGAGCCCCTCCGCGATGGCGCCGATGCGGCTCGATTCGGCGAGGGATATGCCCGGCGTGAAGGCGAGGTTGACGGTGAACGAGCCCTCGTTGAACGGCGGCAGGAACACCCGCGGCAGGCCCATCGCCCCATGGACCGCGAGGCCGACGCCGAGGAGGGCGGCGGCCATCACCACCCCCTGGTGGCGCAGCGCCCCCCGGACGAGGCGGGCATTCCCGGCCTTCAGCCCTCGGACGAGGCGGCCTTCGGGCGCCTCCAGGCTCCTGAGGCCGGGCAGCAGCCAGGAGGCCAGCGCCGGCGTCAGGGTGAGGGAGACGAGAAGGCTCGACAGGATCGCGATGATGTAGGCTTGGCCGAGGGGCGCGAACAGCCGGCCCTCGATGCCCGACAGGGCGAAGAGCGGGACGAAGACGAGGCAGATGATGGCGGTCGCGTAGACGATCCCGGAGCGTACCTCGTTCGAGGCCGCCACGATCACGGCGAAGGCCGGGCGGGGGGCGCCGGCGTGCCGGTTCTCGCGCAGGCGCCGCAGGATGTTCTCCACGTCCACCACGGCGTCGTCCACGAGTTCGCCGATGGCGATGGCGAGGCCGCCCAGCGTCATGGTGTTGATGGAGAGGCCGAGGGCGGAGAAGATCGCCGCGGTGGCCAGGATCGAGACGGGGATCGCCGCGAGGGAGATGAGGGTGGTGCGGGCGTTCATCAGGAACGCGAACAGCACCACGGCCACCACCGCCACGGCCTCGCACAGCACCCGCACGACGTTGCCCAGCGAGGTCTCGATGAAGTCCGCCTGCCGGAACAGGATCTTCCGCGCTTCGATGCCGTTGGGCAGGGCCGGGGCGATTTCGGCGAGCGCCGCCTCCACCGTGCGGGTGAGGCGCACGGTGTCGATGCCGGGCTGCTTCTCCACGGAGACGATGACGGCGGGTTTTCCCATATAGCCGCCGTCGCCGCGCTTCGGCCGGGGCGCGAAGGCGATGTCGGCCACCTGCCGCAGGTAGACCGGCCCACCGGGCGTCGGTACCACGAGGCCGCTGAGATCCGCGAGGTCGGTGGTGCGGCCCACCGCCCGGATCAGCACCTCGCGGGCGCCCGCCTCGGTGAAGCCGCCGCCCGCATTGGTGCCGAAGCCTTCCAGCGCCTTCGCCAGGGCCTCGTTCGTGACGCCGAGCGCCCGCATGGCGGCGGGGTTCGGGGCGACGCGGAACTGGCGCACTTCACCGCCGATGGGGATCACCTGGGCGACACCCGGGATCGACAGGAGGCGCGGCCGGATCGTGAAGTCGGCCGTCTCGCGCAGCTGCATGGCGGAGGCGGTCTCGCCCGTGACGGCGACGAGGAGGATGCCGCCCATGATCGATGAGACCGGCCCCATCTGCGGATTGACGGTCGCGGGCAGTTCCGTGCGGGCGAGCGCCAGGCGCTCGGCCACGAACTGGCGGGCCCGGAACAGGTCGGCCGACCATTCGAACTCCACCGTGACGATGGACAGGCCGATGCCGGAGACCGAGCGCACGCGGGTGACGCCGGGCAGGCCGTTCATCCGGGTCTCGATGGGGTAGGTGACGCGCTGCTCCACCTCCGCGGGGGCGAGCCCTTCGGCCTCCGTCATCACCGTGACGGTGGGGCGGTTGAGGTCGGGCAGCACGTCCACGGGCAGGCGGGTCAGGGCCAGTACGCCCGTGAGGACGAGGGCGGCGGCCAGCGCCAGCACGAGGAGGCGGTTGCGCAGGGATTGCGCGACGATGGTCTCGAACATCGGAGCGCGCCTTCAGCGGATCTGGTCGAGAAGTTCGGCGCCCTGCACCACGACGCGGCGGCCCGCCGCGAGGCCGTCGGCCACGAGGACCCGGTCGGCATCGAGGGCTTCGGCCCGCACGGCGCGGGCGATGAAGCGTTCGGCGCTGACGTGCTCGTAGACGAGGCTCGTGGCTTCGTGGCGCACGAGGCCGCCGCGCGGCAGGGCCAGGCCCTCGCGCGGGCCGCCGGTGGGCGCCAGCACGGTGACGAACTGGCCGAGCCGCAGGCCGCCGGTCTCCCCCGTGATGGCGAACTGGACGGGGACGGCCTGATTGCGGTCGGCCAGCCCCGCGCCGCGATAGGCGAGGGTCAGGCTCGCGCCGTCGCCGAGGCGGGCGGTGGCGGCGCTGCCCTCGTCGAGGGCGGAGAAGCTCAGGGCCTCGACCCAGAGCTTGCCCGGATCGACGATGCGGTAGACCACCGTACCGGGGGCCGCCATGGCGCCGGCCACGGCGCCCGTCTCGGCGATGACCCCGTCCACGGGGGCCACCAGGGCTTCGGGCTCGCGCCGGACGGCGTCGAGGGCGGCGCGGCGGTCGCGCAGGCCGTCCAGTTCTGAGCGGGCATCGTCGAGCTGGGTCCGGGCCACGGCGCCCGTGGTGGCGAGGCGCTCGAAGCGGTCGACCCGGCGCATCAGGATCGCGATCTGCTGGTCGAGCTCGCCCTGGCGCTGGCGCATGTCGGACACGTCCACGGCCTGGACCGGGGGCGTCACGACGGCCAGGACGTCGCCGCGCCGCACGCGGGTGCCGAGGCGCGGAAAGCCGCCCGGCGGCGGGGCGAGGCGGCCGCCGACGGAGGATTGTACCACGCCGCTGGCGTTGGGATCGGCGATGATCCGGCCGGGCAGTTCCGTCACGCGGGCGACGTTGGCGAGGGCGGTGCGGTCCGTCCGCAGGGCGAGGAGCCGCTGCAGGGATTTGGGGACGAACACCGAGCCGTCGGGCAGGCGGCGGGCGCGTTCGGGGGCGCCGGGCGTGAGGGCAGCCGGCAAGGGAGCGGCAGGAAGGGCGGCGGCGTGGCCACCGTCCGCGTGTCCCTCATGCGCGCGGGCGGTGCCGCCGAGAACCAGGGTCGCCGTGACGGCCAGGAGGGCGAGGACCGGGACGGTTCGGCGGCCGCGCACGGTCGAGAGGACCGCGAGCCCGAGGAGGAATCCGGCGGCGGTGGCGAGGGGGTTCTGCCGGCGCAGGATCTCGGCGAGTGTCGGGGTGGCCGCGCCCGTGCTCGCCGTGGCGGCCGGGGCCTCGTCCAAATCGAGGTCGAGGCTCAGGATGTCGGTGGCGCCGTTCGCGGTGACGCCCACCAGGAGGTCGTTGTGGGTGCTGCCCTTGGCCCAGGGGAGGGGGAGGCGATACGTGCCGGGCGCCGTCTCGACGGCCTTGCGGCGCGGCTGGCCTTCCAGGGACACGGCGAGGCCGGCGCCCGCCACGGGGGCGTTGGTGGCGACGTCATCGAGGTAGAAGACGAGATCCGCGCCCAAGACCACGGCCACGAGTTCGAACCGCTTCGAGACGGCCTCGGCACGGGGGGCGGCCGCCACGGGCGCGGGCGGCGGCTCGGCCCCGTGGTCGTGGCCCTCATGGGCGAATACGAGTGCGGGGAGGGTGAGAAAGCAGGCGAGGGCGAGCGCGCGCAGGGCGGCCATGGGAACGAGGAGCATGAAAAGTCTTTCGCCGACGGAACACGGAACGGCGCCCCCGAACCGCGCGCGGCGGCTCGACGGGGACGCGCGAAGGCGTCAGGCGAAGGATCTCGGGGGTTCGGGCAGGGCTTCGGGCACCACGTCCGTCCGCGCCGGAAAGGCCCGGGGCAGGGCGCGGCCCGCCGGGTCGCGGGGCGGCAGGGCCGCCTGCGGATCGGCCGCGAGGGCGGCGCCGGTGCAGCAATGGGTGCCGGGGGCGCGGCAGCAGGCCCCGTCGCAGGGGCGGGCGAGGCCGGTCTCCGGGCTTGCCTGGACCGTCGCGGCGGTGACGGATTTCGTCACGGTCGCGAGGGTGGTGGGAGCGGCCACGGAGGGGCGGCCCGGTCCGCCATGGGCATGGCCCGCATGCGCCTCTGCTCCGGACGGCATGAGGCCGGCGGCGATCAGAACGATCGTCGCCACGAGCCAGAGTGCCAGGGTGCGGGCGCAGGTCATGACGGCGAAGCCATAGCACGGGCGGCGCCCCGGCGACAGACGGATCGTTCTCGCTTAATCGAAGGCGACGATTCCCAACCCAAGGACCCCACACGGTGCGAACCCTGCGCGTCATCGGCATCGGCGCCGGCAATCCCGAGCACGTCACCGTGCAGGCCATCCGCGCCCTCAACACCGTCGACGTGGTGTTCGTCCTCGACAAGGGCAGCGAGAAGGCGAGCCTCGTCGCCCTGCGCCACGAGATCTGCCAGCGCTACATCACCGAACGGCCCTACCGCTTCGTCGAGGCGCGGGACCCCGAGCGCGACCGCAACCCCGCCGATTACGGGGCGACGGTGGAGGCGTGGCACGCCGCCCGGGCGGTCCTGTACGAGGCGATGATCGCGGGCGAACTCGGCCCCGGCCAATGCGGCGCCTTCCTGGTCTGGGGCGATCCCGCCCTCTACGACAGCACCCTGCGGATCATCGAGCGCATCGTGGCGCGCGGCCGCGTGCCCTTCACCTACGACGTGATCCCGGGGATCAGCAGCGTCCAGGCGCTCGCCGCCAGCCACCGCATCGCCCTCAACCGCATCGGCGCCCCCGTCCACATCACCACGGGCCGGCAGATCGCCGACGGCCTGCCGCCCGGCGCCGACACCACCGTGGTGATGCTCGACGGGCATCCGCGCTTCGACCACCTCGATCCCGATCTCACGATCTACTGGGGCGCCTATCTCGGGACACCGGACGAAATCGTCCTGTCCGGGCGCCTCGGCACCATCGCCGATACCATCGGCCGGACCCGCGCGGAGGCCCGCGCCCGTCACGGCTGGATCATGGACACCTACTTGCTGCGAGTGCCCGGCGAGGGGTGATCGGTTCGGGGTGCCCCCAACGCCCTGTTCCTGCGGCATAGTCGCCCGGGCCTCGGAACGAAATCGCCCCCGATCGGGGTGCGGCGAAAAATCGATCCGTCCCGGTGCGCCGCCGCAGGTGCCGTCTCCTCTCGGGGTCTTCCCTTGGACGTCGCCACCGGGTTGCGCGGCGGTGGGGGGATTTTCCGGAGCCCGGCCGGGGGCGATCATCGGTCCCGCGCATCGGGTCGATGCGCCGGAGGACCGGAGATGGCGGAAACGGTGGGACGGGGCGGGAGACGCCTGCGGCGGGTGATCGGGGCGGGGGCCGTCTGCCTCGTCCTCGGTGCCGCCCTCGCCTGCCTCGACCGTCAGGCCGTCGCGGCCCTGCCCCCGTTGCCCCAGGACGGTCTCGACGCGGAGGCATCCACCGCCCCCGCCCGCGTCACCCTCGGACCCCGGGGCCGCGACATTCGCCTCGCCGGGGAACTGGGGGAGGGGACGGCGGAGCGCCTGCGGCGTCTTCTCGCCGCCAATCCCGGGGTGGAGCGCCTGCACCTCACCAGCGAGGGCGGGCTCGTGGAGGAGGGGCAGGCCATCGGCGACCTCGTGGCGGCCCGGGGGCTCGCCACCTACGTGCCCGATTACTGCGTCTCGGCCTGCACCCTCGCCTTCGTGCGCGGCAGCCGGCGCTACCTCGTGGAGGGCGGGCGCCTCGGCTTCCACGCCCCCTACGAGGCCGGTCCGTCCGGCCGGATCGTCCAGGCGGACGGTGTGCCCGAACGGGCGGCCTACCTCGCCGCCGGCCTCGATCCGGCCTTCGTCGCGCAAGCCCTGGCGACGCCGTCCGAGGATCTGTGGGTGCCCGAGCCCGGGCGGCTCCTGGCCGCCCACGCCGTGACCGACACCGTCGACACCGGGCGGTTCCCCGATTCGACCCTCGACGACGATCCGAGCCCGGCCGGCGCGCGGGCGGCGGTCCTGCGCCTGCTCCCGGTCCTTGAAATGACCCCCGGTGCGGGGATTGCTTCCTCGGTCGACGGGTTGGCGGCCTGGTACGCGGAGGCCTACGGCGCCGGACATTCGGAGGCCGACAACGTCGCGGGCCTGCGCCGCCGTGCCGCCCTCGGGATCGCGCAGGCCCTGGGCCGGGCCGACGCGGCCACGGTTCTGGCGGCCGGGCGGTTTCTCCTGCGGGCCATGCTGGCGACCCGCGACACGGATCGCAGCCTGTGCGCGCGGATCGGGGCGGGGGCCGATCTCGTCGCAGCCGGGGAGGCCGTGGGCGATGGCGCGGAGGCGACGGCGCTGACGGCGCGGATCGGAGCTTTCACCGTGCCCGTGGTTCCGCCCGAATCGGCGCGCGGGCGCGGCTGCGCATCCGAGATCGACGCCTATACCCGCGCCCTGGCCCGGTCTCCGGCGCAGGCGGCCGAGTCCGTCCGGACCCTGGTGCTGCGGGCCGGCGCATCCGTGCGCGAGGCGTCCGCCCTGCCCTAATGCCGTCGCTCGCCCGCCCTGCCCTGGAGATGGTGGGCGAGTTCGTGGCCGATCTCCCGAATGAGGCCTTCGAGGAGCCGGGCGAGGGCGGGGCGGTGGAGGTGGCCGGCGAGACCCTGCAGGGCGATGGCGTGCTCGGCCATGCGGTTCACGGCGTTCTGGGCCGGCCGGTCGAGGCCGCCTTCGTGGGTGAGATCGAGGGCGATGCCGCGCCCGTGCCGGGGCTGTCCCATTCCGTCGCACGCGATCCGTCCGCGCCAGGAGAGGGTGCGCCCGCCCCGCGCCGTGCGGAAGGCCACGTCGAACGGCGTGCCGCCCACGATGGCGGCGTGGACGGTGTTCTCGACGCGGGCACGGTCCGCGCCGTGAACGCCGTCGAGGAGTTCGGCCAGGGACAGGCCGGAGGCCGCATCCGCCGGATCGAGGCCCATCCCCTCCGCCAGGTCACCCGAGAGCAGGAGGCGGTCCGCCCGGATGTCGTAGGTCCACAGGCCGATCACGCCGGAGGCGACCAGGGCCGCCTGCACGTCATCGCCATCCGCCGTGAGCGTGAGCAGAGACATGATCCTCCTGGGGCGGGACGGGCCGGGGTGCTGAATTTACCTGAGGTTTGTCCGATGCCGGACGGGTTCCTCCGGTTTCACCGCAGGCTAAGGCGAAAGCGCCATTTCGAGAAGGGGGGAGGTTGCGCTTTTATCGATCAAAATCAACCTCAGATTGGCAGTGGGGGAGGGGGTGGCCGTGTGTCGGATGCTGCGGCGCAAGACGGCCTTTAAGGGTTGATTAACCATGATGGATCAGACCCGATGGAGTCATCCTTGCGTCACAGGACAGCCCGGCGCCGCCGGTCCCTTGGAGGCCAGGACGGACCGCGAGCCGGGAAGGGGCGCTAGGATGAAGGCCATCACGTTCGTCACGCAGAAGGGGGGGAGCGGCAAGAGCACCCTGTGCATCTCGCTCGCCGTCGCCGCCCAGGAGCGCGGGCTCTCCGTCTGCATCCTGGAGATGGATCGTCAGGCCACCATCTCCGACTGGCTCGACCACCGCACCGCCGACGGCCCGGAGGTCGCTCAGATCGACGCCACCCAGATCGACGCCGTCATGGCCCAGCTGCGCGAGTCGTCCTACGATTACGTGTTCATCGACACGCCGGGCGTCGATTCCGCCGGCACCCTCTCGGCGATCCGCGCGGCCGATCTCTGCATCATCCCGTGCCGGCCGACGCCCGCCGATCTGCGCGCCTTCAAGCCGACCCTGGCCGCCGTCTATCGCCTGGAAAAGAAGTTCGCCTTCGTCCTGAACCAGACCCCGCCCCGCTCCTACCGCATCCGCGACGCGGCCGACGGTCTCGCGGTGCTGGGCATCCTGCCCGACGTCAACATCGTCGCCCGCACGGACCATCAGGACGCCATCGGGGTCGGCCAGGGCGTCACTGAGTTCAACCCGAAGGGACAGGCGGCGGGCGAGGTGCGCAAGCTCTGGACCTGGATCGAGAAGCGGATGCAGGTCTCGAAGCATGTCAAAGCCGCCTAAACCGGGTCTCGTCCGGCCGAATCTCGCCTCCATCGTCGCGGCCTCGACCGCGACGAGCCGCCCCCTGCCCAGCGCCGAGATCGTCAAGCTCGACGTCGGGACGCCCCGCTCGCGGCCCAGCACCACCCTCAAGGAGCGGGCACGACAAATGTCCGTCTACCTCGAGCCGCCGGTCTACGATCAGCTGCGCGACATCGCCCATGCCGAGCGCGCCAAGATGCACGGCCTCATGCTCGAGGCCCTCGACCTGCTGTTCAAGCAGCGCGGCGCCCGCTCCATTCGACACCTCACGGACGGCGATTCCCGCTGACGGCCTGGGGGGCGGGCATCCGGGCCTGGGGTCCGCTCCGGGGGCGCCTTCCGGCGATCCGTTGCGCGGAGCGTCCGCCGGGATCGAGGGGATGCCGGATCGGGGCCGAAAGGACGGATCGCGGGCCGGTTTCGTGAGAGACACTTATGCGCCGATCCTGATCCTGCGGTGCAGCCGGAAAGCCGGATCTCGGGGAGGCGGCCCGACCGTTCCGACGAGGGGTTTTTCTGAACGCCATCAAGGGCGTGTGGGGGGGATCTGAAGGGGATGCATGATCCCCCATCGGCCCTCCCCCGATCCGATGTCCGAGCGATCCTGTCCGTTTCCTTCAGCCTTCGTTTACGCAGGTGCGACAAACCTCTGTGTCCCGAGGCGGCGCCCGTTCGCGCCGTTCCGGGCACCCGGCGGGCCTTGCCGTCCTCGGTCGCGGGTGTGTGTGCGTGCGGGAGGCGGCGGGGCGGATCATCGGGATGACGCGTTCGACGAAGGCCGGTCTCATGTCCGGTTTGCCGGCCGGCACGCCCTGGCGAATCCTCGGCGTCTGCGCCGTGGCCCTCGCCACCGCCAACTGCGCCCAGACTCCCCAGCAGCCCCTCGCGGGCCCCACGGGCTCGGGCATCGACCCGAAATACGGGGTCAAGGCAAGCCCGCGCCTCTACAACGAGGGCGACGTGATCCCGAAGGGCGGCGGCCGGCGCTTCTCGGGCAAGCCCTACGTGGTGGCCGGGCGCACCTATGTGCCGCGTGAGAACGCCAAGGGTTACGTCCGCGAGGGGTTGGCCTCCTGGTACGGCGCCGCCTTCCATGGGCGCATGACCGCCAACGGCGAGGTGTTCGACCGCCATTCCATCGCCGCCGCGCACCCGACCCTACCCCTGCCGAGCTACGCCCGCGTCACGAACCTCGCCAATCATCGCTCGATGATCGTGCGGGTGAACGATCGTGGGCCGTACCATGCCGACCGCGTCATGGACGTGTCGGAGGAGGTGGCCCAGGCCCTCGAATTCCATCGCAGCGGCACCTCCCGCGTGCGGGTCGAGTATGTCGGCATGGCCTCCACCGCCGGCAGCGACGATCGCAAGCTGCTCGCCACCCTGCGGACGGATGGCCGGCCCGCCGCCATCGGAGGTCCGTCCCCGATGATGCTGGCCGATCTCGGCCCCGATGCCGCAGAGCCCCCGTCGCGCGTGTCCGCCCCGTCGGAGCCTTCGGCTGGCGAGCGTTTCAACCGAAACCGCTCGGCCCTGGCGTTCAAGCCCGCCGCCGAGGACGCACCGGAGGAGGCCGAGACCGCGCGTCCGGCCCGCCCCGCCCCGGTGCTCATGGCCCGGGCCGCCGGCGTCGCCGTGCCCGCCGCCCTCCAGCCCACCGCCGCCCGCGAGACGTCGTTCAAGCCCGTCGCCCCGGTCCGGGTCGCTTCCATCGCCCCGGCCCCGGCCTCCCGGTCGCCGACTCACGGATCGGACGGCCCACACCGGACCGGAGGTCGGATGCCCGCCATCGGGCAGCCCCTGACCCGCACCGCCGCCGCCTGGGCGCCGCCCCCGCCGCCCGGCAAGGCGACCGCGAAGGCCGGCGCCTCCAGCTCGACCACTGTTTCGGTCAAGGCGATGGCATCCGCGAAGGCGTCCGGTCCCGGTCAGGGGGCGGTGCCCAAGGCGAGTCCCAAGGCCCTCGCCGCCGCGCCACCGGTCGCCGCCAGGCCGACCGGATCGGCGAAGGCCGCGCCCGCGCGGGCTCCCGTCCTCGCCTCCGCGCCGCCCGCGAAGGGCGTCGCCGCGAAGGCCCCGGTCGTCAAGGTCGCATCCGAGAAGGGCGCCGCGAAATCCGGCACCGCCACGGCGAAGCCGACCCGCGCACGGATCGCCGAGGCGCGCTGAGCGTTCGCCGCCGAACGGCCGCGTGACCGAGCGGATGCGCGTCGACCGGTCGCGGCCGGTCGGGATACGGTGCGGCGCAGCGGATTGGGGTTCGATCTCCCCCCGGATTCCTGTATCGTCACGCTTGAGCGGCGGGGGGCTGGGGATTCCGGTCCGAATGGTGTGAGGCGAGTGATGCGCGCGACGATTCTCGACGCGACCCGGACGGCCCTGCTCTGCGGGGTGCTCGCCCTGTCCGCCCTGGGCGGGGCGCGAGCCCAGAGCTTCCAGACGGCGGCGCCGCACGCGATCCTCGTCGACGCGGATTCGGGTTCGGTGCTGTTCGAGAAGGGCGCCGATGACCCCTTCTCCCCGGCCAGCATGGCCAAGCTGATGACCACCGAGATCGTGTTCAACGAGATCCGGCAGGGCCGGCTCACCATGGATTCGGAGTTCCAGATCACCGAGGATGCCTGGCGCCGGGGCGGGGCGGGGGGCGGCGGCTCGTCGATGTTCGCCCAGCTCAACAGCCGCATCAAACTGTCTGACCTCCTGCGCGGGCTCATCGTCCAGTCGGGCAACGACGCCGCCATCGCCATCGGCGAGGGCATCGCCGGCTCGGAGGAGAATTTCGGGCGGATGATGACGGCGCGGGCGAAGGAGATCGGTCTGACCCGCTCGACCTTCCGCAACGCCACGGGCTACGCCGCGCCCGACCAGAAGGTGACCGCGCGCGATCTCTCGAAGCTCGCCCTGCACCTCATCGACACCTATCCCGATCTGTACAAGATCTTCTCCGAGCGCGAGTTCACCTGGAACAAGATCAAGCAGCAGAACCGCAATCCGCTCCTCGCCCTCGACATCGGCGCCGACGGATTGAAGACCGGGTATCTCGAGGAATCCGGCTACGGTCTCACGGGCTCGGCGGTGCAGAACGGCCAGCGCCTCATCATGGTGGTGAGTGGTTTGAAGACCGCCCGCGACCGGGCGGCGGAATCCCGCAAGCTCATGGAATGGGGGTTCCGCGCCTTCGAGCCGCGACAGGTCTTCACGGCGGGCGAGACCGTGGCCGACGCCTCGGTCTATGGCGGCGCCCAGGGCAGCGTCCCGCTCGTGGCGAAGAAGCCCGTGCGGGTTCTGCTGCCGCGCGGCACCGGCGACCGGATCACCGCCAAGGTGGTGTATGACGGTCCCCTGGTCGCGCCCGTGGAGGAGGGGCAGGCCATCGGCCGCCTGAAAATCATGCGCGGCGACACCCAGGCCCTCGACCAGCCGCTCTATGCCGGCGCGTCCGTGGCGGCGGGCACGATTCCCCAGCGCGCCCTCGACGCCGCCATGGAGGTCGGCACCGGCCTGTTCCGCCGCGCCTTCGAGAAGGTCGGCGCCAAATCGTGACGGGCGAACCGTGACCGGGACGACAGGGGCGTTCATCACCTTCGAGGGCGGGGAGGGGGCCGGGAAATCCACCCAGGTCCGGCGCCTCGCCGCGCGCCTGCGCACCGGCCACCCCGTGGTGGTGACGCGCGAGCCCGGCGGCTCGCCCAAGGCCGAGGCGATCCGCGCGGCCCTGCTGTCGGGGGTCGCGAAGCCCTACGGCCCCTTCGCCGAGGCCCTGCTGTTCTCCGCCGCCCGCATCGACCACCTCGATACCCTGATCCGCCCGGCCCTCGCCCGGGGCGAGACGGTGCTGTGCGACCGGTTCGCGGATTCGACGCGGGCCTACCAGGGCGCGGCCGGCGGCCTCGCCCCCGACCTGGTGACGAGCCTCGAGCGGGTCGTCGTCGGTCCGACCCGCCCGGACCTCACCCTCATCCTCGACCTCGACCCGGCCCTCGGCCTCGCCCGCGCCGCCAAGCGTTCGGCCGAGGGCGCCGAGGCCGGTCCCGACCGGTTCGAGGCCGAGGCGTTGGCCTTCCACACCCGCCTGCGCGACGCCTTCCGGGCCATCGCGGCCGCCGAGCCGGGGCGCTGCGTGCTCATCGACGCGAGCGCCGAACCGGAGGCCGTGGAGGCGGCGATCCGGACCGCCGTGACGGCGCGATTGCCCCGCCTTCTCGGGGAGGCGCACGGCGATGCGGCCTGAACGCCTACCCGAGGACGTCGAAGCCGGCGACCTTCCGAACATCCCCCGTCCCCGCGATCAGGCGGGGTTCGTCGGCCACGGGCAAGCCGAGGCCGCCCTCATGGAGGGGATCGGGGCGGGGCGTCTGCATCACGCCTGGCTCATCGGCGGCCCGCGCGGCATCGGCAAGGCGACCTTGGCCTATCGCGTCGCCCGCTGGCTCATCGCCAACCCGGAGCCCGGCACCGCGCCCCGGACGTTCGACGTCGATCCGGATCACCCGGCGGCGCGACAGGTCGCGGCCCTGTCGCACCCCAACCTCGTCGCCCTGCGTCGGATCCGGCCGCCGACGGCGAAAACCCTGGCGACGAAGATCTCCGTGGATGCGGCGCGCGGCGCCCTCGCGCTGTTCGGCTCCACCGGCGGCACGGCGGGCTACCGCATCTGCATCGTCGACAGCGCCGAGGACCTGAACGCCAACAGCGCCAACGCGCTCCTGAAGATGGTGGAGGAGCCGCCGCCCCGCTGCCTGTTCCTCATCGTCAGCCACGCGCCGGGCCGGCTGCTGCCGACGATCCGGTCGCGCTGCCGGGCCCTCACCCTGCGCCCACTGGCCGAGGCCGACATCGCCCGGGTGGTGACGGGATTTCCGCAGCCCTTCGTCCAGCCGGAGCCGGACGCCCTCGCCCGGGCCATCGCCCTCTCGGAAGGCTCCGTGGCGCAGGCGCTCGCGATGCTGGAGCCCGCCACCGCCAACCTCGTGGCGGAGGTCGAGACCCTGCTCGCCCGCCTCGACCACCCGGACTGGCGCCGCATCCTGGCGCTCGCGGAAAAGCTCTCGGGGCGCGACGCCGACGACCTGTTCACCGCCAGCCTCGACACGGTGTTCCGCTTCGTCTCGGCCGAACTCGACCGGCGGGCCCACGAGGACCCCGCCCGCCTTGCGGCCCTGGTCGAGGTGTGTGACAAGATCGCCCGCGCCGCGCGGGAGGCCGCGACCTACAATCTCGACCGCCGGCCGCTGGTCCTGTCCCTGTTCGGAGACCTCGCCGGCGCCGTGCGCGCGGCTTGAGCCGGACGGACCCTCATCGCGATTCGTCCCGTGATCCTTTTGAACCCTGCCTCCGGGGAACCTTCGACGTGACCGACCCGGCTTCCGAAAAAACCTTCGGCATCACCACCGCGATCTCCTACCCCAACGGCGCGCCGCATATGGGCCACGCCTACGAGGTGATCGCCACGGATGCGTTCGCGCGCTTCAAACGCATCGACGGCTACGACGTGCTGTTCTCCACGGGCACGGACGAGCACGGCCTCAAGATTCAGCAGACGGCTGCCAAGGCCGGGATCAGCCCCCGCGACCTCGTCGACGACATGGCCGCCCGCTTCAAGGCCATGGCCGAGGCGCTGAACTGCTCCCACGACCGCTTCATCCGCACCACCGAGCCGGAGCACTATGCCGCCGCCCAGGAGCTGTGGCGCCGGATGGAGGCCAATGGCGACATCTACCTGTCGAAATACGCCGGCTGGTACTCCGTGCGCGACGAAGCCTACTACAACGAAGACGAGACGGAGATCGGCCCCGACGGGGAGCGCCGCGCCCGCGAGACCGGCACGGCCGTGACCTGGATGGAGGAGGAGAATTTCCTCTTTCGCCTCTCCGCTTACGGGGATCGGCTCCTGGCGCTCTATGAGGCGCAGCCCGATTTCATCGGCCCCGAGACCCGGCGCAACGAGGTGGCAAGCTTCGTCCGCTCCGGCCTCAAGGACTTTTCGGTGAGCCGCACCAATTTCGACTGGGGCGTGCCGGTGCCGGGGCATCCCGATCACGTCATGTACGTGTGGGTCGATGCCCTGACGAACTACCTCACGGTGACGGGATTCCCGGACGAGTCGGACGCGCGGAAGAAGTTCTGGCCAATGGACCTGCACGTCATCGGCAAGGACATCGTGCGCTTCCACGCCGTCTATTGGCCGGCCTTCCTCATGTCGGCCGGTCTGCCCCTGCCCAAGCGCGTGTTCGGCCACGGCTTCCTGCTCTCCAAGGGCGAGAAGATGTCGAAGTCGCTGGGCAACGTCGTCGACCCCATGACCCTCGCGGCCACCTACGGGGTCGACGCCCTGCGCCACTTCGTCCTGCGCGAGGTCCCCTTCGGCGGCGACGGCAACTACACCCACGAGGCCATCGTCACCCGTTACACGGCGGACTTGTCGAACGGGCTGGGCAACCTCGCGCAGCGCTCGCTCTCGATGATCGCCAAGAACCTCGGCGGCCTCATCCCGGAGCACGGCGACTTCACGGACGACGACCGCGCCCTTCTGGCTCTCGCCGATGCCCTGCCGAGCGCCGTCCGCGAGGCCATGGACCGGCTCGCCCCGCACACGGCGCTGGCCGAGATCTGGGCGGTGGTGACGGCCTCGGACCGTTACTTCGACGCCCAGAAGCCCTGGGTGCTGCGCAAGACCGACCCGGTGCGCATGGCCGCCTCCCTCTACGTGGTGGCCGAGACCCTGCGGGCCATCGCGATCCTGGTGCAGCCGTTCATGCCGGACTCGGCGGGAAAACTCCTCGATCTCCTGGCCGTGCCGGCGGACTGCCGCCGCCTCGCCGATGTGGGGGAGGGGGGGCGCCTCGTCCCCGGCACCCCGCTCCCCGCCCCCGTCGGGCTGTTCCCGCGCTACGTCGAACCGGAAACGACGGCGGGCTGAGGGCGCCGCCGAAGCCGCGCCGGTCGAGAACCATCGAGTCTAGAATGCTGGTCGATAGTCACTGCCACCTCGATTTTCCGAACTTCGCCGAAGATCTGCCGGGCGTCCTCGCCCGCGCCAGGCAGGCGGGCGTGACCCGCATGGTCACCATCTCGACGCGGGTGGCGAAGGCGAACGTCTACGCGGCCCTGTCGGAGGCGCACCCCGAGATCTGGCACACGATCGGCACCCATCCGGACGGGGCCGGGGACGAGCCCGATGTGCCGACCGAGACCATCGTGGGGCTCAGCCGGCATCCGCGCTGCGTCGGCATCGGCGAATCCGGCCTCGATTTCCACTACGACAACGCCGCCCCGGAGGCGGTGCAGGAGCGGGTGTTCCGCCGCCACATCGCGGCGGCCCGCGAGACCGGCCTGCCCCTCGTCATTCATTCCCGCGCCGCCGATGCCGAGATGGAGGCGATCCTCGTCGACGAGATGGGGCAGGGGGCCTTCACCGCCGTGCTGCACTGCTTCTCGTCCGGGGCGCGTCTGGCCGAGGTCGGGGTCGAACTCGGGCTCTACGTGTCGTTCTCCGGCATCGTCACGTTCCGGCGCTCGCAGGAGCTGCGGGCCATCGCGCTGTCCGTGCCGCGCGACCGCCTGCTGGTGGAGACCGACGCTCCGTTCCTGGCGCCCGAGCCGCACCGGGGCCGCACCAACGAGCCGGCCTACACCGCCGACACGGCGCGGTCCCTCGCCAAGACCCTCGACATGGCGTTCGAGGAGTTCGCCGCCCTCACCACCGCCAACTTTCACCGCCTGTTCCACAAGGCCGCCGCCTGACGCGGGCAGGGGCTGGAGCGGAGGAGGGGGCGTGACAGGCCCCTGCCCCCTCCGATACCAACGGAGCCGGAGGGTGCGATGGGTTCCTTGACGTTGACGATCCTCGGCTGCGGCTCGTCGGGCGGCGTGCCCCGCGTCGCCTATGGCTGGGGCGCCTGCGATCCGGCCGAGCCGAAGAACCGGCGGCGGCGCTGCTCCCTTCTCGTGGAGCGGGGCGGGCCGGGCGACGGCACCACCGTCCTCGTCGACACCTCGCCGGACCTGCGCGAGCAACTCATCGGGGCCGGGGTGAAGCGCCTCGATGCGGTGCTGTTCACCCACGCCCATGCCGACCACACCCACGGCATCGACGATGTCCGCCCCCTCGTGATCCACATGCACCAGCGCATCCCGGTCTATGCCGATGCCCTCACCCGCACGCTCCTGGAGCGCCGCTTCGGCTACTGCTTCGTGACGCCGCCGGGCAGCGACTATCCGCCGATTCTCGACCTGAACAGCCTCGCGGCGGGGGAGAGCGTGACGGTGGAGGGGGCGGGCGGCGCCGTGACGGCCCTGCCCTTCGCCATGGAGCACGGCAACGAGGCGGCGCTCGGGTTTCGTTTCGGTTCGGCCGCCTATGCCCCCGATGTCAGCCTGATGCCGGAGGCGGCGCAGGCGCGGCTGCACGACCTCGATCTTCTCATCATCGACGCCCTGCGGGAGACGCCGCACCCGACGCACTACTCGGTCTCGGACGCCCTGGCACTCATCGAGACGGTGCGGCCCCGCCGCGCCGTGCTGACCAATCTCCACACGGATCTCGACTACGCCACCCTGGCGCGCAAGCTCCCGGCCCACGTGGTGCCGGCCTATGACGGGTTGAGCCTGACGGTGGATGCGTGATGCGGGAGGAGGGCGGTCCGGTCAGTTCCGGGCCGGAGCGTCTTCGGCCAAGCCGGCATTGACGAGGATCTGGGCCGAGGCGGCCTTGGCGAGCTGGTCGTAGCCCGCATCGGTCATGTGGAGGCCGTCCGGGCCGATCATCTGCGTCGGCGTGAGCAGGCCCTTGGCCACCCAGGCGCGCATGAGGGCATTGCGGCGGATCACCGGCACGCCGAGTTCCGTCGCGACCTCGTGCAGGGCCGTGCCGTAGCGCTCCGATCCGGCGGTGCCGGACAGGCGCTTGCACCATTGTTGATCCATGAGGATCACGTCCGCGCCCGTGGCGCGGATCGCCAGGATGCCGGCGCGGGTGAGTTCGGCGAAGCGCTCGACGCTGACGCCGGTCATCGGGTCGTTGCTGCCCGTCTGCCACACGACGAGATCGGGCTTCTCCGCCAGGACGTCGCGCGCGAGACGCTGGGCCATGGCCTCGGAATCGTCGCCGCCCTTGCCCCGGTTGATCACCGTGACCGACTGGTGGCCGGCCTTGCCGAGACGCGCCTCCAGATCCTCCTGCAGCTGCGCCGGATAGGCCGAGGCCGGCGAGGAGGCGCCGATGCCCTCCGTGGAGGACGATCCGAAGGCCACGATGCGGATGTCCCTGCCCTCGGCGACGAGGCCGGCGACGCGCGGCAGGCGCGCTAGGGTGCGGGCATGAAGGGCCGGGCGGCCCGAGAAAGCCGGCCGCACCGGCGCGGGCGCGTCCAACCCAACATGGAGGACGGGAAGCGGGGCCGGCTCGGACCAGGCCGGGGCACACAGGGCCGTCAGGGTAAGGCCGAGGACCGGAACGAGGGAGACACGCGCGGGGATCGACATCACGTTCGCTTCGCTGGGCTGTCAGAACGGTCCACGCCCGGCAAGGCGGTGCGACCGTATAAATTATTTCTTGAGCCAAGATTATGACGAAGGCGAGGGCGTTAACGATCTCCATGGCACAATGTGCCCCGTTTGTCCGAGTTATGCCCCGAACCCCGGGCTCAAGATGAATCCCGGGTTCATCGTGGAGGGCTCCGAAGGCCCTCAGGAACCCCCCTGCCCCCTGATTCTGTCAGGGATAGTTCCATAATATATCTTATGCGAACGCCATGGGTTCGCTCCGGGAGGTCCGGTCGGGGCCCGGTCGGCACCCGCTCGGCGGCCTCCGACCAAGCCTCCCGCCCGGTCGGAGCGCCCTCGCCCGTCGGTCCGCGACCGCTTGGGTCGGGCGGGCGCCGGATCAGAGCCGGAGTTCGATATCAGAGCCGAAGTTCGATCCGATCCGCCGAGAGCACCACGGCATCGGGTCGGTGCTCCGTGGCGTCGGTGGCGTAGTGCAGCGCGTCGGCGCGCGTCCGGAACAGGCCCCCGGCCAGCCCGTGGATTTCCGTGGCGACCCAGAATCCCTGCGGGTCCTGGCCGACGACGAACCGGGATGGCGCACGGATCGCAGGATTCGGGGTGAGGGGGATGGCGACGGGCATCGGACTGGGCATGGATCGGCCGGGGTTCGCGCGATCCGCTACTGGGACCGCATCCGTCATCTGCACCAGCGCGCATAAGGGTTCGAGGCGGACCGGGGCGCGATGAGATGAGGAAACCATCAGGAACGGTCCCGTCTTCCGCGGAACGGAGAGGCGCGGGTGAGGGCGGTTTCGGCAGCAAGGAACGGGATGCCTTCGTCCCCGGGAGGGGCCAGGATCGTGCGATGTCGAGCCCCCTCCCCGCTGCCGCCCCCGATCTTCCGGACGCCGATGCCCGCTGGGCCGCCGTTGTGGCCCGCGATCCGGCGGCCGATGGGTGCTTCGTCTATGCCGTGCGCACCACCGGTGTGTATTGCCGGCCGGGCTGCGGCGCCCGCACCCCGCGCCGGGAGAACGTGAGCTTCCACGCCACCCCGGCGGCGGCGCGGGAAGCCGGTTTTCGCCCCTGCCTGCGCTGCCGCCCGGACGATCCCCCCCGGAGCGCCCGACACGCCGAGGCCGTGGCCCGGGCCTGCCGCCTCATCACGGCGGCGGAGGAGCCCCCTGCCCTCGCGGCCCTTGCGCGCGTCGCGGGCCTGAGCCCGTTCCACTTCCATCGGGTGTTTCGTGAGCTCACGGGGGTGACGCCGAAGGCCTATGCCGAGGCCGTGCGGACGGAGCGCCTCGCGGCGGCCTTGCCGGAGGCCGCAACGGTGACGGAAGCCGCCTACGCGGCGGGCTACGGCACGGCGGGCCGGTTCTATGCCGCTGCGGAACAGCGCCTCGGCATGGCGCCGGGGGCCGCCCGCAGGGGCGGGGCCGGGATTGCCATCCGCTACTGCGTGGCGGCGTGCAGCCTCGGGTCCGTTCTGGTGGCGGCGACCGAGCGGGGCCTCTGCGCCATCCTGCTCGGCGACGATCCCGAAGCCCTCGTCCACGACCTGCGCGTGCGCTTCCCCAAAGCCGACCTCGCCGAGGCGGAGGCCGGGTTCGCCGCCCGGGTCGCCGAAGTCGTGGCCTTCGTCGAGGCGCCGCGCCTCGGCCTCGCCTTGCCCCTCGACATCGGCGGCACCGCCTTCCAGCAAAGGGTCTGGGCGGCTCTACGGGCGATCCCGCCGGGGCGGACGGCGACCTACGCGGAGATCGCGGGGCGGATCGGCCAGCCCGCCGCCGTCCGGGCCGTGGCCCGCGCCTGCGCCGCCAACGCCCACGCGGTGGCGATTCCCTGCCACCGCGTGGTGCGGGAGGACGGATCGCGCGCCGGCTATCGCTGGGGCGTCGCCCGCAAGGCCGAACTCCTGCGGCGCGAGAAGCCCGGCCCGGGCGATCTGGAGTGACCGGGTGTCCTGTGCCCTCGGCCCTTGCCCGCTCGGTCCGGACGGGGGAAGAGGGGCCTTCGCCGCGCGAAAGGCCCCCGATCCGTTGAGCGTGACACCGCCCTCCCCCGCCCGGCCCCCGCAGGACCGATCAGCGGCCCTCTCGGCCTATCCGATCCTCGCCCTCACCATGCTGCTCTGGGGCGGCAACGTCGTGGCGGGCAAGTCGGCGGTGGGCGAGGTCTCGCCGCAGGTGCTTACCTGCCTGCGCTGGGCCCTCGCCTGCCTCGTCCTCGTCCTGCCGGCGCGGGCGGGCCTGCGGGCCGAATGGGGAACGCTGAAGGCGCACTGGCGCTATGTGCTGCTCATGGGGGCCTGCGGCTACACACTCTACGCGAGCCTGTTCTACGCCGCCGGCCTCTACACGACGGGGATCAACATCGCGTTGTTCCAGGGCTCGATTCCCGTCCTCGTCATCCTCATCAACTACGCCGTCCATCGGGTCGCCGTGAGCCGGGCGCAGGCGATCGGCGTCGTCGTGACCCTGGCGGGAGCCGTGGTGGCCGCCACCCATGGCGATTGGCGGGTGCTGACGCAGTTCGGCTTCAATCGCGGCGACCTGCTCATGCTCGGGGCCTGCCTGCTCTACGCCGGCTACGCCGTCGCGCTCGGTGCGCGGCCGAAGGTCTCGGGGTTGACCTTCTTCAGCGCCATGGCGCTCGCCGCTTTCCTCACCTCCCTGCCGCCCCTCGCCGCCGAATGGTGGCTCGGCCACACGGTCTGGCCGACGCCGCGGGGCTGGCTCATCGTCGCGTTCGTGGCCCTGGGACCGACCCTGGCCGCCCAGCTCGGCTTCATGCGTGGGGTCGAACTCATCGGCCCAAACCGGGCCGGCCTGTTCGTGAACCTCGTGCCGATCTTCGGAGCGGGCCTCGCCGTCCTGTTCCTCGGCGAGCCGTTCCGTTGGAACGATGCCCTGGCCCTCGGCCTCGTCCTCGGCGGCATCGCCATCGCGGAACGCCTCGGCCGGCGGCGGTGACGATTCAGCGTCCCGTCGGCGCCCCCACCGCCTTGCGCAGGGCGATGAGGAGATCGCCCTCGAAGGCCAGCGCCGAGCCGTAGTGGAAGTCGATGTCGAAGGGCTTGCGCGCGTTCATCGAGAGGGACGCGCTCTGCATCGCCACGAGCCGCCCGGCATCGTCGAACAGGCCCGAGCCCGATCCGCCGAAGCCGTCGTTGCAATCGTGGCGCAGGCGCCGGATGCCGCCCTCGCTCGGCGGATCGACCTGGCGGATGGCGCAGGATTCGAGGCTCGCCGACCCGCGATAGTTCTCGTGCCCGCCCGGCGAGACCATCACGATGGGCAGCCGCATGGGCCCCTCGCCCAGGGTCGGCGCCTCGGGCAGGGGCTGGGGCCGCGCGCCTTCGACGGGGCGCGCCAGGCGCAGGATCGCCCAATCGTCGGTGATGTGCAGCGCGTGTGACCCCGGCACCGCTCCCAGTTCGATGGTGTCGGGAACGAAATCGTAGTTGCGCCCGCCGATCTGGAAGAAGCAGTCGGCGACCTCCCGCGTGGTCTCGAGGCGGCGATTGCGGAAGTTGTGCGCGTTGAGGACCACCACGGACGGGTCGCCGATGAGCCAGGCGGCGGCGGCTTTGCGCGGAATCCCGTCCGCCCCGTGGCAGAACAGCACGCCCGCCCCCGGATACCGCGCGATGTCCTCCCCCGTCAGGTCGCGGCGTCCGTCCCGCGGATAGAGGGCGGCGAGGGTGCGGCCCGGGATATCCTGTGGGTGAAGCTCCCGCGCCGGGGCCGGTCCGGCGGCGCAGACCAGGGCCGCGAGGGTGATCCGGCGCACGATCCCGCCGGGGGGCCAAAGGGCGTCCCGCAGGGCGCTGCGCATCCGTCCGAGCCCCCACCCAAGCCCTGGCGCCATCGATCCCCCTCCCGCCTGACGGCCCGTTCGCCGCGCCGTTGCGACAGTGGTGCGACGGCCCCGGGAGACGGTCAAGCGACGGGGTGCCGCTGCGTAATTTTCAAGCTCAACTTGCCAGAATATCCTAGCTAGAAATGTCGGACTGTCTAAAGACTTCGCGCCGCGAAGATGTCTAGAAATAGGGGCTGAAGGAACAGTAATAAGCATCTTATAAGACAAATCTAGTCTTATGGAAGCTTAAGACCGCAGCGGTTCTTCTGGGACCCGAAGCGGCGATGTTCCGAAACGGCGGGAGAGACAGCCACGCGCGACCGCAAGGTCGAGAGACGGGGCGGCATCTGAGGAGACGCACGATGATGAGGTACCTGAGTTCCGTGTCGGTGCTGGCCGTGATGGCCCTGGCGCCCATCGGGATGGCCACCCAGGCGGCCGCCAACGACAAGCTCGTCGAGATGTCGAAGAGCGACGAAAACTGGGTCATGCCGGGTAAGGACTACGACTCGGACAACTACAGCAAGCTCAAGCAGATCAACACGAGCAACGTGAAGCAGCTCAAGCCGGCGTGGTCGTTCTCCACCGGCCTGCTGAACGGCCATGAGGGCGCGCCCCTCGTCGTCGATGGCAAGATGTACATTCACACCTCGTTCCCGAACAACACCTTCGTCCTCGGCCTCGACGATCCGGGCCACATCCTGTGGCAGGACAAGCCGAAGCAGAACCCGGCCGCCCGCGCCGTCGCCTGCTGCGATCTCGTGAACCGCGGCCTCGCCTACTGGCCGGGCGACGGCAAGGTGCCGGCCCTCATCCTGAAGACGCAGCTCGACGGCAACGTCGCCGCGCTCAACGCCGAGACCGGCGAGACGGTGTGGAAGGTCGAGAACTCCGACATCAAGATGGGCTCGACCCTGACCATCGCCCCCTACGTGGTGAAGGACAAGGTGATCATCGGTTCGTCGGGCGCCGAGCTCGGCGTGCGCGGCTACCTCACCGCCTACGACGTGAAGACCGGTGCCCAGGTCTGGCGCGCCTACGCCACGGGTCCGGACAAGGATCTGCTCCTGGCGCCCGACTTCAACGTCAAGAACGCCCATTACGGTCAGAAGGGCCTCGGCACCGCGACCTGGGAGGGCGATGCCTGGAAGATCGGCGGCGGCACCAACTGGGGCTGGTACGCCTACGATCCCGGCACCAACCTGATCTACTTCGGCACCGGCAACCCGGCGCCGTGGAACGAGACCATGCGCCCCGGCGACAACAAGTGGACGATGACCATCTTCGGTCGCGACGCCGATACGGGTGAAGCCAAGTTCGGCTACCAGAAGACCCCGCACGACGAGTGGGATTACGCCGGCGTCAACGTGATGATGCTGTCGAACCAGAAGGACAAGGACGGCAAGGAACGCAAGCTCCTCACCCATCCGGACCGCAACGGCATCGTCTACACCCTCGACCGGACGGACGGCTCGCTCGTCTCGGCCAACAAGCTCGACGACACCGTCAACGTCTTCAAGTCCGTCGACCTGAAGACTGGCCAGCCGGTGCGCGACCCCGAGTACGGCACCCGGATGGACCACCTCGCCAAGGACGTCTGTCCCTCGGCCATGGGCTACCACAACCAGGGCCACGATTCCTATGATCCGGAGCGCAAGCTCTTCTACATGGGCATCAACCACATCTGCATGGATTGGGAGCCCTTCATGCTTCCGTACCGTGCGGGTCAGTTCTTCGTCGGTGCGACGCTGAACATGTACCCCGGCCCGAAGGGTGACCGTCAGAACTACGAGGGTCTCGGCCAGATCAAGGCCTACAACGCCATCACCGGCGAATATAAGTGGGACAAGATGGAGCGTTTCGCCGTGTGGGGCGGAACGATGGCCACCGCCGGCGACCTCGTGTTCTACGGAACGCTGGATGGCTACATCAAGGCCCGCAACTCCGACAACGGCGACCTCCTCTGGAAGTTCAAGCTGCCGTCGGGCGCCATCGGCTACCCGATCACCTACAGCCACAAGGGTGATCAGTACGTCGCCATCTACTACGGCGTCGGTGGTTGGCCGGGCGTGGGCCTCGTGTTCGATCTCCAGGATCCGACCGCCGGCCTCGGTGCCGTGGGCGCCTTCAAGAAGCTCGCCAACTACACCCAGATGGGCGGCGGCGTGATGGTGTTCTCGCTGAACGGCAAGGGTCCGTACGACGATCCGAACGTCGGCGAGTACCAGACGGCCGCCAAGAAGTAAGGCCCGCGACCTGAACACGGCCCCCGCCGACGACCCGTCGGCGGGGGCTTCTCAAGACGATCCCGCGCGCGAAGGCCAATGTGAGGACACGCCATGTCCCGCCGCCGCGCAGCTCAAGAACAACCGAACAACGGATCATCTCCATGTCGCTCGTCACCGGACGTCGCCGCGCGGCGCTCTCGGCCGCCTCGCTCCTGGCGCTGGCCTGCCTGTCCTCAGCTCACGCCGCCGAGGATGCGGCGAAGGCTCCGGCGCCCGCCGACGATACCACCCTGCGCATCTGCGCGGCGGTGCAGCCGCCCCTGTCGATGAAGGACGGATCGGGGCTGGAGAACCGGATCGCGACGACCGTCGCCGAGGCCATGGGGCGCAAGGCCCAGTTCGTGTGGATCGAAAAGCCGGCGATCTATCTCGTGCGCGACGGCCTCGACAAGAAACTCTGCGACGTGGTGGTGGGGCTCGACAGCGACGACCCGCGCGTCCTCGCCACCAAGCCATATTACCGCAGCGGTTACGTCTTCATCACCCGCGCCGACCGCGATCTCGACATCAAGTCCTGGGCCGATCCGCGCCTGAAGAGCGTCGACCACATGGTGGTGGGCTTCGGCACGCCCGGCGAGGTGATGCTGAAGGATATCGGCCGCTACGAGGAGGACATGGCCTACCTCTACTCGCTGGTGAATTTCCGCGCCCCGCGCAATCAATACACCCAGATCGATCCGGCCCGGATGGTGAGTGAAGTCGCCGGCGGCAAGGCCGATGTCGCCGTGGCCTTCGGCCCCGACGTCGCCCGCTACGTCAAGGAGTCGAGCACGCCGCTCCGCGTGACCCCCGTGCCCGACGACACCGTGCGCAGCGACGGTCAGAAATTGCCCCAGAGCTTCGACCAATCCATGGGCGTCCGCCGTGACGACACCGCCCTGAAGGCCGCCTTGGACGCCGGCATCGCCAAGGCGAAGCCCCAGATCGACGCGATCCTGAAGCAGGAGGGGGTCCCCCTCTCGGTCGCCTCGAACTGATCCGCATCGGCCGCCCCGGGCCTGATCCCGAGGCGGGCCACCCTAGAGTACGGCCCATCGGCCGAAACCCCTGTCAGAGCGAATTCATGCGTCATTTCAAAGGCCTTCTGGCCGGTTTCGTCGGCCTCGGCCTCGTCACTGCCGGGCTCTCAGCCGGCTTCTCCGCCCTCGCCCAGCCCGCGGGCGGCCCCCAGACCGGAATCGTCTTCCGCAACACCGTGACGGGTGAACCGCTCGACGTGTCCCAAGGCAAGGAAGGCGGCCGCGACACGCCGGCCGTGAAGGAGTTCCTCCAGACCGGCAAGAACCTCTACATCGACGACAAGTCTTGCCTGCGCAACGGCGAATCCCTGTTCGCGACCTCGTGCTCGGGCTGTCACGGGCACTTGGCCGAGGGCAAGCTCGGCCCCGGCCTCAACGACAATTACTGGACCTATCCGTCCAACACCGAGGATACCGGCCTGTTCGCCACCATCTTCGGCGGCGCCAACGGCATGATGGGGCCGCACAACGAGAATCTGACCCCCGACGAGATGCTGCAGACCATCGCGTGGATCCGGCACCTCTACACCGGCCCGGTCAAGGATGCGGTCTGGCTCAATGCCGATCAGAAGAAGAATTACACGCCCTACAAGCAGGGCGAGACCTTCCCCAAGGACGTGAAGGGCCAGTGCAAGCCGCTGGAGAACTAGCGTCCCTGGGAAGTCACGCTGCGCGAGGCCCGCGCGGTGAATGAGAGCGGCCCGTGCCGCGCCAACCATAAACGGAGGAGACAGACATGCGGACGTTCATTTTTGCGGTGGCGCTCGGTGCAGGCGCGATGCTGGCGGCTCCGGCGATGGCTTACGATGGCACCAAGTGCAAGGCCGCCGGCAATTGCTGGGAGCCGAAGCCCGGCTTCCCGGAGAAGATCGCCGGTACGAAGTACGATCCCAAGCACGACCCGAAGGAGCTGAACAAGCAGGCCGAGTCGATCAAGGGCATGGAAGAGCGCAACGCGAAGCGCATCGAAGCCGCGAAGAAGACCGGCAAGTTCGAGTACGACGTCACCAAGCTGTCGGCGAACTGAACCGGTTCCGCGCGAGGTGCGTCCTCGCGCAGGGCGCTCCTTCCGGACCGTCCCCGAATTGGTCCGTCGGTGCGGCGACCGTTCTCACGAACGTCGGCGTCAGGCGCGACAGAACCCCTCTCCCGTCTGGGAGAGGGGGCTCACGATGATCCGATCAAGGCATGAACAGGGTGGCGCGCCGCGCGAGGCGCGAAGGGCCAAGCCCGCCACGAAATGCCGTTCCCGGGCGGCCGGACCGTCTCTCGGCTCAATCTTACGTTGGAAGAATCCAAGGCCCCCTGATGAATGAAACCCGCCCCGGCGACGCGATGCTCACCGATTGGCGCCAGGCCGCCGTCCGGTTCGAGCGGGCCGTGAGCGGGGCCGTCGTCGGGCAGGACCGGGCGATCCGCCTGCTCACCATCGCGATCTTCGCCCGTGGCCACGTGCTGCTGGAGGGGGATGTCGGCGTCGGCAAGACCACCCTGCTGCGGGCCGTCGCCCGGGCGCTCGGGGGCGCCTACGAGCGCGTCGAGGGCACCGTCGACATGATGCCCACGGACCTCGTCTACCACACCTATCTCGCCGAGGACGGGCGACCCCGCGTCGAGCCAGGGCCGGTCCTGCGCCGGGCCGAGGACCTGTCGATCTTCTTCTTCAACGAGATCAACCGCGCCCGGCCCCAGGTGCATTCCCTGCTCCTGCGCCTCATGGCGGAGCGCAGCCTCACCGCGTTCAACCGCGAATACCGTTTCCCCAACCTTCAGGTCTTCGCTGATCGCAACCGCGTCGAGCGCGAGGAGACCTTCGAGCTGCCGGCCGCCGCCCGCGACCGCTTCCTCATGGAGATCGGCCTGGAGGCGCCGCGCGATGCCGAGAGCCGCCGCGCCCTCGTGTTCGATCCGCGCTTCCACGACACCGACGCGCTCATCGACGGCATCGCGGCCGATGTCCTCGACCACGCGGCGATTCCCGGCATCGCCCGCGCGATCCAGCACGGGGTTCAGGCGAGTCCCGCCATCGAGACCTATGTCGTCGGCCTGTGGGAAGCCCTGGTGCGGCCGGGGGGCGCCGGCATCCGCCTCTCCGGTATCGACATGGACGCCCTCGTGCAGGGCGGAGCCTCGCCGCGCGGCGTCGCCTTCCTCGTGCGCGCCGCGAAGGTCCGGGCCTGGCTCGAGAACCGCACCTTCCTCGTGCCCGAGGACATCCGCGCCGTGTTCCCCGATGTGATGGCGCACCGCGTGTTCCTCGAACCCGTCTACGAGATGCGCCGCGCCACCATCGTGCCCGATCTCTGCCGCGCCGTGTTCGACACGGTGCCGGCCCCATGACGGCGGGCGAAGCCGCGCGGGTCGAGACCGCGCAGCCCGACATCGTCTACCGCCCGCGCGGGCGGGTGCCGGGCACGAGCGTCGGCGCCCATCGCGGGCGGGATGCCGGGGGGCTCGGTACGTTCCGCGATCAGGTTCCGTTCCTGCGGATGCCCGATGCGCGCCGCATCGACGTGCGCGCGACCCTGCGCGACCCGTTCGAGGGCACGCATGTGCGCCGGTTCGAGAGCCGCACGGCCGTCGAGGTGTGGGCGCTCGTCGATCTCTCCGCCTCCATGCGCTACCGGGGCGAGGCCGACCGGATGGACCTCGTGGCCGCCCTCTGCGCGAGCCTCGCGGCCTCCGCGACCCGCATCGGCGACAGCTTCGGATTGCTGGGCTGTGACGGCGCCGTGCGCGAGGACGTTTCGCTGCCGCCGACCCGCCGACGCGGCATCGGCCCCGCCATCCGCGAACGTCTGCTCGCCGCGCCCTGCACGGCCGCGCGGGCCGATGGCCTGCGCGAGGCGGGCCGTCGCCTCGTGGGGCGCCCGAAGATCGTGTTCGTGATCTCGGATTTCCGCTGGCCCGAGGCCCTCGTGGCGGAAGTGTTCTCCGGCCTCGCCCGCCACGACCTCGTTCCCGTGGTGCTGGCCGATCCGTCCGAGGACGAAGGCCTGCCGGCCTGGGGCCTCATGGAACTCGACGACCTCGAAGGCGCCGGGCGCCGCACTGTGTTCATGCGCCCGGCCCTGCGCCGACGCTGGCTCGCTCACGAGCAGGCCCGTGCCGATACCCTGCGCCGCATCGCCACCGCCTACGGACGCCCGCCGTTCCGCCTCGCCGGACGGTTCGAGGCCGAGGCCCTCACCCGCCACCTCATCGGGACCTGATGCGCGTCCGTCCGCTTCCCCTCGCCGTCCTCGCCCTGCTCTGGGCCGGTGCCGCGCAGGCCCAGGTTCGCAGCGTCGAAGTCCGCGCGCCGCGCGCGTTCGGCTATTTCCTCGGCGACCTCGTGCGGGCTCAGGTCGACATCGTCGTGGATGCGGGCTTCTCCCTCCAGGCGGCTTCGCTGCCGCAGCCCGGACCGCAGGCCTACTGGCTCGACCTGCGCGATCTGCGCGTCGCGGATCTCGGCCCCGAAAAGACTTCCGAGGGCGAGGCCCGTCGGGTCCGCCTCTTCCTGACCTACCAGAATTTCTACGCCGCCCTCGATGTCCGCGCCCTGGAGATTCCAGGATTCGCCGTCACTTTCGAGAATGTCGGCGTCCACGGCGCCACCACCGCCACGGCGCAGGTCCCGGCGTGGTCGTTCACGATTTCGCCCCTGCGCGAGGTGGTGCCGCCCACCCGCGAGAATCCGGTCGATTACATGCGGCCGGACGGTCGCGTCGCGGCCGTGGATGCGGGCCCCCTGTGGTGGGGCGCGGGAGGCTTCGCCTCCCTCGCCCTGCTGGCCCTCGCGGGCGTTGCCCGTGACCGGGCCTGGGGTCCGTTCCGGACGCGGCGCGGACGCCCGTTCGGAGCCGCCCTGGCGCAGCTGCGCCGCCTCCGCCGCGCGCCCGATGCGGAGGCCGCCTATGGCGAGGCCCTGCTCGCCCTGCATCGTGGCCTCGACGCCACCGATGGCCGCCGGGTTCTCGCCGACGATCTGCCCGGCTTCCTCGCTCGCCACCCCGCCTACCGTCCGGATGCGGGAGCCTTGGGCAACCTCCTCGGCGCCTCCCGCCTCGCCTTCTTTGGTCCCGGCCTCGCCGCCGCCCGCGCCGCCCTGCCCTGGCCGGCCCTCGAGGCTCTAGCCCGGCGCCTCGCCGCCATCGAGCGGGCGGCATGATGCCGAGCGACCCCCTGACGGAGGCCTTGGCCCGGTTCGCCGTCGACACCCCCCTGGTCCTGTGGCTGCTGCCCCTGGCGCTGCTACCGTTCCGGCGTTCGGCCCAGCGCGTCGTCGCCGTGGCGTCCCTGGATGCCGGGCCGGCCGATCCCCTGTCCCGGACGATCGGCTGGACCCTGCGCGGCGCCGGGTGCCTCGCCATCGTGGGCCTCGTCGTCGGCGTCGCCGGCCCGTATCGCCGGGGCGAGACCGTGACCCGGACCGGCATCGGCGCCCAGGTCTCGATCCTCGTCGATCGCTCGGGCAGCATGAACGAGACCTTCGCCGGGCGTCAGCCCTCGGGCGCGGAGGAATCGAAGGCGGCGGCCTCGCGCCGTCTGCTCGGCGATTTCGTCGGCAGCCGCGCCCACGATCAGTTCGCCGTCACCGCCTTCTCCACGGCGCCCATGCTGGTGGTGCCGATGACCGACCGCCACGCCGCCGTACGCGCCGCCATCCAGGCCATCGACCGGCCGGGCCTCGACTACACCAACGTGGCGCGCGGTCTCGCCCTGGGGCTCGCCCAGTTCGGGCCGCAGGCCGCCAATGTCTCGCGCGCCCTCCTCATGGTCTCGGACGGCGCGGCGGTGATCGATCCCCGGGTCCAGGGGACCCTGCGGGCGGAGTTCGCCCGCGTCCGCCCGAACCTCTACTGGCTGTTCCTGCGCACCAAGGGCTCGCCGTCGATCTCCGACAAGCCGGCCGGCGAGGACACGCCCCAGGCCGCGCCCGAGCGCCACCTCGACCTGTTCTTCAAGAGCCTCGGCGTCCCCTATCGCGCCTTCGAGGCCGAGGGCCCGGAGGCGGTGGCCGCCGCCATTCGCCAGATCGAAGCCCTGGAGCGCGATCCCATTCCCTACACCGAGCAGCGCCCGCGCCGGGACCTGTCCTGGATCGCCTTCGGGATGGCCCTGTTCGGGCTCCTCGTCCTCGTGGCGGGCAAGCTCGCCGAGGCCGATTTTCGACGTGGGCGCGGGGCCGCCGCGCGACCGGCCGCGACGGCCCCGGAAAGGATCGCCGCGTGACTCCTGCGTCTCCTCCTTTCGCCCCGCCCGCGCGCAGCGCCCTCGTCCAGGGGCGAGCCGCCCCGGCCCTCCGGTTCCATGTCGTCGGAGCCCTGCGCCGGGCCCGGCCGCATCTCCTCGTCGCCCTGCCGGTCCTGCTTGGCCTCACGGCCCTCGGGTTCGGCGCGGCGGCGTGGCGGGTGGAGCGGAACAACGCCGCCATCGCGGGGCTCCGGGCCGGGCGCGACGTGCCCGTCGGAACCGATGCCTCGGCGCCCCTGCTGCTGGCGCGTATCCAGGATCTGGCCCGGCGCGGCCAGGCCGAGGGGATCGAGCCCCTCATCGACGCCCTCGCGCGGGCCGGCGACACCGATCGCGTCGCCCGCGCCCGCTACGCCCTAGCCAACACCCGCCTGCGGCAGGCGTTCTCGCATCTGGAGCGCAGCGACCTCGACCCCGCCGGTCCCCTCATCACCCTGGCGCGCCAGGATTATCGCCGAGCCCTTCAGGGCAATCCCGATTACTGGGACGCCAAGTTCAACCTCGATGTGGCCTCGCGCCTCGTGCGTGATTTTCCGGAGTTCGATCGCAAGACCGGCGACGAGCTGAAGGCCGAGCCGAAGCAGATCTGGACGGACATTCCGGGCCAGCCCCGGGGTGAACCGTGAGGGGCGAGCCGTGAAGGCGCATCTCGCCCACAATCTGCGCGACGGTCGCTTCCAGGCCCTGGCCGGAGCGGCCTTTCTCGCCGCCTTGACCTTCGTGCTGCCCGCCCTGCCGCTGACCCGGACCGGGGTGTCGGTGCTGGCGGTGGTCGACATCACCGGCAGCATGAACGTGCGCGACTACACGGGGGCCGACGGCAAGCCCGTGAGCCGCCTCGACACGGCGCGCGCCGCCCTGCGCGACCTCGTCGCCGCCCTGCCGTGCGGCTCGCGGTTCGCGCTCGGCCTGTTCACGGAGCGCCGGCCGTTCCTTCTGTTCACGCCCATCGAGGTCTGCGCCGATTTCGCGCCCATCGACGGGGCGCTCGCGGCCCTCGACTGGCGCATGGCCTGGGAGGGGGACAGCCGCATCTCGGCCGGCCTGTTCCGCTCCATTGAAATGGCTCGAAGCCTCGACACCGATCTCCTGTTCCTGACGGACGGGCAGGAGGCGCCGCCACTCCCCAGCACCGGAGGTCCGGCCTTCGAGGGCAAGCCCGGCGCCGTGCGCGGCCTCATCGTCGGGGTGGGCGCCTATGCCCTGTCGCCGATCCCCCGCTACAACGACCGGGGCCGCGAGATCGGCTTCTACGGGGCCGGCGACGTCCAGCAGGAGAACCGCTTCGGCCCGCCCCCGGCGGATGCCGAGAGCCGCGAGGGCTACAACCCCCGCAACGCCCCCTTCGGCGGGGCCGCCGCCACGGGCAGCGAGCACCTCTCCTCCGTGCGCGAGCCCTACCTCAAGAAGCTCGCGGCCGAGACCGGCCTCGCCTACGCCCATCTCGATGGACCGGCTGGCCTCGGCGCCCCGCTTCGCGCCGCGGCAACTCCGCGCCCCCTGGCCGGTCGCCTCGACCTGCGGCCGTTCCTCGGCGGGGCCGCTCTAGCCCTCGTCCTCTGCGTCTTCCTGCTCCCCACCTGGCGCGCTTTGCGATTTCCGCGCCGTCCTACCCTGAAAAAGGCCTGATCCGGATGCGTTTTCTCGTTCCGACCGTGTTCCTCTCTGTTCTGGCCACGGCCGCCCTCGCCCACGGCCCGACGCCGCAGAAGGTCGACCAGACCGTCACCATCGCGGCCAAGCCCGAGGCGGTGTGGAAGGTGGTCGGCAACTTCGCCGGCATCGATGGGTGGCACCCCGATGTCGCGAAGAGCGTCGCCATCGATGGCAATGCCGCCGGCGGGCGTCGCAAGATCACCCTCAAGAACGGCGGCACCCTCGACGAGGGGCTCGACGAGATGAACGACAAGGGCTTCTCGTACTCGTATCGCCTGTCGGACCCCGACCTGAAGGCACTGCCGGTCTCGTCCTATTCGGCGACCCTCACGGTGACGCCGGACGGCGACGGTTCGAAGGTGGAGTGGCTCGCGCGGTTCTACCGGGGCGACACTGGCAATGAGCCGCCGGAGGAGCTGAGCGATGAGGCCGGCCGCAAGGCGATGAACACCTATTTCGCCGATGGCCTGAAGGGGCTGAAGGCCAAGGTCGAGGGCGGCAAGGGCAAGTGATTCTCCGTCTCGCCCTCGCGGTTCTCCTCGCCGGCACGGTCTGCGGCCCCGTGCTGGGGCAGACCGTCTACGTGGTGAGCCAGGAGGGCGGCACCCTGACGCCGGTGGCGCCGCAGGGTGCGGCGATCCCCGTGGGCAAGGGGCCGGCGCAGGTGGCGGCGGGGCCGGATGGGCGGCTCGCCCTCGCCTATCCGGACACCCAGACCGTCTCGATGGTCGAGGGGCGGAGCGGCCGGGTCGTCGCCCGCTTCCCCTTCGCGGGCCAGCCCTTCGGCCTCGCGGTGGCGTCGGACGGCCGAAGCGTATTCGTCGGCGACTGGTCGGGGCACCGCGTGGTGCGCCTGTCCAGCGCCACCGGCGCGGTCGAGGGCAGCGTCGCCGTCGGCCGCGATCCGGCGGGCCTCGTCCTCGATCGCGCCGGCCGCCTCTACGTGGCCGACCGTGAGAGCCATCGGGTCAGCGTCGTCGACACCGCCACCTCGACCCGGATCGGTACGGTGCCGGTGGGCGAGGCCCCGTTCGCCCTCGCGTTGAACCCGGCGGGCGACCGGCTCTATGTGGCCTGCGTGCGCGGCGGCGACCTCTACGCCATCGATACCGCCACCCTGGCGGTGGTGGGGCGCGCGGTCCTCGGCGGGATGCCGTACGGCGTCGCCGTGAGCGGTGACGGGGCGCGCATCCTCGTCACCAACCAGCAGACCGGAACGCTCACCGTCCTCGATGCCACCCTCGCGCCTGTTACGAAGATTCCCGTCGGACGCTATCCGGAGGGTGTGGTGGTCTCCGGGACCACGGCCTACGTGGCGAACTGGTTCTCGGATTCCGTGTCGGTGATCGATCTGCCCACCCTCACCGAGACGGCGCGCCTTCCCGTCGGCGAGGGACCGCGTGGCCTCGCCGTTCTCGCGCAACAGGACCCGGCGGAGGCCCCCCGATGAAGCGTCGCGTGACATGGCGGCGACCTGTCCTCGCCCTCGGCATTCCGCTCTGGCTCGCCGCCTGCGACCGGCCGGAGGAGGCCGCCAAGGCTCGGCCTGAGACCGAGGACGGGACCGTGGTCGCGACGAAATCCGACGCGGACGTTCCGCCCTGGCTCTCGCCGACGGACCCCATGGAGCCGGCCCGCTGGCTCGCCAGCCGTGAACTCGGCCGCCCCGCCCCCGAGGTGGGTTCGCAGGCCGATCATCTGCGCCACAGCCTCGCCCGCGCCAAGCAGGTGTTCATCGAGGATCCGCGCATGGTGGCCAACCGCACGGTGCAACTCGGGCAAATGCTGACCGAGGCCGGGATGCCGGAACCCTATGCCGACCTCCTCGACGGGCTGGAGGCCGTGGCGGCGGTGACCACCCGTAAGCAGCTCTACGGCGAGATGTGCCAGCAGTACTACAACACCCGCCGTCAGGGGGTGGACCGGGCCACCGCCCTGGCGCGCCTCACGGAGCGTTACGCCGCCCAGGGCAGCGGCGACGACAAGGCCGGTCCGCCCCCCGCCTCCGGGGATGCGCCCGGCCCCGCTCCCGGGACCGCGCGATGACGAGCGTCCTCATCGTGGACGACCATCCGGTGATCCTGCGCGGCTTTCGCCGCATCATGGAGGATGCCGGGGTCGAGACCGTCCACGAGGCCACGGATATCGCCGGGGGATACCGGCTGTTCAACCGCCTGCGCCCCGGCATGGTGGTGGTCGATCTCACGTTCCGCACGGGGGCCTTGGCGGGCCTGTCCCTCATCCGGCAGATCCGCACCCTGGCGCGCGACACCCGCATCCTCGCCTTCAGCATGCACGACGATCCGATCATCGTCTCGCGGGCCCTGGAGAGCGGCGCCACGGGCTATGTCCTCAAGGACGTCCCGGCGGCCCGGTTCCAGGAGGCGTTCGAGACCGTGCGGTCCGGGCGGAGCTACCTCGACCATGCCCTCGCCACCCGCGTGGCGGTGCTCGGCCTCGCCGGCCAGCCGGCGCCGCTGGCCGATCTCACGGCGCGCGAGCTTCAGATCCTGTCGCTTCTCGGCCGAGGCCAATCCTACGGTGCCATCGCCGACACCCTGGCGGTGAGCTACCGCACGGTCATCGCCGCCTGCGCCAGCCTGCGCCGCAAGCTCGGGGTCCGGACGCTGGCCGAACTCATCCACGTCGCCGTCTCGCACGGCGAGGCCGGCCCCGCCCGCTGAGTTCCTACTGCCCGGCGCCCGCCGGTCGCTTGAGGGAGAATCGCGTCTCCGGTTCGGCGGTGAAGTAATCGAAATAGCCGCCGCGCAGGATCGGCCGCATGGCCCCGGTCTCCACGAGGCCGTCGCGGATGAAGGCGTCGTCGATGTAGATCGACACCACCTGCCCGATCACCAGGAAGTGGCTGGCGTCCGATCCGTCGAGGGGCTGCAGCGGCACGGTGCGCACCCACTTGCACTCGATGGCGGCGGGCGATTCGCCCACCCGCGGCGGCCGCACCTTTCGCGATGGCACCGGTGTCAGGCCGGCGGCCTCGAACTCGCTCTGGCCCCGCGGCAGGGGCGCCGAGGTGGCGTTCATGGCGTCCCGCAGGGCATGGGTCGCGAGGTTGCACACGAACTCGCCGCCCTCCTCGGCGAAGGTCATGGCGTCCTTGCGGCCCGAGGACGAGAACATCACCATGTCGGGGTCGGCGGCCACGGCGTTGAAGTAGGAATAGGGGGCCAGATTGACCTGACCCGCCCGGTTCATGGCGCTGATCCAGCCGATGGGCCGGGGCGCGACGAGGGCCTTGAACGGGTTGTGGGGCAGGCCCCGGGTCTCGGAATCGTAATGCATGGGCTTCAGATCCGGGTGACGATGTCGGCGAGATCCGGCCGGGGCCGGTCGCTCGGCACCTCCTGGGGATGGCCGATATGGATGAAGCCGGCGAGCTTCTCGGCGGGGCTCAACCCGAGGGCCTCGAGGACGCGGCGGTCGTAGGCGAACCATTCCGTGAGCCAGGCGGTGGCGTAGCCCGCCGCGTTCGCCGCCACCACGAGGTTCATGCACACGGCACCCGCCGACAGCACCTGCTCCCATTCGGGGATCTTCGTGTGGGGGCCGGCGCGGGAGACAACGGCCACCACCACGGGGGCGTGGGCGAGGCGCTTGGATTCGAGGTCGAGGCGCGCGGCATCCGCCTCCGGATGATCGGCGGCGTAGGTCTGCGCGATGGTGGCGCCGATGCGGGTTCGTGCCTCGCCTTCGAGGACGAGGAAGCGCCAGGGCGCGAGCTTGCCGTGATCGGGCACCCGGGCGGCCAGGGTCAGGAGCGTGTCGAGTTCGGTCGGGCTCGGCCCCGGTCCGTCGAGGCGAGGCGGCGGCACGGAGCGGCGGGTGCGCAGAAGATCGAGGGTGGCGTTCATCGAAACCTTGTGGCGATGGGCCGGGGATGGCGGCGTTGCGGGAGATCTAGCATAGATGGCGGCCGATGCCGTCGGTCATGCCGTCGCCACGGTCCCGTCGCAGAGCGGTCCGCGCGCCCGCCGAGGTGTGCCGCGCGCAAGGGAGAGGTCGCATGAACAGGAGCCCGACGGTCGCCGTCGCCATGATGGCCCTGGGGCTGGCGATGCCCGCGCGCGCGCAGGATGGTGGCCTCCACAACCGGATCGGGCCGAACCTCCCGACCCCGTCTCTGACCGAGCCGGAACCGCAGCCCTCCGCCCCCCGGATCGACGCGCCCCTGACCCTCGGCGCGGTGTTCGCCGGCAACGACAAGCCCCTGCGTTCGGGCCTCGCCTGGCGCATCTACGAGGACCGCACGGACGGGGTGAAGCCCGCCATCGTCGCGCGCTCCGAGGCCCCCGAGCCGAGCTTCACCCTGGCGCCCGGTGCCTACGTCGCCACCGTGACGTACGGCTTCGCGAGTGCCGCGAAGCGCATCGTCATGGCGGGGGCGCCGGTCTCGGATGTGCTCAAGGTCAGTGCCGGGGCGCTCAAGCTCTCGGGAGCCATCGGCGACGTGAAGATCCCGGCGGCCCAGGTCGCGTTCTCGGTGTTCGTGCCCATCGGCACCAACTCCGAGGGTCGTCTCGTGCGCAGCGGCGTCAAATCCGGCGAGCTGCTGCGCCTGCCCGAGGGCACCTATCACGTGGTGTCCACCTACGGGGAGTCGAACGCCATCGAGCGCGCCGACCTGAAGGTCGAGAACGGCAAGGTCACGGACGCCACGCTCAGCCACCACGCCGCCACCGTGACCCTGAAGCTCGTCGCCGCCCCCGGAGCCGAGGCCTTCGCCGGGACGGCCTTCAGCGTGCTGACGCCGGGCGGCGACACCATCCGCGAGGCCATCGGCGCCTTTCCGCAGGTGGTCCTGGCCGAGGGCGACTACGTGCTCATCGCCCGCCACGACGGGCAGGTCTATACCCGCGAATTCAAGGTCGAGAGCGGGATGGACCGCGACATCGAGGTGGAGGCGAAGGCCACGTGACGAAGTTTCTCCGTCCTTCGCCGCGGCCGTCGCGGCTCGCCTCGGTCCTCGCCGCCCTGCTGATGGCCGGTTCGGCCGCGCGGGCGCAGACCATCGCCGACGGCTCGGACGCCGCCTTGCCCGCCGGGACGGCGCCCGCCGTCATGGCCCTCCTCGGCAAGGGGCTGAAGGCCCCCGAGGCCGCCCGCTACGGTCGCCTGCGCCCGGGCCGGGCGGGGGCCATCTGCGGCGACGTCGATACGACGAACCGGATGGGCCAACACGTCGGCCCGCGCGGTTTCGTGGCCGATCTCGAGAGCGGCTTCGCCGCCATCGTCCCGGACGGTCCCGAGCTTCGCAACCCGGCCAGCCCGGCCCATTACGCGGCGATGCAGCGGACCCTCGCGCTGTTCTCCGCCAATTGCGCGATCTGACCGTTCTCGTTCCCGGCCGCCCGCCGGATCTCACGGACCCTGACCGCGGGGCAGGGTCCGTACGGCTGGGGCTCAGGGTGTCGGGGCCTCGCCGTGATGGGTGTCGAGGCTCACCTCGGCGCTCGGCACGCGCGCCGCGACGCTGTCGGCGCGGATGCGGTCGGGGGCCGTCGCCTCGGCGACGAGGGCCGCCAGGGTCTCGTCGAGGCTGCCGGTCCGGGTTTGCTGGCTGCCCAACCGCCGGACCGAGACCGTGCGCTCCTCGCCTTCCTTGCGGCCGACCACGAGAATCACGGGCACCTTGGCCAGCGAGTGCTCGCGGACCTTGTAGTTGATCTTCTCGTTGCGAAGATCGGCCTCGACGCGCAGGCCGAGGCGGGTCGCGGCGGCGACCACGTCCCGCGCATACGGGTCGGCATCGCCCGTGATGGTGGCCACCACCACCTGCACCGGCGCCAGCCAGAGCGGGAAATGCCCGGCGAAATGCTCGATGAGGATGCCGGTGAACCGCTCCAGGGAGCCGCAGATGGCCCGGTGAACCATGACGGGCGGCTTCTTCCCGCTCTCGGCATCGACGTAGAAGGCGCCGAAGCGTTCGGGCAGGTTGAAATCCACCTGGGTCGTGCCGCACTGCCAGTCGCGGCCGATGGCGTCGCGGAGCACGTACTCGAATTTCGGCCCGTAGAACGCGCCTTCACCCGGGTTGATCGCCGTCTTGATCCGGCCGCCCGACGCTTCCTCGATCTGGGCGAGGACGCGGGTCATCACGGCCTCGGCATGGTCCCACAGGGCATCGGAGCCGACACGCTTCTCGGGCCGGGTCGAGAGCTTCACCACGATCTCGCCGAAGCCGAAATCGGCGTAGGTGGAGAGAATGAGGTCGTTGATCTTCAGGCACTCGTCGGCGAGCTGATCCTCGGTGCAGAAGATGTGGGCGTCGTCCTGGGTGAAGCCGCGCACGCGCATCAGGCCGTGCATGGCGCCCGACGGCTCGTAGCGGTGCACCACGCCGAACTCGGCCATGCGCAGGGGCAGGTCACGGTAGGACTTCAAGCCGTGCTTGAAGATCATCACATGGCCGGGGCAGTTCATGGGCTTCAGGGCGAACCAGCGCTTGTCCTCGGCCTCGTCCCCGGCGGATTGCGCGGCGAACATGTTCTCGCGGTACCATTCCCAGTGGCCCGAGGTCTCCCACAACACTTTGTCGAGGATCTGCGGGGCGTTCACCTCCTGATAGTCGCCCTTCAGGCGCCGGCGCATGTAGGCGATGATCTCCTGGAACACCGTCCAGCCCTTGGCGTGCCAGAACACGACGCCCGGCCCCTCCTCCTGGAAGTGGAACAGGTCCATTTCGCGGCCCAGGCGGCGGTGGTCGCGGCGCTCAGCTTCCTCCAGGCGGTTGAGGTAGGCGTCGAGATCCTCCTTCGTGGCCCAGGCGGTGCCGTAGATGCGGGTGAGCATCGGGTTGTTGGAATCGCCCCGCCAATAGGCGCCGGCCACCTTCATGAGCTTGAAGGCGGTGCCGACCTTGCCCGTGGAGGTCATGTGCGGACCGCGGCACAGGTCGAACCAATCGCCCTGGCGGTAGATGTTCAGGTCCTCGCCGGCCGGAATCGCATCGACGAGCTCGACCTTGTAGGCTTCGCCCTTCTCGGCGAACAGCTTGCGGACATCGTCGCGGGCCCAGACCTCCTTGGTGAAAGCGGCATCGCGGGCGATGATCTCGCGCATCTTGGCTTCGATGGCGGGGAAGTCGTCGGGCGTGAACGGCTGGTCGCGGGCGAAATCGTAGTAGAAGCCGTTCTCGATCACCGGGCCGATGGTGACCTGCGTGCCCGGCCACAGCGCCTGCACGGCCTCGGCCAGCACGTGGGCGCAATCGTGCCGGATCAGCTCCAGGCTGCGCGGGTCCGTGCGGTCGAGGAACTCGATGCGGGCGTCGTGCTGGACGAGGTCGGACAGGTCGCGCACCTGACCGTCGAGGGCCATGGCGACGGTGCGCTTGGCGAGACTCTTGGCGATGCCCTCGACGATGGCGCGGCCGGTGATCGCCTCGTCGTAGCTGCGGGTGTTGCCGTCGGGGAAGGTCAGGATCGGCATGGCCGAGGGGCTCCTTGGGCGCTCACTCCTGCGTACGCGGCAGGTAAGCGGGTCTCGTTCGGGTCGGGGCGTCGAAGCGCGCGGTGCCGTTTAGCCCCATTCGCCGTGCGAAGGAACGCGAAACCGGCCGCGACGGTGACTGGAGCGGGCGGGCGCCGGACTGACAAGTCCGGATGATCGTCACGTCACCACGTTTCACGGTGGTGTCGCGTCAATTGACAACGTGAGCGCGACGCGACTGATGCTGGCGCAAGGCTGCGCCGGGCACGATTCCGGCCGAGGAAAAATCCACGCCACGAGAACAACAAGGGGTCCGGCCCGCGCGGCACAAGGGCTCAGCCGGGAGACACACCATGCCGAGCCCCACACCGACGGCGCACCCAGAGGGCATTGCCATCACCTCGACGGCGCATCTGCCGGGCGCGCAGGGGCCCGCGCGCAGGTTCTGGCCCCAGGGCTGGTGGCGTCTCGTCGACTTCAAGATCGGCATCATTCCGTTCCCGGTCTACGTCGTGCTCGTGGTCCTGCTGGCGATCCTGACGCAGGAAGGCGAGATTCGCGCGGATGCGCCGACGATGATCGCCGTGCTGGTGCTCGGCGGCTTCACCTGTGCCGAGATCGGCAAGCGGCTGCCGGTGTTGCGCAGCATCGGCGCCGGAGCGATCTTCGCGACCTTCATCCCCTCCGCCCTGGTGTTCTACGGCCTGATCCCGCCGCAGATCTTCAAGGCGATCACGGATTTCACGAAGTTCACCAACTTCCTCTATCTCTACATCGCCACCATCATCGTCGGCAGCATCCTGGGCATGGATCGCGAGGTGCTGATCAAGGGCTTCCTCAAGATCTTCGTGCCCCTGGCGCTCGGGTCCGTGGCGGCCGGGATCGTCGGCACCTTCGTCGGCACGCTCCTGGGGCTCGGCGCCTACCACACCTTCTTCTTCCTCGTGGTGCCGATCATGGCCGGGGGCGTCGGCGAGGGGGCGATCCCCCTCTCCATCGGCTACGCGGCGATCCTCGGGCAGGGCCAGGGCGACGTGTTCGCCCAGGTACTGCCACCGGTGATGCTCGGCAGCCTCACGGCGATCATCCTCGCCGGCACCCTCAACGCCGTGGGCAAGCGTCGGCCCCACCTCACGGGCGAGGGCCGGCTGCAGCCGGATCGGGACAACGACGTCGCCGCCGCCAAGGCCGAGGACATCCCCGTGGACGCCGCCACCGTGGGGGCGGCGGCCCTGACGGCGGTGACGCTCTATCTCCTCGGCGTGATGGCCCACCACCTCACGGGCCTGCCCGCCCCCGTGGCGATGCTGTTCCTCGCCGTGCTGGCCAAGCTCGCCAGCGCCGTGTCGCCGCGCCTTCAGGCCGGGGGCTTCGTCGCCTACAAGTTCGTGCAGGTCAGCATGACCTACCCGCTTCTCTTCGCCGTCGGCGTGTCGCTGACCCCTTGGGAGAAGCTGGTGGCGGCCTTCACCGTCCCGAACCTCATCACCATCGTGGCGACCGTCGTGACCCTCATGGCGACGGGGTTCGTGGTCGGGCGCAAGCTCGGGATGTATCCCATCGAGACGGCCATCGTGAACGCCTGCCACAGCGGCCAGGGCGGCACCGGCGACGTCGCCATCCTGACGGCCGCCAACCGGATGAGCCTGATGCCCTTCGCGCAGATCGCCACCCGCATCGGCGGGGCGCTTACGGTGACCGGGACCCTGGTGGTGATGCGCTGGATCGGTGTGTAGGGCGGCCATCCGCCTCGACCCCCTCGCAGGCGAATGGCGAGGGTGGCGCGTTGACGCCGCGCCAGCGCCCGTAGCGCCAGGGCCGGAACCAGCGGGCCTGCGCCGGCAGGGTCTCGGGCACAAGATCGATGCCGTGGGTACCGAAGGGGCCGCAGCGGCAGATCCGGGACACGCCGATCCAGCCGCCGGCCCAGAGGCCGTGCCGCCCGATCGCCTCGTCGGTATAGGTCGAGCAGGACGGCCAGTGCCGGCACTGGCGACCGATCAGACCCGACAGGGTGAGCTGGTAGGCGCGAATCGCCACATGACTCGCCCCTCGGGCGGCGGCCCGCAGCACGCTCAGGCGGCTTTTCGCGATGCCGCCTGGTCGAGGGCGCTCACCACGGCATCGAAGGTGAGGAGGGTCGATGCGTGGCGGGCCTTGAAGTCGCGCACCGGTTCGAGCACGGCGAAATCCGCCCACACGCCTTCCGGCGCCGGGCCGTTCTCCTTCAGCATGGCCCGCACGGCTTCGCGCACGCCGCGTAGATCTTCCACCGTCGCCCCGACCACGTGGCGGGCCATGAGGGAGGACGAGGCCTGGCCGAGCGCGCAGGCCTTCACGTCGTGGGCGAAATCCGTGACCACCCCGTCGGCGACGCAGAGGTCCACCGTGACGGTGGATCCACACAGGCGGGAATGCGCCGTGGCGCTGGCATCCGGGGCGGACAAGCGCCCGAGCCGGGGAATGTCGGCGGCCAGTTCGAGAATGCGGCGGTTGTAGATGTCGTCGAGCATGAGCGCTGTCCTCGCGGCCTGCGCGGGTTCGTACGAAGCCGGCTTCCGGTTCGGTTGTCCGATCCGCGCTACCCGCATTGCGCGGCGGCACGATAACGACGATATAGGCGCCAACGCGCCGTTTCGCGAGGAGGCGGATCGTCGATCCGGGCTGCGCCCACGGCCTGGATCGCGCCTGCGGCCTGGGCGTCCCCGCCGGCCGAAGCCCCAGACGGCAATGGTTCGACGATGTACGCCAAGCCCGACAGCAACACGATGACGACCCGGATCGCTCGGGCGGAAGATGCCATGGATGCCGCGCTCAAATCCCTTTCCTACCGCCTGACCGAGACGGAGGATTCGCGGATGGCTCAGAAGATTCCCGAAGCGGCCCGCCCGGCCGCCGTGCCCGCGCCCCTGAACGGCCTGCGCAACGACAACGCGCCCGCCCCCGCACCGACGGCGGAGATCGCGCCCCTGCCGGCCTCCGCCAAGCGCGTGCCCGATGCCATCGCCACCGGCCGCCCGAGCCGCGAGGAGGCCGAGGCCGCCGTACGCACCCTCCTGCGCTGGGCCGGCGATGACCCGAACCGCGAGGGCCTGCGCGACACACCCGCCCGTGTGGCGAAAGCCTATGGCCAGCTGTTCGGCGGCTATGAGCAGGATGCCGATGCGCTCCTCGAGCGGGTGTTCGAGGAGGTCGAGGGCTACTCGGACATCGTCCTCGTGCGCGACATCCCGTTCTACTCCCATTGCGAGCACCACATGGTGCCGTTCATGGGGCTGGCCCACATCGCCTATTACCCTACCAAGGGCGTGGTCGGCCTGTCGAAGCTCGCCCGCGTGGTCGATACCTTCGCCCGCCGCCTGCAGACGCAGGAGACCATGACGGCGCAGATCGCCGACGTGATCGAGAGCATCCTGAAGCCGCGCGGCATCGCCGTGATGGTGGAGGCCGAGCACCTGTGCATGGCCATGCGCGGGGTCCAGAAGGCCGGCGTCTCGACCATCACCACCCAGTTCCGGGGGGCCTTCAGGAACGATCCGAACGAGCAGGTGCGCTTCCTCACCCTCGTGCGCAACAAGTCCTGACGGCGGTGGCGATCTCCTTTCCCGCTCCGGGGGCAAAGGCCGAGGTCGAGGAGGGCACCGTCTTCACGCCCCGCTTCGACGCCAACGGCCTCATCGCCTGCATCGCCGTCGACGCGACGGACGGGCAGGTGCTCATGCTCGCCCACATGAACGCCGAGTCCCTCGCCCGCACCCTGGAGACGGGCGAGGCTTGGTACTGGTCGCGCTCGCGCGGTGAACTCTGGCACAAGGGGGCCACCTCCGGGCAGATTCAGCGCGTCGTCGAGATGCGGGTGGATTGCGATCAGGATGCTGTGCTGATCCGCGTCGCGGTCGGCGGCGATGGCGGGTGCTGCCACACGGGGCGGCGGGACTGCTTCTACCGCGGCGTCGAGCTCGGAGCCTCGGCGGGAACAGTGCGCCTTCACCCCGCCGCTTCGCCGACGCCGGCCTCCGGATGACTTTCCCCGCATGACGGTCCTCGCATGACCTGGGACGGTTCGGCATCCGACGCGGCCCGGATCGGCGCCGGGACCGTCGAGCCCGTGGCGGCGCCCGCCCCGCGCCGCCCCCGGATCGGCCTCGCCCTCGGCGGTGGTTCGGCCCGGGGCTGGTCGCATATCGGCGCCCTCGAGGTGCTGGAGGAGGCCGGGCTCCATCCCGATGTCGTCACGGGCTGCTCCATCGGCGCCGTCGTCGGGGGCTGTTACGCGGCGGGTCAGCTCGGCCTGCTCAAGGCGTTCGCCCTGTCCCTGACCAAGCGCCGCGTCGTCGGTCTCCTCGATCTCCGCCTCGGATCGGGTCTCATCGCGGGGGCCCGCCTGCGCCGGCGCCTGGAACGCGACCTCGCCGACCGCCGCATCGAGGCCCTGCCCGTCCGCTTCGCCAGTGTCGCCACCTGCCTCGGGACCGGCGCGGAAATTTGGCTCACCCGGGGCAACCTCGTCGATGCCCTGCGGGCCTCCTACGCCCTGCCGGGAGTGTTCCCGCCCGTGCGGCTCGGTGACCGGCTTCTCATGGACGGGACCCTGGTCAATCCCGTCCCCGTCACCCTGGCCCGCGCCCTCGGGGCGGATGTGGTGGTCTGCATCAACCTCAACGGCGATCCGCGCCCGGATGGCGGGCCGGTGATCCTCGACCCGGTCGCGCCCGCGGCAGAGGTTTTCGTCGCCCCCCCGCGACGCCGGCGCCGGCCATGGACCCTGCTGCGGTCCAAACCGCCGCATCCGCGTTCTCCACCGTCCGGTGCGCCGAGCCCCGGTTTGGCCCGGGTGATGCTCGACGCGTTCAACATCACCCAGGACAAGATCTCGCGGGCGCGCCTCGCGGGCGATCCGCCGGACGCGACGATCGCGCCGCGTCTCGCCGAGATGGGCCTGTTCGAGTTTCACCGCGCGGCGGAAGGGATTGCCCTCGGTCGCGAGGCGGCGCAAGCCGCCCTGCCGGCCATCCGCGCCACCGTCGCGTCGGCGGCGGCGCGGGTCTGAGTCCCGCCGACTTACGCCATGGTGATGTAGTCACGCATCGCCTGATGCTCGGCTTCCACGGCGGCGATCCGGCGCTTGACCACGTCGCCGATGGAGATGAGCCCGGCGAGCCGCCCGCCCTCCAGCACGGGGACGTGCCGGAAGCGGCCGTCGGTCATGAGGTGCATCACATCCTCGACGCTCGCGTCGCGGGCGCAGGTGACGACGTCGGCGGTCATGTGTTCGGAGACGAGGGCGTCGAGGGCGGCCGCCCCCTGGCGGGCCAGCGCCCGCATGATGTCGCGCTCGGACAGGATGCCGAGAACCGCGCCCTCGGCATCGCTGACGACGACGGCGCCGATGCGTTTCTCGGCGAGGAGATGGATCGCCTCGTCGAGGGTCCGCTGCGGCTCCACGGTGACGACGGAGCGGCCTTTTTCGGCGAGGATACGGGCGACGGTCATGGCGTGTTCCCTTCCTGATGCGCGCTTGAGCTGCGGCTGGGTTGGTCCCGGCTCGCGGTTCTTGAGGTCGAACGGTCCAGCCTCCTTCGGCTCCGAAGCCGTCTGTGGCGATAGTGTGGCCGTCGCGACGTCCTGGCAAGCGGGGATGCGTCAACCATGATTCGGCGTGGGCGGCGTCCCCGCCCGCGTCAGCCCCGGTGCCGGTCGAGCAACGGCAGCAGGAAGAAGCCGATGAGGAAGCCGCCGAGATGGGCGTCCCAGGCCACCGCCGTCGCCTCCGCGCCGAGCGGCAGCGAGATCACGCCGAACAGGAAGTTGGTCACCAGCCAGATGGTGAGGAATATCACCGCCGTGCGGTTGCGCAGCAATTCCGGAATCGTCTGCAGGCGCTGGGGCGGGGGCAACTGCCAGGGCTGAGCGGGCCGATAGGCCGGCGGCGGCTGGAAGACGAAGCGGGCCGCCGCCGCCATCAGGGCCGAAACCCCCGCGGACGCGCCGATGAGGGGCGCGGTACTCAAGGGATCGAGGATCACATGCAGGGCGCCACCCGCGACGGCGCCCGCCAGCGCGAGGATTCCATAGCGCAGGGCGCCGTAGCGGCGCGCCACGGGCGAGCCGAAGGCGGCGAGCCACACGGTGTTGAAGATCACATGGGTCCACGAGCCGTGCAGGAGCGCGTAGGTCGCGAAGGTCCAGGGGCTGGCGGACGGTTCGGCCGCGATGTAGCGGGCGAAAGCCTGACGCGCGCCGACGAGGTCGGGATCGCCCGCCGCGCCCGCCGCCTTCAGGAGGTCCGCGATCCGCGACGGATCGATGGCCACGGTCCAGCGCCCGGGGATCAGGGCGAGGTGGATGAGGGTCCAGATGTCCCACTCGTCGGGCAGAACGAAGTCACGCAGGGCGTGGATCGCCAGCAGCACCGCGATGGACGCGGTGACGACGCCCGGCATGTTGAACATCGGGACGCGGTTCTGAGGCGGCAGATCGGGCATGGCATCCATGGCGCCACCATGTCGGGGCTTTCGCGGATGCGGCAAGCCCCGGTCCGGCGAAAGTTCCGGCCCGAGCACGCAGACCGTATTAACCTTAAAGACATTAACCTTAAACAAAGGTTAAGCGCGCGCCCGTTTCGCAGGCGGCATAGGGTGTGCTGTGCCTTTCGAAATCCTTTCGGCGCGCGGTCCTCCGCGTCCCGAAAGGAAACGCATCGCGCCGGACCCGTCAGGGCCATGCCACCGCAGGACATCATGAAGCATCCGACCAGTCGCCTGCTCCACGCCTACTGGGACGGTCTCCGCCGGGGGCGGGCCGCGCCCGACCGCAGAGAGGTCGAGCCCGGCGCCATCCGCAACCTCCTGGCCGACAGCCTGATCCTCGAAGTCGATGTGCCCGCCAGCAGCGCGGCGATCCGGCTTGCCGGCACCCGCGTCTGTGCCCTGTTCGGCCGCGAACTGCGCACCAACGCGTTCGCCGACCTCTGGGGGGCCCCGGATGCCGATCCGTGGCGTCTCGTCGAGACCGTGGCCGTGGATACCCTCGGAGTGGTGGCCGGGCTGACGGGAACGACGGCCCGGAACGAGACCATCGACCTCGAACTCATCCTCCTGCCCCTGCGCCACCGGGGCCAGACCCAGACGCGCATCCTCGGGGCCTTGAGCCCCCACGTGGTGCCGCATTGGCTCGGCCTGCGGCCGGTCACCCGCTTGAGCACCACGTCCCTGCGCGTCCTCGGGCCGGACCTGCGGCGCCTCGGCGGCGCCGAGACCTCTTTCCGCGACCTGCCCGCCCCCGCCAACGACGCCCTGCCGTTTCGCCGCGGCCATCTTCTCGTCCACCCCGGCGGCCGGGGCTGAGGTCGGGCCTGGGACAGGCCGGATTTTCCGCCTGGGCTGGTCCGGCCGTGATCCTCGGGATTGTCGCCCTCGACCCAGGTGACGGAAGTCACTTCGCCGGCGAGCGAAGACGCATCCCGGGGCCGCGCGATCGCATTCGCGGAAGGGTTTCGTAACTGAGCGCGGCCTAGCGTGCCTGGCTTTCAGAGAGCTGGACCGTGTTCGATCATGCTTGAGGACCTCGTCCGCCCCGAGGCGAAACCCGCCCGTGGGATCCGTGTGACGGACAAGCGCCGGCACCAGCGCGTGAAGGTCGCGCTGCTGGGCCGATACATGCTGACGGACCGCCGGGAATTTCCGTGTCAGACCGTGGACATGTCCCCGGGGGGCGTGCGCCTCACCTGTGCCGAAGCGGGACGGATCGACGAGCGCGTGGTGCTCTATCTCGAGCAGATCGGGCGGCTGGAGGGTGTCATCGCGCGCGTCGTGCCCGAAGGCTTCGCCGTGCGTCTGAGTTCGACCTCGCGCAAGCGTGAGAAGATCGCGTCCCAGCTCACCTGGCTCGCCAACCGCGAAAGCCTCGGCCTGCCCGAGGGCCGCACCCACGAACGTCTCAAGCCCACCGTGCCGGGCGTGACCCTGCGGTTCGACGGCGGTCGCGAAATTCCCGCCCTGCTCATCGACGTGTCCATGTCGGGCGCGGCCATCAAATGCGGCATCGCTCCCGCCCTCGGCAGCATCGTCGTGGTGGGCCGGACCCCCGGGCGGGTGGTGCGCCAGTTCGAGGGCGGTTTCGGCGTGAGCTTCCTTCTGCCGATCTCGGCGGACCTGTTCCACGAGGGAATCCGCCTCTAGCCCGGCCCCATTCGAGGCTCCGCCTCGGATCGAGAACCTGCGGTCTCAAAAAGGCCCGGAGCGATGCTCCGATCTTCGGATCGGGATATCGCTTCGGGCCTTCATCGTTTCCGCCGCCCCGGCGAAGCGCGCGTATCGTCCCGGCGGAGGGGGCGCGGCGCCGCGATGGTTTCCGTTTCGTGAAACCCCTCGGGCAATTGTGAACGATCGGGGAAGCGGCGGATTGGGGCTGTCTCGGATGAGCCGGATATGGGGCCCGATTCGATAAAATTGCGCGGATCGATTTCAGCGCGGTGCAGTGGCCCGCGCCCCATCCTGACAGCATCGAAGGACGGGGGTTGCGATGCATGGGATGAAATCGGTTGCCGTAGGCGCCTTGACACTCTTGGCGACGGCGTTCGGGACGACTGTGCCCAACGCTCAGACGGCGCAGACGACCCTCGCGGCCCTGCCCGCTCCGGCGACCCTCGCGTCGCCCGTCGGGCCGGCTCGCCCCATCGCGGCCTGGAGCACGTTCTGTGATCGCTATCCGGCCGAATGCGCCGTCAACGCCAACGAAGCGGCGCGGATCGTCCTCACGCCGGCCACCTGGAACCTCATCGTGTCCGTGAACAACCGGGTGAACACCCGGATCAAGCCGGTGACCGATCTCGATCATTGGGGGTCGGCGGACCGCTGGGACCTCGCCGAGGACGGTTCGGGCGATTGCGAGGATTTCCAGCTCCTCAAGCGCAAGCTCCTAGCCGAATCTGGCCTGCCGCGCCGGGCCATGCGGATGACGGTCGTCATCGACGAGAAGGGCGAGGGTCACGCCGTGCTGACTCTGATCACGGATCGGGGCGACTTCATCCTCGACAACAAGACCAGCCATGTCCTGCCCTGGCACCGGACCGGCTACGTCTTCATCAAGCGCGAAGGCACCGATGCCGTGGCGTGGGTCTCCCTCGGCGGCGTCACCTCCCCGACCACCACGGCCAACCGCTGAGATCGGGCTCGACTCCGAATGCCGAAATTGTCCGCTCCGAGGTGGAACCGGGCCCGATCAGGTGCGTTAAAAAGGGTTTAACTTTCCGATTGAGCGCCGGGCGCTACCGTGCCAACTTTGCCGCGTCAGCAATGGACGGCAGGGCGACCCGAATGCGGCACGCGATTCTGCAGAGGCTCGGCACATCGGCATTCGGCAGGCGGCGCGTTCTCCGCGCGCGCTTGAGCCGCGCCGGTCGCCTCGCCTTCACCGGGGCGATCCTGCTGTGTGGCGGGGTCGGCACGCAGGCCCGTCCCGTGCAGGCCCATTCCACGGCGGCGTTGCCCGAGGCCCCTGCCCTGCGGGCGGGAACCGAAGCCCGGCCGGTGGCCGCCTGGACCGATTTCTGCGCGCGCCATCCGGGCGAATGCGCCGTCAATGTCCGCGAGCCGGCGCGCATCGCCTTGACGCCGTCCATCCGCGCGATGCTGGACAGCGTCAACCATCGGGTCAATGCGCGCATCCGGCCGATCACGGATATGGCCCATTGGGGCGTGGTCGACCGGTGGGACTTTCCCGACGACGGGACGGGCGATTGCGAGGATTTTCAGCTTCTCAAGCGGCGGATGCTGGTGGCGCGGGGCCTGCCCCGGCGCGCCCTGCGGATGACCGTGGTGATCGACGACCTCGGCGAGGGCCATGCGGTTCTCATGGTCCGCACGGATCGCGGCGACCTCATCCTCGACAACAAGACCGACGCGATCCTGTCCGCGCAGGGGACGGGCTACAGTTTCATCAAGCGCGAAGGCCAGGACGGTCTCGCCTGGGTGACCCTCAACGGCGGCGAGTCCCCGGTGGCGACGGCCAACCGCTGAAGCCCGTCGCGAGGTCCCGCGGCCGGCTCGGCGTTCGGGACCAGGCGATACGGAGCCGGGGGATGGCCTTCACGCCCCCGCGATCATGTGGGCGAGGTCGAGGGCGACGCGGCCCGACATCAGGCTCCAGCCGCAGGCGATCATCGTGGCGATCATCACGAACGGGATCGGCCGACGCTCGAAACGGCGTCCGCGCAGGGTGTTGCGGAGGATGATGAAGGGGGCGCCGAAGGCCAGCATCGGCAGGGCCGCCACGGCGGTGACGCCGCCGCGCTCGAGCAGGCTGAAGCTCGCACGCCGCGCGGTGAACAGTTCGAACGCGCTGGCGAGGAGGCCCGACAGGGCGAGGCCGATGCACAGGGTCTGGAGGGATTCGAGGGCCGAGGGGGTGAGTGTCATCACGCGAACGCTCCACGCTTGAAGAAGCCTTGGAGCGCACTGTGCCCTGTCGTTTACGAAACGTTAAGGCTTTCCCCGCGTTAGGGTTAAGCCTGTGCACGGGCCATCGGTGATCGCCCGTGCGGAACGCGCGTGGACTCAGTCCTCGAGGTCGATGTCGAGGATCGCCATGGCGAAGTTGAACGAACGGTCGCCGTCCTCGTCGTCCACGGACACCACGCCCAAAAACTCCTCTCCGATGTAGACCTCGGCCGAATCGTCCTTCTTGGGGCGGGGCACGAGACGGATGTTGGTGTTCGCGAAGGTCCGGCGAAGGTAGTCCTGTACCTTGGTGATGTCGGTCTTGGTCACGCTGATCGCCTCTCGCGTTCGGGGTCGGATCGGCCTGCGCCCGGTGACGGTCGCGGGCTCGAGTCCGGGACCGCTTGCCATGCCGCCGGGGCGTGGGCAAGCGCCGGGACCGACCCGCTTCAAATGCCTTCGGCGATGTGAATGAACGCGTCGAGACCGAGCAATTGGTCCATGGCGCGGGACGGCTCGGCGCAGCCGGCGGTGCCGACGACGCGGGCGGGCACGCCCACCACCGTGGTGTGGGGCGGGACGGCCCGCAACACCACCGAACCGGCGGCGACGCGGGCGCATTCGCCCACCTCGATGTTGCCGAGAATCTTGGCGCCGGCCCCGATCATCACGCCCCGGCGGATCTTCGGATGGCGGTCGCCCCGCTGCTTGCCGGTGCCGCCGAGGGTCACTGCGTGCAGGATCGACACGTCGTCGTCGATCACCGCCGTGGAACCGACCACGAGGCCGGTGGCGTGATCGAGGAACACGCCCCGGCCGATCTGGGCCGCCGGATGGATGTCCGTCTGGAAGACCTCGGACGACCGGCTCTGGAGATAGAGGGCGAGGTCACGCCGGTCGTGGGTCCAGTACCAATGGGCGAGGCGATGGGCCTGAAGGGCGTGGAAACCCTTGAAGTACAGCACCGGCTCGATGGCCCGGGTCGTGGCCGGGTCGCGGTCGAGGATGGCGCCGATATCGGCCCGGAAGATTTCGCCGAGGCGCGGGTCGTCGGCGATGGCCTCGTGGAAGCCGTGGGCCACGAGTTCGGCCTGCAGGGACGCGTGACCGAGGCGCGAAGCCACCCGGTGGGCCACGGCCCCTTCGAGAGTGGGATGGTTCAGGATGGTCGCCACGATGAACGAGGCGAGCTGCGGTTCCGCGCGGACGAGGGCCTCGGCCTCCGCGCGCAAGCGGGACCAGATCGGATCGAGGGTCGGAATCGTGTTCCGGTCGCTCGGGCGGGTCGGGGAAGAACGGACGGACATGATCTCCTCCTCGCACATTCAAGGCCTCGGCGACGCGTCGGGCGTATGATCGTCTACGAGCGATCGCCCCCGGAGGTCAGGGGCCGCGCCTGCCGGGCCGCTGGGAGAACGTCTCTTCGTGTCCCACCTTAGGGTGTGGTTCGACCGGGTGCCGATCAAGGGCGGCCCGTGACACTTCAGGCGTGACGCATCGCCGGGAGGGCGCCGAAGCGCGCCTCGATGGCGGCCGCGAGACGATCGACCATCGTCTCGACGGGAACATCCGACGTGTCGACCACCGAGGAGGCCCGGGCGTAGAGCGGCTCGCGGCTCGCGAGCACGGCCCGCAATTCCTGCATGGCGGAGGGATGGTCGCCCGTGGTGGCGAGGTCGCCTTGATCGCGCACGCGCTGCATGTGTTCCTCGGGCCGCGCCCTGAGCCAGATCGTGAAGAAGGCCTGCAACAGCAGGTCGTAGGTCAGGGGCTCGGCGACGATGCCGCCGCTCGTCGCCAGGATGAGCGGGCCGGGATGCTCCGTGAGGCGACGCAGGGCCACCTGCTCCAGGCGGCGATAGCCCTCCTGTCCGTAGATCGCGAAGATCTCCTTGACCGAGAGGGCGTTCTCGCGCTCGATCTCGGCGTTCAGTTCGACGAAGGTCCAGCCGAGGCGCTCGGCCACCCGGCGGCCGAGGGTCGATTTTCCAGCGCCGCGCAGGCCGACGACGGCGACGCGCGGCTGCGGGGCTTCGCCGCGCGCCGGGGCTTGGCCCGACAGGATACCCTTGGCGAGGGCGATCTGTTCGGCCGAGGCTTGTCCCAGGAGATCGCGGACCAGGGGCCAGTCGGGGGCCATGCTCTCGCCGGCGATGAGGTCGTCGAGGCGTACGCCCATGGCGTTGGCGACCCGACGCAGGAGGATGATGGAGACATTGCCCTGGCCGCTCTCGAGCTGCGCGATGTAGCGTTCCGACAGACCGGAGGTCTGTGACAGGAGCTTGCGCGAGAGCCCACGCAGCGTGCGGGCGTGCCGGACCCGCCGGCCGAGTTCCGTCAGGAAGATCGATTCTTCTTCTACCGCGCCGGCCATGCCGTCGTCCGTCTTCCTGATATGCTGGCAGGCCGAAAGCCCGCGCAGCCCTTGATTTCAAACTTGCCGTCGCTCGCGGCCAACGCGCGAAAACAACGCCATCATCACGCGACAGGTGACGAATCGACCGATCCTCGGGATCGAAAGACCCGTATCCTATCGCGTCCAAGGAGACATAGCTCAATCGTATTCAATTGAGCACGCCACTCTTCCGGTATTGGTCCGGCGCGGAACACGCTGCAATGCGGCATGTGAGGTCGCGGAAGGGTGAGCGCAAGCGTCTCCCGCATGGCTGCTGGGGAAAAGCGGGTCGTGCCGCACTTTTGTGCAGGGGGCGATGGTCTCGCCCATGGGCGGGACGAGGGTTCGCAGCGCCCGCTGCCCAGCGGGTTGGGGGGGCGGAGGCGGTTTCGAAAGGGTTACTGTGCGGCGGGAAGCGCCGAGGCTTCGAGGATCGGCGCGACGCCGGTCTTCCTCGCGACGGGGAGGCGTCCAACGGAGGCGAGCAGGACGGAAGAGGGTCGGCGCGGGGGCAGCGGCACGGCAACCCGCTCGCTCGGGGCGGGGTCCATGGAGGTCGGCGTCGTCAGCGAAACGGCCGTCGTCGGCACCGGCGCGAGGGGCGTCATCGAGACGGGGGACGGATCGAGGCTCGCCATCGCGGTCGGCGCGGCGGCCTCCGAGAGGGAGGCGGGCCGGCGCGGTGGCAGCGGAACCTCGACGCTCTCCGTCGGGACGGCGTTCGCCGCCGGGCTCGGGGCATAGGCCAGGGCGGTGTTGGCGGCGGCGACGTTGGGGGCGGCGGATGCGGATCGATCGAAGGCGCTGGTGAAGCTGGCGCCGGATTTCGCACCGGAGGCCACGGTGGTCACGTCCTCGGGGGCCTCGGTCTCGATGCCGAGACGCTTGGCGGCGTAATAATAGCCACGGTTGTAATAGCCGTAGGCACGGGCGAGGTCGCCCTTGGCGGTCTTGTAGGCGCCCGCGAGGTAGGCGATGCCGTAGCGCAGGTTCACCGCCGGATCGAACAACCCGGCCGCGTCGCCCTGATAGCCGAGGCCGCGCGCCGTGGCGTGCTTGATCTGCATGAGGCCCAGCGCGCTGCCGCCCTTGGCGTTGGGATTGTAGTTGCTTTCGCGCTTCACCACCGCGTGGACGAAGCTCGCCGGGACGCCGGCGGCGCGGGCCTGCGCCTCGATCAGCGCGTCGATGTTGTCCCGCGCGGCCGTCTTGCCCTGGGCGCAGGCCGGGGTGGGCAGGATCTGAGCCGGAACGGCCAACGCGGCGACGGCGAGGAGCAAGAGGCGCTGGTGCATGCGGTGACCCGGATCGTCCTTGTTCTGAGCGGCCAAGGTCGGGGCCAAATGAGGCTGGAAAGCGGCTTGTCGCCGCGATTGGGGCGAGCCAACTCTGCTTTCCCCATGTGCTGTGGCGCACGGGATACACACTTGAGAAACATAAATTCCGCCCCCGGGACGGATTTGTTAAGCACCGCAAGGCCGTGAGGCCCGCCCGCCGGCCGTGGACGGTCAGGCGGATCGGCTGTGCAAAACGAATTCGTCGATGGCGTGGGCGAAGCCGTCCGCGTCGTTGCTCACCGTCACGGCGCCGGCCGCCGCCTTCACGTGCGGCGCGGCGTTCCCCATGGCGATGGACAGGCCGGCTCGCGCGAACATCGGCACGTCGTTGCCCGCGTCTCCCAGGGTGGCGATCCGGCTCCGGTCGATCCCGAGGCGGCGGCTCATGGCCTCGACGAAGCCGCCCTTGCCGGCGCCGGCCGGGGTGACGTCGAGGTAGTAGGCCTGCGAGCGGTGGACATCGGCCCCCTCCCCCAGGGCCGCCGCGAGACTTGCTTCGCAGGCGGCGAGGTACCCGGCATCGCCGCTGACGCCGACGATCTTGGCGGCCCGGTCCAGGAGCGGATCGAGGCTGGCGACGGGGGTGGGTTCGGCCCCGAGGGTTCTGCGTTCGAGGTCGGTATAGGGGCCGTGCGGGTCGGTCAGGTTCCAGGCGCCGTCGGCGAACACCCAGACGTCGAGGCGGGCTTGCGCGAGCCGGGTCGCCGCCTCCCGCGCCACGGCGCCGGGGATCAGGGTTTCGGACAGGACCGTGAGGTCGGGCGCCACGATGGTGCTGCCGTTAAAGGCCCCCAGCGGCAGGCGCAGGTCGAGGTCCGCCACGAGGGAGCCGAGCCCCATGGGCGGGCGGCTCGACGCGATGGTGAAGCCGATGCCGGCTTGTCCCAAGCGCCGCACGGCCGCGCGGGTCGCGTCCGTCAGGCGCTTGTCCGTGGTCACCAGGGTGCCGTCGACATCGGAGATGACGAGGGCGATGGGCGGGGCGGAGGGATTCATGGCGGCCCGTCTCTATTCTGGCTTGCTCTATTCTGGCTTGGCCTCCCTCAATCCCAAACGGGCGGCGATCGTTGCCGCCACGGTTTCGGCGGGCGCGTCGACGGAGACGGTGACGGCCCCCTCCTCCGCCGTCGGAGGCTCGAGGATGGCGAATTGGGTATCGAGGAGGCTGGCCGGCATGAAGTGCCCGCGCCGCGCGGCGAGCCGGGCCTCGATCAGGGCGCGGTCGCCGTGGAGATAGGCGATGCGAACCTCGGGGCGTCCGCGCACGAGCGCGTCGCGATAGGCGCGCCGCAGGGCCGAGCAGACCACGATTCCCGGCTCGCGCGCCTGGAGCCGCAGGTCGATCCAGGCCGCGATGGCGGCGAGCCAGGGGGCGCGGTCGTCGTCGTCCAGGGGATGGCCCGCCCGCATCTTGGCGATGTGGGCGGCGCTGTGGAAGCTGTCCCCGTCGACGAAGGCCCAGCCGAGGCGTTCGGCGAGGCAGGCCGCGACGGTGCTCTTACCGGAGCCCGACACGCCCATCACCACGACCACGGTGGGGGCGCCCGGGGCGGCCGGGGCGAACTGGGGCTCGGGAAATCCGGTCATGCCGCGGTCTCGGGGTCCAACGGCGCCGGCGCGTCGGGCGCGGCGGCGGACGGATGGCGAGGAGTCAGGACCCGTTCGCGCAGGCGCTGGGGGCCGAGGGTCATGGCGAAGAAGTCATAGGCCCCATGCCGGTCGTTCGCCATCAGGAACTGGAAGTGCATCCGGAACGGCCGCCAGCGGACCCGGTGATAGGTCTCCGGGCTGATGATGTCGCGAAACCGCGCCGAACGGATCAGGGGATTGGTGGCGGGGCGGTCGCCCAGCGCGAAATCCAGTTCCTGCAGGGGATTGAAGCCGGGAAAGTTCATCCAGTCCTGCGGCGCCTGGTAATCGACCCAGACGACGCGATGGCTGGTGCAGAGCGCGGCGATCTCGGCGCGCAGGCGGGTCGCGCGGGGCTGGAGCGCCACGAGGGGGAGGCCCGAGCCGAGGGTGACGAGGGCGAAATTCGCCGCGCCCGTCCCGAGGGTCGGATCGCGCGCCAGCACCCGCGCGGCGACCTCCACCGCCGTCATGGCGCCGGAGGAGTGGCCCACGAGCATCACCTCATCGATGGAGGCGCCCTCGGCCGCGAGGGCGGCGAGGCGCGCGAGGACATGGTCTGCGAAGGCGTCGAGGCGCGCCGCGTAGTCCGGCCGCCAGCCCTGGCCGTGCTGCCAGTTGAACACCCAGTCGTTGAGGAGCTGCCAGAAGAAGACGCGGTTGAGGAGCGCCTCGATGGCCTTGATCCAGCCGAGGCCCACGAGGAGCCCGAGGGGCACCGTCGCCCAGAGCGGCCAGCCCAGGCTGTGCCCGAACCCGTCGCCGAGATGGGCGTGCACCAGGCCCGCGATGAACGCCGTGCCGAGGCCCAGGATCAAGAGCAGGACGAACGGGTAGAGGATGACGTTGCCGTACTTCCAATTGAGCCGGTAGAACCGCACCATGAGGCCGGTGACGATCACCTGCAGGGTGCCGAGCACGAGGAGTCCGGCGCTGACGAAGCGCGAGCGGGCGAAGTCGCGGACCACGAGGTCGTCCCACAGCAGCACGTCGTAGTCGGTCCGCGCGGCCCCCCAGGCGGGCTCGGCGGCCACGCTCCAGCCCTGCACGCGGCCATCCGGGCTGAGCGTGGCGGGTCCGATCCGGGGCTTGGGCAATCCGAATCGCTTGGCCCAGCGCGAGACTTCGCGCACGAACAGCATCCGGTAGCGGGTGCGCCCCTCCGGATCGTAGCCCGGGATATAGAAGATCTGACGCCTTCGGACCGCCCCCGGAATCGCTTCGGCGAGGCCCGGAGGTGTGTAATCGAGAGGGAGCATGGCACACGCTGCCCGTGGCCTCGGGGGATCGAGGTCTGAAGGGCCGCCGACAGGTGGGCACATCGCGCGTGCCGCCACAAGCGTCCCGAATGTCCAGATCGAACAGGCGGGAGCCGGTGCACAGCGGGGATGACGGCACGGTCCGGCCGGTCCCAACGGGACTGTGACCGCCTCGCCACGGACAGGGCGATGGGGATGGTCTAGGCAGCAGGCGAGAGAAACCGACAGGCGATCCTGCATGCGCGTTCTACCCCTGGCCCTCTGCACCGCCCTGGCGGTGTCGGGCTGCTCCTCGATCCTTCCGGGCGCCGGCCCGACGACGGGCGCCATCGTGGACGGGGCGGACGTGTCGACGAGCGAGGGTACCTTCGCGCGCTACGAGATCATCGATCTCACCGCCGCCACCGTCGAGGCCCTGCGCGGACGGCCCCTCGACAGCCTGCTCGCCTCCTTCGGCGATCACCGCCCGTCCATGGAGCCCGTCATCGGGATCGGCGACTACGTCGCCGTCTCCGTCTGGGAGGCCGGGTCCGGCGGCCTGTTCTCCGGGCCGCTCTCCGCCGACCGCTTCTCCGCCGGTTCCAAGGCCGCCACCATCCCCGAGCAGGTGGTGGCGCGCGACGG
>NZ_FOPM01000072.1 GCF_900113485.1 Methylobacterium gossipiicola
TGGCCAGCTGCCGGTTTGGTGGACACCATCCTAAGCTAACTGGGCACGGTTTTCGAACTCGACAGGGCTGAGATAGCCTAAGGTCGAGTGCCGCCGTGCCGGGTTGTAGAAGCGCTCGATGTAGTCGAACACATCCGCCCGAGCCTCGTCCCGCGTGCGATAGGTCCGTCGGGCCGTGCGCTCGGTCTTCAGCGATGAGAAAAAGCTCTCCATCGCGGCGTTGTCCCACACGTTGCCCGACCGGCTCATCGAGCAGGTCACCCCGTGATCGACCATCAGGCGCTGGAAGGCTTCACTCGTGTATTGCGAGCCCTGGTCCGAGTGATGCAGCAAGGCATCCGGCTTGCCCCTGCGCCAGATCGCCATGACGAGCGCATCCGTGACGAGTTGAGCCGTCATGCTGGTTTGCATCGACCAGCCCACGACACGGCGCGAGAACAGATCGATGACGGCGGCGACATAGAGCCAGCCCTCGGCGGTCCAGATATACGTGAAGTCGGCGATCCACTTCCGATTCGGGGCGTCGGCCGCAAACCGCCGATCCAGAAGATTGGGCGAGGCGGTCGCCCGCTCTCCCTCGTCCTTCGGCAGGCCACGTCGGCGTGGCCGTGCCCGTAGGGCGTTCTCGCGCATGATCCGCTCGATGCGGTGCAGCCCGCACGAGACGCCCTCGGCCAACACGTCATGCCAGACGCGCCTTGCGCCGTAGGTGCGGTCGCTGGCCACGAAGCTCGCGCGGGCCTTGACCAGGATGGCGTCGTCGTCCCGTGTGCGTTGGCTGGGCTGCCGGGTGAGCCAAGCGTGGAAGCCGGAGCGCGACACGCCCAGCGCAGCGCACATCCAGGCAACCGGCCAGACAGCGCGATGCTTTGCGATGAACGCGAACTTCATATCGCGTCCCTCGCAAAGTAGGCGGCGGCCTTTTTTAGGATATCACGCTCCGCCTTCAAACGAGCGACCTCCTTGCGCAGCCGGTCGATCTCGATCTGCTCGGGCTTCATCTGCCCCTGACCGGGAAAGGCGTGCTGCGGATCGGCCGCCGCCTGTTTCACCCATCGGTGCAGCATCGTCTCGTGAACATCGAGATCGCGCGCGGCCTGCGCGACACTGACACCGCGTTCCCGAACCAGTCGCACCGCCTCGGTCTTGAACTCACGTCCGAACTTGCGACGCTGCATGGAGCACCTCCGGCTTCATCATCACACCTAAATCGGGTGTCCGTGAAACCGGCAGCAGGCCA
>NZ_FOPM01000015.1 GCF_900113485.1 Methylobacterium gossipiicola
GGTGGCGCGCTATCAGGACGTGCCCGGCCTCACCGTCGCCCTGGGGGGGAAAGCGGCCATCGGCCATACTCCGGCGCCCGATGCCGATTACCAAGCCCTCGTCACCGACGTGCAAATCGGCTTTGCGGTCCTGACTGCCGCGCGCACGGTCACGCTGCCCGATGTGGATCTCTATCCCATCGGTCAAGTGCTGTTCATCGCGGACGAGTCGGGCCAGTGCTCCGTGGATCGCCCCATCACCGTCACGACCGGTGCCGGCACGAACGACACCATCGCTGGCCAAGTCGCCATCCAGATCACCGACGCCTATCAGGGCCTTGGCTTCCGCCGAGGCGCCGCCAACGTGTGGATCATCGCCCGATGAAGACGCTTCGCATCCTCGCAACGGCCCTGGCGCTCCTCCAGGCCGGTCCCGTGCTCGCCCTCGATCGCGTGCTGCCGGCCCCGCGCATCAAGGACAACGGCGACGTGCGCCTGTCCGACGATCTCAAGATCGGGCGATACCAGGGCGGCAAGTACATCGGCACTCCTGACGCCCTGACGATCCAGACCCTCAAAGCTCCCCTGTTTTCCGAGGCGGCCGGCGTGCTCGGTCGCGGCATCATCTTCGACAGCGGCGGAAGCGTCGACACGCCGACCACGTTCACGATGCCGGCGAACAAGCAGTTCGATTACATGGGATGGCGCCAGACGATCCAGCAGACCGGCGGCTCAAAGGTCTCGTGGCTGGATTACGACCTGATCGTCAACGGCGGACGCGCCGACGCACCGGGCGTTCCGGGCTCGAACGCCTACTTCCACATCGGCAACATCACGAATAACGGCCCCGGCACCGTGGCGGGCTCGTATTCGCGCGTCACCATCGGGACCGACAATACCGGCGGCAACGCCCTTGCCTACAAGGGAGGCGTCACCACACGGCCCGGCGCCGGATTGACTGCCGGGTTCCAGATGAACATCGACACGACGAGCGCCGCAAAGCCCGTCGATTACGGTTACTACCTCGGGACCAACAACTATGGCGGGTTCGGCTACGCGCCATTGAATTACGGATTTCTTGCTGCTCAAAACATCCGCATTGAACAAGCCCTTGTCCAGGGCTTTGCAGGCGGTGCGGGCGATGCGCTTCGATGGTTGTCCGTAGACGGCACCACCTATCTCGCCCGCATCGACAAAGCGGGGACCGCCTCGTTCACCCGTCTGGATATTCCGAACGGACCCACGCTTCGGTCTGACCGGCTCACGATGCCGGTCCAGGGCGTCGTAAGCCTGCCCAATGCCAACCGGGAGTTCCAACTTCAGAGCGTGGACGCTGGAGACCGCTTCCGCGTGATAGCCGGCGGCGTGGGCGAGGTCATCTCGCTCGATGCCAACCAAAACCTCGGCGTTGCCGGGTTCACGGACCGCCAGGGTGCCACCAAGTCGATCCTCATGCCGAACGGCACATGCGCCACGGCGGCGCCGACCGGCGGCGGTGTCCTGTGCGTCGAGGGTGGCGCGCTGAAGTATCGGGGCTCCTCCGGAACGCTGACGACCATCGCGCCGCCGTAGCCCGCTCGCCGCGCCGCCCGGCCCGCGCCTGAGACACCCCTGACAGTCCGGAGACCACCATGGACCTCTCATCCATCGGCGCAGCCGTGCTCATCGCCCGCGAGGGGCGACGGCTCAAAGCCTACAGCGATTCGGTGGGCGTCTGGACCATCGGCATCGGCGTCACCACCGTGGCGGGCCGCACGGTCGCGCCCGACCGGGCCGGACGCCAATGGCGTGACGCTGTTCTCGGCGCCCAGCGGTGTCGGCAGCGGTATGAGGGCCAGCGGCAGCGACACGAACATCGCCACGAGTCGGACGCCCGCCTCGGCGACGGCTGCCTGCGCGGCAGGCGCTCACTCGTGGGACAGCGACTACATCTACGTCTGCGTTGCGGCGAACACGTGGAAGCGCTCGGCGCTCGCGACTTGGTAGCGAGCCGCCAGCCTGTCGTGGAAGGTTCAAGCCCCCTTCAAGGGCTCGCGGTAGGCCGCCCAGGTGATGACATTCGATCCTGCGCGCCGTTCCATTCGATTTTGCGCGCTACAGCTGCCGGTGGGCAAACACCCTCTCGTTGAACACCACGAAGAACCGCGCCTCCCTCTGGATGAACCGGGGCGGCGACATTACCGATGCCTTCGACCCCGGCACCTTTTGAACGGACGCTCCCCATGCCGAACCGTCTCCTCGCATTCGCGGTCCTGCTGATCGCCTCCGCCGCGCCGTCGGCCGCGTTCGATCTCCAATCCTCGACCGTTCCGGGACTCGCGCCGCCCGCCCTCGGCGACGCCGAGATCGCCATCAACCGCGCCGACAAGCGCCTGATCTTCAAGAACCCCGACGGGACGCTCGGCTACGGCTCGCTGCTCAATGCGCTGCCCTCCGGCCGCAAGGCGGTCGAGCAGGGCGACGGGTCGGACTTGGGGGTTCTCCTGCCGAGCGGCAATGTTCGCTCTTTGGCCTCGAACCTCGGAGATCAGAAGTCGATCCTCGATTATGTTCAGCCGAGCGACGACGGAGACTACGCCCTGGCGATCGAGCGAGCTGCTGCGGCTGGTGTCACTGAACTGTTTCTTCCCGCCGGCACGCAATACACATTCAAGCACACGGCAACGCTGCCGAACGCAAACATGAGTATTGCATGTGCTGGCCGTAAGACGACAGAAATACGTCTTCTTGGGGATAATGATTACTTTTTCCTGGTCGGCAACACCTCTTCGATGTCGTATAATTTCTATCTTGAAGAGTGTTTATTCACAAAGGAAAAGGTTTCATCTAGTGGTGCAATTCTGAGGCTTCAGAACGTTTATAAGTGGGGTTTCAGCCATATCCGCGCGTTTTGCGAGAATAAAATCTGGCGTGTTCTCGAATTGAAAAACGCATCATCGATGATAAGCCGTGATGTTGATGTAGACAGTGTGCGCGAGCGTGCTGTCTACGCAGAGCCCGGCGGAAGCGGAACGGCCGGTTCCTTGGACGGGCTTACGATCGACCACGTGTATGACCTTTGGTATGTCGTCGGGTCTAATAGCGTATCGACTAATCCTGCTAACGAAGGTGTTTTTGAATTTGCGGACAATTTTCAGGCGATCTGGTTCCTTGGCCCTAAAGTCGCAAGCCATAAGGGTTATGCGATTTATTTTAAGGGCACTATCGCCAATCGTACCAACAATACGCTGAACCTTGTGTTTAATCCGAACATTGAAAGTGGCAAAGACCCGTCGGGGATTGTGCGGATGGACGCGACAGCGGCCTCTCATATTGCAGGCCCTTCATCTTGGAGCACGGGGAAGGGAACGACCTTTCCCGCGATTCGTCTTGATCCGGATAGCCAAGGAAACTTTGTGCGGCAGATCCAAATCGGTATATCCGGAGCCGGTTACGGCATCCTCGATGAAGGAACAGTCAACACTGTGGAGGACATGGAACTGGTCGGCTACGATTCTAGTGCCGAAACCGGGATTGTTATTGGAGCAACCGCCCGAAAAGGTCGGTACAGCCGCAACAAAGTCAGTCAGTTCCAGCGGGCGATCTTCGATAACAGCCCCGACACGGCTGGCCACGTCATCCGAGCCCTGGATTACACGGCCATCACCGGCCAGCCGCTCACCGGCCTCGTGGGGAGCGTGAACAGCAACAAAGTGGTCAAGGACATCACGAACCTCGATGCCGGCGCCCCCAACCTCGATGCCGCCGTGACCCTGTCCCCGCCGGACAAGGGTGAGACCTTCACCATCAACACGGCCGGCACCATCAACCTCATCACGCCGACCTATATCGGCCGCCGTGTCACGCTGCTGCTGGCGCAAGGGGGGACGACGATCAACGACTTACAAAGCGGCAAAGGCACGGGTGCGATCTACCTCGCCAAGCCGCTGACGACGGCCGACGGCCGGTCTCGCATCACCCTGGAGTGGCGCGGCGACTACTGGTGGGAGATCGGCCGGACGGGACCGTGAGCCCGGCGACCCTGCCCCGCATCCTCACGGCCCTTGCCGTCCTCGCCGCGCCGCCCGGCCCGAGCCCGACACCATCCCCCTGATACTCCGGAGACGACCATGGACCTCTCATCCATCGGCGAAGCCGTGCTCATCGCCCGCGAGGGGCGACGGCTCAAAGCCTACCGCGATTCGGTGGGCGTCTGGACCATCGGCATCGGCGTCACCACCGTGGCGGGCCGCACGGTCACGCCCGGCATGACCATCACGTCGGCCGAGTGCGACCGGCTGTTCGCCGTCACCGTCGCCCGCTACGTCGCGGCGGTGAACCGGGGCCTGAAGGTGCCGGTGCCGCAGCACGTGTTCGATGCCCTGGTGAGCGTCTGCTACAACATCGGCATCGCGGGATTCCTCGGCTCCACCTTCCTGAAGCGCGTCAATGCCGGCGACCTAGCCGGCGCCCGCGACGCGATCCTGATGTGGCGCAAGCCCGCCGCCATCGTCACCCGGCGCCAAGCCGAGGCCGAACAGATCGTGACGGCCTACGCCGTGGCCCTGCCGCGCGCGACGACGGCGCAGAGGCCCATCGTGGTCGCCGCCCCCGTCATCGCCGTGCTGCACCCGGAGGTGCCCACACCCGTCATCGCCCCCGTGGCGCCCGCCGTCACCGCCCGGCCGAACCTCCTGGCGCGGCTGTTCCGCTGGATCGACGACACCTATGGCGCCGGCGCGACCGTGCCGGCCGACGATGCGGGCCTGCCGACGATCCGCGCGGCCTGATCCGAGTTCCCGAGCCCGGCCGGGTCCGCCGCGCACCCCACATCTGAAAGCCCCCCATGACCCGCACGTTCCTCGCGGCGCTGGCCCTCGCCGGCGTCTTCTCCAGTCATGCCTTCGCGGCCGAGGCCACCGCCATCGTGGTCCCGTGGGGCGATGGCGTCGCCGCCGTCGGGCAGATCCTCACGGCTTTGCTGCTGCCCCTCCTCGTCGGCCTCGTGAGCCGGGCCGTGTATCAGGTCGCCCCGTGGGCGCGCCTGGTGCTGACGCAGGCTCGCCTCGAACAGATGACGAAGGCCGTGACCGACTACGCCCTCAACGCCGTCGAGGGCGCGGCCAAGGGCCAGACCCTCACCATCCCGGTCGGCTCGGCCGTCATCGCCAAGGGGGTGCAGCGCGCCGTCGACGTGGTGCCCGCCCGGGTGCTGGCGGCGGCGGGCGGCCCGGCCGGCGTGGCGGAACTCATCTTCCGGAGCCTGAAGCTCGAGGACGGCGCCAACGCCGCCAACACCCTGGCGCCGGCCCAGGCCGCCCTCGCGCCGTAGGCCGCCGCCGCCCGTGCGAGACCATCGCGTGGGCGCTCCTCCCCGAGCCCGAGGGCCAGCCATGATCACCGCCGCCATCGAATACGCTAAAACCGCAGCGGCTGCCCTCGGCGTCGGGGGCGTGCTGTTCTCCGCCTACGCCACCGCCGGCCTGCCGATCCCGGCCTCGCAGGAATTCGTCGAGGCCAAGGTCGGCGCCGTCGTCGACCGCATCAACGAGTCGGACGTGGTCATGGGTAAGAAGATCGACGTCCTGTCGGCCACTACGCTCGAGCTGCAGCGCAAGTCCATCGTGCAGCAGCGGGCGCGCCTGCGCTACGAATTCGGGGCCAACACGGCGCTGGCCACGAAGGCGGATGCCGTGCGCCGGGTGGCCCTGGAGCGGCGCGCGGCCGAGATCAGCGATGAACTCGCCGAACTCGACCGGGACGACGTGGATCTGCGTGCGCGCATCGACAAGCTGCGTCAGCCGTAGGGTCAGAACTCGATCAGCATTAAAAAGCGAAGACGGCAGCGAGGGCGATGGCTGAGGCGGAACCGGACGGCTCGGGCATCGAGATCGGCGCGCAGGTGATTAACGGCGATATCGGGTTCGTGGCGGAGGTGCAGGCCGTGGAGATAAAGCTCCAGGTGGTGCCGTTCACCCTGTACGATCTAGTGAAGGGACGGGTGCGCAGGCTTGGCCGCAACGCTGCAACTGGGGGCTCCAATGGGGCGGTACCGGTATCGGCGGAGATCCGGACCGGTAAGCGGCGGGTGATCGAGTACCTGCCGTCGACGGTGCTGCAGGCGGTGCAGGAAGCGGGGAGAGAACGGTGAAAGTTATTCGCAGATCTGACGCTTTTATTTTCGAGTCCATAATTATGATTGCATGCTCCCTGTTGGTCGTATTGTGGCCTTTTTGCGTTAACGCCGGCGAGAGAAACGACCCACGAAGCAGTCATAAAATTAGGGAAGAGACGGACAATTCCAATAATCTTGAGATTGTTGCATCTCGTATTACGGGCTCGAAGGATATAAATAATAGCGTATTCCCAGAAGAAAAATTAGGGATTTATGGAATATGGGACTGTAAAGGCACCAAAACCAAACGATGCACGACTGACGATGGCTTCAACGGCACTGTAATCGGACCAGTTACGGCTGAAGGGATTAGGGTTCGTATCATCACATACGGCTATCACGTTTCATACGTATTTGACTCTATAGCCGAATGGAATGGGAGCAGGTTAACTGCTTCAGCCTCTGAATTTCCAGAAAATCCTCCATGTACCATTGATTTTACATTTGGTAATAATTATGTTGAAAACAAACCCCGAGATGTTGAGCGGTGTTTTATATATGGCTGGCTCGGGAACAAAGATAAATTGATCAAGCATTCTTTGATTGGGGCTGAATAAAATAATTCCCAAAACATGTCCTCTGAGGTTGATTGCTTCGTGAGCGGAGAAGTAATAAAAATTCCTACTGATTCCGAACGGGGGCCCTCGCTATCGCACATCGACAAGCTGCGTCAGCTCTGATCGGGGCCGCCTCCCCGCCGCTCCCTTGCCTAGGGCGCCCTCCGGCTCCGTCCGGAAGGCGCCCTTTTTTAATTTTAGAGCTTCTGTTCGCGCTTTCCCATGCCGGGTCATCGGACCCGCCGGCCATCCTCCGGGATCTGGGACATGTCGATGTCGTAGCCCTGGGCCGCCAGGGCGGCGAGGATCAGGTATCGCACCGTGACGCCTTTCACGGCGGCTTCCTGCCGGAGCGTGATGGCAAGCGCCCTCGGGACCATCACCTTGAGCGACACCTCCGCCGAGGCAACCGCCCCTTTGGGCATTTGCCCTCTTGGGCCGTCGGTCGCTTCGTCGCGATCCGGTGGCGTGGAGACTCGCGTGAACCCGAGGTCGCCCGCGGCATTCGCCAGGCGGTCGGCCTCTTCCGGGCTCGTGCGGGGCCGGGGGCGCGGCGCCGGCTGGAACGGAGGCTTGCTCATCAGGCGGCCTGCACCTGGGCGGCGAGGATCTCCAGGACCTCGTCGAGGACGCCGGTGATCTCGGCCAGGGCCTTGGGATCGCCGTCGGGATGGGCCGGTGTCAGCCCAGTGAAGTGCATCGAGGCGTAAGCCGCCCGTTGCAGGATCTCGGTGCGCAGGACCGGGAGATCGGCACCGCGGATTTCTTGCCGGGCGTGCTGGCTCACGTTGCTCCGGAGAGAGGGCATTTGCGTCAGCAGGATCCGGGCGGGGATCGCACGGCGCAGCATCCGCTCGGCGCGCTGGACCACCTCGTAGGTCCGGAACACCTCCTGGAGGTCCATGCCGGAGATCTTCGACGGGATCAGCACGAGGTCGGACTCGGCGATCGCGTAGGTGACCATCTGCGAGGCCGCGCCTTCCAGGTCGACGAGGACGAGGCCGTACTGGCTGGCAGCCTCGGCGACCCGGTCGAGGGTCGACTTTTCGGTGATGCCGGTGATGACGTCGACACCGCAAGCCTCACCGGCCCGCTCGCGCCACGTCGCGACATGGCCGTTGGGATCGGCATCGACGACGGCGACGCGCCCACCCCGCCGGGCGAAGGCGTCGGCGAGGCAGATGACCAGCGTCGTCTTCCCGACGCCTCCCTTGGTGTTGCACACGCTGATGACGGCCACGCTCGCCTCCGATGGGAATGGTACTCCTGGGCAAGATACCATCTGCCCAAGTGGTCAAAAGGCCGTAAACTCAAGAAGGCAGATGGGCAAAGGGGAACTTGCCCATGGCGCTTGTTCGCGGCTGGTGCGTCGTTAGGTGATCGAGTATTTGCTATCGCCGGTGGTGCAGGAAGCGGGGAGAGAACGTTGACCGATACTCGAAGGTCCGATAATTACAATCTCAATTCCAGAAATAAGTTTATTTACTCTATGTTCGTAGTGTTATTTTCTTTCGGTGCGCTTGGCGACGATAAAAATAGATCAAACAACAACAACGAACCTATAAAATCAATCAATATTTCTGATAATTTAAAAATCGTCACTCCACATACGACGCGCACGGACGCTAAAAATAATGCCCCGTTTCCAGAAGATAAAATAGGAATCTATGGAGATTGGACCTGCAAAAGTACCAAGAAGAAGAAATGTACGACCGATGACGGATTCAACGGGACTGTTATCGGGCCAATTACAGATGCAGGGGTTAGGGTTCGCATCATTTCGTATGGATATCATGTTTCGTATTTATTTGATGCCATAGCTATTTGGGACGGAAACAAATTAACTGCTTCTGATTCTAGTGCTCAACTTTCCGATGAAGATCCTTGCGTGATTGATTTTATGTTCAGCGACGACTCTGTTAAAAATAAACCAGTGAATATTGAACCGTGCTTTTTATACGGACCACTTGGAAATAAAGATAAAATAATCACCCACTCCCTGACTGGCGCTCAATAATACACTTGCTCATGTCGCGCGCATGCTCATGCCCCGCGATCCGCATGAAACGTTCCGGGTGCCGGCCGGGATCGATCCGGTCCTGGCCGAGCAGAATCATGCCCAGGCCGACCGGGAGATCGAGCGGCACCTCGCCGTGATCGCCGGACTGGAGGCGGATCGGGCGCAGAAGGTTGCGAGCCTGGAGGCCAACGCCGCGCAGATCGCGCGCGGCCGGCAGCTCCTGCCTATCCTCGAGGAACGCCACACGGTCCTCGAGGGGCTGTTCGACAAGCAGTACGGCGCCCGTCCCCCTGTGTTGGAGGTAGAGCAGCAGATCGTAGAGAAACGGGCCGATGTGGCGGCAGCCCAGGGGCAGCAACGCCAGATCGAGGCGGAAATGCGCTCCCTCGCCGCCAAGACCGCGGAGGTGCGGGCGGGATTTCTGGCCGACGCCACCGACAGGCGGACGAAGGCACTGCAGAAAATCGCCGCGCTCGACCAGGACATCACCAAGGCGCGCCAAAAGGAGAGCTACCGGCGGCTTCGCGCGCCGGTGGCGGGTACCATTCAGGGCATCAAGATCCAAACGCCGGGTGGGTGGTGACGACGGCGGACGTGCTGATGAGGGTGGTGCCGGACGGCTCGGGAATTGAGATCGACGCGCAGATGCTCAACGGCGATATCGGCTTCGTTGCAGAGGATCAGGCCGTGGAGGTGAAGCTCGAGGCGTTCCCGTCCACCCAGTACGGTCTGGTTAAGGGACGGGTGCGAAAGCTCGGCCGCGACGCCGCGACTGGGGGCTCCAATGGGGTGGTATCGGGATCGACGGCGCCGTCGTTGGCGTCGAGCATGGCAACCGACCTAGCCTATCCGGCCAAAGTGACATTGGAGCAGGACTGGATCGGGGGCGAGGGACGCCGAGAGGCAATCCGACCCGGGATGCGAGTGTCGGCTGAGATCAGGACGGGCGAGCGGCGGGTGATCAAGTACCTGCTGTCGCCGGTGGTGAAGACGGTGCAGGAAGCGGGCAGGGAACGGTGATGGTGCCAATTTTTTCCAATCAAATCGAATTCCAGAGATGTTGCCGAAGAGTTATAGGTATAGAAATTTATTCCAATTCTCGACGACAACGTACAACTTGGGCTGCTATTTTATTTGCCCTTATCCAATCGGGAGCATTATTTTCACTTCCGAATTCAGCTCAAAGTAAAGAAATGACCGGACCGGCCGCCGAGAAATACCACAATATTGACAATTGCTTTCGACAGAAGAATCATTTAAATGAATCTTTGACCTGTGTTTTTACTTATAAAATCAAGTGCTATCAGAGGAGTGATAAGTCAAACGTCTCTGAGGGCATCTGCGCCCAACAAACAATTGATGCTCTTTCGCAGTTTTCCGAAGAACAAAGCAGAAATATCGTGAGATTAAGCAGTGAAATGGCAGTACAAATGCGCAGATCTCAAATCTTATGGAATCTAAATAAAGAAATCATCTGCAACTGGCCAGAGTTATCCTTCGATTCTGGATCCGATATAGGAAGATTGAAGGGAAAATGTTCACTAGAACTGCTTACGGCACAAACATTCAACAACCAGCAGATGCTGGAATATTTCCAGCAAAACCATTGATCCGCATAAACATAGGGAGAATAAAAAATGGCGGGCGCCTCTTCAAAGTTGATTGATGACGTTTTTAAGGTCCTGTCATCAACGGAAGGCAGAAATTCTTATAGATATTCAAATAGTAATATTTTTATTGATAAATCATTTGTTTTGGCTCTTTCGACGGGGTCTAGTGCACTGACTCAGACAGATGGTTCAGGGGATCGGCTGACGGCGGCGAGGATATCGGTTGCGGGTTTGGTCCAGACGAAGAGTCTGGCGTGCCGGTTGTGCTCGGCGATGTAGCGTTTGATCGCCGCCTGCAGATCGACGACGCCGGTGAAGGAGCCTCGCCGCAGCCTACGACGGGTCAGCGCCGAGAAGAAGCCCTCTACGGCGTTGAGCCACGAGGCCGAGGTCGGGGTGAAGTGGAACGTCCAGCGCGGGTGGCGAGCCAGCCAGGCGCGTACCTTCGGATGTTTGTGGGTCGCGACGTTGTCGAGGATGGCGTGGATCGCCTTGCCGGGCGGGACGGCGGCCTCGATGGCGTTGAGGAACCGGATGAACTCGCCGTTCCGGTGGCGCTGCATGCAGCGGCCGAGCACGGTGCCGGCCAGGACGTCGAGGGCGGCAAACAGCGTCGTGGTACCGTGACGGGTATCGTCGTGGGTCTGGGTGGCGGGATGGCTCGGGGCGAGCGGACGGTCGGGGCGGGTCCGCTCCAGGGCCTGGATCTGGCTTTTCTCGTCGATGGACAGCACCACCGCGTGGGCGGGTGGATCCATGTAGAGGCCGACGACATCCTCGACCTTGGCGGAGAAGGCGGGGTCGCGCGATCGCTTGAACGTGCGCAGTCGATGCGGTTGGAAGCGATGAGCGTCCCAGATCCGCTGCACGGCGCGCAACGAGATCCCGACCGCGCGGGCCACGGCACGGCCGGTCCAGTGAGTGACCTCGCCCGGCGGCTCCGAGCAGGTCAGCGCCAGGAGCTCGGCCACCGGCTCGGTCGAATGGGGCGGCGTACCGGGCGGACGCGTCTTGTCGCGCAGCAGACCTTCGACACCCGCCTCGGCGTAGCGCCGCTGCCAGCGCCACACGGCCGGGCGGCTGACGCCCGCCCGCCGGGCGACGTCCTGGACGCTCAGGCGCTCGGCTGAGAACAGGACGATGCGGGCGCGCTGGATGTGCTTGAGCGGACGAGAGCGATCGCTGGCAATCGCAGTGAGCCGTGCCGCGTCAGTTGCATCGAGGAGCACGCATACCGTCTGAGCCATGGCCCAGACTCGCACGTCTCGCCCACTGCGTGAATCCTCCGTCCGCGTCACTGCACTAGGCCGCTGGTGCCACAGACGCGAGGGCTTTCCGTTCGAGAAAAACAGTTAGTCAGAATGTTGAAAAAGCTAAGTGTTCTCAGTAAGTGGTTAGACGTCTCATGATGAGGTTAAGTTGTTGAATTTCCGGGGATTACCACGCTCCTGAAAATCGCAGTGTCGGCGGTTCGATCCCGTCTCTGGGCACCATTTTCCTTCTGATCTCGCCGCCGAACCGTCAAGCCTTCAGGCCGGTGTCGCGGGCCAGATGCCCGGCTTCCCTCAACGCCTCCTCCACCGCGCCGTAGAGGCGCCGCATCCCGTCGTCGTTCTGCGCGGGCGGCGGATGCAGCGGCACCATCGGGGTGAAGCTCAGGGCTTCGGGCGGGAGGACGGCGGGTTGGCGTTCCCCCGGACCCTTGGCGGCGCCCACGACCGCACCCAACAGTTTCGCCAGCATCCGGCCCTCTCCCTCGCACGACGTCCGACAAGGTAGTCGGGCCGCATGGGTTTCGTTCCGCGCGCTGTAAGCTCTGTGGGTTCAGCGCAAGCCCCGCAGGGCCATTTCCTCCGGAGCGCCTTCGGCCGCCGCTTGGCGCGCCAGCAGACGGGCGAGGTCGACGGGGCGATAGTCCCAGGCGTCGGCGCCGACATCGCAGGCCCGGCTGGTGTCGGGCAGGCAGGCATGGGTGTGGCCGTAGAGGTGGCGGGTCTCGCGCCAGAACCCCGGCCAGGACCGGTGCGGGTAATGCGACAGGAACAGGCGCCATGGCCGGCCGTCCGCGTCCTCCACGGTGATGCGGGCATTCTCCACGGGGGGCGCGTCCCAGGGCAGGTCGAGGACGCGGTTGGTGTCGTGGTTGCCGCGCACCAGCCGCTTGACGCCGTTGAGGCGCGCGAACACGGCGGCGCAATGCGCGCGGCTCGCTCCGGCGGCGAAATCGCCGAGGTGCCACACGAGGTCGTCGGGGCCGACGCAGGCGTTCCAGCGATCGATCAGGGCGGCGTCGTGCGTAGCGACGGAACCGAAACCGGTGCGCCGCCTCTGCACGAGCGGGGCGTCCCCGAAATGCGTGTCGGCGGTGAAGAAGGTTGCCATGCGCTCCGTGAAATGGCGCGGTCGTCCCCGGCGGCAAGCGGGTGTCCGGTCGCGCAAGGCGGGGAGTTGGACGCGACCGGTCCGGGGATTCCGGTCCCGACGGGGTGGCGGGGCGGGAAAGCCGGTGGGCTTTTCGCGGCACAGTTGGTACGGCATCGCGCGCAGAACAGGAGACTGCCCTTGCCGAATCCCCGTCTTTCCCTGCTTGCCCTCGTCGCCGGCCTATCCTTGAGCCTGTCCGTCGCGCCGGGCGCCGTCGCGCAGACCGCTCCGGCCACCGCCGACCCGGCGACCCTGAAGATCGCCCGCATGGTGGTGCAGCAGATGCAGGGCGACCGGGACATCACCCTGAACGGCATGGCCGCCCCCATGGCCGGCATGGTGCAGAGCCTGGGTATGCGTGACCCGGAGCGCAGTCAGGCGATCATCAAGGAGGTGGTGCTGCCGCTCCTCAAGGCGCACTGGGACGAGTACCTCGACGTGACGGCGGCCAGCTTCGCCAGCGTGCTCTCGAAGGAGGATCTCCAGGCGCTCGGCACCTTCTACGCCACGCCGGCCGGGCGCCGCCTCGCCGCCGCCCAGCCGCAACTCGCCCAGGCACAGATGACCAGCACGACGCGCTGGGTCCAGGGCCTGATGCCGGAGATGCAGGCGAAGATGATGGAGGCGATCAAGGCGAGCGGGGGCGCCTCGGGGTCCAAGCCGAAATGAGCGGCGTCCCCGGCCGGGTCGCGGCGCCTCGTCAGACCTCGGCGGCGGCCGCCTTCATCACCCCGGCCACGAGGCCGTAGGTCTCGACCCAGGCCTCGTGCACCGAGGGTGTGAAATCCGGGCCGAGGCCCTGCTCCAGGGTCCAGAGCAGGGCCTCGCCCACGGGCTCGTAATGGGCGGCCTCAGTGCCGAAGGCCGCGTGCTGGCGGCCGAGCTTCTGCAGGGCCGGGACGACGATGTCGGGCTTATCGAGATTGGTCACCGCGAGGCTCAGCATGGCCATGAGCTTCTTCTTCTGCTCGCGCATGTCCTCCGGGAACATCGGCCGGACCGCCGGAGCGATCTCGAACAGGCGTCCGTAGAAGAGGTCGGCGGCGGTGTCGGCGATGGGTCGGACCTTGGCGAAGCTGTCCTGAACCAGGGTGATCTGTTCGGGCGTCATCGAAACCTCGGTTGGCTGTGGGCATTCACGAAAGCGTCGCGGGGAACCCTCACGCCGCGCCTTCGAAGTAACGCTGCGACTCCCCGCCCCCCCGCCGACGATAGCGAATTTCCACTCTGACGGGGCGATTTATGTTTCGTGAGCAGCCCGGTAGAACGTCGCGCATGAAGACTCCTCACCCGCTGCGAAAGCTCCGCCCCGTCTCGGTCCCGACCCGCATGCCGGGCTTCGACGCGGCCTTCTACTGCGAGCAGTATCCCGATATCTTGCACTTCACAGGCACGCCGCTGGAGCACTACCTGCGGCACGGGTGGACAGAGGGGCGCGACCCAAGCGCCGGTTTCAGCACCAGCGGTTATCTCGCCGCCAATCCCGACGTCGCTGCCAGCGGTTTCAACCCCCTGGCGCATTTCCTCGAATACGGACTGGCGGAGGGCCGAACGGGCTGGCAGCGGGCGCCGGCGCGCCTGCGGGCCGAGACCCTCGACATTCTCCTCTACTGGACTCATGCGGAGATCGCCGAGCCGCCTGCGGCGGCCGCCTGGCGGGCTCTCTATCCGCGCGTACGGGTGTTCTCGGATGCGGACGTGATTCCCCTGCTGCCTGAAGCGTTCGTGCCGGTGTACCGCTCCATCCGCCTGCCCGCGGCCAAATCGGACATCGCCCGCTTCTTTCTCCTGCGCGCCCATGGCGGTCTCTACGTCGACGCCCATGTCGGTCCCACCGCGCGCGTGAATCTTCTAAAAACCCTCGATCCGCTGGTGGAGCACCATCTCATCCTGTTCGGCAGGAGTTGGCTGATGCCTATTGAAACCGATTTCGACCTCATGAACGGCGTGCTGGCAGCGCAACGCGGCGCCCCGGAACTCGACCTGGTCATCGACCGGATGATCGCCAACGTCCTCGAACACAAGCGGAGGGAGGACGCGACGCCCGATCACGTACCCTACAGCCTGTTCGGGCTCACGGGCACCTATGTGCTCGTCCAGACCTTTTTCGATCAGGTGCTGCCGCGCCCGCGGATCAAGCCCGATTTCGCCCGCACGGTGACGGTCCATTCCATGGCGGACAATCAGGCCTCCGGGCTCGAGGTGTCGGCGTACTACACGTATCGCAAGCCGAACGGGCACTGGAGTGAGCGACAGAACCACGAGCGGTTCTTCCTCGACGACGCCTGACCCTCAAACCGATCCGGCGAGGCTCGACGGCGCCTGCCAGGCGACGCCGGCATGCTCGCGGATGTCGCCGTCCCGGCTGCCCGTATCGGCGTCGCTGGTCCAGTCGCCGGGCTCGGCCACGGTGAGGATCGTATCGTCCGGATAAGCCGCCGACAGGAACAGACGTGCCTCGCCCTCGGCCGCCGCGCGGACGGTGACCAGGGGGCGCTCTCCCGCGGGGGAGCGGATGTTGGCGATGAAGAGCTTCGTCATGGTGAGAATTCCGTCTCGGTGAGGCCGCGTCGGTACGGCAACGCGCTGCGACGGCACAGGTCTCACGCTGTGCGAAGTCTTGCACGCGCCGCTCCGATTGCCCGGGGGGTGTGACAGAGCGCGCGGGAAACCGTCGGCGCCGGAGGGATTTGTCGTTCCGTATGAGGCCGAATGCCGGCCGCGACCCATCCCTTGGAAGTCCCGCCATGATGAAAACTGTCCTCGTCGCTGCCGCCCTGTTCGCCGCCGCGCCGGCCCTCGCGCAGGTGGGCACGCCCCAGCCTTCCGGGACCGTGGTCCAGCAGGAGCCGAACTCCACCGGCAACGACGCCAACATCGCGATCTCGCGTGGCCCCACGGGCGCCGACACCGTGACGACGGATTCGGCCGCTGGGGGCAACGCCGCGCGGCCCGAGCAGGCGATCCCCAACAGCAGCGCCAACGGCGGCGCACGCTGACGCAACGGGCGCTCACGTCGCGGCGGTGCGGTTCATCCCGCCGCGACGACCCGCCACGCGGCCGGGGGGATTCGTCGGGAACCGGCGGCCCCCTGCGATCTTGTTGGGGATATGTGCGCGATGCACGGCGCCCGACTGTCGATGGCGCCTCACGCGACGAAGGCATGGGTCACCCGTCGACGGGTCACCCGGCCCCACAACACGAAGGATCGGACATGGCGAATACGAACTCTTCCTCGGCTCAGCGGCTGCACGAGACCCAGAACGGCACCAAGTCCAACGCCAAGAAGGTGTCGACGGACGCCCTCAACGCCCGTCTCGCCGACGGCATCGACCTGGCGCTGGCGGTGAAGCAGGCGCACTGGAACCTGAAGGGGCCGCAATTCATCGGCATCCACGAGATGCTCGACGGCTTCCGCGCGGAACTCGACGACTACAACGACAAGGTGGCCGAGCGCATCACCCAGCTCGGCGGCACGGCGCGCGGCACCGCGACGGCCGTGGCGGGCGCCTCGCAGCTCGCCCCCTATCCCCTGGACGCCTACGCCATCGCCGACCACGTCGCGGCCCTCATCGACCGCTACGCCGTCTACGCCAACGCCGTGCGCCAGAACATCGACGACACCGACGAGGCGGGCGACGCCGGCACGGCCGACCTGTTCACGGAGGTCTCGCGCGGCGTCGACAAGCAGCTGTGGTTCCTTGAGGCTCACGTCCAGGAGCCGACGGGCCAGATGCGCGACGGCGACCATTCCGGCCAGCGCTGAAGCGTTTTCACGATCTGACGAAGGGCGCCGGGTTCCGGCGCCTTTTTTCGTTGAGTGGCACGCCGGGTGCGCGCTCCTTCGCCCCGCAGGCGGGGAGAGGAGGCACCCGCAGGGTCCGTCCCTACAAAAACGGCGCCGGGTCTCGCTCGGGCTTCGGGGGGCGGACGTCGTTGCGGTTCCACCAGCCGCCGCCGAGCGCCTGGAACAGGGCCGCCGTGTCGGCATACTGGTTCGCCCGCGCGGCCGCCGAGGTGACGATGGCCGAGAGGTAGGATTGCTGGGCGATGAGCACCTGGGTGCTGTTGATGGCGCCCGCGGTGTACTGCTTGCGGATGAGCTCCAGGCTCTGGCTCGTGGCTTTCTCGGCGGCGGCGGCCGCCGCCACGGCCTGGGCGTCGGATTGCAGGGCCCGCAGGGCGTCGGCGACGTTCTGGAACGCCGCAATCACCACGGCGCGGTACTGCGCCTGGGCCTGATCCAGGGTCTCCTCCGCCGCGCGCTGGCGGCGGAACAGGGTGCCGGCGTCGAAGATCGGCTGCGCCACGGTGCCGACGATGCCGTAGAACGTTGCCGCCGAACTCGCGAGCTGCGCGATCTTCACGGCGCTCGAGCCGCCATTGGCCGTGATGTTGAACTGCGGCAGGCGGTTGGCGACGGCAACGCCCACCTGCGCGCTCGCCTGCATCACGTTGGCCTCGGCCGCCTTCACGTCGGGACGCTGCTGCACGAGGTTCGAGGGCAGGCTCACGGGGAGCCGCGTCGGCAGGCGCAGGGACGCGAGGGTGAAGGTCGGCCCGATCTCCTCGCTCGGGAAACGCCCGAGGAGGGCGGTCAGCAGGTTGCGCTGCTGCGACAGCTGCTTTTCGAGGGGCGGCAGCAACTGCATCGACACCGAGAGGGCGGCCTGCTGCTGCACCACGTCGGCCCCGGCGATCTGCCCCAGGGAGAGCTGCTTGTTGTAGAGGGTCAGCACCTCGGTCTGGGCCTGGATCACCCGCTTCGTGGCGTCGATCTGGGCGCGGAGCGACGCCTCCTGGATCGCCGCCAGGACCACGTTGGCGGTGAGCGAGAGGTAGGCGGCCTCGAGTTGGAAGCGCTGGTTCTCGGCCTGCGCCTCCAGCGATTCGATCTGGCGCTCGTTGCCGCCGAACACGTCGGGCACGAACGAGACCGTCACCTGCGGGGTGTAGAGGCTGTAGAACAGCTGGCGCTGGTCGTTGAGCGGGCTCTGCAGGGCGCCGCCCGGCACCTTCTGGCGCGAGCCGAGGCCGTTGAAGGCCAGCTGCGGGAACAGGGTGCCGCGCTGGGCCTCGACATTCTGCTGGGCGATGCGCAGGGCCGCCTGGGCGGCGTCGAGGTTCGGGTTGTTGGCCAGCGCCTCCTCCACCAGCCGGTTGAGGGCGGGCGAATGGAACAGGGTCCACCACCGGCCGGGCACGTCGGCCCCGGCGATGAAGTTCTGGTCGGCCGAGCCGCCCTGGCGCGTCGTCACCTTGTCGGTGGCGGTGGGGTTGGTCAGGGGCTCGCGGGTGTAGCGGGTCACCGGCGGCGGGGCCGGCGGCACGTAATCGGGGCCGACCACGCAGCCGCCGAGCGCCGCGAGCAGGACCGCGCCCGCGGTTCTGCGCAGGAGCGGGGCGCCGGGGATCGTCGTGGTGCGTCGCATGGTGTCGCCGACTCCGCCGGGCCTTCTGGCTCCGTATGGGCGATGCTGCGGCGCGGGAGTCAACGCGGAGGCCTCCGCGTTGACGAAGCTTTCACCTCTCTGTGTCGCCCGCATCACGCCACCTCGGCCAAAGCCGCCGCGTGCGCGGCCTCCGGCGGGCGCACGCCCGGCGCCGGCTTGCGGCGCGAGAACAGGCCGATGAGGATCGGCACCACCACCAGGATGAGGTTGGGCGCGAGCAGGATGCCGCCCACCACCACGAGGGCGAGGGGCTTCTGCACCTGCGAGCCGATGCCCGTGGAGACCGCCGCCGGCAGGAGGCCGACGCAGGCGGCGACACAGGTCATCATCACCGGGCGCATGCGGACGTTGGAGGCATGCCATACGGCGGCCGTGCGCTCCCAGCCCTCGTCGAGGAGCTGGTTGTAGTACGACAGCAGGATCACCCCCTCCATGGTGGAGATGCCGAAGAGGGCGATGAAGCCGATGGCCGCCGAGATGGAGAACGGCGTCAGCGTCAGGGCGAGGGCGAAGATGCCGCCGATCATCGCCATGGGAAGCACGCTCAGGGTCAACAGCGTATCGGTGATCGACGCGAAGTTGACGAACAGCAGGAGCGCGATGAGCGCGATGGTGATGGGCACCACCACGCTCAAGCGCGCCACGGCGTCCTTCAGGTTGGTGAACTGGCCGACCCATTCGAGGTGGAAGCCCGACGGCAGGGTCACTTCCTGGGCGATCCGGCTCTGGGCCTCGAGCACGGCGCCTCCCAGATCGCGCCCGCGGACGGAGAACTTCACCGGGATGTAGCGTTCCTGGTTCTCGCGGTAGATGAAGGCCGCGCCCGAGGTCAGCTCCACGGTGGCGATCTCGGAGAGCGGCACCGGGATGATGCCGCCGGCCGGGTTCGTCGCCCCCACGGTGATGTTGCGGATGGTCTCCAGGCTGCTGCGGTATTCCGAGGCGAGGCGCACCCGCATGGGGAAGTGCCGGTCCGAGCCGTATTCGTAGAGGTCGCCCGCCGTCTGGCCGCCGATGGCCGCCTGGACGGTGGTGTTGACGTCGCCGGGCGCCAGGCCGAACCGCGCGGCCTTGCGCCGGTCGATGTCGATGCGCACGGTGGGCTGGCCGAGGGAGGCGAACACCGCGAGGTCGGCGACGCCGGGCACCTTCGCCAGCGCCGCCTTCACGGCCTCCGCCGTGCGGGTGAGCTCCACGAGGTCGTTGCCGTAGATCTTGACGGAGTTCTCGCCCTTCACGCCGGAGGCCGCCTCCTGGACGTTGTCCTCGATGTACTGGGAGAAGTTGAACTCGACGCCGGGGAAGGTCTCGTCCAACTGCTTCGACAGGGTGCGCACCAGGGTCTCCTTGTCGAGGCCGGGCCGCCACTGGTCGAAGGGTTTGAGGGGCGCCAGGATCTCGACGTTGAAGAACCCCGTGGCGTCGGTGCCGTCGTCGGGGCGGCCCTGGTGCGACAGGACGGTGACCACCTCCGGCACGTCGGAGATGATCTTGCGCAGGCGCTCGACATAGGCGTTGCCGGCCTCCAGCGAGATCGAGGCCGGCATGGTGCCGCGGATGTAGAGGTTGCCCTCCTCGAGTTTCGGCAGGAATTCGAGGCCGAGCGTCCGGGCCGCGATGGCGGAGGCGCCGAGCATCGCCGCCACCACGAGGAGCGACAGCAGCTTGTGGCGAAGGCCGAAGCGCAGGATGAGGACGTGGCCGAAGCGCAGCAGGCGCACCACCAGGGTGTCGCGCTCCTCCACGTGTTTGGGCAGGATCAGGGCCGAGAGGGCGGGCGAGACCGTGAAGGTGGCGAGCAGGCCGCCGATGAGCGCGTAGGCGTAGGTCTTGGCCATGGGGCCGAAGATGTGGCCCTCGACGCCCGTCAGGGTGAAGAGCGGCAGGAAGCCGACGATGATGATGGTGGCCGAGAAGAAGATCGCCCGGTTCACCTCCGCCCCCGCGATCGCGATGGTGCCGAGCCGCCCGTCGAGGCCGCCCGGCGCCCTCTGGCCCTCGCTGTGCTCCGGTTCGGCGAGGTGCCGGAAGATGTTCTCGACCATGATGACGGTGGCGTCGACGATGAGGCCGAAATCGATGGCGCCGAGCGACAGGAGGTTGGCCGAATCCCCGCGGATCACCAGGATGAGGATGGCAAAGCCCAGGGCGAAGGGAATCGTCGCCGCCACGATGACGGCGCTGCGGAGCGACCCTAGGAACATCCACTGCACGGCGAACACCAGCACGACGCCGACGACGAGGTTGTGCATCACCGTATGGGTGGTGGTGTGGATGAGGCCGCTGCGGTCGTAGATCCGCTCCACCTTCACGTCGGGAGGCAGGATGCCGCTGGCGTTGATCTTGTCGATCTCGGCCTCCACGAGGCGCAGGGTCGGCAGGCTCTTGCCGCCCCGGCTCATGAGGACGATGCCCTCCACGATGTCGTTCTGGCCGTCATGGCCGACGATGCCGAGGCGCGGCGCGTTGGAGACCCGGACGTCGGCGACGTCGCGCACGAGGACCGGCACGCCGCCGACCTGGGTCAGCATGGTGTCGCGGATGTCGTCCATGTCGCGGATGAGGCCGACGCCGCGCACCACCGCCGATTGCTCGCCGACATTGAGGGTCTGGCCACCGACGTTGATGGAGGAGTTGTTCAGCGCCGTCACGAGCTGGACCAGGGTCAGCCCCTGCGCCTGGAGGCGGGTGAGATCGACGGCGATCTCGTATTCCTTGGTCTTGCCGCCGAAGGCCGTGACGTCGACGACGCCGGGAATCGCCTTGAACCGGCGCTGCAGCACCCAGTCCTGCAGGGTCTTCAGTTCCGTCGACGAGTAGCCGGCTGGGCCCGTCACCTTGTAGCGCATGATCTCGCCCACGGGGGAGGTCGGCGAGATCTGCGGCTGGGCCCCGCCCGGCAGGGGCGGCAGCTGCGACAGGCGGTTGAGCACCCGCTGGAGCGCTTCCTGGTAGGTGAAGTTGTAGTTGAACTGCACCTTCACGTCGGAGAGGCCGAACAGCGAGATGGTGCGCACCACCGTGGCGTTGGGGATGCCGGCGAGCTGCACCTCCAGGGGAATGGTGATGTAGCGCTCGATCTCGTCGGCCGATTGCCCCGGATTCTGCGTGATGACGTCGACGAGCGGCGGAACCGGATCGGGATAGGCCTCGATGTTCAGCTGCGTGTAGCTGGCATAGCCCAGCGCCAGCATGGCGACGAACATGAGGCACACCAGCACGCGCTGGCGCAGGGCGAAGACGATCAGGCTGTTCATCGCGCGCAGGTCACGGTCGGCCGGTCAGGGCTGGGAAAATCGTTTTGAGGACGAGAGGTTTGGCAGACGGCAGGCCTGCGAGCCTTAGGCGGACCGCTGGTGCACAGTCCCCTCTCCCCGCCAGCGGGGAGAGGGGACTGTGCACCCCGGATGAGCGAAGGCACGGCCCGGGTCATCGGTCGGGCCCGATTCAAGACGCCTTGTCGCCGCTGACGGCGCGATCCATGAACACGGCGCCGCGGGTGACGATCTCCTCGCCGGCCTTGAGCCCCTCGACGACCTGGACCATGCCCTTGCTGGCGAGCCCCAGGGTGACGGTGCGGGCCTCGATGGCCCCGTCGGGCCGGGCGACCCAGACCTGGGCGCGCCGGCCCTCGTACACGATGGCGGCCGAGGGCACCGCTGGCCCGGCCTGGCCCGGCCCCGTGAAGATCGTGAAGCTCGCGAACATCTCGGGCTTCAGCAGCCGGTCGGGATTCTCGATCTCGCTGCGCACGGAGAGGCGGCGGGTCGCCGGATCGAGGCTCGCCGCGACGTAATCGACCTTCGATGTGAAGGTGCGGGCGCTGAAGCCCGCCACCCGCGCCTCGACCTCCTGACCGAGGCGGATCTTCGGGATCTCGCTCTCGCGCACGTTGGCCACGAGCCAGACCGTGGACAGGTCGCCGATGACGAAGACCGGATCGGAGGAGGCGCTGAGATACTGCCCGATGCCGACCTTGCGCTGGACGATGGTGCCGGCGATGGGCGCCCGGATCTGCGTCTCGGGGCTCATGCTGCCCTTCTTCTCGAAGGCGGCGATCTCGGCATCCGACTTGCCCAGGATGCGCAGGCGGTTCTTCACCGCCTCGAGGCTGGCTTCGGCGGTCTTGAGGTCGCTCTGGGCGCCGATGACGTCGTTCTGGGCCGACTGGTAGTCCTTCAGGGCCACGGCTTTGGCCTGGAACAGCTCCTGCTGCCGGGCCGCGATGGTCATATCGAGCTTCAGCAGGGCCGTGGTCTTGGCGATGGTGTTGAGGGCCGCCTGATAGTCGTTCTGGGCCTGCAACATGTCGGCGGCCTCCATGGTGAGGAGGACATCGCCGGCCTTCACCTCGTCGCCCGCCCGCACCAGCACCTTCGTCACCCGGCCGGAATACGGCGAGGTCACGGGCACGTTGTCGTCGTCGTTCAGGGCGATGCGCCCCTCCGCCATGCCTTCCGGCCGGAAGGTCCGGGTCTCGACGGCGGCGATCTGCAGGGCGGCGCGCTGGGCCGGGGTCGGCCGGAAGCTGCGCGGCACGGGGCCGGCGCGCTGAACGGTCAGATCCGCATCGTCGTCGTCGCCCCCGGACACGATCCGGGCCACGCGCTCGCGGATCGTCTCCGTCGCCCATTTGCCGAAGGGGGACTCACGTTCGGACCAGGCGACGGCGCCGAGCCCGACGCAGACCGCCAGCCCGAGCCCAAGCATGAGTTTGGAAACGCCCTTCCGGGGAGCTGAGGACATGGGAGACTTTCCGGATGGCCGGGACGAATCGGAGGAGGTGGAAACGCGGATGTCCGGGCCGTCACGCCATCCCGCCGGGGCGGAACGGGTTGGGGCAGCGGAGCCGGGATAGGAGACTCGTTTCAGGCCGAAAGATGGCGCTCGATTCGATGGCGCCCGGTGCATCCAAGGGACCGGATTCGTGACGGGAGAATGACACCCACCGTCCGGATCGCACACAGGTGCGTGACGCCCGCAGCCGACCATCGCCCACCGCTTCGAAAAACGCCGACGGGCCGGCGTGACCCGCGCGGTCCGCGAACGCCGATGGGGCGGGGCCCGCCGCGGCGGGGTCTCGTCGAGGGCGCGGCATCACCTCAGAAATCCGCATGCAGGCGGGTGCCGAAGAAATGGGCCGGGCCGCGATCGCGGTTGTAGGCGGGGTTCGCGACGAACTGATAATCGGCCGTGAGCACCAGGGCCTTGCCGAGGCTGAGCGCGTAATAGGCCTCCACGGCGCGCTCGGGGGCGTAGGTCAGGCGGCCGTCGCCGATGAGGAGCCCGAGGCCGCCATTGGCGAAGAAGGCGCGGTGGGACGGCGACAGCTGGTTCATGGAGGTGCCGAGCCCCACGGTGTCGTCGGCCCGGCCCCAGGCCGTGCCTTTCAGGGAGAGGCCGCCCGAGAAACTGCGGTCGATGTCGGTGAAGGACAGGTTCTCGTTGCGCCCGTCGGCGGCGCTGGCGCGGGCGAACACCCCGAGGTCGGCCGTCACCGCCTGTTCGAGGTTGATGTAGAATCCGCTCTTGCGGCGCGGGTGCCGGGTGGCGCCCGCCGCGTCGTTGATGTCGTCGAACACACCCGCCTGGCGCAGCCCCACCACGTCGCGGTAATTGGCGCTGTTGCCGACATTGGTGAAGGCGCCGAGCCGCAGCTTGCCGGGCTGATCGAGGAGCGGCAGCACGTGGCGCTCCTCCAACTCCACCACGAGGCCGCCGCGCTCGAACACCCTCGGGTCGAGGACGTCGCTGGAGGGCTCTTTCGGCACCTGGGTGTAGGCGGCGCGCACGGCGAATTCGGGCCGGTTGTACTCGACGACGAGACCCTGGGTGTAGCCCGGCAGGTTCGCGGGGAAATCCCAGGCGGCCGAACTCCACAGGCCCCAATTGGCGAAGTCCACGCGCGGGTCGTGGGCGTAGCGGTTGCCGTCGAAGAAGTCGCCCATGGCGAACTTGCCGGCGATGAGCGTGATCCGCTCGACGTCGTAGGTGGTGGCGACCTGATTCGGTCCGTCAGGCAGGGTCTCGGTCTCGCCGCCGAGACCGAAGGTCTGCTTCACGAAGTAGCGGGCGGAGCGCAGCTTCGGGAACGGCGCGCCGGCCTTCTGGGCCTCGCCGTTGACGAAGCCCGCGACCCCGAGGGTGCGGCTGAGGCCGAAGCCTTGGGAGAATTCCGGGTTGTAATAGAGTTCGGTGCTGTCCGTGAGCTTCAGCCCGAGGAACAGGGTCGCGGTCGTCGTCGCCTGGGCCTGGTTCGGCACGAGGCTGTTCGGGCCGGCATAGGGGGCAGGAAAGCCCGACACCGCCTGGTTGAAGAACGTGGTCTGGCCGTGGAGGGAGAACCGTTCCGCCAGGGGGCTCGTCGGCGCCGCGTCGTCGGCCTCGGCGGGCAGCCGAAGCCCGCCCGGATGCCAGACGAGGCGGGCCATCACCTCGTTGGCGACGAAGCTCGCGCGGGTGGAGACCGGGCCGCCCCCCGGCACGGCGCCGAGGCCGAACCGGCCGCTGCCCCCGAGATCGTTGTAGCGGTAATCGATCCCGAGGCTCATCTCATCGTTCACGGCGAATTGCACGCCCGCCCCGAGGGTGAAGCCGAGATAGCCGCGGGTCTGGCGTGCCGTCGCGACGGCGCCCGTGGCCGGATCGGGATAGGTGGCGAGGAAGCGCGCCTCTGCTCCGGCGAGGCCGAAGGTGGCGTAGACGAGGCTCCGCTCGAAGGCGACGCCGAGACGTGCCCGCAGGAAGCCGAATGTATCGGCCTTGACCCGGATGAGGCCGAATGCCGGATCGATCCCCTCGGTGCCGAAGCCCGTGACCGTCGAGGCCACGGGCCGCTTCAGGTTGCTGCCGAAGGCATCCACCTCCAGGCCCGCGAGCCACGGCCCGGTCTGCCAGTTGTAGCCCGCGAAGGCGCCGCCCACGGCGGTGGTGGCGTCGCGACCCCGGTCGGACCGTCCGGTGGCGTCGCCGGTCTTGAACGCCGGCACTGGACGGCCGCCGACGGCGGTGGGGCCGAAGCCGAAGGCACCGAACGAGGCCCCGGCGCTGCCCTCGAGGCCGAGATAGGGGCCGCTCCAATCGACGAAGGATGGCGGTGTGACCGGCGCGGCCGGATCGGCGGCCCGCGCCATCGGGGCCGTCGCGAAGCCGAACCCGATGAACAGGGCGGCGGTCTCGGTGAGCCTGCGCGACGGGCGGGGTGACAACGACATCGAACGGGTCTCGGGCAGGCGCAACGCAACGTGGCCCGCCTCCCTAAGCGCGGTCGATGACCGATGCATGTCGGCCGAACGACGCCGGGGGAGGGGCAGTCTCCCCTATCGGAGGCGCGTGTCCCTTCACAAAGGTTTTAATCCCGCGCCGCGCCGCGCGCCGCCGCCCTGTTGCCCCGGAGACACGCCCGTGCCGGGCGGTCCCGGGTCCGGGATTCCGAAGGGCTCGGCCCTTCGGCGCCGCGATTTCAGGCGTCCTTGTCGACGGCCGGAACGGCCAGCGGCGGCGTCTGCTGGTGCTGTACCACCCGCCATTCCTCGTGGGAGAGCCGCCGGTAGGTCGAGGTGCAATGGGCTTCGTAGGTCTCCTCGTCCCGCGTGGCCTTGACCCCGTAGGCGATGACGATGAGACCTTCTTGCGGCCGGGCGATCCGCCCGTCCGAGATCGTGACATCGGCCCAGCGGGGCGTGTTCGCCACGGCCGCGATGGCCTCGGCGCCGCCGAGCACGAAGGGCGGATGCGGCAGCACCATGAGGCATTCCTCATCCACCAGTTCGCGGTAATGCTCGGCCCCGCCGACCCACAGGCTCTTCTCGAAATTCCACACGCGCGCATCGTCCACGATGACACTCCTTCCGGCTGAAACTCAGACGGGGAAGCCGGTGGAGGCGCGTTCGTTCCGGCGTCGAATGACGCAGCGGCACGCCCGCGAAGGGGAGGGGCCGATCGCCGTGACGGGAACGGTTCCCGTGATCCCGGGATCCTGGAAAACGCTCCAACGCCTTGGGAGGGCGCGTGTTTCCGAGCCGCCGCCGCGTTGGCGGCCGATGCTCAGTGGAACGCCTTGAACGCGATGATGGTCTCGGAATCCCTGACGCCCTGGAGGCGCAGGAGAAACTCGTTCACGAACAGGCCGATATCGATATCCGCGTCGACGTGGAATTTGGCCATGATGTCGAAGCGCCCCGCCGTCGAGTAGATCTCCGAGGCGATGTCCATCGCCAGCAAGGCGTCGGAGACCGCGTAGGTCTTGCCGATCTCGCATTTGATCTGAACGAAGAAGGTTTTCATGATCCGGTTCGCTTCTCACGATCCCGCCGGGTCGCGTGCAGGTCGCTCATAGAACTTTCCCTGCGCCGCCGGCCTTTAACGAGCGGCGTCCAGGCCTAACGGTAGGGCCGAGGCGTTGTTCGGCGGGCGCTCCGATCCTGCCGTTCCACGCCGGGCGGCCTCCCGAAGCGAACCCGCCTCCCGAGTTCCGGCTCTCCCGGTCTGACGCCACGGCGCCCGTGTCGGATCAGAGGATCGCGTTTCTCCACTTTCCGTCGGACTCGTCATACTCCTCCTTCCGGTCGAGCAGCCAACGGTCGCCGCGCCGGATCAGCGTGTACCGGCAGCGCATCTCGAACCCCGTCTGCTGCTGGGTGACGATCACGACCCTCCGCGGCATGACCTCGACCGTCTCGGTGCTCTCCCGCTCCGGATCGAACTCGGGCGGCGATCCGAGGGCGGGGCCGGCCATCAGCTTGCCCCTCTTACGCTCGCGCGCCGTGACGTAGCGGTCGTAGATCGGGGCCAGATCGCGCCGGGCCTCCGCGAACCGCTTCGGGTCGCCGCCCGCGACGGGGGGGTAGTGCCGCACTTCCCAAACGTTCATTTCGGCCATGAAGCCGCGGAGCACGGCCATCGCCTCCGCTCCGGTCTCATCCGCCATGAGGGGCTCCCCTGTTCCCGACGCCGCGTTGGCCGATCCGGAATACCGGCGGACGAGGCTGTGTCGAGACCGTGGCGCTGCCGCTTGTCCAAGGTCGGATCACGTCGTCGACGGTGTGCGACAGGCGTCTCCTCCCGAATCGCCCAGGCCCGCTTCCCGCCGGGCACGGTCGAGGATATCCGTTTCGCATGAGCCGTTTCGACACCACAGCGGAAGCCGTCCGCGTCGTCCTCGCCCCGTTCGGAGCGCTCCGTCCGCAGTTCCCCGCCGACTGGAACGGCGAGATCGCGCTTCATCCCTCACTGATCCGCTTCTACGGGGAGGTCGGTCCCTATGGTGAGGATGGGCCGCATGGCCCCGACGGGCTGACCATTCCGACCACCGGCAACGCGTTCGCGATCCCTCCGCTGGCCCGGCTGTGGGAGGGGCAGGCCGGCTATCGCTGGCATGGACTGACTGGCAAGCGCCTTGCGGGCTGGCGGGACGAGTGGCTCGTCGTGGCCGATCAAGGTGGCGATCCCTTCATCCTCGACGGGACGACGGGGGCGGTCCTGCACGCGCACCACGGCGGGGGCGCCTGGGAGCCGGAGCCGATCTTCGCCGACGTGTTCGCCATGGCGCTGGTGCTGGGCACGATCGGAGCCGTGCACGAAGAAGGCGGCGAGGGCCTCTACGACGAGGAATTCGAGGTGCGCCCGGCGTGGCGCGCCGTGTTGCGCGCCCGGCTTGCGCCCTCCGTCGGCGAGACCGAGGCCGACAGCATCGCTTCCCGCTTCGGCTGGTAGGGGCCGGGCACCGGGCCCCTCCGGCACCGGACGCGTCCGCGCCTCATAGGTTCTCCACTGCCACCCGGCGGCGTCGTCGCGTTCGGCCATGATCCAGCCGCCGGATACGCCGCCGTTGAGATTTGCGTCTGCACGCGATGCAATCGCAAGAGGAAGTCTGGGAAATTATGAGGGCATCAAAGCGACTGGTGGACGGTGCAGGGATCGAACCTGCGACCTTTCCCGTGTGAAGGGAACGCACTACCGCTGTGCTAACCGTCCGCACCACGTCAGATTGGTCCGGGTCTCTCCGCCGGGGCGCGTCCTGAGAAGGACGCTGCCGGGCGTCGCCGCCGGACCGAGGGCCTTCTAGGGCGAGGTGCCCCGGCCCGTCAAGGCGGGAATCCTTTCGAAGCGGAATTTACGGGCGTGCCTCGCGCTCGGGTCCCAGGCGCATGAGGACGAGGACGGGCAGAAGGCCGACGCCGACGATGAGCAGGGCCGCCACCGTGCCGTCCTCGTAGGTGCCCCGCGCCGCTTCGCCGTAGAGGTGGGTCGCCAGCGTCTCGACGTTGAGGGGGCGCAGCAGCAGGGTCGCGGGCAGTTCCTTAACGCAATCGACGAAGACCAGGAGGGCGCCGCTGAGCAGCGCCGGCCACGCCAGGGGCGCCTGGACGCGCACGAGGGTCGCGGCGGGGCCGCGCCCCAGCATCCGCCCGGCATCGGGCAGGCTGCGGGGAAGGCGCGCGAGACCCGCCTCGCAGGTGCCGGTGGCGACGGCGAGGAAGCGGATGAGGTAGGCGACCACGAGGGCGCCGCCCGTGCCGAGGCCGATCAGCGCCGGGGCGCCGCCGAACACCCGCGTCAGCCCATCCGACAGGGCGGTGTCGGCGAGCGCCAGGGGGCCGAGCAGGCCGATGGCCAGGATGGCGCCCGGCAGGGCGTAGCCGAGGCCCGTCACCCGGATCAGACCCGGCCCGAGGCGGCCGGGCAGGAGGCGAGGACTGGCGGCGACGAGGAAACCGAGCCCGGCGGCGAGGCCCGTGGCGACGCCGGCATACAGCACCGTATGGCCGATCTCGGACCAGAGGGAGGCGGGCCAGCCGACACGGATGACGCGCTCCAAGGCCGCGCGAACAAGGTAGCTCGCCGGGATGAGGAAGCCGACGGCGACGGGGACAGCCCCGAAGCCGAGGGCCAGGCCGGCCCGCCAGCCGTGCAGGGGCCGGCGGGCGAGGGCGCGCGGGCGCTGGGCGGTTCCGGCGAAGCCCCGCCCGCGCCGGGCGTGGCGCTCGACGGCCACGAGGGCGAGGACGGCGGCGAGCATCACCAGGGCGATCTGGGCGGCACCCGGCAGATCCGAGCGGTTCACCCAGGTGGCGTAGACCTGCACGGTGAGCGTCCGCACCCCGAGGAATTCGGCGGCGCCGATGTCGTTGAGGGTCTCCATCAGGGCGAGGCTGGCGCCGAGCGCGATGGCGGGCCGCGCCAGCGGCAGGGCCACGCGCAGGAACACGGCGGCGGGTGCGCGCCCGAGCATCCGCCCCGCCTCGATGAGGTTCGCGGCCTGCATGACGAACAGGGCTCGCGTCGGCAGGTAGACGTAGGGGTAGAGGACGAAGCCCAGCAGCAGGATGCAGCCCGGCAGGGAGCGTAGGTCGGGCAGCACGAAGTCGCGGGGGCGGGCATAGCCGAGCCAGCCGCGCAGGGCCGTCTGCACCGGGCCGATGGGGTGCAGGAGATCGAGATAGGCGTAAGCCACGATGTAGGTCGGCACCGCCATGGGCAGCAGCAGGGCGGCTTCCAGCCAGCGCCGGCCCGGAAACGCGTAGGCCGAGACGAGCCACGCCGTGCCGGTGCCGAGCCCCACCACGAGGAGGCCGACGCCGGCGAGCAGCAGGCCGGTGTCGCGCATCGCCTGCGGCAGGACATGGGCGAGGAGATGCGGCCACAGGCTCCCGTCGCCTTGTGCCGCCGCAAGGACGAGGGACGCCACGGGGCTGAGGACGAGGCCCGCCAGCGCCAGGGCCGCCCCGGCTCCGAGCCAAGCGCTCACGCGTAGGGGACGCTTCACCGCTGAAATCCGGGTTCGAAGGGCAAGCCCTTCGTGGGTCCAGGGCGAAGCCCTGGGAAAGCGTCGGGCGCCGCCCGACACCCGCCAAAGGGGGGCCCCCTTTGGAATCCCGGTTCCCCGATCAATTGTCGAAGCCGACCTTGTCGAGGAGCAGGCTCGCCGCCTTGCGGTTGCGGGCGATCTCGACCAGCGGCGTGGTGTCGATGGTGAGCGGCCCGAGCGCCGCCAGCAGGGGATCGACGGGGGCGCCGGCCTTCACGGGGTACTCGTAGTTGCCCTGGGCATACATTCCTTGCGCCGCGTCGGAGATGAGGTATTCGAGGAGCTTCACCGCCTCGTCGCGGTTCGGCGCGGCCTTCGCCACCACGGCGCCCGAGACGTTCACGTGGGTGCCCCCACCCTGGAAGGTCGGCAACAGCACGGCGATGCCGTCGCCCCAGGCTTTCTGCTCGGGGCCGCCTTTGCCCGAGCGCATGAGGCCGACATAGTAGGAATTGGCGAGGCCGATCTTGCAGGTGTCGGCGAGGATGTCGCGGGCGACGTCGCGGTCGCCGCCGGCCGGTTTGCGGGCGAGGTTGGCTTTCACGCCCTTCAGCCACGTCTCCGTCGCGTCGGCACCGTGGCGGACGAGGTAATGGGCCACGAGGGCGGTGTTGTAGGGGTGCTGGCCGGAGCGCAGGCACAGGCCGCCCTTCCAGCTCGGATCGGACAGGGACTCATACGTCAGGCCCTTTTGATCCTTCAGGTCCTTGCTCGCATAGGCGACCCGGGCCCGCATGGAGAGGGCGAACCAGCGCCCCTCGGCATCGCGCAGGGCCGGGGGAATCGCCGCCTCCAGGGTGGGCGAGCGCACGGGCTGCGCGAGGTCACGGTCCACGAGGTCGATGAGATTGCCGATATCGACGGTCATGAGCACGTCGGCCTTGGCCCGCGCGCCCTCGGCCGCCACCCGCTCGGCGAGCCCCTTCTCCACGAACACCGTGTTGACGGTGGTGCCGGTCTTGGCCGTGTAGGCGTCGAGGAGCGGCTTGATCAGACCGGGCTCGCGGGTGGTGTAGAGATTGACCTCCGCCGCCAGCGCCGTGCCGAGGGTCGCCCAGGCTGCGAGGCCCGCCCACGCGAGCCGCTTGATCCCAACCGCCATGATACGCTCCCCCCGGGGTTTCATCGGTGGTGAAGGCGAGGCGGGGCGGAAAAGCAAGGCTTAAGTTTTTGATTTGTAACAGTTAAAAACTGCTGCGGGAGGCATTTTCCGGGATCGCGGCAGGACGAGCGTTTAATCCCGCTCCTCTCGAAAAATAAAGGCCCCGGCCGGGTCCGCCGCGAGATGCACCACCGTGCCGATCTCCCGTCCGTCCGACGCCGCCACCGGCAGGGCGAGGGGCTCCAAGAAGCCCTCGACGACGATGGAGAGGAGGGCGGTCGTGCCGAGGAAGCGGCGGCTGACGACGCGGCCCGGCAGGCCCTCCCCCGGACCCACGAGGCGGATCACTTCGGGGCGCCAGCAGGCGACGAGGGCTGTCCCTTCGGCGAAGCCCGGCGCGGGGCAGGGACCGAAGGGCGTCGCCACGGTGCCGGCGCGACACGGGGCGGCAACTTCGAAAAGATCGCCGAAGAAGCGGGCGGCAAAGCGCGAGGCCGGTCGGCCGTAGAGATCTGCCCCCGTCCCGATCTGGGCGATGCGCCCGGCCCGCATCAGGGCGATGCGGTCGGCGAAACCCAGCGCCTCTTCCGGGTCGTGCGTCACCAGGATCGTGGTGGTGCCGGTCTCGCGCAGAACGCCGAGGGTGTCGGCCCGCACCCGGTCGCGGGTGCGCCGGTCGAGGTTCGAGAACGGCTCGTCGAGGAGGAGGATGCGCGGCCCCGGCGCCAGGGCGCGGGCGAGCGCCACCCGCTGGCTCTCGCCGCCCGACAGGGTGGCGGGGTAGCTCTCGGCGCGGTGACCGAGGCCGACCTGTTCGAGGCGGGCCGCCGCGAGGGCCAGGGCCGTGGCGCGTGGGTGGGCGTGGAGGCCGAAGCGCACGTTCTCGGCCACGGTGAGGTGGGGGAACAGGGCGTAATCCTGAAACATCAGCCCGACGCCCCGGGCTTCCGGCGGCACGCCGCCGATTTCCGCGCCGTCGAGGCGGACGCTGCCGCGATCCGGCCGCTCGAGGCCCGCGATCACCCGCAGCAGGGTGCTCTTGCCGCAACCGGAATCGCCGAGGAGGGCGACGATCTCGCCCGGCTGCACCGCGAGGTCGATGCCGTCGAGCGCCCGCAACGCTCCGAAACGGAGGCCGAGATCCTGCAGTTCGAGGCGGGGCGTGGCGGGCATCGGCACCGGGCTCAGGCGATGAGGGAGCCCGTTAGAGAGCCGATCTGCCCCGAGGGCAATGCGGAGCCCGTCGCGCTGAGACCCGATCATGCCTATATTCCGGTTATGTTCCAGAACCTTTCGCGCCGATGCCCAGCGTCGCCGACATCCTGATCCCGCTGGCGCTCGACAGCGCCTACAGCTACGCCGTGCCGGCCAGGCTCACCCTGGCGGTGGGCGACGTGGTGCAGATTCCGCTGGGGCCCCGCGAGACCGTCGGGGTCGTCTGGGGCGTGCGCGAGAGCCCGTCGGGTTCGAACCTGCGCCCGGTCACCGGCCGCATCGAGGTGCCGCCGCTCGCCGGTCCGTTGCGCGAACTCGTGGACTGGCTCGCCCGCTACACCCTGGCGCCGAAGGGCTCGGCGCTGGCCATGGCCCTGCGCCTGCCCGACGAGGCGGCCCAGGGCGAGACCGTGCGCATCGGTGTGCGCGCCTCGGGCAAGGCGCCCGCCCGCCCGACGGCGGCACGGCTGAAGGTGCTGAGCGTGGCCGCCGATGGCACCCTGCGGGGCAAGAGCGCGCTCGCCAAGGAGGCCGGCGTGTCGCTCAGCGTGGTCGACGGCCTCATCGACGACGGCGCCCTGGAGGCCTTGGCGCTGGCCCCCGAGCCCGTGGCCCTGCCGCCCGATCCGGACCATGCCCGCGTGCCCCTGTCGGAGGCGCAAGCGCAGGCCGTGCGCGATCTCATCGCCTTGATGTATCCGGTGCCTGCCGGGGGCGCAGCGCTGTCCCTCGCGGATGGGCTCGGGTCCCCACACCTTCCAGGAGAGGGGCAGGGCGAGGTCTGTGAAATCTCCGGAGAGGCCCCACACCTCACCCCAACCCTCTCCGTCCAGGAGAGGGAGGCCGTTGCGGTGCCGGAAGCGCAGGGCAAGCTCGCCGTGGGGGCCGGGGATGGCAGGCCGCGCGCGCCCACCATCCTCCTCGAAGGCGTCACCGGCTCGGGCAAGACGGAGGTGTATTTCGAGGCCGTGGCCGATTGCGTCCGGCGCGGGCGCCAAGCCCTCATCCTCATGCCGGAAATCGCCCTGACGGCGCAGTTCCTCGACCGGTTCGCCGAGCGCTTCGGCGTGCGGCCGGCGACCTGGCATTCGGGCATCGGCGGCAAGCGCCGCGAGCGCATCCGCGCCGGGGTGGCGGCGGGCGAGATCGCCGTGGTGGTTGGTGCCCGCTCGGCCCTGTTCCTGCCGTTCACGGAGCTCGGCCTCATCGTCGTCGATGAGGAGCACGAGGCCGCCTACAAGCAGGAGGACGGGGTGCATTACCACGCCCGCGACATGGCCGTGGTGCGCGGGCGCATCGAGAATTGCCCCGTCGTCCTCGCCTCCGCCACGCCCTCCCTTGAGACGCGGGTGAACGCCGAACGTGGGCGCTACCGCCACATCGTCCTGCCCGAGCGCTTCGGTGGCCGGCGCCTGCCCGACATCAAAGCCCTCGACATGCGTTCGGACAAGCCGGAGCGGGGCAGCTTCCTCGCCCCCGTCCTGGTGACGGCGGTGCGCGAGACGCTTGCGGAGGGCAATCAGGCGCTGCTGTTCCTCAACCGCCGGGGCTACGCGCCCCTCACCCTGTGCCGGGCCTGCGGCCACCGCTACCAGTGCCGCAACTGCTCGACCTGGCTCGTGGAGCACCGCTTCCGCAAGGCCCTCGTCTGCCACCAATGCGGCTATGCCGAGCGCCGCCCCGAGGCGTGCACGGAATGCGGCACCTTCGACAACCTCACCCCCTGCGGCCCCGGCGTCGAGCGCATCGCCGAAGAGGTGACGGCGCTGTTCCCCGACAAGCGCATCATCGTCCTGTCGAGCGACTTTCCCGGCGGGGCCGAGCGTCTGCGCGCCGAACTCCAGACCGTGGCCGAGGGCGGCTGCGATATCGTCATCGGCACGCAATTGGTGGCGAAAGGCCACAACTTCCCGCACCTCACCCTGGTGGGGGTGCTCGACGCCGATATCGGCCTGACCTCCGGCGATCCGCGCGCGGCCGAGCGCACGTTCCAGCTGCTGCAGCAGGTGACGGGCCGGGCCGGGCGCGGCGAGAAGCCGGGCCGCGCCCTGCTCCAGACCTACCAGCCCGACCATCCGGTCATCGCCGCCCTGCTGTCGGGGGATGCGGAGCGGTTCTACGAGGAGGAGATCGCCGCCCGCGAGGCCGCCGGCCTGCCCCCCTTCGGGCGTCTGGCCGCCCTCATCGTCTCGGCCACCGACCGCGCCGTGGCCGAGGCCCACGGGCAGGCCCTCGCCCGGGCGGCCGAACCGCCCGAGGGGGTGATGGTGCTCGGCCCCGCCGAGGCGCCGCTGGCCCTGGTGCGGGGACGCTACCGCTTCCGCCTGCTGGTGAAGACCGAACGCGCCATCGACCTGCAGAGCTACCTGCGCGACTGGATCGCGCGCGGGCCGAAGGTTCGCGGCAACGTGAAGGTCGCCATCGACGTCGATCCGCAGAGTTTTTTGTAGGGCGAGCCCCATTCAACTCAGCGGCGACGCAAAGCGGGCCTTGAAGAGGTGCGCTTTACTCGTCGGTCTTGTTTCAAGGGTGTCCAGCGGCGGCGGTGGCGGGGAAGAATTTCTAAACGAGATCCGGCGTAATCTTTCGCGGTTCGACGACCAAGAAACGAAAACGATGCTGGGAGTTCCTCGTCGATGGCCTTGCCGCTCCGGCTCTCGAAAAGGCTGCGCTCTGCCCGCACTTGGATCGCCCTCGGTGTGCTGGCCCCCATCGGCATGCTCGTGGTCTCCGGCCTGATGCTCCTCGACCTGCGGCGGGATGCCTGGGACAAGGCCAAGCAGACGTCGGAGAACCTGCTTCAGGTCATCGAGCACGATATCTCGCGAAACATCGAAATCATCGACCTGACCCTTCAGGCCGTCGTCGACAACCTGAAGGCCCCCGGCGTAGCCGAGGCTTCCCCCGAGCTGCGCCAGCTCATCCTGTTCGACCGGGCCGCGTCGGCCCGCGACCTCGGCGTCATGCTCGTGCTCGACGAGAACGGCGACGTCATCGTGGATTCGTCGGCTTGGCCGCCGCGCAAGCTCAACAACGCCGACCGCGACTACTTCCAGGCGCACAAGGCCCGTCGAGATCTGGGGCTCGTCATGAGCGGACCGCTGGTGTCCCGCCTGACCGGAGCGCGCATCGTCGTGCTGAGCCGCCGCATCGACAAGCCGGACGGGACGTTCGGCGGCATCGTCCTGGGAAGCCTGAAACTGTCGTACTTCATCCGATTGTTCGACCAGATCGGCCTCGGCCCGGACGATGCGATCAACCTCTACCTGCGGGATGGGACGCGCCTCATCCGATACCCCTACGAGGAGGCGGATATCGGTGCGAACATCGCCGGATCGCCGACTTTCGACCGTTTCGCGAGCGAGCGCTCCGGCGCCTTCGTCGCCGTCTCCGTGCGCGACGACGTCGAGCGACACTACGCCTTCACTCACGTCGGCGATTGGCCCCTCATCCTCAACGTCGCGCTCGCGACCGACACGATCGAGTCGGCTTGGCGCAACAAGGCCCTGGTCATCAGCGGGATCGTGCTCGCGCTTTGCGGCCTGACCATCTTCCTATCGCTACTCTATGGGCGCGACCTGCGCCGCCGCGCGGCCCTACAGGCCGAACTCGCGGAGCTTTCCTGCACCGATGTCCTGACGGGACTGCCGAACCGGCGTCGCTTCGAAGAGGTCGCCGAGCGCGTGTGGGCGACGGCACGGCGGACACACAAACCCTTCGCCCTGCTCGTCGTCGATGCCGACCATTTCAAGCGCTACAACGACCACTACGGGCATTCGGTCGGGGACGAAGTCCTCAAGGGGCTCGCCAAGAGCCTGAGGGCCAGCGTGCATCGGCCGGACGATCTCGTCGCTCGTGTCGGCGGCGAGGAATTCGTGATCCTCCTGCCTGAAACCGACACGGACGGTGCCCTGCGCATCGCCGACAAGCTTCACGAGAGCGTCGCGTCCCTGGCCGTCCCTTCGGCCGGGATCGGGGCGGGTGAGGTCACCGTGAGCGTCGGCGTTGCCGTCGGACCCGCCACGACCGCATCGCCGCAGGACCTCTTCGAACGGGCGGATGCCGCGCTCTATGCCGCCAAGGAAGGGGGGCGCAATCAGACCCGATGTGCACCCGGAGGGCCTGAGGATACCGGTGCGATGCTCGCACTCCGCTCGCTTCACGTCTGAAACCAGAACGACGCCCGCGTGCCACAATGCGTCTCAGGTTCTGTGACAGACGCCCCGCCGGGTCCGGCGTTTGCAAGCGTGCGTTCGCCCCCCTCAAGGAGTGCCGCACGTGTTGACCTATACGAAATCCCCTGAGTCGAACGTCGCCGAGATCGTGGTCGATGGCCAGATCACCGATGCCGACATGAACACCGTCATCACCGCCATGCAGGCCGACCTCGACAAGGGCGGAAAGCTCAAGCTCCTGGAAGACGTGCGCGAGTTCAAGGGCATGGAGCCGGCGGCGTTCTTCAAGGACCCGCGCTTCGGCCTCGCCATGATGAAGGGCGTGAGCCACGTGGCCCTCGTCACCGACGCGTCCTGGCTGCGGATGATCGCCGACACCTTCGGCAAGGTCTCGCCCGCCACCATCAAGACCTTCGACCGCGCGCATATCGAAGAGGCGCGGACCTGGCTCGCGGGCGTCTGAGGTTTATTCCGCCTGGGCGGTGCGCGTCGCCTGACGCCGCGCCGTCCAGCGGCCCGAACACAGGGACGACACCTTCCAGGTGCCGCCGCCGGAATTGGCCTGGAGGCGGCCCGAGACCGCGCCGGTCGCGGTGCCGTTGCTGACGCTGAGGCCGACGGTGCCGTCCGGACCGACGCGGCCCGACAGGCTGGCGTTCTGACCGGAGACGAGGCGGATCTGGCCGTCGCGCACGGAGACCGAATAGCTGTAGCGGCTGTCGCAGACCATGCCGGTCTCGGTGACGAGATCCACCGACCACGCGCCGTTGAACGACACGGCCTCGCGGGCCGTCGCCGGCGCGAGGGTGGGCGCGGAAAGGGCGGCTCCGACAAGCAGCATCAGGGCACGGTTCAACATGCGGCATCCTTGCAAACGGGCGCGGACGAGCGTCGACCGGGTGCGGCCGAACTCGATCCCAAGCAAACGATCTCGTGTGAGTGTCGTCAGCATACGGATCGAAGCGGCAGGAATGTGACGTGTATTATCGATCCGTCGCGAACACCTTATGGTCGCGAGGATGAACCGGCCATGACTGGAGAAAGCTTGGCGCTGAGCTTAGGCGTTGCGCGCGAAATCGCTACTTGTCGTAATAGGTCTGCAGCGCGGCTCGGTCCTTGGTCCGGGGCACCGCCAGGAGGGCGAGGACGCGGGCCTTGTCGGGCGTGAGATCATCGGCGAACACCGCGCCCGCCTTCAGCAGGGTGTTGCCGCCGCCCTTGAAGCCGTACACGGGCAAGGCCCGGCCGTTATACACCTTGGTGGCGACGATGACGGGCACGCCCTTGGCGATGGCGTACTGGATGGCGTCGTACATCGGCGCGTTGACGTTGCCGAAGCCGTAGGCGGCCACCACGATGGCCGAGGCCCCGCCATCGGCGGATTGGCGCACCTGGGCGCCGTCCGTGCCCGCCGACATGGAGACGAGATCGACGCGCGGCATCCGCTCGGGCAGCGGCAGGGTCTGCCGGCGCAGGGACTTGCGGGAGAAGATCACCCGGTCCTCGTCGACGTAGCCGAGGGTTCCGGCATCGCCCGAATTGAAGGTCTCGACGTTGTTCGTGTGCGTCTTGCGCACCTCGCGGGCGGCATTGATGTGGTGGTTGAGCGTGACGGTGACGCCCATGTCCCCGGAATCCGGCGACAGGATCTGCCGCACGGCGTTGAGGAGATTGCGGCTGCCGTCGGCATCGGCGTCCGAGGCGTTGCGCTGGGCGCCGACCATCACGACGGGCTTCGTGCTGCGCAGGGTCAGGTCGAGGAAATAGGCCGTCTGATCCAGCGTGTCGGTGCCGTGCAGGACGACGGCGCCGGCGATCTCCGGTCGGGCCAGGAGGGCGTCGACCTGACGCGACAGGCCGGGCCAGAGTTCCGGCCCCATATAATCGCTGGGCACGTTGCTGAACTCGGTGACTTCGATCCGCGCGAGGTCGGCGAGCTTGGGCACGGCGGCGACGAGGTCTGCCCCCGACAGGGCCGGCACCGGCGCCCCCGTGGCGGGATCGTTCTTCATCGCGATGGTGCCGCCCGTGGCGACGATGGCGATGAGGGGGCGTTCCCCCGGGGCACGCTCGGCGGCCGAGGCGGTCATGGCGGAGAGGGTCATGGCGGTCAAAGCCCAGGCGAACGCGGCCAGGGCGGCGTGACGAAGGATGGCCGGTGTCGTCATGCGGCGCGCCCTGAACTTGGGGGAGGTGAGGGGACCGATCAGTCGAGGGGCCGTGCCTCTTCGGGCAGCATGATCGGGATGCCGTCGCGGATCGGATAGGCGAGCTTGGCCGAGCGGCTGATGAGCTCCTGCCGGGCGACGTCGTAATCGAGCGTGTCCTTGGTCAGGGGGCAGACCAGGAGTTCGAGGAGCTTCGGGTCGACGCGGGTCGCCTCGACCGGGCTCTGGGTGTCATCGGCCATGGGCGTTCATCCTCGATGCCATCATTGCAGGGTGGGCTCGGAGCCCGAGCCCCGCACCAACTCCATTTCGGTCACCGCGATCAAGACCTCCGCCCGCGTCTTGAGGTCGGGGGCTTCCAGCATCGCCTGTTTCTCGCGGGCGCCGAACGGGCTCATCATGCAGAGGGCGTTGACGAGGGCCTCGTTGGGGGCCTCGTCGATGCCGGCCCAGTCGACCTTCAGATCGTTGACCTCGACGAAGTCCTTCAGGGCCTTCAGCACGCCTTCGCGGTTCACGGCCTCTTCGCCCGCCCGGGGCTCGAAGTCGAGGGCGAAGTCGTCATACGAGACCTGGCAGCGGCGGTAGCGCGTGGTCACCGCCAACTCGCTCTCGACCCGGAACCGGGCGACGCCGGTGAGCGAGATGAGGTAACGGCCGTCCCCGGTCTCGGCGAACTGGGTGATGCGCCCGGCGCAGCCGACCCGGAACAGCTTCGGAGTCATGGGTGACGCGCCGGCTTCCACGTCGGGCTGGATCATGCCGATGATCCGGTCCGTGCGCAGGGCGTCGTCGATCATGGCGAGGTAGCGCGGCTCGAAGATGTTGAGCGGCATCTGTCCACGGGGCAGCAGCAGCGCACCGGGCAGGGGAAAGACCGGGATGACACCGGGGCAATCGGCCGGTCCCTTGTAGCCCGCATGCGTGCTCATCACGTCGCCTCGTCGGTTCGATGGATCACGCCGAAATCACGTGTCACGCAAAGACCAGCGTCGAGAGCCGGCGCCGGCCCCGGACGGAAGCCTTGTCCATGAGGCCCCAGGCCTCGAAGAAGGTGAGGAGCTGCTTGCGCGCCGCGCCCTCGTTCCAGGTCCGGTCCCGCCGCTCGATCTCGATGAGCTGGTCCACGGCCTCGTCGCGCTTGTTCAGGCCGTTGAGGCCCAGCGCGAGGTCGAAACGGGCCTGATGATCGGCCGGATCGGCCTCGATCCGGCGCTGGAACGCGCCGAGATCGCCGAGTTCGGCGGCCTTCTCGGCCAGTTCCAAGGCGGCGCGCACGCCCGTGAGGGCGGGGTCGTTCGCCTTGTCGGCGGGCGCGAGGGCCAGGACTTCCCTGGCCTTGTCGATCTCGCCGAGGTCGAGTTGGAGCTTGGCCAGGGCCGCGATGGCGGTGAGGTTCTGCGGCTCTTCGGCGAGGATCGCGGCGTAGAGCTGGGCGGCGCCGACCGTGTCGCCCACCCCCAGCATCGCGTCCGCCTCGGAAAGCGCCTCCTCGATGGGGGAGGGGCCTACGGGCCCGGCGAGGCGCGCGATGAACTCCTTGATCTGAGCCTCGGGCACGGCGCCCATGAACCCGTCCACGGGCTGGCCCTTGTCGAAGGCGATGACGGCGGGGATCGACTGGATGCCGAGCTGGCCGGCGATGGAGGGATGCTCGTCGATGTTCATCTTCACGAGCGTCACGGCGCCGGCGGAAGCGCGCACCACCTTCTCCAGCACGGGGGCGAGCTGCTTGCACGGGCCGCACCACGGCGCCCAGAAATCCACCAGCACGGGCTGCTGCATGGAGGCGGCGATCACGTCCTGGCGGAAGCTCGCCGTGGTGACGTCCTTGATCGGGTCGCCGGCCTGGGGCGCGTCGTTCAACATCGGGTCCTCGAAACGTCGTCAGGAGTGGTCGGTGCGGGTCGGGTCTGTCCGCCCACAGGCCCGCCCGTCAAGGGTGCCCGTCGCGGCCATGTCGCACCGCGGCGGAAAATCCCCTCCCTACGCGAGGGGGCGGCGCCCTGGGGGGGCCGGCTCAAGGGGCCGGCGCACCGGGGGGCGCCTTGGTGTCGGTGACGAAGGTGCCGGCATAGGTGCCCTTCGCCGCGTTGGCCTCGCAGGTGATGGCGGTCTTGCCCGGCGCCGGCGTGCTGAAGGCACACGATCCCACCGCCACCAGGGGGCCTTGGGTCACGCCGTCCTTCGTGGTCTCGCTCGGAATCACGAGGTTGATGGGCTGGAGCGGATCGGTCTCCTCCGTGCGCTCCTGCTGGGCGCCGTTGCCGCTGAAGCTGAGGGCCCGGCCGTCGGCCGAGAAATCGAAGCTCGTGCGGCTGCGCGAGACGGTGTTCATGAGCGTGCCCTTGCAGGTCGCGGTCACGTCCTGGCCGGCGATCACCAGCTTCTCGCAGCGGCCCTCGAGCTTGACCGCCGTCTGTGCCAGGGCCGGGCCGACGAGAAGGGCCGGGCCGGCGAGCAGCAGGGGAGCCAAGGCAAGGGGGAGGCGCAGAAATCGTGTCATGAGGCAGATGTATGGTGGCGTCCCGATCTGTCGAGGGGGCCGACCGCTGTTGGTTCCGCCGCCGCCTGCCTTTGGTTCCCGTGCCGCCTTTGCTCAGGCGGCCTGCGCCGTCGCGATCTCGGGCGGCAGATCCTTCTGGAAGGCGCGGATATCGAACCGGTCGTCCGGGACGCGGGTGAGGAAGCGTTCGGCCATCTCGAACAGCAGCAGGTCGGGCCGTACCGATTCGATGTAGGTCCAGTCGAGGCTCGACGACCACACGAAATGCACCTCGCGAAAGGTCTCGGCCAGCAGCCCCGTCAGCATGATCGGCGCGAAATGCGCGTAGGAATCGCCGAACAGCACCACCGTGCGCGGATCGGCGCCGGGGCTGTCGTTGCGATAGACCACATGGGCGCCGACGTGGAGATCGGGCGCCCGGCCGGCCGCCTCGTAAGCCTCCACCAGGGGGCTGGCGTAATGGCGCCGCGCGTCGCGGTCGATGATGCCGTGGCTCGCCGTCTCGGTCGGCTGGTCGGCGAGCTTGTCGCCGAGATCGCGAACCCGCGTCGTCTCGAAGCGCGGCCGGTCGAACAGGTCGGCGGGCGGCACCGCGCCGCACGCCCTGAGCAGGATGCGGTAGGCGAGCAGGCAGCCGTCGTAGTTCCAGTGGGTGTCGGTGCGGTAGTAGAGGGGCACCGGGCCGTCTCGGGCCGCGCGCATCGGTCCGACGAGATCGACGAAGGCCGGATTGTCGAGGAGCCGCCGGGCGAGGCGCCGGGCGGGCGAGCGCCCGGCCTCGAAGCCGAGATCGTCCGTGCGATGGTCGTAGACGGAGAGCTTTTCCGGCACGAGGGTATGGACGTAGCGGATGCCGAGGCCCCGCGCGCGGGCGGCCCGCGCTTCGATGAGTTTCGCCCAGGCGCGCAGGCGCCACCACCGCGCCGGGGTCGCGCGATACTGCGCGAGCACGCCGTTGCTGCCCCCGATCAGGAAGAGCCAACCCTCCTGCCCCACATGGACGATCTCCCGGTGTTTTCGACGCATGCCCGCTGTCTAGACGGCCCGCGCCGTCCTGAACAGGCCGGGGCTGGACCCCGGCCGCCGCCGCGCCATCTGCCTTCCGATCATGACGAACTCCGACGCGACGCCCGATCCGCTGATCCTCACCCTGCAGTTCGAGGCGCAGACCTACGCGTTCTTCGACGACCTGCGCCGGCGGCATTTCCCCGCCGCCCTCAACAGGATTCCCGCCCACGTCACCCTGTTCCACCACCTGCCCGGCGCCGACGCGGCGGGCATCCTCGAGACCGTGGCGGCCCGCGCCCGCGCGGAGGCGCCGCCCCTCGTCTCCGTGACGGGGCTGCGCTTCCTCGGGCGCGGCGTCGCCTACACCCTGGAATCGGCCGGCCTCTCGGCTTTCCGGGGGCGCCTCGCCCGCGACTTCGCCGCCGTGCTCACCGCCCAGGACGCGCAGGGCTGGCGGCCGCACGTCACGATCCAGAACAAGGTCGCGCCGGGCGCGGCCCGCGCCCTGCTCGCCGAACGCGAGGCCGCGTTCGAACCCTTCGCCTTCACGGCGCCCGGCCTGGTGCTGTGGCGCTATCTCGGCGGTCCGTGGGAACGCCGGGCCACCGTCGCGTTTGGAGAGAACCGCTGATACTCCTCCTCGCTCCCAACCGCTTCCAGGCTCCGCGATGAAATCCCTGACGGCCCTCGGCCGCATCGATCCCCTGCTCGGCCGGGCCAACGCCCTACGCTTGGCGCTGCGCCTTAACGAGGTCGGCGCCGTGGTGGCGCTGCTTGCCGTCAGCCTCCTCGGTTACGGCTTTTTCGCCCTGGCGAGCGAGGTGGGCGAAGGCTCCACCGCCGCCCTCGACCGCAAGATCCTCCTCGCCCTGCGCAATCCGGCCGATCTCTCCGACCCCATCGGGCCGCGCTGGCTCGAGGAGACCATGCGGGACATCACGGGCCTGGGCAGCGTCTTCACCATCGTGTTCGTGACGGCGGCGGCGGTGGCCTATCTCGCCATGACCGGGCGGCGGCGCATCGCCGCCTTCGTGGTCGCGGCCATCGGGGGCGGCGAGCTGTTCTCGACGGTGCTGAAGCTGTTCTACCACCGGCCCCGGCCGGACCTCGTGCCCCACGGCATGGAGGTGTTCACGGCGAGCTTCCCCAGCGGCCACGCCATGATGTCGGCCATCGCCTACCTCACCCTCGCGGCCCTCGTCGCCCGGGTCGATCGGCAACGCGGCGTGAAGATCCTCGTGATGCTGGTCGGCGTGTCCATGACCCTGCTCGTCGGCTTCAGCCGGGTCTATCTCGGCGTGCATTGGCCGAGCGACGTGCTCGCCGGCTGGTGCGTCGGCGCTGCCTGGGCCGCCCTGTGCTGGTTCGTCGCCCTCCAGCTCCAGCGCCGGGGCGAGGTCGAGGCACCCACGGAGGCTCCGCCGCCGCGTTAACGCTTTCGCAAGGATGGCGGCCCGGTGGGGCAGCCATGGGGACTCGGTTGTGGTTGTATTGTCGCGCAACCGATGGAGCCCCCCTTTGACCGACGCCCCCGAGCGCCGCCGCAATCCCCGCCAACGCAGCCTCCTCGGCGCCAGCCTCGAGGCCGGTTGCGGCGGGGCCACCACCTGCCTCGTGCGCAACCTCGGCACTGACGGGGCCAAGCTGGCCGTCAGCGACGCGGTGCCCCTGCCGGACACCTTCCCCATCCGGATCGACAAGCATCGGGCGACGCGCACGGCGCATCTCGTCTGGCGCGCGGGCGGGTTCGTCGGCGTGCGCTTCACGCCCGAGCCTGAGGCCGCGTCGGTGGTGCCCCTCCACCTCGCCCGCGCGTTGCGGCAGGTCCGGGCCGAGAACGCCGAACTGCGCAGCCGCCTCGCCGCCAGCCAGGATGGGTGATCGCGGAACACCCCGTCTCCGGGGGGCGTTCCTCCGGGGTCTTCGCCCTCTCGCGCGTGTCCGCCCGGTGGATGCCCGTTCGGCGGCTTCCCGAAGCGGTGTGTTCTCATGAATGACGATTCTTCCCGGCGCGACCGGCCCACGGGCGGCGACCTGCCCCTCTCCCGGCGAAAGCTCCTGCGTGCCGGTGGGTTGACGGTGACGGGCGCGGCCCTCGGCCTCGGGAGCGCGCGGGCGCAAGGAGGTCCCGCGCCGGGCGTGCCCGGCCCCTCGGTGCCCGCCGACACCGGAGCGGTGCAGGGCGGCAAGGTCATGTTTCCGAACTGGCGCGGGGCCGGCGACCGGGTGCCGCCACCCCCGCCCGCCCCGATGCCGCCGGCCCAGCGCGTCGGCTTCGCGGTGGTCGGCCTCGGGCGCCTCAGTCTGGAAGAGATCCTGCCGGCCTTCGGCGAGACGAAACGCGCCCGCCTCGCGGCGGTGATGTCGGGGACGCCGACGAAAGCCAAGCTCGTGGCCGAGCAATACGGCGTGCCGGCCGATGCGGTCTACGGCTACGACGAATGGGAGCGCCTGGCCCAGAACCCGGCCGTGAAGGCCGTCTATATCGTCACCCCCAACGGCCTCCACCGTGACCATGTCCTGGCCGCCGCCAAGGCCGGCAAGCATGTGCTGTGCGAGAAGCCCATGGCCAACACTTCGGCCGAGGCCCGCGAGATGATCGCGGCCTGCGCCAAGGCCAATCTGAAACTGATGATCGCCTATCGCTGCCAGTACGAGCCCTACAACCGCGAGGTGACGCGCCTCGCCCGCTCCGGCGAGTTCGGCAAGCCGCGCCTGATCCAGGCGTTCAACGGCCAGACCACGGGCCTGCCGCAGCAATGGCGCCTGCGAAAAAGCCTCGCGGGCGGCGGGGCGCTGCCGGATATCGGCCTCTACTGCCTCAACGGCGTGCGGGCGCTGACCGGCGAGGAGCCGGTCTCCATCACGGCGAGTGTGTATTCGCCCCCGGGCGATGCGAAATTCGCCGAGGTCGAGGAGACGGTGTCGTTCACCCTTCGGTTCCCTTCCGGGGTGATCGCCCAGTGCATGACGAGCTACGGCGTGCACGAATCGCGCCGGCTCCAGCTCCACACGGAGCGGGCCGACATCGACCTGCGCAACGCCTTCGCGTATCGCGGCCAGCACCTCGTGGTCTCGCATCCCGACGGCGCCGTGGAATCGCAGGATTCGCGGATGCTGACCCCGAAGAATCAGTTCGCCCTCGAGATCGACCACATGGCCCGCTGCATCCTTGAGGACCGGCGCCCGCGCACCCCCGGCGAGGAGGGGCTGCAGGATCAGGTCCTCATGGAGGCGATCTACGAGGCGGCCCGCTCGGGCCAGCCCGTCACCGTCGGACCGCCGCCGGGGGCCAAGGACGGCCTCGATGTCACGCGCGGCCCCGAACTCGACGAGGCCGGCTGATCGTGGGACGGATCGTCATGGAAGCCCTGTAGGATGTGGGGCAATCCATCCGCCGTTCCGCCGCGAGCCCGCCCATTTCCCGCCGCCTTCGCTTCGCCCTGTGCCTCGCCTGCGCCGTCGATCCCTCCCTCGCCACGGCTGAGAGCCCGGCCGAGGAGCGGGCGCGGATCGCGGCCGAGGGCATCGATATCGGTTCGGATCGCGGCGCGGGTGGCGACCCCCTGACCTCGGTCGCCCAGTCGGTCACCTCGTCGCGCCCGTCCGCCAATCTCGACACCACGATTCAAGACAGTCTCGGGGCCTCCGGCGATCCGTTCGGCCTGCGGGCCTTCCTCAAAACGCGCGGCATCACCTATAGCCTCACCTATATCGGCGAGGGCCTCGGCAACGCCACGGGGGGCTTGAGGCGGCGGGCGATTCTCGAAGGGCTTCTGGACCTCGAAATCGACGTCGATCTCGGGCCGCTGGTGGGCTGGCAGGGCGCGGCGCTGCACACGAACCTGTTCCAGATCCACGGGGCGGGCCTGTCGCGCGGCACCCTCGACAATCTCATCACGGTGAGCGGTATCGAGGCGCTGCCGTCCTCGCGCCTCTACGAATTGTCGTTCGAGCAGAAACTGTTCGACGAAAGAGTCTCCCTGCGCTTCGGCCAGCTCGCCGCCGATACCGAGTTCGCCGTGACCCAGACCGGCACGGTGTTCGTGAACTCCACCTTCGGTTGGCCCAACAACAAGGCCGTGGTGATCCCGAGCGGCGGACCGATCTATCCCCTGGCGACGCCGGGCGTGCGGGCGAAGGTCGTGCCCAACCCCAATCTCTCTTTTCAAGTCGGTCTGTTCGACGGCGATCCGGCGGGCGCGCCCCGGGGCGGCGATCCCGATCCGCAGCGGCGCAACCGCACCGGTACCGATTTTCGCACCCGCGATCCGGCCCTGGTGATGGCGGAGGTCGCCTACGCCTACAACATCGCGCCCGGAAGTCTGGGCGAGGCCGGGACCGTGACGCTCGGCGGCTGGCACCATTTCGGACGCTTCGACAGCTTGCGCCTCGACGCGGCCGGTACGCCCCTGGCGTCGCCGTTGAGCACCGGCCTCCCCCGACGCTTCCGGGGCGATAGCGGCCTCTACGCCATCCTCGACCAGACGATCTACCGCGAGCCCAACGATCCCAACGACGGCGCCAGCGTGTTCGTGCGGGTGGCCGGCGGCCCCGCCGACCGCAACCTCATCGACCTCTACGTCGATGCAGGCATCGCCTACAAGGGCCTGCTGCCGGGGCGCTCCGACGACACCCTCGGGGTCGCCTTCGCGCTGTCCCGGATCTCGCCCGCGGCCCGGGGCTTCGACACGGACACGCGCTTCGCCACCGGTCTCCCCGGCCCGCGTCGCAGCAGCGAGGCGGTGCTGGAGGCGACCTATCAGGCCGTGCTCGGCCCCGGCGTGACCCTGCAGCCCGATTTCCAGTACGTGTTCCGCCCGAGCGGCGGCATCGCCAACCCGCGCGATCCCGATGCCGGGCGCATCCGCAACGCGGCGGTGTTCGGCCTGCGCACGACGATCCGCTATTGATCTACCGCGTCCGCGAGGAACCCCCATCGCGTCACCGGCTCCGGGGCGTCGGCCGAGCGGTCGACGCCGAAGCGACCCGAGGCTACTCGGCGGCCGGCGTGTGCAAGGCCAGATGGCGGGTCGTGCGGCGCCGGACCGCGTGGGGCAGGCTGTCCGGTTCGCGCCCGTCCAGGCCGTGGCGCGCATCGCTCATGGCGGCGTGGACGGCATCGATGGCGAGGATGAGGGCGCTGATCGTGCGGGTGTCGATGTGGCGCTCGCGGGCATGGCGGACCACGTCGGCCACGAGTTCGTCGGTCTCGCGAACGAGGGTGTCGAGGGCTTCCCGGGTGTGGGCGCTCCGCACCTCCCGCAGGAGGTCGAGGAGACGGTCGAGCACCACGTCGATGCGCTCGCGCCGCTCGCGGGCGAGGCGCTGGCCGAGCCAGGCGATGCCGGAGCCGATGGTGCCACCGAAGAAGAACAGGAAGTAGACGTAATCCTCGTAGCGCTCGAACAGGGTCTGCTGCTCGCGCTCGAAATAGTCCACGGCGCCGGGATGGTTGGGCAGCCGCGCGCTCGTCGCCGCCACGGTGGAATCGAAATCCGGCGCCTTCATCAGGTTGGCGAGCGGCGCCTGGGCGGCGAGCTTCGAGCGCCACTCGAACAGGTGCTGGGTCACGGACGCGACGGTGTAGCGGCTGACGGCACCCCGCGCCATGAGCCGGTAGGAGGCGCCCACGGTCTTCACGTCCTCCTCCGGCCGCTTCGGACGCCCGCCGAAGGTGCCGGCGGGAATCGTCACCGTCTGCAATTCGGGCATCCGCTGGATGATGGCCTCGCCGTCCGGCACCGCCACGAACCCCACCTCCTTGTCCGGGACGGCGGCCTCCACGGCGCGCACGGTGGAGATCGCCGCCTTCGAGGCCGGGGCGGCGATGACCGCCACGGCGTCGACGCGCCCCTCCGCCACGGCGCTCGTGACCTCGTTGGGCTTGAGCGGCACCACGGTGACGTGGGCGGCCCCGACCTTGGCGGCTTCGCCCGGTTGGGCCACGGTGAAATCGTAGAAGCCGAGGAGGTTCGTGAGGAACGGCATGTCGGCGCCGTGCCGTTCCACGAGGCCGAGGCGCTTGCGCGACAGGTCGGGAAAGCTGTCGAGTCCGCCCGAGGCGGGCGCGACGATGAGCAGGGCCTCGTCGTGCAGGATTGCCAGGGTCAGGCCGTTCTCCGGCAGGAACACGTCCGGGCGCACCACGGCGAGGTCGGCCTGATTGTGCTGGAGTGCCTGCGCGCTGTCGCGGACATCGTCGTAGGGCACGATCTTGAGGCGGACGTCCTCATGGCCCCGGGCCAGAGCGCGCGAATAGGTCTGCAGCAGCGTCGCCTCGGCGCCGTCGCGCGGCCCCACCGCCACCGTCAGCACCGTCGGGCGCGACAGGTAGAATACCGCGCCCGCCAGGGCCGCGAGGCCGAGGGCGAGGGCGACGAGGAGCCATTCGCGTCTCAGGAGGATTGCCGGCATGACATGCTTGAGCCCTCATCCCAGGGGGTGGTCCGGCATCGGACGATGCCGACCGACTCTGAACCGGAAACCTGTCCGAAGGGTGAAGAACCCATGAAGCCCGCGAACGTTGCAGAACCAGCAAAGGCCGGGCCAACCGTGAAACCGACCCCGCCCGTCACCGCCGCCTACCTCGAGCGGGTCGCCCTGCATTACCTCGAACGCTACAGCGCCTCCGTGGCGATGCTGCGGCGGACCCTCCAGCGCCGGGTGGAGAAACGCTGCCGCCTGCGCGACGAGGACCCGTCCGTCCATGCCGAGGCCATCGAGGCCGTGGTCGCCCGCGCGGTGAGCGCCGGCCTCGTCGACGACGCGCGCTTCACCGCCGGCCGGATGGCGGCCCTGCGTCGACGCGGCACCTCCGCCCGCGCCCTCTCGGCCAAGCTCGCCGCCAAGGGCGTGTCGCGGGACCTCGTGGCCGACGCCATGGCGGCCGAGCGCGACGCGGCCGAAGCGGAAGGCACCGATACCGAGGAAGCGGCGGCCGCCGCCTATGCCAAGCGCCGCCGCCTCGGCCCCTGGCGCCGCCCGGATACCCGCGAGGCGCATCGCGACCGGGATCTGGCCGCCCTGGCGCGGGCCGGCTTCCCCTACGGCCTCGCCCGCCGCATCGTCGAGATGGAGATAGAGGACGAGTCGGAGGCATGACCCTGCGACGATCCGGCAGGGCACGAACGCCGGATTCGCACGCGAAAAATTTGAACAGAGCACGAACGAGGGCCATCTTCCCTCTATGGACGAAGCCCTCGCGAAGAAGCTGCGCATCCTCGCCGATGCCGCCAAGTACGACGCCTCGTGCTCCTCGTCCGGTGCGCCGAAGCGCACGGCCGGCAAGGGCGAACTCGGCTCGACCACGGGAGCGGGCATCTGCCACGCCTACACTCCGGACGGGCGTTGCATCTCGCTCCTCAAGATCCTGCTGACGAATTACTGCCTGTTCGACTGCGCCTATTGCGTCAACCGCCGCTCATCCAACGTGAGCCGCGCCAAATTCACCGTCGAGGAGGTCGTGACCCTCACGGTGGAGTTCTACAAGCGCAATTACATCGAAGGTTTGTTCCTCTCGTCGGGCATCATCAAGTCGCCGGACCACACCATGGAGCTGCTGACGCGGGTGGCCAAATCGCTCCGGCGCGACCACGGTTTTCGCGGCTACATCCACCTCAAATCGATCCCCGAGGCGAGCCCGTGGCTCATCGAGGAAGCGGGGCTCTACGCCGACCGGCTCTCCATCAATGTCGAATTGCCGACCGAGAAAAGTCTCGAGACCCTGGCGCCGGAAAAGAACGGCGCGGTGATCGAGAACGCGATCCAGCAGATCGGCGAGCGCATCGTCGAGGCCAAGGCCGAGAAGCGTCGGTTCTCGCCGGCCGGGCAATCGACGCAGGTGATCGTCGGCGCCGACACCACCACGGACGAAGCCCTGATGCGCAAGAGCGCGCTCCTGTACGGCTCGTTCAACCTGAAGCGGGTGTATTACTCGGCCTTCAGCCCGATCCCGGATGGCTCGACGATCCTGCCGCTGAAATCGCCTCCGCTTCAGCGCGAGCATCGGCTCTACCAGGGCGATTGGCTGCTGCGCTATTACGGCTTCACCCCCGACGACGTGGCCGACGCCACGGAGGACGGCATGTTCGCCCTCGATGTCGATCCGAAGCTCGCCTGGGCCCTGAAGCACCGGGCGCATTTCCCCCTCGACGTGAACCGGGCCGACCGGGAATGGCTGTTGCGGGTGCCGGGCCTTGGCGCCAGGGCCGTGGACAAGATCATCCGTGCGCGCCGCCACACGCGTCTGCGCCTCGACGACGTCGCCCGCCTCACCTCGGGGTTGAAACGCGCCCGGCCGTTCCTCATCGCGGCGGATTACCACCCTGGCGGCGGACTCACCGACCGCCTCGATCTGCGCGCCCGCCTCGCCGATCCGCCGAAGCAGCTGAGCCTGTTCTGATGAGACGTGCCGCAGGGCGCCATTCAGTCATCGTGGGCGGCGGCGCTTCACGCGGGCAGCACGGGTCTCCTCTCCTGAAAGGAGAGGGACAGGGTGAGGTGTGTGACCTTTTCGGAGCATTCGCACACCTCACCCCAGCCCTCTCCTTTCAGGAGAGGGAGCCTGTCGCATCGCACATCGACTCCCTGACGCCTTCGACGAAGCCGTCGATCGTTGTCGATGCGTGAAGTCGATCCCATGCGCTCGGATGCGAGTTCTGCGATCGCCCTGCGCGAGGGCGCCGACCTGTCGGGGTTTCGCGCCGCCGTCCGGCGTCTGGCCGCCGCCGGCATTCCCCCCGAGCGGGTGATCTGGTCCGTGGGTGAGGCGCCCGGCCTGTTCGGCGCCCGCGAACCCGAAACGGAAGCCCCACCCCTCGCCCTGCCGCGCGGGGTTGGCGACCTCGTCACCCGCGTGGTGCCCCACCGTGATCCCGAGCGCTACGCCCTGCTCTACACCCTGGTGTGGCGGGTCCTGCACGGCGAGCGGCGCTTGCTCGAAGTGTCGAGCGATCCCCTGGTCCATCGCTTGGAGCGCATGGCGAAAGCCATCGCCCGCGACCTGCACAAGATGCACGCCTTCCTGCGCTTCCGCCGGGTCGAGGGTGAGGAGCCGGAGCGGTTCGTGGCATGGTTCGAGCCCGATCATCACATCCTGGAAGCGGCGGCCCCGTTCTTCGTCGGGCGCTTTCGGAGCCTGCACTGGACCATCCTTACGCCGGAGGGCTCGGCCCGGTGGAATACGGCCGAACTCACCTTCGGCCCGCCGGGGCGGCGCGAGGATGCGCCGGCGGAGGATGGTTTCGAGGCGGGCTGGCGCGATTACTACGAGAGCACCTTCAACCCGGCCCGCACCAACCTCGCCGCCATGCGGGCGGAGATGCCGAAGAAGTACTGGCGCAACCTACCCGAGACCGCCGCGATTCCGGGCCTCGTCCGCGCGGCGGCCACACGCACGGAGACGATGATCGAGCGGGTTCCGCGCCCCGCGATCAAGCGCGATCCCGTCCGGGCGGTGGCCGCCATGGCGGATCAGGCGCCGGATTCGTTGGAGGCCCTCAATGCCCTCATCCGCCGCTCCGAACCCCTGGTGCCGGGGGCGACGCAGGCGGTGCTGGGGGAGGGGCCTCCGGGCGCCGCCATCGCCTTCGTCGGCGAGCAGCCGGGCGATCAGGAGGACCGCCAGGGCCGCCCCTTCGTCGGCCCGGCGGGGCAGCTTCTCTCCCGCGCCATGGCGGAGGCCGGGATCGTGCGCGCGGACGCCTACCTCACCAATGCAGTCAAGCACTTCAAGTTCGAGCAGCGCGGCAAGCGCCGTCTCCACCAGAACCCCACGGCCGGAGAGGTCAGCCATTACCGCTGGTGGCTGGAGCGCGAACTCGACTTGGTCGCGCCCCGCCTCGTGGTGGCGCTCGGCGCCACCGCCGTCCTGGCACTGGCCGGCCGGGCGATCCCCGTGACGCGGGCGCGCGGCCCGGCCGAGTTCGGCAGGGGCTATGCCGGGTTCATCACCGTCCACCCCTCCTACCTGCTGCGCTTGCCGGAGGGCGCGAAGGAAGAAGCCTATGCGGCCTTCGTCGCCGACTTGCGGCGGGTGGGCGATCTGGCGCGGACGCTCGCGGCCTGATCAGCGCCGCCGCGTCAGGCCGTACAGGGCGAAGCCCGCCAGCGCCGCCAGCCCCAGGGCGAGGCCGCGGTTGTCGTTCACCGCCGCCGCCACCGACTCGCCCGTGCGGCGCAGGTCGTCGGCCAGGGGCGAGCCCGTGAGGATGCGCTCGGCCCGGTCCTTGTTCTCGGGCCGGGTGTTGATGGCGACGGCGAAATCGTCGTCGTGCCGGACGATGTCGATGCTGTTGCGGGCGAACCCGGCCCGCGCGAGGCGGTCCCGGGCCGCACGGGCCAGGCGCAGGGACGAGAAGGAAACCGAGGCGACGACGCTGTCCGACATGCGTTCTCTCTTTCGTGGGGTGGGAGCCAAACACGGCGGCGTGATCGCGGGTTCCGCCCGCGCCGCCTTAAGACCCCGGCAACCCTGGCGGCTTAGGCCCGGCCTCCGGCCCCGCCGGCCCTCACAGGAGATGTCCGCTTGCGCGATCCCTTCGTTCCCGACGCGTTGGCCGAGCGCCTGCGGGCCAAGCGGCGCAACACCCGGCCGGTGGACACCCTCACCTGCGATCCGGGCAAGCCCGTCTTCGCCGAACTCCTCGACGGGCGCGGCCACGGCACCGGGCAATACGTGCGCCTGTCGCAGGGCATGGTCGAGCGCATCACCCGCGTGATGCGTGGGAGCGCGTGATTCGGCTTTCGGTCGATGGCCTCGGATGGCTCACGCAGGACGGGGCTCCTCTCCTTTCCGGAGGGGGCCCCGCGCCGGCCTGAGGCCCAATGGATCAAGGGGAAATGGCATGAGGAACCGCTTCGAGGCCGGGTGACCGCCCGCCCACTGCGGCACGAAACATGCTCGAGGCGGAAACATGCCGCCGGCTGGCGCCCCGCTCCGAAGTCGCGCCTGCGCCCGGCAGGCCGTATCGTCGCGATGGCCGAACACCGGCGAGGACGTTCGTTCACGGGGAAGGTCCGCATTCCCATGGATCTCGACACCATCACGGCGGTCCTACGGCCCCCGAGCCTCGACGAACTGCCGCCCTGGCAGGACGGCGACGCCTGGCTCGCGGGCGGCACGTGGCTGTTTTCCGAGCCGCAGCCCGGCCTCACCCGGCTGATCGACCTCTCCACCCTGGCCTTGCCGGCAACCGAAGTGTCCGAGGCGGGCCTGTGGCTGTCGGCGACGGGGACCATCGCCGAACTCGACCGGCTCGCCCTGCCCAACGATTGGATCGCCGCGCCCCTCGTCGGGCAATGCTGCCGGGCGCTGCTCGGCTCGTTCAAGATCTGGAACCGGGCGAGCGTCGGCGGCAACCTCTGCATGGCCTTGCCGGCCGGGCCGATGATCGCCCTTACGGCCGCCCTCGACGGGCTCTGCCGTCTGCGCCGGCCGGATGGCATGGCGCGGCGCCTGCCCGTTACGGATTTCGTCCTTGGGGTCCAGCGCACGGCACTCGCCCCCGGCGAGATCCTCCTCGGCATCGACGTGCCGGCGGCGGCCCTGAAACGACGCACGGCGTTCCGCCGCATCGCCCTCTCGCCGGAGGGGCGGTCGGGCGCCCTGCTCATCGGCACCCGAGACCGGGCGGGCGATTTCGCCCTCACGATCACCGCCGCGACGCCGCGGCCGGTGCGCCTCGCCTTCGCGACGGTGCCGGCGGCGCCGGACTTGCAAGCCGCCCTCGCGGCGGCGACCGAGACGGATGGCTGGTACGACGACGTCCACGGCGCGCCGGATTGGCGCCGACACGTCAGCGGGTTGCTCGCCGAAGAGATCCGGGAGGAACTCGCCCGATGAGGCTGACGGTCAACGGACAGGTTCAGGATGCGGCCCCCCACGCCGGGCAATGCCTGCGCACCCTGCTGCGGGACCTCGGCTGGTTCGGGGTCAAGAAGGGCTGCGACGCGGGCGATTGCGGCGCCTGCACCGTCCACCTAGACGGGGAGCCGGTGCATTCCTGCCTGTTGCCCGCCTTCCAGGCGGAGGGGCACAGCGTCATCACCATCGAGGGGCTCGCCGCTCCCTGCGCGCCCGGTGACGGCGTGCCCGATGGGCTGCACCCGATGCAGGCGGCGTTCTGCGCGGCCCAGGGCTTCCAATGCGGCTTCTGCACCCCCGGCATGGTCATGACCGCCGCCGCCCTCGACCAGGGCCAGCGGCAGGATCTCGGCACGGCCCTGAAAGGGAATCTGTGCCGCTGCACCGGCTACCGGGCGATCCGCGACGCCGTGGCGGGGATTGCGCATGCGCAAGCCGAGGGCCGTCCCGTCGGCCGCTCCCTGCCGGCCCCGGCGAGCCGGGCCGTCGTCTCCGGCCGGGCGGCCTACACCTTCGACGCCGCCGTGCCGGGCCTGTTGCACCTGAAGGTGCTGCGCGCCCCCCACGCCCATGCCCGGATCCGGCACATCGACCGCACCGGGGCGATGGCGGTGCCGGGCGTCGTCGCGGTGTTCACCCATGAGGACGCCCCGCGCCATCGCTTCTCCACGGGGCGGCACGAGAACCCCGGGGACGACGCCGCCGACACAATGGTGTTCGATCCGGTGATCCGCTGCCACGGCCAACGTGTCGCGGCGGTGGTGGCCGAGAGCGAGGCGGCGGCGCTCGCCGGGGTGCGAGCCCTGCGGGTGGAGTACGAGATCCGGCCCGCCGTGTTCGACCCCGACGCGGCGTTGCGGCCGGACGCGCCCCTGGTCCACGACCCCGCCGACCGGGAACCGCCGCGGCCGGGCGAGGACGCGCCGCCGCTCCTGCCGCATCCGAACCTCGCCGCCGAGGCACACGGCGCCATCGGCGATGTCGAGGCGGGGTTTGCCGAGGCCGACCGCATCCACGAGGCCGAATACGTATCGCAGCGGGTGCAGCACGTGCATCTCGAGACCCACGGGGCGCTCGGCTGGCTCGATCCGGATGGCCGCCTGACCCTCCGGGCCTCGACCCAGGTGCCATTCCTCACCCGCGATGCGCTCGCCCGCCTGTTCGACCTCGACCGCGACCGGGTGCGCGTCCTCGCCGGCCGGGTCGGCGGCGGCTTCGGCGGCAAGCAGGAGATGCTGACGGAGGATCTTGTGGCCCTCGCCGTCCTGCGCACGGGACGCCCGGTCAAATACGAGATGAGCCGCGAGGAGAATTTTTCCGCCGCGACGACCCGCCATCCCATGCGCGTGTGGGTGAAGCTCGGCGCCAAGGCGGACGGGCGCCTCACCGCCCTGTCGCTCCGTGTGATCTCGAACACCGGCGCCTACGGCAACCATGCCGGCGGCGTGCTGCATCACGGCTGCAACGAGAGCATCGCGGCCTATGCCTGCCCGAACAAGCGGGTCGAGGGTTACGCCGTCTATACCCACACCCTGCCGGCCGGGGCGTTTCGCGGCTACGGCCTCAGCCAAACCATCTTCGCCATCGAATCGGCCCTAGACGAACTGGCGCGGGATCTGAGCATCGACCCCTTCGCCATGCGCCGCCGCAACGCCGTGCGGCCCGGCGACCCGATGATCTCGACGAGCCTCGAACCCCACGACGTCCTCTACGGCTCCTACGGCCTCGACCAATGCCTCGACCTCGTGGAGGCGGCTTTGGCGGATGGCGGCGGTGAGCCGGCGCCGGGGCCGGATTGGCGCGTCGGCCAGGGCATGGCGCTGGCCATGATCGACACGATCCCGCCGCGCGGCCACTTCGCGCACGCCCGCATCCGCCTGGAACCGGACGGCACTTACGCGCTCTTCGTCGGCACCGCCGAATTCGGCAACGGCACCAGCACGGTTCATGCGCAGCTCGCCGCCGAGGTGCTGGGGACGGTGCCCGAGCGCATCCGTCTGATCCAGGCCGACACCGATGCGGTTCCCCACGACACCGGCGCCTATGGCAGCACCGGCACGGTGGTGGCGGGGCAGGCGAATGTTCGCGCGGCGACGGCCTTGGCGGACAAGATTTGCGTGGCGGCGGCCGAGCGGACCGGCACCCGGCCCGCCGCGTGCCGCCTCACCCGCGACGGCGTCGAGACGCCGAGCGGGGTCATGCCCCTGGCCGATCTCGCCCGCGACGCCGTGTTCGAGGCGGCGGGCGCGGCCGATGGCAGCCCGCGCTCCGTCGCCTTCAACGTCCAGGGTTTTCGCGTCGCCGTGCAGCCCGAGACCGGACTCGTCCGCATCCTCAGGAGTGTGCAGGCGGCGGATGCTGGGTTCGTCATCAATCCGATGCAGTGTCGGGGGCAGATCGAGGGCGGCGTCGCCCAGGCCCTCGGGGCGGCCCTCTATGAGGATGTCCGCCTCGACGCCGAGGGCCGGGTGGTGACGCGGACCTTACGCAACTACCACATCCCGGCCATGGCCGACGTGCCGGTGACGGAGGTGCTGTTCGCCGACACCCACGACACGGTGGGGCCGCTCGGCGCCAAATCCATGAGCGAGGCCCCCTACAATCCCGTGGCGCCCGCCCTCGGCAACGCCATCCGGGACGCCACCGGTGTCCGGTTGACTGCCACACCCTTCGCCCCCGACCGAATTTTTCACACGCTCACGGCCGTGCCGGAGAAGGCGAGCGCATGACGGAAGCACCGGCCCGGATGCGGGCGATCCGTGGGCAGGCCGTGAGCCTGACCGGCAATCCCTTTCTGGCGGAAGGCTGCCTCCGGCACGAGGCCGATGCCCTGATCCTCATCGAGGACGGGCGTATCGCGGCCTTCGGCGACTACTCGGACCTGGCGCACACGATTCCGCCGGGTGTCGAGGTCGTGGCTTACGAGAACGCCCTGATCCTGCCCGGCCTGATCGACACCCACGTGCACTATCCGCAACTGCAGATGATCGCCTCGTATGGCGAGCAATTGCTGGCGTGGCTCGAGAAATACACCTTCCCGGCGGAACTGCAGTTCGCGGATCACGCCCATGCGGAGCGGGTGGCGAAGCTGTTCTTCCGCGAGATCCTGGGGGCCGGCACCACCACGGCGGTGGTCTATTGCACGGTCCATCCCGGCTCCGTCGAGGCGTTCTTCGCCGAGTCGGCGCGGTTCAACACCCGGATGATCGCCGGCAAGGTGCTGATGGACCGCAACGCCCCGGCCGCCCTCCTCGACACGGCGCAGCGTGGCTACGACGAGAGCAAGGCGCTCATCGCCCGCTGGCACGGGGTCGGCCGGCAGCATTACTGCGTGACCCCACGTTTCGCGCCCTCCTGCACCCAAGCCCAGCTCGATGCCGCCGGCACGCTGCTCAAGGAGCACGACGGCCTCTTTCTCCAGACCCATCTGTGCGAGAACCCCGACGAGATCGCCTGGGTGCGCGAGCTGTTTCCCGAACGGGCGAGCTACCTCGACGTCTACGTCAACGCCGGCCTCGTCGGGCCGCGCACGGTGCTGGGCCACGCCATCCACGTCTCGGAAGAGGATTTCTGCACCTGCCACGCCAGCGGCGCGGCCATCGCCCATTGCCCGACCTCGAACGGCTTCCTCGGCAGCGGCCTGTTCCGGCTCTTCGACGCCCTCGATCCGCGCCGACCGGTGCGGGTCGGCCTCGGCACCGATGTCGGCGCGGGCACCACCCTGTCGCTGCTCAAGACGCTGGGCGAATCCTACAAGGTCGCGGCCCTGCGCGGCACCAAGCTCGACGCCGTGCGGGCGTTCTGGCTGGCGACCCTCGGCGGGGCGGAGGCTCTGCGCCTCGACGACCGCATCGGCCGGATCGCCCCGGGCTACGATGCCGATCTCTGCGTCCTCGACCTCGCGGCGACGCCGCTGCTCGGCTTTCGCACCGCCACCTGCGGCGGCATCGAGGAGCTGCTGTTCGTGCTGATGACGCTCGGCGACCACCGCACCGTGCGGGCCACCTGGGTCGCGGGCGAGCCGGTCTACGACAATCGCCGCGCCGGCGACCCGCTGCGCTACCCGGAGGCGGTCGTCAGGCCCATGCCGGTTTCGTGACGCGGGCCAGCGGCGACGTCAGCGCCCGGAGGCGGAAGCCGGCGCCCGCACCGTCGAACCCGTGACGGAAACGCCCTCGTTCCACGGGGCGGCGGGGCGGCCGTGGCGCCCGGCGCCGCGGTGCAGGTTCGTGGGGCCGGCAAGGCCCTCCAGGCCGCCCGGGGCGGTGACGGCGGGGATGCCGGCCGGGGCGTTGTAGCTCTGGGCCGAGGCGGCGGTGGTGAGGGCGAAGCCAAGAAGCGCGCCGGTGACGAGGCGTGAGATCATGGGGACAATCTCCTTGAGACGGGTATTCGTGTCGCGATCGGATCGCCGATGCGTCCTATCCTGGAAACTGTGCACCGATGCCTCCGGAGGCAACACGACTTGCCTCGATGGTGTGCATTTTGAAGTGGCATCTTCGGGGCGCCGACCCGCGCCGTCTTGCGTTCGGCCCTCCGAATACTCAACCGGATCCGACGGTTAGAGGGTGGATGCCGCCAAAGTCGACAAGTTCGGACGGGTGGCACGGGATTTTCGGAAGCGGTGCTCTTTCACACGCGATCGGCGGCAGGCGGTCGCGCCCGCCCGTGGCGCGATGAGCGCGCCGGTCCCTCAATCGATGGTGCTCTCGCGCGCGAACTCGGCCTGGATGCGGATGGCGAGGAGGTGGGCGGGGCCGTCGAGGGCCGAGCGGGCGCGCTGCATCAGCGAAGCCCGTTGGATGATCGCCCCGGCATCCGCCAGGGGCGTGAAGGCCAGGACACCGCGCCGGATCTCCTCGCCGACATCGGAGAGGTTGACGAAGGTGATGTGGGGCGACGTCTGGGCGAGACGCTTCATGAGCTCGAGGGAATTGGTCTCCACCACGGGTGTGAAGCTGGCGCCCTCGGGCACCAGCTGTTCGAGCACCGTGCGCAGGGTCATCGAGCGGTCGGCGACCACGAGGGGATGGGCGAGGCAATCGGCCATCCGCACCTGATACCGGCCGTTGAGGGGATGGTCTGGCGCCATGACGGCGCCGAGGCGGTGTTCGAACTCGGCGATACAGCGCAGGCGCGGGTCGGGCGGAAAGCGGTAGGCCAGGGCGAGATCGGCCTCGCCCGCGAGCAGGGCGGGGGCGATCGCCTCGGCCGGCAGGACCATCACCTTGACGACGATGTGCGGATGGGTCTCGCGGAACGCGCGGATCACACCGGGCAGGACCCCGGCGGCGATGCTCACCATGGTCGCCACCGTCACCTCGCCGCGCGTCAGGCCCTTCAAGGCGGCGACCTGCGCCAGCATCCGCTCGTGGTCGTTCAGGGTGTCGCGCACGTGCCGCATCAGCACCTCGCCCGCCGCCGTGAGGCGCAGGCCGCGCGGCAACCGCTCGAACAGGGGCGTGCCCATGGCCTCCTCCAGGGCGAGGATCTGGCGGTTGACGGCGCTCGAGGCGACACCGAGGCGCTTGGCCGCCTGACGGATCGAGCCGCTGCGCGCCACCTCGTCGAGGTAGCCGAGCAGGCGATGATGCAGCATCGGTGTCGCGGCTTCCGGCATCATGCAATCCTCGACGTCAGCAGGGCGCACGCTTCGCAGGGAGCTTGCCAACCGCTCCACCCGCCGGCTTCGTGATCGGGCGCGATGGGCCGTCGACGCCCCCGGCGGCATGGCCTTTGCTGCGTTCGCCCCGGAAACGGTGCCCGGCACGGCGCCGTGGGAGCCTCCCATGCGCGCGACATCCCTCGGCCTGCCCCTCCTCGCCTGGTTCCTCGCGATGTTCTGCCTCGGGAGCGGCGTCGCCACGGCGCCGGGGGCCCGCGCCCAGGGGACGGTCACGCCGCCGGCCGGGCAATCGCGCCTCACCGCACCGGGCGGACGACGCGGCAAGGCCGCCCGATCCCGCCGAATCCACCGCCACTGATGCGTCTGCCCCTCACGAACGGAGACCGCCCCATGCGCCCCATGTCGACCGTAGCCCTGACCCTTTTCGCCCTCGCGGGGCTCGGCACCGCCGCGCTTGCCCAAGGATCGACGGGCGCGCCCGCCGGAACGCCCGGTGCCACCGCCCCGGGCGGCACCGAAGGCGCCGCCGCCCTCCGCAACGAACGCGAGGCGGTCCGGTCCGGCGACGCCATTCCGGCGCCTCCCGGCATCGGCATCCCGGCCGAGACGGTTCCGCCGGCCGCTCCGCCGCCGCCGCGTCCCTGACGACCGCGCGGCGGCGTCGCGTGTGCGAACGCCGCCGCCGGAACGAGGTGGGTTATTGCGGCGGCTTGTCGTCGATGCCCTTCACGTACCAGTTCATGCCGAGGATCATGGGATCGGGGGCGTGTTCGCCCGCCTTGACGGCGATGGACCCGTCCTGCTTCAGCACCGGCCCCTGGAAGGGATGGATCCTGCCCTCGGCGATGCCCTTCTTCGTCTCCTCGGCCAGGGCCTTCACGTCGTCGGGCATGTTGGTGAAGGGGGCCAGCACGACCAAGCCGTCCTTGAGGCCACCCCAGGTGTCGTGGCTCTTCCAGGTGCCGTCGAGGACCGCCTTGGTCTCGGCGATCACGTAGCCGTCCCAGTCGTCGACGATGGCGGTGAGCTGCGCCTTCGGGGCGAACCGAACCTGATCGGAGGATTGGCCGAAGGCGAACTTGCCCACCTTCTCGGCCTCCTGCAGGGGGGCCGCGGAATCGGTGTGCTGGGTGAGGATGTCGGCCCCCTGCGCCAGCAGGGCCTTGGCGGCTTCCGCTTCCTTGCCGGGGTCGAACCACGTGTTCACCCAGACGATCTTGATCTTGATGTTCGGATTGACCGACTGGGCGCCGAGCATGAAGGCGTTGATGCCGCTCACCACCTCGGGGATCGGGAACGACGCGATGTAGCCGACGGTGCCGGACTTCGACATCTTGCCCGCGATCTTGCCGCAGACGTAGCGGCCTTCGTAGAAGCGTGCCGAATAGGTGGAGACGTTCTCGGCGCGCTTGTAGCCGGTGGCGTGCTCGAACTTCACCTTGGGGAATTTCTTGGCCACCTTCAGGGTCGGCTCCATGAAGCCGAACGAGGTGGTGAAGATCAGCCCGGCGCCGGAGCGGGCGAGCTTCTCGATGGAGCGTTCGCTGTCGGCCTCGGGCACGTTCTCGAGGAACACGGTCTCGACCTTGTCGGGCAGGGCCGCCGCCAGGGCCTTGCGGCTGAGGTCGTGCTGGTAGGAATAGCCGAAATCGGCCACCGGCCCGACATAGACGAAGCCGACCTTGAGCTTGTCCGCCGCCCGCGCCGGGGTCAGCGCCGCCGTGGCGCACAGGAGCGCTCCGGCCATTCGCGTGACGATGCTGGTCCTCATGGATGGTGCCCCTTGTCGACGGAAGGTGTTCGTCGTGTTGTCGGCGTCGTGCCGAGGTGGAATGACAGCAAGACCAGGGCCAGGGCCGGGGTCACCGGCTCGGCGCGAAGACCCGCCCGAGGGCGGCGGGGGCCGACGAGCCGCCCTGGCGTCGGCCGAGGGACAGGGCGACGAGGGCCAGGATGGTGGCGAGGTAGGGCACCGCCGAGAGCAACTGCCCCGGCAGGCCGAGCCCCGCCGCCTGGGCATGGAGCTGGAGCACGGTGGCGCCGCCGAACAGCAGCGCGCCGGCGGCGACCCGCACGGGTTGCCAGGAGGCGAAGACCACGAGGGCGAGGGCGATCCAGCCGCGCCCGGCGGTCATGCCGGGGGACCAGAACGGCGTGTAGGCGAGCGACAGATAGGCCCCCGCGAGCCCGGCACAGGCGCCCCCGAACAGCACGGCGAGGAAACGGACCTTGCGTACCTTCAGCCCGAGGGCGTGGGTCGCCGTGTGGTCGTCGCCGATGGCCCGAAGGCTGAGGCCGGCGCGGCTGCGCCACAGGAACCACCACACCCCGGCCACCAGAAACGCCGCCGCGTACACGAAGGCATCGTGTCCGAACAGCAGGGGACCGACGACCGGCAGGTCGCTCAAGACCGGCAGATGGAGATGCGGCGCCGGATCGCGCTTCATCCCGACATAGCCGGCGCCGACGAGGCCGGAGAGACCGAGCCCTAAGATGGTCAGGGCCAGGCCCGAGGCGACCTGATTGGCCGCCAACCCCACGGTGAGCAGGCCGAACAGGGCGGCGAGGAGCAGGCCGGCACCGACGCCGCCGCAGGCGCCCAGCAGGGTCGAGCCGGTCTGCGTCGCCACGGCGAATCCCATGGCGGCGCCGAGCACCATCATGCCCTCGACGCCGAGGTTGAGCACGCCGGCCCGCTCGGCCACGAGTTCGCCGATGGCCGCGAGGATCAGGGGGGTGGCCGCCGTCAGCACCGTGACGAGGACCATCTGGACGATGTCGAAACTCATGGGGCGGCCCTCCGGCCGGCGCGCGGTGAAAGGCTCACGACGCCGCCTTGGCGGCCGGGCCGCCGGGCACGAGGCGAACGTGGTAGCGGGTGAGGACGTCGGCCCCGAGCACGAGACCGAGGAGCAGGCCCTGGAAGGCGCGGGTCAGGTCGAGGGGGAGTTTCAGGTCGATCTGCGCGCCCTCTCCGCCGATGGTCGTCAGGGCGATGACGAGGGCCGCGAGAAGAATGCCGGGCGGGCTGAGGCGGCCGAGGAACGCGACGATGATGGCGGTGAATCCGTAGCCGGGGGAGATCTCCGGCTGGAGCTGGCCGATCCGGCCCGCGACCTCGCAGATGCCGGCGAGGCCGGCGGCTCCGCCGGAGATGGCGAAGACGCCGAGCGTCAGGCGCGCATCGGAGAAGCCGGCGAAGCCCGCCGCCCGTGGGCTCGCGCCGACGGCCCGGACCTCGAAGCCGAACAGGGTGCGGGCCAGCACGAGGGCGCCGAGCCCGATGCCGAAGAGGGCGATGGGGACGCCGGCATGGAGCGACTCGCCTTCGAACAGGGCCGGCAGCCGGGCCGCGTCGTCGAAACTCACGCTCTGGGGGAAATTGAAGCCGTTCGGATCGCGTAAGGGGCCGCGCACCATGTAGTCGAGCAGCAACTGCGCGACGTAGACGAGCATGAGGCTCGTCAGGATCTCCGAGACGCCGAGCTTCACCCGCAGCAAAGCCGGGATCATCGCGAACGCGATGCCGGCGAGGGTGCCGGCGGCGAGCATCGCGGGCAGGATCCAGCCGGTGAAGCCCTGGCTACCAAAACCTTGGCTACCCTGGGTCGCGATGGCGACGCAGCCGCCCGCGAGGCCGCCGACGACGAATTGCCCCTCGGCGCCGATGTTCCATAGGTTGGCGCGGTAGCAGAAGGCGAGGCCCGTCGCGATGAGCGCCAAGGGCGCGGCCTTCAGGGCCACTTCCTGGATCGACCAGAGTTCGCTCAGGGGCGCGACGAAATAGGTGACGAAGGCCTGGACCGGCGAGACGCCCAGCGCCGCCACCGCCACACCGCCGATGAGCACCGCCGCGAGGAAGGCGAGGGCCGGCGACAGCAGGTCGAGCCACGGCGAGGGCCGGGCGCGGGGGAGGAGATCAAGGCGCATGGCGCGCTCCTTTCAGTCCGTTTCCGGTTGCTGCGCTCGGTGTCGATGGGCGCGACCGGCGCCCTCTCCCGGAAGAGAGGGGACCCGCGTCCGTGACAGATTGCATGGAGCAGCCGGGGAGAGGATCGGTCCGGGATTGTGGGCTTCGCCCGCCGGAAAAGGCCGGGGCCGATAGCCGGCTCAAGACACGGCCGCCAGGGCGTCGGCCGGTGCGGCGGCGATGGGAGCATGGGCCTCCGCTTCGCCGGCCCCGCCCATGAGCAGCCCCACGGCGGCGCGGCTCGTCTGGCTCGTCGGCACCGGCGACGACAGGGCGCCGGCATGCAGGACCGCGATGGAATCGGCGACCTCGAACAGCTCGTCGAGGTCCTGGCTGATGACCAGGACGGCGCAGCCGCGCCCGGCGAGATCGAGCACCGCCTGCCGGATATGGGCGGCCGCCGCCGCATCGACGCCCCAGGTGGGTTGGTTGATGACGAGGATGCCGGGCTCGGCGAGGATCTCGCGTCCCACCACGAATTTTTGCAGGTTGCCGCCGGAAAGCGTGCCGGCGGCGGGGTCGGGGCCGGCCTTGCGCACGTCGAACGCCTCGATGATCCGCCGGGCGAGGTCCCGCGCCGCCCCGAGGCGCAGCAGGCCGAAGCGGCTCAACGGAGCGGTGGCGTGGCGCGAGAGCAGGGCGTTCTCCGAGAGGCTCATGCCCGGCGCGGCGGCGTGGCCGTTGCGTTCCTCCGGCACGAAGGCGGCGCCGAGGCGGCGGCGGGCATTGATGCCGAGGGTGCCGGCGGGCCGGCCGTCGAGGCGCACGGCCTCCGGATTCGGGGCGCGGCGCTCGCCCGACAGGGCGTCGAACAGCTCCGCCTGCCCGTTGCCGGCGATGCCGGCGATGCCGAGAATCTCGCCCTCCGCGACAGTGAGGGAGAGGTCGCGCAGGGGCGTGGCGTGCAGGCCCGGCGCCGGCAGGGTGAGGTGATCGACCACGAGGCGGTCGGCGCTCCTGGGCCGGTTCGCCTTCGGCCGCACCTCGCGCACCTGGGTGCCGACCATGAGGGCGGCCAGCGAGCGGGCGGTCTCGGCCTGCGGATCGCAGGTGCCGACGACCCGGCCGCCGCGCAGGATCGTGGCGCGGGTGCAGAGGCGGCGGACCTCGTCGAGGCGGTGCGAGATGTAGAGGAGCGCCCGGCCCTCGTCGCGCAGGCGCTCCAGCACCGTGAACAGGGCCTCCGCCTCGCCCGGCGTCAGCACCGAGGTCGGCTCGTCGAGGATCACGAGCTTCGGGTCCTGCAGCAGGCAGCGCACGATCTCGATGCGCTGGCGCTCGCCGGCCGACAGCGACCAGACCGGCCGCGCCGGATCGAGGTGCAGGCCGTAATCGCGGCCGAGACCGGCGATCCGCTCCGTCAGGGCGCGCCCCCTCAAGGCCGGCGGCATCACCAGGGCGATGTTCTCGGCCACCGTCAGGTTCTCGCAGAGCGAGAAGTGCTGGAACACCATGCCGATGCCCAGCGCCCGGGCGGCATCGGGGTTGGCGAGGCGCACGATGTCGCCCCGATGGGTGACCACGCCCTCCGTCGGCTCCAGCAGGCCGTACAGGATCTTCATCAGGGTCGATTTGCCGGCCCCGTTCTCGCCCAGGAGGGCGTGGACCTCGCCGGCCCGAATCTCGAGGTCGATGCCGTCATTGGCGGTGAAAGCGCCGAAGCGCTTGACGATGCCGTAGGCGCCGAACAGCGGCGTCGGCCCCCCGCGCGGAGCGTGTGCGACGGTGGCGTCCATCAGGCGGTTCCGAACAGTGCATGGGCGAGGCGGGTGTGCTCCTCGCGCAAACGCCCGGTCTCGATCCCCAGGGGATGGCCGTCGAGGACGCGCCAGGCGCCCGCGACCATCACCCGGTCGGCCCGGTGCGCCCCGCACAGGACCAGGGCGGCGAGGGGATCGTGCGCGCCGGAGAAGCGGAGTTCGTTGAGGGTGAACAGGGCGAGATCCGCCTCGCGACCGGCCTCGATGCGGCCGATATCGGAGCGGCCGAGGCAGCGGGCCGAGCCCTCCGTGGCCCAGCGCAGGGCATCGCGATGCGTGACGGCCTCGGCCCCGTAGGTGAGGCGCGAGAGCATGAGGGCGTGGCGCACGCCCTCGATGAGGTTGGAATTGTCGTTGGAGGCCGAGCCGTCGACGCCGAGGCCGACGGGCGAGCCCGCCGCTTCGAGCTCGCAGGTGCGGCAATGGCCGGACGCCAGCACCATGTTGGAGGTCGGGCAGTGGCAGATGCCGACGCCGGCGGCCCCCAGGCGCTTCACCTCGCCGTCGTCGAAATGGATGCCGTGGGCGACCCAGGCGCGCGGCCCCATCCAGCCGACCTCTTCGAGGTAATCCACCGGGCGCTGCCCGAAGGCGTCGAGGCAATAGGCGTTCTCGTCGAGGGTCTCGCCGAGATGGGTGTGCAGGCGGCAATCGTGGCGCTCGGCGAGCACCGCGCTCTCGCGCATGAGGCGCTTGGTGACGTTGAACGGGGAGCAGGGCGCCAGTCCGATCTGCACCATGGCGCCGGGCGCGGGGTCGTGGAACAGCCCGAGCACCCGCTCGCTGTCGGCGAGAATCGTGTCGTCGTCCTGCACCAGGGCCTCGGGCGGAAGACCGCCATCCTTCTCCGACAGGCTCATGGAGCCGCGGGTGACGAAGGCGCGGATGCCGAGCGCCCGCGCCTCCTCGACCTGGATGTCGACGGAGGCTTCGAGCCCTTTCGGGAACAGGTAGTGGTGGTCCCCCGCCGTGGTGCAGCCCGAGAGCAGCAGCTCCGTGTAGGCGAGGCGCGTCGCCATCCGGAACGCCTCCGGATTCAGCCTCGGCCAGATCGTGGACAGGGCCTTGAGCCAGGGGAACAGCGGCTTGTCGAGGGCGACGGGATGGGCGCGGGTCAGGGTCTGGAAGAAGTGGTGGTGGGTGTTGACGAGGCCCGGGATCACCACGTGGCGCGACGCGTCGAAGGTCTCGTGCAGGGGCGTGACCGGCCTAGCGCCGGAGGGCACCGTCTCGACGATGCGGCTGCCCTCGACCACGAGGCCGCCGCCGGCCCCGTCGGCGAGGATCGCCAGGGGATCGCGGATCCACAAACGGCGGAGCGGGGCGGGGGAGGCTGTCATGCGGCGTCCTCGGGAGCGGGTTTCACGGCGGTCGCGGCACGTCTCTAGAAGACGTGGAAGGCGACGCCGGCCAGGAAGCTCTTCTCTTCGGTGCCCTTGAAGGTGCGGGTTTCCACGTTGCCGAACTTGTTCAGCCAATATTGGAAGCCGATGAAGACATCGACCCGGTTCGGCTGATCGTAAACGAGCTTGCCGAGATCGAGGACGAGGTTGGTGCGGGACAGGAATTCGACCCCGCGCGGCGGGTTGAAGGCGTAGGCGCCCGGATTGTCGCTGATGCCGCGCCCTTTGGGCAGGACGATGTTGTTGAAGCCCGCGAGCGTCAGCGGCAGGCCGGTGAAGCTCAAGGGCAGGCTGTAGACGATCTCGAATTCGGGGACGGTGTTGAAGCTCTGGTCCCGGTCGGGGCCGACGTTGAAGCCGTTGCGGTTCCATTCCTTGTAGGCGTGGACCGACAGGTTGAGGAAGCCGGCCGGAACGTCGAAGGCGAAGTTCAGGCCGCCGACGACATCGCGCTTCTTCGAGCCGAAGGCGTCGTTCTGCGAATTGGCGTCGAAGCCGAAGGCGAGGGAGACTTCCTTGACGATCCCCGGCACCGTGAAGGCCTTGGTGCCCGTGAGCGCGTTCAGGCTCAGGGTGCCGCGATAGAGGCCGTAGGCTTCGGTGTTGCCGTAATCCTGGAAGACCGGGATGCCGCCGGGCGCGTTGGTGGTGCCGGCGGGGAATTGCGAGCCGGATTTCAGGATGTCGAGGGAGAAGAAGTTGGTGCCGTAGGCCCAGGCATCGGCATGCGAGATGTTGAGGATGTGCTTGGGCGCCTCACGGCTGCGGAAGCTGCCGTCCGGCCGCTGGATCTGGATGCCGGGCGTGACCGTGGGAAATTGATAGCGATAGCTCACCTGGGTGTCGGCGAAGAGGAAGAACGGCACTTCCTTCACCGTCGTCTCCAGCGGCGCCTTCGCCCGCTCCGGCCCGAGATCCGCCGCGCAAGCCGCACCGAACATGCCGCAGGACAGTACGATCGCCGCGAACCCCCGAACCAGCATTCTTCTTCTCCACAATCGCGCTTTCGGTCCGGTCACAGCAATGCCGGTGCCAATACGGATGTGAGGCGCCCTTTTAGGGTCTGCGTGGCCGCTCATGGTACTGCGATGCCACACAAGTCGGCTCGGGCGGGGCATAAAGGGTGTTGAACCGGCCCAAGCGCCCCGCCCGGGCACGGTGGAGCCCCGGGCCGAGTCTTCCGGTCGCGCCGGGCTTGGCGGCGCAACCGGCATGGTTTTGCCCGGCGGCTGCCCAAGCTGCGCATGGCCTGGACGCGATGCCGAAATGCGCTCGGCGTGGTCGCGCCGTGCGCGCGGAAGCGGCTCAGCTGCCGCGATAGGTCTGATAGCTCCACGGCGTCGCCACCAGGGGGACGTGATAGTGGCCCTCCGGCTCGGCGACGCCGAAGCGCAGGGGCACGACGTCGAGGAACGGCGGCTCCGGCAGGTCGAGGCCGAGGCCGCGATGGTAGTCGCCCAGCCCGACCCGCAATTCGTAGGTCGCCATCGGCACCGGGCGCCCGTGGATCAGGGGCGTGTCCGTGCGCCCGTCCGCGTTGGTGACCGCGCGGGCGACGAGGGCGGCTTCCGTCGCCGACACGATCTCGAACAGATCCACCGCCACGCCGGCGGCGGGACGTCCGAGGCGGGTGTCGAGGACATGGGTCGAGACCCGGCCCGTGGTCTCCAGCGGGCCGTCTCCGCTGACCAGGGCGTCGAGGCGGATCGCGGCGATGCGCAGGACTTCCGCCTCGGCGGTCCGCCGTTCGACCGCGAATGTCGAGTCGAGGCGTTTTTCGAAGGTGGCCAGCAGGGACGCGCGGCCGTGTCGCTTGACGCAGAGGATGAACGGCAGGCCGAATTTGTCTCGATAGGCGGCGTTGAGGGCTTCGAAGCGGGCGATCTCGGCCTCCGACAGGCGGTCGAGACCGGCCGCCGCCTGCTCGGCGATGGAGGCGGCGGCGATCCGGCCGGCCCGTGCCGCCCGCCCGGCGAGCTCGGGATGTCCCGTGAGCAGGGCGAGGCGCCGCGCGTCGTCGGCGCCCTCCACGATGGCGCGCATGGCCGAAAACAGGGCCGTGACCGTGGCGTAGGGACGGCCCGCGGCGGCGCCCTCGGCGACCCAGGGCGCGTGCTCGAACACCGCCCCGAGGGTGGCGACGAACGCCGCCGGCGACGCGGCGTTGAGGGCGGACAGGTTCACGGTCATCGTCTGCTCTTGCGCGAAATCGCGCCCATCGGCGGGCTTCTCAACGCTAGCAGAGGCCGGGCCATCTTTTCGAACCGGGTTTCGGGAGGGCCACCCCTTCGGCGGCCCCCGCCCCGAAACCATGTCGTCCGAGGCCCGGTGCTGCCGCCTCGGCATCGCACCGCCGCCGAGGCGCGCACGGTTCTCCGATCTCCCATCGACCGAGCCGGTTCTGCTCAGCCAAGCGGCACCCCCCGCCCTCAGCCGTCTGAACTTGCTGGCACACGCCTTGCGCGACTTCGGTCCAAGCCGGGCGGGCGGGGTCCGGGCCTGAGGACGGGGGACGGCATGGAACGGCGGGCAACGGCTACGCGGGCGCAGGAAGCGGCGCCGCCCGATGCGGAGCGGCTGCGCCCGCTCTCCCTCGGTCTCCTCGGTTTCCAGCACGTGCTGGTGATGTATGCGGGCGCGGTGGCCGTGCCGCTCATCGTCGGGCGCGCCCTGAAGCTTTCGCCGGAGGAGATCGCGCTCCTCGTCAGCGCCGACCTGTTCGCCTGCGGCATCGCCACCCTGATCCAGAGCTGGGGCCTGCCCGGCATCGGCATCCGTATGCCGGTGATGATGGGCGTGACCTTCGCCTCCGTCACGCCGATGATCGCCATCGGCGCCAATCCGGATCTCGGCCTCGCGACGATCTACGGCTCGGTGATCGTCGCCGGCGTGTTCGGCCTCCTCGTGGCACCCCTCGTCGGGCGGCTGCTGCCGCTGTTCCCGCCCGTCGTCACCGGCACCATCATCCTGGTGATCGGAATCTCGCTGATGCGGGTCGGGGTGAACTGGGCGGCGGGCGGCCTCGGCAGCCCCGCCTACGGCGCCCCGCTCAACCTCGGCCTCGCGGCCTTCGTGCTCGTGGCGATCCTCGCGCTGACCCGTTTCACCACCGGCTTCGTCGCCTCGGCCTCGGTGCTCATCGGCATCGTGCTGGGCATGCTCGCCGCTGCTGCCTTCGGACTCGTGGATGTGAGCAAGGTCGCGGCGGCCCCCTGGTTCGACGTGGTGCGGCCGTTCCATTTCGGCTGGCCCCGCTTCGACCTCGTCTCGGCCACCACCCTGTGCATCGTGATGATCGTGGTGATGATCGAATCGTTGGGGATGTTCCTGGCGCTGTCCGCCATCACGGCCGATCCCGTCGACGAGGCCCGGCTGAGCCGGGGGCTGCGCGCCGACGGCCTCGGCACCCTCATCGGCGGCGTCTTCAACACCTTCCCGTACACCTCGTTCTCGCAGAATGTCGGTCTCGTGGGCGTCACCGGCGTGCGCTCGCGGCGCGTCACCATGGTGGGCGGCGCCATCATGCTGGGGCTCGGGCTGATCCCGAAGCTCGCCGCCCTCGTCGAGGCGGTGCCGCCCTGCGTGCTCGGCGGCGCCGGCCTCGTGATGTTCGGCATGGTCGGGGCGACGGGCGTGCGCATCCTCGGCGCCGTCGATTACGCGGGCAACCGCAACAACCTGTTCATCGTCGCCGTGGCGGTGGGCTTGGGGATGATCCCCCTCGTGGCCCCGGCCTTCTTCAAGCAGATGCCGCACGCGCTGCACCCGCTGCTGGAATCCGGCATCCTGCTCGCGGCGATCGCGGCGGTGCTGCTCAACCTGTTCTTCAATGGGCTCGGCAGCGCGGCACAGGCCCGCGACGCGGCCCTGCACCAATCCCGAACGGCGGACGCTCACTGAGGCCCGCCCCGTTTCCCATCACTCCGGAGTCGAGAATGCCCCTGATCTCATCGCGATACGGCAAGGCCCGCGTCCGGGTGATGCGCCTCACCCGCGACGGTGACCACCACACGCCGCGCGAGATGACCCTGACCGTCCTCCTGACCGGCGCCTTCGACGCCGCTTGGACCTCGGGCGACAACCGGGCCTGCATCGCCACCGACAGCGTCAAGAACATCTGCAACGTGGTGGCGGGAAGGAATCTGTCCCTCGACAAGGAGGCCTATGTCGAAGCCATCGCCCGCACCTTCCTCGACACCTATCCGCAGGTCGAGGCCATCGAGATCGAGGGCGAGGAGACGCGCTGGCTGCGCCACGCCATCGCGGGCGAACCGCACGGCCACGTCTTCACCCTGGACGGCAACGGCATGGGATACGTCCGGCTGGCGGCGCGCCGGGACGGCGCGGTGCGGCAATCGGGCCTGCGCGGCTTCACCCTCATGAAGACGACGCAATCGGGCTGGTCCGATTTTGTCGACGATGGCTACCGCACCCTGCCGGATACCCGCGACCGCATCGCCGCGACCGCCATGGACGCGACCTGGACCTGGGGGGACGATCCGGCGGATCACGACGCCGCCAACGCCCGGGTGCTCGCCATCCTGCTGGAGGTGTTCGGCGCCACCTATTCGCACAGCGTGCAGGACAGCATGTACCGGATGGGCGAGGCCGTGCTGGCGGCGATCCCCGAGATCGCCGAGATCGGCTTCGCCATGCCGAACAAGCACTACATCCCCCTCGACCTCGCGCCGTTCGGCCTCGACAATTCCGGCACGGTGTTCCTGCCCACCGACGAGCCCCATGGGCAGATCGAGGCCACCATCGGCCGGGGCTGACCCGGCGGCGCCCCCGCGACGGCGACCCATCGCCGCCCGGTGTTCCGCATCCGGGTGAACCGCCGTAGAGAGCCGGCGATGGAGCTCAGACCCTACCAGCGCGCCAGCCTCGATGCCCTTTACGCCTCCTGGCGCAGCGACACAGGCGACGGCCTCATCGTCCTGCCCACGGGGGCCGGCAAGGCCTTCGTCATCGCCGCCCTGGTGCGGGAGACGATTCTGCGCGATCCCACCGCGCGGATCGCCGTCGTCACCCACACCCGCGAACTCATCGCCCAGAACCACCGCGAACTCCTCGCCACCTGGCCCGAAGCCCCGGCCGGCATCTACTCGGCGGGCCTCAATCGCCGCGAGACGGCCACGCAGGTGCTGTTCTGCGGCATCCAGTCGGTGTGGAACCGACTCGATGCCATCGGCGCCTTCGACCTCGTGGTGGTGGACGAGGCCCATCTCATCCCCCGTGCCTCGGAGACCCGCTACGGGCGCTTCCTCGCCGCCCTGCGGGCCGCCCGGCCGGATTTGCGCGTCGTCGGCCTCACGGCGACGCCCTACCGCCTCGACAGCGGCCGCCTCGACGAGGGCGCGGGCCGCTTGTTCGAGCGCATCGTCTACGAGGCCAATGTCGGCGACCTCATCCACCAGGGCTACCTCGCGCCCCTGATCTGCAAGGCGACGGCCACGGCGCTGGATGTGTCCGGGGTAGGCAAGCGCGGCGGCGACTACATCCCGAGCGCCCTCGAGGCGGCGGTGAACCAGGACTGGATCACCCGCGCGGCCGTCGAGGAGATGGCCGGCTACGGCCGCGACCGCCGGGCCTGGCTCGCCTTCTGCGCCGGGGTCGCCCACGCGGAGGCCGTGCGCGACGCCGTGCGGGGGCACGGGGTGACCTGCGAGATGGTCACGGGCGAGACGGGCAAGCGCGAGCGCGACCGCATCGTGCGCGACTTCCGCGCCGGCCGGGTGCGCTGCCTCACCTCCGTGGGCGTGCTCGCGACGGGGTTCAACGTGCCGCGCGTCGATCTCATCGCCCTCCTGCGGCCGACCCAGAGCACGGGGCTCTACGTCCAGCAGGTCGGACGGGCCTTGCGCACGGCACCGGGCAAGACCGACGCCCTCATCCTCGATTACGCCGGCTTGGTGCGGATGCACGGCCCCGTCGACATCGTCACCGCCCGCAGCGCGGCGCTCGTCAAGGGCCGCGAGGGCGAGATCCGCGCCAAGGCCTGCCCCGGCTGCGGTGCCCTCATCGCCCTCAATGCGAGCACCTGCGAGGCCTGCTGGGTCGAGCCCGAGGACGAGGCCGACGACGGGCCGGGCCATGAGGCGGCGGCCGACGACGAGCATCCGATCCTGTCGCGGGCCGTGCCGGTGTGGCGCGAGGTGCGCGGCTGGCAACTCGCCCGTCATGCCGCCTGCCTCGAAATCCTGTTCCGCCTCGGGGAGGGGTTCATCCACCGGGTCCGGCTCGACCTGGAGCAGACCGGCTATCCGCGCGAGAAGGCGGTGCAGTGGTGGCGCCAGCTCGGTGGCGGACGCGACGTGCCCATGAACGTCACCGAAGCCCTCGACCGGGCCGGCGACCTCACCCGCCCGGACGCGATCCTCATCCGGGCCAATGGCCGCCTGTCCGAGAGCGTGAGTTATCGTTTCGCGGACGGACGGACCTTCGTCGATACGCGACGGCTCGACGGGGTGGGTTAGTGCTGTGACGCAATCACTTCGTTCATGCGCCAGAGCACTGGGCTTTTGTTTTTGCATCACTTTTCCCAGACACGGCTGAAGCCTCCGTCTGGATCGATGCCCTAGGGGCGCTTCGGCCGAAATGGATGCCGGCTCCGATCCGGCGCGGAATCCTTCTGGCAATCGAGCGAATATTTTTGCAATTATTGTGCTGGCTATATTGCGCGGGATCGCTGGCGGAATTGGAGGTGTTTTGGAGGCCCGGGGTCTGTTGGTTTTTGGGATGAGAAATATTTGTTCTATAAGTTTTTTTGCGGGTTTAAGCCCTTCCGTTGCATCCTTGTTTCTTTATTCTTGATATAGGTTGCGTCTCTGTTCGACGTGGACGAAGACGGCATACCGTGTGCTCCGGCACCGGAACGCCCGCAACCGACGACCCTTCATGACCGCTCCGCCCACGCTCGCCATCGCCGTGTCCGAGTCCGCCGCCTTCCGGATGGGGCGAGTGCGGCGCGCCTTCGCCGATGCCGGCTGGACGGCGGCGATCGTGCTGCCCTGCGTCCTGCTGTCGGTGGTGACGTCCCGGCTGCTCGGACCGCTCGCCCTGTTCTGGCCGGCGGATGCCGTGCTGCTCGGCATGCTCCTCCGGCATCCCGAACGCGCCAGCGCGGCCGGTTGGCTCGGGGCATCGGCCGCCTATCTGGCGGCTGATCTCTGGTCGGGCAGCGGCTGGCTCCGGGCGGCTTGGTTGAATGCCGGCAATCTCGCGGGCGTCGTGACGGGCTACCTTGTCGCTCGCCGCATCCTGCCCGTCGCCCTGCGCCGCCTCGATCAGCCCCGCGCCATGCTGCGCGTGCTGGTCGTGTGCTTCGTCGGCGTCGTGGTGCAAGCGGTGATCGGCGGCTCCGCCAGTCCGGTGCTGTTCGGGCATAGCCTGCTCAGCGGACTGATCGACTGGTTCAACGGCGAGCTTGCCACCTTCATCATCCTAACGCCGCTGATCCTCGCCGCGCCCCGGGGAGGGACCCTGCGCGGACTGCTGGCGCGAGGCCGGGCCCTGGGGGAATGGCCTTGGACTGATCTCCTGCCGGGTCTCTCCCTCGCTTTGTCCCTGGCCGGCGCCCTCGCCCTCGGTGGGCCGGGGGTGCTGGCCCTGCCGGTGCCGGCACTGATCTGGTGCGCCCTGAGCTACCCGGTGTTTCCGACCCTGGTGCTGACGGCGCTGCTCAGCATCGCGCAACTGTATTTCATCGCCATCGGGGTCATGCGGCTCCCGGAATCCAACCTCCTGTCCATCGACGCCGTCCAGTCGGCGCGCCTTGGCATCGCCCTGGTGGCCCTCGGGCCGATGGCCGTGGCCGTCGTCAACGCCGCGCGCAACGACCTCCTGCGCCAACTCGACCACATGGCCCGCCACGACCACCTCACCGGGATGCTGCGGCGCGGGGCCTTCCTCGAAGGCGCGACCGCGATGCTGGCCGACCGGATCGCGGCGGGGCGGCCGGCGGCGGTGCTGATGATCGACATCGACCACTTCAAGCGGATCAACGACCGCTTCGGCCATGCCCAGGGCGACCGGGTGCTGGTCGCGGTCTCGGCCACCCTGCTGGCCGGATTGCGCGACGACGATCTCGTGAGCCGCCTCGGCAGCGAGGATTTTCCCATCCTGGGCCGGCTCGGCGGCGAAGAGTTCGCCGTCCTGTTGCCCGATGCGGGGGCGGCCGAAGCCCGCGCGGTGGCCGAACGGCTGCGCCTGAGCGTGGCGGCCCTCGCCCTGCCAGAGGTGGAGACGGCGGCTGGAACGCTGCCGGCCCTCTCCGGCTTGACGGCGAGCTTCGGCCTGGCCACCTGCGACGCGGCCCGTCCGCATTCCGTCGAGACCCTGCTCGCCCGGGCCGATGCGGCCCTCTACGTCGCCAAGGCGACCGGGCGGAACCGGGTGGAAGACGCCGACGCGGAGCTTCCGACGGCGACCTGACCGCCCGCCGGGCCTGGACGATCCGTGAAGCGTCGCGATGGCCGGGAACACCCGCGCCCGGCCACGGTTCCATCGTTCGGCCCGTTTCGGGCCGCGAGCGAGGACATCATGCGCGATCCGTCGGCCCCCACCCCCTCGGCCCGAGGCGCTTCGGCCGGCGCCGCCGAGGCGGCGACCAAGGGAGCGACCAAGGGGCTCGCCGGGCTGTTCGGGGACAGCGTGCGCAACGCCGCCGACCTCCTGAGTGCCGAGTTCGAACTCCTGCGCCGGGAGACCGACGGCAACATCCGGGCGATCCTGCGCCTCGTCACGATCCTGGGCACGGCCGTGCTCCTCGTGCTCGCCGCCATGATGTTGTTCGTGGTGTTCCTCGTGAAGGGCATCGGCGCGCTGCTGGGGTCGGACATCGCCGGGGCCGTCGTGGTCGGCGGGCCGTTCGCCGCCGTCGCCCTCGCCCTCACGGTATTCGGCCTGCGCCGCATGGCCCGCAAGAACCTCCTGCCGCGCCGGTTCGAGCGCCAGATCGCCGAGGATGCCCGCATGGCGACCCGCCCGCGCGCCTGAGCTCGGTCCCTTGAATCGTCGCTCGGGGAACGCTACCGCTCCCGCCGACGCGACGATTCGCGTGACGGGATCACCGCCATGACCGAGATTCGCCCCCGCCGCAGCGTGCTCTCCATGCCGGGCTCGAACGCCCGTGCCCTGGAGAAGGCCGCGAGCCTCCCCACCGACGTGGTGATGATCGACCTCGAGGATGCCGTGGCGCCCGAGGCGAAGAACGAGGCGCGCCGCGCCGTCGCGCAGGCGGTGGCGGAGAGGCGGTTCGGTCGGCGCGAGGTGGTGATCCGGGTCAATCCCCTCGACACCCCATGGGGCGAAGCGGATCTCGCCGCCATCGCACCCGCCGGAGCCGACGCCATCCTGGTCCCGAAGGTCACGGGCTCCGATGTCCTCGTGACGGTGGGCAGCCGCCTGCGCCGCCTCGGCGCGCCCGAGCGCACCCGCGTCTGGGCGATGATCGAGAGCCCCATGGCGCTCCTGCACATCACCGACATCGCGCAATCGGCCCGCGACGTCGACACGCGTTTGGCCTGCCTCATCGTCGGCCCCAACGACCTCGCCAAGGCGAGCCGGGTCCGCCTCGGCGTGCCGGGGCGCCCGGCCCTGATGCCGTGGCTGATGAACGTCCTCGCCGCCGCCCGCGCCTACGAGATCGATTGCATCGACGGCATCTACAACGCGTTCCGCGACGAGGCCGGGTTCCTCGCCGAGTGCGAGCAGGGCCGCGATTGCGGTTTCGACGGCAAGATGCTCATCCATCCGGGGCAGATCGAGGCCGCCAACCGGGTGTTCGGCCCGACGCCGGAGGCCGTCGCCGAGGCCCGTGCCATCATCGCGGTCTTTTCCGATCCGGCGAACGCCCGGCGCGGCGTCGTCGATTTCAACGGGCGGATGATCGAGCGCCTGCACGCCGTCGAGGCCACCCGCCTCGTCGCCATGGCGGACGCCATCGCGGCGATGGGTGAACCCATCGCGTCGGCGACCGCGTGATCCAGGCCGTCCCCGAACTCGCCGTCGACCTGCGTCTCCTCGATCCCCGCCTCGCCGGCTGGGGGTTTCCCCGCTGGGGTTCGGACGGGGCCGCCGGCCTCGACCTCCATGCCTGCCTCGACGCGCCCCTGACCCTGCCGCCCCAGGGAGCCGCCGTGCTGATACCGGCGGGCTTCGCCCTGGCGATCCGCGACCCCGCCTGGTGTGCCCTGGTCTATCCGCGTTCGGGGCTCGGTCACCGCGACGGCCTCGTCCTCGGCAACGGTGTCGGGGTGATCGACGCCGACTATACCGGCCCGCTCATGATCTCGGCCTGGAACCGCAACCCCACGGGGCCGGCCCTCGTGGTGACACCGGGCGACCGCATCGCCCAGCTCGTCTTCACCCGCGTCGCCCGGCCGGCCTTCGCGATCGTCGACACCCTGGAGGCGTCCGGGCGCGGCGCCGGCGGCTTCGGCTCGACGGGCGTGCGATAGGCTTTCGCCGACGCAGGCTCAGGCCGCCGCGAAACATGCCACCGCTGCGGGAGCCAATCGCCCCCGCCCAAGTTTCATTCCGGCAACACCATCCGGCATGGAGAGGACCATGGCATTCGTTTCGCAGAAGGTGATGGAAGAGGGTCTCGCCGCCAAGCGCGCCGGCCGATCGGACGAGGCGAACCCCTATCCGGCGGGCTCGCAGAACAGCGCCGACTGGCTCGAGGGTTACACCGCCGACGAGCCGGAGCAGAACATCGATCCCGTGGAATCCGACGGCTGAACGCCAGGCGCGCGGAGCCGCCTCAGCGCCTCAGCATCGCGATCCAGGACGAGACCGGGTCGACCACGTAGGCGGCCATGGAGGCCGCCCACTCGCGAGCCCGCGCGGTGATCGTTCGGTCGCGTCGCCCCGTGCCGCGCTCGGCCATGAGGGCGGCGACGTAGGCGTCCTCGTGCTCCTTGCAGGCATCGAGGGCGTTGCGTTGCGAGCCCGCCTTGCCCTGGAAGGACGGTTGCTCGGCGAACGCCGTGCGGACGCACGACGTCCAGGCCCGTTCCAGGGCCGGCACATCGGCACCGGCCATCGCCGCGCCGGAGGGGACGCAGAGCGCCAGAATCAGAACCAGTCGCGCCGGGATTCGCATGGGCTCGATATCGCCGATTCGGCCGATCCCTGACAAGCGCGTCGCGCCCCGGCCCCGCCATCGTGAGGGGGCTCGCGGGCGCTCCATGCGTTGGCGGAAGGGCGACGCGGTGACGAAGCCCGTCGCGATGGGGCGCCCCCCTCGCGACGGATCGGCGGGTCTGCCCGGCCCGGATCAGAAATCCACCGTGGCCGAGACGAGAACCGTGCGGGGCGTGCCCTGGCTGAGGACGCCGCGCCCGGTGCTGGCCCAGTAGTTGTTGCCCGTCACGTTTACGACGTTGGCCCGCAGGGTCAGGGGCCGGTCGTTGAAGGTCGTGGCGTAGCGCACGCCGAGGTCGAGGGTCGCCCAGTCGGGAATCTTCTGGGTGTTGGCGAGGTCGTAATATTGCGAGCTCGTGTAGATCACCCGGCCCGTGAGGCTGAGGCCCGGCAGGAACGAGGGCGGCAGATCGACCTCGCCGTAGAGGTTGAGCTGCACGCTCGGCACGCCGATGGCGACCTTGCCGACGTTCGCGGCGAGTTGCGCCGCGGTCTGTACGCCATCGAGGAAGCTGACGCCGCCGAGGACCCGGACGCCGGGCGTCGGCTCGCCGAACACGGTGAGTTCGACGCCGTCGTTGCGCTGGCGCCCGTCCACGGAGAACACGAGGGTGCGCGGATCGGTGAAGCCGAAGGGCTGCTCGATGCGGAAGGCCGCGAAGCCGACACCCACGCTGCCGAAATCGTACTTGGCGCCGATTTCCGTCTGGCGCGACACGAAGGCCGGGAAGGCCTCGTTGGCGTTGCGGGCGTTCACCGGCGGGGCCGGCGAGGTCAGGCCCTCGATGTAGTTGGCATAGAGCGAGAGGTGTTCGAGGGGCTTCACCACGAGGCCGAAGCCCGGCGAGAACGCGCCGCTCTCGCTCGAACCCGTGCGCAAGCCCGTGGTGGGGCTGATCGACTTCACGTCGATCTCCTGCCAGCGGCCGCCGAGGGTGAGGAGCACCCGATCGTCGAAGAACGACAGGGTGTCGGCGATGGCGACGCTGCGGTTGATCCGCTTCGACGTCGTCGGCGTCAGGCGCGACAGGGCGGCGGGCGAGCGCGGCGCGACATACGTCGGGTCGTAGAGGTTCGACACGATGGTCGGCCCGACGGGGACGCCCGCCGGCTGCGAGAGATCCTGCCAGAATCCCACCGCCGCGAGGCCGAAGCTGTGCTTGACCGGCCCGGTCTCGACGGTGCCGCGCAGGCCCGCTTCCGCCGTCTCGTTGGGAATGCGGAACGGAATGAACGAGATCGGGTCGCGGTAGTCGCCCCGCGCGTTGAAGATCTGCAGCACCCCGCCGAAATATTCCTGCCGGAAGTTCGCCCGCCCATAGGCCGCGTAGGCGGTCAGGTTCTCGTTGAGGTCGTACTCGACCCGGAAGGCGGCCGACTTGTTCGAACTCGTCCGGTACTCCCACGGCTGCTGCTGGTTCAGGCTGAGATCCGGCGCGCGGGGAATCGCGAAGCCCGACAGCACCGAGCGGTTGCGCAGGGGCGAGACGAAGTCGAGTTCCTGATAGCCGAGATCCGCGCTCGCCCGCAGGCGCTCGCCGCGATAGTCGAGGGCGAGCGCCGCGACGCCGAAATGCAGGCTCTGATTGTCGATGGGGGTGTTGCCGTTGTTCAGCGCCCCGTTGAAGCGGATGCCCCATTCCTTGTCGTCGCCGAAGCGCCGGCTGACATCGACGGCCTTGTAGATCTGGGCGTTGGACGAATACCCGATGGTGAAGCGGTTCAGGGGCTCGTCGCCCGCGCGCTTCGGAATCAGGTTGATCACGCCGCCGATGTTGCCGAAGGGCGGGATGCCCGAGAGCAGGGTCGAGGGGCCGCGCAGCACCTCGACGCGCTCGATGGGCTCGATGGCGGGGTTGAAGGCGTCGGCCACGCCGAACAGACCGTTGAAGCCCATATCCTGGGCGAAGACCGGAAAGCCCCGGATGAAGAAGCCGAGGATGCCGGAGAAGGCCGGCACGTTGGTGCGGATGGAGGGGTCGTTGTTGACCACGTCCTGCACGTTGCGGGCCTGCTGGTCGCGGATGAGCTTCTCCGTGTAGCTCGTCGAGCTGAACGGCTGGTCGAAGACGTTGCGATTGCCGAGGAAGCCGAGGCGGGAGCCCGAGGCCACGGTGCCGCCCGCGTAGGGCGGGGGCGGCGGGCCGACGACGGCGTTGGGGCCGCCATTGCCGCGTCCGCCGCCGCTGCCCTGGACCGACAGTTCGTCGAGGCGCACCGATTCCTGGGCCTGGAGGGTCCCGGGGCCGGCCGCCAGGGCGACCGCCACGAAGCCGGCTGTCGAGCGACGCTTCATGCGGCGCCGAATGCGTGAACGGCCTGTCCTCTCCACCACTGACATCGGGATACTCCGGTAACGACGCGACATGTCGCAATCCCGACGGGATCGCGAACGGACGGCGAGCCCACAGGGGCTCTGCCTTCGCGTGTTTCATCGGCCAAGCTTTGCTGAATCTCAAGGTAGAAGTCGAAGAAAAGTGGTTGTTCTCCCGCTTGTTGTTGCGGGATTGTTACAAAAACAAGTTATAATAATTCCAGACAGTCTGGTTCGACTGGATATTTCCTAGGATGATCTGGCAATGCACGGTCAATGATCGCAGTCTGATCCCCGAGCCGATTTTCCGAGCTCACCTCGATCCGTTGGCCACGCGAGGGCGTAGAGCGGTTCGGCCGCGCCAGACGTGATGGATTCACGGGAGTAAAAATTTCCATTTCTTAGTGTCGTTCTAAATGGTTCGCGAGCAAGATTTGAAGTCTTACAATTCAAGAAGCTTAGAATTTTGTATTTTGACCGATGATCGACTTGCCAAGTCGCGTGCATGTTCTCATTCAGTCCCGGCATCGACACGGCGCGAAGCGGGACGACAGGGATTTCGTCCGCCGCCGCGCCCCAAACCCGATCAGAAAGGGAGCCGCAGCGATGAAGCCGAATGCCGGACCACCCGTCGGACAGACCCCCCTGGTGTCCCTCGACCGCCTGTTCCCGCCCGAGATCGTTCCGGTCTTCGCCAAGCTGGAGATGCTGAATATCGGCGGCAGCGTGAAGGACCGCACGGCGAGCCACATGGTCGAACAGGCCCTCGCCTCCGGCCGGATCGGGCCGGGCAGCCACCTCGTGGAGAGTTCGTCGGGCAACCTCGCGGTGGCCCTCGCGATGATCTGCAATCGCCACGGCCTGCCCTTCACCGCCGTGGTGGACCCCAAGATCGCCCCGGCCAACCGCCACCTCATCGAGGTGTTCGGCGGCCGCATCGACATGGTGACCCGCACCGATGCGCAAGGCGGCTACCTGCAGACGCGCGTCCGCCGCGTGGCCGAACTCGTCGAGACCCTGCCGGGCGCGGTCTGGCTCAACCAATACGCCAATCCCGACAATTGGCGGGCGCATTACCACGGACTCGGCGCCGAGATCGTCCGCGAGATGCCCGTGGCCCCGACCCACGTCGTGGCGGCGGTGAGCACCTGCGGCACCCTGATGGGGCTGGCCCGCCGCCTGCGCGAGCGCTGGCCGGGGATCGAGGTCGTCGCCGTCGACATCGAGGGCTCGGTGATCTTCGGGGCCAAGGGCGGCGCCCGCGACATTCCCGGCATCGGCGCGAGCCGGGTGCCCGAGCAACTGTCCCTGCCCGAGGTCGATGCGGTGATCACCGCGACGGATTGGGAATCGACCCTCGCGTGCCGCCGCCTCGTGGCGACGCAGGGAATTTTGGCCGGCGGCTCCTCCGGCACCGTGGTGGCGGCCATCGGAAAGCTGATCCCGAATCTGCCCGCTGGCTCGCGCATCGTCACGCTGCTGCCGGACCGGGGCGAGCGCTACCTCGACACCGTCTACGCCGAGGGCTGGCCCGCGCCCGAGCGCCGCATCACCCGCCCGTTCGCGGCCTCCTACCGCCGCCTCGCCCGACGCGCCGCCGCCTGACACCCCCCCCTCAACACCGGACAATCCCATGACAGCCGCGACCCTGCGCTACCTCTCACGCTCCGACATCGCCGGCCTCGGCGGCGACCACTCCGACTTCTACATGGAGGCCGTCGAGGCGGGCTTTCGCCTGCACGCCACCGGCGATTTCGTGCAGCCGTTGAAGCCCTATCTGCGCAGCCCGCGCACGAACCACATCGCCGACCGCATCATCGCCATGCCGGCCTGGATCGGCGGCGACCGGCCCATGGCGGGCCTGAAATGGATCGGCTCGAAGCACGACAATCCGGCGGCGCGCGGCCTGGCGCGGGCGAGCGCCGTGATCGTCCTCAACGATCCCGAGACCAACTACCCCGTCGCCGTCATGGAAGCCGGCCTCGTCAGCGCCATGCGCACCGCCGCCGTGGCCGGGCTCGCCATCCGGCACCTCGCCCGGGAAGGGTTCTCCGACGCCACCATCCTCGGCTGCGGCCCCATCGGCGCGCATCAGGCCGCGATGCTGGCGGAGCAATTCCCGACCTGCCGGCGCCTGACCCTGTTCGACCTGCGCCCGGAAGCCGCCGAGGATCTGTCCGCCCACCTGCGCGACCGGTTCCCGCACCTCGCCGTCTGCCTGGCGCCGAGCGCCGAGGCGGCCGTGCGCGACGCCCCCGTGGTCATCACCTGCACGGTGACGGACACGCCCTATCTGCCCTTCGCCTGGCTCGCCCGCGGCACGCTGCTCGCCAACGTCTCGATCATGGATGTCGAGCGCGACGTGTTCCTGAAGGCCGACAAGGTGGTGGTCGACGACTGGGACCAGTCGAACCGCGAGAAGAAGATCATCAATCTCCTGGTCGAGGCGGGGGAGTTCTCGCGGGAGCGCCTCCATGCCGAACTCGGCGAGATCATCGTCGGCCGAAAAGCCGGCCGCGAGAACGACGACGAGATCATCCTGCTCAACCCCATGGGCATGGCCATCGACGACATCGCCTGCGCCCGCGCCATCCTGGCCCGCGCGGAGGCGGCTGACGCCGGCACCGTGCTGCCGCTGTTCTAGGGGGCGGAACCGTGGCGGATGGGATGGACTGGGCGGGGGCGCACCTCGCCGAGACCTTCGATGCCCTCTGGATCGAGGATATCGGGGGCCTGCGGAGCCAAGCCGTCCTCGGCCCCCCATGCGGGGCGACGGGGGCGCGGGACTACGCCCTCGCCCTCGGGGCCGGACACCTGCGGGCGCGGGTGGTGCCGGACGGCTGGCGCGACGGCGTTCGCCTCTCCGGTCCGGTCCGGTACGAGACGGCGGCGAGAGGGGAATCCCTCGACGCGGCGGGTCTCCTCGCGCGCCTCCTCGCGGGCCTGTCCGACCTGCCCGAGGGCGTCGCCCAACGTACAATCGCCGAGGCCGAAGCCATCCGCGACCGGGCGGACCTGTGGACCGACACCGCCGAAACGCTTCAACAGGAGGTTCTGGCCGGATCGGCCCTGGCCTTCGAGCGCCTCGCGGCGTGGCGTGACCGGCCGTTCCACCCCCTCGGGCGCGCCCGCCACGGGTTCGACGACGGCGACGCCGTGGCGTACGGCGCCGAGCATGGCCGGCTGTTTCCCCTCGACTGGTGGGCTGTGGCGCGCGAGGGGTGCGCTGCCGCCCCCGGCGCCGATCCGGACGGTCCGGCCTCGACCCTGCTCGACGCGGCCCAGCGGGGCCAACTCGACGCGGAACTCGTGCGGCGGAGCCTGAGCGGTACGCATGTGGCCCTGCCGGTGCATCCCTGGCAGGCCGAACACAGCCTGCCGATGGCTTTCGGGCCCGAGATCGCCGAAGGCCGCCTCGTGCCCCTCGGCTTTCGCGGGCCGCTCGCCGCCGCCACATCGTCCCTGCGGACCCTGGCGTTCCCGGCCCGGCCGGATCTCCACCTGAAACTGCCCCTCGACGTGCAGACCCTCGGGGTTCGCCGCACCCTGCCGCCGCAATCCCTGCACAACGGCCTGCACGGGGCGGCCCTCCTCGCCGCCGCCCGCGCCCGCGACCCGTGGTTCGCTCGTCACGTGGTCCTCGCCGACGAAGCCGCGTTCTGGCACGTCACGGAACCCGGCGGCGACCTCTTCGCCGCGCGCCCGGCCCTCCTCGGCTGCGCCATCCGGCGCCTGCCGACGGACGGCGCCGTGCCCGTTCCCCTGGCGAGCTTCGCCGTGGCCCCCCTGGGGAGTCTGCCGCCGGCCGTGAGCGCCCTCGGCCTCGGGGCCGGCGATCTGCCTCGCCTGTTCGCCGGTCTCGCCGACCTCGTCCTCGGCACGGCCCTGGGGGGCGCCTGCCTCGGCTTCGTGCCGGAACTGCACGGGCAGAACGCCCTCGTGCTCCTGGAGAAGGGAGAGCCGGCGCGCCTGCTCCTGCGCGACCACGACACCGTGCGCTGCGCCCCCGCCTGGCTCGCCGAGGCGGGGCTCCCGGTGCCGGCCTACCACCTCGCCGATCCCGTCCGGAACACCCTGCTCCTGCGCCAGCCGGAGGATCTGCTCGCCTACGTGCAGACCCTCGCCATCGACGTCGCCCTGCGGGCCGTCGCCGAAACCTTCGCGGCGGCCGGCACCGGCTTCACCCTGGGGGCGGCCCGCGCAACCCTCGCCGCCACGGTGGAGCGGGTGCTGGCGCGGGCCGCGCTCCCGGCCCCGCGCAAGGACGTCATCGCGGCGCGGATGCTTGGGCGCGAGACCGCCCCGTTCAAGGCCGTGCTGGCGCCCCTCCTCGCCACCGTTCGGATCGGCACCTCCATGCCGAGCCGTGTCGTCGCGGCGCCGAATCCGCTTTGGCGCGGGGAGCCAACCCTATGAACCGCGTCGCCCTCCTCGTCCTGCAGATCCTCGCGACGGCGATGCCCCTGGCGCTGCTGCCGTTCCTCGGCCTCGCCGTGGAGCGGATGAGCGCGTCGTCCCCCGCCTGGACCGTCGTGGCCCTGGCCGCTCCGGCCGTCACCACCCTGGCCCTGACCCCGGTCTGGACCCGGCTCACCCCCCGCGTGTCCCTGGCCGCCCTCCTGATCTGGACCGGCGTCGTGACGGGGTTGAGCTGCGGCCTCGTCGCCGTCGCCACGCATCCGGCCGTCCTCGTGCTCGCCCGCCTGCTGCAGGGGGCGGCCGGCGGCGGCGTCGTCCTCGCCCTGGCGTTCCGCGCCACCGGCCGTAGCGCGGGGGCGGGCTTCACCCGGATGCAGCAGGCTTCTGCCGCCGGCTGCCTCGCCGGGCCGCTCGTCGGGGGCGTGGCCTTCCAGGCCGATGCCTTCGGCGCCCTGATGCTCGCGGGCGGCGCCGCGACCGTCTTGGCCGCCTTGTTGGCCGCGCCGGGTCTGCGCGCCCTGCCGCAGGAGGCACCCGTCGCCGTCGCGGCCGGGGGGATGGGTGGGACGCCCCTGTTGGTCGCCGGCTTGTGCGGCAGTGCCGGCGCCTTCGCCTTCGTTGCGTTCTTCCCCGCCTGGGCGACGGCGCACGATCCCGCCCTCTACACCCCCGGCCTCATCGGCGGCTTGCACAGCCTGAGCTGGATCGCCGCCCTCCTCGTCCTGCCGGCCTGGGGCCGGGGCCTCGACGCCGTGGCGCCCGTGACGGCCCTGGGCCTCGCCCTCGTGGGGACCGGCCTCGCCTTCGCGGCGATCCCCCTCGGCGCCGGTCTCGCCGGCATCGTCGCCCTGCGCCTCGCGCAGGGGGCGCTCTACGCCGGCCAGGCGCCCGCCCTGTTCGCCGCCATGGACGCCGCCGCGCCCGGTCGCGTCGCCGGCATCGCGAGGGCGCGGGCCAGCCTCACCGTCGGCCAGCTCGTCGGACCCCTGGCGGGTGGCCTCGTCCTCGCCCCGTTCGGACCCGGCGGCGCCCTGTGGGCGGCGGCCGGCCTGTCCCTCGTCGGCGCGGCGGCCCTGCTGGCCGCTCAGCCCCTTCCGATCTCGTTCCCCTGGAGCCGTGCCCGATGATGCGCCCCCTCACCGATCTCCGCCCGGACCCCGTCGCCGCCACCTGTGACCGGATGGCCATCGAGCGCCTCCTCAACACCTGGCTGCGCGAAACCGCAGGCGCCGCCCCCGTCGCGGGCGCGATCCACACCCTCGTCCTCGGGGACGAAGCCGTGCTGGCGCCCTGCCTGCGCGCCTCGCCCGCCGGGTTCCACACCTGGGGGCCCCTGCGCCTGCGCCGGGCGGACGGGCGCACGACGCCCCTCGACGATCCCGCCGAGCTCGCCCGCCGCATGGTCGATGCCCTCGCGCCCGAGGCGACGCCCGTGCGCGAGGCGACGAAGCGCCGGATCCTGGACGGCCTCGACCGGGCGCGGGACCACGCCGTCGCCTGTGCGGGGCGGAATCCGGACCGCAGCCCGGCGGGGCTGGAACAGAGCCTGTGGCACGGCCACCCGTTTCACCCCCTGGCGAAAAGCGTCGATGGTTTCACGCAGGCCGATGCGGCGGCCTACGCCCCCGAGCGGGGCGCCACCTTCGCGTTGCGCTGGTTCCTCGCCGATCCGGACCTCGTCGCCAGCCAGTGGCGCGACGCCGGGGCGGAAGCCGCGACGCGGCCGGCCCTCGTCGCCCTGTCGGGCCTGTCGCCCGAGCGCATCGGCGGGCGTTGGCCAATCCCGAGCCATCCGTGGCAGGCGGCCCGCCTCGCCGCCGACCCGACCGTGATGGCGCTCATCACTGAGGGCCGCCTTGAACTGACGCCGCCCTGCGGCGCATCCGTGCGCCCGACCTCTTCGGTCCGCACGGTGTTCTGTCCGTCCGAGAACCTGTTCCTCAAGCTGCCCATCGCCGCGCGCATCACCAACTTCGCCCGCACCAACAGCCGCGAGCACCTCGCCCGCAGCCTCGCGGCCGCCCGCGCCCTGCGGGCCGCTCCGGACGCCGTGGCGGCGGCCGGTCTCGACATCCTGAGCGAGCGCGGGGCGCTGGCCCTCGACCGGCCGGAGCTGGAGGCCATCACGGGAATCCTCGTGCGCGAAGGCCCATCGCGAAAAGCCTTCGTGGTCGCGGGCCTCCTCGAACCCTCGCCCCGCGACGGGCGGCCGATCCTCGCCGAGATGGGCTGCGATCTCACCGGCCTCGGCGAAGCCGCCGCCTGGATCGAGGCCTATGCCCGTGTCGCCGTGCTGCCACCGCTGCGCCTGTTCGCCACCACGGGCATCGGGCTGGAGGCCCATGCGCAGAACAGCCTGCTCGCTTTGGAAGATGGGCGGCCGGCCCGCCTCGTGGTCCGCGACCTCGAAGGGGTGAGCATCGACGCCGCAATTTTCGCCCGCCTCGCCCCCGATCACGGCCTCGATCCGGCGGTGCGCTACAGTGCCGAGGAGGCGTGGGCGCGCCTCGTCTATTATCTCGTGGTCAATCAGGTCTCGCACGTGGTCGCCACCGTGGCCCGCGCCGCCGGGGCCGACGAAGCCCCGCTCTGGGCGACCCTCGCCCAGGCCCTCGCGGCGGCCGACGAGGCGCCAGAGGTCCGTGCCCTCATCGAGCGGCTGCTGGCGGCCGAGACCCTGCCGGCCAAGGCGAATCTCGCGAGCTGCCTCGCCGGGCGCGGCGAACGCCCGGACTACGTGGCCCTTCCCAATCCCCTGCGCGCCGGCAGGGGTCGCCCGGAGGCGGCGGCCTGGGACGCGGCCGGGCAACGGGTCGCCGAGCAACTCCTCGGCGCCCTGCTGCACGAGGATCTGCTGCCTGGCTCCGTCGTTCGGTGCGAAGGCTCCGACGCCGCCCTCCGCCTCACCCTCACGCCCTCAGCGGGCGCCCCTTACAACGCCCGCGCCCGTCGGATGCACGCCTACGGGCGGGTGCTCGTCGAGCCCGGCAGCCTCACCGTCGCGGAGGGGCCGGTCACCGATGCCGGCGCATTCCTCGCCGCTCTTCTCCCCCACTTACCGGGCGGGGCCGCCGACCACGCGCGCTTCGCCGAGGAACTCGCCCGGACCCAGCACAACCACGCCGAGGCCCTGGTCCACGGCGCCGGGCGCCCCCTCGGCACTCTCGCCTACGATGCCCTCGAAGGCGCGCTGCCGGACGGCCACCGCTATCACCCCTGCTTCAAGTCCCGCATCGGCTTCAGCCCCGCCGACAACCGCGCCTATGGCCCGGAATTCGGGGCGCCGGTCCACCCCGTCTGGATCGCCGCCCACCGTAGCCTCGCCGAGGCGACGTCCATGGGCGTGAGCGGTGGACAGGACCCGGATCTCCTCGCCCTCAGCCTCGACCTGGAAACCCGCGCCCGCTTCGTCGCCCGGATCGTGGCGGCGGGGGGGCACCCCCAGGACTTCCACTGGCTGCCGGTCCATCCCTGGCAATGGGACAGGGTGGGGGAGGGGGCCACCGCGCCCCAGCGCCGCGCCGGGACGGTGATCGTCCTCGGAACGGCGCGCCACGCCTACGGCGCCCAGCAATCCATCCGGACGCTCGCCGACCGCACGGCGCCCGAGGCCCCGAGCCTCAAGCTCGCGCTCTCCATCCGCAACACCTCCACGGCCCGGACGCTCGCTCCCCACACGGTGCTCAACGCCCCCCGGATCAGCGCCTGGCTGACGGAGGTGGTGGCCGGGGACCCGTATCTCAGCGCGTCCGGCACCCTCCTCCTCGCCGAGCGGATGGGCGTGGCCGTGACCCTGCCGGACGATCCCGGCGGCACCCTGCGGGGCGCCCTCTCGGCGATCTGGCGCGATCCCGTCGCCCCCCATCTCGGGGACGAGGCGGCCGTGCCGTTCACGGCCCTCACCCACCGCGACGGGGCGGACCCGTTCATCACCCCCTGGATCGCCCGGCACGGCGCCGAACCGTGGGTCGATGCCCTGCTGCAGGCGGCGTTGCTGCCGGTGATGCACCTCCTGCTGGTGCAGGGCATCGCCGTCGAGAGCCACCAGCAGAACATGGTGCTGCTGCACCGGGACGGCTGGCCCACCCGCGTCGCCCTGAAGGACTTCCACGACGGGGTCCGGTTCATTCCGGAGCATCTGCCCGGCCCCCGCCCGGCCCTGGTGCCGACCCCGGCCGAGCACGCCCGGGTCAATCCGAACTCCTACGTGGAGGCGCGCGACGTCGAGGATGTCCGCGACTTCGTCCTCGACGCGCTGCTGGGCGTGAACCTCGCCGAACTCGGCTGGTGCCTCGAACGCTGGTTCGGCTACGCCGAGACGCGGTTCTGGGACCGGGTGGTCGAGACGCTGCGCCGTCATTGCGCGGCGTTTCCGGCGGCACGGGCGGGGGCGCGACGCTACCGCATCGCCGCCGAGACCCTGGTGGTGGAGGATCTCGCCCGCCGCCGCCTCGATCCGGCCGGGGCCAGCGGTCGTCGGCGGCCCAACCCCCTGGCGCCGCTCGCCGCGAGTTTAGAGGCATGAGCGCGCGCCTGCGCCTGCGGCGCTGCCTCGAAGCCGGCCGCCCCGCCGGCGGCCTGTTCGTGTCGATTCCGGCGCCCGAGATCGTCGAGATCGCCGCCGTCGCCGGATTCGACTTCGTCCTCTTCGACCTCGAACACACCCTCATCGACGGCGCCGCCCTCGAACACCTCCTCGCCGCCGCCGACCGGGCCGGTCTCAGCGCCCTCGTGCGGGTGCCGGACGCCCGCTCGGACCGGATCCTGCCCTGCCTCGATGCCGGGGCGGCCGGCATCGTCGTGCCGCGCGTCGCCAGCCTCGCCGAGGCCGAGGCCGCCGTGGTCCGGGCGCGCCACGCCCCGCGCGGCCGGCGCGGTGTCAATGCCGGGCGCCTCGGCCGCTACGGCGATACCGATCTGCCGGCCCTGCCGGCCCGCCTCGATGCCGAAACCCTGGTGATCGCCATGATCGAATGTCCGGACGGCCTCGCCGAGGCCGGGGCCATCGCGGGCCTCGACGGCATCGACGGTCTGCTCCTCGGGGCCGCCGACTACGCGCAGAGCCTCGGCCTGCCCTGGCAGACCCGCGCCCCGGCGGTCATCGCCGCCGGAACCGCCATCGCCGAGGCGTGCCGGGCCGCCGGCCGCCACGCCTTCGCCATCGCGCGCGACGCGTCGGATCTGTCCCGCCTGCGCGACGAGGGGACCCTCGGCCTCGTCCTCGCCAACGATCGCGGCCTCCTGCGCCGCGCCCTCACCGAGACCCGCCGCGAACTGGAGCCCTTCGCGCGATGACCCTGTATCGCCCATCCCCCGCCCACATCGCCGCCGCCACGCGGGGCGCGGACCCGGCCTGCGCCTTCCTGCACGATCTCGACGCCCTGCGGCGTCAGGCCGAGACCCTGCGCCGGCCCCTGCCGCCGGGAGTCGATTTCTTCTATGCCGTGAAGGCCAACAACGACCCACGCATCCTCCAGGCGCTTGCCCCCCATGTCAGCGGCTTCGAGGTCGCCTCGGCGGGTGAAATCCTGCGGGTGCGCGAGGCCGTGGGTCCGCAGGCCCGCATCGTCATGGGCGGCCCGGCCCGCACGGCGGATGACATCCGCACGCTGCTCGCCCAGGGCGTCGAGCGCCTGCATGTCGAGAGCCTGCACATGCTGCGCCTCGCCGACGCCGTGGCGCGGGAAGTCGGCACGGTCCTGCCGGTCCTCCTGCGGGTCAACCTTACGGGGCCGGTGCCGGGCGCCACCCTGACCATGGGCGGAGCCGCGACGCAGTTCGGCATCGAGCAGGGCGCGATTCCGGACGCCATCGCGATCCTGCGGGATTGCCCGGCCCTGCGGTTCGAGGGCTTCCATTTCCACACGGTCTCCAACGACCGCGACGCCGCCGGCCACGCCGCCCTCTGCGCCGCGCAACTGGCGCTCGCCCGCGACTGGGCCGCGACCCACGGCCTCGACTTGCGGATCGTCAACCTCGGCGGCGGCTGGGGGGTCGATTACGCCGACCCGGATTGGCGCTTCGACACGGACGCGTTCGCACGCGCCCTGTTCCCCTTGCCCGATGCTGCGCCCCGGGTGCAGTTCGAGTGCGGGCGGATCGTCGCCGCCTACCACGCGGCGTATCTGTGCGAGGTCGTGGATCTCAAGCGCGCCCATGGCCGCGCCTTCGCTCTCCTGCGCGGCGGCACCCATCACTTCCGCCTGCCGAGTTCCTGGGGCCACGACCATCCCTTCGTGGTCCTGCCCCGCGCGGCGTGGCCCCATCCGTGGCCCCGGCCGGACATCACGGGCGAGCGCCTGACGCTCGCCGGCGAATTATGCACGCCGAAGGATATTCTCGCCCGCGACGTGCGGGTGGAGCGGCTGCGGATCGGCGACCGGATCGGCTTCCTCATGGCTGGCGCCTACGGCTGGGACATCTCCCACCATGACTTCCTGTGCCACGCCCATCCGCAACGCCTGTTCTTCGGCGCCGGACCGGACGGGTCCGCCGCATGAGCGATCCGGTCATCCTTCTCGCCCCCTCCGACCTGCGCCCCACGGAAGCGGTCTGCCCCGATCAGGTCCGCGCGGTGATCGCCCTCATGATCGCCGAACAGGCCTGGACGCAGCCCATCTGCGTCGAGCGCACGACCCTGGCGATCCTCGACGGCCATCACCGCCACGCCGCCGCCCTCCAGCTCGGCCTCGCCCGCGTGCCCGTGCGGGCCTTCGATTACGCCGAGGTCGAACTCGCCTCCTGGCGGGCGGACTGGAAGCCGACGCGCGAAGACGTGTTGCGGCGTGCCCGCACCGGGGCGCTGTATCCGGCCAAGACCACCCGCCACACCTTCGCGCCTTCGGTGGCGACGGCGCTTCCGCTGCAACGGTTGATCTGATCCGCAAGCGATCCCGTACGCTTCGCCCTGTGCGTATGAAAACAACCTTTGTTGATGATCTGTGTTGTCATCAACATAGTATAGAATAAATATTCGTTTATATTTTGGCGAACTTCCTCCTGCGCTCTCCGTTGTGACCGTATCGTGTGGCCGTTCGGGCGAGGCATAGCCTTGCGGTTGCTGGCCCGTCGGCGGCGGATCACAGGGAGTTTCCAGGATGCTCTATCACGACAAGAAGCTGCAATATCCGGTCAAGGTGGAAAGTCCCGATCCCGTCTATGCCCGTATGCTCCAGCAGGCCATCGGCGGCATCGAGGGTGAGATCCGGGTGTGCATGCAGTACTTCTTCCAGGCTTGGGGCGCGCGCGGCCCCACGACGAAGTATCGCGACATGCTGCTCAACACCGCGACGGAGGAGATGGGCCATATCGAGATGCTCGCCACCGCCGTGGCCCTGAACCTCGAGAACGCCCCGACGAAGCTCCAGGAGGCCGGCGTCGCCGACACGGTGGTGGGCGCCGTGATGGGCGGTGAGAACCCCCGCCACGTCGTCGAGGGCATGCTGCACCGTCACCTGCTCTCGACGGGCATGGCCGCCCTTCCGGCCAATTGCGAGGGCGTGCCCTTCGACATGAGCCACATCTACGCCAGCGGCAACCTCGCCGCCGACATGTACTGCAACGTCGCCGCCGAGACGACGGGCCGGGTGCTGGCCGTGCGCCTGTCGAACGCCACCAACGATCCCGGCATGAAGGACATGTGGAGCTTCCTCATCGCCCGCGACGTGATGCACCAGCAGCAATGGCTCGCCGTCATCGAGGAGATGGGCGGGAACGAAACCACGCTGCCGATCCCGAATTCCTTCCCGCAGACCGAGGAGCGCACCGAATTCAGCTACGCGTTCTTCGCCACCGGCGTGGACGGCTCGCCGCCGCCCGAGGGCCGCTTCACCTCCGGTCCCTCCCTCGACGGCAAGGGCACCTTCAGCGTGTTCCAGAACCGCCCCATGGGCGAGGAGCCCGTGCTCGGCCCGGCCCGGCCCGACAGCGGTGCCCAATCCGAGCAGATGGCCTGACGGAGACTGGACCTCGCTGGTGTTCATCGGGGTCCGCGCCCACCCCGGCGAGGGCTCGGATCAGATGCGCGCGGCGAGGTCGCGCAGCATATGGATGAGTTGGGCGGGCTCCACGGGCTTCTCGTGGTGGCGCACATGCGCGAACCGCTGCGGAATCACCGTTCGCTCGTAGCCCGTGGCGAACACGAACGGCACGCCGCGCGCCTCCAGGGCATCGGCGACGGGAAAGACCATCTCCTCCTGCACGTTGATGTCGAGCACCGCGGCGTCGATGTCGGGTGTGGCGTCGATGAGCGCCAAGGCGGCCCGCACGCTCGGCACCGGACCGAGCACCTGTGCCCCGGCATGCTCGAACTCGTTCTGCATGTTCGTGGCGATGAAGTAATCGTCCTCCACGAGGAGGAGGCGGCGGCCGGTGATCGGCTGGGTGTCGGCATCCATGACGACGATCCTTCACGACGGTTGCAAGGGCAGAGAGCGTGTCAGGGTCCCTCGAGGAGCTCGTCGAGGGGGGACGACGCGTCGAGGGGGGAGGGCGCTTCGGCCACGACGTGTCCGATCCGGGCGCTCAAGGGGATGCGGATCGTGCAGCGCAGCCCGTTCGGTTCGTACGCCAACACGGTCTGCGCCTCGAGCTCGTAGGCCAGGGTCCGCTCCAGCACCCGCGTGCCGAAACCGGTCCGTGTCGGAGGCGTGACGGTGGCGCCGGTCTCCTTCCACTCAAGGGTCAGCAGCGGCTCGGCCGATCCCCCGTCCGCCACGGTCCACGCCACCGCCACCCGCCCGAGGGCGCCGCCGAGTTCGCCGTGCTCGATGGCGTTGCTCGCCAACTCGTACAGGGCGAGGGCCATGAGCTGCGCCGCCTTCTGCCGCAGGAGGATGCGCGGCCCGGAGATCGTGGCGCCGTCTCCCTCGCGGACGAGGTGCAGTTGCAGGGCGTCGGAGACCATGGTGTGAAGGCTGACCTCGCCCACGGCGTCGATGGCGGTCCGGGCCCGCATCAGGGCTTCGAGCCGCCCGTCGAGGTGGGTAACGTAGGTCGCGATGTTCTCGGTGGTCTCGGCCGATTGATGGATCACCGCCCGCAGCATCGCCACGGTGTCGCGCAGGCCATGACGCAGCCCGTCATGCAGGCCGACCTTGTCGAGGAGCCGGCGCAGCCGCGCATTGTCGCTCTCCAAGGCCGCCAATCGCGCGGCGCTGTCGTCAGGCTCTGTCATACCGATTTTCCACACCCAGGGCAGGATATACGGAAGGGGCCTTGTTTAGAATAGGTATAATCTAACTACGCATCGGGTCAGGCTCGTTCGGTTCCATTGTGAAATGGAGGTAGGCCGGATCGAAATGGGCGAGGCGTGCCAATCCTTCGGGGTCGTGCAGGGTGAGTTGCCGGCTGCGCAGGGTGATGAGGCCGGCCGAGCGCAGATCCTGCAGCGTGCGGTTGATGTGAACGCTGGTCTGACCCAGGGCATCGGCCAGATCGTTCTGGGTGATCGGGAAGGCGCAGGTATCCCCCTTGGTCAGCCCCACGGCGGAAAGCCGCGCGAACAGCTCGCAGAACAGGTGAGCGAGGCGCTCGATACCCGTGCGGCATCCGAGACTCACCGCCCATTCGCGCTGGATCGCGGCATTGGCCAGGGTTTCGCGATGGAGCACGTAATCGAGGTTCTGGCTGCGCGCCGTGAGCTCCTGAATGACCGACCCGCGAATCTGCGCGAGGGTGACGGGGGTCAGGGCGCAGACGGCATGGTCCATCCGGTCGAGCAGGAAGATGTGGGGATCGCACGGATCGCCTGGCAGGAGCATCGACACGATCTGGCGGCGACCATCGGCGAGCTGCTTGTAACGACAGGCCCAGCCGTCGAGGACGACATTGACCGCGCGCGGATCTTCTCCCTCCATGATGATGTCGGTCCGCGCTGCGATCTGCCGGCGGACGCCAAGGGATTCGGCCAGCCAGAGTCGGTCGGCGTCCGAGAGGGGGCCGTAATGCTGTAGTTTTCGTACGAGCGGGTCGGGCATACGCTGTTCCCGTGGAAGGATTTCGCGAACGTACTCCCAAACCCCTCCGCTCCTACTCATGTAGGTTAAATTCGGCGTGCCCGTTCTTCGGGCGGCCGTTTCATGGCCCGGAAGAATGGCGTGATCGCGCGTTGGGCGCGTCCGTCGCCGGGAGTTCGTCGTGGTCGCCGAGGAGGTGACGCCCGGACGCGATGACTTGGATCGTATCCGGAACTCGCATTGCCGGCGCGCCACGGCCTCCAGATCCCGCAGGTAGACGATGACCGACCGGCGGTCGTCGCCCTTCCGAGTGCGGGCCAGTTCGACCTTGGCGGTGACGTGTTCGGAGACGGTCTCCCAGAACCGGGATGATCTCGAGGAGGTTTCGGGCATGATGAGTGCTCCCGTTACCGTGTCAAGTATTCCAGGACGATGCAGGCCGGTGCGGACGATCCGCGTCGCCGAAAGGCGTTGCCTGATGTTTCGATCTTCGTGTCGAATGATTTCGCGAGCCATCACCTAGGTCAGGGAAACATCGGTTTTTGTCGAAGCGGCGAATGAAACATCCTGTCATCGCGTCGCGCCGGCGCGGAAAGAGGCTTGTCCGCCCCCGCCACGGGGCGGCGGACATCCCGCCGTAACGTGGGAGGCCGGAGCGGCGCCCTTTCGCCCCTCACGTGCACGTGTTCCCCCGCGCCGGAACGGGCGGCGGCGCGATCGGTTGGCGCAGCGACACTTGGAGCGTCCCCCATGCCCATCGCCCCCGTTCGCTACAGTTCCGATGCCGAGACCATCGACCCCGACGAAGGCAGGGTCATCAAGGGCCTGTGCGCGACCTTCGACACGATTCTGGAGCGGACGGCTCGGGATGGGGGCCACGCCGTGCGCGCGGTCCACGCCAAGGCGCACGGCATCCTGGAGGGCACGATGACCATCTTGGCCGGGCTGCCGCCCGAACTGGCGCAGGGGCTATTCGCGACGCCCGGCTCGCATCGGATCTACCTGCGTCTCTCCACCAACGCGGGCGATATCCTGCCCGACGCCGTCTCGCTACCGCGCGGTCTCGCCCTCAAGGTCCTGGATGTGCCCGGCGAGCGACTGCCGGAGGCGGAGGGGACGAGCCAGGATTTCATCATGGTCAACGGCCCGGTGTTCCAGGCCAGGACCGCCGAGGCGTTCCACGGCAGCCTCAAGCTGCTGGCGAAGACCACGGACCGGGGCGAGACCCTGAAGGTCGCGGCCTCCAAGGTCCTGCGCGGCGTCAACACGGCACTCCAGGCCGTCGGAATCGAGAGCCCCACGATCGCGGGCTTGGGGGGCGCGCCGAACGTCGATCCGTTGGGCGAGACCTACTACAGCGTCACGCCGTTCCGATACGGCGACCACATCGCCAAATTCTCCCTCGCGCCCGTGGCTCCGACCCAGACGGCGCTGACCGGCCGCGAGATCGATGCTTCGGGGCGGCCCGACGCCATTCGAGAGACGGTGCGGGCGGAAATGCGGGGGCTCGAAGCCGTCTGGGCTTTCCGGGTCCAGTTGTGCCGCGACCTCGCGCGCCAACCCGTCGAGGACCCGACGGTCCGGTGGGACGAGGAGGAGGCACCGTTCCAGACCGTGGCGACGGTCACGGTGCCGCCCCAGGACAGCTGGGACCCGGACCGGGTGGCGGCCGTCGACGAGGGGATGCGCTTCGGGGTCTGGACGGGGCTCGCCGCGCACCGGCCGCTCGGCAACATCAACCGCGCCCGCAACGCGCCGTACCGGCACTCGGCCGCGTTTCGCCAACGCTTCAACGGCTGTCCCATCCATGAGCCGGTGGGGAAAGGGGCATGATTCCGACGACCGATTCCCGCCCGGGCGTCGTCCGCCCGAAGGTGGTGACCTTCGACATCATCGGAACGGTCTTCAGCCTCGAACCCCTGCGCGTCGCCCTGGTCGAATTGGGCTTGTCCGCGGCATCCGTGGAGTTCCTTTACACCGCGACCCTGCGGGACGCCTTCGCCCTCGCGGTGACGGGCGGCTTCGCGCCCTTCCGCGCCGTGATGGCCGGGTGTCTCGACGAGGTGCTGGCCCGCGAGAGCGTGGCGGCTTCGGCGGAAGCGAAGCGGGCGGCGCTCGACCGAATGGCGCGCCTGCCGCCGCACGACGATGCCGGGGCGGCGTTCGCGGCCTTGCGCGCCGCCGGCATCCGGATCTTCGCCCTGAGCAACGGCGCGGCGGAAACCACGCGGGGGCTGTTCGACACGGCGGATCTCGGCGGCCGCATCGAACGCATCCTCTCCGTCGAGCAGGTCGGGCTGTCGAAACCGAGACCGGAAGTCTACCGTTTCGCCGCCGAGACCGCCGGAGTCGCGCCGGCCGAGATGGCCCTGGTGGCGACGCACCCCTGGGACATCCACGGCGCCAAGGCGGCCGGCCTCGTCGGGGCCTACGTGGCCCGGGGGCTGCCCTACTCGCCCGTCCTGCGGCCGCCGGACGTGACGGGGGAAACCCTGCTGGACGCCGCCCGGGGGCTCGTGAACCTTCCGGTTGCGTGAACCTCACGCCGCCTCCGATCGGTCCCTTCCGGCTGTCGCGAGTGCGGGGGCCTCTCCTTTTCGGAGGGGAAGCCGGTCGCCTGCCCTCGATCCAAGCTGGTCGACCGGAAGCGGGATCAATCCTGGAAGCACAGGGTCGCCCGCGTGCCCGGGCCGGGAGCGTCGTAGACCACGGCGGAGCGCAGGTTCGTCGCCATGGCCTTGACGATGCGGGAGCCCAAACCGGTGCCCCGGGGCTGGCCCACGCCCGTCCACCCCACGCCATCATCCTCCACCGTCAGGCGAAGGGCGTCCGCGCCGTGTCGCCCGAGGGCGACGCGGATCTCGCCGGGGGTCCCGGGCGCATAGGCGTACTTGTAGGCGTTGGTCACGAGTTCGGTGACGATGACCCCGAGGGACACCGTCTTGTCGGTGGCGAGCCGCACGGGCTCCACCGCCAGCCGGATGGCGTGGTCGCGGCCGGCGGCCTTCATGGCGGCCTGCAACTCCTCGACGAGGCTCGACAGGTAGGCGTCGAGTTCCACGGCCTCGACGTCGTCGGAAGTATAGAGGCGGCGATGGATGCCCGCGATGGCCTGGATGCGGGCCTGCATCTCGATGAGCGCGGCTTTGGCCGCCGGGTCCGCGACGGCGTTGGTCTGCATGTGGGCGAGGGCCGCCACCAGGGCCAGGGAGTTGGCGACGCGGTGATTGACCTCACGGAGCAGGATCTCGGCGCGGTCGCGAGCTTCGCGCACAGCCTGATCCGCCCGCTCCTTGTCGCGCCGGAGGGTCTCCTGACGCAGGGCCGTATCGATGGCCTCTCCGAGGAGTTCCCGGAACTGTCCCTGGACATCCTTCCAGACGTAATCGACGGCCCCGGCCTTGAGGGCCGCCACGGCGACGCGGCTGTCCTCGGAGCCCGTCACGTAGATCACCGGCGGCGCGTCGGGCAGGGCCCGGATGGCCGGCAGCACGTCGAGGCCCGTCTGGCCCGGCATGTGATGGTCGAGGGCGACGACGTCGATCCCGCCCGCCCCCAAGCGCGCCAGCCCGGCCTCGCCGTCGGGGGCGAGTTCGACGGCGTAGCCGCGCGTGCGCAAGGCCCGCTGCACCAGCCGCCCGAGGCCCGGATCGTCGTCGACGTAGAGGATGCGCGGGGCCGTCCCCGCCTCGGGGACGGGCGCGGAGGGCGATGCCTCTGGGGACTCGTCGCCATTCATGGCGTTTCGGGCACCTGCATCACCGAGAAGAACAGCCCGAGCTGCCGGATCGCGTTGGAGAAGCCTTCGTAGTTCACCGGCTTGGTGATGTAGACGTTGGCGCCCAGATCGTAGCAACGCTGGATCTCGCGGCTGTCGTCCGTCGTCGTCAGCACCACGACGGGCGAGCGCCGCGTGTGCGGGTTCGCCTTCACCTTCTCGAGGATGTCGAGGCCGGTCATGTCCGGCAGATTGAGGTCGAGGAGGATGAGGAGGTGGCGTCGGGCGCTCGCCTCGCCGGAGCCGTCCGGTCCCAGCAGATAGGCGAGGGCCGAGGTGCCGTCGCGGAACGGCACGATTTCGTTGTTCACCCCGGCCCGGCGGATGTTGCGCTCGATGAGGCGGGCGTGGCCCTCGTCGTCCTCGATCATCACGATGCAGACGGGTTGCATGGGCGGCCTCCGAACCTATTCCGCGGCGAGGCTCACGGGATCGGCCTGTCCGGTCCGACCCGTAGCGCCCTTCCGCGGCAGCGTCACGCTGAACGTGGTGCCCTGACCCAATTGCGACGTCACGTCGATGCGCCCCCCCAGCGATCGCACGAGGGCCTTCACGTGGGCGAGGCCGATGCCCTCGCCCGGCCGGTCCTGGGCGCCGGAGCGCCGGAACAGCTCGAACACGCGGGCATGGTCGCGGGCGGCGATGCCCCGGCCGTTGTCGGCGACGTCGAACCGGACCCGGCCCCCGCCCAGGGGCGCGGCGCTGACGGTGATCCGACCAGGCCGCTGCGGATCGAGGTACTTGACCGCGTTGTCGAGCAGGTTGGCGAAGATCTGCTCGATGGCGAGGCGGTCGGCCACGATCTCCGGCAGGGGGCCGGCGAGGCTCACGCGGGCGCCCACGGCGGCGGTCTGATGCTGCTGGGCATCGGCGAGGCGGCGAACCAGGGCGGTCATATCGAGGGGTTCCGCCCGGAAGGCGCGTCGTCCCTCGCGCGACAGCCGCAGGATGGCGGCGATCAGCCCCTCCATGCGGGTGACGGCGGCCGTGATGAAGCCGAGGGCCTCGCGCAGATCGGTGTCGATCCGGGCGGCCTCCGGGTGCCCCTGGAGGGCGCGGGCGATGTCGCCGCGCGTCTCCTCGAGTTCGCTCGTGAAGCCCATCACGTTGACGAGGGGCGCCCGCAGGTCGTGGCTGACGATATAGGCGTAGCGCTGCAACTCCTCGTTCGAGTCGCGCAATTCCGCTTCCGCCTCGCGCTGCTCGGTGATGTCCGTGTGCACGCCGACCCATTCGCGGATGGCGCCGTCCTTCAGGATCGGCACGGCATGGATGGCGAAGTGGCGCCAGCTGCCGTCATGGGCGCGGACCCGGTGCTCGTGCACGAAGTCCCGGCGGGCCGCGACGGTCTCGGTCCAGGCCGCGATGCTGGAGGCGGCGTCGTCGGGATGGACGGCATCGGCCCAGCCGAATCCCTCGTATTCGGAGCGTGTCTGCCCCGTGAGGGCGGCCCAGCCCGGTTGTTCGCCGACCATCCGCCCCGTGGCGTCGTTGGTCCACAGCACGCCGTGCACCGCCTGGATCGCGGCGCGAAACCGCGCCTCGCTCGCCTGATGTTCCTCCTGGATCCGCAACTGATCGAGGGAGGAGGCGAACAGGCCCAGGAACAGGATCGCGAAGGTGGTGACGGCGACGGCCAGCGCCAGATTCTGCTGCACCGGTCCGACGGTGGCGATGTGCGCCGCGTGGGCGCCGGCCGCTTCGGCCGTGAAGGTCGCGGCCGCCATGCCGGTGTAGTGCATTCCCGCCACGGCGAGGCCCATGATGGCGGCGGCGAGGAGCTTACGCCCGACCGTGTGCCGGCGGACCGTGAGCCACAGGGCGGCCGTCGCCGCCGCGATGGCGATGGCGACGGAGAGGGCGACGATGGCGGGGTCGTAGGCGAGGTTGCCGGGCACATGCATCGCCGCCATGCCGGTGTAGTGCATCCCGGCGACGCCCAGGCCCATGAGGGGGCCGCTCGCCAGAACGTCGTTCGGCTTGGCGGCGGGGCGGCTGACCCAGGCGAACGCCGCCCCGGTGGCACCGAGGGCGATGGCGAAGGAAAGACCCGTCAGACCGGCATGGTAGGTCACCGGCAGGCCCATCTCGAAGGCCAGCATACCGATGAAGTGCATGGACCAGATGCCGCCGCCCATGGCGGCGGCGGCCCCCGCCACCCAGGCCCAACGCTGTCCCGGTGCCGCGTCCCGCACCCGCGAACCGAGATCGAGGGCGACGTAGGCCGACAGCATCGCGATGGCGATGGAGAGGGCGACCAAGACCGGATTGTAGCCGGTTTGCAGCGGGGACGGGTCGTTCATGGGACCTCTCGGCGAACGGACGGACGACGCGAGGAGCCGCGCCGCGTCGTCATGATCCCGCGCCTGCGCGTGCGGGAAACGCGTCGCTGTGATTCACGTGAAATCTCACACCGCGCCATGGAATTTCGATCCGTCCCCTGTGATCCTTCGGCATCAGCCAAGCAATGGGCGGACGCGCTAGCAGAATGCAATGTCCCGTCCCGTCTTGCCATATCATCCCAGATCGCTCCCGCGAGCCCTGCTGTTCGCCATCGCTCTCGCGGGCGCGGGCATGGTCGAGGCCCGGGCGGCGGGCGGCGACGCACCGGATACGGTCGATACCGAGAACCTGTTCGGGTTCACGGAGGGCACCGACACCGGCAAGAAGGGCGAGCAAGAGATCGTGGTCGACGCCATCGGCCGCTTCAGCAAGCGCCGCGGCGGCCCGGGGATGTCGGGTTATGGCGCCGCCGAGCCCATCGTCAGCTACCAGATCGATCCCACGGACGAGTTCAGCATCGAGCCCGGCCTGCAATTCGAGGCGCGCGACACCCGCAACATCGCGGGCGTGCCGAACAAGCGGCTCGGCACCTTCAACGGCGGCTCCGTCGAACTGAAGTACCAGTTCCACACGCGCAGCGACGACGCGCCCTTCGGCATCGCCCTCCAGGCCGAGCCCCTGTTCTCGCGGGTGACGCCCATCGAAGGGCAGGGGGCGGACGTGTTCAGCATGGACACGCGCCTCATGGTCGATGCCCGCCTGATCCCGGACCGGCTCTGGGCCGGCGTCAACCTCATCTACGATCCCTCCGTCGCGCGCCTGAAGGGGGCGGGCGAGACCGACCGGTCCTCCAATCTGTCCCTGTCGGGCACGGTGATGGCCCGGATCACCGACACCCTGTTCCTCGGGCCGGAACTGCGCGCCCTGCGGGCCTATGACGGCGCGTTCCTCAACCGGTTCCTCGGGCATGCCGTGTTCGCCGGGCCGGTTCTGCACTATCAGGTGTCGAAGAAGGGCTTCCTCACGGTGGCGTACGCGACGCAGTTGATCGGCCACGACCGGTCGCAAGCCTTCGCGGACCGCGCCTTCAACCTCACCCAGTTCGCCCGCCACAACCTGCGTATCCGCTTCGGCATCGACTTCTGAGCGGCGATCTCACGGATCGGACGATAAGAGGCCGGCGAAATGCGGCAGGGCCGAAGCTTCCGCCGCGCGCTCGACGGCGCGGTAACGGGCGACGACCTCGGCGCCGAGGCCGGAGAGACGGGCGCCGCCGCCGGCCTTGCCGCCGGTCTGGGCTTCGACGACGGGGCGTCCGAACCCGTTGTTCATGGCCTCGACCAGGGTCCACGCGCGGCGATACGACATGCCGAGCGCCCGGCCCGCCGCCGAGATCGAACCATGCTCGGCAATGGCTTCGAGGAGCTGCACCTTTCCGGGCCCGATCCGGAAACCGGGCGCCACGTCGATGCGGATGCTCAAGCGGGCCATGCGGCCTCCTCGTGTCCCCCCGCGACGCCCCTGGCCGCGCTCGAACGGTTTGCCACCGGACCGGCCTCGGCGGGAGTGCTGGTCTTCGTTATGCTTGTCCGTATATAACCAAGCCCTCTCCGTTCCGAGGGCCGATCCCCATGCGCACCGCTATTCGAACCCTGCTCTTCGCGGCCCTCGTGGCCCTGACGCCCGCCGCTCAGGCCGCCGAGACCGTCACGGTGTTCGCCGCCGCCAGCCTGAAGAACGCCCTCGACGCCGCCGGCAAGGCGTTCACGGACGAGAGCGGCATCGCGGTCCGGGCGAGCTACGCCGCCTCCTCGGCCCTGGCGCGGCAGATCGAATCCGGCGCGCCCGCCGATCTCTTCGCCTCGGCCGATCTCGAATGGATGGATTACCTCGCCGATAGGAAGCTCGTCCGCCCCGAAAGCCGGGTGAACCTCCTCGGCAACCGTCTCGTGCTGATCGCCCCGAAGGACGCCCCGATCACCGCCGTGCCGTTCACGGCGGAGGCGTTCGCGGCGGCCCTCGGGAGCGATGGGCGCCTCGCCACGGGCGAGGTCAAATCGGTGCCCATCGGCAAGTACGCCAAGGCGGCGTTTGAAAAACTCGGCCTCTGGAGCGGCCTGCAGGCGCGTCTGGCCCAGGCCGACAACGTGCGGGCCGCCCTGCTCCTCGTCTCGCGCGGTGAGGCGCCCCTCGGCGTCGTCTACGAGAGCGACGCGAAATCCGATTCCGGCGTGAAGGTGGTGGGGGTGTTTCCGGCGGACTCCCACCCCAGGGTGGTGTATCCGTTCGCCGTCACGGCCGAGGCCAAGGGGGCGGGCGCCGCGCGCTTCCTCGACTTCCTGAAGGGGGCGACGGCCCGGCCGATCTTCGAGGCCCAGGGCTTCCGGGTCCTCGATGGCGCTTCCGGACGGTAGGGCGTTTTCGCGATCCCGGGATCACGCAAGTCGCTCCACCTCTTTCATCAAACACGTTGCCCGTCGAACCGGTCTCCGGTCGGCGGACAAGGCTCGAAGGGACAAGTCTCATGAAGATCAGCGCACGCAACACCCTCAAGGGCAAGGTCGTCTCCGTCGAGAAGGGCGCCACCACCGCCCACGTGAAGATCGAGGTCGCCGACGGCACGGTGATCACCGCCTCGATCACCAACGAATCCGTGGACAGCCTCGGCCTCACGGTCGGCGGACAGGCCTATGCCGTGGTCAAGGCCTCCGATGTGATGATCGCCGTCGATTGAGGTCCTTTTATACTGCGCGGGGCCTCTGCTCCGCGCAGTGCCATGTCATTCGAAATCCCCCGGCTGCGGTGGGGCGACGGGTGTGAACAGGCTCCGATCCGGCTTGAGGTCGAGGAGCGGGGTTCCGTCGAGGCAGTCGAGGCCGCGCACGGTGACGATGGGGCCGTCGATTCCCACGAGCTGCGCGATGGAGGTTCCGATGGGGTTCGGCCGCACGGGCGAGCGTAGGGAGAAGGTGCCGCGCGCGACGCCGTCGCTCGCCGGACATTGGTGGACGAGGTCGCGCCGCGAGGCATCGAGCCAGTACAGCACCTCGATCCGCGCATAGGCGCAGAGCCCGTCGAGGGCCGCGACCCAGGGCTCGAACACCTCGATCCGGCAGAGGGGACCATCGGCCCGGCCCATGCGCGGGCAGGCGAGGCGATCGGTCCAGGGGGTCGCGATGCGCCCGATATAGACGAGGCCCGCATCGGTGGCGGCCGGTGGCACGACGGCGATCTCGTTCCGTCGGATTTCGTTCAGGCGGACCATCGCGGCGCTTCCCTCAAGCCTTCGGAACGGCGGCGCGATAGCCGGGCGTCCGCGCCGCCCGTTCGGCCAGGGTGTGGGCCAGGCTGTCGAAGGGCGCGTCCGGAAGCGAGGCGCTGAAGGCGAGGTGGTAGCATTCCCAGCCGAGCGTCAGGAAGGCGAGGCCGAACCGCTCGGCCGCCGCCCGGGCTCCGAACCCGGCATCGGCCGCTCCGGAGGCGATGAGCGCCGCCACCGCCTGATGGGTGAACTCCTCCCCGGCGTATCCCTGGATGTCGGAGGGGGCGAGGCCGTATTCCGCCAGCAGCCGGTCGAACCACAGCCGCGTGCCCGAGCCCTTCTGGCGGTTGACGAAGCGGGCCCGCAGACGCGCCAGATCGGCGAGGCCCCCGATGCCGAGGGGATTGCCGGCGGCGAGCATGAGGCCCTGCTCCCGCTCGAACAGGGGGCGGACCCGGAGGGCCGGGTTGTGTTCGAGATCGGCGAAGACCGGGCCGCCGAGGGCCGGGCCGTCCGGTCCGCAATGGAAGCCGGCGGCGTCGGCGCGGCCCCCCGTGAGGCGGATCACGGCCTCTTCGCTGCCGGCGACCACGAGGGCGATGTCCGGCCGGTCGGCCAGCACGTCCATGAGGAGCAGGTCGTGGCTGGCCACCAGGGCGAGGGCGGGCGACGTCTGGCCCAGCACGGCCCCGAGGCGTGTCAGGACCGACCGGCCCTCGCGCGCCATCGGCCCGGCCAGCGCCGTCGCCGCCTCCGCCAAGGCTTCGTGCAGGGTCGTGCCCGTCTCCGTCAGGGCGCTGCCGTGCCCCCGCGTCTTTCGGACGAGCTGGTGACCGAGGGCGGTTTCGAGGGCGCGCAGGCGTTCCCAGGCCGCCCGATAGGACAGGCCGAGTTCCGTGGCGATGCCCTGGACCGAGCCCGTGCGGGCGATGGCTTCGAGGATGGCGAAGGCTTCCGCGACGCCGATGCGCTGCGATCCGATCCGGATGGTGCCCCCGATCCCGAGATCGATGCTGAAGGGCGTCTCTTCGGCGGCTTGCGTCATGTTTCGGCCGTCGCAACTTTCTTCCCGCCGCGCGGTCGCGGTTCGGAACCGGTGTCGATAGCACATCCGGAGGCGCCCATGGGACGGGGTCCGCTCCGATCCGAATCAGCACCCGTCGCCCCATCGGAGGCGCCGCCATGCCTGGCCACGGTTCGGGCGATGCTCCACCCGATGCTGCCGCCATGGGCACGAAGACTGCCGCAGGCCCGGTCTCCCGCGAAGTGGTCGTGAACTCGCCGGCGCCATCCGTGTGAGGGGATTCGTTTCAGTGCGGTATCGGTCCCGGAACGAAGGCATAGGTTCGGGCGGGATCGGATTTTTGCAGTGCGAAAATTTGCCACGACGGTGGGAGCTTCGACGATGTATTTGGTCGAGGCCGGGGCATCCGGCACGTTGCGGGGCCTCTACATCGTGAGGGGCGCGCGCGTCGGCACACAATGGATCGGGGCGACCCGCCGAGATTGCCGAATTATCCCGATTTGAATTGCCACTATCTCACCTAAACGCCTGTGGGATAAGGAAAAATTGTGGCAGGAACACCACGGCATTCGGCATTCCTTCGCGCCGTGCCGCTGGATTCACTGCGCCGCCCCGTCTCGCCCTTCCCCCCCGGCGGCACTTCGCCCATGAACGAGGCAAGCGTCACCGCAAAGTTGCGATCATGAAAACGGTCTGGGGTCGGGGAAGAAACATGCGTTCGCTGCGGTACAGTCTCTTTGCCTCGGTCGCGCTGCTGCCGTGCGTCGCGCACGCTCAGAATGCGGTCTCCCTGAGCGAGATCAGCGTCGTCGCCACGACCCCCGTCGGTGTCGCGTCGGGCAGCGGCGCGCCCAGCGTTCCGGCACTCCAGGCGCCGGGCGGCCCGGCCCTGCAGGTTCCCGACACGACACGCCTGCGCGGCGGCGCCCTGCCGCTCAACAAGATCCCCAGCACCGTCGAGTCGGTCACGGCCGCCGATCTCAATTTCGACCGCGCCACCTTCAACGCCGTCGAGACTCTGGCCCGCCGCGTGCCCGGCCTCAACCTCTCCGACAGCCAGGGCAACAACAACCGCGTCGACATCAACTATCGCGGCTTCCAGGCCTCGCCGGTCACGGGCGTGCCGCAGGGCCTCGCCGTCTACCAGAACGGCGTGCGCATCAACGAAGCCTTCGGCGACACGGTCAACCTCGACCTGATCCCGCAGGTCGCCATCAACCGCATCGACGTCGTCACCGGCAACCCGGTCTTCGGCCTCAACGCGCTGGGCGGCGCCATCAACATCCAGATGAAGAACGGCTTCAACTGGCAGGGCACGGAGATCACCGCGCTCGGCGGCTCGGACGCCCGCATCGCCGGCTCGCTGCAGCACGGCAAGATGATCGGCCCGTGGAGCATCTACTTCGCGGGTGACGGCCTCAACGACCGGGGCTGGCGCTTCCAGAGCCCGAGCACCATCGGCCGCGTCTACGGCGATGTCGGCTATCGCACGCCGGATTCGGAGTTCCACCTCATCGGCCAGTTGGCGCGGACCTATTTCGGCGCCGCCGCCGCGACGCCGACGGACTTCACCCACGTCGATCCGCGGGCGATCTTCACCTACCCGCAGACCACCACCACCGAGCTCGGTACCATCCAGCTCACGGGCCGCGTCGACATCTCGCCGACCTGGGATCTCTCGGGCAACGCTTACTTTCGCCGATTCAGCCAGCAATACATCGACGGCAACGACAGCGATTTCGAGAATTGCTCACGCAATTCCTCGTTCCGCGGTCGCCTCTGCTTCGAGGATGACGGGTTCACCCAGGCGCCTGGCCAGAGCCGCAACGCCTTTACCAACCAGTTCCTCATGCTCGGCCGTGGCGCGCCGAACGGCATCCCGTTCACCGCCGGCGTTCCCTACGGCACCCTCGACGTGACCAAGACCGAGGCCACGGGCTACGGCGGCTCGCTCCAGGCCGCCAACCGCGACCGGGTGTTCGGCTTCAACAACAGCTTCGTGGTCGGCGGCTCCATCGACGTCGCGAATTACGGCTACAAGTCGTCGAGCACGCTCGGCGTCATCAACCCCGACCTGTCGGTGACCACGAACCCGCTCACCCCCGCCTACGGCACGGTTCCGGGGCTGGGCACCGACTTCCTGCGCACGGCCGCCGCCCTCGGCATCGCACCGAGCTCGGTGACGGGCTCGAACCTCTATATGGGCCTCTACGCCACCGACACCATCGACCTCACCGACGCCCTGTCGCTGACGGCGGGCGCGCGGCTGAACTTCGCCCGCATCGCGAGCGAGGATCAGACCGGCTTCTCGCCGGACGTGACCGGCACCCATTACTTCAACAAGATCAATCCCGTCGCCGGCCTGACCTACCGCTTCTCGCCGGGCCTCAACCTCTACGGCGGCTATTCCGAGTCGAACCGCGCCCCGACGCCCCTCGAACTCGCCTGCGCCAACCCGCTGCGCCCCTGCCTGCTGCCGAACTCCCTCGTGGCCGATCCGCCGCTCAAGCAGGTGGAAGGCCGGACCTACGAGGTCGGGTTCCGTGGCGCCCTGCCGAACTTCTACGATGGCGGCCTCGTCAACTATAAGATCGGCGCCTTCCGCACGGATCTCACCAACGACATCCTGTCGTTGGCCACCCCCGGCAACGCGGCGCGCGGTTACTTCGTGAACGTGCCGGGCACCCGCCGCCAGGGCGTCGAAGTCGGCCTCGAATACGTCTCCGATTGGCTGTCGGTCTACGCGAACTACGCGCTCATCGACGCCACCTTCCGGTTCAACGGCACGCTGTCGTCGCCGAACAACCCGCTCTCCGTCGATGGCGCCATCAACGTCGTGCCGGGCAACAAGGTGCCGCTGATCCCCGATCATCAGTTCAAGGTCGGCTTCGACGTCGAAGTGCTGCCGCGTTGGCGCGTCGGCATGGCCATGCAGGCGTTCTCGTCCTCATACTACCGGGGTGACGAGTCGAACCTGAACCGCAAGCTGCCGGCCTACTATGTGCTGAACCTGAACACGAGCTACCGGGTCGATAAGAACCTCGAACTGTTCGGATACGTCACCAACCTGACGAACAACCGCTACACCACGTTCGGGACCTTCTTCGAGCCCGGCCTGGTGGCCAACCGCTACCCGGTCAACGACCCGCGCACGACGACCCTTGCCCAGCCGCTCTCGGTCTATGGCGGCATCCGCTACACCTTCGGTGAAGCCCCCGTGCCGATGGCCGAGCCGATCATACGCAAATACTAAGCGGGATCGTCTCGCGATATCCTCGCGTCGTCCCGTCCGGGGACGACCGACATGCGAAAAGCCGGCCTCGCAAGGGGCCGGCTTTTTCGTGTCCGAGGTCCGCGACCGGGGCACTCGTCCGATGCGGATCGCTCCGGCTTCACTGGGCCGATGGCGCCATTTGCCAAAACATCCCGATCATATTGCTTGTTGACCATGAATAGATTGCGGGATTTTCTCGTTTATCCAAGGCGAACGATGAAAGGTCCCAGTAGATATGTGATCGTTTTGCATCGCTTCGAGTCAAAGTGATTTCGTATAATAATAAGCCCGAACTATTTTTTGACTCCGCCGCAAGCCTCTTTCATCGTCTCCTCACCCCGCCCGGCCTCTGTGCTGTCGGCCGGGAAAAATCATAAGGTTTCAGGGGGGTCGAATGTCGAGGCAAGGTCAGGTGCTGCGCCGCTCATTGATGGCGAGCGTTCCAATTTGGACCCTGGCGATCGCCGAAGCTTCGGCGGCGTGCCAGCCCGCCACGCCTACGAGTGGGCAGACCGTGACCTGCACGGATGCGCAGCCGACGGGCTTCGTCGCGCCGGCCGGCGTGACGGGGCTGACGGTCAACATCCAGTCCGGCGCCACCCTCGGTTCGCAGCAGACCGGTGTCGGCACCAATCCGAACTTCGCCAACGTACGGGTGAACGGCACCAGCGTCGTCAACAACGCCGGCATCATCGACAACGGCGCGCCGCAGAACCGCGACAACTACGGCGTCAACCTGGCGGGCGACCGCTCGACCCTGAACAACACCGGCACGATCACCCTGACGGCGCCCGCCGGCAACAGCACGACGCGAATCTACGGCGCCTTCTCGAGCGCGCCGAACGGCTCGCAATATGAGAGCACCACGGTCAACAATTCCGGCACCCTCGCGGTGACGCAGAACGGCAACGGCATCGCGCGCGGCATCTATTCCGGCGAGAACACGACGCTGTTCACCATCAACAACAGCGGCCTGATCTCGGCCACGCGCGGCGCTTCCGCCACGGCCTCCACCGCCGTCGTCGCGGGCGTCGATTCCGACGACGACACCGACCGGCTCGTGATCAACAACAGCGCCGCCGGCCGGATCACCGCCACGGGCACCAACACCCGCGCCCTCTCGGGCCGCGCCGCCCAGTACGAGATCAACAACAGCGGCACCATCACCAACACCACCGCCGGTGAAGCGGCCATCGCCACCTTCGCGGTGAATGCCGGCAATGCCGGCGACGCCACCACGCCGCGCGCCTACAACACCGTCATCACCAACACGGCGACCGGCGTCATCAACGGCGACGTGCGCAACTTCGACCAGGATCTCCAGACCGCCGCGACGGTGGTGAATCTGCGCCGCACCGGCACGATCACAAATGCCGGCACCATCAACGGCAACCTCGCCTTCGGCGGCGGCAGCCAGACGGTGAACAACACCGGCCGCATCTCCGGCGGCCTGTCCTTCCTCGACGTCGCCGCCACCGTGAATACGGTGAACCTCGGCACGGGCTCGAGCATCGGCGGCAACATCACCGCGCAGGGGCAGGGCACCAACACCCTGAACCTCACGGGCACCGGGACCCTGACGGGCACCGTCGCGGGCTTCACCAGCCTGAACCAGACCGGCGCCGGCAGCGCCTGGACCACCGCCAGCGGCTCGGTCCAGAATCTGTCCGGAAACCTCACAGTCGCGGGCGGCAATCTGACGCTGGGCGCCGGCTCGATCCAGACCATCGGCGGCCTGATCCAGGTGACGGGTTCGGGCGCGCAGCTCACCGTCAACAACACGCTGACCAACAAGACCGTGAACCTGTCGGGCTCGAACACGAGCCTGGTCAACAACGGCACCCTCACGGGCACCGGTGCGGCGGGCCGGGCCAACACCTCGGCGAACCGCGTCTACGGCGTGCTCACCAACTCCACGGGCGCGGATTTCGCCAACGTGGCGGTGACGAACAACGGCACCATCGCGGTGACGGAGAACGGCATCGGCATCTCGCGCGGCATCTATGCCGGTGAAAACATCGCCTCCATGGCGATCACCAATGCCGGCACCATCTCGGCGACGCGCAACGGGACCGGCACGGCGGCCGTCGCGGCCATCGATTCCGACGACGACGTCGCGGCCCTCACCGTCACCAACCGCGCCGGCGCCACGATCAGCGGCACCGGCACCGGGGTCCGCGCCATCCAGGGCCGGGCGCAGGCCTACACCATCGTCAACGACGGAACGATCACCGGTCCGACCGGTGGTCAGGCCATCGTGGTCTACGGTGCCGGCAACGCCACCCTCGCCAACAACGCCGGCGGCGTCATCAACGGCGACGTGCGCTTCACCGATGCCGACCCGCAGAACGCCACCACGGCCAACCGCCGCAACAGCACCACGACCAATG
>NZ_FOPM01000013.1 GCF_900113485.1 Methylobacterium gossipiicola
GATTACTCGTTGATGGCGGCGACGACGCCGGCGCCGACGGTACGGCCGCCTTCACGGATGGCGAAGCGGAGCTTCTCTTCCATGGCGACGGGGACGATGAGGGTGACGTCCATGGTGACGCTGTCGCCGGGCATCACCATCTCGGTGCCCTCGGGGAGCACGCACACGCCGGTCACGTCCGTGGTGCGGAAGTAGAATTGCGGGCGGTAGTTGGTGAAGAACGGCGTGTGGCGACCGCCCTCCTCCTTGGTGAGGATGTAGGCTTCGGCCTTGAACTTGGTGTGGGGCTTCACCGAGCCGGGCTTGCACACGACCTGACCGCGCTCGACGTCCTCACGCTTGGTGCCGCGCAGGAGCACGCCGACGTTGTCGCCCGCCTGGCCCTGATCGAGGAGCTTGCGGAACATCTCGACGCCCGTGACCGTCGTGGTCTGGGTGTCGCGGATGCCCACGATCTCCACGGTCTCGCCGACCTTGACGATGCCGCGCTCGACGCGACCCGTCACCACCGTGCCGCGGCCCGAGATCGAGAACACGTCCTCGATGGGCATCAGGAACGGCTTGTCGATGGGACGCTCCGGCTGCGGGATGTAGGCGTCCACCGACTCCATGAGCTTCAGCACGGCGTCGTGACCCACGGCCTTGTCGCCGTTGTCGAGCGCCACCTTGGCCGAACCCTTGGTGATCGGGATGTCGTCACCGGGGAAGTCGTACTTCGACAGGAGCTCGCGCACCTCCATCTCGACGAGCTCGAGGAGCTCCTCGTCGTCGACGAGGTCGACCTTGTTGAGGAACACCACCAGGGCCGGCACGCCGACCTGACGGGCGAGCAGGATGTGCTCGCGGGTCTGCGGCATCGGGCCGTCGGCCGCCGACACCACCAGGATCGCGCCGTCCATCTGGGCGGCACCCGTGATCATGTTCTTCACGTAGTCGGCGTGGCCGGGGCAATCCACGTGGGCGTAGTGCCGGTTCGTGGTCTCGTACTCAACGTGCGCCGTCGAGATCGTGATGCCGCGGGCCTTCTCCTCCGGTGCCTTGTCGATCTGGTCGTACGCCGTGAACGTCGCGCCGCCCGTCTCGGCCAGAACCTTCGTGATCGCCGCCGTCAGAGACGTCTTGCCGTGATCGACGTGACCGATCGTGCCGATGTTGCAGTGCGGCTTCGTACGCGAAAATTTCTCTTTGGCCATCGTCTCTTTCCTGCGGCAAGCTCACACGAGCGGACGCCCGGGCAGTCGCTCGAATATCCATCGAGCCGGGCGAAAGACGCGGTCCGCTTAGAGGCTTCAAGTCCTTTGATCAAGGGTTTTGCCGACCATCGTCATTCACGCTCGGCGCCGGCCGGGCCGGACCGCGCCTCAGACGAGGGGGCGCTTGACCGGAGAGGCGCCCAGCAGGGCCGCCTTGTCGACCCCCAGGGCCACGGCGATCTCGTCGAGGGCCGTGGCTTCGAGGGGCGAGATGCCGTCCAGGTCGGCGACGTCGGCCGCGACGAGGAAGGTGGCGTTGCGCTCCGCCTCGTCCCGCTCGTGGAGACCGGCGACGCGGCGCAGGTTCTCCGCCCGTCCCGCCCGCGTCCGCGCCCGGGCGATGCCGTCGTAGAGTTCGCTCTCCAGCATCAGACGGTCGTAGCCCTTCTCGACGATGGGGTTGGCCTGGATGCCGGCGAGTGCCGTGTCGAACTCGTCCCCGGCCACTTCGCCATCGGCGACGATGACGTTGGCGGCGGCCGAGACCATGGCCTGCATCAGCACCGTGTCGCCCGCATAGGCGGTGACGGTTTGACTGAAGCGGGTGACGATGTCCTGAAAGATGTTCATGGGCGGGCCGTCATGCGGGAAGCGGAGGCTGCGGGAAGTCGCCCGTCCGCGCCGCGAAGGCAAGGGGCCGCCGCCGGGGCCGATGGTCGTCGGCCGCGGCGAAGGGGCGGAGGCGCCCATGCGTCAGAACAGGGCCACGAGGGTGACGCCCACGACCATGAGGAGGCCACCGACGATTCGCCACGGGCTCGCCGCATGGACGGCAAAGCCGATCCAGCCGAAATGGTCGAGGACGATGGAAGTGGCGACCCCGGCGGTGACGAGGAGTCCGAGGAAGGGCGCGGCGCCGATGGCCTGGGCGGCGAAGAACTGCGACACGATCACGAGGGCGCCGAGGCAGCCGCCGAACCACGCCCAGGCCGGCACCTGCGCCGCCTGGACGAGGCCCGGCCACTGGAAGCGCCCGAGGGCGAGGCCGGTCAGGAGCAGGGTGGAACCGGTGCCGAGGGCCACGACGAGGCCGGCGGCGAAGGGCTGGCCGAGAGCCTTGGCGAGGGTGGCGTTGGTACCGCCCTGGACGGCGTTGGCGATGCCGGCCAGAAGCGCGAGGCCATAGAGGTACCACATGGGAATCCTGGCTCGGGTGATGCTGCGCGGGAGGTCGTTCTCGATCCTGTGGCCCCGCCGATGCGCTTCGGGCGGCGCGCGTTCCTCCAACAGTTAGGGCAGCGGCGGTCGCACATGACGAATGACACGGGACACGGCGACGCAGCGGGCTTCGCAGAGGCGGGGCCCGACCTGCGCAGCCTCCTGCGACGGGCGACGTCGGATGCGCATCGCCGCCTCGACGCGGGCTGGGGCGGCCACGATTTCGCGAAGCGCCGGGACTATGCGGTCTTTCTCGCCGCCATGGCGGCGGCTCTGGTGCCCATCGAGGCGGAGCTGGATCGGGCGGCCCAGGGAGCGGTGCCGCCCGATTGGCCGGAGCGGCGGCGCAGCGGCGCGATCCTCGCCGATCTCGACGCCCTCGGCCGACCTGCACCGCCGGCTTCGGTTTCGCCCCGAGCCCCGGGCCGGGCCGAGGCGGCGGGGTTGCTCTACGTCCTCGAGGGTTCGCGCCTCGGCGGCCAGCTTCTCCTGCGTCAGGCCCTCGCGAGTTCCGATTCCGGCGTCCGCGACAACACCCGGTTCCTCCGGCACGGCGAGGGGCAGCGCCTGTGGCCGAGTTTCACCGCCTGGCTCGCCGCGTGTCCCCCGGTGGACAGGGAAGGCGCGGTCGCGGGGGCCCTTCGGGCGTTTGCACTGTTCGAGGCGGCCCAGGCCGCGCAAGCCTGAGCCCGGGGGCTGGTCGGCGCGGGGCATCCGCCGCCCAAGTCCCGCGTTCGAACGTACTGTCCCATGTTCGGGCGTTGCCATGCCGGGGCATGCCGGATGGCCTTCCGAAGGGCGCGGCGGGGCGGCACGACCCATTCTCGCGCCCTTCTCGGCGTCGCGCCCTCGGGCGCCGTGGGGCTGGGTCAGGCGGCCCGCACCGTGGCGAGGAAGCGGTTGACCTCGGTGCCGAGATACTCGGATTGCCGCGAAAGCTCGGAGGCCGCCGCGAGGACCTGCGAGGCTGCCGCCCCCGTCTCCTCCGAGGCCTGCGCCACGCCGGCGATGTTGCCCGTCACCTCGTTGGCGCCCGCCGAAGCCTGGGTGATGTTGCGGACGATCTCCTGCGTGGCCGCCCCTTGCTGCTCCACCGCCGCCGTGATCGAGGTCGCGACGCCGTCGATCTCGCGGATCCGTCCGGTGATGTCGCCGATCGCCGTCACGGCTTGTGCGGTCACGCCCTGCACTTCCCCGATCTGCCGGGCAATCTCCTCGGTGGCCTTGGCGGTCTGTTCGGCCAGGGCCTTCACCTCCGAGGCCACCACGGCGAAGCCGCGCCCCGCCTCGCCGGCGCGCGCTGCCTCGATGGTCGCGTTGAGCGCCAGCAGGTTGGTCTGCCCGGCGATGTTCGAGATCATGCCGACCATGTCGCCGATTCGGGCGGCGTTCCGGCTCAGCGCCTGCACCAGGTTGGCGGTCTCGTCGGCCTCGCCCACCGCCGCCTGGGCGAGGTGAGCCGAGTCCGACACCTGTCGGCCAATCTCCTGAACGGACGAGCCGAGTTGCTCGGCCGCCGCCGCCACGGTGTTGACGTTGGTGCCGGCCTCTTCGGCCGCGGCGGCCACGGTGAGGGACTGCGCCGCGGTCTCCCGTGCGGTGACGGTCATCTGCTGGGCGGTGGCCTGGAGTTCGGTGGCCGAGGAGGAGACCATTCCGACGATCCCGCCGACTGCTCGCTCGAAGCTATCGGCGAGTTCGACCATGATGGCTCGCCGTTGCGTTTCGCTCGAAGCGCGCGCAAGGGCGCTCTCCTCCTCAAGCTTGCGGGTTTGGATCAGATTGTCTTTGAAGACCTGAACGGAGGCGGCCATGCTGCCGATCTCGTCGAGACGATCGATTCCGGGGACAGTTTGGGTCGTGTCGCCGGTGGCCAAGCGCTGCATCATCTGCGTGATGGAGCCGAGCGGGGCAAGGACACCGCGCAGGACCATGTACAGAGCAAATCCGGCCGCAGCAAAGCCGAACACGAAGTTCGCCAGATTTAAAATTCTCACTGTTTCCGAAACGTTAGAAAAATCTGTATAGACATTGCGGCTCTCATCGAGTTGCAGATCGATCAAGGCCTGGACGGCGGCGCTGACTGGATCGATGGTCTCGTACAGTTTCGTGCGCGCAAAGTTCCCCAGTTGATTCCTATCATTCCCATGCAGGATGTCGGCCAGTTCGCTCACGGCCGTGTTCGCAACTGCCATGGCTCTTTCGGTTTCGGTGGAGAGTTCTTTCTCTTTTTGGGTTAGTTTGGTAGCTAAAAAGGCGGCCCAGACCTTTTTGATGCGCTTTTGAGCTTCGGCGATCAGCGGGGCACCCTGAGCCCATTCGAGATTGCCGTTGTTGATTTTGTGGGTCGTGTCGACAACGTTGACGGCATACATGTCGGCGACGATTTTGAGTTCCCGCAGGGGCACGATGCGATCACTGTAGAGTTCGTTCATGCTGCCGGATGCGCGAGATGTGGCATAAAGGCCAATCATAATATTGAATGCAAGTGCGGATATGAGTATGATTACTGAGAATGTTAATTTGAATCGAATCGACCGCATTTTTCTGACCCTCGATTGCGGTTGGGCAATCTGATATAAATTGGTTTGTATTCTGTTAATTTGTAAGTTCCATGCTTTCGTGTCAGGTTTCGTTAGTCGAGACGGGACGGGATAGGCATTCGCGATTCGGTTGCGATCCTATCCGCAAGTGTTGCGTTGAGGGGCGATACCGCTCCCGTGTCGCGGCAGTCTCATTTCGATGTGGCGCGGTCGCCCGGCTTGGCCGGGAGGGCGCAACCCGGTCAGATCCGCCATTTTCTGACGCGGGTCGTCATCGCGGCCGCCGTTGCGGAGACAGCCGCGACCAAGCGAGCCGCTGAAGCATTTCGAGTGCCTGACAAAACTCCCGCCCCTGGACGGTTCTTGCCCTGAAGTCGGCGGTGCCGCGGGAGTTTCGTGAGAAACACTTGGCGCCGAAGTGGAGGCCGGTCCGGCGAAAGAAAATGAAATTTATCAAAGAAACAGAGTGTTTTGTGTGATCCGAGGATCAGGCAGAACACTCCCGACTTAAAAACAGCATTCAGAAAAGTGCAATGGAGCGGGTACCGGGAATCGAACCCGGGTATTCAGCTTGGAAGGCTGCTGCTCTACCATTGAGCTACACCCGCATCGGGGCCATGGCCGCCGAGGGTCGAGAAAGGAGCATACCCGTATGCCCGCGATCTCGAAAGTGGTTTGGTGGGGGAAGTAGGACTCGAACCTACGAAGCTTACGCAGCGGATTTACAGTCCGCCCCCTTTGCCGCTCGGGACATTCCCCCAAACCGCCGCTGCCCGTGGGCAGCGCGCGGGTCCTTATGATGAGGCCTCGCGCGGGAGTCAACGGGGGTCGCGGCAGAGTTTGCATCCCGTCGCGAAGAAGGGCCGAAGGTCTGCTCAATCGAAGGCGGCGAGGTCGCAGATCCGGACCTGGGCGCGGTCGGCGCCGCGCCAGCTATCAACCGCCAGGGTTCCGGCCACATGAAATTCCCGGCCGATGCCGTTGAGGATGGCCTGGCCGAGGGGGCCTTGCGCCGCCCGGAAGCAGATGGCGCCCACGGTCTGGCCGTCGCGGCTGCGCAGGCGGGCGCGGACATGGCCGTTGCCGACGACCCCGGCATCGACGATGCGGTGGCGCGGCAGGGCGAAGACGGGCTCCGGGGCGCCCGAGCCGAATGGCCCGGCGCGCTGGAGCAGACGCACCACCTCGGCCGTGGCGCCGCCCGCGCTCACGGTGCCGTCGAGCAGCAGTGCCTCGACGGCCCGTGCCTCCCGCACCGCCTGCGCGAGGTCGTGGGCGAGGAAGGCCGCGAACGCGTCCGTGTCGGGGCTGCTCAAGGTGACGCCCGCCGCCATGGCGTGCCCACCGCCCTTGAGGGCGAGGCCGGCTTCCACCGCCGCCCGCACGGCCCGGCCGAGGTCGGCCCCGGGAATCGATCGGCCCGAGCCCGTGGCGGTGCCGTCGGACCTGACCGCGAACGCGAAGGCGGGGCGGCCGAAGCGTTCCTTCAGGCGGGCGGCGATGAGGCCGACGACGCCCGGATGCCAGTCGGCCGAGCCCGTCACCAGCACGGGGCGGTCGGGATCGCCCGTGAGCGCATGATCCATCTCGGCTTCGGCGGCGGCCACGGCCACGGCCTCGATGGCCTGACGCTCGCGATTGAGGCGGTCGAGTTCGGCGGCGATGCGGGCGGCCTCCGCCGCATCGGGCGTGGTGAGCAGCCGGGCGCCGAGGCCGGCTTCGCCGATGCGTCCACCGGCATTGATGCGCGGACCGACGAGGTAGCCGAGGTGCCAGGCTTCCGGAGCCTCGCTCAACGAGGCCGCATCGAACAGGGCCGCGAGGCCGGGGCGGCCCCGACCGCGCATCACCTTCAGGCCCTGGACTACGAAGGCGCGGTTGAGGCCGGTGAGCGGCACCACGTCGGCGACGGTGGCGAGGGCCACGAGATCGAGGGCGGCGGTGAGATCGGGCAGCCGCGTCTCCGCCATACCGTCCCGGCGCAGGCGGCGGTTGAGGGCCACCAGGGTGAGGAAGACCACGCCCGCGGCGCAGAGATGTCCGAGGCCGGAGAGGTCGTCGAGGCGGTTGGGGTTCACCAGGGCCTCGGCGGGCGGCAGGCTCTCCGGGGCGCCGTGATGATCGAGGACGATGACGTCAAGACCAAGGTTTCGGGCCGCCTCCAGGGGGGCGTGGCCGCTGGTGCCGCAATCGACGCAGACGAGGAGGCTGGCGCCGGCCGCGCGCAGCTCCGTCACGGCCCCGACATTCGGGCCGTAGCCCTCGGTGATGCGGTCGGGAATGTGGATGCGGACATCGAGGCCGAAGCTCCGCAGATAGGCGGCGAGCAGGGCGGCGGAGGCGGCGCCGTCCACGTCGTAATCGCCGAAGATCGCCACGGTCTCGGCCGCCGTGACGGCACGGGCGAGGCGGGCCGCCGCCGCCTCCATGTCCACGAGGCAGGCGGGGTCGGGCATCAGGTCGCGCAGGCGCGGGTTGAGGTGGGCGTCCGCCTCCGGCGGCCGGATGCCGCGCCCCGACAGCACACGCGCCAGCAGATCCGGCAGGCCGTAGGCCTGCGTCATGGTCGCGGCGTAGGCGTGAAGCGCCGGATCGGCGCAGCGGTCGCGCCAGGGCCGCCCCAAGACTGAGTGGGATACGTCGAGGAAGGCGCGGGGGAACTCGGTTGTGGGAGACTCGACGGACACGCGGTGCTTCTTCTCCGGTCGTGTGACCCTAGGACTCGAAACGAAGACGGGGCCGGCGCTCGACGCCGACCCCGTATCCCGTCCGACCGGCACGGGCGAGGCCCGCGCTGGATTCCTGGTGTCTCAGAGGTTCTTGACGATGGAGTCGACGACCTTCTTGGCGTCGCCGAACAGCATCATGGTGTTGTCGCGGAAGAACACCTCGTTCTCGACACCGGCATAGCCCGAGCCCATGCCGCGCTTGATGAACAGCACGGTCTTGGCCTTCTCGACGTCGAGAATTGGCATGCCGTAGATCGGCGAGGTCTTGTCGGTCTTGGCGGCCGGGTTGGTGACGTCGTTGGCGCCGATGACGAAGGCGACGTCGGCCTGCGGGAAGTCGCCGTTGATGTCCTCGAGCTCGTGGACCTCGTCGTAGGGCACGTTGGCTTCCGCCAGCAGCACGTTCATGTGGCCCGGCATGCGGCCGGCGACGGGGTGGATGGCGTACTTCACCTCGACGCCGTCCTTCTTGAGCAGGTCCACCATCTCGCGCAGCGAGTGCTGAGCCTGGGCCACCGCCATGCCGTAGCCCGGCACGATGATGACGCGCTCGGCGTTCTTCATGATGTAGGCCGCGTCGTCGGCCGAGCCCTGCTTGACGGGGCGCGTCTCGACCTGACCGCCGCCGGCCGCCGCGGTGTCACCGCCGAAGCCGCCGAGGATCACGGAGATGAACGAGCGGTTCATCGCCTTGCACATGATGTAGGACAGGATCGCGCCCGAGGAGCCGACCAGCGCGCCGGTGATGATGAGCGCGAGGTTGCCCAGGGTGAAGCCGATGCCGGCCGCCGCCCAGCCCGAGTAGGAGTTCAGCATCGACACCACGACGGGCATGTCGGCGCCGCCGATGGGGATGATGAGCAGGCCGCCGAGGGCGAAGGACAGCAGCACGATGAGCCAGAAGATCGCCTTGCTCTCGGTGCCGATGAAGATCGCGATGAGGGCGACGAGGGCGATGCCCATGGCGATGTTGATGGCGTGGCGCTGCGGCAGCATGATCGGCTTGCCGGACATGCGCCCGTCGAGCTTGGCGAAGGCGATCACGGAGCCCGTGAAGGTGATGGCGCCGATGGCGACGCCCAGCGCCATCTCGAACAGCGACTCCTTGTGGATGTGGCCGTTCTCGAGGATGCCCACCGCCTGCGGTGCGTAGAGGGTGGCGGCGGCGCCCATCACGGCAGCCAAGCCCACGAGGGAGTGGAAGGCGGCGACCAACTGGGGCATCGCCGTCATGGGCACGCGCTTGGCGATGACCGCGCCGGCACCGCCGCCGATGGCGAGGCCGAGGAGCACGAGCATCCAGGCGCCGAGTCCGGCGGGCGGGTGTCCCACCAGGGTGGTGAGCATGGCGAGCCCCATACCGACCATGCCGTACAGGTTGCCCTGCCGCGAGGTGGTGGGGTGCGAGAGCCCTCGCAGCGCCATGATGAACAGGACGCCGGAGACGATGTAGAGAAGGGATGAGACGTTCTGGGACATGTCTCAGGCCTTCTTCTTGTACATGCCGAGCATGCGCTGGGTGACGAGGAAGCCGCCGAAGATGTTCACGCTGGCGAGGATGATGCCGACGAACCCGAAGAACCGGGCCCATCCGGTGCCGTGCTCGACATAGGGTACGCCAGCGGCGAGGAGCGCGCCGACGATGATCACCGACGAGATGGCGTTGGTCACGGACATGAGGGGGGTGTGGAGGGCCGGCGTCACCGACCAGACCACGTAGTAGCCGACGAAGATCGCCAGCACGAAGATCGCGAGTTGGAACACCGTCGGGTCGACGGCGCCGTGGGTCACGGCCGAGAGGCCGTGGGAGAGGCCGTCGGCGTAACTCTGCGCCTTGGCGGCGCTCTGCTGCGCGACCTCGGCTGCGGTTCGGGCCGCGGCGGCGGCGGCGCGCGCCTGCTCGGCGGCCTGATCGGGGGGAAGCGTGGCCATCGTATCCTCCGGCGGGATCAGGATTGGGTCTGGAAGGCGGGGTGGACGACCGCACCGCCATGGGTGAGGTTCGTCGCCTTGACGAGTTCGTCGTCCCGCTTCACCGCCAGGGACTTCGTCTCCTTGTCGATCAGCGTCTCGACGAAGGCGTAGAGGTTCCGCGCGTAGAGGCTCGACGCCGTGGCGGCGAGGCGGCCGGCCACGTTGAGGTGACCGACGATCTTCACGCCGTGATCCGTGGTGACGATCTCGCCGGCCTTGGCGCCCTCGACGTTGCCGCCGCGCTCCACCGCGAGATCGATGAGCACCGAGCCAGGCTTCATGCTCGCCACCATGGCCTGCGAGACGAGTTGCGGCGCTGGACGGCCGGGGATGAGGGCCGTGGTGATGACGATGTCCTGCTTGGCGATGTGGGCCGCCACGAGGTCGGCCTGCTTCTTCTTGTACTCGGCCGACATCTCCTTGGCGTAGCCGCCCGAGGTCTCGGCTTGCTTGAACTCGTCGTCCTCCACGGCGACGAACTTGGCGCCCAGCGACTCGACCTGCTCCTTGGTGGCGGGGCGCACGTCCGTAGCCGTGACCACGGCGCCCATGCGGCGGGCGGTGGCGATGGCCTGGAGCCCGGCGACGCCGACGCCCATCACGAAGACGCGGGCGGCCGGAACGGTGCCGGCGGCGGTCATCATCATCGGCATGGCGCGGCCGTATTCGGCGGCGCCGTCCACCACGGCGCGGTAGCCGGCGAGGTTGGCCTGGGAGGAGAGCACGTCCATCACCTGCGCACGGGTGATGCGGGGCATCAGCTCCATGGCGAAGGTGTCGATACCGGCCTGCGCCAGGGCACCGAGGGCCTCTTGGTTGCCGTAAGGGTCCATGATGGCCACGACGGTGGCGCCGCGCTTCAGGAGGCCGATCTCGTCGGCGGTCGGGCGGCGAACCTTGAGAACGAGGTCGGCATCCCCGGCGGCCTCGGCGGCCGAACCCGCGAGGGTGGCGCCGGCCGCTTCGTAGTCGGCGTCGGGGACGCCGGCTTTGAGGCCGGCCCCGGACTGGACCGTGACGCCGGCCCCGAGGCCGACGAATTTCTTGATCGTTTCAGGCACCGCCGCGACCCGCGGTTCAGCCGGATCCGACTCTGTCAGGACAGCGATGCGCATTCAGGAAGTCCCCCTCGGCGATCCTCCGGGATCACCGCAAATCACAGGAATATAGAGCCTGAAGTCTGGTATGCCAGCGATTCCAGGCTACGTCACGCGAAGAAGAGGTGCCGCCTGTCAGGCGAAGAAGAGATACATCAGTAGGAGCACGGCGACGGCCACGGGGGCCTTCCAGCCGATGGCCGGCGCGAGGGCGCCCACGGCTCCGGCGGCGCCGGACACGATGACGGCGAGGATCGCGGTCAGCCAAGCTTCGTGGATGCCGCCGATGGCGAGGGCAAGCACCCAACAAATCACGACGCTGGTACCGATTTCAACGAAACGAACGAAGCCGCGATAGGTCTGCTCGTGGGTCTTCTCGTCCATGGCGGGGCTGTACTGCACGCCGGACGCGGTCTTCAAACTAGCCATTTTAGGGGCTTCCCCGTGGTTTTATCTTGGTTTGTTCCAAGGGGATTTAGCGCATGCCCCCGGCCCCCGCAATCAGCATGCATGCCATGCAAAGGCCACGAAGCGTGATTTGTCACGCTGGCGACACATGGGGCCGGCGGCGTCTCAGGCCGGCAAATCACGCTGGCAAGGGAAGGCCCGCGCGAGTCAGGGCCTCGCCCTGGCGGGCTTCGAGTTCGGCCAGGGAAAACCGCTCGATCTCGGCCTCGAAGAGGCGGTGGTAGTTCAGCTCCGAGCGCAGGTGCAGGAACACCGCCCCGAGGCCGACGGCGGCGCGATCCATGAACACGAATTCCTGCGGCACCGTCACGGGGCCACGCGCCTTCAGGGCCTGGTGCACCTCGAAGGCCTGGCGCCGGCCGTATTCGCCGGGCTTGACGCCATCGGCCACGGTCCGGGTACGGTCCTCCAGAATCGGTCCGTAGATGAAGCGTGCCCAGATGTTGAGGATCTCGATGAGGTCCTTGTTGAGGTTCTTGAAGCCCCAGACCTCGTAGGCGTGGACGATGCGGGCCTCGTCGTTCTCCAGAAGCCCGCGATAGAGGTCGACCACGCCGCCGACGAAGCGGGGGTGGAAGATGCGCACGCAGCCGTAATCGAGGAGGTTGATCCCCCGCGCCTCCCCGTCTTGCGAGAACACCGTGTAGTTGCCGAGATGCGGGTCGCCGTGGATGACGGCGGCGCGGCTGAACGGATGCCACCACGCCTTGAACATCGCCCGCGCGAGGCGGTTGCGGATCTCGATGGGCGCGTCCGCGAAGGTCAGGATGCGCTCGCCGTCGAGCCAGCCGAGGGTGAGCAGGCGCTGGGTCGAGAGGTCGGCGTGGATGTCGGGCACCCGCACCTCGGGCACGTCGCGCAGGACGTTGCCGTAGAGCGCGGCGTGCTTCGCTTCGCGTGCGTAATCGAGCTCTTCGCGGACCCGGGCGCCAATTTCCTTCGCGATCTCACGGGTATCGAGCCAGGAGCTCATGCGGCGGTGGAGGGCGAAGGCGACCTCCAACTGCTTCAAGTCTGCCTCCACGGCCGACTGCATGTCGGGATACTGGAGCTTGCAGGCGAGGGCCGTGCCGTCGCGGGCGGTGGCCCGGTGGACTTGACCCAGGGAGGCGGCGGCGGCCGGCTTGAGGTCGAAGGACCCGAACCGCGTCTGCCAGTCGGCCCCGAGTTCGGCCATCATCCGGCGCTTGACGAAGGCTGCGCCCATGGGCGGCGCATCGGCCTGGAGCTTCTGCAACTCGGCGGCGTATTCGGGCGGCAGCAAATCCGGAACGGTGGCAAGGAGTTGCGCCACCTTCATGATGGGCCCCTTGAGGCCCCCCAGCGCCTGGGCCAGGGCGGCGGCGTTGTTCGGCGCCTCCTTGCCGCCGAACAGCCGGGCGCCGGCCATGCGGGCCGCGACCCCGCCGACATTGACGCCGACGCGGGCATAGCGGCTGGCGCGCGCGGAGAAGCGGTTGGCTTCGCTGTCGTGATCGGCCATCGGGCTCTTTGCGGTCTCGCGGGGCTTCAGGAGCCGGTTGCGGACATGTCTGCAACCGATGATGCTCCTTGAGATAAGCCCGTCCGCGTCCCCTGCCAGGGCGCTGCGCCGTTGCGGCGCGGTGGGACGGTTCAGCGCCGGGCGTCCAGCCGCCCCTAATCCTCCATCGCCTCCAACTCCGCGATCATCCCCTCGATCATAGTCAGTCCGATCTGCCAGAAGCCCGGATCGCGGGCGTCGAGGCCGAAGGGGGCGAGGAGTTCGCCGTAGGGCTTGGCGCCGCCGGCCGAGAGGAGGGCGAAGTAGCGCTCGACGAAGCCGTCCTCGGCCCGGGCGTAGACCCCGTAGAGGGAGTTCACGAGGCAATCGCCGAAGGCATAGGCGTAGACGTAGAACGGCGAATGGATGAAGTGCGGGATGTAGGCCCAGAACGGCTCGTAGCCCGCGTCCAGCGCGATGGCCGGGCCGAGACTCTCGGCCTGCACCGACATCCAGAGGGCGTTGATGGCCTCGGCCGTGAGTTCGCCCTGGCCCCGCGCGAGGTGGACCTTACGCTCGAAGGCGTAGAACGCGATCTGGCGCACCACCGTGTTGATCATGTCCTCGACCTTGGCCGCCAACATCGCCCGGCGTTGGGTGGTGTTCGTGGTGGCGGCCAGCAGGCGGCGGAAGGTCAGCATCTCGCCGAACACGCTCGCGGTTTCGGCGAGCGTCAGGGGGGTGGGCGCCATCAGGGCGCCGTTGGGGCCGGCGAGCACTTGGTGCACGCCGTGGCCGAGTTCGTGCGCGAGGGTCATCACATCGCGCGGCTTGCCCTGGTAGTTCACCAGGACATAGGGGTGGGCGGAAGGCACCGTCGGGTGGGCGAAGGCGCCCGGTGCCTTGCCGGGGCGGGTCGGCGCGTCGATCCAGTTGCGGTCGAAGAACGTCCGGGCGATGTCGGCCATGCGCGGCGAGAACGCGCCGTAGGCGTCCAGCACCGTGTCGCGGGCCTCCGTCCAGGGAATCGTGCGCTGCTCGACCTTCGGCAGGGGCGCGTTGCGGTCCCAATACGGCAGGGCCTCGACCCCGAACCACTTGGCCTTCAACCGGTAATAGCGGTGCGATAGGCGCGGATAGGCCGCCTGCACGGCCGCCACCAGGGCGTCGACCACCTCGGGCTCGACCCGGTTCGAGAGGTGGCGGGATTCGGCAACATCGGTGAAGCCCCGCCAGCGGTCGTTGATTTCCTTGTCCTTGGCGAGCGTGTTGGTGATGAGTGTGAAGGTGCGCAGATTGGCGCGGAACACCTCGCTCAAGGCGCTCGCCGCTTCCTTGCGCACGGCCCCGTCCGGGTCCTGCAGACGGTTGAGGGTCGGCTCCAGGGTGAGCTGCTCGCCCTGAACGGGAAACCGCAGGGCCGCGATGGTGCCGTCGAACAGGCGGTTCCAGGCCGAGCGGCCCGTCACCGACTTCTCGAGGAACAGCTTTTCCGTGCGGTCGTCGAGCTGGAACGGCTTCTCGCGGCGCAGATCCTCGAGCCACGGCGCGTAGGCGGCGAGCGGTCCCTCCGCCATGGCGGCGTTCAAGGCGGCGTCGCCGATGCGGTTGAGTTCGAGGCCGAAGAACAGGAGGTGGGCGGAGGCCGTGGTGAGGCGCTCCTGGGTGTCGCCGTAGAACTTTTCGCGGGTCTCGTCGGTGGTGTCCCCGGAATAGACGAGGCCGGCGAACGACATCAGGCGGCCGAGAAGATCTTCGATCGCCTCGTAGGCGCGCACGGCCTCGGCGAGCCGGGCGGAAGCGTCGGACCCGGCGGCGAGGTCGGCGAGGCGGCCGGCGAAACGCTCGGAGAAGTCGCGGCAGGCCGTCTCGGCCCGGGCGAGGTCGGTCCGGAAATCGGGCGCGTCGATGCCGGAATAGAGGTCGCGCAAATCCCACTCGGGCAGGACGCCGAGGTCTGCGGCATGGGCGGCGGCCCTTGCGGCGCTCGCTCCCTCGGGGGTGGCGGCGAGGCCCACGCGGAGGGCGGGGGCGACGGCTCGGCTCGGCATGGCGGCTTCCTGGGGGCGGACGTGAGGCGCGATCCCGGACGGCGCACGGGTTCGTGAGCCGGTGATATCGAGCGGCCGGCGTCCGCGATCAACCGGTCGGTGCGCGAAAGGCAGCCGCTCGGGACATGAAAGACAGGGGTGCGACCTCGGCGACGCGAGCCCCCGGGAGAATGAGATCGTCGTTAAGCGCGGCTTTACGCTCTTTCGGCACTCTGCGGATCGAAACGAAACAGTCTGGCGCCGTGCAACCGAGTTCGTCTCGCCGCGCGATCGCCCCCACCGAGACCCAGGCTTCAGCCCCATGTCGACAACGGTCCTCATCGTCGACGACGATCCCGTGCAGCGCCGCCTCGCCGAGGCGATGGTGCGCCGGCTCGGTTTCGACGCGAAGGTCGCGGAAAGCGGCACCGATGGGCTCAGCGTCCTGCGCTCGGGCGAGCCCGTGGACGTGATGCTCCTCGACCTCGTCATGCCGGGTGGCCTCGACGGCCTCGGCGTCCTGGCGGAGATGCGCAAATCCGGCCTCGACGTGCCCGTCATCGTCCAGACGGCCAACGGCTCCATCGATGCCGTGGTCACGGCCATGCGGGCCGGCGCCGTCGATTTCGTGGTGAAGCCCGCCGGCGCCGAGCGTCTGCAGGTCTCCATCAAGAACGCCCTCAAGGTCGACCACCTCGAGGAGGAGGTCCGCCGCATGCGTCGGCGCGCCTCCGGCTCCCTCTCCTTCAAGGACCTCACCTCGAAGAGCCCCGACATGGAGCGGGTGACGCGGCTCGCCGAGCGCTCGGCCCGCTCCAACATTCCGGTGCTGATCGAGGGCGAGTCGGGCGTCGGCAAGGAGGTGCTGGCCCGCGCCATCCAGGGCTCGGGCGACCGGCGCGGCAAGCCGTTCGTCACGGTCAATTGCGGGGCAATCCCCGACAACCTCGTGGAATCGACCCTGTTCGGCCACGAGAAGGGGGCGTTCACGGGTGCCACCGAACGGCACATGGGCAAGTTCGTCGAGGCGTCGGGCGGGACGCTGTTCCTCGACGAGATCGGCGAGCTTCCCCTCGACGCCCAGGTGAAGCTTCTGCGCGCCCTGCAGGAGGGCGAGGTTGATCCCGTCGGCGCCAAGCGCAGCGTCCGGGTGGATATCCGCCTCATCTCGGCGACGAACCGCTCGCTCCTCGACCTCGTGAAGCAGGGCCGGTTCCGCGAGGATCTCTATTACCGCCTCAACGTCTTCCCCATGACCCTGCCGCCCCTGCGCGCGCGCCGGGAAGACATTCCCGATCTCGTGCGCTCGTTCTGCGCCCGGTTCGCGGCGGAAGAGGGCAAGAGGGTCCGGGCCATCACCCCCGAGGCCATGGCCCTGCTCACCCGCTACGGCTGGCCCGGCAACGTGCGTCAGCTCGAGAACGCCCTGTTCCGCGCCGTGGTGCTGGCCGACGGCGACGAGCTCACCGTGGCGGAATTTCCCCAGATCGCCGCCCAGGTCGAGGGGTTCGACGTGCGGATCCCCGCCGCCCCGGTGCAGCCCCTGGTTCAGGCCGGGGCGCTGGAGCCCGTGCGCGAGATCGTCCGGGTCGAGGTGCGCGACCCCCACGGGATGAGCCTCGTCGCCGAGGAGACCGGCGAGATGAAGACCATGGATGTCCTCGAGGCGGAGATCATCCGCTTCGCCCTGCAATTCTACCGGGGCCGGATGTCGGAAGTCTCGCGCCGCCTCGGAATCGGCCGATCCACCCTCTATCGCAAGCTCAAGGACCTCGGTCTCGACGGCGACGACAAGGCCGAGGACGCGGCGTAGCCGCTCCCCGCCCACCCGACGATCGCGGCCCGCCCCTCGCGGTGCGTGCCGTTGCGCACCCGGCGCCCGAGTGGCTAACGTTAACTCACCCGATCGGCGCTGGCCGATCCTAGGGAGCTCATCCATGGGCGTCACGCGCTCCGCCTCCGTCGCCCTGTCGGCCCTCGTGGCCAGCTGCATCGGATACGCCGCCCAGGCCGAGGTCGCTGAGCCACCGGCCCGGACGGAGGCTTCGGAACGGACCGATGCCCCCGTGGTGCAGAAGGCGTCCGTCGATCCGGCGACCCCCAGTCCGGTGACGCCGGACGCGGCGAAACCCGCTTCCGTGGCGCCGGAGGCGCCCAAGCCCCCGGCGGACGCGGCCGTCGCCCCGACCCCCGACGCGGCCTCCGCCCCCGTCGCCGAGACCCCTGCTCCGCCCCCGGTTCCGAGTGATCCCTTGAGCGCCGCCGTGGCGGCGCGCCTCGCCGAGTCCACGCCCCTCCTCGCCCGCCTGACCACGAAGGAGCGCGAGGCGATCCAGGCCTTCTATGCGCTGGGCGCCTTCAAGCCCGTCTGGATCGTCGACGGGGCCTACACGCCGGCCGCCAAGGCCGCCAGCGCCCGCCTCGCCGCCGCCGGCGAGGACGGACTCAAGGCTGCCGCCTATCCAGTGCCCGTGCTCGGCACCCAGCCCCTGACCGAGGCGCAGGTGGCCGATGCCGAATTGAAACTCTCGGCGGCGGTGGTTCTCTACGCCCGCGACGCGCGGGGCGGGCGCATCCATCTGCCGAGCCTGTCCCGCCTCATCACACCGACCCTCGACCTGCCCGCCGCCGACGCCGTCCTCGGCCGGATCGCCACGGCCGGGGCGCAGGCCGGCGCCCTGCTGCAAGCCTACAACCCGTCGCAACCCGGCTACCTCGCCCTGAAGGCGCGCCTCGCCGCCGCCCGGAACGGCCACGGCGCCCCCGAGCCCACGGTACAGCTGCCCGCCGGGCCGGTGCTGAAACTCGGCATGCGCGACCCCCGGGTGCCGGCCCTGCGCGCCCGCTTCGCCCTCGCCAGCCGCGCACCCGGCACCCTCGACGACGCGCCGGGCGAGGCGGATGCCTACGATGCCGCCGTCGCCGCCGCCGTCGCGAGTTTCCAGCGCCGCCGCGGTCTGCCCGCGACCGGTACCCTCACTCAGCAGACCGTGGCGGCGCTCGGCCGCCCCGACGCCGCGCCTGCCTCCGACGACGAGGCCGCCCTCATCGTCAACATGGAGCGCTGGCGCTGGCTGCCGGCCGATCTCGGGCGCGACTACGTGATGGTCAACATCCCGGAATTCCAGGTCCGGGTGTTCAAGGACGGCCGCAAACGCGACGAGGCCCGCGTCATCGTCGGCAAGGTCGAAAGCCCGACGCCGATCTTTTCGGGGCTGATGGAATACGCCGTCGTCAATCCGTCCTGGAACGTGCCGCCCTCGATCCTCAAGAACGAGTTCCTACCCGGCCTCGCCCGCGACCCGAACTATGCGGCCCGGCGCGGCTACGAGGTGGTCTACCGCAACGGCACCGTCTCGGTCCGCCAGCCGCCGGGGGAGCGCAACGCGCTGGGCTTCATCAAGTTCATGTTCCCCAACAACCACGCGGTCTACCTGCACGACACGCCCAACCGCTCGTTGTTCTCCGGATCGCGCCGGGCGCTCAGCCACGGCTGCGTGCGGGTGGACGACCCCTTCCGCTTCGCCGACGCGGTGTTGCCCGAGGCCTGGACCGGCGAGCGCCTGAAGAAGCTCATCGGCAAGGGCGAGCGCACCGTGCGGCTGGCCGAGAAGTTGCCGGTGCATCTGGCCTACTTCACGGCCTTCGTGGACGATGCCGGGGCCTTCCGGACCCTGCCGGACCTCTACGGCTACGATGCCCGCATGAAGATCGCCCTCGGCCTCGCCCCCGGCAGCCTGCTGGTGGCCAAGGCTCCGGCCCCCAAGGCCACCGCCGGGAAGCCGGCGCCGAAGCTCGCTACACCCGAGGCGGCGCCGAAGCCGCGCGTCACCACCACCGCCCCCGAACCGCGGCGCAAGCCCGTGCGTGAAGTCCGGGCTGGGGAGCCGAGGCCCGCCCGCACCGCCGCCCGGCCGCCGGAGGAGTTCGGCGAGCCCGGCCTGTGGGGGCCGGTGGCGCCGCGTCCCTCCGCCGGGTGGTGGTAGAGGGTCCAGGCTGATCGGGCCGCCTCGATGGGGACAACCCCCGCCGTGCGTTCGCACACGGCGGGGCACGATTTCGCCACGGTTCGATCTTAGCCATAAGGTGACTCAATCGGTGAACGGCCGGGGCCGCGATAACCGAGCGTTTACGGTTTTCGACAAGGTTGCGTTCACCACGATCCGGCGCGTCATGCGGGATCTGGCGAGAGGGTAAGGCCATCGTGCGTCAGTTCCCGCGACACGGATCACGGCCGGGGCCCCGCCATGCACGCCTGCGGCGGGCCGCCATCGCCTCCGGCATCGCCCTCGCCCTGGTCGCGGGCACGCGCGGCACCCAGGACGCCGTGGCCAACGGCGACACCCGCACGCTCTCGATCTATCACAGCCATACCAAGGAAAGCCTGACCGTCACGTTCAAGCGCGACGGTCGCTACGACCGTGCCGCCCTGGAGCAACTGAACTGGCTCCTGCGCGACTGGCGCGTCGACGAGCCGACCAAGATGGACCCGCGCTTGTTCGACACCGTGTGGGAAGCCTACCGCTCGGTCGGCTCGCAGGAGCCCATCACGGTGGTCTCGGCGTATCGGTCGCCCGGCACCAACGCCATGCTGCGCCGCCGCTCCAAGATGGTGGCGGAGTATAGCCAGCACATGCTCGGCAAGGCGATGGACTTCTACCTGCCCGACGTGTCCATCGATCAGATCCGCGCCGTGGGCATGCGGATGCAGCGCGGAGGTGTCGGCTGGTATCCCCGCGCCGGTTCGCCCTTCGTCCACCTCGATGTCGGCTCCGTCCGCTCGTGGCCGCGCATGACCCACGATCAGCTCGCACGCCTGTTCCCCGACGGCAAGACCGTTCACCTGCCCTCCGATAACCGGCCCCTGCCCGGCTACGAACTCGCCCGCGCCGAGGTGCTGGCCCGCGGTGGCACCGTGCTGGGCATCACCCAGGTGGCGCAGGTGGACGAGGATGACGGCCCGAGCATCCGGGGCTTCTTCGCCAGCCTGTTCGGCGGCGGCAGCGAGACGCCCGCCCCGGCGCCCGCTCCCGTGGCGCGGGGCCGCGCCAAGCCCGCCGTGGTGGTGGCGAGCGCCGACCCCGACGACACGACCGGCACCCGCGCAGCCCTCGCCTACGCCGCCCCGGCCGCGAGCGACACCCTCAACGCGGGCCTCCTGCGCCGCGACGGACGTGACGCCCGCAGCCTCCTGACCGCCGAGCCCGCCGGCGCTTCCGAGACCGGCAAAGCCGCGGACCTCGCCGCGTCGGACGCCCTGCCATCGCTGGCGATCCCCCTGCCCCCGCGTCGCCCGTCCGATCTTGCGGCCATCACCGCCGCCCTCACCATGCCCCTGCCCCCGCCGCGCCCGGCGATCCAGGTCGCGGGACTGGGATCCGCCGGAATGGCGAATCTCGGCGCCGCGCCCGCCCCGGTGGCCCCCGCTCCCGTTGCCGCCCGGTTGGTCCCGGCCGGGGCCGATCCGAAGCTGCAGCTGCGCGCCCTGTTCGCCACCGCTGCGCAGGGCGCCTCTGAACCGGCGAGCCGCGCCGCCCCCGTGCGCGTCGCCGTCACCAAGGCCAAGCTCGACGGTGCGCCCGCCGGCAGCCTCACCCAGCCGGCGGCCGTCGCCACCCGCTTCTCCTCCCGCGCCCCGGGCGACGATCTCGCCGCCGGCCGCTTCTCGGGCTCGGCCACCCGCCCGGTGCCGGGCGCGCGCTGACGAGCCCGGCCTCGACGGGGGCTCGAAGGCAGGAGGACCCTCTGGACCTGCCTGGCGGCCCTCTCCCTGGCCGAGGGGTACTTCGGGTAACGGATGTCGCGCTCCGAACGCCTCTTCGACCTGCTGCAGATCCTGCGCCGTCACCGAAACCCCGTTCGCGGACGAACGCTGGCCGATGAGACCGGCGTGAGTCTGCGGACGCTCTACCGCGATATCGTCAGTCTTCAGGCGCTCGGCGCGGATATCAGGGGAGCGCCCGGTCTTGGGTATGTCCTGAGGCCCGGCTTTCTGCTGCCCCCTCTGATGTTCACGGCGGAGGAGATCGAAGCCCTGGTTCTCGGTTCACGGTGGGTCGCCGAGCGCGCGGACGATCGGCTTCGCGACGCCGCGCGGAGCGCAATGCGTCGGATCGCGGCGGTGTTGCCCGACGCGCGTCGGGACGACATCGAAACATCACCGCTCCTGATTGGCCCCGGCGCAACGATCCCGGCCGATCATGTCGACCTGACCGTGCTGCGCGAAGCCGTTCGGACCGAACGCAAGATCACGCTCACCTATCGTGACAAGGTCGGGAGGACGTCGGATGGGATCGTCTGGCCCTTCGCCCTCGCCTACTTCGAATCGGTTCGCGTGCTGATCGGATGGTGTGAGCTGCGCGAGGGGTTTCGTCATTTCCGTACGGATCGGATCGTCTCGACCGGCCTTATGGAGGATCGTTATCCGAGACGGCGGCACGCCCTCCTGAAGGAGTGGCGCATCGCCGAAGGCCGTCCGCCAAGCGGGGATTGATTCGCCGCTGCTGCCGGAAACTGACAGCCACACACCCTAACCTCCCCTTCGTTCACCGGGCGGATCGGAGGATCGGCATGACCAGCACCAGCACCCATTTCCTGTATGTCACGGACGTTTCGGCGAGCGCGACGTTCTACGCCCGTCTCCTCGATCTCGAGCCGACCGAGGTAAGCGCGACCTTCGTGCTCTTCGTCCTGTCACAGGGGCTCACGCTCGGCTTGTGGGAGAAAGCGGACGTCCAGCCAGCCCCTTTGACGGGGGGAGGCGGCGGCGAACTCGGCTTCAAGGTGGCCCACGTATCGGAGGTCGATCGTATCCACGAGGCGTGGGTGGCGAAGGGCGCGTCGACTCCGTTTCCCCCCACCGACCTCGACTTCGGCCGAAGCTTCGTTGCCCTCGATCCGGATGGGCACCGATTGCGCGTCTATGCCGTTGTCGGAGATCGGTGAGGCGAGCGGCTTTCCCCCCGGACTTGCGCTTTCCGGACTTGCGGGGCGTTCCGGCCGAGCGTTCGCTGCGCGCGGCCCCTTCGCCCTCACACCATGCCGAGCGCCTGCATGTAGAGTTCCAGGATGGCTTCCTCCTCCTGGCGCTCGGCGTGGTCCTTCTTGCGCAGGGAGATGATCTTGCGCAGGGCCTTCACGTCGAAGCCCGTGCCCTTGGCCTCCGCGTAGACGTCCTTGATGTCCGAGGCGAGGCCGGCCTTCTCCTCCTCCAAGCGCTCGATGCGCTCGATGAAGCTTTTCAGCTGGTCGGCGGCGACGGAGGAAGCATCGACGGCGGGTTCGGCGGAAGCGGCCATGGTCGTGACAATCCCTGACTGGCGAGGCGCATTCTGTCGAATGCACCGGAACCGCTTCACTAAGCGTTCAAGCTTACCGGGTTGTTACGGCCTGGGCCCCGACACGCAGACCGGGGCCAAGTCTCTGGTTGCGCTGCGCTTTCGCTCTAGCGAGCTCAGTGCGCCTCGGGGGCCTTGGCGGCGAAGGCCGCCTGCTGCTCCGGCGTCGCCTCGGCCTGGTGCAGGCGCTTCCACGATTCGTAGGGCATGCCGTAGACCGCTTCACGACTCGCATCCTTGGTCAGCGCCACGCCCTTTTCGTCGGCCGCGTCCTTGAGCCAATTCGACAGGCAGTTGCGGCAGAACCCGGCCAGATTCATGAGGTCGATGTTCTGCACGTCCGTCCGGTTGCGCAGGTGCGAGACGAGGCGGCGGAACACCGCCGACTCGAGTTCCGTGCGGGTGGCGGCGTCGATCCCGTCCAGGGCGTCTTCCGAGGCCGCTTCGGTCGGTGCGGGATGGGTCATGGCGATGTCCTCGCGGTGTCGTTGGCGTCACGTGATACGGCGTCGGTCCCGCGCCTGGAAGGTGCCGGAGCCCGTCGCACCCGGCCGAGCCGGATGGATCGATCGGGGCCTATGGGTCAGGTCGGGTCGCAGTCCCGCCCGTCAAGCGGAGCATGTCTGCGGCGAGGGGCTGCGGCGCTACAGGTGCGAACCAGATCCGATGGTGTCGGGAAAGAAATAGGGCTGAAATCGTTCCCGATCTTGATCTAGGTAAAAGTCGTTCTGCTGAAATCGGATTGTTTTCAGTTGACGATTTCGAAAGGGGCTGGTGTCCGAATCACGGTCGGGGGCGGTGCGCGCATTTGTTCGCATCGTTACGCTTGCTTCGGTCTGTTCTCGCCCTAACCTGAATTGCAGAATAGTGTTGTGGTGTCCTGGGTTTGGAGTTGTGTGGCGGCCGGTTCTCGTCCGGTCGCGTGGGGGGGATCGAGACTCTGGCGATGGATGCAGCGGCCTACGGCTTCACCGATCTCGAGCGCCTCCGCGCCGCCCTCGATGCCTCCTGCGTCGTCGGCACCTGGGATTGGGACCACGTCGTCGGGGCGGTGATCTACGACGAGGGCGCGGCGCGGTTCCTGACCGGTCAGCCCGAACTCGCCGGCCGCCACCTTCGCGGCCCCGCCGCCCTCGCCGCCGTGCACCCCAGCGACCTGACCTGGCTCATGGAGCATATGCTCCGGACCGTGCAGAACGGCGGTCTGGTTCTGGCGGAATACCGCGTCTTCGAGGCGGACGGGGCGGTGCGCTGGTTGCTCAGTCGGGGACGGACCTACCACGACGCGGCGGGCCGGCCGGAGCGCTCCCACGGCATCCTCATTGACATCACCGAGATGCGTGACGGTGGCGAGCGCTACATACTCGGCACCGAACCGATGGCCGAGAACAGGCTCATGCGCGCGGCCGACTTGGCCCTCACCCTGAAGGGCCTCCTCGGAGCAGACGTTCCCCCGGAGGTGAGCGCCGCGGCCGACCGGCTTCTCCTGAGCCTCGGCCGTGCCATCGCCCGCAGGACCGAGCGCTACGCCCATTGAGGGGGGCGGTCCGGGAGATTTCGTCGGGCGGGGATCCGGTTTCAGGGCAACAGGGGCCGCAGCAGGCGGGCGAAGCGCTCCGCCCATTCGATCTGGCCGGGTTCCGCCGCGATGAGATCCTGGCGGATCTCCACCAGGGCGTTGCGCAGGCCGCGCGCGATGGCGTGGCGGTCGATGGTATCGCCCGGCAGGCCGCCGCCATAGGGCTCGTTGTCGCCCACGGTGAGGCCGGCTGGGTCGGCGCGCAAACCCGCGATGAGTGGCGCGCTCAGGCGGTCGTCCCGGTCCCACAGGATGCCGACGTGCCACGGGCGCGCCACCGTGCGCCAATAGGGCGTGAAGCTGTGCATGGTGAGAATCGCCGGCGGCACGCCCGTCGCCTCGGCCGCCGCCACATGCGCGTCGATGGCCGCGTCGAAGGGTGCGTAGAACCGGCGGATGCGCTCGGCCTTGCCCGCCTCGTCGATGCGGGCGTTGCCCGGCACGATGGCGCCGTCGGAGAGGCGCATCACCAGGGTCGGGTCAGCCCGGCCCCGGTTCGGGTCGATGATGAGTCGCGAGAACCGGGTGAGGATCGCGGGCGCGCCGAGCAGGGCCGCGAGATGCCGGGTCACCGCCGCCGCGCCGATGTCGTAGGCGATGTGCCGGGCGAATTCGTGCTCCGGCACGCCGAGCTGGTCGAGATCCTCGGGCACGTGGTTCGAGGCATGGTCGCAGACCAGAAGCAGGCCGCGGCTGGAATCGCCTGGAATGGTCTCGACGGGATGCGGTGGCAGCATGGGCGGCGGGGTCCTGGGCGCTGGTCCTGGGGCTCGGGCGGGGCCGGGCAAGTTTCCGGCCATGCCATCGCGCGCTTGCCGCGACGGCGAGCGTCGGGCACAGCACGTATCGCGGACAAGCGCGGGCACGGCAACACGCGGGCCTGCCCGAACTGATCCCGCGAACAATCACGATCCGGCGCGGAACGCCGGGCGGCCTCCCTCACGACCTCTTTTCCGCGATACACGGACACGCCATGACCGCGCCCTCCCCCGCCGATCCCCGCGCCCTCCTCCTCGGCATCCTCGACGAGGCCATCGCGGCTGCCCATCCGGCCCGTTGCCTCGTGCCGCACCTGCCGGCCCCCGGCCCCGGCCGGCTCATCATCCTGGGCGCGGGCAAGGCCGGTGGCTCCATGGCGGCCGTGGCGAGCCGGTTCTACCGGGAAGAGCACGGCGTCGACGAGAGCCGCATCGTCGGTCTGGCGGTGGCCCGCCACGGCTACGGCGAGGAGGCGCCGATGATCCGCATGGTCGAGGCCGGGCATCCCGTGCCCGACCAGGCCGGCATCGACGCCACCGCCGATGCCCTGAAGATCGCCGCCGATGCCGGCCCGGACGACGACGTGCTGGTGCTGCTCTCGGGCGGCGGCTCGGCCAACTGGATCGCGCCGGCCGGGGACCTGACCCTCACGGAGAAGCAGGCCATCACCAAGGCGCTCCTGCGCTCGGGCGCGCCCATCAACGAGATCAACTGCGTGCGCAAGCACCTGTCGCGGATCAAGGGCGGCCGCCTCGCCCTCATGGCCCGCAATGCCCGCTCGATCCTGACGCTGGCCATCTCCGACGTGCCCCATGACGATCCGGCGGTGATCGCCTCCGGCCCCACGGTGCCGGACCCCTCGACCCTGGCGGACGCCCGCGCCATCTGCGAGCGCCGGGGCATCCCGCTGCCGGAGACGGCCAAAGCCCTCCTGGCCGACCCCGTCAACGAGACCCCGAAGGCCGGGGACGCCGCCTTCGCCCGCGCCGAGTACCGCATCATCGCCCGGCCCATCGACGCCCTGGAGGCGGCGGCCGAGGCTGCGCGCCGCGCCGGCTACGAGCCGGTGATGCTCGGCCCCGACGTCGAGGGCGAGGCCCGCGAGGTCGCCGCCGAGCACGCGACGCTCGCCCTCAAGTATCAGGCGGACGGCGCCAAGGTCGCCATCATCTCGGGCGGTGAACTCACCGTCACCATCAAGGGCGAGGGCCATGGCGGGCCCAATCAGGAATACGCCCTGGCGCTCGCCCTGGCGCTGGACGGCGCCCCCGGCATCCTCGGCATCGCCGCCGACACGGACGGCACGGACGGCGGACGCGGCGAGGCGACCGACCCGGCCGGCGGCCTCGTCGATCCCACCACCCTCGCCCGTGCCCGCGCCGCCGGCCTCGACCCCGCCGCCATGCTGGCCGACAACGACTCGACCCGGTTCTTCGCCACCATCGGCGACCTCGTCCAGCCGGGTCCGACCCGCACCAACGTCAACGATTGCCGGGTCATCCTTGTCGGGTAAGCGATCCACGGCGGTCGAAAGACCGGCGCCCGTGGCCGGGCGTCGGCTCTCCTTGGCCTCGTTCCGGCGCGGGTCCCCGCTTCTGAAAGGAGAGGGACGGGGCGAGGTGCGGTCCCTGTCCGGACAGGTGACACACCTCGCCGTAAGTCTCTCCTTCCGAGGGAGCCCGTTACGTCCCGTGCCGGCGTCGGGGGGGCAAGCCGTCTTTAAGGATCGTATGGATCGGTCTGATCGGCAGCAGAGGAAATCCAGCACGATGCGCGCGGTCCGTGCTTGCCAGCGGTTCGTCGCCACGACCGTTCCGGCCCTCTTTCTTTTCGCGAGTCCCGCCCACGCGGACCTGCGCATGTGCAACCTCACCACCAGCAAGGTCGGCATCGCCCTCGGCTACCGCGACCCCCAGGGCTGGGTGACGGAGGGGTGGTGGGAGGTGGCGCCCAAGGGCTGCGAGACCCTGCTGAAGGGCGCGCTCGCGGCGCGGTTCTATTACGTCTACGCCGTGGACTACACGCGGGGCGGCGAGTGGGCCGGTCGCTCGCTCATGTGCACCAAGGACCGGGAATTCACGATCCGGGGCGTCGAGGATTGCCTGGCGCGGGGCTTCGACCGCAACGGCTTCTACGAGGTCGATACCGGCGAACAGAAGAGCTGGACGATCCAGCTCACCGATCCGAACCAGCCGCCGGCGCCCTGACGAAGGTCACACGGCCTCGATCTCGGCCAGCAGGGCGTCCGACAGGGTGAGTCCCGATTCCGCCGCGCGCGCCCGGGCGGCGAGGCGACGGGTGCCCGGCAGGCGGGCGCCGTCCTGATCCTCGATCATGGCCGCCAGGGCGGCGAAGCGTTCGCAGGCATCGGTCGCGAAGGCTGTGGCGTCGAGGGCGAGGATGAGCTGGCCCGTGCCGGGCGGCTCGCCGACGGCGTCGAGGAAGGAGGTCGCCTCTCCGGCAAAGCGCGCACCCACGAGCCCGGCCGCGAGGAGTTCGACCATGAGGGCCAGCGCCGTCCCCTTGGCGTCGCCGAGCGGGATCATGGTCCCGGCGAGCGCCGCTGCCGGATCGGTGGTGGGCCGGCCCGCCGCGTCCACCGCCCAGCCCTCGGGAATCGCCTCGCCCCGCTGCCGGGCGGCGACGATGTTGCCCCGCGCCACCTTCGAGAGGGAGAGGTCGACCACGAGGGGCGAGCGCCCCGGCAGGGGGCAGGCGAAGGCGATGGGATTGGTGCCGAACACCGCCCGGTTGCCGCCCCAGGGCGCCATGGCGGCCGGTGCGTTGGCGAACAGCAGGGCCACCAGCCCCTGCGCCGCCAGGGCCTCGGCCGGGCGCCCGGCGGCACCGCAATGGTGCGAGCGCCGGATGGCCGCCGCCGCCACGCCCTGGCTTCGGGCGAGGTCGGGCAATGCCGCCACCGCCGCGTCGAGGGCCGGATAGGCGAAGCCGTGTCCGGCATCCACGGCGAGGAGGCCCGGCCGGGGCCGAGTGACGGTGACGGCGACGTCGCCCACCAGCTTGGCGGCGCGGATCTGCGCCCCGTAGGCGATGAGGCGCACGAGTCCATGCGATGCGAGGCCGTCCGCCTCAGCCCCCACGAGGGCGCGGGCCGTGCTCTCCGCCGCCGCCCGCCCGGTGCCGCAGCGCAGGAGCGTGCGCACCGCGAGGGCGTGGGCCTCGGTGAGGGTCAGGGTCGGCATGTCTCGGAACATCCTCAGTCTCGGGATCGGAAGGAGGCGCCCCGATCCGGCGCGAAGGTGGCATCGTAGAGCGCCGCGTGCTGCCGCAACAGGGCGTCGATGCGGGTGCTCAGGAGGGCGTGGATCTCGCGCATCCGCCGGAAATCGGCGTTGGTTCGGGCCTGGAGTTCGCCCAGCTGTGTCGGTTCGTCCGGATCGTGCGGTGCCTCCAGGGCGCGGCTCGTCTCCCGCAGGGCGAGGCCCCGCACGTGCCGCTCCACCGCGTCGAGGGCCGCGACCTGTCGGGCGAGGTGATCGTTGACATCGATCAGCCGGGCGACGTTCGCCTGAAGCGACCGGCGGATCGCGGCGACGTCCGTCGACGAAAAGGCGGCATCGGAGGAGTCCATGGGACCATGATCCTAACTTGACCGGCCGGATGGAATCAGGATCGGTGTCGATCCGTTAAGGGCCGCTTAAGTCTTCGCCCCAAACTCAACCCGTAGAAGAAAAATTCTCTCCTCGTGCGGTCCGGCCTGGTTTCGCTGCGTCCCGCCTCTCCCGTTTCGTCCGCCCTCTCCCGCCCCTGGCCCGGCGGCGGGGCTGCATGTCCATGCCCGCCACGCATCGCACCGTCACGAACGGCGGTTAAGCAAGGCGCCACGTTCTTGACGCGCTGGCCCCATCGGTGCTTGTGGCCCTTCGCTCAATGCCCGGTCGCTCGAAACCGGCGGGGCCTCATTCGGGATGGAGACCGCCTTGAAACGTTCGCGCCGCACCAAGATCATCGCAACCCTGGGGCCGGCCTCCGATACGCCGGAGATGATCGAAAAACTGTTCCGCGCCGGCGCCGACGTGTTCCGCCTGAACATGAGCCACCTCCCCCGCGAAAAGCTGCCCGAGAAGATCGAGGTGATCCGCACCATCGAGCGGGAGCTGCGCCGGCCCATCGCTGTCCTCGTCGATCTCCAGGGGCCGAAGCTGCGCGTCGCCGCCTTCGCGGAGGGCGCCGCCATCATCGAGAACGGCGCCAGCTTCGTCCTCGACAGCGACCCGACGCCGGGCGACGCCACCCGCGTGTACCTGCCCCACCCCGAGATCCTCTCGGCCCTGGAGCCCGGCCACGTCGTCATCATCGATGACGGCAAGCTGCGCCTCGTGGTGACCGAGGTGTCCGAGGGCCGCGCCGTGACGAAGGTGGTCGTCGGCGGCCGCATCTCCAACCGCAAGGGCGTGTCCCTGCCCGACACCGTCATCCCCGTCGCCGCCATGACGGAGAAGGACCGGGGCGACCTCGAAGCCGGCCTCAATGCCGGGGCCGATTGGATCGCCGTCTCCTTCGTGCAGCGGCCGGAGGACGTCGCCGAGGTGAAGAAGGTGGCGGCTGGCCGTGCCCTCGTCATGGCCAAGATCGAGAAGCCGCAGGCGCTCACCCGCCTCGAGGAGATCATCGAAGTCTCCGATGGCCTCATGGTGGCGCGGGGCGATCTCGGCGTCGAGATGCCCCTCGAGCAGGTGCCGGGCGTTCAGAAGCGCATCACCCGCGCGTCCCGCCGCATGGGCAAGCCCGTCGTGGTGGCGACCCAGATGCTCGAATCCATGATCACCGCGCCGGTTCCGACCCGCGCCGAGGTCTCGGACGTCGCCACGGCCGTCTACGAGGGGGCGGATGCCGTGATGCTCTCGGCCGAGAGCGCGTCGGGCGCTTTCCCCATCGAGGCGATTTCGATGATGAGCCGCATCGCCGAGCAGGTGGAGCGCGACGCCCTCTACTGGACCATCCTCACGGCCCAACGCTCGGAGCCCGACGCCACGGCCTCCGACGCCATCGCGGCCGCCGCCCACCAGATGGTGGACGCCCTCAACCTCACGGCGATCATGGCCTGGACCCATTCGGGCTCCACCGCCCTGCGGCTGGCCCGCTCGCGGCCCAACGCCACGATCATCGCCCTCACGCCGCGCCGCGAGACGGCCCGGCGCCTCGCCCTGTGCTGGGGCACCCACCCCATCGTCACCAACGACGCCAGCGACGTCGACGACATGGCGTTCCGGGCGGCGAAGTTCGCCGTGCGCGAGCGCTTCGCCGATATCGGCGACCGGGTGATCGTGGTGGCGGGCGTGCCGTTCGGGACGCCGGGCGCCACCAACCTCGTGCGCATCGCCTTCGTCACCCGCGAGCACGCCGCGAAGGCGTAACCTTGTCTCCGGCCCGATCGCCTTCGGATCGAAGGGGCGCGACGGGTCCCCTCTCCGTACGGGAGGGGGAGCCCGCGCTCGCCAGGGACCGAATGGATCGATCGAAGACAGCGCCATGCTTTCAAGGCGCGACCGGGTCTCGCTTCGCGGCGATCCGGTCGGCCAGCCGCACCACCTCCGCCGCCAGGGCGTCCACGGCGACGTACTGGAGCATGTGGCCGATGCCCGGCAGCAGGACGAGGCGGGCGTCCGGAATCGCCGCGGCCAGGGGCACCGCCTGGCGCTCGGCCGGCACCGCCGCGTCGGAATCACCCGAAATCACCACCGTCGGCACCCGCAGGCCGGCATAGCGCGGGGCCTGGGCCGCGAGGGCGGCGGGTAGGCCGGCCAAGTCCTGCAGGTTCGCCGTGATGGAGCCGGGCCGTAGCACCAGGGCGGCGCGGCTGCGGTCGAGGTAATCGGCCGGCGCGGCCTGGGGCCGGAACACCGCGCCGCCGATGCGGGGCAGGTAGTACAGGCCGATGGGCGTCGCCACCGTGTGGCTGAGGACCCAGGTCATCGGCGGCCACAGGGCGAGGCGGTAGGTCCAGGGGACCGTGCCCATGCGCGGATACGGCATCGCCACGGGGGCGGCCAGCACGAGGCCCGCCACCCGCTCGGGGTGGTCGAGGGCGATGGCTGTCGCGAGCGCCCCCGACCAGGAATGCCCGAGGACGATGGCCGGGCCGACGCCCATCTCCGCCAGGGCCGCCGCGATGGCGTGTCCCTGCGCGGCGGGCGACGCCATCTCCTCGCCGCCGAGGCGGTCGCTCCAGCCCGAGCCCGGCCGGTCGAAGGCGATGACCCGGAACCCTTTCGCCGCGAGGCGGCGACCGATGCCCTCCAGGGGGTCGGCGGCGTTGGCCGAGGCGCCGTGCAGGAGCACGACGGTGCCGCGCGGCGGTTGCTCCGGTCCCGCCACGATGCTGGCAAGGCGTCCACCCGGCACCGGCACGAACGGCCCCTGCGGCGGGTGGCGCGCCTCGATCCGCAGGGTGATGAGAAACGTCGCCAGGGCGCCCGCGCCGAGCCCCACGGCGACGAGGCCGAGGAGCCCCGCGATCAGCTTGAAGAGGATCATCGGGGCTACAGGTCGCGCCCCTCGACATCCGGGGCGAGACGGTCGATGGCGCCCTGCAGCTTGTCCATGCGCGGATACAGGGCGGCGGCCCGGCGGAACGCCTCGAGGGCACGGACCTTCTCATCCATCGAGAGGTAGATCCGCCCCAGGGCCGCCCAGGCTTCGAAGTGCCGGGGTTCGATCACCAGGGTGCGCTTGAGGTCCGCGATGGCCCCGTCCTGATCCTTCAGGAGCCAGAACACCGTGGCGCGCCGGTTCCAGCCTTCGGACCAGCGGGGCTCCAGGGTGGTGGCCCGGTCGAGGAGTTCGATGGCCAGGGGGAAATCCTGGCCGCTCATGGCTTGGCGCGCCCGCTCCGTGAGCAGGTCGGCCGTCGCGCTGCCCGAACGCCCCAGGCGCTGTTCGATGAGGCGGGCGATGCCCTTGGCCTCCGCATCGTCCTCCGCCGCCTTGAGGCGGGCGTACAGATCATCGAGGCTGGGAGGCGTGCGGACCTTCTCGGGGGGCTTCTCGTCCGGCGTCGGTCGAGCGAGGGCGATGGGGGGACCCCCAACGCAAAAAGCCGCGACGAGCGCGGCTTTCAGCAACATCGAAGCATGTTTCGGGAAGTGCGGCATGGGGAGAGCTTCCTCGCCCCGCCCGGTGCCGTCAACCCGCCGCCTTGCCGCGCCCGCCTCCCGCAGGATCGGACGGCTGGGCCTCAGCCCTGGCGCGCCTTGAAGCGCTTCTGGGTCTTGTTGATGATGTAGACGCGGCCCTTGCGACGCACGAGCTGGTTGTCGCGGTGACGGCCACGGAGGGACTTGAGGGAGTTGCGAATCTTCATCGGTCTCACGTCGGCCGGGCTTTGCACCCGCCGCCTGTCCATAGGGTCTCGGGAACGAGGCACCTCGAACGGCGACCTCGGCGATGTGTGTGGACGCATCGCGGAAAGGCGGTTGCCTTATCAGGATTCGCAAGCCCAAGGCAAGATGCCGCGATGCGAATCCGTCCCGATGCGTCGGCGATCCGGAGGGTTGGGGCCGGGTGAGCCGGTGTCCCGGACTCGGCCCGCGAAGACAAGACCATAAATCGGCAGAGGGCACCCGTGATACGGATCTCCAGCACCCGGACCACGAAAACGACCGCCGGGTGATCCCGGCGGCCGATGGGGGCGGCGACGTTCCGGTCCTCAGGGCTGGGGCGCCGACGGTGCCGCGGGCGTTCCCGGCACGGCCGGCACCTGTGCCGGCGCCGCCTCGGGTGCCTTGGCCCCGTCCGCCACCGTGACCTTCGTCAGGGCCGGATAGGCGTCCACCACAGGGACACCGTTGAGGGGCTTGCTCTGGCCGTTGTGGCAGGTGGTGCAGTTCACCTTCGGCACATCCCCGAGGGTGCCGAGGCGGTTGCGTGGGAAGGTCGAGGTCAGCGGCTCCATGAAGTTGCCGTTGATGTCCCGCACCATGCGGATGCCGTGCCAGGCGGTGGTGCGCTGGGGCGTGCTCTGTGACCAGTCCGCCACGGCCCGGGTGTTGTGGCAGAAGGTGCAGTTGACGCCCAAACCCTCCGCCATGTGGATCATGAGGCCGAAGGTCTTCTCGGCGTCCTGGATCGGCTTGCCCTTGGAGGTCGGCAGCGCCGTGGTGGCGTTCACCCGGATGGCGCTGTTGTCGATGGACTTGTCGGCGAGATACTCGGTCAGGGTGTCGTAGGGGAGCGACGCGAGACCGACGGACGGCTTGGCGAGGTTCTGACCGTTGTTGCGGGCGATGAACCCGCCGGGCCGGGCCGGACCCGGATCGGTGAACCAGATGTTGGCCGGCACCGGCTGCCCGCGATGGCAGGTGTAGCAGGTGACGCCCGTGCCGCCGACGTGGTTCGCTTTCCAGTCGCTGTTGATGTGCTGGGTCATCTGCAGCATCCGGCGGGCGACGCGCTTCTGGTAGAGGCTGTCGTCGGCCATGTTCTCGGTGTTGTGGCAGTAGGTACAGCCCTGCTCCGGTGCGACCCACTCCGTCATCGAGACCATGAGGCGGTTGAACTCGTTGGTGGTCAGACCGCTCAGAACCTTGACGTTCTCGTAGGTCTGCCCGGCGAGGTCGCCCCCCTCCTCCGCCGGTTCGGCGGGGGCGGGCGCGGCGTTGGCGGCCCGGGCCTCGGCCACCGCCTCGCGGGTGTGGATCTGGTCCATGCCCGTGCCGCGAAAACCGTTCTGCGTGGTGGCGAGCGGTGGCCGTTCCCAGCCCGCCGTGCCGAACATCGCCACCGTGAGGAAGAAGGCGATGGAGGCCCCGAGGACGACGAAGAAGGTCTTCATGGGGTCCCTCCGGGTTGGCTCAAGGGATCGACGATGGGGCCGAAGACCTGCGGGTAGGACGGGGCGACGCCGTGCTTGACCGCCCAGAGGTACCAGTTGTCGACGACCGTGCCGGTGAGCAGGATGCCGATCCCGCCCGTGAGCGTGGTGAGGACGGCGAACCACCAGGCCCAGCGATGGATCGATTCCATCGTGGCGTTGAACCCCATGGTCCAGCGCCAGAACAGGGCGGCGCGCTCCGTGGCCGTACCGCGGTCGACGATCTGGTCGATCTCACGCTCGCCGCCGAAACGGCTCACCGCCAGGATGGTCCCGCCGTGCATGGCGAACAGCAGCGTCGACCCGTAGAGGAAGACGATGGAGAGCATGTGGAACGGGTTGTAGAACAGGTTGCCGTAGCGCAGGGAGAACGCGGCGGTCCAATCGAGGTGCGGAAAGATGCCGAACGGCACCGCCTCGCTCCAGGAGCCCATGAGCACCGGCCGGATGAAGCCGAGGACGAGGAACAGCCAGATGGCCGAGGCGAAGGCCCAGGGCACGTGATAGCCGAGGCCCAGCGCCTTGGCCCGACGGAACAGTCTGAGCCACCACAGCAGCACCGAGGCCGTGAGGAAGAAGCCGGCGATCAGCCACCAGCCGCCCTCGGCGAGCGGCGGCAGGACCCGCAGGCCGTATTGCGGGCGCGGCGGTTCGAGGGCGAGCCAGGGCAGTTGGCGCACGAACTGGACGGGGTCCCAGTTCACCGAGGCCCACATGTTGAGGCCGATGATCTCGAAGGCGATGAGGCCGCAGGCGAAGGAGAGCGCGCCGAGATAGCCGATATAGATCGGGCCGACCTGGGAATTGCCGATGAGGCCGAACAGGTAGGAATTGAACGGCTTGCCCCAGCGAGAGCTGCCGGAGGCCAGGGGAATGCCGAGTTCCGGAACGACGGGGCGAACCTGCACTTCCGTGAAGATGTTCTGATAATAGGCCATTGTTCGTGCCTCCCTCTCAGCGCCAGACCGGGAGATTGAGCCACCAGCCCCACCATTCCGGCCAGCCACGGGTCCAGAACGGGCCGCTGATGACGATGCAGACGGCGCTCCAGAAGCCCGCCGACAGGGCGAGGAACAGGCCGAGGCGGTGGATGCCGAGCGTGCCGATGGAGTAGCCGATGGTGTCGCGGAAGAAGGTGTCCTCGTGCTCGGGCGTTTTGACGACCTCGCCCTTGCCCGGATTGGTCGAGGACAGGATCAAGGCGCCGTGGAGCGAGAGAGCCAATGTCGTGGTGAAGAAGAACGTCACCGCCAGCATGTGGGCCGGATTGTAGTGGAAGTGCAGATACTGGTAGCCGGTGTTCGAGACCCAATCGAGGTGGCTCAGGATCCCGTACGGAAAGCCGTAGCCCCAGGCGCCCATGAGGAACGGGCGGATCACCACGAGGGCGACATAGGCGAAGATCGCCACCGAGAAGGCGAAGGGCACATGATAGCCGATGCCGAGCTTGCGGCAGATCTCGACCTCGCGCAGGGCCCAGGACGAGAACGCCCCGACGGCGCAGAAGGTGATGATCTGCCAGAGACCGCCCTCCTTCAGGGGGGCGAGCGCCAGGCCGTACTTGATGTCCGGCGGCGCGATGTTGATCTGCCAGATGTTCCACGTCGGCCCGAGCGCCGCGCCGTAGATGATCAGCGCCGTGCCGAGCACGGAGAAGAACAGAGTCGTGACGCCGAAGAAACCGACGTAGAACGGTCCCACCCAGAAATCGAACAGGTCCCCGCCGACGAGCGTTCCGCCGCGGACCCGGTATTTTCGTTCAAAGCTCAGCATCGCCATCGCGAAACCCTCCCGGCGTCACGGTTCGTGTCGGGTTCTTCTGGAGAGTGGCGCGGGCGGGGGCCGAGGGACTCGGCCGCCCGCCCGCCGACCTTGGCTCGGGTGTTCCCGTCAGGCGGGCATCGTCGGCAGGACGAGGCTCTGCGCATTGGCGGCGCGCGGAGCCTTGGGACCTTCCAGCCAGTTGAACCGATCGGTGCTGAGCAGGATGAAGTGGATCAGCAGGGCCAGGACGAACAGGAAGGTGAACAAAGCCACCAGGGTGCGGCGCGGATCGAACAGGAGCCAGACCTTGTGCATGGTGCGTCCTCCTCAGGAAATCAGCGACGTGACGGCCTGGACGGTCGTCTCGAGGGCGGCGTAGCCCTTGGGTCCCGGCAGCCACGGGCGCCACATCCACACGAGGATGTGGGCGACCACGGCGATGGCCGTGAAGATGATGAAGCTCGTGAGGAAGATCGCGTGGAACTCCTTGGCTTCGGGTTCCGTCAGCCCGGACAGGCTGCTCGGTTTCTCGACTATGCCGTTGGCCATCGGTTGAACCTCCGTGGGTCTGGCCACGCGACTGCGCGGCGGCTGTCGCCGGAACCGTCACGGATCCCGGCGGTCCTTCCCACCAATGCGGATGGGAGGTCGGTCAGGGGCTTGCCCGAAGGCCCGCCCGGAACGGGAATGCGGCGCAGGCTGACGGTCGTCAGCCCATGAACACGAACGGGATGGCCGAGACCGCCATGCTGCGGGCCTCGGCGAAGACCGAGCGCCGCTGCGGCGCGATCCCGATGGCGGGCGCGGGCATCAGGCGGTGGACGCAGGCGGCGACGAGGAAGAACGGGTAGGTCGCCGCCAGGATGAGGCGGAACTGGACCGCGTCCTGATGCAGGCGGGAGACCGGGTTCAGCGAACGTTGCATGGGGCACGTCTCCTCGTGGCAAATCGCGCGGCGCGGGCGTGGGAGCCGACCGGGCGGCGCCGCGCCGTCGGGGTCGGAGGGCTGAAGAGGCGCGCGCTCACGCGGCGGCTCCGAGGGCGGTGTCGGCGCGGGCCCGCGCGACGTGGTCGGGGGTGACGCGGGGCGCGTCCTCGCGGCGCGCGGCGCGCTCGGCGGCGTCGCGCAGGCGCTTGGCCGCCGAGATCCGCACGAGCACAGGATGCGCGTCCACGAGGGTGTCGAGGTCGGCCCGGGCCGCCTCGTCCCAGGGCAGCTCTCGGTGGAACCGCGCCGGGGTCGCCTCGACGGCATCCATGTCGCGGGCGAGCGGCAGGATGTGGAAGAGCATGTCGAACAGGGCGTTGCAGACCTCCTGGACGAGGTAGGTCGCGCCCGAGAACCCCATGAACGGCGTGCCGGTGTGGCGGCGGATGATGGCGCCGGGGAACGAGGCCGGGACGAAGACCGCCCGGGCTCCGGCTTCCGCCGCGTACATCCGCTCGTTGAACGATCCGAACAGCACGAGGGGCGGATGTTTCGCGATCAGGTCGCGGATCGTTCCATTGTCGGTTTTCTCGCCGGCTCTCCGGGACACCGAGAAATGGCAGGGCAGCCCCATTTCGTCTTCGAGGAAGTGCCGCACGCCCCGTGCGTAGGTCTCGCTGGCCACGATGCCGAAGCTCGCCGTACCGAAGAAGTCCTGCGTCACGGAGCGCCACAGGTCCCAGACCGGCTTGATGGTGGTGTGCTTCTCGCGCTCGATGAACGGCTCGGGATCGAGGCCGAGGATGTCGCCCAGGGCGCGCAGGAACTTCGTCGTGGCGTGGAGGCCGATGGGGGCCTGGAGGTAGGGCCGCCCCAGGGCCTCGCAGAGGAGGCGGCCGAACTCGCGGTAGAGGCAGATGTTGGCGTCGGCGTTGACGAGCTTGGGCACGTCGGCGAGGTGCGAGCCCAACGGAAACACGAGGTTGACCTCGGCGCCGATGCCCTCGACGAGGCGGCGGATCTCGGCGAGGTCGGACGGCATGTTGAAGGTGCCGTAGGCCGGGCCGATGAGGTTGACGCGGGGCTTCTCACCGTCCTTGCGTGCCGGCCGGGCCGGGATGCCCTTCTTGGCGAATTTGCGCGCGCCGTATTCCTGCCAGAGCCAGGCCATGGCCCGGTCGGCGGCCTGCCACTGGTCCTCGTCGATGGTGCGCGGCAGGAAGCGCTGGAGATTGGTGCCTTCGGGCGTCACGCCGCCGCCAATCATCTCGGCGATGGAGCCGGTGACGACGACGCTGGGCTGGCCCGGATCGAGGGTGGCGTGCGCCCGCTTCATCGCCGCTTCGGTGCCGTGCCGGCCGAGTTCCTCTTCCGCCAGGCCCGTGACCACGATGGGCAGTTCGTGCGGCGGCAGGGCGTCGGTGTAGTGCAGCACCGAGGTGACGGGCAGGTTCTCGCAGCCCACGGGGCCGTCGATGACCACCTGCAGGCCCTTGATGGCGGTGAAGACGTAGACGGCACCCCAGTAGCCGCCGGCCCGGTCGTGATCGAGGACGAGCATCAGGCCATCTCCCCGATGGGATCGTGAGCGGGCTTGCCCCGGGGGGCGCTGGCCACGGCCGTGCGCAGCTGCGGCACCTCTTCCCAGATGCCGGCGGCATGGCCCTCGCCGACGCCGGCGAAGAAGTCCCGCATGGTGTCGAAGCGGTGGCGGTTGCCGATGGCCGCGTTGATGACCTTGGCGAGGGACCCGGCCCCGGCGACGCCCATGAGCGGGCGGGCCGAGATGAGGTTGGTGAAGTAGAGCGCCGGGATCGCGAGGGCTTTCGCCTTCTGCACCACCGGGGTGGTGCCGATGGCGAGATCCGGCCGGAACTCCATGAGGGCGGCGAGATCGTCCTCGAGGGAGGCGCGGAACCGAACGGTGACGCCGCGCGCTTCGAGCCATTCGCGGTCGGCGTCCGAATGGGGCGTCCGCGGGCAGGCGGTGCCGACGTAGCGCAGATCCGCGCCGCTCTCGACGAGGAGGCGCCCCACGAGGAGTTCCGACCCCTCGTAGCCCGAGAGGGTGATGCGGCCTTTGATGGGAGTCGCGGCGAGCGCCCCCCGGATCATCGGCAGCATCCGGTTCTTCGTGGTTTCCACCGTGGCGCGGGGCACGGCGCAGGCTTCGCCGATGCGGTCGAGCCAGTCGGCGGTGCCGTCGTGTCCCACGGGGGCGGAGCCGACGATGGGCCGGCCGGCCAGTTCGAACTCGCGGATCGACGCGGTGTAGAACGGATGGATCGCCGCCACCGCCGCGCCGTCGAGGGCGGCATAGAGTTCGCGCCATTCGCGGGTGGGAATGACGGGGCCGGCGGCGAGGCCGAGCGGTTCGAGGAGGCCGCCGATCACCACGGGGTCGGCCGGGAACATCTCGCCGAGCAGCGTCACCGTGGGGCGTTCGGCGCGACCCGTCCGGGGGGCCTGCACCGGCCCCTGCTCGGCCTCCGTCCGGGCGAATTTCAGCATGGCCCCGGCGAGCACGTCCTTGGCCTCGGCGTGGGTCGGAACGCCGAAACCGGGCACGTCGATGCCGATGATACGGACCCCGTCGATCTGCTTCGGCAGGAGCCGCAGGGGCACGCCGGAGGCGGTGGGGACGCACAGGTTGATCACCACGACGGCGTCGTAATCGGCGGGTTTCGCCACATCGAACACCGCCGCGCGGATGTCTTCGAACAGCTTTCCCGTCACCAGGGTCTCGGAATTGAACGGCACGTAGCCGACCGTCCGCTTCGCTCCGTAGAAATGCGCCGTGAAGGTGAGACCGTAGACGCAGCAGGCAGACCCTGAGAGGATCGTCGCCGTCCGGCGCATCCGCAGGCCGACGCGCAGGGACCCGAAGGCCGGGCACATGCTCTGGGGTTGGTCGTGCGGGCCGGCCGGATAATCCTGCCGGAGCTGCTCGAGGGTTTCCGACAGGCCGTTGACTTCTGCCGCCGCCCGCATCGTCGCCTTTCCGGAGTGACAGCCGAGGCCGTCGCCCTGCGTGGCGGCGAGATTCACGCCCTCCGGGGCGGCGGGCGGCAGGGTGGAGACAGGGCGCGTCGCCCTGGCGCGAAGGTCCGCGATGTCGAGGGTGACGGCCATGCGGTCAGACCTCGTCGTAGATGACTTCGAGGGACGGCTTCACGACCTCGGCCGTGCCGCACATGTCCTCGAAGGTGGCCGGCACCAGGGTGACGCCCCGGCCGACCGCCTCGCCCTTGAACAAACCGAGCAGCCCGTCCTGGGTGAGTGGCGTCGGATGGTTGGGCGCAGCCTCGTGGACGTTCTGCGCCAAGTCGGCGAAGAGGCCTCCCCACGGGCTCTCGGGGCGACCGATGATCTCGTAATTCGCGCTCTTCTTGCGGATGTCATCGTCGGCCGGGATCGAGGCCAGGATCGGGATGCCGACGGCGGCGGCGAAGGCCTGGGCCTCGCCGGTGCCGTCGTCCTTGTTGATGACGAGGCCGCCGACGCCGACATTGCCGCCGAGCTTGCGGAAATACTCCACCGCCGAGCAGACGTTGTTGGCGACGTAGAGGGATTGCAGATCGTTGGAGCCGACGACGATGACCTTCTGGCACATGTCGCGGGCGATCGGCAGGCCGAAGCCGCCGCAGACCACGTCGCCGAGGAAGTCCAGCAGCACGTAGTCGAAGCCCCATTCGTGGAAGCCGAGCTTTTCCAGCAACTCGAAGCCGTGGATGATGCCGCGTCCGCCGCAGCCGCGCCCGACCTCCGGTCCGCCGAGCTCCATGGCGTAGACGCCGTCGCGCTTGAAGCAGACGTCGCCGATGGCGACGGCTTCACCCGCGAGCTTTTTCTTGGTGGACGTCTCGATGATCGTCGGGCAGGCCCGGCCGCCGAAGAGAAGAGACGTCGTGTCGCTCTTCGGATCGCAGCCGATGAGCAGCACCTTCTTGCCCTGCTGGGCCATCATGTAGCTGAGATTGGCGAGCGTGAACGATTTGCCGATGCCGCCCTTGCCGTAGATCGCGATGATCTGCGTCGCCTTGGTGGCGGTCACAGGCACGGGATCGGGCTCGACGCCGGCCTCCGCCCGCAGGGCCTCGGATGCCTTCAGGGCGGCGCCGTTCAGGTGCATGTTCATGCGGCACTCCAATCGAGGATCATCTTGAGGCAGGCGGGCTCGCCGAAGGCCGTGCGATAGGCTTGCGCCGCGTTGGCAGCGGGCTGGCGATGAGTGACGAGGCCGTCGAGGGACAGACACCCCGACGCGACGAGGGTCACGACGGTGGCCAGATCCTCCGGCTTCCACTGCGCCGCGACCCGAATCCGGGCCTCGCGCAGGAAGGCGGGGGGAAAGGTGAAGGCCAGCGGGGCCTCGTAGAAGCCGGCGAGCACGATCTCGCCCCCGGGAGCGAGGTGCCCGATCAGTGTGTCGAGGAGCCCGGCATCGCCGCTGGCATCCGTGATCGTGGCGTAATCGCGCCGTGGATCGGCTTCCGGGTGGAGGACGGCGTAGCCCTCTCCACCTTGAGCCCGAAGAGCGTCGGTCTCCCACACCACCGGCGTGCCGCCAGCCGCTACGGTGAGGCGGGCGAGGAGGCGCCCGAGCACCCCGTGGCCGACGATGAGCGAGGGGCCGGACGCGACGGACCCGAGGGCGTGCCGGGCCGTCGCCGCCAGGGCCATGAGGATGCCGCGCTCCCCCAGGGCGGGATCGAGGGGCACGAGGCGGGCGCCGGCGCTGACGAGGTGCGAGGCGGCGCCCCCGAACAGACCGCGCACGGGGCCGAAGCAGCGGGCGCCCGGCACGAACACGGTTTGTCCCGGGCTGACGCCCGAATCCGCCCCGGCCGCGACGACCGTGCCGACGGATTCGTAGCCGGGCACCAGGGGGTATCCCATGCCGGGGAAGGACGGCATCCGGCCCGACCAGAGCAGGCGCTCCGTGCCGGTGCTGATGCCGCTCCAGCGCACGGCGATGACGGCATCGGCCGGGCCGGGGGCGTCGAGGGCGAGGGTGTTGAGGGCGATCCGTCCCGGCTCATGGAGGACGATGGCACGCGCCTGCATGGTCCGACCCTCCCTGTCTTGAAGCCGCCGAAGCACGGCTCGGATGTGTCATCCTAGATAGACACAAAGGATCGTCAAGCATTACTTACATGCGTCGCCGTCCAACCTGTTTGACGCGATGAGGCGAACGAGGAAGGGGCGGCGGGTGGGAATTTCGCGGATGCGTCCGAAGCCGGCCTTGGACAGGAGATGCGTCAGCTCCATCGCCGTGCGGCAACGGCCGCTGCCCATGGCGAGGAGGTAGAAGCCGAAATAAGCGTCCGCCATCGCCTCGGCGCCCGGCGTGCCGGCCATGGGTTCGGCGATGAGCAGGGTGCCGCCGGGGGCAAGGGCCGCATGGGCCGCGCGCAGGAGGGCGAGAACCTTGTCGTCGTCGTGGTCGTGGACCACCCGCACGAGGGAGACGGCATCGGCCCCGCGCGGCAAGGGATCGTCAGGGAAGGCGCCGCCGAAGGTCTCGGCCCGGGTTCCGAGACCCGCTTCGGTGAAGCCCGCCGCCGCCCGTGCCGCCACGGCGGGAAGGTCGAACAGCATGAGGCGGAGATCGGGCGCGTGGGCGGCCGCCCGCTTCAGGAACGCCCCCTCCCCGCCACCGACATCGAGGAGGCGGCGATGACCCCGCAGGGGATAAGCCTCGAGAATGTCGTCCGCGATCAGGTCCTGCGAGGCGCCCATGAGGGCGCCGTAGGCCGCCACGGGGGCGGCATTCGCGGGGTCGCCCCGGGCGGCATCGGCATAGGCCCAGTATCGCGACAGACGGGTGGCGCCGGCCTCCCCCCGCAGGAGGGCGACGGGGTCGGCGAGGTCGGCATAGAGCAGGGCGTGATGCTCGATCATCGCCGCGACGGACGGGTTGCCGACGAGGGCCGCACCGAGGTCGGCCAGGGTGAACCGGCCGTCGGGCAGGCGGCCCAGGAGGTCGAGGGCGGTCGCAGCCTTGAGGAGGCGTTCGGCTTGTGCCGGTCCGAGGCCGGTCCGCGCGGCCACGGCGTCCGCCGTCAGGGGGGCGTCGGTCAGGAGGTGGAACAGGTCGAGGCGGATGCAGGCGAACAGGGTTTGCGAATAGACGAACCCGGCGCACAGGTCGAACAGGGCACGGGTGTTGGCCTGGGCGATCCTGCGCGTGAGGGGGAAGCCGGCCGCCCAGCGCTGGAAGCCGGGCCTGGCGATGGTGCGGCTACGGAAGGCCCGCCACCGGGCCCGCCACGACGCCTTCACCGGCGCGGCCGCGTGGTGCTCGTTCGCGCTGACGGTCTGGGCTGTCGCTTCCGCGTGAGCCATGGCGGGGCCGCCGTCAGGCCAGTTCCCGCGCGAGGCTCGCCGGCAGGAACAGCCGGGTCTGGGCCTCGATCTCGGCCCGGAGCACGTCGGCGCCGGGACAGGCCGGGATCACCTCCACGGCCTCGCGGGCGAGGCGCTTCAGGCGGGCAAACGCCCCACCCATGCCCAGAAGGGCGGCGGCGTTGGGACGGCCGAGGGTCGCATCCCGACCGACGGGCTTGCCCACCTCCTCCTGGCGGCAGGCCACGTCGCGCAGGTCGTCGGCCACCTGATAGGCCTCGCCGAGGCATTCGCCGAGGAGGCGCCACGGCAGGGCCGACGCGCCGGCGGCGGCCGCGCCCGTGACCGTGGCGGCGGCGAACAGGGCGCCGGTCTTGGCCTGCTGGTACTCGGAAAGGGCTACCGTGGGCTCCGATTCCCACGCCTGGCCCGCCACGATGCCGTTGGGGGCCCCGGCGGCTCGGGCGAGGAGGCCGACCAGGGCGGCGAGGCGCCCGGACGAGCGCGACGCGCCCCGGGCCAGGGTCTCGAAAGCCAGGACGATGAGGGCATCCCCGGTAAGAACCGCCAGGGGTGCCCCGAAGGCCGCGTGGACGGAGGGCTGTCCCCGGCGCAGGGGCGCGTCGTCGAAGCACGGCAGATCGTCATGGACCAGGGACGCGCAGTGCAGCAACTCGATGGCCGCCGCCGCCGCGTCGGAGGCCGCCGGATCGTCGTCGCCACAGGCCCGGGCGACGGACAGGCAGAGGCGGGGGCGAATGCGATGGCCGCCTGGGAACACCGCGTAGCGGATCGCCTCGGCGAGGCGCGGCGGAGCGCCGGGCGCTTCCGCGTGGGCGACGGCGGTGTCGAGGGCGCTCTCGATGCGACGGCTGGTGTCCATCCCACGTCTCTCCCGATTGTCGATGTTTGGTGCTTTGACTTGTCGTGAAAAAGTGTCAGATAATATTGACACTCGCAAGAGACGGTTTTGGGCTGGAAGGGGCCGCGTGTGCGGGTTGTCGTGATCGGAGCAGGCATCGGCGGACTCGTGGCGGCCCTGCGGCTCGCCCATGCGGGCCTCGACGTCACCGTGCTGGAGCGCGCGTCCCGCCCCGGCGGCAAGATGCGCAGCGTGTCCGTCGACGGGCTGCCCGTGGAGGCGGGCCCGACGGTGTTCACCATGCGCTGGGTGTTCGACGAGATCTTTTCGGAATGCGGCGCCTGTCTCGACGACCGGGTGGCCCTCGCGCCGGCGGCGATCCTCGCCCGGCACGCCTGGGGGCCGGACGGGCACCTCGACCTGTTCGCCGACCCGAACGCCTCCCGCGACGCCATCGGGACCTTCGCGGGTGCCCGGGAGGCCGAGGGTTACGACCGGTTCCGGGCTCGGGCCGCGGCGGTCTACCGAACCCTGGAAGAGCCGTTCATCCGGGGGCAGCGGCCGAGCCCCGTCGGCCTCACCCGCCGGGCCGGATTGACGGGCCTCGGCGACCTCTGGCGCATCCAGCCCTTCACCACCCTGTGGTCGGCCCTGGGCGAATATTTCTCCGATCCGCGTCTGCGGCAGCTGTTCGGGCGCTACGCCACCTATTGCGGCGCCTCGCCCTTCCGGGCGCCCGCGACCCTGATGCTCGTGGCCCATGTCGAATCGCAAGGGGTCTGGCACGTGGCGGGGGGCCTGAGCGCCCTGGCGCGGGCGGTCTCGGACCTCGCCGTCGCGAACGGCGCCCACCTTCGGACCGAGGCGCCCGTGGCCCGCATCGTCACCGACCGCACGGGTGTCGTCGGCGTCGACCTCGCCGATGGCGAGCGCATCCCGGCGGACGCCGTGATCTGCAACGCCGACGCCGCGGCCCTGGCGGACGGCTTGTTCGGCGCCCCGGTCACGAAGGCGGCCGAGCGGGTTCCGCCGGCCGAGCGCTCGCTCTCGGCCGTGACCCTGTGCATGAACGCCCGCGCCGAGGGCTTCCCGCTCCTGCGCCACACGGTGTTCTTTTCGGGCGATTACGCCGCCGAGTTCGACGCCCTCGCCAGCGGGCGGCTGCCCGCCGATCCCACCGTCTATGTCTGCGCCCACGACCGGGGCGACGGGGCGCCGGAGGATCCCGGTTCTGAGCGCCTGCTCTGCCTCGTCAATGCGCCGGCGGGCGGCGCCGTCACGCCTTCGGAGATCGCCCAATGCAAGACCGACCTGCATCGTCGCCTGGGAGCCTGTGGTCTGACGCTGAGCGAGACGCCCGCCACGGTGACGACGGGACCGGCGGAGTTCGGGGCGTTGTTTCCGGGGACGGGGGGCGCCCTCTACGGCCGGGCCTCGCACGGGTGGATGGCGTCGTTCCGGCGGCCGGGCGCGCGCACGGCGATCCCGGGCCTGTACCTGGCGGGGGGCAGCGTCCATCCGGGGCCGGGGGTGCCGATGGCGGCCCAGTCGGGGCGGCTGGCGGCGGACAGCCTGCTGGCGGATCGGGCCACCGCCCGCGCTTCGACACGCCGGTCGGCCGGGGCGGCTACGTCTGGTGGTACGTCGACGCCCTGAGCGACGACGGTCGACAGGGGCTGACCATCATCGCCTTCATCGGATCGGTGTTCTCGCCCTATTATGCCTGGGATCTCAGCCGCGACCCGTTCCGGCACTGCGCCGTCAACGTCGTGCTCTATGGCGAGCGTGCGAACCGGTTCTGCATGACCGAGCGCGGGCGCGGCGCCGTCTCACGGGACGCGACGCATCTCGCCATCGGGCCGAGCGACCTCGCATGGGACGGCACCACGCTCACCATCACCCTCGACGAGGTCACGGCGCCGATTCCGACGGGGGTGCGCGGCACCGTGCGGGTGCGGCCCACGGGCCTCACCCCCGGCCCGTTCACCCTCGATGCGCGGGGCCAGCATCGCTGGTGGCCGATGGCGCCGTCCTCGCCCGTCACGGTGCAACTCACGGAGCCGGCGCTCGCCTGGACCGGCACCGCCTATTTCGACACCAACCACGGCGACACCCCCCTGGAGGACGCCTTTTCGGATTGGACCTGGTGCCGGGCCGACCTGACCGACGGTGCGGCGATCCTCTACGATGTGCGCCGCCGCGACGGCACCACCCAGAACCTGTCCCTGCGCTTCGACGGTACGGGTGCACCCCGGGACATCGACCCGCCTCATCCCGCCGCCCTGCCGGCGACGCGCCTGTGGCGGATGCCGCGCGCGACCCGCAGCGACGACGGACGGGCGCGGGTGGTCCGGACCTTCGAGGATACACCGTTCTATTCCCGTTCGCTGCTGGAGACGCGGCTGTGCGGGGAGGCCGTGCGGCCGGTCCACGAGAGCCTGTCCCTGGACCGGTTCAAGAACCCCCTGGTGCGCTGGATGCTGCCGTTCCGGATGCCGCGCCCGCTGACGTGAGGGCGGGCACGAAGCGGGTCACCCCCGCTCCCGGTCCGGGTCGGGGGAGGCTTCGGCCCGGGCCGCCGCCTCCCGATCCCGTCGTATCCCGCGCTTGAGGGATACGAGCTGCCAGAGGGCGAGGCCGAGGGCCAGGGCGAAGACGAGGCCGATATCGAGGGCGGCGAAGAACGGATCGCTCACGGGCCGATGCGCGCTGTCTCCCCGCAGGCGAGGCCGGGGCCGGCGAAGGCCTCGCGCTCGCGCAGGGTTTCGACGAGATCGAGGACCCAGGCCATCCGGCCGGGGACATCCCACCAGGCGGGGCCGGTGGCGACCGGTTGGGCCGTCACGGCCGCGACGAGGAACGTCACCTCCGCGAGGGGCGGGGCATCCCGGTGCGCTGGATCGGTCCAAGCGGGTGTGAAGGCGGCCCGGGCGAGAAGCGTGGCCTTGCGCCGACCTTCGACCCGGGCACGGGTGCTCACCGGATCGAGGCCCTGGCGTTCGAGTTCGCGGCCGATCTCGGCGTAGATCAGCCGGGCCGCGCGGATCGCCGGGCGGCAGCCGCGCGGCAGGCCGGACAGGCCGGCTTCCGCGCGGATATAGAGGTCGTCGGCGACGCTGAGCAGGCGGGCGACGACGCCCGCCAGGGCCGGGCTCGGGCGCGGATCGGCCAGGAAGGCGTCCGGATCGATTCCTGCCTCTCTCAGCCAGTCGAGGGGCAGATAGAGCCGACCGGCGCGGGCATCCTCGCCGACGTCTCGGGCGATGTTGGTGAACTGCATGGCGACGCCGAGGTCGCAGGCCCGGGCGAGGACGGCCGGATCGCGCGCCCCCATGATGAGGGTCATGGTCGCGCCGACGCTGGCCGCCACCCGCGCGGCGTAGGCCGTGAGGTCGGACAGGGTCGCGTAGCGGCGGCCTTCCGCGTCCCAGGCGAGCCCTTCGATGAGCGCCATCGGCAGGGCACGCGGGATGGCGTGGGCGACGACGAGGTCGGCGAGCGCCCGGTCGGCCGGTGCGTCGGCCGGGCGCCCCTCATAGGCCCGCGACAGGCGCGCGGCGAGGCGGGCCACGGCCGCCCCCCGGGCACCGGGCGCCACGCCATCGACGGCGTCGTCGGACAGGCGGCAGAAGGCGTAGAGCCCGTAGGCCGGGCGCCGCACCCGCCCCGGCAGCAGGGCCGAGGCGGCGAAGAAGCTCCGCGAGCCCGTCCGGATCGCGGCCCGGCAGGCGGCCCGGTCGTCGGCATCGGCGTGGGGCAGCCGCCACAGGGGTGCCCGCTCGGGGGTCGGGATGGCCCAGAAGGACGGCCTCATGGCCTCAGGCGAAGACACGCGCATCCGGCACCACGGAATCGAGGACTCGGGCAGAGGAGAGGACGCCCGGAAGCCCGGCCCCCGGATGGGTGCCGGCTCCGACGAGGAAGAGGTTGCGGACGTTCTCGGACGCGTTGTGCGGCCGGAACCACGCCGATTGCGTCAGCACCGGCTCCAGGCCGAAGCCCGATCCCCGGAAGCTGAGGAAATCGTCGGCGAAGTCGCGGGGCGTCGTCACCCGCGAGGTCACGAGGGATTCCGACAGGCCGGGCATCACCGTGGCTTCGAGGTGCTGCGCGATGGCGCGCCGATACGGCTCGGCCAGGGTGGCCCAGTCCTGGCCGCCGTCGAGGTTCGGCACCGGCGACAGGACGTAGAACGCATCGTGGCCGGGCGGAGCCAGCAACGGGTCCGTGGCGGTGGGCCGGTGCAGGTAGAGGCTAAAATCCTTCGCCAAGTGCTTCTTGGAAAAGATGTCGTCGATGAGCCCACGATAGCGCGGCCCCAACAGGATGGTGTGGTGGGCGACATCCGGGAATTTTTTCGCCGTGCCGAAGTACCAGACGAACAGGCCCATGGAGGAATGGGCGCGCTTGAGCCGGTTCGCGCTCCAGCGCCGGGTGCTTCCGCCCAGCAGCGTTCCGTAGGTGAAGGCCGAATCGGCGTTCGAGACGACGATGTCGGCGGGGATCGCTTCCCCATCGGCCAGGGTGACACCCGTCGCCCGGCCCGCTGTGACGGTGATGCGGGCGACGTCGGCATGGCAGCGCAGGGTTCCGCCCTGCCCCCGAATGAGGTCGCACAGGCCGGCCACCAGCCGGCCGGTGCCCCCCATGGCGAAATGCACGCCCCAGCGCCGTTCGAGATGGGCGATGAGGCAGTAGATCGCGCTCGCCCGGAATGGGCTGCCGCCGATGAGGAGGGGGTGGAAGGAGAAGACCGTCCGCAGGCGTTCGTCGCGAATATGGCTCGCCACGAGGTCGTAGACGGAGCGGTGGCCGCCGAGGCGCAGCAGGCTCGGCATGATCCGGATCATGTCGGTGACGGAGGAGAACGGGACGTGGCCGAGTTCCTCGAACCCGACCCGGCAGATCGCCTCCGAGCGGGCCATGAAAGCCTCGTAGCCGGCGACGTCCCGGGGGGAAAACTTCGCCACCTCTGCCCGCATGGCGACGGGGTCGCCGCTGTAGTCGAAGGTGGCGCCGTCGTCGAAGCGGATGCGGTAGAACGGCAGCATCGGCGCGAGGGTGACATCGTCCGCCATGCGTCGTCCGCACAGGCGCCACAGTTCCTCGAATAGGAACGGCGCAGTGACGATGGTCGGGCCGGCGTCAAACGTGAAGCCGTCCTGGCGGTGGACCCGGGCGCGGCCGCCGGACTGCTCCAGGCGCTCCAGCACCGTGACCCGGTAGCCCCGGGCACCCAGACGGATCGCCGCCGCGAGACCGCCAAAGCCGGAGCCGATCACCACCGCATGGGGGCGCGGCTTCGCGGGCGTCACGGCATCCGGGATGTCAGCGAGTGTCAACATAATCTGACACTAATCCGCGTCTTCGTGGACGCGCAAGCGCTGTTTTGCGCTCAGGTCTCGACCGGCGGCGGGACGAGTCGGCGGATGATTTCGGCCACCGCTCCAGGCGCTTCCTCATGGGCGAGGTGGCCGAGATTGCGCAGCAGATCCACCCGTGCCCGAGGCAGACGGTTTTGCAGCGCGAAGGCGGTTTCGGGGGCGATCGCCCGGTCGTTCCCGCCCACCACCAGGGTGGTGGGCACGGTGAGGCGGGGCAAGGCGCGGTCGAGGGCCGCCAGATCCCAATTTGCCATCATGCCAAGGGCGCCGGCGACATGGCCGGGGCAGCGGAACAGGCGGCGGTAGAGGTCGAGCCCCTCCGCGTCGAGGCGCGAGCCGGTGCCGCGGATCAGGCGCTCCACCGCCGGGCGGTCGGCGGTCCAGGCGAAGATTTTTGGGGTCACCCGGTTGAGGAACAGCATCCGGGCGAGACTCGGAAACAGCACCGCGGCGAGGCCGGGGAACGGAGTCAGCGCCCCGTTGAGGGCGACGAGGTGGCGTGGTGAGATCCGCCCGTCGAGGCATAGGCGCGCGAGGAGGGCGGCACCCGCCGAATGGCCGACGGCGATCTCGGGCGCGATCTCCAGATGGTCGAGGAGATCGCCGATGGCCGCCGCCATGCCGGGGAGGGACAGGCGCGCGGGGGGAAGCGGATCGCTGAAGCCGTGGCCGGGCAGGTCCGGGGCCACGACGAAGACGTGTTCGGCGAGCAGCGGCGCGAGACCGCGCCAGGAATGGGTCGCCGCGCCGGTGCCGTGGAGGAGCAGGAGCGCGGGCGCCCCCGCCCGACCGAAGGTCTGGACGTGCCAGGTGAGGTTGGATGCCGCGACGAACCGGCTCGCCTCCCGATGCGGCCAGTCCGCGCCGTCTCGCGCCCAGAGGGGTCTGTCGCTCGGCGTCGCCATGGCGCTTCCTAGCGCGCCGTCCGGACGGCGTCGCGCATCGCCCCGGCATCGGCATAGGGCAAGGGCAGGTAGCGCCCGCCCATGGCCTCGGCGAGGCGGCGGGCGGACTCCTGCGGCCGGGCCGCGGTGTCGATGAGGAGCGTCCGCACGCCCTCCCCGCGCAAGGAAGCCGCCGCCGCCAGCGCCTCCGCCCCGGCCTGGGCCCGGCCGGCGGTGCCGGTGCGGGTGACGTTGGCGCGTCCATCGGTGAGCACCACCACCAGGGGCGCTCCCCCGCCCCGCCGCACGGTGCGGGCGAGGTCCGCCGCCGCGTCGAGGCCGGCGGCGAGCGGCGTGCCGCCGCCGCCCGGCAGGGCGCCGAGGCTGCGGCGGGCCCGGGCCAGGGCTCGGGTGGGGGGGAGGATCAACTCGGCCCCCGTCCCGCGAAACGCCAGCACGGCGACCCGGTCGCGGCGGGTATAGGCCTCGGCCAGGAGCAGCTCGACGGCGCCCTTCGCTTCGGCGAGGCGTTCGAGGGCGGCCGAGCCCGAGGCGTCGACGGCGAAGATCGTCGTGGTCTCGCTACGCTGCGCGAAACGGGTGATCCGAAGGTCCTCCGGGCGGATCCGGATGCGCCGCGAATCGGGGGTCGCACCCTCCCCTCGGCGCAGGCGCTGCCAGGGGGCGGCGGCCCGCAGGGTCTCGATGAGATCGAGGCGTCCGTGGCGGGGGGCGCCGGCCCGCGCGCCCGTGGGCCGCCCCGTTCGCGAGGCGGCGGCGATCCCCGCCTTGCCCGGCCGGGGCTGGCGGGGACGGCTTCCCGCTTCGAGACCTTGCGCCAGGAGGCCGGGCGGCAGGACGGCGCGGACGGCCTCGACGAGGCGTTGTTCGAGGGAGGGACCTTCCCCCGGGGCCGCCTCGGTTTCGGGCGCCCGCTCGTCCGGAGCCGGTGTCTCGGGCGAGGAATCGTCCGACGCCGCGTCCGTTTCGTCGAGGGTCGGCGTCTGCGTCGCCCGGGGGGCGAGGACGAGGCGGGCGGCGAGGATGCTCGCTGCCTCGGTCGGATCGCGGCCGCCGGTGAGGAGGCGGGCGACCCGCATCGCCAGGAGGGGGCCGCGCAGGGAGGCGATGCCGAGGGCTTGCGCCGCCTGACACAGGACCGCCGCCGCATCCGCGACGGGCTTTCCGGATTCATCCTCCCCCAGGGACGCTGCCTCGGGGGGCGTGAGGTCGCCCAGGGCGATGTCAGAGAGGTCGATGTGGAAGGCGAGACGGTCGGCGAGCGCCGGTGACACGGGGGCGTCGTCGCCCTGCCCCTCGTCGAGAAGAATCACGCCGAGGCGGGCCGGGCGGCTCTCGCCGAGCCCGTCGCGCTCCACCCGCACGATGCCGTCGTCGAGGGTCGCGGCGAGACGGGCGGCGAGGCCGGGCGACAGGCGTTCGGCCATGGGCACCACGAGGAGGCCGCCATCGGTCTCGGCGAGAAGCCCCGCTTCGGCCACGGGACGCCCGGCCGCCAGGGTGGCGGGCAGGTCGAGGCCGCCGAGGAGGCGGGCATCGGTGATGCTGCCGGGCATCCGCCGCAGGGGCCGCGCCGCCGTCAGGGCGTCCCGCAGGGCCGCGAGCCAGGCATCGCGCACGGGGCCGGCCCCGGCATGGACCACGACGCCGCCGAGCCCGTGCGGATCCGCCGCCGCGAGCCGCGCGACGCGGAGCGCATCGGCCCAGGCGGTCACGGGGCGAGAACCTCCGCCACGGCGCGGGCCACGCGCGCCGTGGAGCCGGATTCGTCGAGGGGATTGCGGCGCAGGCGATGGCGCAGGGCGGCCGGCGCGATGCGGGCGAGGTGGTCGCGGCCGACGGTCTCGGCCCCCTCCAGGGCGGCCAGCGCCCGGGCCGTGCGCATGAGGGTGAGCTCGCCGCGCAGGCCGTCGGTGCCGAGGGCGAGGCAGAGGCGGGCCGCCGCCTCCAGGGTCGCGTCGGGCACGGTGAGGGACGGCAGATGCGCGCGAGCCCGGGTCAGGTTTTCGCGGATGGCCTCGTCCGCCGCGGCATAGGCGGCACGGAAGGCCGTGGAATCGTGCTCGTAGGCGTCGCGCCGGCGCACCACGTCGATCCGGGTCGGCAGATCCGTCGGCGTCGTCACCTCGACGGCGAGGCCGAAGCGGTCGAGGAGCTGGGGCCGCAACTCCCCCTCCTCCGGGTTGCCGCTGCCCACCAGCACGAAACGGGCGGGGTGACGGAGGCTCAGGCCCTCGCGCTCGACGGTGTTCACCCCGGAGGCCGCCACGTCGAGGAGGAGGTCCACGAGGTGATCGTCAAGCAGATTGACCTCGTCGATGTAGAGGAAGCCCCGGTTGGCCCGCGCCAGCAGGCCCGGCTCGAACGCCTTCTGCCCGTGGGCCAGGGCGCGTTCGAGGTCGAGGGCGCCCACAACCCGGTCCTCCGTGGCGCCGAGCGGCAGATCCACCACGGGGACGGGTACGGCGTGGGTTTCGAGGGCGCCGGCATGGTCGCGGCAGCGGGGGCACAGGTCGCCCGGCCGGGCGGGATCGCAGGCATAGGGGCACCCGACCACGGCCCGCATCGGCGGCAGCAGGGCGGCGAGCCCCCGGATCGCCGTCGACTTGCCCGTTCCCCGGTCGCCGAACACCAGCACGCCGCCGACGGACGGGTCCACGGCCGCGATGAGGAGCGCCTGTCGCATCTCGTCCTGGCCGACGATGGCCGAGAATGGAAATACGGAAGGCGCCGAATGCGGGACCGTGTCCGGCCGGGGGGATTTCGCGCGGTCGGACACGCGGATCGTGCCGATCTGCGCGGTCAGATGCGGAAGGGAGGCCGGTTCACGGGACATCGCTCGGGTCGATCCGTTGACGATCATGGTCTTGAGTCCCCTTTGCCTCGACGCGTGGTGGGCGCTCCGGCCCCGCAGGGCCCGAGCGGGCGGGGTTCTATTCGGCGGCGACGCGCTCGACGCCCATCCGCCCCCAGATCGTGCTCAAAGCGCCCACGAGGTGGTCGATATCGGCATCGGAATGCAGGGGCGACGGGGTGATCCGCAGGCGCTCGGTGCCGCGGGGAACCGTGGGATAGTTGATCGGCTGGACGTAGATGCCGAACTCGTCGAGCAGGGTGTCGCTGATCGCCTTGCACAGCACCGGATCGCAGACCATCACGGGCACGATGTGGCTGTCGTTGGGCAGGCAAGGAATGCCGGCCGCGTCGAGCCGTGCGCGGACGGTGGCGACCCGCTCCTGGTGCCGCGCCCGCTCGCTGCCGCTCGCCTTAAGGTGACGGATGCTGGCCGCCGCCCCGGCCGCCACGGCGGGGGGGAGCGAGGTGGTGAAGATGAAGCCCGAGGCGAAGCTGCGCACGAAGTCGCAGAGCTTGACCGAGGCGGTGATGTAGCCGCCATGCACGGCGAACGCCTTGCCGAGCGTCCCCTCGATGACGTCGAGGCGGTGGGCGAGGCCCTCCCGCTCCGAGATGCCGCCGCCGCGCGCGCCGTAGAGGCCGACGGCGTGGACCTCGTCGAGGTAGGTGAGCGCGCCGTGGGCCTCGGCGACGTCGCAGATCTCGGCGATGGGGGCGATGTCGCCATCCATGGAATAGACCGACTCGAAGGCCACGAGCTTCGGCCGGGCCGGATCGACGAGGCGCAGCTTGCGGTCGAGGTCCTCCGGATCGTTGTGGCGGAAGATGTGGCGCTCGGCCCGGCTCGCCTTGATGCCCTCGATCATCGAGGCGTGATTCTCGGAATCCGAGAACACGGCGCAGTTCGGCAGCTTGCCCGCCAGCGTGCCCAGGGCCGCCCAGTTCGAGACATAGCCCGAGGTGAACAGGAGGGCTGCCTCCTTGCCGTGGAGGTCGGCGAGTTCCCGCTCCAGCAGCACGTGATAATGGTTGGTGCCCGAGATGTTGCGGGTGCCGCCGGCTCCGGCGCCGCAGCGGTCGAGGGCCCCGTGCATGGCGGCGAGCACCGCCGGGTGCTGGCCCATGCCGAGGTAATCGTTGGAGCACCACACCGTCACGGGCCGGGTGCCCGTGGGCGTGTGGTGGGTGGCGTGGGGAAAGCGGCCGTTGTGGCGCTCGAGGTCCGTGAACACCCGGTAGCGGCCCTCCCGATGGAGACCGTGGAGCTCGGCGGCGAAGAAGTCTTCGTAGTTCATGGCCTGTCCCCTTCCCGTTCGTTGTGTGCGGTCGCGGTCCGGTGCTCGTCTTCGCGCTGCGTTGCTCAACCGGCGGTTTCCTGGGCGTCCCGGCTCCGCGTCGCGAGGACTGGGGCCGAGGGCGGCGTGCCGTACGCGACGCCCCCCTGCACGGGCGCGGCGACGGCCTCGGCCCCCTTCCCCGGCAGGCTCCACTGCCACAGGGCGGCCGAGGGCAGCGGCAGCATGAGGAAGCCGTGTTCCAGGGTGGCGAGGGCCATCAGGGCGGTGACGACGGTGAAGCCGACGCGCTCGTGGGCGTCGATCCCCTCGCCCAAGGCGGCCTGGGCCAGCCACACGGTCCCGAGCCCGGCGAGAACGACGGAGACCGGGAACAGGGGGTTCATGGGCCGGTTGCGCAGGAAACCCGCGAGGTAGCCGAGATGCTCCGGCAGGAACTCGGCGTTGAGGTTGCGGACCCCGAGGAACATGTTCAGCCGGGCCGAGAGATTCATGCCGGCGAGGATCAGGTAGGTCCACAGGGCGAACCGGTTGGGGCCGCCCCAGGTCAGGCCCAGGATGGCGAGGCCCCCGAGGAGGATCGCCGCTTCGTGCCACAGGCTGGTGGCGAGCGCCGCGCGGAAGCGGGCGAAGCCCCGCGCCCCCGGCGGGCACGCCTTGGCGGAGGGCCCCGAGACGAAGCCCATGTAGTAGCTCATCTCCTGCCAGCCCCAGACGAGGAGCGCGCCGGTGAAGGCGGTGTAGGCGCCCGCCTCGCTGGTGTCGGAGGCGCTGGCGCCGATGGCCCAGAGGGCGGCGGCGAGAACAAGGGTTCCGGCCGCCATGCTCCAGGGATGGGTGGAGCGCGGCCGGTGATCGAGCAGGATGATGAGTCCGGTGGAAAACCACCAGATCACCACCGCGTAGAGGATCGGGACGGCGTAGGCGGCCATGCTACCAGACCGGCTCGAGGCGGATTTCGGCCGGCATCGGGTTGTCGAGGGTGGGGAGCGCATAGAGCCGGGCGAAGTTCACGGCAGACGCCGCGATCCAGGCCCCGTGCTTGAGCTTACCCACGAGCCCGCCCCGCGCCTTGGCGTCGGCGATGCCGTTGGAGCAGGCGAGCAGCCGGTCCAGGGCCTGGCGAAACTTCGGGTTCTCGAGGTCGAGGGTGAGGGGGAAGGTCTGCTTCGAGATCTCCGAGGTGATGCGGAACACCTTGAAGTCGTAGTCGGTGGGATCGACCCCCAGCGCCTTGTGGAAGGCCGGGCGGCAATGGTCGCGGACATACATGGTGGCGAAGACCGCAAGCAGGAAGAACTTGATCCAGTAGCGGTTCACGCCCGTCGTGAGCTTCGGGTTCGCGCGCATGAGCAGCGCGAAGGCCTCGCCGTGGCGGAACTCGTCGTTGCACCACTTCTCGAACCACTTGAAGATCGGGTGAAAGCGCCGTTCTGGGTTGCGCTCCAGTTCACGGAAGATGGTGATGTAGCGGGCGTAGCCGATCTTCTCCGACAAATAGGTGGCGTAGAAGATGAATTTCGGCCGGAAGAAGGTATATTTCTTCGATTTCGTCAGGAAGCCGAGATCCACCCCGATGCCGAAATCCTTCAACACGTCGTTGATGAAGCCGGCGTGCCGGGCTTCGTCGCGGCTCATGAAGCCGAACAGCTCGCGGATATCGGGGTTCTTCGCCCGCTTGCGCATCTCGGCGTAGAGCACGCAGCCCGAGAACTCGGCGGTGATGGACGAGACGAGGAAGTCCATGAACTCCTTGCGGAGTTCCGGGTCGAGGCCGGACATGTCGGCGTCGAAATCGGCGTTGCGGGTGAAGTGGCGCTTGTTCGGATCGGCGCGGAGTTCCGCGATGAGCTTGTCCCAATCCGCCCGTACGGGCTCGACATCCGTGCGGTCGAGTTCCTCGAAATCCGTGGTGTAGAAGCGCGGCGACAGGAAGGTGGTCTCCTGCGCGGCCTTGGTGCCCTCGTTCATGGGGAATCGGGGCTGCACGGCGGGAGTCTGGGTCGAGACGGTCACAGGCGCCTCCTCTCGGAAAAGCTGACTTCGTAGAGCTCGGTGAGTTCGAGGTGTCCGGCGAGCTTGGTCCAGAGCCGCTCCAGGCGCCCCGCCCGGATCACCGTGGCCGTGCGGCGGACGACGAGACGCTCGCCGTAGGGCACGCTCACGGGGGAATCGTGGACCTGGACCTCGTCGCCGGGTTCGATCTCGAACGCGGCATCCAGGGTGACGTGGGCGTGGAGGCTCTCGGGCGTCTGCTCGATCTCCACGGTGCAGGGCACCTCGACGGTGGTGCGGCCGTTCAGCCAGGCGATCATCGGGCGGCTCCGGGTTCGGGCAGCAGGCGGGCGAACGCGGTGAAGTTCGAAGGCCCGAAGGCCCCGAGATTGACGGCGCGGCCCGTGAGTGCGTCGTCGAGCTGCAGGCTGCCGTCGTCGAAATGCGTGAGACGGAACGGGGCCTCGCGGCCGAGCCCGGCCCGCAGGCGGGCTTGCCCGAACCCGCGAAGGGTCGCGCGCATGAAGTTCTCCTGGCCCGGCTCCAGGGTGGCGATGAGGGTGCCCCGCTCGGCATCGCGCAGGAGGATGGCACCGTCCGGACGGTCCTCGGCGGAAAAGCGCAGGGTCCGGATGGCTTGCGCCGGGGGCATTCGGGTAAGGCCGATGCCCTCGTGTCGGGCGAACCCGATCGCGCCCACGACGAAGGCGATGAGAAGCCCCGCGCCGAGGGGAAACCAGCTCGCTCGGCCGAAGGGGGCGTTCAGGGTGCGTCCGGTCATGGGCCTCCTCCCCTCAGCTGGCGGTGGCGAGGCGCGGACCACGCGCCCGTGGCCGGATCACCGGGCTTGCCGCCTCCTCGTCGACCTCGCGGGCCGCCGCGAGGGTACGGGCGAGGATCGCCGAGACCTCCGCCGCGTCCGGAACCGAGCGCATCATCGGCTCCGGCTGCGTCACCCGCCAGGGCCGGGCGTGGGGCCAGAGGTGGAGATAGGCGATGCGGTTGCCGGGCTTCACCGCGAGGGCGAGGTCGCCGCTGCCGTCGGAGAAGTGGCGGCAGCCGGCCCCGGCCACGAGGCTCAGCGGCAGGTTCAGGGTCATGGGCAGGGCGATGCCGACCCGCATCACCACGCGGCGGTTGGTGATGGTGTAGGTGGTGGTGCGGGCCGACAGCCAGCCCAGGAGGCCGAGGAGCGCCATGGCGCCGGCGCCGGCCGCCAGCGTCGGCCCGGCGGCGAGGGCGGCGTCGCGGAATCGGCCCTCGGCCACCGGGGGGACGGATGCCCACAGGGCGAGCCCGGCGAACCACAGGCCGACCAGACGCACGTGCAGGGCGCGGACCGCCAGGGCACGGCTGCCGGGGCGGCCCTGCCAGAGGATGTGCTCGCCGGCCGGCAGGGGAGCGGGCAGGCCGGGCGGAGCGTCGAACCGGTTGGCGGGGACGCCGTGGGAGGCTTCGCGCGGGCGCATCAGAGCCAGTCGCTTCATAGGTAGGCCTCCTGCCGGCCGGGGGTGGCGTAGAGGGTGCCGGCGCCGAAGAACGCCATGATCCGCTCCTCCTCGTAGAGGGTGACGGAATCCGGGTCCGCGTGGGCGGGAATGTCGGCGAACTGGTGGGCCAGGAGGGCTTCCGTCTTCACCGTGCGGGTGAAGCGGCCCGTGCGGCAGAAGGTGTTGGGCATGAGCACCCGCCGCCCACCGGCTCCGAGCTCGACCTCGTAGTAGCGCACCATCGATTCACCCCGGTCGACCCAGAGGTCCGAGACGGTGCCGGCCGGTTGCCGGTCGGCGCCGAATACCGTCATGCCGATGGGGTTGGGGCCGTCCTCGTGGACGACGAAGTGCTCGGCCACCCGAAGGGGCACGATGCGCTTCTCGCCGTCCCAGGTGTGATCGTGGGCATTGTCGCGGTCGGCGAAGGAGCCGGGGCCGATCTGGTCGTGCATGCCGTCTGTGTCGGGCTCGAGGGGGGCGCCCGGCCAGACCTCGTGCTTGTGGCCCCGGTAGTTCCAGGCGTTGGGGCCTTCCCGCGGCGGCGCGGTCTTCACCTTGCCGTCGGAGAGGTGGAAGAATTTCGGCGTCGGGATCAAAATCGGATCGGGCGTGGCGCGCCGGCCGGGGATGCCCTCGACCTCCAGGGGGTAGCCCTCGCGCCGGTCCTCGCGGCGCAGGTAGAAGATGAGCCCGGCGAAGAAGATCCAGAACGCGTAGAGCACCACCTGCGCGACATCGACGTAGCCCGTGATTTCACCTCTCGGCATGGCGTATCTCCCGGTTCTCAGACGGATGGGTGCGGCAAGGCTTGCGACGAGGTCGCTGCGCGGCGCCGCGTGGCGGGATCGCGCACGAGGGGGCCGATGGCGACCAGGGTCGCGAACAGCAGGGCGATCTCGAGGTGGTAGACCATGAGGTAGCCGGTGGAGGGCTGGTTCATCCCCTCACCCAGGGCGCCGGATGTGGCGAGATAGGAGCCGAGGTCACGCAGGATGCCGCTCGCCGCGATGGCGATCCCGGCGGCGCTCGCCTGCACGGCGCCCCAGGCGCCGAGCGCCAAGCCCGTCTCCTCCGGGCCGGCCTTCGCCATGGAGGCCGTCAGTGTGCCGTGGGCGAACAGGCCGCCGCCGAGGCCGATGAGGGTGACGCCCAGGGCAAAGAGCGGGATCGACGCGAGGGGAGCGGCGAAGATCACCGCCGAGAAGGCGAGGATGCCGGTGCCGGAGCCGGCCGCCGCGACCCGGAAGGCGTCGCCGCCCCGGCCGAGCCAGCGCGCGGCGAGCAGGAGACCGAGGCCGCCGCCGGCCGCCAGCATCGCGGTGAGCGCCGTGGTGGCGGCTACGGGCAGGTGCAGGATCTGGCCGCCATAGGGTTCGAGCAGGATGTCCTGCATGGAGAAGGCGGCGGTGCCGAGACCCGTGGCGACGAGGCGCCGGCGGGCGAGGCCGCTGTTGGCGTAGGCGGCCCAGGATTGCGAGAAGGTCTGGCGCGGAGCGTGCCGGTCGGTGCGGGCGGGATCGCGGGCCTCCTGCTTCCACAGGGCGATGCCGTTGAGCACGAGGGTGACCACGGCCGCGCCCTGGATCACCTTGATGAGGCGCAAGGGAGAGAAGTCGGCGAGCAGCAGACCGAACGCGACGGCGCTCACCAGCATGCCGACGAGGAGCATCACGCAGAGCAAAGCCACCACCTTCGGGCGCACATGGGCGGGGGCGAGGTCGGTGGCCAGCGCCAGACCCACGGTCTGGGTGGTGTGCAGGCCCGCACCCACGAGGACGAAGGCGAGGGCCGCCGCCACGTGCCCCGGCCAGGCCGGCCCGGTGGTGTCGCCCGACAGGATCAGGAGGGCGAACGGCATGATGGCTAGGCCGCCGAACTGCAGCAGGGTGCCGAACCAGATGTAGGGCACCCGGCGCCAGCCGAGCACGGAGCGATGGGTGTCGGAGCGGAAGCCCACGAGCGCCCGGAACGGCGCGAAGACGAGGGGCAGGGACAGCATCACGGCGACGATCCAGGCCGGAACCTCAAGCTCGACGATCATCACCCGGTTGAGGGTGCCGATGAGCAGCACGGCGGCCATGCCGACGGTGACCTGGAACAGGGCGAGGCGCATCAGGCGCCCCAGGGGCAGCTCGGCGGTGGCCGCATCCGCGAAGGGCAGGAGGCCGGGCCCGAGGCGCATGAGCCCCCTCGCCATGGTGCCCATCCCGTCTCCAGGCCGGCGGGTCACCGCGTGGCCCTCCCGTCCTGGGACCGGCGGGTCAGCTCGAAGGCCTGCGACAAGTAGAAACCGCTATTGACCCGGTGCGTCCGCGCGAGGCCGAAGCACGAGAGGACCGGTTCGGCGGCGACCCGGCGGCGCAGGGTGGTCTCCGCCACGGGCACGATGGCGGGCGCCCGGTCGGCGCGGGGGAAGGCCCGTCCGGTCCAGTGCATGAGGGTGAGGAGCGGCGTGCGCGGCGCCACGGTGAAGACGAGCGAGCCGTCCGTACGCAAGGACAGTTCGGCGAGCGCCCGGACGATGTCGGGGGTGGCGTAGTGGATCAGGGAATCCATCGCCACGACGTGGTCGAAGCGCCCGAGGGAGGTGTCGAGCATGCAGCCGACGCGAAAGTCGATGCGGGCGGATTCGGGACGTTCGGCGAGGCGCTCGCGGGCGAGGCCGACGAGGGTTGGCGAGACGTCGATGGCGACGACCTCGGCGCCGCGCCGGGCCGCCTCGATGCTCAGCGCCCCTGTGCCGCAGCCGGCATCGAGGATGCGCCGACCGGTGAGGTCTTGCGGCAGCCACGACAGGAGGGTTTCCCGCATGGCGTCGCGGCCGGCCCGCACGGTGGCGCGGATCTTCGAGACCGGGGCGTCGGAGGTGAGGCGCGCCCAGGCGTCGACGGCCGTGCGGTCGAAGTGTTGGGTCAGTTGTCCGCGGCGCTCGGCGTAGGTGGTGCTGGTCATGGCGTGCGCCCTCAATCAAATCCAAGAAATTCGAACAGGTCGCGGTCCTTCATGGGCAGCGCGGAGAGCGGCTTGCCCCCGGCCCAGAGATGGGCGGCCAGCCGCATGTATTCGTCGGTGACGGCGACGAGTTCGGGCGTCGGCTCCATCTCGAACAGGGTCGATTTCTTCAGGCGCGAGCGGCGCACCACGTCGAGGTCGGGGAAGTGGGCGATGCGCTCCAAGCCCGTGGCGGCGTTGAAGCGATCGATCTCGTCGGTCTTGGCCGAGCGGTTGGCGATGACGCCGCCGAGCCGCACGTTGTAGTTCTTCGCCTTCGCGTGGATCGCCGCGACGATGCGGTTCATGGCGAAGATCGAGTCGAAGTCGTTGGCGGTGACGATGAGGGCCTGATCGGCGTGCTGGAGGGGCGAGGCGAAGCCGCCGCAGACCACGTCGCCCAGCACGTCGAAGATGACGACGTCGGTGTCCTCCAAGAGATGGTGCTCCTTCAGGAGCTTCACGGTCTGGCCGACGACGTAGCCGCCGCAGCCGGTGCCGGCGGGGGGGCCGCCGGCCTCGACGCACATGACGCCGTTGTAGCCTTCCGCCACGAAATCCTCGATCCGCAATTCCTCGGAATGGAACTGCACGGCCTCCAGGGCATCGATGACGGTGGGAGCGAGGCGCTTCGTCAGCGTGAAGGTCGAATCGTGCTTCGGATCGCAGCCGATCTGGAGGACGCGCTTGCCGAGCTTGGAGAAGGCCACCGACAGATTCGACGAGGTGGTGGACTTGCCGATGCCACCCTTGCCGTAGACGGCGAACACCTTGGCGGTGCCGATCTTGAGGTTCGGGTCGAGTTCGACTTGAACGCTGCCCTCTGCGTGGCGGGACGCGACCGGATTGCGGATGGCGATGTTCATGCGGCGACCCCTGCTGTGATGCCCTCGAGGCGGTCTTCGAGTTCGTCGCCCGCGTCCCGCAGGGCGTCGAGCATGGCAGGATCGGGCTGCCAGAAGCCGCGCTCGTGCGCCTCGATCAGGCGGTTGGCGACCTTTGCGGAGGCCGTCGGGTTGAGGGCCGCCATCCGCTCGCGCATGGCCGGATCGAGGACGAAGGTGGCGGTGATCTCGCGGTAGACCCACGGGTCCACCTGCGCGGTGGTGGCCGACCAGCCCATGGTGTTGGTCACATGGGTCTCGATCTGGCGCACGCCCTCATAGCCGTGGGCGAGCATGCCCTCGTACCATTTCGGGTTGAGGATGCGGGTGCGGGTCTCGAGGGCGACCTGCTCGGTGAGGGAGCGGACGCAGCCCGCCCCCCTTGTCTGGTCGCCGATATAGACCGGCGCCTCGACCCCACCCTTGGCCCGCTTCACCGCCCGGCTGATGCCGCCGAGCGTATCGAAGTAATGATCGACGGTGGTGACGCCGAGTTCCACGGAATCGAGGTTCTGGTAGGCGAGTTCGACATCGGCCAGCACGCTCTTCAAGAGGCCTGTCTGCTGTACGGCGCGTCCGTCGCGACCGTAGGCGAAGCCCTTGCGGCGGGAATAGGTCTCGGCGAGGTCGTCCTCGTCGTCCCAGCGCCCGTTCTCGATGAGGTGGTTGACGTTGGAGCCGTAGGCGCCCTCGGCGTTGCCGAAGACCCTGAGCGCCGCCGTTTCGAGATCGCCGCCGTGGACGCGCTGGTATTCGAGGGCGTGCAGGCGGACGAAGTTCCGCTCCACCGGCTCGTCGGCCGAGGCCGCGAGGAGGCAGGCCTCGGCGAGGAGCTTGATCTGCAGGGGCAGGAGATCGCGGAAGATCCCCGAGAGGGTGATGACCACGTCGATGCGCGGGCGCCCGAGGTCTTCGACGGGAATGAGTTCGGCGCCGGCGAGGCGGCCGTATCCGTCGAAGCGCGGCTTCGTGCCGAGCAGCGCCAGCACCTGCGCGATGGGGCCGCCCTCGTTCTTGAGATTGTCGGTGCCCCACAGCACGATGGCGATGGAGCGTGGCAGGGGCAGGCCGTCGGCCAGGTGACGGTCGAGGAGGCGCTGGGCCTGGGCGGCGCCGTCCCGGACCGCGAAGGCGCTGGGGATGCGGAAGGGGTCGAAGCCGTGGAGGTTGCGCCCCGTCGGTAGGATCGCCGGTGTGCGAAGGAGATCGCCGCCGGGGGCGGGGCGGACGAACCGAGCATCCAGCGCCCGCAGGAGGGCGGGAATCTCGTGGTCCTGCCCCAGGAGGGCGTCCGTCGTCGCAAGGTCGCGCAGGATCGCGAGGTCGGTGGCCTGGGGCACCGGACCGCCGGCCCGGAGGGCCGCTTCGGGGCTCGCCCCCGCCACCAGGGCGGCGACGCTGTCGCGGGCGAGGCGGACGCCGTGGGTGGATTCCGCCATGGCGAGGAGCATGTCGATCCGCTCGGCCGCCGAGGGCGCCGCCCCGACGACGTGGAGCCCGTGCGGGATCAGGGTGTATTCGAGATCGAGCACTGCCCGGCCGATGCGGGCGATCTCGGTCTCGGGCCAGCTCCAGGCCGGTTCGGCGGCGGCCAACTCCACCACCGCCGCCTGGGCCTGGATCAACACGGCGAGGTCGGCGCGCTCGGCCTCGGCCTCCGGCTCGAGACCCCGCCAGCGCTCGATGGAGCCCTTGAGATCGACGAGGCCGCGATAGAGCCCGGCATGGGCGATGGGCGGGGTGAGATAGCTCACCAGGGTCGCGGCGGAGCGGCGCTTGGCGAGCGCCCCCTCGGAGGGGTTGTTGGCGGCGTAGAGATAGATGTTGGGCACGTCGCCGATGAGGCGGTCCGGCCAGTCGGCGGCGGACAGGCCGGTCTGGCGGCCGGGCATGAATTCCAGCGCCCCGTGGGTGCCGAAATGGATCAGGGCATGGGCCCGGAAATCCTCACGCAGCCAGCGATAGAAGGCGCTGAAGGCGTGGGTCGGTGCGAAGCCCTTCTCGAACAGGAGCCGCATCGGGTCGCCCTCGTAGCCGAAGGCGGGCTGGATGCCGACGAAGACGTTGCCGAACTCGGCGCCCAGCACGAAGATCGACGCCCCGTCCGATTGCTGGCGCCCCGGCGCCGGTCCCCATTGCGCCTCGATCTCGGAGAGATGCCGCTCGCGCCGCACGTGGCTGTCGGTGGGGATGCGGGTGTGGACGTTGGCGGTGGCGCCGTAGCGGGCGGCGTTGCCATGAATCACGGCCTCCCGCAGGGCGTCGGCGCTCTCCGGTACGGTGACGGTGTAGCCCGCTGACCTAAGCCCCGTGAGGGTGTTGTGGAGGGAGGCGAACACCGACAGGTAGGCGGCGGTGCCGGTGTTGCCGGCATTCGGGGGGAAGTTGAACAGGACGATGCCGACCTTGCGCTCGCCCCGCTCCGAGCGGCGCAGGCGCACCAGCCGCTCGACGCGGGCGGCGAGCATCCCGGCGCGCTCGACGCAGGCATGCATGTCGCGGTCGTCCTCGCCCGCCGGGAAGACGCAGGCGACGTGGCAACCCCGGCAGGGCTGGCCCGACTTGTCGGAGCGGCCGCCGAACACCATCGGCCCGGTGGCGCCGTCGAGTTCGGGAATCGCCACCATCATGGTGGCTTCCACGGGCAGGAGACCGCGGTCGGAGACGCCCCATTGCTCCAGGGTCTGGAGCTCGGCCGGGTGGGCGGCGATGTAGGGCACGTCGAGGCGGGCGAGGATGCCTTCCGCCGCCGCCGCGTCGTTGTAGGCGGGGCCGCCGACGAGGGAGAAGCCCGTGAGCGACACCAGGGCGTCGATGACCGGTACCCCGTCCTTGAGGAAGTAGCGCTCGATGGCCGGGCGCGCGTCGAGGCCGCTGGCGAAGGCCGGGATCACCGTGAGGCCGCGCGCCTCCAGGGCGTCGATGACCCCGTCGTAATGGGCGGCGTTGCCGGCGAGCATATAGGAGCGCAGGCCGAGCACGCCGACGGTGCCGCGATTGCCCCGGCCGTGGAGCCCCGGCAGGGCGGACGCCTCCTCGCCCATCCGACCGGGCAGGCGCGGATGGTACACCCCGACTTCCGGATATTCGACGGGCGGGCTCGCCTTGAGGGTGCCGCGGTAGATCCGGCGGGGGCCGTCCGCGTAACGATCCACCAAGGCGCGGATCATGTTGAGGACGTTCTCGTCCGATCCGGCGAGCCAGTATTGCAGGGTGAGGAAGTAGGCCCGCACGTCCTGGGCGGTGCCGGGGATGAAGCGCAGGATCTTGGGCAGACGCTTGAGCATCCGCATCTGCTCGGCGCCGGTGTTGGCAGCCCCCTTCTTCGCCCCCCCGCGCAGGCGCTTGAGGAGCGCCATCGGCCCGCTCTGGCTGCCGTCCATGCTGAAGGCGCCGACGCGGGTGAGCCGGGTGGCGGGCGTCGCGCTCATCATGCAGACGAGGGCGTCGCAGGCGTCGCGTCGCGCCGCGAGGTCGGCCAGGACCGGCTGGAAATGGTCCTCCATGAACAGCATCGCGCAGAGCAGGATGTCGGCGGTTCCGATGTCGGCCCGGCAGCGCGCGAGCTTTTCGGGATCGGTGCTGAACTCGGTGGCGGCATGCAGGACGAGGGACAGGCCGGGGATGTCGCGGCGCAAGCTGCGGCGCGCCCGCTCCACGGAACTCGCGAGATGCGTGTCCATCGTCACGATGACGACGCGCAGGGGGATGGGCTCAGCGGCCGAAATGCGCTTTTGCATCGTACAGCGTCTCGACGGTGATGCGGGACAGGGCGCGCTCGCGGGCGAACCGCTCGGTGTTGGCGCGGGCCTTCGCCCGCACGAAGAACGGGATCTTCTTGAGTTCCTTCTCGGCCGAGGCCTCCCAGGCGGCCACGACGCCGTCGGGCGGCGCGGGGATCGGTGACGGGGGGATGGGGGCGGCGGGCGCGGCCGGGGCCGCCCCGTGCCGGGCGAGGTGCGATGGCGCGGCCCCATCGTGGAACTCGGCATCCTCGCGGAACATGCCGAGCAGGTGTTCCTCGAGCCCCATCATCAGGGGATGGACGAGGGTGTCGAACAGGACGTTGGCACCCTCGAAGCCCATCTGCGGCGAGTGCCGGGCTGGGAAGTCCTGCACGTGCATCGGCGCCGAGATCACCGCGCAGGGAATGCCGAGCCGCTTGGCGACGTGGCGCTCCATCTGGGTGCCGAGGACGAGTTCGGCTTGCGCCGCCTGAATCGCCGCCTCGACGTCGAGGTAATCGTCGGTGATCGTCGCTTCGATGCCGTGGAGGGCGGCTTCCGCCCGCACCTCCCGGGCGAATTCGCGGGTGTAGGTGCCGAGCCCCACCACCTTGAAGCCGAGTTCCGTCGCCGCGACCCGTGCGATGGCGAGGGCATGGGTGGCGTCGCCGAAGACGAAGACCCGCTTGCCCGTGAGGTAGGTCGAATCGACGGAGCGTGAATACCAGGGAAGCCGTGAGGGGGCGCCGGCCAGAACCGGGGCGGGATCGACCCCCGCCAGCACCGCGACTTCCTCGACGAACCGGGTCGTGGCGCCGACCCCGATGGGCACGGTCTCGACCATGGGTTGGCCGAAGGTCTTTTGCAGATGCTGGGCCGCCGCGCGGGCGATCTCCGGATAGAGCACGACATTGAAATCGGCGTCGCCCAGGCGTCCGAGGTCGGCGGGGCTCGCCCCCCAGGGGGCGACGACGTTCACGTCGATGCCCAGAGCCGCCATCAGCGTCTGGATTTCGGCGAGATCGTCGCGGTGGCGAAAGCCCAGGGCCGTCGGTCCGAGGATGTTGCATCGGGGGCGCCGGCCCTCCCGGGGGGACGGTTCGAGCGTGCGCCCGGCGAGCGCCCGGACCAGGCGATAGAGGGTCTCGGAGGCGCCCCAGTTCTCCTTCTTCTGATAAGCCGGGAGTTCGAGGGGGATCACGGGGATCGGCAGGGCGAGCGCCCGGGCGAGGCCGCCGGGATCGTCCTGGATCAGCTCCGCCGTGCAGGAGGCGCCGACGATCATGGCTTCCGGCCGGAACCGTTCGTAGGCGGCCGAGACGGCATCCTGGAAGATCGCGGCGGTGTCGGCCCCGAGGTCCCGGGCCTGGAACGTGGTGTAGGTCACCGGCGGGCGGGCGTCGCGCCGCTCGATCATGGTGAAGAGAAGATCGGCGTAGGTGTCGCCCTGGGGCGCGTGCAGCACGTAGTGCAGGCCGCGCATGGCGGTGGCGATCCGCATGGCGCCGATATGGGGCGGTCCCTCGTAGGTCCAGAGCGTCAGCTGCATGGCCTTCAGACCTCCAGCCGGGTGCGGCGCACGAGGGGGCGGGCGAACAGCTCGGCGAGGTCGCCGGCCTGGTCGTAGCCCTGGATCGGGGTGAACAGCAGCTCGATGGACCACTTGGTGGCGAGGCCCTCCGCCTCCAGCGGATTGGCGAGGCCGAGGCCGCACACGGTGAGGTCGGGCCGGGCCGCACGGCAGCGATCCATCTGCGCGTCGAGGCTTTGGCCCTCGACCACCGTGGTGCCGGCGGGCAGGAGGCCGAGTTCCGGCGCCATGTGGCCGCGATGGAGGTAGGGTGTGCCGACTTCTATGAGTTCGGCGTCGAGCTCCCGCGCGAGGAAGCGGGCCAGCGGCAGTTCGAGCTGGGAATCGGGAAAGAAGAACACCCGGCGCCCAGCCAGCATCGTCCGGTAGGGTGCGAGCGCCTGTTCGGCCCGGCGCAGGCCCGGGGCGGTGACCTCGGCGAACATCCGAGGATCGACGCCAAAGGCGTCAGCGGCGGCCCGGAGCCACGCGGTGGTTCCCTCGGCGCCGAGGGGAAACGGCGCGGCCAGCCGGGTGGCACCACGGGCTTCGAGGGCGCGGGCCGTGTCGGCGAGGAACGGCTGAGCGAGGAGGATGCGGGTGTTCGGCCCGACGGACGGCATCGCCCCGGCCCGCCGCGCCGGCAGGAAGGCGACCAGGTCCAGGCCCATCCCGGCGAACAGGCGCGCAAACTGGTCCTCGACCACGTCGGCGAGGGCGCCGACCACGAGGAGCGACGGAGACTCATGCGCGTCGGCGCGCGGCAGATCCGGCACGAGGGCGGCGAGGCACGCATCCTCGCCCTGGGTGAACGTCGTCTCGATGCCGCTGCCGGAATAGCTCAGTACCCGCACGTCCGGGGCAAAGCTCTGCGACAGGCGCTGGGCGGCGCGCGGCAGGTCGAGCTTGATCACCTCCGACGGGCAGGAGCCGACGAGGAAGAGCAGGCGGATGTCCGGACGGCGTTCGATGAGGCGGCGGGTGACCCGATCGAGTTCCTCGTTCATGTCGGCGAGGCCGGCGAGGTCGCGCTCGTCGATGATGGCGGTGGCGAAACGCGGCTCGGCGAAGATCATCACCCCGGCGGCGGACTGGATGAGATGCGCGCAGGTGCGCGAGCCGACCACGAGGAAGAACGCGTCCTGGATCTTGCGGTGCAGCCAGACGATGCCGGTGAGCCCGCAGAACACGGCCCGCTGGCCGCGCTCCTGGCGGATGGCGACGCCGCAGCCGGCATCCGCCTGAGGGATGGGAGCGTGGGCGTTCATCGCGCGCCCTCCGCTTCGAAGGACGGGGCGACGTCGAGGCGCGCGGCGCGGAGCTTCAGGAGGAACTGCGCCGCGTTGACGGCGTAGGAGGCGTAGGCCGCGAGCGCCAGGAGCATCAGGCCGCCGGTGTCGAGCCCGCCCGTGACCAGGGCCAGCAGATAGGCGCTGTGCAAGGTCAGCACCAGCATGCTGACCATGTCTTCCCAGTAGAAGGCCGGTGCGAACAGGTAACGCCCGAAGACGACCTTCTCCCAGATCGAGCCCGTGACCATGATGGCGTAGAGCAGCCCGGTCTTGGCGACGATGGAGGCGTTGGCGGCCCAGGCGCCCTCCCCCGTCGCCAGGGTGCGCAGGACGAGGGCGAGGCTCACGAGGAACACGAGGAACTGGAGCGGCGCGAGGATGCCCTGCACCAGGGTCCAGACGGTGGCGTCGCGGCGCGCCCGCTGCTGCGCATCGTAGAGGGGCCGTCTCGGTGTGCGCCCTCCTCGAGCCATCGTCCCGCCCCCTCGCTGCGTCCGCCCGGCCTGCAGCCGGCGGTTCGTTGAAGGAGGTTAGGAACCCGCCGAATGGGTGTCAAGCTGGCTTTACGCCCATTCTCATTGACGAATTGAATGCAAAATAGTTATAGATCTGGGATTGTCAAAATGGTTCCAAGGCGTATCGTCACGCCGCATCGGTTCGGGGTTGGAGATCCCTTTATGGTATCGCACATCCCGGTTCGACCGACCCTCAACTTGGAAGCTCGGCGCTCAAGATCGTAGCGAAGCAAGAATGCCATCGGAAACATTGGGGGGAATCCAATGGATGAGATGCGGCAGTGTTTGGAAGGCTTCGTGTACGACAGTCGTGGTTTCGGGGGGGCGGATCCTTGTCCTTCCGAGTTCGATCCCGGTATTCGGTCCACCGTGCATGACATCCGGTGGGGAGACGATCTCGCCAGCTTGATCGAAGCCGAAATCATTCCGCGTCTGATGATCGCCCATCGTCCCGAGCAGGGGGGCGAAGGTGGTACTATTTCTCTTGGTGTGGAGGCGATCGAGTCTTTCTGCGCCCTGATCCTGGCGCCCGCCGGGGAGGCTGTCGAGGCTCGGATCGCCGCGCTCATCGACGGGGGGCTCACCCTCGAAAACCTACTCCTCGATCTCCTCGCTCCCACGGCGCGCCACCTCGGCGTTCTCTGGGAAGAGGATCTGTGCGATTTCGCCGAGGTCACCGTGGCCATGGGCCGGCTTCAGCGGGTCATGCACACGATCACACGCCGCTTCGGGGGTGAGGCCCCGCTGCATCGGCACGGACGCAGCATCCTGTTGATGTCGTGTCCGGGTGAGGTTCATGGCTTCGGCCTCGCCGTGGTCGAGCAACTCTTCCGCGACGCCGGATGGGACGTCGCCACGGCCGTGCGGGACCCCGACGGCGATGCCCTGCACAGAATTCGCACCACATGGTTCGATGTGGTCGGCGTGTCCCTCGCCTGCGAAACGCTGCTGCCGTCCCTCGGCGAGGTCGTGGCCGCCCTGAAACGGCATTCGCGGAATCCGAGCGTTCGTGTCATGGTCGGCGGGGCGGTCTTCGTCGCCGATCCGAGTCTCTACACAAGCGTCGGTGCGGATGCGACCGCGGGTGACGCACGCCAAGCGATCAGCATCGCCGACAGCTTGCTTGATCTCGCGGCTCGACCCTGCTGAAAGACCCGCCCGACCACATCACGACGTGGTGCACCTTGAACAGCCTGGCGCTTCCTGCCGCGAGCCGCGCGTTCGCGGCGCTTCACGAATCCCTCGGACTCCTCGATGCGCGGGCCGCTGGGCTTCTCGTCGCGGCCGCGACGGACCTGTCCCTCGTCGTCGATGCCGAGGGGGTGATCCGTGACGCGGCCTTCGGGGGGAGCGACCTCGCCGGTGAGGGCTGCGAGACCTGGCTCGGCCAGCGCTGGACCGACACCGTCACCGTCGAGAGCCGCCCGAAGATCGCGGCCCTCCTGAAGGAGGCCGGCCCGGGCGCGGTGACCCGCTGGCGCCAGGTCAACCATGTCTCGGCTACGGGCATCGACCTGCCTATCCGCTATGCCGCCATGCGGCTGAAGGATGACGGCCCGGTCATCGTCATCGGGCGCAACCTGCGGGCCATGGCCTCCCTCCAGCGGACCCTCGCCGAGACGCAGCAGGCCCTGGAGCGCGACTACCTGCGCCTGCGGGGCGCCGAGACCCGCTATCGCCTGCTGTTCCAGCTCGGGGCCGAGGCGGTCCTCGTGGTCGACGCGGCGACGCGGCGGGTTACGGAGGTCAATCCCGCCGCCGCGCGCCTCTTCGGCAAGGCCGACAAGCGCATCCTGGGCCAGGATGCCGTCGATCTGTTCGACGCGACCAGCGCCCGCGATCTCGAAACCCTGTTCGCGGGCCTGCGGATCACGGGACAGGCCAGCGACCTCGAGGCCCGTCTCGGCCAGGGGCGCGGCGTCGTGCGGGTCTCGGCGTCCCTGTTCCGTCAGGACAGCGCCACGAGCGTGCTCCTGCGCTTGGGAGCCGGTTCCGATCAAGCGGCCGAGACCGGGCCGAGTCGCTCGGGCGCCGGCACCCTCGACGTTCTGCGCGACTTGCCCGAGGGGTTCGTGGTCACCGATCCGGGGCGGCGGATCCTCGTCGCCAACTTCGCCTTCCTCGATTTGGCGCAACTCGCCACGGAGGAGCAGGTGCGCGGCGAGCCCCTCGACCGCTGGCTCGGCCGCGACGAGACCGAGGCCACCGCCCTGTTCTCCACCCTCGCCCAGCACGGCTCGGTGCGGCACTACGCGACGCGCTTTCGCGGCGAATACGGCGCCGTGGAAGAAGTCGAGGTCGCCGCCGTCGCCGTGCAGAGGGGAGCCCAGCCTTGTTTCGGCTTCACCTTTCGGGCCGTGCCGCGTCGCGCCGCTCCCGTGACGTCCGGTGGGCGCGAACTGCCCCGGTCCGTCGAGCAGATGACGGAACTCGTCGGACGGGTGTCGATGAAGAACCTCGTGCGGGAATCCACCGATCTCATCGAACGCCTGTGCATCGAGGCGGCCCTGCGCATCACCCGGGACAACCGCGCCTCGGCGGCCGAGATGCTCGGCCTCAGCCGTCAGGGTCTCTATGCCAAGCTGCGCCGCTACGGCATCGGCGACCTCGATGGGCCGGATTCGCCGGACGAGGCCTAGACCGGGCGCGACCTGCGGAGTCGCGATGCCTGTAAATCAAACTTGACACGCAAGAGTGTCGTTCTTTAGCGTCACTCCTGGGGCGAGCCTTCGATGGTTCGCGCGATGGCACCAGGGAGGCCGGTGAATGGCACCGTTCGCGTTCGGCTGGTGGCAGATCGTTCGGCTCGGGCTGGTTCAAACCGCCCTCGGGGCCATCGTGGTCCTGATGACCTCGACCCTCAACCGCGTGATGGTGGTGGAACTGGCGCTCCCGGCCATCGTCCCGGGCGGCCTCGTCGCCCTTCATTACGCCGTGCAGATCCTGCGTCCGCGCTGGGGCTACGGCTCGGACGTGCACGGGCGTCGCACGCCCTGGATCGTCGGCGGCATGGCCGCCCTGGCGCTCGGTGGCTTCGGGGCGGCCGTCGCCACGGCCCTCGCCGAAATCCATCTCGCCGCCGGTCTCGCCCTCGCCGTCCTGTCCTTTCTCATCGTGGGCATGGGCGTGGGGGCCGCCGGCACCTCGCTCCTCGTCCTCCTCGCCACCGGAGTCGAGGATCGGCGCCGGGGCGCGGCCGCCACCGTGGTCTGGGTGATGATGATCGCGGGCTTCGCCGTTACGGCGCCGCTGGCCGGGCATTTCCTCGATCCGTTCTCCGGCGCCCGCCTCGTCGCCGTCTCGGGCACGGTGTCGGCCCTCGCCTTCCTCGTCGCCCTCTTGGCCGTGCGGGGCATCGAGCCCACCCGGACCGAGGGTGATGGCCCGGCGGTGGAAGCCAAGAGGCCGTTTCGCGCGGTGCTCACCCGGGTCTGGTCGGAGCCGGCCTCGCGCCGCTTCACGGTGTTCATCTTCGTCGCCATGCTGGCCTACAGCGCCCAGGAACTCATCCTCGAACCCTTTGCCGGCCTCGTCTTCGCCATGACGCCGGGGGGCACCACCAAGCTTTCGGGGCTCCAGCATGGCGGCGTCCTCGCCGGAATGCTGCTCGTTGCGGGCCTGACCATGGGCATTGGCGGCCCCATCCTCGGCTCCCTCAAACTCTGGACGGCGCTCGGCTGCGTCGGTTCGGCCGCGTCGCTCCTCGCCATCGCGGGCGGCGGCCTCGCCGGCCCCGACTTTCCCCTGCGCGGCGCCGTATTCGCCCTGGGATTGTGCAACGGCGTCTTCGCCGTCGCCGCCATCGGATCGATGATGGCGCTCGCGGGCATGGGCGGCGAGGCCGAGCGCGGCACGCGCATGGGCGTATGGGGCGCGGCGCAGGGCATCGCCTTCGGGGCCGGAGGCTTCCTCGGCACCGTGGCGGTGGATGCCGCTCGCCTCGTCCTGCCGCCGGTCCAGGCCTACGGCAGCGTGTTCGCGGCGGAAGCCGGGCTGTTCCTCGTCGGCGCCGTCCTCGCCCTGCGCATCGCCCCTGCGCCGGCCTCAGCCCGGCCCCACCGCACCAAACTCGTGCCGTTCACGCCGCGCCTGTCCATGAGGTGATGCCCATGTCCAACCTGTCCGAGGCCGACCTGTCCGAACCGGAAGTCTTCGACGTGGTGGTGGTGGGCGGCGGCCCCGCCGGGGCCACCGCCGCCACCGATCTCGCCCGGGCGGGGCGGCGGGTGCTGCTCCTCGACAAGCCGGGGCGGATCAAGCCCTGCGGCGGCGCGATTCCGCCGCGCCTCATCCGCGACTTCGCCATTCCCGACGGCCTCCTCGTCGCCAAGGTCCGCTCGGCCCGGATGGTGTCGCCGAAGGACAAGCGCGTGGACATGCCCATCGGCGACGGTTTCGTCGGCATGGTGGATCGCGAACACTTCGACCCGTGGTTGCGCAACCGGGCGGTTCTGGCCGGAGCGGACCTGCGGGCCGCGACCTTCGAGCGCATCATGCGCGACGCGGAGGGGGGCGCCACGGTCCAGTATCGGCAGGACGGTACGGCGCGGCAGGCCCGCGCCCGGCTCGTCATCGGCGCCGACGGCGCGAGTTCCCCCGTGGGGCGCGCCGAGATTCCGGGCCACGCCGCCATGAAGCAGGTCTTCGCCTATCACGAGATCGTCCGCCTGCCGCCCGAGGGCGGCGGCGTCGAGGCCACGCGCTGCGACGTCTATTATCAGGGCAGGCTCTCGCCGGATTTCTACGCCTGGGTCTTCCCGCACGGCGACACCGTCAGCATCGGCAGCGGCAGCGCCCGCAAGGGCTTCTCCCTGCGCGGCGCCATCCGGGACCTGCGGGCTTCCACCGGCCTCGATTCCGGCGAGACCGTGCGCCGCGAAGGCGCCCCCCTCCCCCTCAAGCCCCTGCGCAAGTGGGACAATGGCCGCGACGTGCTCCTGACCGGTGACGCTGCCGGCCTCGTCGCCCCGGCCTCGGGCGAGGGCATCTACTACGCGATGCTCGGCGGCCGCCTGGCCGCCGAGGCGGCCGAGCTGTTCCTCGCCACGGGCAAGGTTTCGGCGCTCGCCCTCGCCCGCAGGAGGTTCATGCGCCTGCACGGGCGGGTCTTCCTCATCCTGCGCATCATGCAGGGGGTCTGGTACCGCAGCGATGCCTTGCGCGAGCGCTTCGTCTCCATCTGTCGCGACAAGGACGTCCAGCAGCTGACCTGGGAGTCCTACATGAACAAGGAACTCGTCCGGGCGAAGCCCGTCGCGCATCTGCGGATCTTCTTCAAGGATCTCGCGCACCTGTTCCGGTGGGTCTCGCCCTGATGGAATCCAACGCCGCGAACTGGATCTCCATTGCCGTCGCGGTTGGGGTCGCCCTCGTGGTGGCGGTGGCCGGCGGGGTGCTGACCACCCTCGGACCGTGGTATCACGGCCTGCGCCGCCCCGCCTGGAAGCCGCCCGACTGGGCGTTCGGGCCGATCTGGGCGACGATCTTCGCGCTTGCCGCGGTCTCGGCCGTCATCGCGTGGAATGCCGATGCGCGTCCCGAGCCGCGCCGCGCGCTCCTCGTGGCCTATGGGGTGAATGCCGTCCTCAACATCGCCTGGAGCGCGATCTTCTTCCGGATGCGCCGGCCGGACTGGGCTTTGGCCGAGGTCGTGCTCCTGTGGCTGTCGATCCTGGCCCTCATCCTCGTGACCCTGCGGGTCTCGACCCTCGGGGCGGTTCTCCTTCTGCCCTACCTCGTCTGGGTCGGAATCGCGGCCGTGCTGAACCGCGCCATCGTGCGGCTCAACGGCCCGTTCGGAGCCGGATAGCGATGGCTGGGCTGTTCGCCTCCGGGCACGTCATCGACGCCATCCTGGTCCTCGTGGCGTGCGAGGCGGGTTTCCTGATGATGTGGGGGCGTCGGCGTTCGGCCCTCCGGCCCCTCCTGTTCAACCTCGCCTCCGGGGCTAGCCTGATGCTGGCTGTCCGTGGGGCGCTGACGGGGGCGCCCTGGTGGGCCGTCGCTGCGTGCCTGCTGGGAGCGTTTCTCGCCCACGCAGCCGAACTCGGTCTTCGTCTGCGAAATGCCACCGGAGCGTGCGCCGCCTGCGGCAAAGCAACGGGATCTGCCGGCGGAACAATGCCGAAAACCGTCGCGTTCCCGAGGCATGAGTTAACATAGTTCCACTTTTCAATTCGGGCGGAGTTCAGGTGTGATGCAACGTCTCGTCGCCTTGGGCTTCGGTCCCGGACTGTTCCTGTGTTCCGCCATTGTCTCCGCCGGGGCCCAGGAGGGCACGAGCGATCTCGTGAAGCGGGGCGAGTACCTCGCCACGGCCGGCGATTGTGTGGCCTGTCACACCGCCCCCGGCGGTAAACCGTTCGCCGGCAACTACGTTCTCGATACCCCCATCGGTAAGATCCGGACGCCGAACCTGACCCCCGACAAGGAAACGGGGCTGGGCAACTGGAGCGCCGACGACTTCTACCGCGCCTTCCACGACGGCATCACCAAGGACGGGTCCTATCTCTATCCGGCCTTTCCGTTCGCTTGGTACACCAAGGTGACGCGCGCCGATGCCGACGCGATCTTCGCCTATCTGCAGTCGCTGGAACCCGTCCACGAAGTCCGCAAGCCCTCCGAGATCCCATTTCCGTTCAATATCCGCACGGCTCTCATCACCTGGCGCACGGCGTTCTTCACGGCGGGCGAGTTCAAGCCGGACCCGGAGGCGAGCGCGGAGGTGAATCGCGGCGGCTACCTCGTCGAGGGCCTGGGCCATTGCGGCATGTGCCACAACGCCAACAAGATCGTCGGCAACAGCGGGCTGGCGGGCAAGCTCGGCGGCGGTGTCATCGACGGCTGGTACGCCCCCAATATCACGCCCGACGATCACACCGGCATCGGCGCCTGGACCGACGATCAGGTGGTGACCTACCTCAAGACCGGAACCGCCCCGGGGGACCGCCCCGGCGTCGCCGCCGGCCCCATGCGCCAGACCATCGAGGAATCCCTCTCCAAGATGACCGACGCCGACCTCAAGGCGATGGTCGCGTACCTGCGGACGCAGAAGGCCAAGGAGAGCTACAAGACCAAGGACCTCCAGGCGTTCAATGCCGCCGGTGCGCCGGGGGCCGGCACCTATCTCAGCTACTGCTCATCTTGCCACAAGCCCGACGGTAAGGGCGTCGAGGGCGCGATTCCCGCGCTGGCCGGCAACACCTCGGTCCAGGCAAAGGGGCCCGAGACGGTCATCCGGGTCATCCTCGGCGGTCTCGCGGCCCAGAACGGCTACGCGCCGATGCCGGCCATCGGCGCCGGCATGACCGACGCCGAGGTGGCCGATGTCACCGACTACGTCCGCAATGCCTGGGGTAACAGCGCGCCCGTCATCACCGAGCGCGGTATCGTGGCGACGGCTCGCGAGAAGACGCAGACGATGCTGGCCGGTACCGCCCCCTGCGCCGAGATCGCCCAGCCGGAGGTGGCGAAAGCCATCGACGAATCCGGCGCGGCCGAGGCCCTGAAGGGGATCGCCCCGGCGGAGTTCATCCCGCGCCTCGACGCCCTCCTGCCCCGGATCAAGGCGGCGGCCCCGGGGGCCAAGGACGACGACATCGTCAACGGCGTCACCACGGCCTTCTGCAAGGCCGGACGTGACGACGCCGCGTATCAGACCCTCGGCTGGCACGCGGTGATCGGCAGCTTCTCCAACATCGCCTACAGCCAGCTCAAGAACCCCGAAAAGCAGGCCGCGACGCCGGTCACGGCTCCCGTGGGAACGCCCAAGCCGAATTGACGGCAGGTCCGAGGCGGCGCGCTCGGAGGGGCCAAGCCGCTCGACGCGCTGGCGGCATCGTTGCCCGGGCTCACCCTTCGGCGGGAGCGCGCGACAGGATGCACCAGATTAGACCGATCGCCGCCACCAGGGCGAGGCCGCCCAGGGACGGTGCCATCACCCCGATGGGGATGTCGGCTCCTCCGTAGCGATGGTGGAGCAGTCCGGTCATCGCGAGGCCCCAACCGGACGCAACCCAGACCAGGCCGAACAGGACCAGCCGCGTGCGGGGCTCGGTGCGCGCCAGGAGATCGGGGCCGAGGAGCGCGAGTCCGACGCCGAGGATCGGTAGATCGTAATCGTAGGCGTAGGGGCTCACCAGGAGGCTCGTGAGGGCGGCGAGGCCGACGACCCGATGGATGGGCATCCGGCGCCGAATGGCGCGGATCACGAGACCGAGGGCGACGACGGCGACGGCGCCTTGCACGGCCAGGGCGACCGTGGCCGGGGTGCCGAGGCTCCGCAGGGCGGCATAGGCCGAGATCATCCGGTAGAGCGGATAGAGGCCCCGTTCGAGGAAGACGCCCGCCTCCGCGACGCCGTCGCGGAACGCCCCCCAGACGCTGGTGCCGAGGATCAGGGTTGCGAGCCCGGCGAAGGCCAGGGCGACGCTCGCGGCGACGAGGGCCGTGCGCCAATCGCGGGTCATCAGGGCCTGGACCGCGAAGCCGACGGCCAGATGCGGTTTGATCGCCATCAGGCCGAGGGGAAGCCCGGCGCGGGGATCGCGTCGCAGCAAGCACAGGCAGGCCGCGCCGATGAGGCTGCCGGTGAGAAAACCGTTCTGTCCGCACGCGACGGTGACGGCGAGGGTTGGAAACAGCAGGGCGAGGAGCGGACCGAGATGGGACCCCGCCAGACGCCGCAGAACCAGGAGATAGGCCGCCAGGGTGGCCCCGATGAAGAGCGTATAGGCGAGACTTCGCGGCAGCAGGGCGAAGGGCGCCACGACGAGGTTGAAGACCGGCGGATAGGTCCAGGGCAGGAAGGCGTTCGGCTCCCCGAAACGCCGCTGGAACGCCACCAGCGTCTCGAAGCGATAGGCTTGATCGATCGCGCCGCGCCAGACGAGTTGTCCCGCGATGCGGAACGCATCGAAATCGATGAGGGAGGCCCCCCGCCCCGCCGAAGCCGGTTCGGCGAGGTCGACGGCCTTGGAGGCGATGAGCAGGACCAGCAGGGCGAGGATCGTCCCGAGAAGCAGGCGCGACGGGGCGGCGTCCGCGCCGATGGGCACGGTCGTCGCCGGGTCGTCAGGGCTGCCCGCCGGGGCCGTGCGCATGGTGTTCAGTCCCGTTTCGGACCGGTGGAGCCTCGAACTCCGTTCCGTCGTCCGAACCCTGGCCACGGCGTTTTAAAAGTCCGTGAAACCGCCGTGCCGGTCAGGCCGCGCCCGCATGCGGCCTCGGGATTTCCGTCGAGATGGCGTCGACGGTGCGCTGGGGCGGGCTGCCGAGGCCGTCGGAGCGGACGATGCGGATCTGCTGGTTGACCGGCTGCATGTTGCCGTAGGGCGTCGAGAACGCGATTTCGGCGGCGTCCCGGCCGACGCCGATGCGGATCAGCCCGTCGAGATCGGCTTGGCGCGTGGCGTCGAACAGCCACCAGCGTCCATCGAGATAGGCTTCGAACACCGCGTGGAAATCGCTCGGCACGAGGCCATGGGCGTAGCAGCTCACGAAGCGGGCGGGGATGCCCAGCGCCCGGCAGAAGGCCGTGCCGATATGCGCGAAGTCGCGGCAGACGCCGGCGCGCTTGAGCAGGCTCTCATGGGCCGTGGTCTCGCCGTCGCTGGCGCCCGGTTGATAGGCGATGTGGTCGTGAATCCAGTTGCAGATGGCGTTGACGCGCTGGTGCCCCTTCGGCAGGGCGGCGAACTCGGCCTGCGCGAAGGGCGTCAGGCGGTCCGACGAGACGAAGCGGCTCGGCAGCAGGAACGGCAGGATGTCGAGGGGCAATTGCCCGATGGGCGTCTCGTTGATCGTCGCCGGATCGGCCCGGTGGACGGTGAGATCCACCTCGGCGTTGTAGTCCAGGGAGAACGGCCCCGTCGGGACGTTGACCCCGATGTAGCGGTTCTGAAGATCGGGCGTGATATAGACCTCACGCTTCAGGTCCGGCTTCAGGATCAGGGATTCGCTCAAGATCTCAGCGCTCCGCAGCTTCGCGACCTCGAGATTGAAGATGAAGGTCGTATCCGAAAGAATATTGTACGACAGGCTGCAGCCGAGGGTGTAGCGCATGGGCGGATCTCCTGTTGCCGAGCGGTCTGCAAGATTTACGCCCGCCCGTCTGCCCGTGGGCGATCCCGCAGGACCGCCCACCCGAAAACTTTCGAAACGAGGTCTTCGGTTCAGCGAAGCAGGTTCGTCTTGGCGAGGTCGAGGACCGAATCGCCGCGTCCGCTCATGACGGCGCGCAGAACGTAGAGGCTGAAGCCCTTCACCTGCTGGCCGTCGATCTTCGGCGGCATCGACAGTTCCTGACGAGCCACCACCACGTCGAGGAGGGCCGGACCGTCATGGGCCAGAACCTGCGCGACGGCCGCCGACAACTCCGCCGGATCCTCGACCCGTACCGCGAAGATGCCGGCGCCCCGCGCCATGGCGGCGAAGTCCGGATTGTCGAGGGCGACGCCGGTCTCGATATAGCCGGCGGCCTTCATCTCCATCTCGACGAAGCCGAGGGTGCCGTTGTTGAACACCACCACCTTCAGGGGCAGCTTCTCCTGGCGCAGGGTCAGGAGATCGCCCATCAGCATGGCGAAGCCGCCGTCGCCCGAGAGCGAGATCACCTGACGCCCCGGCTGCGCCGCCTGCGCGCCGATGCCCTGCGCCATGGCGTTGGCCATGGAGCCGTGCACCCACGAGCCGAGGAGCCGGCGCCGGCCGTTCATCTTGAGGTAGCGGGCGGCCCAGATCGTCGGCGTGCCGACATCGGCCGTGAAGACCGCGTCCTCGGATGCGGCCTCGCTCAGGAGCTTGGTGAGGTATTGCGGATGGATCGGCCCGGTGCCGGATTTCAGGCCGAACCAGCCCCGCTTCGGCGTGCCGGTGGCGAGGTCGTCCAGATCCTCGCGGGCCTCGGCGTAGTGCTTCAGCGCGGCGTCGAGATGCCTTGAATCATCCTTCACGGTGAGCTTCGGCAACAGGGCGGTGAGCGTCGCCTTCACGTCCCCGACGAGGCCGAGGTCGAGCTTGCAGCGGCGGCCGAGCTGCTCGGGGCGTAGGTCGATCTGGGCGATCTTCGCATCCGCCGGATAGAATTGCCGGTAGGGAAAGTCGGTACCGAGCATCAGCAGGGTGTCGCAGCCCATGATGGCGGCGTAGCCCGACGAGAAGCCGATGAGGCCGGTCATCCCGACATCGTAGGGGTTGTCGTATTCGACGAACTCCTTACCCCCGAGGGCATGCACGATGGGGCTCTTCACGGCCTCGGCAAGTTGCAGCAACTCGGCGTGTGCCCCGGCGCAGCCGCGACCGCACAACAGGGTGACGCGGCCCGAGCCGTTGAGGAGGTCGGCGAGGGTGTCCAGATCCCGCTCGGCCGGGCGGACCACGGGTTTACGCGGAATCAGCCCCGGATTGGGCGCGATGCCCCGCTTCGGCGCATCCGCCAGGGCGACGTCGCCGGGGATCACCACGACGGCGACGCCGGAGAGGCCGATGGCCGCCCGCATGGCGTTTTCCAGCACCTGCGGCAGCTGCGACGGATCGGAGACCAGTTCGCAGTAATGGCTGCACTCCCGGAACAGGGTCTCGGGGTGCGTCTCCTGGAAATAACCCGAGCCGATCTCGGCGGAGGGGATATGCGCCGCGATGGCCAGGACCGGCGTGCGCGAGCGGTGGCAATCGAACAGACCGTTGATGAGGTGCAGGTTGCCCGGCCCGCACGACCCGGCGCAGACCGCGAGTTCCCCGGTGAGCTGGCTCTCGGCCCCCGCCGCGAAGGCGGCGACCTCCTCGTGGCGGACATGCACCCAATCGATGACCGCGCGGGCGCGAAGCGATTCGGTCAGGGCGTTCAGGCTGTCGCCGACGAGGCCGTAGATGCGGCGGACCCCCGCCTGCGCCAGCGTTTCGACGATGAGATCCGCGGCGGTGACGATCTTCATGGGCTCGATCCCTCTGTTAGGCTCTCAAACCCTGTGGAATCCCCCACGTTCCCGCATTGCCGCGCTGCAAAAACTCGAACCGCCTCGCCTCCCCGTCGGCCAAGTCCGAGTCATGAGGCGGGCCCGCCCACGGCCGAGTCTTTGGTGACAGGCGCAAGGGGGCCTGCTACCACGATCCCGGCACCCTGACTCCGTAGCTCAGCTGGATAGAGCAGCCGCCTTCTAAGCGGCAGGTCGTAGGTTCGAGCCCTACCGGGGTCGCCAGTCTCTCCAGTGTGGTCTGGCCGTTCCCATCCAGCCGTTCGCGGGTTCCGGCGGCGTCCCCTCCGCAGGGATAGCCCGGTGTCCACGCGCATCGTTCGCATGAGATTGGTGCCACCGAGCGTATCGGGACCGGGTTCTGTCGCATTGTGGGACTATCCGAACGTTTCGGCGTAGCGGTTTCTTTAATCCACACATGGATCAACTATCCGACGCCACATGGGCTCCTTGGGAGATCCACAGCGGCTCGGCGCCGGTCTCGCGGAGATCTGCGTCAGGGGACCGACCTCGCGATGAAACGCGGGACCGCAGGACGAGAAGGCGCAAAAGGGCGGCGTAGAGCTTTGGACGCACGGACATGAATGACGGCGCGATTTTCCTTCTGACCGATCGTCCGGATCAAAGCGGGCCTCTCGAGTCGATTCTGAAGACCGTCGGGCATTGCGAGGTCATGTTCGGCGACCGAAAGCCCGCTTTCGGAACCAAGCCCATCGCGATCGTTTCCGACCTGACCTTGAGCCGGCGTGAGTCCATCCGACGGCTGCGCTCCCTGGTGTCCATCGACAACAGGGAGCGGATTCCCGTGGTCTGCCTCATGCGCTCGACATCCGATGGCGCCTTGAGGCAGGCCCGGGAACTCGGCGCCACGGTCTGTCTCCCGGCCTACACCGCGCCGGCCCTCGTGGCGCAGGTGATCCGGGATCAGGTCGGTGCGCAGGCCGAGCGCGCGAGCGGCGTGACCGATCGCGGGATCCTGCGCGCCACGGAAGCCCTCACCACCCTGTTCGACGGCGCGCGGGAGGGGGGCGTGGTGCTCAGTGCCGTCGAGGCGGGTCTGATCCCGATCCTCGCGGCCGTCCGCGACGGTGGCCTCAATCGATGGCTCGACACCGTCTGGACCCACGACGACGCGACGTACCAGCATTGCCTCCTGGTGGCCGGCGTCGCCGCGCAATTCGTCAACTTTCTGCATTTTCGCGAAGAGGATCGGCAGCATTTCGTGCGGGCGGCCCTGCTGCACGACCTCGGCAAGGCCCGAATCCCCCAGGCGATCCTGAACAAGCCCGGCCGCCTCGATGCCGACGAGATGGCGATCATTCGCACGCACCCGGTGATCGGGTACGAGATCCTGCGCGACAGCGGCTGCGACGACCTCACCCTCGGCGCCGTGCGCCATCACCACGAGATGCTGGACGGGTCTGGCTATCCCGATGGTCTCGTCGGGAGCGCCATCAGCGACACCGTGCGGCTCCTGACGATTTGCGACATCTATGCCGCCCTCACCGAGCGGCGGGCCTACAGGAAGCCGATGCCCGTCCGTGACGCCCTCTCGGTGCTGGAGAGCATGGACACGAAGCTCGAAGGCCGCCTCGTCCAGTGCTTCGGCGAAGCCATGATGGCCGTGCGATAATCTCCTCCCCGCGCCGGGGCATCGGTGTCGCACGGGTCTTCGAGATCGCCTCGAACGCTCGGTGACGGGCGCCGAACGTGAGCCCCATGGCAGGACGGGCGTTTCGTGAAAGCCGCTTTCGTCGCCCGCGCCTCGGCGATCCGCTTTCACCGGGTTCGGTCGCCGTTGGCGCGCCGGGCCGCGGATTCTCCCGTGGTCCGGGATCCCGGCTGCGAACGGAAACGGCCCCCCGACCGGAGCCGGAGGGCCGTCGTCAGGACTGGCGCCCGGGGACCATCGCCCCCGACGGGATCAGGGCTGGAGGACGCCGTTGATGACGTGGATCACGCCGTTCGACTGCATCACGTTGGCGATGGTGACCGTGGCGGTGTTGCCCTTGGTGTCGGTCACGTAGACCTTCTTGCCCTTGGTCTGCACCACGAGGGGCTCACCCGCCACCGTCTTGAGCTGGGCCTCGCCGCCGCCGTCGCGCACGAGCTTCGTGAGATCCTTGGCCGTATAGGTGCCGGGGACGACGTGGTAGGTCAGGATCTTGGTCAGCGTCGCCTTGTTCTCGGGTTTTACCAGGGTCTCGACGGTGCCGGCCGGAAGCTTGGCGAACGCGGCGTTGGTGGGGGCGAACACCGTGAACGGGCCGGGGCCCGACAGGGTGTCGACGAGGCCGGCGGCCTTCACGGCGGCGACCAGGGTGGTGTGATCCTTCGAGTTGACGGCGTTCTCCACGATGGTCTTCGAAGCGTACATCGGCGCGCCGCCGACCATGGGGTTCTTCGCCAGGGCGGCGGCCGGAAGCGCCGCGCCGACGGCGAGGGCGAGACCGAAGGCGGCGAGCTTGGAAGCCAGCGGGCGACGGACGGTGATGGTGTGCATCGTGTGTCTCCTCTGATGTCCCGGATGGGGCGATCGGGGTGACTTACGGAAGGTTCGCAGCCAAAGTTTCAGGAATGATCCGACAAAGAGCAGTCCGCCGCGTGGTACTGCGTCGAGGGATCGAGCAGACGTCCGGAACCGTCCGCGCCGCAAGGCGGTGGATTGGGGCCGGATCGACGGCGAACGAGCGGGGGATGGAAATGGTGCGTTCGTCGGCGGTGCGACGTGGTTAGTGATGTCTCCCAGGGCGACGCGTCGCTTCAGGCGCGGCTGGCTGCCGTCGCGGGCGGGGATCAGGCGGCCCTCAAGGCGCTCTACGACGAGACGGCCGCGAAACTCTTCGGGGTGGTTTTGCGTATCGTCCGTCATCGTGAGACGGCGGAAGACGTGCTTCAGGATGTCTATCTCCGGATCTGGCAGAATGCCGGGGCCTATGTGCCCACGGCCGGCCGCCCGATCACCTGGATGTGCGCCATCGCCCGCAACCGGGCCATCGACCGGGTGCGTGCGCGCAAGGAGACCCCCCTGACGGATCTCGTCGACGGCGAGGATTGGATGAACAACGTGCCCGATCCGTACGACGGCGAGAGCGACATCCTCGATCGCGGCGCCCTCGCCCTCTGCCTCGGGCGCTTCGACGACCTGCACCGGCAGTGCCTCGTGCTGGCCTATTGCGATGGTTTTTCCCGGGAGGAACTGGCGGCGCGGTTCGAGCGGCCGGTGAACACCATCAAGACCTGGCTCCATCGCGGGCTGGCGAGTCTGCGCTCCTGCCTGGAAGCCAACGCATGACCGAAGGTCCCACCGGCGCGAGCCTGCCCGACCGCGACATCGAAGCCGCCGAGTACGTGCTCGGCACCCTGCCCCAGGCCGAACGCGTCGCCTTCACCCGTGCCCTGGCATCGGATGCGGGCCTCCAGGCCGCCGTGGCGCGCTGGCAGACGCGCCTCGCGCCCCTCGACGAGGCAACGCCCGAGATCGCCCCCCCGCCGGGCCTGTGGCTGCGCATCCGCGCCACCGTGGCCCCCGCGGTGGAGGACCCGCGGGTGACGGATCTCGCCCGTCGCCTGCGGCGCTGGCGCCTCGGGGCGATCGGGGCCTCGGCCCTGGCCGCCGGCCTCGCCCTGGTGCTCGGCCTCGGTCGGTTCCTGCCCGTCGACCCGGAGGCGGGCCAGTACGTGGCCGTGGTCAACCGGGGCGGCGAAATGCCGGCCCTGGTGGTGCGCGTCGATACGCGGCGCGGCCTCGCGGAGGTCCGCTCCGTGGCCATGGACATGCCCCGGGAGAAGAGCCTCGAACTCTGGTACATCGCCGACGGCGCCGCGCCGCGCTCCCTCGGCTTGGTCGAGCCGGGCCGGGCCAGCATACCCATGCCGAACGCCGTGCGGGATGCCGCCGGCCTCGAGAAGGCCGTGCTCGCCGTCACCGTCGAACCCGCCGGCGGCGCCCCCGGCGGTGTCGCGACGGGACCGGTGGTCTATTCGGGCAAGCTCTTCCGGGATTGATCCGGCCCCCTCGCCCGCTGCCCTTCCTGCGAGCCCGCATGTTTCCTGCCGCCCCGCCCCTCGCCCCAAGCGACATCGCGCATATCATCCAGACCGCCCTCGCCCCGGCCTTTCTCCTGACGGCCCTGGCGACGCTGCTGAACGTGTTCTCGACGCGCCTCGGGCGGGTGGCCGACAAGGTCGATGCCGCTTCTTCCCGCCTGCAGGGGGCCGGGCCGGAGGAAACCCGGCGGGTGTCGCGGCAACTGGCGTATCTGCGCCGGCGCTCCTTCGTCCTCGACGCGGCCGTGGTCCTCGCCTCCGCCGGCGCCATCATGACCGGTGTGGCCGTGCTGACCCTCTACGTCGGGACGCTCCGCGAGGCGACGACGGCCACGCTTCTGTTCGGATGCTTCGGCGTGGCGCTGGTCTGCACCATCGCGGCCATCGCGGCATTTCTCTGCGAGATCCTCATGGCCGGACGCGGCGTGCGGGACGAGGTCGACCGCACGACGCTCCAGGCCGCCGATCCGGACCCTTCAGCCTCGTAGGCGCCGCCGTTGCTTCAGCGGCCGGTCTGGAACTTGAGGTCGAGGGCCGCGAGGGCGAGGAGCGGCGGCGGCATCGGCACGCCGGCCTTGCGCAGGGTCAGGGCCGCGGCGCGGCAGCTCGCCTGATCGTTGCTCGCGTTGGCGGCCTCGATTTGCGCGATGGTGGCGGCATCGGGCTTGGGCGGCGGCGGCGACGCGGCCGGTGCGGCCGCGCCCTTCGCGGCGGCGTTGGCCTGCGCGAGGGCCGCCTTGCGGTCGCCGGGAGCCACGGTGTCCTTGGCTTCCGTCGCGCCGCTCAGGCCGGATTTCTGCTGCGGCTCGCCACCCGCGACGGAGGGCTTGCCTTCGGTCTTGCCGGAGGGGTTCGACACCGCCGTCGCCTGGGATTGCGGCGTCGCCGCCTCCTGCTTCTTGGCTTCCGGCGCCGTCACGAACGTCAGCAATTCCTTGCAGAGGTTGGCCGGGCCACCGGCCGGCGCGGGGGGCGCCTCCTGGGCGAGGGCCGGCAGCGCGATCAGGCCGGCGACCGCGAGGAGCCCGACCTGCGACAGGGACTTCAGCATGTTGGTTTCCTCAAGGAGCGGGACGGAATCAGGACCGCTTGGGGTGCGAGGCTTCGCCCTGGACCTTGGCGCGATCCTCCGCCGTGGCGTCGCCGAGGAGCGGCAGGCCGTTCCACTTGGAACCGACGAGATTGGTACCCGGCTCAGAGACCCGAGCGCCCGAGGTCGCGAAGGCCTGATAGGCGTATTTCTGGCTGCTGGTGAGGGCGAACATCGCCACCACGCCAAGGGCGATGGCGGCGATGACGGCGGCGGCGAAGGCTTTCATGGCGGGTCTTTCCGGCAGGCTTCGGACGTCTCGTGATGACTCGAGCGGGATCATTCGGCCGGGGCGGGCCGGCGACCTGCGAGCTGCGGGCCGCTCGCCGTCTTGGCCTGCTCCTTCTCGACCCAGAGGTCGTGGTGGGCGCGGGCCCAGGCGAGATCGACCTCGCCGCTGCCCATGGCGTCGTAGGCGCCCTTCATGCCGAGCGTTCCGATGTAGATATGGGCGAGGATGCCGACGATGAAGGCGATGCCGATGAGGGAGTGGATCACCTGCATCACCTGCATGCCGTTGATGTCCACCAGGGTGAACGGGAACAGCATCATCAGGCCGGTGACGCCCATGGCGGCGCCGAAGCCCGCGACCATCCAGAACACGCCCTTCTGGCCGGCGTTGAAGCGCTCGGCATGGGGGTGACCCTTGCCGATGAGGCCGCCGCCCGCCTTGATCCAGGCCCAGTCGATCCGGTTCGGGATGTTGTCCTTCAGCCAGAGCCCGACCATGATCACCACGCCGAGCATGAACGGCCATGCGAGGTAGACGTGGGCGTACTTCGCCCATTGCGCCAGGGCACCGAAGGCATCCGGGCCGATGACGGGCATCAGCAGGCGCTTGCCGAAGATGTAGTTCAGGCCCGACAGGGACAGGATGATGAAGCACGTCGCCGTCATCCAGTGGGCGAAGCGCTCGAAGGCGTTGAAGCGCAGAATCTTGCGGCCCGATTCCTGGGTGTCGTCGGTCAGGATGCGCCCGCGCCAGAAGAAGAACCCGGCGAGCGCCGCGACCATTCCGAGGATACCCAGCGCCCCGATCCAGGGCAGCCACGACTCGCGGAAGGCGCGGTATTCCCGCCCCTGCGGCTGGATCAGGTTGGCGGATTTGCGGTCCGGGATGCTGACACGGCCGGTGATCTTGTCGGCCTGCTTGAACAGGAATTCTTCGTTCACCGAATCCGCCGTGGGCTTGGCGCCCATGGGGTTCAGCCCATCCTGCTGCTGCGGGTTTTGCGCCCAGGCGGGCGCGAGCACGGCCGGCGTGGCCACGAGCGTCGTCGCGAGGACGAGGGTGCTGAAGAGCGTGACTGCCCGCCGCATCGGCGTTCCTTTCGGGTTCTTATCATCGCGGAGGCGTCGCCCTCGCGGCGCCTCCCGTCGTGGATCGGCGATCAGATCGCCACGGTCTCGCGGTAAGCCGTCTTCCAGCCCCAGGCGCCCGATCCGTAGCCGCGCTTGATCACGCGCTGCTTGTAGATCTCGGCGATCATCTCACCGTCGCCGGCGAGCAGGGCCTTCGTCGAGCACATCTCGGCGCAGAGGGGCAGCTTGCCCTCGGCAAGGCGGTTCGAGCCGTACTTCTCGTACTCGGCGAGCGACAGGTCGGGCTCCGGTCCGCCCGAGCAATAGGTGCACTTGTCCATCTTGCCGCGCGAGCCGAAATTGCCGACGCGCGGATACTGGGGCGCGCCGAACGGGCAGGCATAGAAGCAGTAGCCGCAGCCGATGCAGATGTCCTTGGAGTGCAGCACCACGGCATCGGCCGTGGTGTAGAAGCAGTTCACCGGGCACACGGCGGCGCAAGGCGCGTCGGTGCAGTGCATGCACGCCATGGAGACGGAGCGCTCGCCGGGCTTGCCGTCGTTCAACGTCACGACGCGGCGGCGGTTGATGCCCCAGGGCACCTCGTGCTCGTTCTTACAGGCGGTGACGCAGGCGTTGCACTCGATGCAACGGTCGGCGTCACAGAGGAACTTCATACGGGCCATGGTCGATGCGCTCCTCTCACGCGGCCTTGATCTGGCATAGGGTACACTTCGTCTCCTGCATGCCCGTCACAGGATCGAAACCGTAGGTGGTGACCGAGTTCGAGCTCTCGCCGAGCACCACCGGGTCGGTGCCCTTCGGGTAGTAGTCGCGCATGTCCTTGCCCTCGTACCAACCGGAGAAGTGGAAGGGCATGAACGCCACGCCCTTGCCGACGCGGTCGGTGACCAGGGCCTTCACCTTGGCCTTCGAGTTGTTCTCGGCGCCCGTCACCCAGACGAACTGTCCGTCCTTGATGCCGCGCTCGGTGGCATCCCCGGTGTTGATCTCGATGAACATGTCCTGCTGAAGCTCGGCGAGCCACGGGTTGGAGCGCGTCTCCTCGCCGCCGCCCTCGTATTCGACGAGGCGGCCGGAGGTGAGGATGATGGGGAAGTCGCGGGCGACGTTCCGCTCCACCGCCGATTTCTGCACGGAGAAACCGATATTCGGCATGCGGAACTGCCGCTCGTCGGGCCGGGTCGGATACTTCGCCACGAGGTCGGGGCGCGGGGTGTAGATCGGCTCGCGGTGTACCGGCACGGGGTCGGGCAGGTTCCAGGCGTTAGCGCGGGCCTTGCCGTTGCCGAACGGGATCACGCCGTGCTCGAGGCAGACGCGCTGGATGCCGCCCGACAGGTCGGTGGCCCAGCTGATCGTGTCGGGCTTGTCACCGCCGATCCTCAGGATGGTGGCGAGTTCGTCCGGCGTCAGGTCCTTGTCCCAGCCGAGCTTCTTGAACACCCCGAAGGTGAATTCGGGATACCCGTCCGTGAGGTCGGAGCCCTTGGTGAACGAGTTCTCGGCGAGCAGGGTCGCGCCGTTGCGCTCGGTGCCGAACCGCGCCCGGAAGGTGCTCCCGCCGTCTTTCACGTGGAGCGAGGTGTTGTAGAGGATCGCCGAGCCCGGATGCTTCAATTCGGGCTTGCCCCAGCACGGCCATGGCAGGCCATAGTAGTCGCCGCCCACCTCCGGGTCGTCCTTCGGCGCGCGCAGGGTGATGAGGTCGAACTTGTGCTGGTTGCGCATATGCGCCTTCAGGCGCTCGGGACTCTGGCCGCAATAGCCCGTCGACCAGCCGCCACGGTTGATCTCGCGGAGGATGTCCTCGGCCTGCGGAACGCCGTTCTCGACCTTGATGTTCTTGAACAGCGTGTCGGCGAAGCCGAGCTTCGTCGCGAGGCGGTAGAGCACCTCGTAGTCGTTCTTCGACTCGAAGGCGGGCTCGACGATCTGCTCGCCCCACTGGATCGAGCGGTTCGAGGCCGTGCGCGATCCCTCCATCTCAAGGGAGGTGCAGATCGGCAGGAGATAGGTGTTGTCCTGCCGGGCGTCCAAGGCCGCGAAGGTGGTGGGATGCGGATCGGCCACCACCAGCAATTCGAGCTTGTTCATGCCCTCCACGGCCTCGGGCAGGCGCGTGACGGTGTTGCCGCCATGGCCGAACACCATGAAGGCTTTCAGCGGGCTTCGCTGGTCGATCTGCTCGGGGGGCAGGTTCACGGCATCGAACCACCGGGTGGAGGTGATGCCGGGGGCCTCCATGTTCTCCTTGCGGGTCCGGGCCTTGCGGCCGGCGGTCGCCGGAACCTCGTCGAAGCGCGACTGCAGCCACTCGTAGGGCACGTCCCAGACGCGGGCCCAATGCCGCCAGCCGCCCTCGACGAGGCCGTAATAGAGCGGCAGCGTCGTGACATCGAGGCCGAGATCGGTGGCGCCCTGCACGTTGGTGTGGCCGCGGAAGATGTTGGCGCCCGTGCCCGGCTTGCCGACGTTGCCGGTGGCCAGACACAGGATGCAGAGCGCCCGCACGTTGGCGGTGCCCACCGTGTGCTGGGTCGCGCCCATGCACCAGATCAGGGTCGCGGGCTTCTCCTTGGCGAACTTCTCCGCGACGCGCTTCAACTGCTCGCCGGGCACGCCGGAGACGCGCTCGACTTCCTCGGGCGTCCACTTGGCGACTTCCTTGCGGACGTCGTCCATGGCGTAGACGCGCTGGGCGATGAACTCCTTGTCCTCCCAGCCGTTCTGGAACACGTGCCAGAGGATGCCCCAGACGACGGGGATGTCGGTTCCTGAGCGGATGCGGACGTATTCGGTGGCGTGCGCCGCTGTGCGGGTGAAGCGCGGATCGATGACGATCATGTTCGCGCGGTTGATCTCCTTGCCCGACAGCACGTGCTGCATGGAGACCGGGTGCGCCTCGGCCGGATTACCGCCGAGGATGATCATGGTCTTGGCGTTGCGGATGTCGTTGTACGAATTGGTCTGGGCGCCGTAGCCCCAGGTGTTGGCGACGCCCGCCACGGTGGTCGAGTGGCAGATGCGCGCCTGATGGTCGACGGAGTTGGTGCCCCAGAAGGCGCCGAACTTGCGCATGAGGTAGGCGGCCTCGTTGGTGAACTTGGCCGAGCCGAGCCAGTACACCGAGTCGGCGCCGTTCTTCGCGCGGATCGCCTGCAGCTTGTCGCCGATCTCGTCGATGGCCATCTCCCAGGAGATGCGCTGCCACTGCCCGGCCACGAGCTTCATCGGGTACTTGAGGCGCCGGTCCGACGAGACCAGCTCGCGGATGGCCGCGCCCTTGGCGCAGTGGGTTCCCCGGTTGATCGGGCTCGCGTAGGACGGCTCCTGGCCGACCCAGACGCCGTTGACGACTTCCGCCGTAACGGTGCAGCCCACCGAACAGTGGGTGCAGACGTTCTTCTTCACCACGGTCTCGGGACCGACGGCGGAGGAGCCGGCGGCCTTCACCTGCCGCACGGCACCGAGCTGGAGCGAGCCGGCCGCCGCGAGGGCGCCGGCCGTCAGGCCGGATTTCCGCAGAAACGAACGCCGATCGAGAACCCCGGCGGCGAGACCGGCGGCCACGGCCTGGTGCTTGGTGTGGCTCGCCGCGCCACCCTTACGCTTCGTCAGCATGGCTGCCTCACTTCTTGTCGGCGGCGTTGGTGTTGTTCACGAGCGTCTCGTACCCGTTGGTCCGGTAGAACGCCTTCACGTGGTCGGTGAGGCGGTAGCGCCCCTTGGTCTCGTCCTGCCCCGGATCGTAGGCCTGGGCGTCCGTGGCGGTCATCGGCGTGGCGGCGACGCCGGCGGCCACCGCCACCGTTCCGCCGCCGAGGGCGCGGAAGAACTGGCGACGACCGAGCCCGTCCTGCGTGTCCTTCTGGTCCTGTCGCATGGTCGACACTCCTCAAACGGCGAGGGATGCGCGATGGGCGCATCCCGATGAATTCCGAAGACGGCGCACGGTCAGGCGTCCATCGCGAAGGCTTGGGTCTCGATCTCGACGAAGGCGCGGCCGAGGCTCCCGACGGCCCGGTAGAAGCGCGCGGCCTTGGCCAGCTCCAGGTCACCGAAGAAACGTCCGGCCCAGGGCTCGAGGTGCCGCCCGAAGAATGCGCGGGCGGCGTCGGGCTCCGCTTCGATCCGGCCGGAAACGAGGCCGGCCATGCAATCGAGGAGGATCGCGAGATGATCCTCCGGCTCCGTCATCGCCGGATCCCGCTCGATCCCGAGTTCGCGCAGATCGTCGCGCACGCGGGCGAGCGGTCGCTCGTTGAGGAAGCCGGTGCGGTAGTAGGAGGCGTAGGGCAGGAGTTCGCCGCGTCCGACGCCGATGAACAGGTCGTGATACTCGCGCGCCAGTGCTTCGGCCGTCACCTCGCGGCTCGCCCGGGCCACGGCGGCGAGGGGCTGTCCCAGGGGACTGTCGTCGCCGTCGAGGCCGCCGAGGAGTGTGAGCAGATCACCGTCCGGCGCCCGTCCGAGGACCACGGCGAGGAGGTCGTAGAGCTGCGCGCGTCCGTGATCGACCTCGTCGACGATCCCGCTCACCCGAGCCCGGTCGTCGTGAAGATCTTCGACCGCGTGATCGGTGGCCACCGCAACGGAACGCATCCTGACCCTAAACTCATCCCGGCCCAACCCCGGCCGGATCGTCTACTTTGGAGCTAGTATAAAAAGCGTTCGAGACAGGCGCAATCGGGATTCTACGGTTCAGCTCGGCATTGCGCCGCCATGGCGTCGCAGTCTTTGCTTTGTAACGACTGTCTTTATCGTTGCCGGCGTTTCATCGGCGAAAATCGCAGGAACGGCTTCGGGTGTGCTTTCGACGGGGGAGCCATCCGGCACGAGGGGGACGTCGGCGACGCTGGAAATCCGCGCCGTGTCGGACTCGGAAACCGGGTCCGGCGGCGTCGTCTCGGCCGCGCCCGAATCATCCTCCGGCTCCTCGGACGGCGGAGCGTTGAACATCCGGCCGAGCATGGCCTTGACGTCGTCGGAGGGCAGCAGCGGCCCGAGGCCGGGCACGCTCCCGGGGGTGTTCCAGTCGTAGGCGTATTCCCGCGCCTCGCTGACGAAGTCGCGGATGGCCGGATCGACGGACCACATCTTCCGCAGGGCGGCGTTGCGAAGGGCCGCCGGGATGCCGGCGCGCAGGAACGGCGTCAGGTCCGTCTCGGCCGTGAGGTCCGCCAGCGACGGCAGATCGGCCAGGACGTCTTGGTCCACCGCTTCGTCGGTCGTGTCGGGAGGCGCGGCCCCGTCCGCCGGGGGCACGGCTCCGTCGAGGGCCGTCTCGGCCTCCGGCGGCGAGGTCTCGGGCCGTTCGGCGCGGCGGACGGCGCGCTTGCGCTGGGCCCAGCGGGCGAGGAAGCCGTCGCTCATTCCCGCCTCCCCTTTCGGGCGCCGCCGGCCTGCCGGGCCAGGGCCTCGGGGTCGGCCCGGTCGCGCTTGCGCTTCTCGAAGGTGCGCTCGATGTGGTGCGCCTCGAAGAAGGCGAGGAGCTTCGCCTGGAGGTCGGGCGGCATCGGCACGGCCTCCACCACCTCGCCGATCCCCTCCGCCATGGATTCCCCCTCGTAGGGATCGGCCGTGACGGCCGCGACGGTATAATCCTCGTCGTCGCGCTTGCGCAGGGCGACCCACAGGGACGGGCGGCCCGAGACGAGGTTGTCGCGGTAATGCGCCGTTTCGGCCGGGTGCAGGTGCACGTCGTAGGCGCCGGCGTAGAAGGTGCCCTCGTCGTCCGTGCCGGAGAGGCGGGTGCCCGGCGGCGCGGCGGGGGCGGCGGGCAGGATCGCGACGGGGAGCCACGCATGGGTCGCCCACGGCCCCTTGAGGCGGCGCTTCTCCACCACGACGCCGACCTCGAAATGGTTGTCGGGCTTGTGCTCTGACATCACGCGTCTCCTCAGGCCGCGGGCCGCTCGGCGCGCAGGGGCAGGCCGGCGACGAGGTTCTGCGGTTTCACCTGGACGAGGTTGGCGGGCGTTCCCGCGAGCAGCAGATAGACCGGCCTGTCGCCGACATTCGGATCGACCTCGGCCGGATCGACGAAGGTGAGCCCGAACAGGGCGATGACGCGCTCCTGCGTCGCCGCATCGACGGTCTCGCCGCGCCACAGGGCGTTGCCGATGCGCGTGCCCTCGGCGTCGAGGCCCACGAACCAGCGCCAGTCCGTGTCCTCCAGCCGGTCGAGGGGCACGACCCGCACCGCGATGTTGAGGAGGTGACGGACGAACACCTCGATGACGCGGGCGAGGCCCTCCCGGCTCTTGGCGCTGGTGCCGAGGTTGAGCGCCATGGTGAAGGCGTCGGAGCGGCTCCAGTAGCTCCAGGCGTTCTCGTCGTTCAGCACGTCGAGTTCGTTGGCCGCCTCCTTGCCCAGCATGGACACGAGGGGCGAAAGCGGTGCCGTGCCCTCTCGCGCCTCGATCACCTCGGCATCGGCCAGCAGCACCGTCCCCTCGTGCCGGCTGACCCGCTGGGTGCGGAAGAACAGTTCGGCCGCCCGCAGCACGTAGGGGTCGTCGCAGCCATCCAGGGCGTTGCGCAGGATGAGGTGGACGAGCTGATTGAGGAACAGGGACGGCGTTCCCTGCAGCCCCTCCCGCACGAGTCCGAGATAGGCGGCCTCGAGGGAGCGCGCCCCGAGGAGCCGGTCGCGGAAGGCGAGGAGCACGGCCCAGTTCTCACGTGCATCGGCATCGGCGATGGCGGCGAGTTCCCCCGGCGCGACGGCGCGGCGGGGCTCCGCCCCCAGGCTAGCGTAGAGGGCGCGCTCGGCCGCGCAGGCCTCCTCCGGCGGCACGAGTTCCGGCCGCGCGAGGTAGGCGAGGATGAGTTCGTCCGTCGCGGCGAGCCCCCCGCCTTCCGTGCGCCGGGTGAGATGGTGGCCGCTCGACACCCAGAACTCGGTCATGACGGGGAACGGTCCTTCTCGCGTGCGTCGGGGGTGTTCATGGCGTCCGGCCCCGCGCGAGGCCGATGAGGTCGGCCCGTTCCTCGGGCTCGTCCGCGTCGGTCTCGACGAAACGGAAGGCGCGGGCGCCGGCATGGAGTCGATCTTCGCCGCCGGGCTTCTGGTGCAACGTCCGGAAGGCTTCGGCGATCTGCCCGTCGGTCTCGGTGCGGTGCATCGCCACCACGGTTCCGACGGGCAGGTCGCAGAGGGAGGCGGCAAAGTCGATCTCCTCCCGTGCCGCCGCCAGGGCCACCGCGCGATCCGGCGCGCCGAGGCGGGTCTGGAGGTGATCGGCCAGCGTCGCGACGGCCCCGTCCCGTTCGGCCGCGCTCGCCTCGCTCACCACCACCAGGGTCGAGAACCCGAAGGAGGCGACGCCGAGAAAGCCCGAACGGAAGGCGACGCGCTCCTTGCCCGTCAGGCTCGCCGGATCACGGTCCCAGAATAGAAACGAGCCGGTGACAGCCCATTCCCCCGGCTCGGCGGCCTGCGTGAACACGAAGGCGTCGGACGGATCGAGGCGCAGGGTGCGGGGCAGCTTGAGGGCGCTCACAGGCGCACCATGCCGGTGGCCGGGTCGCGCCAGGCGGGCTCGTCGAGGTTTGGGGCCAGGGCCAGCCGCTCGGTCGCTCCATCCCGCTCCAGCACGGCATCGCCGTTGCCGTCGATCCCAGCCCTCGCCCCGACGGCCGCCGGCAGGTGGGCGAGGTAGCGCGCGGCAAGTCCGGAAAACCCGTCCTCCTCCCACGTCGCGAACGCCTTCATGAGGTTGCGGGCAAAGCTCTCGATGAGGGCAAGGCGGATATCGCGGCCGAATCCTTCCTCGTCGAGGGCCGTGGAGCCCGGGGTGAGGCCCGGATCGCCCCACTGCGCCTTCGAGACGATGAGGGTCGCGGAGAACACCAGCCAATCCGGCTCGGCATCCTCGGCGCATTCCTCCGGCCAGGCGAGGCGTCCGCCGCCGAGGCGGGCGCCGTCGAACATCAGGGTCCCGGGCCAGATCAGGGTGATGGGCATCTCCGGTGGGCCGTACGCCCCCACGGCGTCGATGAGGGCGACCATGCCGAGGAGAAAGGCGCGCCGCGCCGAGGCCAGGGGTTCGCCCGGCGCCAGGATGACGGCGAGATCGAGCAAGTCCGTCCGTTCGACGATCACGAGGGTTCCGGCCGCCTCACCCGCGTCCGCCTCGGCGCGGGCACGGGCCTGCGTGAAGGCGTCCTCCGTCGCCGGGACGGTCACCCCGGTGAAGGCCGGCGGCAGGACGAGGACGGCCGGGTCGGTCTTGGCTGAAACGGTCATGGGGCCGGGGTCTGAGGATTCGAAAACCCGCCTGCGACGGGGAGCGCCCGGTGCGGTCAATTGGTCCGTTCGTCGTTTTGAACCGTTCGATTATATAACGGATGCGTTCGGCCCCGCGAAGGGGCCGCGCCCGTTCCCAATGCCTCAGGGTCAAACGTGTCCGATCGCATCGTGTTCGCCTGTTCCTGCGAGGGGACCATGCCCCTCGACGCGTCCGCCCTCGCGCGCGGCTGCGGCGGAACCCTGAAGACCGCCGACCAGCTCTGCGGCCGCGAACTCGACCGGTTCCGCGAGGCCCTGACGCTCGGTGTGCCCGTCACCGTGTCCTGCACCCTGCAGGCGCCCCTGTTCGACGAGGTCGCCGAGGAGATGGGCGCGGAGGACCGCGTCGCCTACGCCAAGATCCGCGAGACCGCGGGGTGGTCGACGCAGGCGACGCAGGCCGGGCCGAAGATGGCGGCCATCCTCGCCGCCGCCGCCGAACCCGTGCCCGATGTCGCCACGATTCCCATCGAGAGCCAGGGCGTCGCACTGATCTACGGACGGGACGCCCTGGCCATCGAATCCGGGCGGCGGCTGGCGGACGCCCTCGACGTCACCGTACTGCTGACCCGGCCGGACGCCGTCGAGCCGCCCCGGCGCAACGATTTTCCCGTGCTCAAGGGCACGGTGGCGGGGGCCACCGGGCGCCTCGGGGCCTTCACCTTGCGGATCGACGATTACGCCCTGCCCGCCCCCTCCTCGCGCACGCATCTCGTGTTCGGCCCAGGCCGCGACGGCGCCACCTCCACCTGCGACGTGGTCCTCGATCTGACGGGCGGCACGCCGCTGTTTCCCGCCCATGACCTGCGCAGCGGCTACCTGCGGGCCGATCCGCGCGATCCGGCGGCGGTGGAACGGGCGATCACGGCGGCGGCCGACCTCGTCGGCACCTTCGACAAGACCCGGTTCGTGGAGTTCCGCGCCGATCTCTGCGCCCATTCCCGCTCGAAGATCACCGGTTGCACCCGCTGCCTCGACGTCTGCCCCACGGGCGCCATCGCGTCGGCGGGCGATTCCGTCGCCATCGACCCGGCGATCTGCGCCGGCTGCGGCAACTGCGCCGCCGTCTGCCCGACGGGGGCGGCCGCCTATGCCGTGCCCCCCGCCGACGCCCTGATGCGGCGCCTCCGCAGCCTGATGCTGGCCTACACACAGGCTGGCGGCACCGCTCCGACGATCCTGTTCCACGACGGCGACCACGGCGAACCGCTCATCGATGCCCTCGCCCGCCACGGCGACGGTCTGCCCGCGCGGGTGCTGCCCGTGCGCGTCAACGAGATCACGCAGCTCGGCGCGGAAGTGTTCGCGGCCCTGTTCGCCTACGGTGCCGCCGACGTGCGCGTGCTGGCCCGCGCCCGGCCCCACCACGATCTCGCGAGTCTTCACCGCACGGCGGCCCTGGCCGACACCCTGGGGCAGGCCCTCGGTTACGGCGCGGGCGCGCCCGTGGTCTCGGTCATCGAGACCGATGATCCGGATGCCCTGGCGGCGGCCCTGGCGGAGGCGGCGCCCGGCATGGCCTCGGCCCGGTCGAGCCGGTTCAACCCCGTTGGCGGCAAGCGCGAAGTCCTGCGCTTCGCCCTACGCGAGATGTACGAGGCGGCGCCCCGGCCCACCGCGTATGTGTCGCTCGCCGCCGGGGCGCCCTTCGGCGGTCTCGACTTCCGCACGCAGGATTGCACCCTGTGCCTCGCCTGCGTCGGCGCCTGCCCGACGAACGCCCTCTCGGACAGCGCCGACCGGCCGCTCCTCGCCTTCGAGGAGAGCCTGTGCGTCCAGTGCGGCCTGTGCGCGGCGACTTGCCCGGAATCGGTGATCGATCTCAAGCCCGGCCTCGACTTCGATGCCTGGACGGCGCCGCGCCGGATCGTGAAGGAGGAGGAGCCGTTCTGCTGCATCGCGTGCGACAAGCCGTTCGGCACCCGCAGCACCATCGAGCGGGTCATCGCCAAGCTGCGCGAGCGCCACTGGATGTTCTCCGGCACCGGCGGGGCGGACCGCATCAACGCCCTGATGATGTGCGAGGATTGCCGCGTGGAATCCGCCCTGAACCAGGGCTTCGACCCCCATGCCGGGCCGGAACAGACGCGCACCCGCACGACGGAGGACTATTTTCGCGAGCGGGGCGAAAGCGTCTGAGGCGGCTGACCGTTGAACGATCGGCGCTTGAATGAGCGCGTGGGTCCCCTCTCCTTTCAGGAGAGGGAGCCCGCGCTTGAGACGTACGGGGTGGGTCAAGCGAAGACCACATGAGGCACACTATTTTGCGCTGGCGCGCCATGGCGGCGATGGATCTCCCCGCCGTCGTCGAGCTGGCGAACGCCCTGTTCCCTGACCATTACGAGGCGCCCGAGCGCTTCGCCGAACGCCTGCAAGCCGCCCCGGACCTCTGCCGCGTACTGGCCTGCGGCGGGGCGGAGGCGATCCGGGGCTACTGCATCGCCTATCCCTGGCCGCTCGGCCGCATTCCGCCCCTCGACCGGCCCCTGCCGGAGGAGTGGAGAGCGGGGGAGGCCGTCTATCTCCACGATCTCGGCCTGCATCCCGAGGCGGCGGGCCGGGGGCACGCCCGCGCGGCGATTGCCGACCTTGTCGCCCAGGCGGGGCAGAGGGCCATCGCCCTCGTGGCGGTGAACCGTTCCGCCGCCTTCTGGGCGGCGTCGGGATTTCGCGAAGAGTTGGGTGATGCTGCTCTGGCGGACAAGCTCGCGGGCTACGGCCCCTACGCTCGCTACATGGTCCGGCGGCCCTGACGGGATCAGGGCAGCGCCGTCGCCTTTTCAAGGAATCGGACCAGGGCCGCGCGGTCCTCGGCCGCCGTGATGGTCTGCTCCGGCATCCGGGTGCCGGGCGTGTAGCGGGCGGGGCCGACCTCGAACAGGCGGGCGATGGTGGCGGCGTCCCAGACGAGGTCCATGGATTTCAGCGCCTCGGAATAGCGATAGCCCGGCGCGGTGGCGATGCGGCGGCCGATGATGCCGGCGAGCGTCGGGCCGGCGCGCGGCCCGTCCTCCGGCGTTAGGGCGTGGCAGGCGACGCAGGCGCGGTAGACCTCGGCGCCGCGATCCCCGGCGAAGGCCGCGAGGGGATCGGACGGGCGCGGCAGGCTCAAGGCCCCGATGGGCTCGCCCGTGGCGGCGTTCCAGCGCCGGACCAGCCGGTCGCTCCCGCCGGTGACGAGTTCGTCGCCCCGCCAGGCGACGGACCAGACCGGCAATCCCGGCCCGACGAGGCGGCGCAGCACCGTCCCTCTCTCGCGGGCCACCACCGCCACGGTGCCGCCCGCCGTGGCCGCCGCGATCCGGGTCTCGTCCGGCGACAGCGCGAGCGCGATGACCGGGTTCGGCCCGACTTCGACGGCGCCCCGCTCGCGGCCGTCCGGACGGAGCAGGCGTACGGTGGCGTCGCCGCCCGCCACCGCGATTGCGCCGTCGCGGGCCACCGCCACGGCGTTGAGGGGCGCCGGCAGGGTGATGACCACGGGCGGGGCGTTGCCGTCCTCGGCCGGCCAGATCCGCAGGGTGGCGTCGTAGCCCGCCGTGGCGATCCGGCTATCGGGCAGGTACGCCACGGCGTTGACGTTGCCCGCGTGTCCGGCCAACACCCGCGTCGGCCCGCCCGAAAGCGGCCGGATGCGCGCCGTCCCGTCCCAGGAGGCGGAGGCGAGAGCGAGGCCGTCCGGCGACACCGCGAGCCCCGTCACCGGCCCGGTATGTTCGGTAAAGACCCGTTCGGGCTCCGGCCGCCCGATCCGCCACACGGCGATGCGGCCATCCTCCGAGGCGGTGGCAAAGCCGCCATCCGGTAGGGCGGCCACGGCGTTCACCGCTCCCTCGTGGAAGCGCAGGACGCTGAGCGCCGTGCCCGTCGGGATGCCCCAGACGATCACCGCCTGGTCGAAGCCGCCCGAGACCGCGATCTCGCCGCCCGGCAGCACGCCCAAGGCCCGTACCGGGCCGCCATGCCCGCGCATCTGCGCCAGGGCGGGCATGGTTAGGAGGGCGGTCGCGACAATCAGGGATCGAAGGAAACGCGGGTGCTGCATCGTCGTGTCGAACCCGCCCTCGTTCCGTCTCGGTTCGAGGGACCATAGACGAGGCGCGTGCATCCTGTCCCGGCCTCAGCCTGGGGCCCTGTGCCGCGCGACGTCGCCTCGGACGGCGCGGGCCGCCCCGCTTGATCAACGTCGGCCGATGGCGCATCGCAGGGGCATGAATGGCCCTGCCCTCTCGAAAGCCGGGATCGTCCGATCACCCGCCCCCGCGACGGCGGCATGATCGACGCAATGCGGCACGCCTCGACGGCCCTGATGCCCTTGGCCGAGGCGGTCGCTCGCCTCGTCGCCGGGATCGTACCCGTGGCCGAAGAGGGGCGATCCGTCCACGCGGCCCTCGGCTTCACGGCCGCCCGCGACCTCATCGCGGAGCGCGACTGGCCCGAAGCGACCTCGGCCCTGCGCGACGGCTGGGCCGTGGCGGCCGATGCCGTCACGGGGGCGTCCGCGTATGCGCCGGTTCTGCTGTCGACGCCGCCGGTCTGGGTCGAGGCGGGCGGGCGCCTGCCCGAGGGCGCCTGCACGGTCCTGCCGCCCGAAGCCCTGGAGGGCCGCGCTTTCGTGGCGGACGCGCCCCCCGGTGACGGCGCCCGGCGCGGGGGCGAGGATGTGAAGGCCGGCACCTGTCTGGTCGCGGCCGGGGCACGGATCACGCCGCTGCATCGCCTCACCCTGGCGGCGGCGGGGCGTGACACCCTTCCCGTACGCGTCCCCCGCATCGCTCTCGTCGCCACGGGAGCCGCCTCGCCCGTCGTCGCGATGCTGTCCGACCTGATCGCCCGCGACGGCATGGTCCCGGGGGAGACCGTCGCCGCCCCGGACGAGTCCGTGGCCCTGTCGGCGGCTCTCACCGATAGTCGGGCCGATGCGACGTTCGTCCTCGGCGGCACCGGCCCCGGTCGGACCGACCACAGCGTCGCCGCCCTGGCGCGGGCCGGCACCGTCCTCGCCCACGGCATCGCCCTCCGGCCGGGGGAGACCGCCGCCTTCGGCCGGGTCGGCGACCGCGCGGTCCTGCTGCTGCCGGGGCGCCCGGAAGCGGCGCTGGCCGCCTATCTCGCCCTCGGGCGCCCTCTTGGCGCCGCCCTCACCGGCGCCCGTCCGCCGGAGCCCGAGACCGCGCCGCTCCTGCGCAAGGTCACCGGGACCATCGGGATGAGCGACGTCGTGTTCGTGCGTCGCCGGGCCGGCGGCGTCGATCCCCTCGGCGGCGTCGATCTCGCCCTGTCGCGTCTTGCCGAGGCCGAGGCGGCGATCCTGGTCGGTCCCGAACACGAGGGCTATCCCGAGGGGGCGCCATGCGCGATCCTGCCCCTGTGACGAGTCCGGACGACATCCCCTTCCGCGCCCGCCTCGCGGCCGCCGCCCGGCAGGAGCAGTTTCTGACCGTGGTGAGCCGCGAGGAGGCGTCGGCGCGGTTTCGCGCGGCCGTGCCCCATGCCGCCCTGCCGGCCGAGACCGTGCCCCTCGCGGACGCGTTGGGCCGTGTCCTTGCCGGGGACATCGCCTCCCCCATCGACGTGCCGCCCTTCGACCGGGCCCTGGTGGACGGCTTCGCCGTGCGGGCTGCCGACACGCAAGGGGCCGGGGCGGCGGCCCCCCGGCGCCTTCGCCTCAACCACGAAATCCTGGCCTGCGGCGTTGCCCCGAGTCTGTCCGTGGACGCCGGCACCGCGACCCCCATCGCCACGGGTGGCGTCATTCCGCGCGGCGCCGACGCCGTGGTGATGGTCGAGCAGACCGAGTTCTTCGAGGACGCGCTTGCCATCGACCTCGTCCAGGCGGCGCGGCCGGGCCAGTTCATCGGCTATGCCGGGAGCGACATGGCCGCCGGAGAGACGGTCCTGCGCAAGGGCCTGCGCATCACCGCGCGGGAGATCGGCATGCTGGCCGCCTGCGGCCTCGCCGCCGTCCCGGTGGTGCGCCGGCCCCGGGTGTCGGTCCTGTCCACGGGCGACGAACTCGTGCCGGCCGGGGCGCCCCTGCCTCCGGGGGGGCTCTACGATTCCAACGGCCCCATCGTGGCGGCCTCGGTGACGGAGAATGGCGGCGAGGCGGTGCGCCTCGGCATCGTGCGCGACGACGCGGTGGCCCTGTCGGCGGCCCTCGCCCAAGCGCTCGCCGAGACCGACGTCGTCGTCCTGTCCGGTGGCACCTCGAAGGGCGCGGGCGACGTCTCGCACCGGATCCTGCGGGAACTCGGCCCCCCCGGCATCCTCGTGCACGGCGTCGCCTTGAAGCCGGGCAAGCCCCTCTGCCTCGCCGTGGCGGACGGCAAGGCCATCGTGGTGCTGCCGGGGTTTCCCACCTCGGCCATGTTCACGTTCCACGACCTCGTGGTGCCGTTGATCCGCGCCCTGGCGGGCCTGCCGCCGCGCGAGGACGAGGCGGTTCAAGCCGTGCTGCCCCAGCGCGTCGCCTCCGAACTCGGCCGGACCGAGTTCGTGATGGCGGCCCTGACGCGGACGCCCGAGGGGCTGGCCGCCCTGCCGGTCTCGAAGGGATCGGGCGCCGTCACGGCCTTCTCGCAGGCCGACGGTTTCTTCGCGGTTCCGGCTGCCCGCTCCGGGGTCGAGGCCGGCGAGACCGTGTCGGTCACCCGCCTCGGGGCCGGCCTCCGCCCGCCCGACCTCATCCTCATCGGCAGCCATTGCGTCGGTCTCGACCATGTCGTCGGTCTCCTGGCCGAACGGGGTGTCCGGACCCGCACCCTCTGGGTCGGGTCCGCCGGGGGCCTCGCCGCCCTCCAGCGCGGCGAATGCGATCTCGCCGCCCTGCACCTCCTCGATCCCGAGACCGGTCGCTACAACGCGCCGTTCCTCGCCGAGGGGTTCAGCCTCGTGCCCGGCTGGGGCCGGCTTCAGGGCGTGGTGTTCCGGCCCGGCGATCCGCTGTTCGACGGCGGCGACGCGCGGGCGGCCGTGGCCGCCGCCGTGGCGAGGCCCGATGCCGTGATGGTCAACCGCAACGTCGGCTCGGGCACCCGCGCCCTCGTCGATGGTCTCCTCGGGGCCAAGCGTCCCGCCGGGTTCTGGAACCAGCCGCGCTCGCACAACGCCGTGGCGGCGGCGGTGGCCCAGGGGCGGGCCGATTGGGGCGTCGCCATCGCCACCGTGGCCCGCGCCTATGGCCTCGGCTTCCTGCCCCTGACCCAGGAGCGCTACGACTTCGCCCATGCGGAGATCGCCCGCGACAAGCCGGCCGTGGCGGCCTTCCTGGCGGTGCTGGCCGAGGCGCCGACGCGCGCGGCCCTGCGCGGCCTCGGCTTTGCGATGGAGGCGGCCCCATGACTGTACCCCGGATCATCGGCCTCGTGGGCTGGAGCGGGGCGGGCAAGACCACCCTGCTGACGCGCCTGATCCCGGCCCTCGTCGCCCGGGGCCTGCGGGTCGCCACCCTCAAGCACGCCCATCACGCGTTCGACGTGGACCAGCCGGGCAAGGATTCCCATCGCCACCGCGCGGCGGGCGCGGGCGAGGTCATCGTCTCCTCCGCCCGGCGCTGGGTCCAGATCCACGAGGTGGCGGACGGCGCCGAGCCCGGCCTCGCCGATCTGTTGCGAAAACTGTCGCCCTGCGACCTCGCCCTCGTGGAGGGCTTCAAGCGCGAGGCCCACGCCAAGATCGAGGTCCACCGCGCCGCCAACGGCCGGCCCCCGCTCCATCCCGACGATCCCCGCATCGTCGGGATCGCGAGCGACACCGCTTTTCCGCAGGCCGGCATCCCGGTGGTGGACCTCGACGACATCGCCGGCCTCGCCGATCTCGTGCTCGCCCGCGCCGAAGCCCTCGACGCGACCCTGGACCGCCTCGGGAGGCCGCATGGCGCAGCTGAGTGACGATTGCTTCGCCTTCGGCGGAGCCCTGATGCGGATCGAGGACGCGGCGGATCTCATCGCTGCGCGCCTGCCCGTCCTCGCCGGAACGGAGTGGGTGTCGCTCGCCGAAGCAGACGGACGGGTGGCGGCCGAGGACGTCGTGGCCGGTCACTGCGTGCCGCCCTTCGCCAATTCCGCCGTGGACGGCTACGCCGTGCGGTTCGCCGATCTGGCTTGCGATGGCGAGACCCGCCTGCCCGTGCGCGGCCGGCTTCCCGCCGGGGCGGCACCCGAAGCCGTCGCGGCGGCGGGGGGCGCCGTGCGCATCTTCACCGGCGCCGTGCTGCCGCCGGGGGCCGATACGGTGTTCATGCAGGAGGACGTGCGCCGGGACGGCGATGCGGTCCTGCTGCCGACCGGCTTGAAGCGGGGTGCCAACGCCCGCGCGGCCGGGGAGGACGTGGCGCGGGGAGAAAGGATCATCGCGGCGGGCCGCCGGCTGGTCCCGCCGGATCTGGCGCTCGCCGCCGCCACGGGCCATGCCCGCCTGCCCGTGCGCACCCGCCTGCGCATCGCCCTGTTCTCGACGGGCGACGAACTGGCCGAGCCCGGAACGCCCCTCGCGGCCGGCGCCATCCACGATTCCAACCGGGTGATGCTGGCAAGCCTCCTCACCCGCCTCGGCGCCTCCGTCCACGACCTCGGCATCCTACGCGACGAGCCGCAAGCCCTGGCCCGTCGCCTCGCCGAGGCCGCCCGCGACCACGACCTCATCCTCACCTCCGGCGGCGTCTCGACGGGGGAGGAGGACCACGTGCGCACCGCCGTGGAGACGGTCGGCCAGCTGCTGTTCTGGCGCCTCGCCATCAAGCCGGGGCGCCCCGTCGCCATGGGCCTCGTCGACGGCACGCCGTTCGTCGGCCTGCCGGGCAACCCCGTCGCGGTCTACGTCACCCTGCTGTTCGTGGTGCGCCCCCTCCTCGCCCGCCTCGGCGGCATGGTGCTGCCGCCCCCGAAGCCGCGGACCGTGCGGGCCGCCTTTGCCTATCGCAAGAAGGCGGGCCGGCGGGAATTCGTCCGGGTCAGCCTCGCCACCGGCCCCGACGGCCTCGTGGAGGCGCATAACTTCCCCCGCGAGGGGGCGGGCCTCCTCACCTCCCTCACGGGAAGCGACGGCCTCGCCGAGCTGCCGGACGACGCCACCGGCGTGACACCCGGCGATGCCCTCGTCTTCCATCCGCACACCGGGCTCTGGTAGCCCTACGGCATCGGAAGTGTGCTTCCTATTGATCTCCCCGTGTCGGACATAGCATCGGAACGTATCTCCAACCTCCGGGCGTCATGACCGACACGATCCGCGAGACGTTCGCCCGGCTGGCCACCCTCGACCGCGACGTCGTCGCCATTGCGTGGCTGTCCCTGCGGGTCAGCCTCTCGGCCGTCACCATCGGGTTGCTGCTTGGCATTCCGCTCGGCGCCGTCCTCGCCGTGGCGCGGTTCCCGGGACGGGGCGCCCTCGTCGGCCTGCTCAACGCCTTCATGGGGTTGCCCCCCGTCATCGTCGGGCTGGTGCTCTACCTCGTCCTGTCGCGCTCCGGCCCCTTCGGGTCCCTCGGCCTGCTGTTCACCCCCACCGCCATGGTGGCCGCCCAGGCGGTGCTCGCCACACCCCTCGTCGCGGCCCTGACCCGGCAGGTGATCGCCGATGCGGAGGATCACCTCGGCGAGCAGTTGCGGTCCCTGGGCCTGTCGGCCCCGCGCCGGGCCGGGGTGCTCATCTACGACACCCGCTTCTCCCTGGTCACGGCGGCCCTCGCCTCCTTCGGGCGGGCCATCTCGGAGATCGGGGCCGTTCTCGTGGTCGGCGGCAACATCGACGGCCATACCCGGACCATGACGACGGCGATTTCGCTCGAGACCCAGAAGGGCGACCTCAGTCTCGCCCTCGCCCTCGGGGTCGTGCTCATCGCCCTCGTCGTCACGGTGAATGCCGTGGCGGCCCTCCTGCGCGGACACGCCGTCCGCGCCTATGGTTGACCCGGATGGCGGGCATCACCCTCACGGACATCGTCCTCGTCCTCAACCGCACCACGATCCTCGATGGTTTGAGCCTCGCGATCCCGCCCGGCGGCATCACCGCCCTCGTCGGCCCCAACGGGGCGGGCAAGAGCGCGACCCTGCGGGTGATCGACGGCCTCCTCGCCCCGAACAGCGGCAGCCTGACCGTACAGGCCAAGCGCCGGGCCTTCGTATTCCAGAAACCGGCCCTGATCCGGGCGAGCGCCGCCGCCAACGTCGCCCTCGGGCTCGCCGCCCTGGGATTGCCCCGGACGGAGCGCCGGGGGCGCGTCGCGGCGGCCCTCGCCCGGGTCGGCCTCGCCCACAGGGCCCACGACCCGGCGACCCGGTTCTCGGGCGGCGAGCAGCAGCGCCTGGCGCTCGCCCGCGCCTGGGCGGCCCGGCCCGATCTCCTCCTCCTCGACGAGCCGACGGCGAACCTCGATCCCGGCGCAACGGACCTCGTGGAGGCCCTCGTCGCCGAGATGGCGGCGGAGGGCACCAAGGTGGTGCTCGTCTCCCACAACCTCGCGCAGGTGGCCCGCCTCGCCGCCGACGTGATCGTCCTCGCGCAAGGGCGGGCCGTCGAGCACGGCCCGACCCGCGCCACCCTGTTGTCCCCGCGCACGCCGCAGGCGCGCGCCTATCTCGATGGAGAACTGCCTTGGTCGTCCCTCGCCGCGGCTTCCTGACCCTCGGGCTTCTCGCCCTCCTGGGCACCGCCACGCTCGCGCACGCCGAGCCCGCCTCCATCGTCGTGGCCTCCACCACCTCGACGGAGCAATCCGGCCTGTTCAAGCACATCCTGCCCGCCTTCGAGGCGAAGACCGGCATCGCCGTGAAGGTTGTGGCCCTGGGCACCGGTCAGGCCCTCGACGCGGCGCGCCGGGGCGACGCCGACGTCGTCCTCGTCCACGACCGACCGGCGGAGGATGCCTTCGTGGCGCAGGGCTTCGCCAAGGCGCGCTTCGACGTGATGTACAACGACTTCGTGCTGGTGGGACCGAAATCCGATCCGGCCGGCGCCAAGGGGACGGACATCACCGCCGCCCTGACGAAGATCGCCGCCGCAAAGGCGCCGTTCGTGTCGCGGGGCGACCGCTCGGGCACCCACAGCGCCGAGTTGCGCAGCTGGAAGGAGGCCGGCATCGACCTCCCCGCCGTCAAGGGCGACTGGTACCGCGATGTCGGCCAGGGCATGGGCCCGGCCCTGAACACCGCCTCCGCGCTGAACGCCTACATCCTGGCCGACCGGGGAACCTGGCTGTCGTTCAAGAACCGGGGTGACCTCGCGATCCTGGTCGAGGGCGACAAGCGTCTGTTCAACCCCTACGGCGTGATGCTGGTCAATCCGGACAAGCATCCCACCGTGAAGGCGAAGGAGGGCCAGGCCTTCATCGACTGGCTGGTCTCGCCCGAGGGGCAGGCGTCCATCGCCGCCTACCGGATCGGCGGCGAGCAGCTGTTCTTCCCGAGCGCGACCGCCCGGACGCCGTAAGGCTCAGCGCGACTGGCGCTTGCGCACGACGTACCAGAGGGCGGCCCCGAGGACGATGATCACGAGGCTGACCCAAACCCAGTTGAAATCCGTCGCCGCCAGGGTGTTGGCGGTGGAATTCGAGCCCGCCGGTCCCGTCGTGGGGATCGGCGGGGCGGGGTTCGTCGTCTGAGCCAGGGCAAGGCTTGGGAAGGCGAGCCAGAGGAGGGCCGCGAGCCGGGTCATGCGATCGGGTGTCATGGTCGCTTGCCTCACGGTCACTTGGGGTCGCCGTCGAACCGGAAGGCGGGGGCGGCGGCGAGTTCGGCCTTGGTCATCCGCACCTCCGCCCGCACGGGGGCGTTGCCCGAAGCCCCGGCGAGGACGGTCGCGGGCTCGGCCGGCGGTGTGCTGGCCTCCACCGTCCCCGTCGTATCGGTGACGCGGCCGGTATGGTGGTTCTGCACGGCGCCCAGCACCTCGCGCGTGGTGTCGCTCCCCGGCATCGTCGCCGGCCCGGCCTTGGCCGCCTCTTCCGCGCTCGGGGCGTTCTGCGGGGTGGCGACGGAGGTGGGCTTGCCCGTGAGCGGCACGTCGCCGACGTTCCAGGCAAACAGGCCGAAGGGCACCGCGACGTATTTCTCGCCGATGCCGAGGACGCCGCCGACGCCGATCACCACCGTCTCGATCCGGCCCTCGGCGTCGGTGAGCACGTCCGCGATGGTTCCGACGCGGACGTGATCCTGGCCGACGACATCGACCCCGAGGACCTTCGACACTCGCAACGCCCCGGCCGGAGGCGCCGTCCGGAACTGCGCTCGCGGGGTCGCGTCCGCCCCCTCGGCCGCCCGCGCGGCCCCGTCGAACCCCACGGCGCCCGCCCCGCACAGGAGGGCGAAGAGGAGCGCGACGCTCCGACGGGACGTGTTCATGATGGACTCCGGGCGTGGGACGGCGGGCTGTTCAAAGTCCAATGCGCCACGGACCGTCCGGTTCATCGAACGGCCGGATCGTGATCCCCGGGGCGACAAACCGGGAAAACTCGTTCAGAGCACGGGGCAGGATCGCTTTTTCCAAGGCCCCCGCATTCGAGGCCCCAGTCCCCCGAGACCCTTGCCCCATGCCCGCCGAGTTCCTCCTCGTCACGGCCGCCCTCCTGCCCTTCCTCGGCAGCGTGGCGGTGGCCCTGCTGCCCCGGGACGCGCGCAACGCCGCCGCCCTCCTCGCCGGAGGCGTGACCCTCGCGGCCCTCGCGTGTATCGGCGCGCTCTTCACGCATGTCGGCGCCGGTACGGTGGTGCGGACCTTCGACTGGCTGCCGACTCTGGGCGTCGGTCTGACCCTGCGCCTCGACGGGCTGGCGTGGCTGTTCGCCGTGCTGGTGCTCGGTATCGGCGCCCTCGTGGTGCTGTACGCGCGCTACTACATGGCGGCTGAGGACCCCGTGCCGCGCCTGTTCGCGTTCCTCCTCGCCTTCGTGGGGGCGATGCTGAACCTCGTGCTGGCCGGCAACCTCATCCAGCTGGTGATGGCCTGGGAGCTCACCAGCGTCTTCTCGTTCCTGCTCATCGGCTACTGGTACGACAACCGCGCGGCGCGGGACGGGGCGCGCATGGCCCTGACCATCACGGCGTTGGGCGGCCTGTGCCTGCTGGCCGGCATGGTCGTGATCGGGCGCATCGTCGGCAGCTACGATCTCGCCGTGGTGCTGGCCTCCGGCGACGCCATCCGGTCGAGCCCCCTCTACCTGCCCGCCCTCGTCCTCGTCCTGGCGGCGGCGCTCACGAAGTCGGCGCAGTTCCCGTTCCACATCTGGCTGCCCCGCGCCATGGCGGCGCCGACCCCCATCAGCGCCTACCTGCACTCGGCCACCATGGTGAAGGCCGGCATCTTCCTCATGATCCGCCTGTGGCCGGTGCTGGCCGAGACCGACGCCTGGTACTGGATCGTCGGCACCGCCGGCATGGCGACGATGCTGGTGGGCGCCTGGAGCGCCATCTTCCAGCACGACCTGAAAGGTCTGCTCGCCTATTCGACGATCAGCCACCTCGGGCTCATCACCCTGCTGCTCGGCCTCAACTCGCGCCTCGCCGTCGTGGCGGCGATCTTCCACACCGTGAACCACGCCACCTTCAAGGCGTCGCTGTTCATGGCCGCCGGCATCATCGACCACGAGACCGGAACCCGCGACATGCGCCGCCTCAGCGGCCTGTGGCGGGCGATGCCCCACACGGCGACGCTGGCCATGGTGGCCGCCGCCGCCATGGCGGGCGTGCCCCTCCTCAACGGCTTCCTGTCGAAGGAGATGTTCCTGTCGGAGGCCGTCGACAACGTCGGCGACCATCCGGTCCAGCTCGCCCTGCCGGTGCTGGCGACCGTCGCGTCCGCTTTCACGGTGCTCTACTCCCTGCGCTTCATCCGCCAGACTTTCTTCGGGGCGCCGCCCCACGATCTGCCGCACGCGCCCCACGAGCCCGTGCGCTGGATGCGGCTCCCCATCGAGGTTCTGGTGCTCGCCTGCGTCGCCGTGGGGCTGGTGCCGAACCTCACCATCGGGCCGGCCCTCGAAGTCGCCACCCGGGCGGTGTTCGGGAATGGCGGCCCCGATTACGATCTCGCCATCTGGCACGGCGTCAACGCGCCCCTCGCCCTCAGCATGGGGGCACTCGCCGGCGGCGTCGGCCTGTATTTCGCGTTCGGCCGCCGGATCAACACCAACCCGCGCGGCGGCCCCTGGCTGATGCACCGCCTCGACGGCGGCTTCCTGTTCGAGCGGACCATGACCGGCCTCGTCAGGGGCGCACGCTGGTTCGAGCGGATGTTCGGGGCCACGCGGCTCCAGGCGCAACTGCGAACCCTGTTCCTCGTCGCCCTGATCGCCGGGCTGTCCGTCGCCCTCGCGCGCGGTTGGCCGACGCTCGCGCCCCCGTCCCTCGCCGGGATCGATCCGGCTTTCGCCCTGCTGTGGCTCGTCGGCGGCGCCTGCGCCCTCGGGGCGGCCGAGCGCGCGAAGTATCACCGCCTCTCGGCCGTGATGCTCACGGGCGGCGCCGGCCTCGTCGGCAGCCTCACCTTCGTCTGGCTGTCGGCGCCGGACTTGGCCGTCACCCAACTCCTCGTCGAGATCGTCACCACGGTGCTGCTGCTTCTGGGCCTGCGCTGGCTGCCGAAACGCGACGAGGCCATCGTGGTGACGCAGCAAGAGAACCGTCGCGCCCGCCGCCGCCGCGTCACCGACTTCGTCGTCGCGGCGACTGTCGGAACGGGCCTCGCAAGCCTCGCCTACGCGGTGATGACCCGGCCAGCGCCGGAGGGCATCGCCCGCTGGTTCGTGGAGGCGGCCTATCCGCAGGCCGGGGGGCGCAACGTCGTCAACGTCCTGCTGGTGGATTTCCGCGCCTTCGACACGCTCGGCGAGATCAGCGTGCTCGGGATCGTCGGCCTCACGGTGTTCGCCCTCCTGCGGCGGTTCCGCCCCGCCGCCGACAGCCTGGAACGCCCCCGGCAGCAACTCCGTCAGGAGGCCGCCGACCGGGCCCGCGCCGACCGGGAGGTCGGGGACACCGCCGCCGACGCCCTGCTGATCCCCACCGTGGTGATCACCTGGCTGTTCCCGTTCGTCTGTGTCTTCGCCCTGCACCTGTTCCTGCGCGGGCACGATCTCCCGGGCGGCGGCTTCGCGGCCGGCATCGCCCTCACCATCGCGTTCATTCTCCAGTACATGGCGCGCGGCGCCCAATGGGTGGAGGACCGTCTGCGCATCCGGCCGATCGCGTGGATCGGCCTCGGCCTCCTGGTCGCCGGGCTGGCCGGGGCGGTACCGTGGCTGTTCGGCCGCCCGTTCCTCACCGCCACCTTCCAGTACGCCGAGGTGCCGATCCTCGGTAAAATTCCCATGGCCTCCGCCGTCGCCTTCGATCTCGGCGTGGTCGTCCTCGTGGTGGGGGCCAGCGTCCTCATGCTCGTCGCCCTGGCGCGGCAATCCCTGCGCCGCGCCCGCGAGGCGGCGGCCGAGCCGGAGGCATAGACCCGATGGAACTCGTCCTGTCCCTGGGGATCGGCGTGCTCGCCGCCTCGGGCGTGTGGCTGCTCCTGCGGCCGCGCACCTTCCAGGCCATTCTCGGGCTGTCGCTGCTGACCTACGCGGTGAACCTATTCATCTTCGCCATGGGCCGCCTCAAGGTCGGGGCCGCGCCGGTCCTGGCCTCCGGGACCGACGCGGCCGGGATCGCCGATCCGGTGCCTCAGGCCCTGGTGCTCACCGCCCTCGTCATCAGCTTTGCCCTCACCGCCCTGTTCCTCGTCGTCCTGCTGGCGGCGCGCGGCGTCACCGGCAGCGACCACGTCGATGGCCAGGAGCCCGGTCGGCGCGAGCAAGGTCTGGGGAAGTCCGGCCGATGAGCGCCTGGAGCGATCACCTCCTCGTCCTGCCCATCGTGCTGCCCATCGCGGCCTCCGGGATCATGCTGTTGCTCGATGAGCGGCGAAGCGGCCTCAAGGCGGCGATGAGTCTGGCCACGGCGGCGGCGCTCCTCGTCGTCGCCCTCGCCCTCGCGGCGCAGGTGACGGACGCGCCCCTCATCTATCGCCTCGGCAACTGGGCGGCGCCCTACGGCATCGTCCTCGTGGCCGACCGGCTCTCCGTGCTGATGCTGCTACTCACGGCGGTGCTCGGCCTGTTCGCCCTGGTCTTCGCCGTGGCGCGCTGGGACCGGGCGGGGCCGCGCTTCCACGCACTGTTCCTCCTCCTGCTCATGGGGGTGAACGGCGCCTTCCTGACGGGAGACCTGTTCAACCTGTTCGTGTTCTTCGAGGTGATGCTGGCCGCCTCCTACGGCCTCGTGCTCCACGGCTCCGGCGAAGCCCGCATCCGGGCGGGGCTCGCCTACATCGCCGTGAACCTCATCGCGTCGCTGTTCTTCCTCGTCGGCGTCAGCCTCATTTACGGGACCATGGGCACCCTCAACATGGCCGACCTCGCCCGGCGCCTGTCGGGTCCGGGGAGCGAAGACGTGGTGTTGGTCGAGGCGGGCTGCGCCGTGCTCGGCCTCGCCTTCCTCATCAAGTGCAGCGCGTGGCCCCTCGGGTTCTGGCTGGCGCCGACCTATGCCGCCGCGAGCGCGCCGGCGGCGGCCGTCCTCGCCATCCTCAGCAAGGTCGGGGTCTACGTCGTGGTGCGCCTGAGCCTGCTGCTGTTCGGCGCCGGGGTCTCGGAGGGGTTCGGCCAGGGCTGGCTGTTCGCCGTCGGCCTCGCCACCGTGGCGTACGGCACCCTCGGGATTTTGGGCGTCCGCGACGTCATGCGGGCGGCGGCCTATGCGGTGATGATCTCGTCCGGCACGGTGCTGGGCGCCCTCGGGACCGGCAACCGCGCGGCCCTGTCGGGCGCCCTATTCTACCTCGTTGGCTCGACCCTGGCGGCGGCGGCCCTGTTCCTGCTGGGCGAGATCCTCCAGCGTGGGCGCGATCCCGCCGCCGCGTCCCTCGCGGTCTTCGCCGACGAGTACCGCGATCCCTTCGACGACGAGGGGGCGACGGAGACCGGCCGGGTGATCCCGGCGGCTTCAGCCATCGCCGGGGGCGCCTTCCTGCTCTGCACCCTGATGCTCGCCGGCCTGCCGCCTCTGGCCGGCTTCATCGGCAAGCTCGCGATGTTCTCCGGCCTCGCCGCCGGGGCGATGCCGGGCTCAGCCTGGGCCTTCATTTTTCTTCTCACCGTCTCCAGCCTCGGCACCCTGGTGCCCCTCGTGCGCCTCGGCATCCTGGGGTTCTGGGTGCCGCACGACGATCCCGATCCGGTGATCGGCCCCCTGGAATTCACCGCCCTCGCGGGACTTCTCGGAATCTGTCTTGGCCTCAGCCTGTGGGGCGGGACGGGGCTCGCCTACACCGACCGGGCCGTCGAGGGGCTGTCGAACGCCGCCGGCTACATCCACGCCGTCCTCGGGGAGGGCACGCCATGAGCCGGCTCCTGCCCCACCCCCTGCTGTCCCTCGCCCTCGCGGTGATGTGGCTGCTCCTGAACGCCCCCGTGACCCCGGCGACGCTCCTCCTCGCGGGCCTCGTCGGCTGGCTCGTGCCTTTCGTCATGCTGGCCCTGCGGCCCGACGCCGTTCGCGCCCGCGCGCCGGGCGTGATCCTCCGCCTCGCCGGGACGGTCCTGGTCGACGTGGTGCGGTCCAACATCGACGTCGCCAAGGTGATCCTCGGCTTGAACCGGGGGGAGCGCCGCACGGGCTTCGTGTCGATTCCCCTCGACCTGCGCGATCCCTACGGCCTGACGGTGCTGTCGATCATCATCACGGGGGCACCCGGCACCCTGTGGGTCCAGTACGAGTCCGCCACCGGTCGCCTGCTCCTTCACGTCCTCGACCTCACGGACGGCGACGACTGGGTCCGCCGGATCAAGGATCGCTACGAACGTCCGCTTCTGGAGATCTTCCGTTGAGTGCGCCGCTCATCCTCGCGTATGGCCTCGGCCTCGCCCAAGCCATGCTGGTCCTCGCCATGGCGCTCGCCGCCTGGCGCGTTCTGCGCGGTCCCCGCGCACAGGACCGGGTGCTGGGCCTCGACACGGTCTACCTCAACGGGATGCTGACCATCATGGTGCACGGCCTGCGCACCGGTGACGGCCTTTCCTTCGAGGCCGCCCTCGTCATCGCCCTGCTGGGTTTCGCCGCGACCCTGGCCCTGGCGAAGTTCCTGATGCAGGGCGAGGTGATCCAGTGACGGACACGGATATTCCCCTCTGGGCCGCCTGCCTCGTGGTCGCCCTGGCACTCGGTGGCGCGGGCTTCTCCCTCATCGGCGCCATCGGGCTGATCCGTTTGCGGACCTTTTACGAGCGCGTCCATGCCCCGACCCTCGGGGCGACCCTCGGCATGGCCCTCATCGTGGCCGCCTCGGTGGTGTTCTTCTCGATGGACGAGGGACGCTTGGTCCTGCGCGACCTCCTCATCGGCCTGTTCCTCACGGTGACGACGCCCGTCACCCTGATCCTGCTCGGCCGCGCGGCCACCTACCGTGACCGCACGGAAGGCAACGCCGACGCGCCGCCGGATCCGTAAGCCCCTTCAAACGCGTTGCGACCGGCGGCACCCCGTGAGGGGCGCCGCCGGTCGATGACATTGCTTCAGCGACGCGGGAGGGAATGCAGCGCCTTCAGGAACACGTCCACGTCGTGGCGGGTGTTGTAGAAGGCGAGCGAGGCCCGCACCGACCGCTCGACGCCGAACCGGCGCAGGGCCGGCTGGGCGCAGTGGTGGCCCGAGCGCACGGCGATGCCGTGGGCGTCGAGGTGCTTGGCCACCGCCTCGTTCTCGTGCCCGTCGACGACGAAGGACATGACGCTGGCCTTCTGACGGGCCGTGCCGATGAGACGCAGGCCCTTCACCTCGGCGAGGCCGGCTTGGGCGTATTCCAGGAGATCGTGCTCGTAGGCGGCGATCCCCGGCAGACCGACGCCCTCGAGGTAGTCCAAAGCCGCCCCGAGGCCCACCGCGCCGGCGATGTCGGGGGTGCCGGCCTCGAACTTCTCCGGAGCGCCCTTGTAGACCGTCTTCCCGAAGGTGACGTCCTCGATCATGTGGCCGCCGCCCTGCCAGGGGGGCATCGCCTCCAGCAGGTGCTTCTTGCCGTAGAGGGCGCCGATGCCCGTCGGGCCGAACACCTTGTGCCCCGAGAACACGAGGAAGTCGGCGTCCAGCGCCTGCACGTCCAGCGGAATGTGCGGCGAGGATTGCGCCGCATCCACCAGCACCGGAACCCCGTAGGCGTGGGAGAGCGCGATGATCTCCGCCACGGGGTTGATGGTGCCGAGCGCGTTGGCGACATGCGTCACCGACACGAGCTTGGTGCGCCCCGACAAGAGGGCGGCGAACTGCTCGAAGATGATCTCGCCGCGGTCGTCGACGGGGATCACCCGCAGGGTCGCCCCCGTGGCCTGGGTCAGGAGCTGCCACGGCACGATGTTGGCGTGGTGCTCGATCTGGGTGACGATGATCTCGTCGCCCGGACCGATATTCGCGCGGCCGTAGGAATTGGCCACGAGATTGATCGCCTCCGTGGTGCCGCGCAGGAAGACGATGTCGTCCTTGCTCGGCGCGTTGAGGAAGCGCCGCACCTTCTCGCGGCCGCCCTCGAACAGGTCCGTGGAGCGCGCCGCCAGGGTGTGGGCGGCCCGGTGGATGTTCGAGTTGTGACGGGCGTAGAACTCGCTCGTCGCGTCGATGACGCTCTGCGGCTTGTGCGTGGTGGCGGCGTTGTCGAGCCAGATCAGCGGATGGCCGTTGACGCTCTGGTGCAGGGCCGGGAAATCCTTGCGCACGCGCTCGACGTCGAAGGGCGCGGCCACGGGGCTCGTGCCTTGCGTCGAGAGATGCGGCGCATGGCCGTGACCTTGGCCGTATCCCGGTTGCACCCGGGGCGAGGTGCTGCCCGGCCGGCTGCGGTCGGCGAGGAAGTAGTACTCGCCGCCCTGCGCGTACGGCTCCTCCGCGATCTCGACCTTGCTGGACGCGTCCCGGCGGGTCGATGCCGGCGCGGGGCGCTCCGTCTCGCCGCCATGGCTCCCGGGCGCCGCCGGCACCAGGGATGGGGCGAGGCCGTGCGCGAAGCCGTTCGCCCGCGGATGGTCCGTCGCGACGGTGTGGTGGAGGTCGACGCCGCCCGGGAAGGCGGCGGCCACCTCGGGCACGCTCGGCACGAAGAACTCCGGCAGAGCCCGCCCGGGGCTCTGCGCCTCGGGATGGACCGACGGGAAGGCGGATGGCTGGACGAAGCCCGGGCCTTGGGCGAAGCCCAGACCTTGGGCGAAGCCCGGACCCGACAGTCCGGCCAAGCCGACCGGCGGCGCGCCGAACGAGCGCGCCCCCAGCTTCGAAGCGTCGGGCTGCAAGCCCGACGGCAGGGCGCCCGACGGGAGCGAGGGCGTGCCGAGATCCGCGCTCGGGGCCAGGGGGTGGCCGAACCCTTGAGGAAGATTCTCCAGGGCCTGCGGCGCTTGCGGCGTCTGCGGCAGGTTGGGGGTCAGGGGCGCGGACGCCGCCTGACCTTGGCCGTAGATCTCGCGGGCGAGGCGCCCGACGAGATCCGCATGCGCCGCGTCGCCGAACACACCCGTAGGAAGACTGCCTGTAGGAAGACCCGCGGACGGCGCGTTAGGCGTAGTCATGGTAGTTGCCCAGGAGCACGTTATCGAGACGGGCGATGGCGTCCTCGACCAGCACGGCGGCCGAGAAGTAGCGCGTCACGAGGTGCGAGGCGATGGAGTGGTCGTTGGTGCCCATGTAGCGCACGGACAGGCCGGTCTCGATCTCGCCGGTGACGCCGGACTTCTGCAGGCCGACCACGCCCTGTTCGCCTTCGCCGACGCGCAGGAGCAGGATCGAGGTGGTCTGGGCGCCGGTCACTGGATCGATGTCGATGGGCAGCTTGTCGCTCGGCACGATCGGCACGCCGCGCCAGGTGATGAAGGGCGAACCGAACAGGTGGATCACCACCGGCGGCACGCCGCGGCGCGTGGCTTCCCGACCGAAGGCCGCGATGGCGCGGGGATGGGCGACGAAGAAGGCGGGCTTCTTCCACACGAGCGTCAGGAGCTCGTCGAGGTCGTCCGGGGTGGGGGGGCCGCCACGGGTGGGGATGCGCTGGCGCTGGCTGACTTCGTGCAGCAGGCCGAACTCGGAGTTGTTGAACAGCTCCCACTCCTCGCGCTCCTTCACGGCATCGACCGTGAGGCGGATCTGCTCGCGCAGCTGGTCGATCTCGTTGGAGTAGAGATCGGTGACGCGGGTGTGGGTGTGCAGGATCGTCTGGATCGTCGAGAGGTGATACTCGCGCGGATCCTCCTCGTAATCCACGAAGGTGGTGGGCAGGCGCGGCTCGCCGGTATGGACCGCCAGCAGCTCGATGCCCTGCTCCCCGTGGGAATTGGTGTGGCCCTTCAGCCGGTCACGCTCCTCCACGTACTGGGTGATGCGCGAACGGATGCCCTCGTCCTCGATGGCGGAGCGGTCGAGGGTGAGGAGGGTGACCGTCGAGAGGGCCTTCACGGCGGGGGCGGGCGTATTCTCGCCGACGAGGTCGCCGTCACCGAAATAGTCGCCGCCGGTGGCGAGACCCTGGCGCAGGCGTCCCTTGAACGGGCCGGACAGGGTGAGCTCGACGGTGCCGTCGGCCACCACCGTGAGGCTGCGATTGGTCGAGCCTTCCTCGGCGATGATCTCGCCGGCCTTGTGCTGCGAGGCCGTGAACTTGGAGGCGAGGGCGGCGAGCTCGTTGTCGCCGAGCCGGCTGAACAGCGGGATGCGACGCAGGGAGGCGGGACGCACCGTGCGGGTGCTGCCCTCGTTGGACAGCTCGATCCGGCCGGGCTTCGCCAGCACGACGGCGCGACGGTTCACCCGGTAGACGCCGCCGGCGACGTCGACGAAGGGCAGCAGGCGATGGAACCAGCGCGGCGTGTTGGCCGCGTTCTGCACCGAGGTGACGGTCGCGGTGGCAAGATTGCGTGCCGCAGAGGCGCTCACGCTCAGACCGGGTCCACTCATGTCGTATCGTCTCCGTGTGACGGGGCATGGGGCCGGTACGACGCGAACGGGTTCGCATCGGAGCCGCGCCTGACGCGCCCGCTTCGTTTCGTGATGTCGTCTGCCACCGCGAAGGCATTTCGCCGCAGGGCGTCATCGGTTTAGCTAGGGTTGCAGAGGGGCGTCAATGGAACGGTTTTCTATATTTATTATACGGCAGAGATTAGTGCTCTATAGGTTGCCGGCAAGCGTAAATATCAATCCATATTGGGCGGCTATAAGAGAAAAATCATCCTTCAAGTGGCGCTTTGTCGGTCGGCTTGAACCAAAAGATTTTTTTAAATTCCGTCACCGAAGAACTGGTCCATGCTCAGAGCAGGGGGCTCCGCGGTCCTGAGCTGCGACACCACCCGTGCCGGCACGCCCGCCACGGTGGTGTGGGCGGGCACGTCGTGCAGGACCACGGCCGCCGCGGCGACCTTCGCCCCCTCCCCCACCCGGATGTTGCCGAGCACCTTGGCGCCGACGCTCAGCAGCACGCCGCGCTCGATCTTCGGATGGCGGTCGCCGCTCTCCTTGCCGTTGCCCCCGAGCGTCACCGATTGCAGGATCGAAACGTCATCGGCGATCACCGTGGTCTCGCCGATGACGACGCCCGTGGCGTGATCGATGAACACCCCCGAGCCGATCCGCGCGGCGGGGTGGATATCGGCCCCGAACACCTCCGAGATCCGGCTCTGAACGTGAAGGCTCAGGGTCGCCCGGCCCTGATGCCAGAGCCAGTGGGCCACCCGGTAGCCTTCGAGGGCGGCGAGTCCCTTGTAGAACAGGAACGGGTCGAGGTAGCGCCGGCAGGTGGGATCGCGTTCGCGGATGGCCACGAGGTCGCGCACGGCATGCGCCCCGGCATGGGGATCGGCCTCGAAGGCCGAGAGGCACAGGTCGCGCATGGAAAGGCGGGCCAAATCGCCATCGCCGAGGCGGTGGGCGAGGCGATACGCGAAGGCGTGGGCGAGGCTCGGCTGATCGAGCACCGTCGCCTGGATGATGCCGGCATAGAGCGGCTCCTCGACGATGGCGGCCTCGGCTTCCGCCCGCATGGCCGTCCAGACCTCGGCTTCCACAAGGGTGTGGCTGACGCTGCGCAGGGATGGTGGCGTGAGGCCGGCGCGGGTGATGCCGACCTGGATGGCGCTCGTCATGTGGTTCGAGTCCGTGGTGGGATAGGAGTGGGCGCGGATCAGGCGACCCGTGTGAACAGCGAGGCGATGTACCCGATGAGAATCCTGTGCCCGGCGAACTCGACATCGACGGCGACGTCGTCGCCCCGTGCCGGATGGATGCCGACCACCCGCCCGGTGGCGTGGCGCCAGATGCCGAGGGCTTCCGCCACGTCGAGTCTCGCGAACACAACCTGATCGCCATGAGCCATGGTGCTGTCTCCCTAGGGGCCGGCCCGCCGAGGCGGTCCCGAGCCGTGGTGTAAATGTTCTATTTTGCGGCCGCTTGAGGGTTTGATGTACTAAAAGTCTTCGATAGTAGAGTATATTTGTTTGTATTTCTATCATTATAGGCTCGCGAGATCGAATAGAAAAGATGGTTTCGTGCGTCGGGCATGTGTTGTCTTGGGTTCGGGGCGGCGCATGCTGTGGCATCCGGCTGCGGTGGTGCCTGCGGCACGGCCCGACGGCGCGCCGGGGTAAGGCCCTGCGGGATCGAACCGAGGCGGGGAGGATGCGGCGACCGAGCGGGCGCGTTCGCCGACCAGGAACCGGCTCCAGCAGGGCGACACAGATCCGCCGGGATGGCGGTCCGATCTCCTTTCGTCGTCGAGATCCGGCCGCCGGACCGGCGCGGACGGACACCCACGTCGATGGATTGGCTCCTCGAGGGGCAACGGACGGCGATGATCGAGCCTCTGCATGGGCCCCGCCAGCAGCGCGCCCCGAATCGCGGCCCCCACTCGCACCACGCCCCGGGGCTTCGGGACTGAGGCCGTGATCGTTTCAGGATGCGGCAAGCCCCGCGCGCGGGGCTTGCCGAAACGACCGGCGGCGGATACCCCAATGGGGCGTTTTCGTCGCCGTTTCTGTCCCTCGATCATGGGACACGATTCGGACCGAACGCCACGCCGTTGATGTCAAACGGTCGGGGCCTGTAGCTCAATGGTTAGAGCCGACCGCTCATAACGGTCTGGTTGTAGGTTCGAGTCCTACCGGGCCCACCACCATTTCCCCTCTGTAGGGAGATAGATTGGCCCTCTCCCCGCGGGGTCCATTCGAGGGTACCGGAACCGAAACCGGAACCGCAAACGTGCGAAAGCCCCGCTCGGAGGCCCTCCGGCGGGGTGATAGGCGACAGCGCCTGGCCAGTTGAAGCACCGGGGGGCCAGGCCCCGGGGTGGTTTGCCCAGATCGGCTGTGACGTCGCGAGACCAGCCTGCCCCCGCCCTCGTGTCCCGATCCAGGCCACGCCCTCAAACGGCGTCCGGCCCCCCTAGCCCCACGCGGTCGACCGTCCGCCCCACGAGGTCGAGCGCCTTGTCGATCCTGCGGACCTCGGCCTCATCGCCGGCGTCGAGGGCCTCGACGCGGCGTCGCCCGAGGATCCGGACCTCCTCCATCCGTTCGGCTACGGCGACCGCCTCCGAGGCTTCCCGCCGCGCCTCGGCCTCGTCGGCCCAGTCGTGTGCCTCGGTGCTCAGCCAAGGATCCTCGACGCCATCCTCGATCGTGGCGCGGACCGCGAGCTTGCAGCGGCGGCCGTCCCGGCCCTGCAGCGGCAGGAATGCCCAACCCGGCAGCAGCAGGTAGGACAGGGCGCCAAGCTCCAAGGTGAGCGGATCTCCCGCTTTCACCCGAACGAGGGGGTGGACAACGTCGTTGCGGCGGGCGGCCCACAGCGCAGCGCCGAGCCCAACCTGGGCGTCGACCGCCAAGGCCTTCACGCGAGCGGCAGTGATCCCAAGGACGTCGGCCGCCTCGGACGCGAAGGCACAGACCGGGTCGCCGGCGGCGTTCTCGATAACGGCGAGGGCCACCTCGGGGCAGGCGCGATGCGACTTGGATGTCTCGGGCTTCAGCCATGAATCAACGGTCGCCTCGCTCGCGCGGGCGATGCGCGCGACATCGGCCTTTGTCAGGGCGAGGCGCTGCATGAGGGAAGCGAGGCGTACACGGTTCGACACGGCTTGGCTCCTGGCGATGCGGGTCAGGCGAAGAGGGCGGAGAAGGCGGCCTTGTCGGCCAGCTCGACGAGGGCGCCGTCACGGACGACGTAGTAGCCGTAGGCGTTGTCCTCGAAGGCCGCGTCCTCGGTGAGCTCGATGTCGAACCGGACCTTGTTGCCGTTGTCCCAGAACTCCGTGCCGCGCAGGAAATGCCGGGCGAACCCGTAGCGGGCGTCCTTGCCGGTGACCCGGGCGAGCCAGGCGCGGTCGCGGCGGCCCTTGCCGGTGTGGAACGTAAGCGTGGTGGTCTTGGGGGCGGCAGGAGCAGCCGCCTCGGCGCGGGCCTGCGCCCAAGCCTGGCGGAGGGCGTTCGGGAAAAACTGGCGGGCGCACTCGGGGGTGAGGTCGAACGTGAGCGCCCTGTTGCGGGCGATCTCCCAGGCGGTCCGGAAGAGCTGCGACTTGTTGATCTGCTGCGCCATGGGTGCCTCCTTCGCGTTAGGAGGTTATAGGGTACTATGTACCTTGTGTCAACCACGTTAGGTACAATGTACCTCAATGCGATCGGGGGCCGCAAACGCTGACGGTTGGCTAATTACGCCGCATTTGCGGCGGGGATGCAGGCCCAAGACGTTAAGCCCGAGGTAAGCCGCGGCCCACCAATCTTCCCCCTGTGATCAACGGGGAAACACAATACAATGCCAACAACTAGAGAGATTGGGGCCGCTGTTTTTGCGGCTCTCACCGACGATGACAAGGTCAACCTGCGCGAAGCGATCGAGGAAGCTCATAAGTCCGAGCAAGGCGACGGCGACGACACTTGGTACATCGAGATAAGCAACGCGGGATTCCCGATCCCGGGAAGCCGCCACGAGCCTGTAGACGACCGCGACATGATCCGAGCTTGCGCGATGATTGAGCGGGCTCACGAGATGGCCCGTGGCCAGGCGCCTATGATGGCGCTGGTCGACCACGACGACGTCCGGGCCATGATCGGGGGGGCATTCAACTGGTCCGAGGTCGCCCGCATCGAAGCCCTCTTCACTCAGGCGCGCGGGGTGCGGTCGTGAACATGGAACCCTACTCCGAGCACCGTGTGCTTCACGGCGAAGTATACAACTGGTGCAAGGCGAGCTTGATGGTGCCGGATCTTGAGCCAGAGCGTCGCGCGCAGATCGAAGAGATCCACACGCAGGCGAACAGGCGCGCCTGCTCCATAATTCCTCACGAATACGAACAGATACGCAAGAACAACGCCCTCGCGCTGAAGGAGCTCGCGTGGCTCCGGTCGGATCCCCGCGTCGACATCGGGAATGCCTACTGAAAGAGGGGACTCCGCACCCGTCCAGGCTTGCCGCGCGGACGGGTGCTGTTCGAAGATGCGGGCATGCCAAACGATCAAAGCCCTGAGTTCTGGTGGGCAAGCGTTGATGAGGGCGAACCCGAGCCGGTCGCCCTCTGGCGCGAGGCCGGCTTATGCGAGGAGCCGCCCCAGCCTTGGGGCGCCGAACGGCTCGGGCACGAGGGCATCCTCTGGCCCGAGCGGGTTCGCCTCATCGCACGGGCGGTCTCTCCGGAGCCCGGCCGTTAAGGATGACCGGCGATCTGCGCTTGGCTGTCCCTCATGGCGACACCGGCAGCCCGTGGAGCATCTTCAGCTTGCGGGGCAGCTTAGGCCGGTCGAGGCAGGCCCCCTTCACAGCCTGCCGCTTGGCCTGTGCCATCGTCACGACATCGCGGGGCGCCCATCCGTCGTAGAGGGTCCCTCCGTTCCGGGTCGTCACGATGATGTAGAAGGTCCCATCGGGCTCGCGGTCAATTTGGATCTGCGCACCCTTGTGGGTGCCCCAGAAATGGCGGGCGGACTGCTGCTCGATCCTCACGACCTCCTCCCCCCGAACGTGATGGCCTGCGTGTAGAACGGCGCCCCGGGCGCGCGGGGCTGCCTCGGCTCGGGCGGCTCGGGTGGCGGAGGCGGCCGCCACCGGACACCGAGGTCCTGGTCAGCGAGCTGGCCGAACTGGCGGATCTCTCGATCGGCCTCGGCGGTCTCGGCCTCGGACATGATCGCCAGCGTCGGCCTGCCTCCGTAGCAGGACTCTGCGAAGTCGAGGCTGACCTCTTCGAGGGTGTTGTCGCTGTAGTCGACCTCCGTCTGACCGAGGCGGATCCACCGCACCTCACCTTCGATGGCGAGGAAGTCCACGATCCGCTGCGCCATCGCGACCGAGACGTTGCAGTGGTAGTAGTCGCGGGCCCCGTCGTAGGGCAGGCACACGATCGCGTCGTAGCAGGCCCCGTCGACCGGCTCGTAGCCCTCGGCGCGCAGCCAGGCCTTCACCTGGTCATCGAAGTGGGGCCACGCCGCGAGGCCGGCCGGGCGGAGGTAGAGGGCGCACCTCATGCCCGCCTCCTCGCCCTGGCAATCGCCGCCCGGCGCTGCGCCCGGTTCGGCCCGGGCTGCTCGTCTGTGAGATGGGCGAGCCGCCGGACGAGGGGCGTCATGTGCTGCATGGTTAGCCGGACCTCTTGGCCATCATTGTCGAGGATGCGTCCCTTGAGGGATTGGACCGCGTCACGCTCGCGATTGCGGAGGCGGGCCATGATCGCCTCCGCGCGAATCCCGGCTTGCGTAAGTCGCGGACCCTCTGCCCACCGCTGGAAAGCTTCCTCGCGCTGGGTCTTGACGTCGTCCGGCGCGATGGGTCCCTCGCCCACGACCTTCATAAATTCTTTGACGGCCCCTAAGGAGACCTGCCGATCGGCCGGCATTCCAAGCTCGCGCATCCTCTCCTCGATCTCGGCGAGCATCTGCTTAGATGGATCCGCCGACGATGGGGGCGCCTCCCTCCTTTCGGGGACCATCGCCTGAAACACCCGGGCTTGCTCGGGCGTCGCGACGTAGACCTCAACGTCGTCCAAGCGCGCTGTCCATGGCAGGGTGCCAGACCTGAAACTCAATCCTTCTGTCCGGGCACCCTTCAGCAACGCCCTAGGGCCTGTCGTCGCTTGAACGGATTGGCGCGTTTTGCGTTTTCGTCTCTCTGATTGCGGGAGGGACGATGCTGAGCGACGCGCAATGGTCTGAACTGGAGCCTCTGGTCGAGGCGTGCCGGCCCAAGGCCAAGACGCCGCCGCAGGACCTGCAACGCACGCTCTCGGCGATCCTGTGGCGGCATCGGAACGGCGCCAAATGGCGGGCGATCCCGGAGGAACTGGGTCCGTGGTGGCGGGCCGCCCAGATCTTCATCCGCTGGTCCCGGGCCGGTGTCTGGGAGCGGCTGCTCAGCCTGGTGCAGGAGC
>NZ_FOPM01000034.1 GCF_900113485.1 Methylobacterium gossipiicola
GCCACGTTGCGCACGATCTCCTGCGTCGCCGCCCCCTGCTGCTCCACCGCCGCCGCGATCGAGGTGGCCACGTCGTCGATCTCCCGGATCCGACCGGTGATCCCGCCGATCGCCGTCACCGCCTGACCGGTCACGCTCTGGATCTGCCCGATCTGCTGGCGGATCTCCTCCGTCGCCTTGGCGGTCTGCTCGGCCAGGCTCTTCACCTCGGCGGCTACCACCGCGAAGCCACGGCCCGCCTCACCGGCCCGGGCCGCCTCGATCGTGGCGTTGAGCGCCAGGAGGTTGGTCTGGCTGGCGATGCCCGAGATCATCCCGACCATCTCACCGATGCGCGCCGAACTCTGGCTCAGCGCCTGGACCAAGGCGGTGGTCTGGTCGGCGTCGCCCACGGCCGCCTGCGCCAGTTCGGCCGAGCCGGTTACCTGCCGGCCGATCTCCTGGACCGAGGTGCCGAGTTCCTCGGCCGCCGCCGCCACCGTGTTGACGTTGGTGGCGGCCTCCTCGGCGGCCGCCGCCACGGTGCCGGACTGGCTGGCGGTCTGCTGCGCCGTCGCGGTCATCTGCTGGGCGGTGGCCTGGAGTTCGGTGGCCGACGACGAGACCAGGCCGACGATGCCGCCCACCGCCTGCTCGAAGCGGTCCGCCATGTCGCGCATGCCGGCCTTGCGCTGCTCCTCGGCCGAGGCGCGGGCGAGCGCCGTCTCCTCCTCCAGCGCGCGGGTGCGGATCATGTTGTCCTTGAACACCTGCACCGAGGCCGCCATGCCGCCGATCTCGTCGCCGCGGCCGAGGCCGGGGACCGGCTGCGCTGCGTCGCCGTCGGCCAGCCGCCGCATCGTCTGCGTGATGGCGCCGAGGGGGGCCAGAACACCGCGCAGGACGATGTACAGCGCGAGGCCGGCGACCGCGACAGCGATGAGGATGGTGACGATCCGCAGAACGTTCAGGATTTCCGAGAGGGCCTTGGCCTGGTCATAGACGTGCTGGCTTTCCTTGATCTGCAGATCGATCAGAGCCTGGACGGCGGAACTCACTGGATCGATAGCCTGGTAGAGCCGGTTGCGCTCGAAGTCGGCCAACTGAGTCTTGTCGCCCTTAGCCAGGATGCCGGCCAAGTCCTTCACGGCGGCATCGGCGGCCACCATGGCTTTCTGCGTATCGGCGACGAGGCGCTTCTCCGCTTCCGACAGGTCCGTCGCCAGATAGGATGCCCAAATCTTCCCGATGCTCTTTTGTGCGTCGGCGACGATGGGCGCGCCCTCGGCCCAGGCGATGTTGCCGTTGTTGATCTTGTGCGACGTATCGACGATGCTGACGGCATACTTATCCGCGACAAGCTTTAATTCACGCAGAGGTACGATTCTATCGACGTAGAGTGCATTGATGGTCGCACCCGATTTGTGCGTCCCATACAGACCGAGCGATATATTCACGGCGAGCAGCGCGATCAGAGCTATGACCGAGGCCGTCAGACGGAAACGAATGGATTTCATCAATTTAATCCCCCTAATTGGTCGAATTTCAACTTATGATCGTTTATAAATCCCTAAGTGGTTCGAAAATTACTAATCTATTTGTAAAATTTATGTGATGAGCGTTGTCTCGGAGTTGGCGACTGCAGGTCTGATGCGGGTGTGAGGTTAGATGTTTGGTCCCGGCCTATAGTGGAGCGAGTTCGACCTAAATCGGGAAGGCTCGACGGACCACGCTTTGCAGATGGCCTCGTAGGGGGTGAGGCCACGCAAGGTCTTCAGGCGACGGCCAAAGTTGTAAGCGCTGACGAAGTCGGCCAGATGGGCGCGGAGTTGCTCATGGCTGTCGGAGTGGTAGCGTTCGACCGTCGCGTCCTCGATCGTGCGGTTCATTCGCTCGACCTGACCGTTCGTCCAGGGGTGACGCGGCTTGGTCAGCCGATGGTCGATATCATTGCGGATCCTTTGCCGCCCCGCGCAATCCACAGATCGATCTTACAGCATGTTGCGTTTGGCTGGCGATCGCCTACCGTCCCTAGCGTTCGAGGTTCTTCCATCTCAAGGGGTGGGAGCTAAGAGGGAAGCCTGTGAGCCCTAACGGGCGAGACCGGCGCTGCCCCCGCAACTGTGAGCGGTGAGTTTCTGCCGAGAGACGGTCACTGGCGTTCGCGCCGGGAAGGCCAGGCAGGAGCGACGACCCGCGAGCCAGGAGACCTGCCTCGTTCGGTGAACGTCTCTCGGGCGGGGTGTCCCGGTGGGTCGCATGATCGATGCGCGCCTCATCGGGCGCGGGTTCGCGCACGCGCTCCTCTGGCACGAAGCCCCCATCACTGGGGTTTGTCGCGTGTCCTCTCTTCACATTGAACCGTCCGCATTGCCGCGTACGGGTTCCTCGCCGCGGGATCACCGTCCCGTGGCGGCCGAGCCTGTCTTCGGGGTCATCCGGCGCAACGGCGGCGTCTCCGCCTTCGATCCGGCCAAGATCACCGTGGCCATGACCAAGGCCTTCCTCGCGGTGGAAGGTTCGGCCGCCGCCGCCTCGCGGCGCATCCACGACACCGTGGCCGAGCTGAGCGAGGGCGTCGTCGTCGCCCTCACCCGCCGCGCCGAGGCCGAGCGCGCGCTTCACATCGAGGACATCCAGGACGCCGTCGAACTGGCCCTGATGCGCGGCGGCCACCACAAGGTGGCGCGGGCCTATGTGCTCTACCGCGACTCCCGTGCCCTGGCCCGTCGCGAGAGGGCCGAGGCGGCTCGTTCGGAGGCGCCGACCCTTCAGGTTCGGCACGCCGACGGCTGCCTGCGTCCCCTCGACGAGACGGCCCTCGCCGCTTTGGTCGCCGAGGCCTGCGCCGGGCTCGACGACGTCGCCCCCGAACCGATCCTGACGGAACTCCGGCGCAACCTCTACGATGGGATCGACCTCGGCGAACTCTCGCTCGCCGGGATCATGGCGGCCCGCACACTCGTCGAGCAGGAACCGAATTACACCCGCGTCAGCGCCCGCCTTCTGCTCGACCGATTGCGCCGCGAAGCGCTGAGCCATGTCTTCGCAAGCCCGCGCACGGCGAGTGCGGCGGAGATGGAAGGTCTCTACGCCACGTATTTCCCGGCCTATCTCGCCCGCGCCGTCGAGGCGGGGCTGATGGATCCGGAGCTCCTGCGCTTCGACACGGACCGGCTCGCCCGCGCGCTGCGCCCCGAACGGGATGGGCAGTTCGAGTTCCTCGGTCTCCAGACCCTCTACGACCGCTACTTCCTGCAGACCGGCGGCACTCGGTTCGAGCTGCCGCAGGCCTTCTTCATGCGCGTCGCCATGGGATTGGCGCTGCGCGAGGTCGATCGCGAGGCGCGGGCGATCGAATTCTACGATCTGCTCTCGTCGTTCGATTTCATGGCCTCGACGCCGACCCTGTTCAATGCCGGCACGACCCGCCCGCAGCTCTCCTCCTGCTTCCTCACGACCGTGCCGGACGCCTTGGAAGGCATCTTCGGCGCCGTCCGCGACAACGCGATGCTCGCCAAGTACTCCGGGGGGCTGGGCAACGACTGGACCCGGGTGCGGGGCCTCGGGGCCCACATCAAAGGCACCAATGGCGAGAGCCAGGGCGTGGTGCCTTTCCTCAAGGTCGCCAACGATACCGCGGTCGCGGTCAACCAGGGCGGCAAGCGCAAGGGTGCCGTCTGCGCCTATCTCGAAACCTGGCATATCGACATCGACGCCTTCCTCGACCTGCGCAAGAACACAGGCGACGAGCGGCGGCGCACCCACGATATGAACACCGCGCACTGGGTGCCGGACCTGTTCATGCAGCGCGTCGCCGAGGACGGCCCCTGGACGCTGTTCTCCCCGGACGAGGTGCCCGAGATGCACGACCTCTACGGCCCGGCGTTCAAGGCGGCCTACGAGGCGCAGGAGGCGCGGGCGGCCGCCGGCGCGATCAAGGTCCATCGGCAGGTGCGGGCGGTCGATCTATGGCGGCGCATGCTGACCATGCTGTTCGAGACCGGGCACCCGTGGATCACCTTCAAGGATCCCTGCAACCTGCGCTCGCCGCAGGGGCATGCCGGCGTCGTGCATTCCTCGAACCTCTGCACCGAGATTACCCTCAACACGTCGGACGACGAGGTCGCCGTCTGCAATCTCGGCTCGGTCAACCTCGCGGCTCATGTGGGGGCGGACGGCCTCGACCATGCACGACTCCGGCACACCGTCGCGACGGCGATGCGGATGCTCGACAACGTGATCGACATCAACTTCTACACGATCCCGCAGGCGCGCCGTTCGAACCTGCGCCACCGTCCGGTCGGCCTCGGCTTGATGGGGTATCAGGACGCGCTGCACAGCTTGCGCCTGCCGGTCGCGTCCGACGCGGCGGTCGCCTTCGCGGATACCAGCATGGAGGCGCTGAGCTACTATGCCATCGAAGCCTCCTGCAATCTGGCCGCGGAGCGCGGACGCTATCCGTCGTTCGAGGGCTCGCTGTGGAGCCGGGGCATCCTGCCGATCGACTCGGTTGAGATCCTGGCTGAGGCTCGCGGCGGTCTCGACCTCGACCGGAGCCGGCGGTTCGATTGGGACACCCTGCGCGGCCGCGTCGTCGAGACCGGCATGCGCAACTCGAACGTCATGGCGATCGCTCCGACCGCCACGATCTCGAACATCTGCGGGGTCGCCCAGTCGATCGAGCCGGCCTATCAGAATCTCTACGTCAAATCGAACATGTCGGGCGACTTCACCGTCGTGAACGAGGCGCTCGTGCGCGACCTCAAGGCCCGCGGCCTCTGGGACGCCGTGATGGTCTCCGACCTCAAGTACTTCGACGGAAGCCTCGGGCAGATCGACCGCGTGCCGGACGATCTCAAGGCGCTCTACGCCACGGCCTTCGAGATCGACACCGCGTGGTTGATCGAGGCGGCGGCGCGGCGCCAGAAGTGGATCGACCAAGCCCAGTCGCTCAACCTCTACATGGCGCAAGCCTCCGGGCGACGCCTCGAGGCACTCTACCGCCTCGCCTGGGAGCGAGGTCTCAAGACCACCTATTACCTGCGCTCGCGCGGAGCGACCTCGGTCGAGAAATCGACCCTGAAGGGCACGGACGGCAAGCTCAACGCCGTTGGCGTCGCCTCCGCCTGCAGCCTCGACGATCCCGGCTGCGAGGCCTGCCAGTAAGTCCTCTCCCACCGGTCGGCGGCCTTCGCCGACCGCCTCCCGCAACCTCTCGCTTTCAGGTTTCCCCATGCTCGACTGGACCGTGGGCTCGGCCGCGCCGGCCCGCCCGCCGCTGCGGCCTTCCCGCTTCTCGTCGCCGGCCGCCGACCCGACCGGCCTCGGCGCCATCGCGGCGGATGCCGCCCGGGTGCGTGTCGACGACAAGGCGATGATCAACGCTCGGGCCGACGTCAACCAGCTTCTCCCGCTCAAGTACCGCTGGGCCTGGGAGAAGTACCTCGCCGCCTGCAACAATCACTGGATGCCGACCGAGGTCGGGATGCAGGCCGACATCGCCCTCTGGCACAGCCGCGACGGCCTGACCGAAGACGAGCGCCGGGCGATCAAGCGCAATCTCGGCTTCTTCGCGGCCTCCGAGTCGCTCGTGGCCAACAACATCGTGCTGGCGATCTACCGTCATCTGACGAATCCCGAATGCCGTCAGTACCTGCTGCGGCAGGCCTTCGAGGAGGCGGTCCATACCCATACCTTCCAGTACATCGTCGAGAGCCTCGGCCTCGACGAGGGCGAATTGTTCAACATGTACCGCGAGGTCCCCTCGATCACCGCCAAGGCCGCCTGGGCCCTGCAACACACCCAGAGCCTCGACGATCCGGGCTTCAAGACCGGCACGCCGGAGGCCGACCGCATCTTCTTGCGCGACCTCGTTGCGTTCTATGTCGTGTTCGAGGGCATGTGGTTCTACACAGGCTTCGCCCAGATCCTGTCGCTCGGTCGGCGCAACAAGATGGTTGGTATCGCCGAACAGTACCAATACATCCTTCGCGACGAGAGCCTGCATCTCAACTTCGGTATCGACGTCATCAACCAGATCCGGGCGGAGAACCCGCACCTTTGGACGGCGGCGTTCCAAGACGAAGTGCGTGGGATGATCGCCGAGGCGGCCGCGTTGGAGGCCGCCTACGGCCGGGACACCATGCCCCGTGGCTTCCTCGGGCTGAATGCGGGGCTGTGCGAGAGCTACATGCGCTTCATCGCCAATCGGCGTTGCGCGCAGCTCGGGCTGAAACCCGTCTTCCCGGAGACCGAGAATCCGTTCCCGTGGATGTCGGAAGCGATGGACCTGAAGAAGGAGAAGAATTTCTTCGAGACACGCGTGATCGAATACCAGAGCGGAGGCGCGCTTGCCTGGGATTGAGGAGGCCGGCGGAATCGCCGTGGTGCTCGTCGCCCGCGGCGCGGTGGCCGCCGCGCCGCGGGCGGAGATGGAGTCGTTGGCCACCCTGGCAGCGCGCATGCCGGGCATCAGCCACGCGACCTACGCCTTCACCGAACAGGGCGTGCCATCCCTGCGGGAGGTCGTGGTGGCTCTACGCGACAGGCCGTTCGCCGAGATCCGCATCGTTCCGCTGCTCTTGCCGATGGAGCCGAGCTTCCGCGCTTGGCTCGGCCGCACGCTCGCGCGCTGGCAGACGGGATGGGATCGGGAAGGACCGGCAGTTCGGATCGGCCCCGGCCCGATCTCCAGTGTCCATCTGGAGGGTCTCGTCGCCGATCTCATCGACCGAGCCGGACATGAGCCCCTCTTCGACCCTGAATCTCATCCGCCGGTAACCGGCTCCGTCGTGTCCGCGGCGCAGCGTCGGGTCCTCGTCTGCCGAGGCGGTCCCTGCAGCGAGGCCGGATCGGCCGTGCTGTGGGGCCATTTGCGCAACGAGCAGGAGCGCCTTGGCCTGCGCACCGCCGGCCGCGGCATGATGAGCGCGACGACAAGCTGTCTCGGCCCGTGCAGCCTGGCGCCCGTGGTGCAAGTCTGGCCCGAGGGAACCGTTTACGGCGGCCTCGATGAGACCGGCATCGACCGCATCGTGGCGGAGCACCTCCTCAGAGATGCCCCGGTCGAAACGCTCGCCTACACGGCGGACGGGCGCAAGAAGAGGCTACGGACCCCGTAAGAGGCCCCGCACTCTCCCATCCGGTTGGCGCTTCGTCAGTCGTTGGCGGGGTCGGTCATCGCGCCGACGCGGCGGGATGGTGAACGGGTCGGTTTGGGCCGAGGCCGGACGAGAACACGGCGCAACCGCTTCGCCGTGGATCGGATCAGCTGGCTCGTGGAACGACGGTTCGCATTGGAGGCCGACGGCAACTTGGCTGGCCAGTGGCGGACGCTTCGCCCGCACACGGGCCACCAGAGCTGCGAGGCCAGGAAGAATCTCTCGGAGGAACCGACGCCGTACATCGTGACACGGGTCTCGAAGCGCTTGAGGGGGATCGCGCCGTCAGCGCGCTTCGTATGGGATGCGCCAGCGGGGCTCGGATTCCGGGACGCTCCGGCGGGCGCCGTCGAGCAACGCCACGATGGCTTCCGGCTTCTCCGAGACGGTATGGACCGCGCTCGTCATCATGCGAATCACGGCGCCGGACGCGTCGCGGTCGGCCGGCAAGCCGGTGGCGCGTTCGCCGTGGCGACCGATGGACTCGATCGCCGCCGGGTTGAGGTAGAGGCTGTGACCGCCGTCCCGGTCGGTCAGCCGGATCATGCGGCTTGGCCGCTGGCAGCCGGCTGAGCCTGGGCGGCCGTCCCCTCCCGCCCCCGGACCAGCGGCACCATCTGGTCGCCCCAGTTGCCGCTGCCGTCGTGATGGCGCGAGCCTCGGATCAGTTCGACCGACAGGCCCGAATCGACGGCGCGCGTCACCGCGAGGTTGAGGTGATGCACCGCGTCCGCCATGCGTCGCAGGGCGCGCTCCTGGTCGGATTCGGCGGCTTTGGGCAGACGCGAGAATTCAGTCTGGGACATCATGGGGCTCCGGCGATCATTGAATGGGAGCCCGCCCGGCCAGTATCCGGGCGGGCGGCAGGCGGTTCACTCGGCGGCGATGGCCGGCTGCAGCGTCTGATCGGCGGTGAACTGATCGGTCTCGGTCGAATGGGCCATGGCGGTGGTCGAGGCGGCCCCGCCGGTGATCGCGACCGAGACGGCGTCGAAATAGCCCGTGCCGACCTCGCGCTGGTGACGCGTCGCGGTGTAGCCGTCGGCTTCCGAGGCGAACTCCGCCTGCTGCAGTTCGGAATAGGCCGCCATCTGGCGATTCCGGTAGCCGCGGGCCAGTTCGAACATGCCGTGATTGAGCTGGTGGAAGCCCGCCAGGGTGATGAACTGGAACCGGTAGCCCATCGCCGCGAGCTCGCGCTGGTATTTCGCGATGGTCGCGTCGTCGAGGTTCTTCTTCCAATTGAAGGACGGCGAGCAATTGTAGGCGAGCATCTTGCCCGGATGGGCGCGATGGATGCCCTCGGCGAAGCGGCGCGCCTGATCGAGGTCGGGCTTCGAGGTCTCGCACCAGATCAGGTCGCAGTACGGGGCATAGGCGACGCCGCGGGCGATGCAGGGCTCGAGGCCGTTGCGCACCCGGTGGAAGCCCTCCGGGGTCCGGCCCGCCTCGTAGTCCACGAAGGGCCGGTCGGTCTCGTCGATGTCGGAGGTGAGCAGCAGCGCGGCCTCCGCGTCCGTGCGGGCCACGACCAGCGTCGGCGTGCCCATCACGTCGGCGGCCAGACGCGCCGCGACGAGGTTGCGGATATGCGCTGCGGTCGGGATCAGAACCTTGCCGCCGAGATGGCCGCACTTCTTCTCCGAGGCGAGCTGGTCCTCGAAGTGGACGCCCGCCGCGCCGGCCTCGATATAGGCCTTCATGATCTCGAAGGCGTTGAGCGGGCCGCCGAACCCGGCCTCGGCGTCGGCGACGATGGGCGCGAACCACGTCTCGACGCTGCGCTTGCCCTCGCTGTGCTCGATCTGATCGGCCCGCTGCAGGGTGCGGTTGATGCGGCGCGCCAGTTCGGGGCCGGCATTGGCCGGGTAGAGGCTCTGGTCGGGATACATCGCGCCGGCGGTGTTGGCGTCGGCCGCGACCTGCCAGCCGGAGAGATAGATCGCCTTCAGCCCGGCCCGGACCATCTGCATCGCTTGGTTGCCGGTCACGGCGCCCAGCGCATTGATGAAGGGCTCGTCCCGTAGCAGCGCCCAGAGCCGGTTGGCGCCCTCTTCGGCGAGCGTGTGGCGGATGCGCAACGAGCCGCGCAGGCGCTCCACCGCCTCGGGGCCGTAGGGGCGGCTGATGCCGTCGTAGCGGCCCTCGGGCGCCGAGGGGACAAGCTCACGGAAGTTCGACACGCGCACTCTCCTGGTTTTGCGAAGCCCCTTGCCTCGGAGCCTGTTCGGAGCAAAACCACATGAAGCACAGGGACTTGAAGGGCTGAATTTGCGAAGTTCCGCCAGCATCGCGGCGGCGTTTTGCGAATTTTGCAAAGGTGACGCGTTGAAGAAGGCATTCATCGGCGGCCGGCTGCGCCGCCTCCGCGAGGAGCGGGGCCTGACCCAGTCGGCCCTCGCTTCGGCGCTCGACCTCTCGCCGAGCTATCTCAATCAGATCGAGAAGAATCAGCGCCCGCTCACCGTGCCGGTGCTGCTGCGCATCAACGCGGTGTTCGGCGTCGACGTGCAGCTCTTCTCCGAGGACGACGAGGCCCGGCTGCTCTCCGAATTGCGCGAGATCCTGTCCGACCCGCAACTCGGCGAGAGCGTGAGCGGGGCCGAGATCCGCGACCTCGTCGCGAACATGCCGGGCATCGCCCGCAGCCTCGCCACGCTCCACCGCCGGCTTCGCACGGAGAGCGACCGGGCGGAAGCGCTCGTGGCCCATCTCGGCCTGCGGGCCGAGGATGGTCCGGCGGCCCCGCCGGCGCCGTTCGAAGCCGTGCGCGACTTCTTCTACGCCCACCACAACTACTTCGACCGGCTCGACGCGGCCGCCGAAGGTCTGTTCGCGGAGGCACGACTGACGATCGGCGAGACGGCGGAGGGCTTGAGCGGCCATCTGGAGCGCCGCCACGGCGTGCGGGTCGTGATCGCCGAGGACGGTCCCCTGCGCAACTGGGACGGGGCGAGCCGCACGCTCACCCTTCTGCGCCGGCTCTCCCCGAGCCAGCGCGCCTTCCAGATGGCGACACAACTCGCCCTGATCGCACTCGACGAGCCGATCGACGCCCTGGCGCGGACGGCGGCGGCGGGCCGCGACGAGACCCATCGCCTCGCACGGATCGGGCTCGCCAACTACGTCGCCGGCGCCCTGCTGATGCCCTACCGGCCGTTTCTCGCGGCGGCCGAACGCCTCGGCTACGACATCGAGCGGCTGTCAGAATGCTTCGGGGTCGGTTTCGAGGCGGTCTGCCACCGGCTGAGTTCGCTCCAGCGACCCGACGCGCGGGGCGTGCCGTTCTTCCTCGTGCGGGTCGATCGAGCCGGCAACATTTCGAAGCGGCAATCGGCGACCGACTTCCACTTCTCCCGGGCCGGCGGGACCTGCCCGCTCTGGAACGTCTACGCGGCCTTCGCCCAGCCGGGCCGCGTCTTGGTGCAGATCGCGCGGATGCCCGACGGGCGGGCTTATCTCTGGGTCGCGCGCACCGTCGAGCACGGCCGGCCAGGCTACGGCGCCCCCGCCAAGACCTTCGCCGTGGGGCTGGGCTGCGATCTGCGCCACGCCGAGCGGCTGGTCTACGCCAAGGGCCTCGATCTGACCGACCCGGCCGCCGCGACGCCGATCGGCGCCGGCTGCAAGATCTGCGAGCGAGAAGCTTGTGTACAGCGCGCCTTCCCCTTCGTCGGAAGGCCACTCGCGGTCGACGAGTCCCGCAGCGTCCACGCGCCTTATGCGGCGTCCTGAGCGTGAGGCATTGTCCCGCTCCTCGGTGCTCGCAGGGTGCGATGCCAGGACAGGGCGACCCGGCCCGCCTCGGCAGCACTCCAGGCGGTCGCGTAGGCACCCGGTCGAGTCGAGGGGCGCATTGTTGGACAGGATCCGCCAGCGGACGAGCCGCGGGTCCATTGGACAGGGCACGACCTCGACCCGGTCAGGGGCGGTTCGGGTCATGAGAAAGCTCGGGGAAGGCGGGTTGACGATGCGCGGGGAGGACGGCGCGGATTCGGGTGTGCGCGCCGTCCGTCAACATCGCCGCCAGCCGGTCAGACGACCGTCTTCCGGCGTTGTCGAGCTGACGCGACCATGTTGACGGGGGTCGGTTTCAGCTCGGCCCGGTCTCGCGTCTCGAGGCCGCGATCCGGGCTGATCCTGATCGAGACGCCTCTGCCCCCGCGGCAAGAGCTCCACCATCTCCGCCGTCGCCGGCACCTGCGGCGAGGGGATGTCGAAGACGCCGGGACAGCCCTCGTTGGGCAAGCAGATGCGCGTGAACCGGCTCGATGATGCTTTCGAATTGTATAAATAAATTCTATATAATCATAAGATGGTTTTGTGCGTTTGAAAGTTCGGTCCGATGGAGAATCTCCACAAGACATACGCTCGAGTAGAAAGACTATCCTCTCGACTGCATCAGTTGCTGATGCCAGTCAAATGGGCATCTTCACCCCGGCCCTGCGACCCCATCGGCCATCGGCGTTCGCCTCGTAGATCAGGAAGCCGGCATTGCCGATATTGACCTCCTCGATGGCCTCCGGGGCGAGGCGGTCGAGATGGACGAGGAGCGCACGCAGGGAGTTTCCGTGCGCGACCACCAGGACCGACTCCCCACTCCGCACCCGGGGCGCGATGCATGCGTCGAAAAACGGCCAGACCCGCGCGGCCGCCATCGCGAGGCTCTCGCCACCCGGCGGGACAGCCTCGTAAGACTTGCGCCAAGCGCGGACCTGCTCGCTCCCGAACCGGGAGCGGGCCTCCGTCTTGTTCAGCCCAGCGAGCGCGCCGTAGTCGCGCTCGTTGAGGGCCGCAGTCACCTGCACAGGCAGCGAGGGATGGCCGAGTTCGCCCAAAAGAAGCGCGAGGGTGGCCTGGGCGCGCTGCAGCCGGCTCGTGACGGCGCCGTCGAAGTGCAGCCCGAGCGCCCTCAGGGCGCGGCCAGCGGCTCGAGCCTCCTCCATGCCTCGGGCCGTGAGCGCGGGATCACGTAAACCGGAGAACAGGTCGCGTTCGTTGTCCTCGCTCTGTCCGTGTCGCATCAGCACCAAAACTGGGCTGTCCGTCTCCATGCCCATCCCATCCCTCCGTTCGATGACGGATCTCTCCTGCCTCAAAGCGGCGCGCTCAACGAGAGCCTTCGAAGGGTATGTCACATCCTGGATGCTTCAGATCGCTCGCGAGAGGGGGGTGGTGGCCAAGCTCCGCGCCGCGAGCGGCACGAAGGCGCGATGCTCCGGGCCGACATAATTGGCGGAGGGGCGGATGATCTTCCTGTCCGCGCGCTGCTCGATCACATGGGCGCACCAGCCGGCGGTCCGGGCCATGACGAAGAGCGGTGTAAACAGCGGTGTCGGGATGCCGAGCAGATGGTAGGCGACGGCGCTGTACCAGTCGATATTGGCGAACATCTTCTTGGACTCGCCCATGACCGCCTCGATCCGCTCGGCGATGGCGAGAAGCTCGCTCTCGCCGGTCTCGCGCGCCAGATCGCGGGCGACCTCGCGCACGATGGCATTGCGCGGGTCGGCGACCGTATAGACCGGACGACCGAAGCCCATCACCACCTCCCTCGCCTCGATCCGCTGACGGATGTCGGCCTCCGCCTCGTCCGGGTCGGCGTAGCGCTTGAGGATGTCGAGGGCGATCTCGGCGGCACCGCCGTGCTTGGGCCCGTGCAGCGCTCCGATCGCGCCGGTGACTGCCGAGTAGAGGTCGGCCCCCGTGCCGGCGATGGAGCGGGCCGTGAAGGTCGAGGCGTTGAACTCGTGCTCGGCGTACAGGATCAGCGAGACGTGCATCGCCCGGATCTCGGCCTCCGTCGGCGGCCGCCCGTGCAGCAGGTGGAGGAAATGTCCGCCGATCGTCTCGTCGTCGGTCTCCACCTCGATGCGGCGTCCGTGGCGGGCGTAGTGGTGCCAGTAGAGCAGCATCGAGCCGAGACTGGCGAGAAGCCGGTCGCCGATCTCGCGGGCGCCGGCCGGCGTCTGATCGAGAAGGACGCAGCCGAGCGCGGAGACGCCGCTGCGCAGGACGTCCATTGGATGCACGGCAGCCGGAAGTGCCTCTATGTGTACGGTCTCGGAATGTGGTGTGACGGATCGACCCTGAAGCGTTCGGGCTCTTTGGTCCAGGCTTGGCAGATGCGTTCGTAGGGTGTCAGGCCGCGCAGCGTCTTGAGCCGGCGGGCGTGATTGTAGGCATGCACGAAGAGCTGGAGGTGGTCTCTGAGCTGATCGTGGTTGTCGTAGTGGTAGCGCTTGACCGTCGCGTCCTTGATCGTGCGGTTCATCCGCTCGACCTGACCATTGGTCCAGGGATGGTTCACCTTGTTCAGCCGGTGCTCGATGTCGTTCTCGGCACAGACGCGGCCGAAGATGTGTGCGAAGGCATAGGTATCCTTCTTGCGGTTGGTGAACTGAATGCCGTTGTCGGTCAGGACGATGTGGATGCGGTAGGGCACCGCCAGGATCAGATCGCGCAAGAACTGCGCCGCCTCCATCTTGCCGGCACTCTCGACCAGACGGACGAAAGCGAACTTGCTGGTGCGATCGATCGCAACGAACAGGTACAGTTTACCCTCTTCGGTGCTGACCTGTGCGATATCGATGTGGAAGTAGCCGATCGGATACTGCTTGAAGCGCTTCTTCTCGGGCTTGTCGCCTCCGATCTCCGGCAGGCGACTGATGCCGTGCCGGTGCAGGCTGGAGCGGGTCAGGTGCGGGATCGTGGGCTGCAGGCCGTAGAGGCAATCGTCCAGCGGCAGCAGGGTATGCCGCCGAAAAGCGACGACGATCGCCTCCTCCTCCGGCGTCAACGTCGTCGAGCGCGGCTCCTTCGGACCCATGGCGGCATCAGCCGTCGTCTCCCGATCACGCCACTTCTGGATCGTCGTCGGGCTGACGCCGTAGCGCTTGGCCGCCGCTCTCACGCTCTCTTGACGTAGCTGTATCGCGCGACGGACTGCCTCCGTCGTGCGGGCGCTACCGTGAAGAATTTGGCCCATAGCGCATCCCTCGCAGCGTGATGGTCAATCGTATCACCACACCGCGGGATCAAACACCTGTTGCGGAACAACATCGCATCGTTGCCAGGGTCGATGCGCTGATGGCGCTCTGCGATCGGCTCGAAGCAAGCCTCACCACCGCGGCCGATACCCGCCGCCGCCTGCTCGATGCGCTTCTCGCCGAGGCGCTGGCGCCGGACGAGGATCGGTTGCGGGAGGCGGCGGAGTGATGATTCGCGTGCGTACCCCCAGTCAGAGCCTCTAACCCCATGTCCGAGTTGGTTTCTGCGTTCGGGATCGCGGCGCGCAACGCCGTCCTCGCCGCGGCGGCGCTGCTGAAGAGCGAGGCCGTTCCGGGGCTCATCGCCGTCGCGCTCATCCTGGCGCTCGCCCTCGTCATCGTCGTCTACGCGCGAAGCATCGCCACGCGTGTGGCGGCCGTGCGGGGCTTGCGCCTCGTGGTGCGCCGGGCCGCCGACGAGGCCTCGTTCGGGCAATCCATCGCCGACCTCGACGCGGAGGTGCTGCGCTCGGGCAGCCGGGGGGGCGCGCAAGCAGATCGCCACGGCTTGGGACAAGTACCGCGAGACGCTGGTCGAGCACGACGAGGACGGCGCGGTCATCCTGCGCAACTCGGTGCGGCCGGCGGTCTTCTTCAACGCCGACGACCTCGGCTTCGGCTCCGGCTTCTGGCGCGCGGTGCCGGGCCTGTTCGTCACGATCGGCCTGTTCCTGACATTCCTGGGCCTGATCTCGGCGCTCGGCGCGATGGACCTTTCGACGCCGGACAAGGTGCAGAGTTCGCTGCGCGAATTGCTGCTGGTCGCCTCGGCGAAGTTCATCATGTCGCTCACCGGCCTCCTGTGCTCGATCGTGTTCACGGTCGTCCTGCGCTGGGGCATCGGCAGCATCGAGGGGGCGCTGCACACCCTCTGCGCCGAGATCGAGAAGCGCCTGAGCTTTATCAGCCTGGAGAGCCTCGCGGCCGAGCAGCTGCGGGCGACCCGTGAGCAGCGGGAGCATTTCCGCCTGATCGGCCTCGAACTGGTCGCCGAACTCGGCCGCCCCCTGCGGGAGGAGCTTCCCGCCGCCATCTCCTCCTCGATCAACGCGACCATGGGTCCGCTGCTGCAGCAGGTCGGCCAGCTCGGCACCGATCACATGGGCAGCATGGTCAAGGACCTCTCGGCCCGCTTCTCCGACGATGTCGGCCAGGCCCTCGCCAAAGCGAGCGAGCGCCTGGTCCAGGCCGGCGACCGCATCGGCGAACTCTCGACGCGCATGGACCAGAGCTCCGGCCGCATCGGGTCGGAGATGGAGGCCGCCGTGGCCCGCCTCGCCCAGGCCGTCGATGATCTGCGGGGCACGATGAGCGCCACCGCCGCCTCGGCGAGCGGCGCCTTCACCGATGGGGCGGATCGCCTCCTCGGGGCCATGAACCAGACCCTCCAGGAGATCCGCGACAACACCCGTGCGGGGGCCGAGGCCATGAGCGCCGCGGCCGCGGACATGCGCGGCGCGGCTGAGGGCTTCCGGACGGAACTCGAGGCGGCGACGCGCTCGGGGGCGGCGGGTGCCGCCGCCCGGATGCAGGCCGCCGGCACGGATGCCAGCGCGCAGATCAGCGCCGCCGGATCGAACGTCGTGCAAGCCTTCGGCCGTACGGCGAGTGAGATCGCCGAGGCGACGCGCGATATCGGGGCGCGGGCAGCCCGCGACCTGCTCGGCCCGCTCGACAGCATCTCCGCGCACCTGCGGGAGACGGCCGACGGCGTCGCGGCGGCGGCGGGCGGAGTTGGGCGCCTGGGCGACGGGGTGCGCGCGGGCGCGGAGGCCGCAGAGCGGGCGGCCGGCGCGTTCCGGGGCTCGTCCGAGGCCCTGGTCTCGGCGGCGAGCCCCCTGCGCGCCACAACAGAGCGGATCGAGGCCAGCATCCGCCAACTCACGGACGCGACCGAGCACGTGGCCGGAACGGTGAGCCGGTCGGCCGAGCAGACCGCGCGCAGCGCCGCCGACGCGCTCGCCGCCGCGCAGACCGCGCTCGGCGGTCACGCGGGGGCGATCGAGGCGTCGCTGGCTGGCGTCGGTGAGGTCGTGGATCGCCTCAAGGGCCAGGGCGCGCAGCTCGACACCCTGGATGAGAAGCTCGGGGCCGCCTTCGACATGTACGCGGTGAAGGTCGCTGCCGCCGTGGACACGCTGTCCGACTACGTGCGCCGGATGCAGTCCGAACTCGCACCGGCCCTCGATACCCTGCGCGCCGTCGTCGAGCAGGCCGAGCAATTCATTCCCGAGAGCCGGGGTGCCTCCGGACGGCGGACAAGCTGATGCGTGGAGCGACTCGCCGTCTCGCGCATGAGGAAGAAGAGGAATCGGCGTTCGTTTCGATGACGGACCTCACGGTGAGCTTCCTGTTCATCGTGATCATCCTGCTCGCCTTCTTCGCCTCGCAACTGAAGGACGATCAGACGGTTCCGATCGCGGAGTACCAGAGGGTCGAGCATGAGCGCGACCGCTCGGCTGCCCAGAGCGCGGAGCTTCGCCGCCAGGTCGCACGCCTCGAGGAGGAGCTGCGCCAGGAGCGCGCGAACCGGCTCCAGACCTACCTCGCCAGCGTGTCCGGCGAGCGTGATAGGATTTTGCGGACGCTGCGCGACCGGCTGCTCGTGGACTTCCCCGAACTCAAGGACATCGTCAGCATCGAGACGGATGCCCTGCGCTTCAAGGGAGACGGGTTGTTCGCCAGCGGTGCGAGCCGGCTGGTCGAGGACAAGCGCCGCGTCGTGGCGGCGATCGCGGTCCGGCTGAACGAGCTTCTGCCGTGCTACACCTTCGGCAAGGCCGCCCGCTGGCGATCGGAGTGCAACGCGGCCGGGGCGGTGATCGAGGCGGTGCAGATCGAGGGGCATACCGATGCCTCCGGCCTGGACAGGGCCAACTTCAGCCTCTCGACCGAGCGGGCGATCGAGACCCTGTTCGCGATGAGCACCCGTGAGCCCGCCTTGCTCGACGACCTCAACAGCGCCGGGCAGCCGGTCGTCTCCGTCGCCGGCTATGGACGTCTGCGCCCGGTCGCGGACAATGCCTCGGAGCGTGGCAAGGCAACGAACCGGCGCATCGATCTGCGCATCATCATGTACACGCCGCAGAATGTGGAGGAGGTCGAACGGATCAAAGACAGCCTGAGGCGCGGCATGGCCGGGACGATGCTCCGGTGAGCCGCGACGATCGCCTGGCCCGCGCGCGGGCTCCGGATTTGCCGGTCCTGCCGAGCCTCAAGACCTTCTCGGCGGCGGCGGAGCGGGTCCTGCACCGCTGGCCGGACGTCGCGCCCGACCCGCCCGAGCGCGACCGCGAGCAACTCGTCCTGCGCATGCAAGCGCATTTCGCCGAGGACCGTTGGGATGGGGTCCGGATGTCGCTCGTCACCGCCGCGGCGCGGGCCGTCTTCGACGGGGTGAGGCGACGCCGACCCGACCTTGCCGACCTGCGCAGTTTCTACCTCGCGGAGGTTCGAGCTTCGCACAGGACGACGTTTCTCGGGGCGATGGTCTCCGTCTACCTCGAGAGCTTCGAGGTGGACGCGCCGCACACACGGGCGCTTGGCGAGGCCTTGAGCGCGGCCCGTGAACGTTTCGGGGCGCGCTGGCGCGTCCTCGCCGAGGGCATTCCGGAGGTGTTCCGGCCGGACGTCGCCCCCGAGGCGATCGCGCGCAGGATGGTAGGGATGCGATCCCCTTGGGCGGAGTTGAAGGCGCTCGGACTGCGCTCACCGCACGCCCCGGGCCTGATGGATGTCGTCCACGAAGCCTACGTGGCGCGGTTGAAGCCACATCTGATAGTACGGACCGAACTCGAGCAATTGCTGTCCTGGTTGAAGCCGGACGGCCAAGCCGCGGCCCGCGCGTCCGGGGCATCTGCGGCCATCGAAGCGGTGCTCGGTCACTGGCGGAACAGCAATCCGCCCGACGCCGACATCGACCTCATCATCCGGTCCCTCACCGAGTTCTACGGCGACCCACGCGTGCAGCAGGGCGGGGCCTGGGCGAGCGTTCCGGCGGATTGCCTCGCGGTCATCATGCGCTGGCTCACGGGCAAGGACATCCGATTCTTCATGGATGTCGTGTCGGCCGTGGAGGACAGCCATATGTGGGAGCCCCGGCGGCGCTTCTGGCTCAAGCTGCACGCGCAGCGCCGGATCGATGCCGCCTGGGTCGCCTTCTCGCAGAGCGGCGCCGAATACGCGCGACGCATGCTTAACGGCCGTGGGGATGGAAGCGTTTTGAGCTACGGTCAGCAGACTGCGGGTTACTCCCGGGCGAACACCTCGCTTCTCATCCTGAAGTGCGGCAACAAGATCGTCGTCGAAGGCTCTCACAGCTACAAGGTGCACATCTTCCGGGAGGGACATCCGCGCGCGCCGGCCCTCTATCAGCGCGCCTACGATTGCGAGAAAATTCGTCTGGAGCCCGGCGCGGAGGCGAAATCGCACCTCGGCGACTGGCAGGGATGGGTCGAGGAACGGATCTGATGGCGTCGCCCGCCCTCGACTTCGCCTTCGACCCGGAAGTGATCACGCTGTCCCGCCCGACGCGCGGCGGCCTCCTCGGGCGACTGGGGATAGGGCGGGATCGCCGCGAACTCGACCGCTTGCCTCTCGCGGAACGCACGCTTCTCGTCGCGATCGCAGACCTGCGCGCCGCCGCGGCCGAAAAGCCCGCCGAACTCCTCGAAATCACGCCCGAGCATATTCGCCTGTCGCATCGGCTGGCGGCGGCCTTGGACGCCGAGACGGCCGCGTCCCTCGGATTGCCGCCCATGGTCGACCTGTCGCTGCGCACGGATGTCGAGGGCGTGCTCGGGTCGCCTTCGTTTCGCCTCCGCCACGAGTGGGTCAAGAACGGCCAGCGCCAAACCGTGCAGCGGGTGGGTGCCATCCTCAAGACCTCGGCGGGTCCGCGTAGACTCCCCGAATGGCTCATGGATGCGGTCGCAGTCTCAGAGCACTTCAAGCCCAGCCGGAACGAGAGTCAGCACTGGAACGCCTTGGCGCGGTTCCGCCAATTGCTCGATCCCGGTGTTCGGATCGCAGAGCCGACGGCGGCAGCCCGCGTCTCGATGACGGACTTCCTGGCCGGTCTCGAGGTCCGGATCGCGGATCGGTTCGCTCTCTCACCGACCGCCGAAGACGATTTTGATGTCGTCCCGTTCTCGGGGCGGGATCTTGTCCAGTCGGGCTACGACGAAGGCACGATCGGCGTTCCAGAAAGATCGAGCGTGCTTGCGGGGACGATGCTTCGCGGCTTTCAGGAGCGCGTTCGGTCACGGGGCGCTCTTTCGGCGTACCGGCTCGGACACGGCAACTTCCTCGTCGTCGACCCCGCCGTCGCCCCGGTGCTGTCCGTAATGGCCAGGATGCAGCACGCCCCGGCCTCAGAGCGAGCGGCCTTCCTACGCAACCCCCGCCCCCTCATTACGCAGGCCGTCGAGACGGCTCTGCGCGATACGGGTCAACTCGACGGCCTCGACTCGATCGGCGAGGAGGACGCCATCGAGACCGCGGCCCTTCCGCTACTCGTCGAGACACAAGAATATGCGGACCGGGTGACGGGCGTCGGTGTGTTTCGCAAACCTGATCTCGAGATCGGCCCAGGCAGCGGCACGACGTGGCTGCCCGAGGCCTTCGTCGAAAAGCTGAGAATCGCCCTGGCGGCGCTCGCCCCGGCAGAACTCGACGCCCTGCACGATCAGGTCTCGCACGCGATGTCGGTCGGCGAGCCGACCGTGCAACACGCGGGGTTCGACCTGCCGGCGCGTTCCGAGGCGCTTGCGCTCATCCAGCAGTACCGCGGGAGCGACGAGGCGACCGACGATGCCATCGAAGGGGAAAAGGAACTGTCCAAGCCCGTCGTCCTCGAAACCGTCGACAATTTCCATGACTTGAAGTGGATCGGGCGATTGAAGCCGCGCTCTGCGCCTGGGAGCGAAGCTGTCCCGTCGATCATCCGCACGGATCTCAAGGCGCATCAACGCGAGAGCTTCGAATGGCAGGTCGCGTGTTGGAAGGCCGGCTTGCCGGGCATCCTCAACGCCGACGAGCAGGGCCTCGGGAAAACGCTTCAGACAATCGCGTTTCTGGTCTGGTTGCAGCAACAGGTGTCGGATTCACAGGCGCTCCAGCATGGGCCCGTGCTCGTCGTCGCGCCGACCTCGCTCCTCGTGAACTGGGAGGAAGAGGTCGCCCGCCATACGCAGGAACCGGGCCTCGGGCACCTTATTCGCCTCTATGGATCTGGGACTGGCGCCCGCAAGCGCGCTGGCGCCTCCGGCCGCGACATAGACGACGGAGACAGCAAGCTCGACCTCACCTTCCTGCGCGACGCCGTGGATGAGGGGCGCGCCCACCGCTACTGGATCCTCACGACCTATACGACCCTGGTCAATTATCAGCACAGCCTCCGGCAGATCCCTTTCAGCGCCGTCGTCTTCGACGAGATCCAAGCGCTGAAGAACCCCGCCAGCCTGCGCGCCGCGGCGGCTCGGGGCGTCCGTGCGGACTTCCGCATCGGGTTGACGGGCACGCCGATCGAGAATGCCGCGGTCGACCTGTGGGCGATCATGGATCAGCTGGCGCCCGGCTCCCTCGACAGCCTGCCCGAGTTTCGTGGCCGGTACGGCACGCCCGATGTGACGAACATGACGGAACTCCATCGTCGCGTGTTCCTATCCACGCCGCCTCTGCCGCCCCTGGCCCTGCGGCGCATCAAGGACGTCGTCGCGCGAGACCTACCTGAAAAGGTGCGGCGTCTGCACCCCCGGCCAATGCCGATTGGCCAGGCGCAAACCTACGAAGACGCCCACTTCAAACTCGCGCAGGGCGGTGCCGGGGCCGCACTCAAGATGCTGCACCACATCCGCACGGTCTCGGTCCATCCCAGCCTCGACGGGGCGGAAGCGGACGTGGCCTTTGTTAAGGCGTCGGCGCGCCTCAGCGCCGTGTTCGATATCCTTGGGGCGGTCGCCGAGCGGGGCGAGCGCGCCCTCGTCTTCGTCGAGCATCGCCGCATGCAGCACCGGTTGGTCGAACTTGCCCGTGCGCGCTTCGGCCTTCCCCGCGTCGATCTCATCAACGGCGACACGCCGATCTTGCAGCGGCAAGCCATCGTCAATCGGTTTCAGCGGCACTTGGACGGCGGGGATCGGTTTGATCTCCTCGTCCTCGGCCCCAAAGCGGCGGGGACGGGGCTGACGCTCACGGCCGCAACCCACGTCATTCACCTGTCGCGCTGGTGGAACCCGGCGGTCGAGGAACAGTGCAACGACCGCGTCCATCGGCTCGGTCACACCAGCCCGGTCACCATTCACGTGCCGATGGCCATTCACACGGGATATCGCGAGGGCTCGTTCGACTGCCTGCTCCATGGCTTGATGCACCGCAAACGCAGACTGGCGGCGGCGGCCCTATGGCCGATGGGCGACACGCAGGCAGACGTGGGTGAACTGACGCGTCTTCTCGACCGTGCCGCCAAGCAAGACGGAGCCGCCCCTGTGAGCAGCGCTATCGATGCGATGTTCGCCCGGGACGGCTTGGATACCCCCATCTGGGAGGAGGATGGCTCGATCCAAGTGTCGTGAGCATCGGCCATGTCCGCCGAAATTAATTTCCTAGAGCCGTTCCCACTTACGTAGCGATGGCCAAGTCGTTGTCGTAGCCGGCGGCTGCGAGGCAGTTACGGCACTCGTCTGGGGTGAAGCGGCTGAAGGCCCGGCGGATGGCGTCCCATAGGTCAGGCACGGTGCGGGCGGCTGCGGTCCGCAGCAGCCCTTTCAGCTTGGCGAAGATCTGCTCGATTGGGTTAAACTCGGGGCTGTAGGGCGGAAGGTAGAGCAGCCGCGCGCCGACCGACTCGACCCGCTCGCGGATGCCGCTGACCTTGTGAGCTTGCAGGTTGTCGAGGATCACGGTGTCGCCGGGCCGCAGCACCGGGACGAGGCGGTTGGCGACGTAGTCGCGAAAGCGCTGGCCGTTGGTGGCGCCATCCGCGAGGTCGAGGGCGCACAGGCCGGTGGTGCGCAGAGCGGCGGTGACGGTGGTCGTTTTATAATGGCCCTGCGGTACGAGCAGCCGGCAGCGCTCGCCGCGCGGGGCGCGGCCGTAGCGGCGAGCCCTGTTGGTGGCGGCGGCCGTCTCGTCGAGGAAGACGAGCTTGTCGGGATCGAGGTCGGGCTGAGCCGCGAACCACGCCTCACGCGCCGCTTTCACGTCGGCCCGCTCTTGCTCAGCTGCGTACAGCGCCCCTTTTTGCGGGTGATGCCGTGGCGGGCGAAGAAGCGGGACAGTCCGCTCGTGCTGGTCTGCACGCCCTGCTCGGCCAGGGCGTCGCGCAACTCGCGCAGGAAGAGTTCGGGCCGTGCCTCGTCGAGGGAGAGGATCAGATCCGTATGCGCCTCGATCGCCGGCAGGCTGTGGTCGCTGTGCGTCGGTTTGGGGACGACGTGGCCCTGCTGCGCAAATCGCTGCGACCAGCGGCTGGCGCTCGACACGCTCACCCCGAACCGCGCCGCCGCCCGATGAAACGAAGCGCCCTCCGCCACGGCCGCCACGGCCGCCACGACGCGCTCGCGCAGATCGATAGACAAGGGTGAAGGCATCGCTGGCTCCTTCACCGGTCAACGCACCAGCCACTGTCCCGTCGCAATACCGCCGGGAATGGCTCTAGGGTCCGTCGAAGAGGAGACGGACGATGAAGAAGAGCCAGTTCAGCGAAGAGCAGATCATCGGCATCCTGAAGGAGTAGCAGGCCGGGCTACCGGTCGCTGAGAGCCCGTCCGATAATGTCTGGCCGGGGTTGAGTGGCCGGGATGGCGGTGATTCCAAGAGGGTGCTGAAGCCTGATCTGGACGTGCTATGTCGACCCCGACCACTCGCCTGCAGCATAACCGTGCGCGCCTTCGATACGAAACCGACCTGACGGACGCGGAATGGGCGGTGATCGCGCCCTTAATGCCAGAGCCCGCCTCGCGTGGTCGCCCGCCCGTCTGGACGATGCGGGAGGTTCTGAACGCAATCTTCTACGTGCTGCGGGGCGGCATCGCGTGGCGGTTGATCCCAAAGGATCTCCCTCCGCGCAGCACGACGTTCGGCTACTTCAGCCGCTGGCGGGACGAGGGACTGTTCGGGCGGATCAACCACACCCTGGTCATGGCCGACCGGGAGCGGGCCGGTCGCGCGGCCTCGCCGACGGCGGCCGTGCTCGACAGCCAGAGCGTGAAGACCACCGAGAGCGGCGGCCCGCGCGGCTACGACGCGGACAAGAAGGTCAAGGGCCGCAAGCGTCAGGCCCTGGTCGATACGGACGGGCGCGCCCTCGTGCTCGATCCGCAGGCCGCCGACATTCAAGATCGCGACGGGGCCGGACCGGTGCTGCGCCTGTCGCGGCGGACCTTCCCGTTCATCGTCAAGGCCTTTGCCGATGCCGGCTATGCCGGCGACAGACCCGCGACTGCCACGAGCATCACCGTCGAGATCGTGCGCAAACCCAAGGATCAAGTCGGCTTTGCCGTGCATCCACGCCGGTGGGTGGTAGAACGCTTCTTCGGATGGATCAGTCGCAACCGACGCCTCTGGAAGGACCCGGAGGCGACCCTCGCCTCCGCACAAGCCTTCCTCTACGCCGCCGCCGTCATGATCCTCGTCCGAAGGCTGGGACGAGCAGCATGACTTACCGGACGGTCACTGAGATCTGCCGCCGCCATGGGATCAGCGATGCGACGTTCTACACGTGGCGCTCGCGTTTCGGCGGCATGGAGGTCTCGGACGCGCGTCGCCTAAAGGCGCTCGACGAGGAGAACCGCAAGCTCAAGAAGCTCCTGGCCGAAGCGATGCTCGACGTGGCGACGCTGCGTGAGGCGCTGGGAAAAAACTTCTGACGCCCGGCGCACGGAGAACGGCCGTGAGCTGGGCCATCGAGGAGAAGGGCTATTCGGAGCGTCGTGCCTGCGGGCTGATCGGCCTTGAGCCGAAGACGTACCGCTACGCCTCGACCCGCGGTGACGATGCAGCCGTGCGGGTACGCCTGCACAGCCTGGCCGGCGAGCGCCGCCGGTTCGGCTACCGACGTCTGCTGATCCTGCGGCGGCGGGAGGGCCTCACCCTGAACCACAAGAAGCTTTTCCGTCTCTACCGGGAGGAGCGGCTGTCAGTGCGCAGGCGCGGTGGGCGCAAACGAGCCCTTGGCACGCGGGCCCCCGCCGCCGTGCCGCAGGAGCTGAACCAGCGCTGGAGCCTCGAATTGGTCGCTTCGCGCCCGCCTTCGGCTCGTCTCCGACACGCTCGACGACGGGCGGCGCTTCCGCATCCTCGTCGTGGTCGACGACTGCACGCGGGAGTGCCTGGCGCTGGCGGTCGACACGTCGCTGTCCGGGCGACGGGTCGCGCGTGAACTCGACCGGATCATCGCCGGCCGCGGCAAGCCGCTGATGATCGTCTCGGACAACGGCACCGAGTTGACCTCGCACGCCATCCTACGCTGGCAGGAGGAGCGTGCGGTCGAGTGGCACACCATCGCCCCCGGCAAGCCGCAACAGAACGGTTTTGTCGAGAGCCTGAACGGGCGCTTGCGCGACGAGTGCCTGAACGAGCATCTGGTCCGGAGCCTGCCGGCGGCCCGGACCATCATCGAGGCGTGGCGGGTCGATTACAACACCTGCCGCCCTCACACGAGCCTCGGCGGGCTCACTCCGAACGCGTTTGCAACCCGGTCCAACCAGGACCAGAACCAGAACGGACTCTGGTTGTGAACGGGGGCAAACAGGGGGCAAGGTCAGAGGTAGTCCGCCCTTCGGGCGAGGCCGAGGCGGCGGCAGGAGCGTAGCAATCTCGCTCCAAAGATCGTCGGGAAGCAGAGGTCGAGCCATGCTCAACCAACGCAAAACCTCACGCATCGTGCCGTTCTGTTAAGCGCTCTAAATCGCCAAAGCATGTAACAGAGACGAGACCGACATAGCCGGCTCCTAAAATTGTAACTCGCATCAGAACTCAAGCGCCGAAGCATCATTCATGACGCACCCTTGACCGCTTCAGGCGGCCACGCCAACGCTGTCCAGCGGTTTTTTCCATGATGGCTGCTACAGCTGAGAAGCAGGCTCCTGCCGATCGTGAACGTCTTGCGCTACCCCTTGATTCGTATTATTCCACCCGCACACTGCTGCAATTTCTCTCAATAAAAAGGCACGTTATGGTGCTGTTCTACCGACGGCTTGGCAAATTTACTTCAAATAAAGCGCTCAAAAAGAAGCGGATACATGAAGCAAATTTGGTGCGGAACAGCATTTTTTTTGATGAGGCATACTATGCTTCACAAGTAGATATCCCGAACGATCAAGATGTTGCGCACCATTATGTTTCGACGGGTTGGAAAACTGGAGTTTCGCCATCCAGATTTTTTGACTCGAAATTTTATGTATCTCGCTATCGAGATGTAAGAGAAGCGGGGTGGAATCCACTTATTCACTACATTACACATGGAGCGATCGAGGGCCGTATACCAAGCCCGCTTTTCAATCGTGGATTGTTTGTGTTCCATCATCCGCATCTTCAACAGCCAACTGTTGATGCGGCTGCGGAATGCGTCAAGCTCTATAATGGTTATGACTGGGCTAACGAGGCGCAGCCACTGTCGCGGCCGCGCGCTCTGTTCGACGCAGCATGGTATGTTGCTTCGTCACCAGATCTCGAACTCTCGGAGGATGAGGCTTACGATCATTATATGAAAATCGGCTGGATCGAAGGGCGCGATCCTAATCCATTGTTCGACACGGATTGGTATCTCCTAAGCAATCCGGATGTTCTGAATGCTGGTATAGAGCCCCTTACTCACTTTGAAGCCGAGGGATACTTGGAAGGCCGCAAGCCGAACCCATTGTTCGATACGGCATGGTACACAAAGATATATGCTGACATTGGCAGATTAAAGATCAACCCGCTAACTCATTTTATTACCTATGGGGAATCAGAAAATCGCGATCCTCATTTGCGTTTCAGTACACGCTGGTACAGGGACGCTTATCCTGAGAGTGCAGCATTCCGCTGGGGTGTATTTGCATATTATTTTCGCATTGGACGAGGCCTGGGGCATAAGCCTCACCCAACTTATGCCGATCTCCTGGTTGCAACCCCGGGGGAAGGCGTTCTTGTGACGGCCAAGCCAAGCCGTGGATATCTCCCTCCGGCACAGGTCGAGCCCTACGCCTCGTGGCTGGAAGTTAATCAGGAATCGCAGTCGGATAGACTGTTTCTTGAAGGCCAGCTTGTGGATTTGGCGGAGCGGACACCCGTCATATCTGTGGTCATGCCAACATATCAATCAAATCTAAAGCTTCTAAGCGCTGCGATCGACAGTGTGCGTTCGCAAATCTATACAAACTGGCAGCTTTGTATCTGTGACGATGCAAGTCGCGATATGAATGTTGTCAACATGGTTGCTACCTATGCGGCCATGGATCCACGGATTTCGTGGATCCGCTCCGACGTAAACGAAAATATCAGTGGCGCCTCAAACCGGGCTGCTGCACTGGCAACTGGTGAGGTGATTGCACTCCTCGACCACGACGACCTCTTGCATCCGCATGCTCTTGCGGAGATCGCAATCCAATACGCCCTTCATCCTAATGCCGAAATCGTCTATACTGACGATGATAAGATCGACCTAGACGGAAAACGGTTTGCGCCTCAGTTTAAACCTGGCTGGAGCCCCACACTTCTGCTGTCTTTCATGTATCTAAGCCACTTGTTTACTTTCAAGCGCTCTTTGTTTGAGCGGGCCGGTGGTTTCAGAATGGGGTTCGAAGGCTCGCAGGACTTTGATCTTGCTATTCGCTTAAGTGAACATGCTAGAGAAATTCATCACATACCTCGCATACTCTATCACTGGCGAGCCGTACCAGGATCGACCGCGACGAGCGGCGATGCTAAGCCGGAGGCTTTCGACCGGGGACGGCGTGCAGTTCAGGAGGCGTTCGATCGCCGTGGTCTCGAAGCGCATGTAATCCATCCAGAATTCGCACGAGCTGCCCGTGTTGGTATCTTCGAACCGCAATTTAGTGATGATGGGCCGAGCGTTACTATCATCATTCCCACTAAGGACAAGGTCGAGCTCCTTCGCACATGCGTAGAAAGCCTGAAGATTACAACCTACCGAAACTTTGATGTTCTAATAGTTGACAATGAAAGCAGTGATCCGGAAGCTTTGCGCTATATGGCGGGATGTGGTGCCCAGGTATTGCGTGTGGCAAGTCCCACCGAAGGTTTCAGCTTTGCCCACAATATTAATGCGGGCGTTGCGGCGGCAGCGGGGGATTATGTTCTATTACTAAACAATGACACCGAAGTCATCACGCCGCGTTGGCTATCGCAGATGGTCGGCTATGCGCAAATGGAGAAGGTTGGCGCTGTTGGAGCACGCCTCCTCTATGGCGACAAGCGCATTCAGCATGCCGGTATCACCCATGGTCTTCACGAGGGCATGGCGGGGCACAGCTTTAAACTCCTGCCAGACTACGACCTTGGCTACATGTGCCTCGCCCGAGCAACGAGGGAGGTTGCGGGTGTCACCGCAGCATGCATGCTCACGCCCAAAACCCTGTTCTTGGATATCGGCGGGCTGGACGAGGTCAACTTTCGGGTTGCCTATAACGACGTAGACTATTGTTACCGGCTCGTCGACGCTGGCTACAGTTGTATTCAGTGCGGTTCTGCGGAGCTGTACCATCACGAAGGCAAGAGCCGCGGCTTCGGCGATAACCCTGCCGAGGAACTGGCAATGCGTCGTAAGTATTCTGGGCGTGTAGACCAGTTCTACAATCCCAACTTGACCTTGCGCGATGAGCAGTTTGGCGTCGCGCGTACGCATGTGGCAAGGTCCTTCGACCGGCCAATTCGCACACTGTTCGTCAGTCATAACTTCAATTTCGAAGGAGCACCGAGTAGTCTCTTCGAACTTGCTAGTGGCTTAGTAAAACAGGGCCGCATCGACCCCGTCGTGATTGCACCCATTGATGGGCCAATGCGCGAGCGCTACAAAAGCGTAGGCATCCCGACCATTACCATCGAGCATCCGCTCCGCGAGTGGCCGGCTCAGGAGGAAATGTCGGCTCGACTGCTCCGACTAGGGCAAACTTTTCTCTACGCCGGAATTGAGGTTGTTGTCGCTAACACAGCCGAAAGCTTCTGGGCAGTAGAGGCCGCCCAACTAGTTGGACTCCCCTGCGTTTGGATCATCCGTGAGAGCGAACCTTGGAACTCGTACTACGCACACCTGCCGCGTCATCTCGAAGAGATGGGCTACCGCGGATTTGAAAGTGCCTATCGAGTTGTGTTCGTCGCGCGTTCAACTCTTGATGCATGGTCTCCGCTAAATACACGCGGGGCGTTCACGCTCATCCGGAATGGATTGAACGCTTCCAAGCTGGTCGCTGCAATGAGTGAGATCGAACGGGATCAGGCACGCACACGCATGGCTGTGAAGACAACGTCCATCGTATTCACCGTTGTCGGGACGGTCTGTGAGCGAAAAGGGCAACTTGACCTCGTAGAGGCCTACGCTGCCCTACCTGATAAGCTCGCCGCTCAAGCCGAAATTATGATCGTGGGTGATCGCCCAAGTGATTATAGCGAAAAGCTCAACCAAGCAGTTGAGAATCTACCGACCGAGCGTGCGCAGCGGGTGCATGTCATTCCTGAGACCAACGAAGTTCCGATATTTCTGAAGGGTAGCGATGTTTTTATATGTTCTAGTCGAGTAGAGAGTTATCCGCGAGTGACGCTGGAGGCGATGGCTGCTGGTTTACCGCTTATCTCCACTCCAGTCTGGGGCATCCGAGAGCAGGTTCGACAAGACTACAACGCCTTCCTGTACGAACCAGGAGACATTGGTGAGCTTAGTCGTTATATGGCTCGACTCATTGAGGACAAAGATCTACGTCGCCGCTTCGCCGAACGATCGTTGATCATGTTTGGAAGCTTACCGAGCTATGATTTTATGCTCGATCAGTATGGATCTCTAGTCGAACAAGCCGTGGGGACGCGCTCGTGACGCGCGACAAGGAGAATAACTAAATCATGTGCGGCATCGTCGGATATATCGATCCGCAGCGTCCCGAGGGCCTGCTAGACCGGCAACTCGCCTCGATCTTTCATCGTGGACCGGACGGAGAAGGACGCTTTGAGGACGGCGCCCTGAATATGGGTATGCGTCGCCTATCAATCATTGACTTGGCCGGTGGTTGGCAGCCACTGAACAGCCGCCGAGGCAGGGTTAAGGCGTTTCAGAACGGAGAGATCTACAATCATAGGACGGTGCGATTAGAGCTCGAAGCCCTCGGTTACGTCTTCGTCACTCAAAGTGATACTGAAGTATTAGCCCACGGCTACGATGCTTGGGGTATGGATGGTCTTCTCCGGCGCCTTGATGGCATGTACGCGGTGGCGATTGCTGATCTTGATAGTAAAGTTTTACATTTAGCGCGCGATCGGTTCGGGGAGAAACCGCTTTATTTTGCGCATAACAAAGGACGCTTCGTTTATGGTTCGTCGTTGAAGGCTGTGGCAGGCGCGCCGTGGCTGGAAACCCGTATCAATCTCGCCGCGCTGGAGCGATATCTCGCTTGCCACTTCGTCAGCGGTCGTGCGACCCTGATCGAGGGGATTAGTAAGGTACTGCCAGGTGAGCGACTGGAAATCGATTTTGATGCTAATCGGCCGCCGCGGCTGTACCGCTATTACCGCCCGATACTAAACCCCGCGCGTGAGGGGTCCGTTGAAGAGATCGAGGCGCTACTAACCGAAGCAGTGGAAAGTCGCCTTGTGGCTGACGTGCCGGTAGGGCTTTTTCTGTCAGGGGGGGTAGACAGCTCGCTGATTGCAGCCCTTGCCCACCGGCAGCATGGGAATATCGAAGCGTTCTGTATCGCATTCGACGATCCGGGTTCAGATGAAAGCCCATATGCTAGAGCCGTCGCCGAACACCTCGGGATGAAGCTGAATACCTTCCAATTCGATGCGAAGCGGTTTGGAGATTTGTTGCCGGTAGTCTGCTCGGCCATGGATGAGCCGATCGGCGATCAGGCGGCCTTGCCCGTCCACTGGTTGAGTCATGCGGCTGGTGAAAAAGTAAAGGTCGTCCTCTCCGGTGAAGGTGCTGATGAGATATTTGGTGGCTACGGGTACTATGCGGAGCCAGAAGCCCCGATCGCAGGCCGGATCGGAATGGACTTCAACGCAGCCTACGCCACAGCGCACGATCTGCGCGGACTATCCAATGGGTTACTGGTTGAGGCGGCTGGGGAAACGCAGTCTGGTTTCCCACTGCTCACCTACCAGCATGAACGGGAAGCATTGGTCACCACGGCCCCAGGTAAGGTGCCGGATGAGTTCGAGCGCGATCTAGCCACTTGGCTGGCAAAAGCGCACGATCCAGTCCAGCGCCGAGGAGCTGCGGACCTAGCAAGCTGGCTCCCTGATGATTTGCTGATCAAGGCTGACCGCATGACCATGGCTGCCAGCATTGAGGGTCGCTGCCCTTTCTTAGCGCCCACAGTAGTAGAGCGTGCTCTTACTCTGCCGGCTTGGCAGAAGATGAAAGGGCGTGAGGGTAAAGCTCTGTTGAGGCAGCTCGCTCGGACGTTGCTACCGCCTGCTGTTGTCGACCGGCGTAAGCAGGGGTTTGTACTTCCAATGACCCAATGGGTGCGCGATTGGTTCGACAGCCACGGGGGTTTCGATGCCTACCTCCGTGGGGGTGAAACCCTCGGGATCGACTTAATCGCTCTTTCAAAGCTCTACAATGCTCCTGGGAATCACAGTCGCGAACGACTTTGGTTCGCACTGATTGTTCTAGTGGAATGGTGGTCCACATTCCAGAAAGACGTAGCGATAGTCCGTGGGGTGAGGTCAAGTACCCACATCTAAATCAGGAATTCAGAACATGATGCAGTCCAATGATTATTCTGGCACAGGTGTAACTGCTTCAAGCTGGGATGAGAAGTATCTCACAGGTCGCAAATCTGCATGGACCGAGAACTTACTTGTAGCCAGAGAGATTAACCGACGCATGACCAATGATCCTTCGATGCATTGGTTAAACTGGTTTTTTGAAAAGTTTTTGGATCGTAAACCCGGGAAAGTGCTGTCGATTGGATGCGGTGATGGTGCCCATGAATTGATCATGGCCCGCTGCGGTTACGTTGACCATGTTCATGGGTTCGATGCTTCTTCCGCTGGGATCGCGCGCGCTAAGGCTGCTGCGGACACCGAGGGTTTAGCCGCCACATTCGAAGTTAAGCTATTCGAGGAGTTTTCTGCAGATCCACCTATTGCAGTCTATGATATGGTAATGTTTGCAGGTGCATTGCATCACGTACGTAACATCGAAGACATGCTGTTTGCGGTCCAGCGCACACTAAAACCAGAAGGGCTTCTACTCGTAAACGAGTATATTGGGCCAGCTTATCAACTCTATCCAAAAAATCAGCTAGATATCGTAAATCTTGTACTAAGACTTTCAAGTCCAGAGATGAGACTTGGCCATGACACAGAGGTTCGCTTGCCTACTATGCAAATGATCTATGAAGCAGATCCAAGTGAGGGGGTTCGCGCACCGCTGATCCGTCCTCTTCTACCGCACTTCTTCAGTCCGTTATTTGAGCGACTGAACGGCGGCGGCCTGCTTCATGCCCTGTTTGATGGGCTTAACGCAAACAAAGTCAACGATAATTCGCCAGAAAGTAACGCATATATCGCTGCCTGCATTGACCTTGAAAATATTTTAACAGCCTCAAATTTTCTTCCCCATGATTTCATGTTCGGGTGTTATAAAAATGATAAATCTAACTCCTAATCTTCTAATTCGACATTCAAATTTATAGTCGAACAGACAATTTTAGCTTGTATAGGTGATTTCAATGTAGTATCCCGGCTATATTCAGGGACGCATAGCTGCTACGGCATATAGTCTTATGCCAGATTAATTCCGATGCTGTTAAGTCGGATTAGCCTGGAACCGCAAGGGTATCTTGTTATGACGCTCAGGGTGCTCGTTACAGGAGTTGCCGGTTTTATCGGCTATCATGTAGCAAACCAGTTAATAAGAAATGGCAATGCTGTACTTGGCATTGACAGTATCAACTCGTATTATGATCAAAACCTAAAGAAATCCCGTCTTTCTATGCTTGAAAACTTGGTAAATTTTAGCTACGAGATTTTTGATTTGGTAGATGCAGAAAAGGTTTTAGAGGCAACTAAGAAGTTCCAACCGACACACATTGTGCATCTCGCAGCACAAGCTGGCGTTCGCTATTCCTTGCAGAATCCGCAGGCATATATAAATGCCAATGTTAGCGGATTCCTATCAGTTCTAGAGGCATGCCGAGCTTACTCGGTAGAACACTTAATATATGCGTCGTCTAGTTCGGTCTATGGCGCCAATACGAAAGTGCCCTTTTCAGAAACGGACCGCGTAGAGCAACCTGTTTCACTCTATGCAGCAACGAAGCGCTCAAACGAGCTTATGGCGCAGACCTATGCCCACCTTTTTGGAATACCACAGAGCGGCCTACGATTTTTTACAGTCTACGGACCCTGGGGCCGACCTGACATGGCTTATCACATTTTTACCAAAGCCATACTTGAAGGGCGCCAAATCGAGTTGTTTAATCACGGGCGCATGGAACGTGATTTCACGTACATTGATGATGTTGTAGAAGCAATAGTTCGCCTACTCGGCAAGCCCCCTAATAGTTTTGGAATGGAAGCTGCACCTCATATAGTCTATAACATTGGCAACCACACGCCTGTTAAGCTGGAACGATTTATTCAGATCATTTCTGAAAAGACCGGTAGGTCGGCCAATAAGGTTTATAGGCCGATGCAGCTAGGAGATGTCGTTGCGACCTATGCGAACGTCGACAGGTTGATGGCTGCAGTTGATTTCGCGCCTCGTACGTCGCTAGAGGATGGACTCGGACGGTTCGTCGATTGGTATAAAGATTACTATCGCGACCTATAATTTTTAGAATTTTTAAAACTGCAGATTGCTCGCCTTTGCGTGATTATTAATCATCTAATGCGGAGATAGTTATCGAGCAAGATCTGGAGAGGAAATAGACTCAATTATAATCCAGTATGCTTGTTTTGAAGATCGATAGTGATGCGTCGGACTCTTCGTCGAATCGGGAGTGGGTACATGATCCGCGAATTGCTTACCTTTTATGGTAATGGAGAGGCTACATTCGGCAGTATTATTTATAAGTATTTGGAGGCCGCTCGTATTGGCAGGCCATCCCGATTAAATGAGATTTTGTGTCGACATGGCAGTGACAAGGGGACATGGCATAGTTACCCGTTGTTGTACGAGCTCCTGTTCGAGAGCCTTCCTGCAACTCCCAGAAGTATTTTTGAGATTGGGATTGGTACTAACAATATACAGGTTGTTGGTAATATGGGCGCTACAGGCATTCCCGGTGCGTCGCATCGTGCATGGCGCGAATATTTTCCAGATGCAATAATTTATGGTGCCGATCACGATATCGGCTGCTTGTTTGAAGAAAAAAACATTCATACTTTCTTTATTGATCAAAACGACTTGACCACTATACATCGGGCGTGGTCGGTTGCCCCGCATCTTTTTTTCGATCTCATCGTAGACGACGGCGCACATAACTTTGAAGCTAATACATTAATGCTTGATGCAACATATGAACGAGTGAATCCCGGTGGATTGTACATCATTGAAGACATCGTTCTAAGTTTGTCTAACCTAGCACGATTTGATGCATATTTTTCAAATCGCGGATGGGATGCTTTTATCCTGCGCCTTCCCCATGCGGACAATTTCCAGGACAACGCTGTAGCTGTTGTCAGGCCCAAGCCATCTGTTCAGGGGAAAGTGGTTTCCGAGATTGATTTGACCGAGTCGTCTCAATCAATTGTATCATTCGACGAGTAATACCAATTCTCATTGATCAGAACCCATGTGTCCACCGGCGCAGACCGATGGACATGATGCGCCAGGGCTGGGCGATGAGCTTGTTCCAGGCGTCGCAATAGTGGTCGAGTATGTCTGCGTAGGAATGGAAGATCCGGTTGCCGAGCCAGTTTTCGCTTAGCATTACAGTTGCGTTTTAGAGCGCTTTCGCTTGCTGTTTGTTGCGCGGGGCTTACGCCGTCGACGTCCCCTGTCGGCTGATGCGCGGCGTTTGAGATGGGCATTTCGGGCAGCCGCCTTTTGCGCCCGTCGCCAGAGCGACCATGCGATGACGTGAGCGGGCTAGGGCGTCTCTGCAAAGTCATGCAAGCCAGAGCATGGTCATACCGAGGGTGACCATGGCGAGGTAGTTTGCCGCCCGCTTCTCGTAGCGGGTGGCGATGCGGCGATACTGCTTGAGACGGCCGATGAGCCGCTCGACCTTGTTGCGCTCCCGGTAAGCGGCCTTGTCGAAATCGGGCTGACGCGGCTGATCCTTGCGGGTCGGGATGACCGGCGCGATCCGGCGCTGCCTGAGACGACGACGGGCCGATGGACTGGAGTAGCCCCGATCCCCGGCCGTTCGGCGGGGACGCAGGCGCGGGCGGCCTCGGCCAGAGCGCGGCACGGCTCCCTTGTCCATCAGCGCATCCAAGGCGAACTGCTCGTGGCGCTCGCCGGCCGTCAGGACCGCCGTGACCGGCTTGCCGCCGCCCTCGGCGCGCAGATGCAGCTTGGTTGAGAACCCGCCTTGGCTGCGCCCAAGCGCTTCACCCGCCCCCTCGACCGTGCCCTCACCCCCCGATGGCGCCGGACCGGCGAGCGCCGGCGGCGTGTTGGTGAGCGCGGATCACCGTGGCGTCCACGAAGTGCAAGCTCCAGTCTAGGTCTCCGCGGGCATCGGCCCGCGCCTGCAGGCGCCGCAGCACCCGGTCGAACACCCCGGCTTGCCGCCAGCGGTAGAACCGGCTCGACACTGTGCCGACAGGACCATAGCGCGCCGGTAGATCCGCCCCGGGCGCACCCGTGCGCAGGATCCAGAGCATGCCGTTCAGGACTTGGCGGTGATCCTCGGCAGGCCGACCCGTGCGCGGCTTCTGCGGAGGAAGCAGCGGGGCGATCTGTTCCCACTGCGCGTCGGTCAGTTCATAGCGTCGCATCCCAAACAGATGGGGGCCGCTGCCCAAGACGTGAACCCTTTGCAGAGACGCCCTGGATGCGCCGCTGTGCCAGCCGCGCGGCGATCCGGCGGATCTCCTGGACCGACCAACGGATCAGCGCGCGCGGTCTCGGCCGCGCCCGTCTTTTTGGGGGCGGCGCGTTGGCGTGATGGCGGATCACCGCCAGCAGGGCAAACGCCATCATCACTAAGAGCGCCTAACAGAACCGTCTGATCTGGTTGAGGGTGATGAGGCTGGCGGCGAGGCTCGTGAAGGCCTCGTAGATGTCTGCGCGTCGCTCA
>NZ_FOPM01000014.1:0-75492 GCF_900113485.1 Methylobacterium gossipiicola
GAGGAGATCACGGCGGCGTGCCGGGAGCAGGATGTGGGCTCGGGCCAGATCAACCAGGCGATCCAGCAGCTCGACAAGGTGACGCAGCAGAACGCCAGTGCCTCCGAGCAGGTGTCGGCGACGTCGGAGGAACTGGCGGCGCAGGCCGACCGTCTGCAGGCCACGATCTCGTACTTTCGCATCGACGAGGCCGGTTCGAGCCATGGCAACATCGACGTGGCGGTGACGCAGCTGCGTGAGACGGCGAGCCGGATGCGGGCGCCCTCGGCGGTGGTGCGTTCGCCCAAGGTGGCGGCGGCCCCGCGCCGGACGGCAGGGTCCAAGTCGGGCGGGTTCGCCTTCGACATGGGCGGCCAGGACGACCAGGACGCCGACTTCAAGCGCAGCGCCTGACAAAGACGACCCGCTCCGGACCGATCCGGTCCGGAGCGGCCCCGAGCAGACAGACGACGCCTTCCGCCCAAGCCCGATGACTTCGATCCGTTGACCAACGGCGCCCAGGACATACCGCCATGCGTTTCACCATCAAGACGAAACTCGCCGCCGGCTTCGCTGCCGTGCTGATGCTCGCCGCTGCGGCGGGCGGGGTCGGCTATCAGAAGCTCGGGGCATCGGACGAGGCGATGAACTTCGTCGTCAGCCGATCGGAGGTTCAGGCCCTGGTGCTGGAAGCAAAGGCGCAAGCCATTCGCGGCATCTCCAACACCCGCGCCGTGGTAATCAGCACCGACGATGCCGAGATGGCCGAGTTTACCAAGCGCGTGGCGGACAACCGCGCGGATGCCCTCGCGGCCTTGGCCAAGGCCAAGGGCTACATCAACAGCGAGGAGGGTAAGCGCCTCTACGAAGACTTGTCGGAAAAGTATGAGAAACAACGCGCGGTGGCCACCAAGGTCCTGGAAATGAGCCGGGTGAACACCGGCGCCCGGGCGTGGGAAGAGATCGGTCGCAGCGGACGCCCGGCCACCGAAGCCCTGCGCGCCGAATTCGATTCCCTTCTGAACCGACCCGATCTCCACAACTCGCCCGACCTGATCCGGAATGCCGCCGTGGTCCAGGCACGCTTCGAGCGGGGTTGGGGGCAGCTGCAATCCACCATCGGCGCCCTCAACTCACAGGCCCTCGATCAGCGCGTCGCCGCGAGCAAGCGGACCCGCGACGAGGTCGCCCAGGCGTTGAACACCCTCATCGGAACCATGAACGCCGCCGGGATCGGCAGCGACGGGCTGCGCCAGAAATTCGATGCGTGGTCGGCCGCGTTCGGCAAGGTTCTCGCGATCATCGAACCGGGCAGCGCCCTCAAGGCCATCGAACTGGCCTCGGGCGAGTATGCGGCCCTGGGAACGACCACCATTCGGGCGTTCGATGCCCTGGCGGAGTTCCAGAACCGTCGCATGATCCAGGCGGTAACCCAGGCGAGAACCACGTCCAGCGAGGGGCAGAGCATCCTGCTCGCGACGGTGGCGGCGGCCCTCCTCCTCGGCCTCGCCATCGCCACTTGGCTCGCCCTCTCGATCTCGCGTGGCCTCGCCAGGACGGTGGCCCTCGCGGATGCCGTCGCCATGGGCGACCTGAGCAAGACCGTGGACGTGACCTCGCGCGACGAGCTCGGCGATCTCGTGACGGCCATGAACCGCATGACCGCCAACCTGAACGCCACCGCCCAGCTGGCCGGCGAGATCGCACGCGGAAACCTCACCGTCGATGCAACGGTTCAGTCGGACAAGGATGTCATGGGCCTCGCCCTGCAGACGATGCTGACGAAGCTGCGCGGCGTGGTGACGGAAGCCCTTATGGCGGCGAGCAACGTGTCGTCGGGCTCGCAGGAACTGTCGGCCTCGGCCGAGCAGCTGTCGCAGGGCTCGACGGAACAGGCGTCGTCCACGGAGGAAGCCTCGGCCTCCATGGAGGAGATGGCCGCCAACGTGAAGCAGAACGCCGAGAACGCCAGCCAGACCGAGAGCATCGCGCGCCAATCCGCCAAAGACGCCGAGGCGAGCGGCATCGCCGTGGGCCGGGCCGTGGATGCGATGCAGACCATCGCCCAGAAGATCACCATCGTGCAGGAGATCGCCCGTCAGACCGATCTCCTGGCCCTGAACGCGGCGGTGGAAGCGGCGCGGGCGGGCGAGCATGGGCGCGGCTTCGCCGTGGTGGCGTCCGAGGTTCGCAAGCTCGCCGAGCGGAGCCAGGCGGCGGCGGCCGAGATCGGCACCCTGTCGACGGACACGGTGAAGGCGGCGCGGGAAGCGGGCGACATGCTCGGGCGTCTCGTTCCCGACATCAAGCGCACGGCGTCGCTCGTCGAGGAGATCACGGCGGCGTGCCGCGAGCAGGATGTGGGCTCGGGCCAGATTAACCAGGCGATCCAGCAACTCGACAAGGTGACGCAGCAGAACGCCAGTGCCTCCGAGCAGGTCTCTGCGACGTCGGAAGAACTGGCGGCGCAGGCGGACCGTCTGCAGGCGACGATCTCGTACTTCCGCATCGAAGAGGCCGGTTCGAGCCATGGCAACGTCGACGTGGCGGTGACGCAGCTGCGTGAGACGGCGAGCCGGATGCGGGCGCCCTCGGCGGTGGTGCGTTCGCCCAAGGTGGCGGCGCCGCGCCGGCCCGCCCGGTCGCAGCCGGCATCGGGCGGGTTCGCCTTCGACATGGGCGGCGAGGACGAGCACGACGCCGACTTCAAGCGCAGCGCCTAGTGCTGTGACGCAATCACTTCGTTCATGCGCCAGAGCACGAGGCTTTTGTCTTTGCATCAAGTTTCCCAGACACGGCTGAAGCCTCCGTCTGGATCGATGAACTAGGGCATTTTCAGTCGAAACGGCTGCCGGTTCGGCAAAAGGATAGGCGTTTCGTCAAGGAAATAGAGCGGTTTCCGTGATCTAGGAAAACACGGAAACCGCTCTCACACGAACTCCGCACGGGCGCCGCTATGGCGTCTGGATCGACGAAATTATCGTTCGCGTCGTATCTCGTCTGCGTCTGTTCTAGTTCTTCAAGTTAGCCTCATTCATTCTGAAGGAAATCCCATGTCCCTCTTCGTGAACTTAAGGAGATCCTCGAAGGTTCAAACGGCCCTGGACGAAATGCGTCACCTCACGCAGGCGATTGCCGGCGGCAATTTATCCGCGCGCGCGAGCCTTGGGACGGCGACTGGAAACGCCAGGGACATCCTGATGGCCGTCAACGAGCTGCTCGAAGCGGCGACCCGTCCGGCCATCGCCCTCGGCGATTGCATCGGCCGGATGTCGTCGGAGCACGACAAGGGCGACATCGATGTGGTTGTGCCTGCGACTAAGTTCAGCGGCGATTTCGCCGTCATGGCTCAAGACATCAACGACATGGTGGCCGCGCACATCGCCGTGAAGAAGAAGGCCATGGCCTGTGTCGAGGCGTTCGGCGAAGGCAATTTCGATGCGCCGCTCGAGCAACTTCCCGGTAAGAAGGCCTTCATCAACAACACGATCGAGCGTCTGAGGGGCAATCTCAAGCGCCTGATCGCGGAAATGAACCGAATGTCGGCCGAGCACGACAAAGGCGATATCGACGTGTTCGTGGCCGTGGATCGGTTCGACGGTGATTTTGCCCTGATGGCCCAGGGGATCAACGACATGGTGGCCGGCCACATCGCCGTGAAGAAGAAGGCCATGGCCTGCATCAAGGCGTTCGGCGAAGGCAATTTCGATGCGCCGCTCGAGCAGTTCCCCGGCAAGAAAGCCTTCATCAACGAAACAGTCGAAACGTTGAGGGCAAATCTCCGGGCGATCACCACCGAGATCAATCGGCTCATCGCCGCCTCCACCGCCGGGCAGCTGAGTGAAAGGGGTGAAGCCAATCGATACGTCGGTGACTTTGCGGAACTCGTCTCGGGCATCAACAGAATGCTGGACGCGATCATCCTGCCGATTTCCGAGGGGAACCGCGTCCTGGGACTCGTCAGCAAGGGTGATCTGACGCAACGGGTCGAGATCGAATGCGAAGGCGACCATCAGCGGATGAAGGATGCCGTCAACACGCTGGTCGATAGTCTGACGAAATTTGCTGTCACGATCGCGGCGGCCGCCAACAATGTGGCCAGCGGCAGTCAGGAACTGTCGGCTTCGGCCGAGCAACTGTCGCAGGGCTCGTCGGAGCAGGCGTCGTCCACGGAGGAAGCCTCGGCCTCCATGGAGGAAATGGCCGCCAACGTGAAGCAGAATGCCGAGAACGCCAGCCAGACCGAGAGCATCGCCCGTCAATCCGCCAAGGACGCCGAGGCGAGCGGGATCGCCGTGGGTCGGGCCGTGGATGCGATGCAGACCATCGCCCAGAAGATCACCATCGTGCAGGAGATCGCCCGTCAGACCGATCTCCTGGCCCTGAACGCGGCGGTGGAAGCGGCGCGGGCGGGCGAGCATGGACGCGGCTTCGCCGTGGTGGCGTCCGAGGTGCGCAAGCTCGCCGAGCGATCACAAACGGCGGCGGCCGAGATCGGCACCCTTTCGGCCGATACTGTGAAGGCGGCCCAGGAAGCGGGCGACATGCTCGGGCGTCTCGTTCCCGACATCAAGCGTACGGCGTCTCTGGTCGAGGAGATCACGGCGGCGTGCCGGGAGCAGGATGTCGGGTCGGGCCAGATTAACCAGGCGATCCAGCAACTCGACAAGGTGACGCAGCAGAACGCCAGCGCCTCCGAGCAGGTGTCGGCGACGTCGGAGGAACTGGCGGCGCAGGCGGACCGGCTTCAGGCGACGGTCGCCTACTTCCGGACCAATGCTCCGGGGGCGAGCCTGCACAGCGTCGATGTGGCGGCGACGCAGCTGCGTGAGACGGCGAGCCGGATGCGGGCGCCCTCGGCGGTGGTGCGTTCGCCCAAGGTGGCGGCGACTCCGCGCCGGACGGCAGGGTCCAAGTCGGGCGGGTTCGCCTTCGACATGGGCGGCGAGGACGAGCACGACGCCGAGTTCAGGCGCAGCGTCTGATCCGGCATCCACCCGATTGGAGCGCTCGCCGGGCCGTAAAGCCCGCGCGGTGCCCGAGGACGACCCGACTCCGCCATTCCGAAGGAACCGACCGGAGGTCGGCGGAGACCGGGCTTGAGGACACGGGGCTTCGCGCCGTGTCCCATGCCGGCCAGCGCCCAGGCTTGGGAGCGGCACACTTGATCAACCCTTTACCGGCTAGCCTTTCGGCGCCCGGGATGATGAATTGGAGATCCCATGTCGAGCGTCTGGCAGTACCTCACCCTCGGTCTCGATCGCGAGACCTTCGGAATCGATATCGAGTACGTTCATGAGATTCTCGATTATCGCGAGGTCTCGGCGCTGCCCCAGGCGCCCGAGTTCCTGATCGGCATGATCGACGTGCGGGGCCAGAGCTATCCTGTGATCGATCTGCGGACGAAGCTCGGGCTGCCGCGGGTTCCGCCGACGCCCGCCACGCGCATCATCCTCCTGAACATTCCCATGGAGGGCCGCCCCATGCGGGTCGGCTTCGTGGCCGACCGTGTGTTCGAGGTCACCGAACTCGACGGCAGCGAGTTGGAGCGTGCCCCCGAGGTCGGCGGCCGCTGGCGCTCCAACTACATCGCCGGCATCGGCCGCAAGGGCGACGCCTTCGTGGTGGTGTTCGATCTTCCCGAATTGATGTCGAGTGAAAGCAGCGCCCTGCTCGCGCCTGCCCGCGCCGCCTGAAGTCCCATGTCGAGCTTGAACCAAGGCCTGAGCGAACGCCACTTTCGCTCGATCGTCAGCCTCATTGAGACCGAGGTCGGCATTCAGTTGCCCGCGGCCAAACGCACGATGCTGGAAGGACGCCTGCGCAAGCGCGTCCGCGCCCTCGACCTCGACGGATTGGACGCCTACGGGCGGCATCTCTTCGAAGATGGCCATCTCGACGAGGAATACGTTCATCTCGTCGATTGCGTCACGACGAACAAGACCGACTTCTTCCGCGAGCCGGCGCATTTCGATCTGCTTCGCAAACAACTGGTCCCGAGCTTGGCGACCCGCCGCGCCGGCACCACGCGTCTGAAGCTCTGGAGCGCGGCCGCCTCCATCGGAGCCGAAGCCTACACCCTGGCTATGGTCCTTCAGGACATGGTCGCGGCCGGGCAGGACCTCGATTACAGCATCCTCGGCACGGATGTCTCGACGGAGGTGCTGAAGATTGGCCGCACGGCGATCTACACCACCGAGATGCTCGCGACGGTTCCGCCCGAGGTCCGTCGCCGCTACGTGATGACGGCGCGCGACCCCGGTCGCCAGGAAGCCCGCATCGTTCCCGAACTGCGGGCTCGCGTGCGCTTCCAACACCTGAACCTCATGGCGGACCGCTACAACGTCGATCGCGACATGGATGTCGTGTTCTGTCGCAACGTGCTGATCTACTTCGACAAACCGACCCAACGGGCCGTGCTGCAGCAGATTTCCGACCATGTCCGTCCAGGGGGGTACATCGTCGTCGGCCATTCGGAATCGATGGCCGGTAGTGGCCTGACCCACATGACACAGATCTCCTCGACCGTCTTCCGGAAGTGAAAGCAGCGTCATCATGCCAGCCACGAGACCGATTCGTGTCCTGATCGTCGACGATTCTGCCTCCGTGCGGCAGACGCTGACGTCGATCCTCACCGCCGCCCCCGACATCGAGGTGTTGGGCAGTGCCGCCGATCCCTTCGTGGCGGCGCGGCGCATTCAGGACGACGTGCCCGACGTGATCATCCTCGATCTCGAGATGCCGCGCATGGACGGCCTGACCTTCCTGCGCAAGATCATGGCCCAGAAGCCGATTCCGGTGATCATCTGCTCCACCCTGACGGAGGAGGGATCGCGGATGCTGTTCGAGGTGCTGGAAGCGGGTGCCATCGACGTGCTGCCGAAACCCCGGGTCGATACCCGCCAGTTCCTCATGGAATCGTCCGTGCGGGTCTGCGACGCCGTCCGTGGGGCTGCCCGCGCCCGGCTCCGGGGCCAGCGCCCGCCGGCGCGCACCATCGAGGCGAAGCTGTCGGCCGATGCGATGATCCCGCCCCCCCTCGCGGGGCGCCCGGTGGCGACGACCGAACCCGTGATCTGCGTCGGTGCTTCCACGGGGGGGACGGAATCGCTGCGCGACGTCCTCGAAGTGCTGCCGGTGGAGACACCCGGTCTCGTCATCGTGCAGCATATGCCCGAGCATTTCACGGCGGCCTTCGCGCGGCGGCTGAACGGGCTCTGCGCCATCGAGGTGAAGGAGGCTGAGGACGGCGACAGCGTACGGGCCGGCCGCGCCCTCATCGCGCCGGGGGGCCGCCACATGCTGCTTCAGCGCAACGGCGGACGCTACACCGTGGCGGTGAAGGACGGTCCCCTGGTCTCCCGCCATCGGCCGTCCGTCGATGTGCTGTTCCGCTCCGCCGCGCAATGCGCCGGAGGCAACGCCCTGGGCATCATCATGACCGGCATGGGGGACGACGGCGCCACGGGCCTGTTGGAGATGCGCCGGGCCGGTGCCCACACCGTCGCGCAGGACGAGGAGAGCTGCGTGGTGTTCGGTATGCCGAAGGAAGCCATCGAGCGCGGCGCCGCCGCCCGGGTGGTGCCGCTCCATCATATCCACCTGGAGATCGGTCGTTTCGGCGCCAATGCCCATGTGAAGGCCTCACGCGCGATCTGAGGCGCCGGCCGTACTTTCCGTGCGCGGGCATTGCCGCCTCCTCGCCGCAATCCGGTCAGGGTCCATTCACCCGGTGGGGACCAATCTCGCCCTGTCCACCCGATGGGTCGGGTGGAGCGACCTTGGAGAATCCCGTCATGAAGCACGCGAAGGTGCTTGGAATGGCTGCGGTGCTCGCCGGCAGCCTTGGTCTCGCAACCGCGGCGCAGGCCGCCCCCTTCACGGCCGGCCCCCTTGGAATGATCGAGGGCGACGCGACCGTCGAGCGGGTCGCCGGCGGCTGTGGCCCCGGCTGGCATCCCAATCCCTGGGGCGAATGCCGCCCCAACCGGCGACCGCCGCCCTATTGGGGCCGCGGTCCTTACGGGTATCGTCCTTTTCCGCCGCCGCCTCCGGTCTACGGTTATTACGGACGGCCACGCCGCTTCTATTATTGATTCGGCAAAGGGCGTCCCCGCATGTGGGGGCGCCTTTTTTCGTGGGCCTCGGGCCGCCCCCCCGCGGCGAGCGAGAAGGGTTCTTTCATCCAGGCGAACGGGCAGGGCGTCCTAAAGATACGAACTCTGAACGCGGGTACGGAAGCCAACGCCTGCACCACCACGAGCAATCAAAAACGCGGTTCGAAGGCAAGCGCGTCGTGATCGCGCCAGCGGGCTGATCCGCCTTGCGCACCGTCACACCTCGGCGCGGTCAGGAGGCGGTCACCCTTCCCTTGGCTGTACGGTCGGAGACAGGCAGGGCGATGGTGCAGTGGACCCCGTCCGGCCTTAGAACGTAGGTCGTTCGGGCACCGAGCTGGTAGGGCAGGGCGCGTTCGATGAGTTCGCGTCCCGACCCGCTCTCGCGCGCGCCGCGATCCGCCGGCATGACGACGCCGCGCTCGCGCCAATCCATGTGCAGCCAGGGGCCGGTCTCGGGCTCGACGCAGTCCACGGACCATCGGATTTCGAGGGAGGCCTGCGGCTGCGCGAAAGCGCCGTGCTTGACGGCGTTCGTCGCCAGTTCGTGCAGCGCCAGGGCGAAGGTCTGGAGGGTCGAAGAGCGCAGGGCCACGCCGGATGGCCCGAGGAGCGTGACCCGGCCGCTGTCGCCGTTGAGGGCGGCCACCTCGCTGCGGATCAGGTCGTCGAGGGTGACGCGCTCCCCCTCGCCGAGGCGGGACAGGAGACCCTGAACACGGGCGAGGGCGGCGAGACGTGTCCCGAAACGCACGGTGAAGTCCGGGAGATCGGTGCTGCGCCGCAGGGTCTTGTCGGCCATGGCCCGCACGACGCTGAGAAGGTTGCGGGTGCGGTGGTGGAGTTCGGCCACGAGGATACTCATGCGCGCGGCCGTTTCCCGTTCCTCGGTGATGTCGCGGCCGACGCCACCGATCCAACACACGGCGCCCTTGGCATCGCGCATGGGGAAATCGGTGTTGCGCAGCCAGCGGATGGCACCGTCGCGGGGCTGGCTGACGCGATACTCGAAGGTGACGCGCTCGCCGAGGCGGACACGCTGCAGGCTCGCCATGGCGTGCTCGCGGTCCTCGGGGACGATCATCTCGATCCATCCGAGCATGTTGTCACCGGAGAGGGCCGTCGCCCGGTCGACGCCGTAGATCGTCTCGAAGGCCGGCGTCAGATACATCCACTGGAACGTCGCGGCGTCGCGAATCCACAGCACGTCCGAGGAGGCTTCGCCGAATTGGGTGAGGCGCTCTTCGCTGGCGCGCAGGGCCGTCTCGGCCGTCTTGCGTGCCGTCACATCGCTGGCGGTCCCCAGCCATTCCCGGACGTCCCCCGTCTCGGTGAGGATCGGCACCGCCCGGAACAGGATCCATACCACGGAGCCGTCGGGGTGAATCAGGCGATACTCGAGTTCGAACAGGGAGCGGGCCGCGATGGCCGCCGCGATGGCGGCGTCAACCCTCTCCCGATCGTCGGGGTGCAGGGGGTCGTCCAGCCAGAGGCCGCATAGCCCATTGCCGTCGCCGAAGAACGCGCCGTCCTCCAAGCGGCGGATTTCGGTCCAGTCCGGATTCATCCGGTAGACCCGGTCGGAGCTCGCGGTGACGAAGGCGCGGAACCGCTCCTCGCTCTCCCGAAGCGCCGCTTCGGCCTTTTTGCGTGGCAGAATGTCCTTGAACAGGATCGCGACCTGCCGCTGTTCCGGCAAACCGATGCGGAAGGCGAAGACCTCGTACCAACGTCCCAGGGGATCGGCCCGGGCCTCGAAGCGTTCTGGCTGCCCGGTTAGGGCGATCCGCCCGTAGGTCTCGAACCAATGCGGTTCGTTCCCGGCGATCAGCCCGCTCACGGTCATGCCCGTCGCGTTGCTGAGCCCGGTCTGTTTCTCGAACGCCCGATTCACGGAGAGGAAGCGGTAATCGATCGGCCGTTGCCATTCGTCGAAGAGCATCTCGACGATGCAGAAGCCTTCGTCGATGGAATCGAACAGGTTTCTGTACTTCGCTTCGTTGGCGACGACCTTGGCCTGCGCCACCGCGTCCCGCAAGCGCAGGATCTCGTCCTGCGCCGCCTTCCAGGCCGTGATGTCCTTCGAGGTGGTCGCGACACCGTCGTCGAGCTTCACGACGGACTGGAAGAACCAGCCATCGACCTGTTCGTGGGTGTAATGGCGTTCGTCGCTGGAGGGGCGGCCCGTCTCCACCACCTGCTTGAAGGTCTCGAAGATGCCTTCCTTCAAAACCCCGGGATTGCGTTCGAGCAGGCTTTGTCCGCGCACCTCGCCGTAGAGGCGCTCCGAGGTGTGGTTGTTCAAGCGCCAGCGGAAATCGACGATGGTGCCCGACGCGTCGCGGACGGCCTCGAACACCTGGATTATGTCCGTGGAACTGTCCAGTGTCGCCTGAAGCAGGTCGCGGCTCGCCTGTAGTTCCGTCGTCCGATCGCGCACGAGCCGTTCGAGTTCGACACGATGGCGCGCCTCGATGGCGCGCAGCGCGTCGTGGGCCTCCGTGAGGGCGTTGGTGCGCTCGACCACCCGGCGCTCCACGCCGTCGCGCGCCGCTTGCGCGTCCCGGAGGGCGCCCACCATGACGAAGGCGGCGGAGGCGAAGCGCGTCAGGCGCGTGAGCAACCGCAGATCCTCGCCGTCGAAGGCGGTTCCCGCTTCGTGGGCGCAGACCCAGAGGGTCCCCACGGGCTTATCGCCCGCATGGAACGGAACGAGCAACAGTTCATGGACCGGCGGTTCGAATGAGGCTTCGGGGAAGCATCGCGCCGGCTGCGCGAGCAGCAGCGGGGCATCGCGGGTCACCACGACCCCGCACGGGCTCCTGCCGAATGGCATGGTTCCACCGAGATACGCGGCCCAGGCTCCCGCGATGGCGTGCCAGCGAAAGTGGCCCTCGCCCCCGTCTGGTTCGAACAGGCTGATCCCGGCCGATCCGGCCCGATCGTCCATCGTCACGAGGAGATCGACGAGGCGCTGCAGGACCGTTTCCGGGCTGACGGCCAGAGCGGCGGCCAATTCCGATAGGATCCGGACTTCGGCTTCGTAATCGGGCGCGCGGGCGGGACGCGTTGCCAGGGCATCGGTGATCTGCGCCTCGCCCAGGTCCAAGAAGGATTTCGTATGATAATCATGCGCCTCGGCGCGCACCCGCTCATCGACCATCAAGATTTTCAATCGTCGGATGGAGTCAATTGGCGCATCATCCGTGTCATGCGAGCTCCGTTTCATCCCTCCGAACGAGCGGAGTTCGATTGTCCTCGAGCGCCGTGCGGGCTCCTGTGACGCGGTTTCGGTTTCGATCGAGCGGAAACCATATGAATCCCGTCGGAAATCTCTAGCCGACATGGAGGCGAATTCTCAATCGCCTTTCGGCTCAGCCCACCCGCACCGGTCGTCGCCCCGCCCGTCTCACCTCCGGCGCGGTTCGGGCCGCCCGGGCATCCGATCTCTCCAATCAAGGGACCGCGATGGATGGCCGATCCAAGATTCCTCGATTGGGTCATGTCGTCGGTGAACGAGGTCCGTGGCGGGTACGATGGGGAGAATCCAGGGATACTTGGACTTTGCGGAGGCCGCCGGAATCCGGACCGGCCGCACGTCGCGGTGGGCCAAGCGAGTGTCGCTGCGGTGGCAGCGGGCAGGCGGGCGGGCGGCGATAGTCGAACCGTTCAAGACGGCTCGGAGGCCCTATGCTCGACGTCACGCCGACCCCTCTGCAGCACCTCCTTCGTGAGCGCCGGCGCGGTTACACGCTGCCCGCGCCCTTCTATCTCAGTCCCGAAATCTTCGAGGCTGATATGCAGGTCATTTTCGGCCAGCACTGGATCTATGTCGGTGTCGAACCCGACGTGCCGGAGGCCGGCGACGTCATGGTCGTGGATATCGGCAAGACGTCCGTCGCCATCGTGCGTGACGACGACAACGAAATCCGGGCCTTCCACAATGTCTGCCGGCATCGCGGCGCCCGCCTCGTGCACGAAGAGAAGTCCACGGTCGGCAACCTCGTGTGCCGCTACCATTCCTGGACCTACGACCTCACCGGCAATCTCATCCACGCCGAGCATATGGGCCCGGACTTCAAAAAGGGCTGCAACGGTCTCAAGCCGGTGCATATCCGTTCGCTCGCGGGCTTGCTTTTCGTTTGCCTCGCCGACGTGCCGCCGGCCGATTTCGACGAGATGGCCGAGCGTCTCGCGCCCTACATCGAGCCGCACAACGTTCGGAACACAAAGGTGGCCTTCCAGAAGGACATCATCGAGCCGGGCAACTGGAAGCTCACGATGGAGAACAACCGCGAGTGCTATCATTGCGGGGCGAACCATCCGGAACTCACCGTGCCGCTGTTCGCCTACGGCTTCGGCTTCGCGCCGGAGGAGATGGACGAGCACGATCGCGCCAATGCCGAGCGGTACGGCTGCCTGCTGAAGACCCGCCACACCGAGTGGGAGGCCGAAGGTTTGCCGTCACGGGAGATCGACGAGCTCGACACCATGATCACGGGCTTCCGTACGGAGCGCCTGCCCCTGGACGGTGAGGGCGAGTCCCACACCATCGACACCAAGGCTGCGTGCAAGAAGCTGCTCGGCGACTTCACCAGCGCCAAGCTCGGCGGCCTCTCGGTCTGGACCCAGCCGAATTCCTGGCACCACTTCCTCGGCGACCACATCGTCACCTTCTCGGTGCTGCCGCTCGATGCCGAGCGTTCGCTGCTGCGGACGAAGTGGCTCGTGCACAAGGAGGCCGTCGAGGGAGTCGATTACGACCTCGCCAACCTGACGGCCGTCTGGGAGGCCACCAACGATCAGGACAGCGAGCTCGTCGGCATCTGTCATCAGGGCATCCAGAGCCCCGCCTATGAGCCCGGCCCCTACTCGCCCAACACCGAGATGCTCGTGGAGAAGTTCTGCAACTGGTATGTCGGCCGCATGGCCGCGCATCTGGGTCGCTGAGCGTGTCGTCGGCTCCTGTCTCGGCCGAGCCGGCCGCCGCGCGCCTCGTGGCTTCCGCGCCCTGGGATGCGGAAGCCGACGATGCCCTCCTGTGCGTCGCCGTGCGCGACGAAACGCACGACGTGAAGACCTTCGTGCTCGCCCCCCGGGAGCCCCGGCTGTTCGCCTACGCTCCGGGCCAGTTCCTGACCTTCTCGTTCGAGATCGGCAGCGAGACCATCCACCGCTGTTACACAGTTTCTTCGGCGCCGACGCGGCCGCACACGGTGTCGTTCACGGTCAAGCGCGTGCCGGGCGGCCCGGTCTCGAACTGGTTGCACGACACCCTGAAGGTCGGCGACACCGTGCGGGCGCTCGGCCCCATGGGGGAGTTCTCCTGTTTCAACCACCCGGCGGGCAAGTACCTGCTGCTGTCGGGCGGCAGCGGCATCACCCCGATGATGTCCATGGCCCGTACCTTCCACGACCTCGGCGGTGGCCGTGACGTGGCGTTCGTGCACTCGGCCCGCAGCCCCGCCGACATCGTGTTCCGGGGGGAACTCGACACCATGGCGCGCCTCGATCCGGCCTTCCGCGTCCACGCGGTCTGCGAGACCGACTCGCCGGCCGAGGCCTGGGCCGGATTCAAGGGACGCCTGTCCCTCGACATCCTGAGCGAGGCCGTGCCGGACTTCCGCGAACGCGAGGTCTTCGTCTGCGGCCCCAAGCCCTACATGGATGCCGTCCGAGCGATGCTGGCCGGGGCCGGATTCGACATGGCCCGGCACCACGAAGAGAGCTTCGATTTCGGCGCGTTGCCACAAGCCGAGCAGGAGGCCGCATCGGAGGCGGCCGAGCAACTCGATGCCGAGGCCGGTGCCGCGCCCGCCATGCGCACCTTCCGGGTGGAGTTCGCCAAGACCCGCCGGGTGCTCGAATGCCCCGAGGACTCGACGGTGCTGGATGCCGCCCGCAAGGCCGGCATCCGCCTGCCCTCGTCCTGCGCGAAGGGCCTGTGCGGCACCTGCAAGTCGAAGATCACCACCGGGACCGTGACCATGGCCCATGCCGGTGGCATCCGCCAGCGCGAGATCGATGCCGGCATGGCCCTGCTGTGCTGCTCGAAGCCGACGAGCGACCTCGTCATCGAGCGCTGACGGCGCCGGCCGGGCAGGCCCGGCCCGCCGACCGCTCCCTCTCTCCAGATCATCGTCCTGCCTTCGGGAGTCGTCCCTTGATCGCCAATGCCGACGCGCTTCTGAAACCCCTCACCATCAAGGGCCTCACCATCCGCAATCGGGTGATGTCCACGAGCCACGCGCCCGGCTATGGCCGCGACGGCAAGCCCCAGGAGCGCTACCAGCTCTATCACGCCGAGAAGGCGAAGGGCGGCATCGGGCTGACCATGTTCGGCGGCTCCTCCTCCGTCGCCCCCGATAGCCCGGCCGCACCCTGGAACCAGATTTCCGTCGCCGACGATGCGGTGATCCCGTTCTTCCGGCAATTCTCCGACCGGGTGCACGGCTACGGCGGCAAGCTGATGATCCAGCTCACCCATATGGGCCGGCGCACCAAGTGGGACACGGAGCACTGGCTCCCCACGGTCTCGCCCTCGCCCCGGCGCGAGCCCGCCTCTCGCACGATCCCGAAGGAGATCGAGGAGGAGGATATCGCCCGGATCGTGAAGAGCTTCGCCCAGGCCGCGCGCCGCTGCAAGGAAGGCGGACTCGACGGCTGCGAGGTCTCCGCCGCCCACGGCCATCTCATCGATCAGTTCTGGTCGCCCTCCGTCAACCAGCGCACCGACAAGTACGGCGGCAGCCTGGAGAACCGGATGCGCTTCGGCATCGAGGTGTTGGAGGCGATGCGGGCGGAGGTCGGCGACGATTACGTCATCGGCATTCGCATGTCGGGTGACGAGATGATTGCGGACGGCCTGTCCCAGGAGGATTGCGTCGCCATCGCGGCCGAATACGCCAAGCGCGGCCTCGTCGACTTCCTCAACGTGCTCGGCGGCCAAGCGCGCGATCACATCGCCCACGCGATCTCGCTGCCGAACATGTCGTTCCCGGTGGCGCCGTTCCTGTTCCTGCCGAGCGCCATCAAGCGCGAGGTCGACGTGCCGGTGTTCCACGCCCAGCGCGTCACGGATCTCGCCACCGCCGCCCGCGCCGTCGCGGAGGGGCATGTCGACATGGTGGCGATGACCCGCGCCCACATCGCCGATCCGCACCTCGTGAAGAAGCTCTCGGAGGGCCGGGCCGACGACATCCGGCAATGTGTGGGCGCCGGCTACTGCATCGACCGGATCTATGTCGGCGGCGACGCCCTCTGCATCCAGAACGCCGCCACGGGCCGCGAGGCCACCATGCCGCACGACATCCGCAAGGCGGATGTCCGCCGCCGGATCGTGGTCATCGGCGCCGGTCCGGGCGGCCTCGAGGCGGCTCGCGTCTGCGCCGAGCGCGGCCATGCCGTGGTGCTGTTCGAGAAGGGGCCCCAGGCCGGCGGCCAGATCTCCATCGCGGCCAAGGCCGGCTGGCGCGAGGCGATGTCGGGCATCACCCGTTGGCTCGTGTCCCAGGTGACAAAGCTCGGGGTTGACCTGCGCTTCAACACCGAGGCCACCGAAGCGGCGGTGCTTGCCGAGAAACCCGACGTGGTCATCGTGGCCACGGGCGGCACGCCGTTCCGTGGCCATGCCAAGGGCGCCGAGCAATTCGCCGTGACCACCACCGACGTGCTCACGGGCGCCGTGGAGCCCACGGGCTCGGTACTGCTCTATGACGAGATGGGCCAGCACAACGCGTCTTCGGTGGCCGAGCAACTCGCCAAGCGCGGCTGCCTCGTCGAGATCGCCACCCACGACCGCATGGTGGCGGAGGAGGTCGGCACCACCAATCAGCCGATCCACCTGCGCGAACTCTACAAGCTCGGCGTGGTGATGACGCCGAACATGGAGCTCATCGAGATCTATCCCGAGGGCAACCGCTTCGTGGCGGCCCTGCGCAACACCATGACGGATGCCGAGGAGGAACGCCTCGTCGACCGCATCGTGGTCGATCATGGCACCCTGCCCGTCGACGGTCTGTATCGCGGACTGAAGGACGCTTCGGTCAACCGGGGCCAGATCGATCCCGACGCGCTCATCCGCGGCGAGCCGCAGCCCTACGACCTGTCGTCGGGCTATGCCCTGTACCGCATCGGTGATGCCGTGGCGGGCCGCAACATCCATGCGGCGATCTACGACGCCCTGCGCCTGTGCAAGGACATCTGATCCGGCATCCACCCATCGCGCACAGCACCGGCCGTAACGCCTCAGCCTGGACGATTCGTCATGACCGGTCCTGTTCTCCTGACTACGCTCTTTCCCGGTCTCGTCTGGGCCATGGCGGCCTTGGCCCTCGTTCAGGTGTGGCGTCGCGCGGCCCTGTGGCGGGCCGGTGCCGCCGCCCCCGTGGCGTGGCTCGATGGTCTGGCCAAGCTGCCGCGCCGCTACCTCGTCGATGTCCACCATGTGGTGGCGCGCGATGCCTACGCGTCGCGGATGCATGCGGTGGTGGCCGGCGGCCTGCTCGCGGCCTCTGTCCTCACCGCCCTCGCGATCCTGCCGCCGCTCGCCGGCTCGCGGATCTACTGGGTCCTCGTGGCCCTCGCCTTCGCGGTGACGGCGGTCGGCTCCTTCCTCGTCGGTGCTCGGCGGTATCCGGAAAAGCAGAAGCGCCTGTCCGCCGGGCGCTTCCAGATCCTGCCGTTTCTGCTCGTCGCCTACGCGGCCGGCGGCACCCTTACGGCCCTGCTCCTCGCCCTCGGTGGCGGCGGCGGCGTCCTCGCGCCCCTCGCTCTCCTGCTCGCGGCGGCGGGTGGACTCGGCCTCGCCTTCGAGGTGCGGCACGGCCCCATGCGGCACGCCGCCGCCGGCGCCCTGCACCTCGTGGCTCATCCCCGGCCCGGCCGCTTCGAGGGCCGCCCCGATACGGCGCTTCAGCCCCTCGACCTCGACGCCCCGCGCCTCGGCTCGGAGATGCCGGCCGATTTCACCTGGAATCGCCTGCTCTCGTACGATGCCTGCGTGAGCTGCGGCCGTTGCGAGATCGCCTGTCCGGCCTTCGCCGCCGGCCAGCCCCTCAACCCGAAGCGGCTGATCCAGGACCTCGTGGCGGGCCTGTCTCCGGCCGAGCCCGCCTATGCCGGCAATCCCTATCCGGGCGGCCGAGAGGCCGAGGGGGAGCGCGGACCTCTCGCCCGGCTGATCGGACCGGATGCGCGCATCCATCCCGACACCCTGTGGTCCTGCACCACCTGCCGGGCCTGCGTCGAGGAATGCCCGATGATGATCGAGCATGTCGATGCCGTGGTGTCGTTGCGCCGCCACCAGACCCTCGAACGCGGCGCGCTGCCCGAGAAGGCCGTCGGCCCCGTGACCGATCTGCGCCAGGCCGGCGAGCCCGGCGGACGCTCCCTCGCCGCCCGGACGGATTTCGCCGCCGGCCTCGATCTGCCCGTGCTCGACGGGCGGGACGGCGTCGACGTGCTGCTCTGGCTTGGCGAAGGCGCCTACGACCTGCGCTACGGCCGCACCCTGCGGGCCCTGGTGCGGCTCCTGCGTCAGGCGAACGTCGATTTCGCCGTGCTCGGGGCGGAGGAGCGCGACACCGGTGACCTCGCCCGGCGGCTCGGCGACGAGGCGACGTTCCAATCCCTGGCGAGGGCGAACATCGCCACTCTCGCCCGCCATCGTTTCGGGCGGATCGTCACCGCCGATCCCCATGCGCTCCATGCCCTGCGCAACGAATACCCGGCCTTCGGCGGCCATTACACGGTGATGCACCACACCGCCTTCCTGCTCGAACTCATCCGCGCCGGGAAACTCGTCCCCAACCGCCTCGAAGACGTGTCGGTGACGTATCACGATCCCTGCTACCTCGCCCGCTACAACGGGGAGACCGAGGCACCCCGCGCCGTCCTCGACGCCATCGGGGTGTCGCGGCGGGAGATGGGCCGCTCGGGCCGCCGGGCCATGTGCTGCGGCGGCGGCGGCGGCGCGCCCGTGAGCGACGTGCCGGGCGAGCGGCGCATCCCCGACCTGCGCATGGCCCAAGCGGCGGAGACCGGCGCCGGCATCGTCGCCGTCGCCTGCCCCTCCTGCACGGCGATGCTGGAGGGCGTGCCCGACCGGAAGGCCGAGATTCGCGACATCGCCGAATTGCTCCTCCAGTCCGTGGAGGCCGGACGATGAGCCGCCTACGTCGCGACCCGCGCGCCGAGCGGGCAGCCCAGCAGATCGCCCGTTCGGATGGCGCCTCGCCCCGCCCCCGCTACGACCGGACCCAGCGCGCGACCGGCGGACGTCCGCGCCGCGATCCCCGCGCCGAGCGCGCGGGCCAGCGCGTCGCCGGGGGCGTGCGCCCGCGCTACGAGATCGGACAGGTGTCGCGCGGGGAGGGACCGGTCCTCGCTCCGCGTCCGCAGGCGGCGCCCGAGGCGGTCGCGCCGAAAATCCTGATCCTGGAAGCCCCCGCTTTCCTCATCGCCGTGGTTCCGGACGCCGCCGGGGGCCGTCTCTCGGCCCATGACCGACAGGTTCTGGGTGCCGCCCGGACGCTCGCCGGGCGCGACGGTGGCGTGGTCATCCTCGCTCCGGACGCCTGCGAGGGCATCGGCTCCGCCGGGGCCGATCGTTGGGTCCGTTTCGGTGATGACGCGGCGGCGTACGATCCCGCCGCCCGGGCCGCCCGCCTGGCGGCCACGCTCGGGGCCCTGGCGCCGCGTCATGTCCTGTTTCCCGAATCCCTCGACGGCGGCGACCTCGCCCGCAGGGTCGCGGCGCGGATGGGCGCGCCGCTGTTCGGCAACGCCGAGGTCGTGGCCGCCACCGGCGTGATCCGGCCGGCCCGGGGGCGACGCGTCGAACAGCGGGCCATGCCCGGTCTCCTCACCACGGTGGCGCCCGATGCCGTCGCGGAGTATGGCGGGCCACCGCGCGAGGCGCGGCTCCTCGATGTCGAGGCCGCCTCCATGGCCGGGCGGACGGGACCGATCCTGGCGGCGACGCGGATCCCCGCCGACCCGGCCACGGTCCCCCTGACGCTCGCGGATTTCGTCACGGCCGCCGGCAACGGCATCCGCGATCTCGACACCTTCCGGCGCCTCGTCCCCGCCCTGCGGGCGACACCGGGCGCCAGCCGCGTCCTGTGCGATGCCGGGCTGATGCCGCGCCAGACCCAGGTCGGCGCGTCGGGTACGGTGCTGGCCGCGACCTGCTATTTCGCCCTCGGAATCTCAGGTGCACCGCAGCATCTCCAGGGGGTCGCAGGTTGCGAGCACGTGGTGGCGGTCAACACCGATCTCCACGCCGCGATGATCGAACGGGCGGGGCTCGCCATCGTGCAGGATGCCCAAACCGTGATGGAGGCCCTGCTGCGGCGGCTCGCGGTGGAGGCGGATGCAGGGGAACAGGTCGCATGAAGATCGCGGTTCTCGTCTCGACGGGCCGGCATCCGGTCTCGGGAGCCACCGTCCTGTCGCGCCTTGAGGCGCAGGCGATCCGCCTCGCCGCCGGCCTCGGTGAACCCCTCGGGCTCCATGCCGGCCCCGAGCAGGCGGTCCTGCGCGAAGCCCTGGGCCAGGGGCTTGTTCGAGGGGAGCACATCGTCGTGCCGGACGGGGTCGACCCGGTGCCGGCCCTCGCCGCCCGCCTCGCCGCGACGAAGCCCGACCTCATCCTCGCCGGACGGCGCGGGCAGGGCGGCGACGAGACGGGCCTCGTGCCCTACGCCCTGGCCGAGACCCTGGATCTGCCCCTGATCCCCGACGTGGTCGCGATGGCGTCCGACGACGAGGCCGGAACCCTGCGCCTCGATCAAAGCCTCGGACGCGGCGCCTTGCGCCGGGTCCTCGTGCGCGGCCCCCTCGTGGTGACGATCCATCCCGATGCGCCGGCGCCGTTCGCGTATGCCTACGGCCAGGCCCGGCGCGGCACCATCGTGCCCCTGGACGCCGCTCCCGGTACGGTGGAGGGCACCGGCCCCACGGTCGAGGAGCGCCCTTATCGCCGCCGTCCGAAACTCGTGAAGGGTGCGCCCACGGGCGGTTCGGCCGCCGAACGCCTGAAGGCGGCGACGGGGGAGGCCGGCACGGCGGCGAGCGGCCGGCTCCTCGTCGATCCCGATCCCGACGAGGCGGCCCGCGAGATCCTGGCGCACCTGCGTCAGATCGGCGTCCTCGCACCGCCCACCCGTCCATCCATCCCTTGAGGGAGCCCCATGGCCCTGAATTCCGACGACCTCCTGACCCGACTGCGCGAGCGCGGCATCGCCTACAAGCTCTATGAGCATCCGCAGGTCCTGACCGTCGAGGCGATGATGGCCGTGTGCGGCGATATCGCGGGGGCGCACACGAAGAACCTGTTCCTGCGCGATGGGAAGAAGACCTACTTCCTCGTCACGCTCCAGCACGACGCCCAGGTCGATCTCAAGGCATTCCGGGCCGTTCTCGGCGCGCGCGGTGGTCTGTCCTTCGCCAGCGCAGAGGCGTTGGGGGAGGTGCTCGGCGTCGAGAGCGGTGCGGTTTCGCCCCTCGCCGCCGTCAATGCCGCGCCCGAGAGCGTGAAGATCTTCCTTCAGGATAGCTTGCTCGCGGAGACGCGGATCAACGTGCATCCCCTCGTGAGCACCCGCACCCTCAATCTCGTCCCGGGCGACCTCATGGAGGCCCTGCGCGCCGAGGGACACGCACCGCAGACCTTTACCCTGCCGGCCGCCCCCGCCGCCTGAACCAACCCTTTCCGGACGTGAAAAAGGCTTGCGCGGTCCTGACGACCCCGCAAGCCTTTTTCGTTTCTTTGTCCGTCCCGGTCGCGTGGACGGGCCGGATCAAGCCGTCCGCAGGCCGGATACCGGGAACATGGCTTCGGAGAACAGGGGGAAGGCCGCCGCCGTCTTGGTGCGGACCGGCGTGGCCTGAGCGCTCATCTTGGCGATATCGGCCCGGAGGAGGCCGATATCGGAGAGGGCTTCGTCCGTGAGGCTCCGCAGCGCCTGCTCGGTCGCCCGGGCGCGGAAATACATGTCGATACGCGCAATGAACTGAGTGAACATCTTGTTAACCTCGGACCCGCCGTCGCTCATCTGGAGGACGACTGTGCTGTGGGGAAAGGTATGCCATTTGTTGCGGTGCGGGAGATTCGCCGCTTTCGAGGGGCTGGTCCGCATCGCGCACATGGATGGAGCAATTTGTAACCAATGCGGGCAAGCTGCCTTTTTGCGGTGCACTCGTCCGGGTCGGATGGTGGGGCGCACGGACGCGGGCGGGGCCACCTTCGCCGGTCCGAAGGAACGCCGTGATGTCGGTTTCGTGCGGCGCGCGTCGCCGCCTCCCTCGGGGCAGGATGATCGCAGGGGTGATTTGAGACCGTCGGACGCGATCGAGCACCCGGTCATTCCGGGGGCCGCAGCGGACCTCAAGGCTCAGGAACGCAGGCGTGTCGCGTTTATGCCGTGGCGGCTCTGGCTTGCACGCTTCCGGCGCGGCCCTCCGGGGCCGGGCAGGGGATCGCTTCGGATACGAACGACACCTCACCCCTGGCCCAGCCTTCCAAAGCAGGGAGCCTGTCCCGCTAAGGCAATCCGAAGCCATCGGCCGGAAACGGTTTCCTGGCGCGACACGAGCGATGGCGGCGGGATCGAGAGAAGGGCTGGGACGGCCGGCAGCGGCCGCGTCGTCGGCTCCACGGGCGCAGCGGTGGGCTGGATCTGCTTCGAGCGGGGGCGGTCTCGACCCGGCATACGACGATGCCGGGTATCCGGTTCCACGGGGACGGGTCAGCAGGCCGTGACGTTGACCGCGAGACCGCCGAGCGAGGTCTCCTTGTACTTTTCTTGCATGTCGGCGCCCGTCTGGCGCATGGTTTCGATCACCTGATCGAAGGTGACGAAATGCAGGCCGTCTCCGTGCAAGGCCAGGGAGGCGGCGGCGACCGCCTTGTTGGCCCCGAACGCATTGCGCTCGATGCACGGGATCTGGACGAGGCCGCCGATGGGATCGCAGGTCATGCCGAGATGATGCTCCATGGCGATCTCGGCGGCGTTCTCGATCTGGCGGGCATCGCCGCCGAGCACCGCCGCGAGGCCGGCGGCGGCCATGGCGGCGGCCGAGCCGACCTCGCCCTGGCATCCCACCTCGGCGCCGGAAATCGAGGCCCGGCGCTTGATCAGGCCGCCGATGGCGGTGGCGACCAGGAGGTAGTCGCGGCCGCGCTGATCCGACCATTCGGGACAGAAATCGACGATGTAGCGCAGGACCGCCGGAACGATGCCGGCGGCGCCGTTGGTCGGGGCCGTGACGATGCGCCCACCGGAGGCATTTTCCTCGTTCACCGCCAGGGCGAACAGGCTGATCCAGTCCATGATCTGATGGGCCGGCCGGCTGTTGCTCAGGCGCGACGCCTCCAGGGTCTCGTGCAGCCTCTTGGCGCGGCGACGCACCTTCAGGCTGCCCGGCAACTCGCCGTCCTTGCGCAAGCCCCGCGCGATACAGGAAAGCATCGCGTCCCGGATGGCATCGAGTCCGGCGTTGATGTCCGCTTCCGAGCGCAGGGCCAATTCGTTGGCCATTTGAACCTGGGCGATGCCGAGGCCGCTCTCGTCGCAGACCCGAAGGAGATCGGCGCCGCTGTCGAACGGGAACGGCATCGCGACGGCCTCGGGACCGGCCGCGCGGGCGTCGCCCTCGGTTTCCACGAATCCGCCGCCGATGGAGTAGCAGACCATCTCGTCCCGGACCGCGCCGTCGCCGTCGAGGGCGCGGAACCGCATCCCGTTGGTGTGGCGCGGCAGCACTTCGGTGAAGTTGAAGATCAGATCGCGCTCGGAATCGAACGCGATACCGGGGAGGCCGAGGGCGCCGCTCTCGGCGAGGTCCCGCGTATAATCCGCCACCCGGTCCGGATCGACGGTGGCCGGATCGTGCCCGAGGAGGCCGAGGAAGATCGCCACGTCGGTGCCGTGTCCGCGCCCCGTCCAGGCGAGGGAGCCGAAGATCTCGGCTTTCACCCGCGCCACGCCGTCGAGAGGGGCGACGCGCTCGCGGAAGCGACGCGCGGCGACCATGGGGCCGATGGTGTGCGAACTCGACGGACCGATCCCGATCTTGAAGAGATCGAAGGCGCTGATCATCACGCGGCTTTGGACGGTGCGGTGGTCCCGAGTCCGGCCTCGACCAGGAAGCCGTGCACGTAGGTGGCAAACGAGCGCCAGCACTCGACCCGGTAGCGTGGGGTGGCGCCCGGCCACCGGATCAGCACGATCTCGGCCTTGCCCAGGAGCGTGCGTGTGGCACTGCCGCTCGGGAAGGCCGTGTCGCCGAGGTCGAGGGGGCATCCGGCGTTGAGCAGGATCGCGGATTTCGCGCCGCTGACGTCGATGCCGACATTCCGGTGCGAGACATCCACGAGGGCGTGGGCCGTGCCGGCGAGATCCGACGCGACGGCGGCCGCGAGGGCATCCGCTTCGGTCTCGCTCGTGCCGATCAACCACTCGTCGGGGCCGAGGCGGGCGATCCAGCGGGCGTCGTCACCCGCCAGGCTGTTGATGGGGCCGTCGAGGGGGAGCCCCGCCACCGTTCCGGTGGCCTTGCGGACGCGCAGGGAGAAGCGCGCCCCGGCCTCGGCGGGTCGGATCGTCAGGCCGGGATCGAGGGCGGCGGGGAGCGTCGCCCGGGCGAGGGGGCGCGTGCGGGCGGTGCGATAGCGAACCTCAAGCATTGATGCGCTCTCCCTTGGGATCGAAGAAGACGGGGTCTACCACGGTGACGGTGGTGAAGCCCTCCGGCGTCGTGACGTGGAGGGTGTTGCCCATGAGGAGCCGCCCATCCGCCACGAGGGCCATGGCGATGGAGCGACCGCAATTGGGGCTCCAGTAGCTCGACGTGACGTGGCCGAGCATCCGCATGGGGATCGGCTGGTTCGTGTCGGAGACGATCTGGGCGCCCTCGTCGAGGACCAGTTTCGGGTCCGCCGTGACGAGGCCGACGAGCTGCTTGCGGCCGGTGGCGACGACGTCCGGCCGGGCGAGCGAGCGCTTGCCGACGAAGTCCTTCTTCGCCTTGGCGATCATGCCGGCAAGCCCGACATCGTCCGGCGTCACCGTGCCGTCCGTCTCCTGGCCGACGATGATGTAGCCCTTCTCGGCGCGTAGGACGTGCATCGTCTCGGTGCCGTAGGGCGTGATCCCGTGGGGCTGGCCTTCCGCGAAGATCGCCTCCCAGACGGCGGCCGCTTGATCGGACGGCACGTTGATCTCGAAGCCGAGTTCACCCGTGAACGAGACGCGGAACAGCCGGGTCGGCACGCCGCAGATCGTGCCCGTCCGCATGGCCATGTGGGGGAAGGCTTCCGGCGACAGGTCGATACCGTCGACGAGGGGGGCGATCACCGCGCGCGCCTTCGGTCCCTGGAGGGCGATCACCGACCATTGCTCCGTGGTCGAGGTCAGGAACACCTCGAGCTCGGGCCATTCCGTCTGCAGGTAGTCTTCCATGTGGCCCAGCACGCGGGCGGCGCCGCCCGTGGTGGTGGTGACGTGGAAGCAATCCTGCGACACGCGGGCCACGACGCCGTCGTCGAGGATGTAGCCGTCCTCCTTCAGCATCAGGCCGTAGCGGCAGCGCCCGGGTTCGAGCTTCAGCCAGGGATTGACGTAGAGGCGGTTCATGAACTCGGCCGCGTCCGGACCGACCACTTCGATCTTGCCCAGCGTCGACGCATCGAAGATGCCAACGCCCTCGCGCACGGCCTTGCATTCGCGGGCGACGGCCGCGTGCAGGTCTTCGCTGCCGCGCGGGAAGTACCAGGCCCGGCGCCAGAGGGCGACGTTCTCGAACTTCGCGCCCTGGCGCTCGGCCCATTCGTGGATCGGCGTGGTGCGGATGGGATCGAACAGGGCGTGGCGCGCGGGGCCCACGAGGGCGCCGAAGGTCACGGGCGTGTAGGGCGGACGGAACGTCGTTGTGCCGACGCCCGGCAGGGACTTGTCGAGCTGCCCGGCGACGATGCCCAGCGCGTTCATGTTCGAGGTCTTGCCCTGGTCCGTCGCCATGCCGGTGGTGGTGTAACGCTTGACATGCTCGATGGACTGGAAGCCCTCGCGCACGGCGAGTTTGATGTCCTTGGCGGTGACGTCGTTCTGGAAATCCACGAAGGCGCGCTGCTTCGTCGGGTCGGCATCCGTCGGCATGATGCGGACGGGCTTGAAGCCGGTGGCGGTCGGCGTCGCCGTGAAGCTGCGCCGGTCCTCGGAGGCCGCCGCCGCCGCGCCCGCCGCATAACCTTCCGCGAGGCAGGCCGCGAGATCGTAGGCGCCATTCGCCGCCCCCGCAGAGCGCTCGGCCTGGGCCGAGACCGAAGGCAGGAAGGCATCGCGGGCGGCGTCGTACGCGAGCTTGCCGCGCGATTGCGAGAACAAGTGCACGGCGGGCGTCCAGCCGCCCGACATGCCGACGCAGTCGCAGGGCAGAAGGCGACGGCCGCCGCACCGGCCGTCGCTCCCGACAGGCGCCACGAGAAGGCCCGTGACGCGCTTGCGGCCCTTGGAACCGACCACGGTGTGGCCGGTCAGCACCTCGACGCCTGCGGCGCGCAGGCGCCCCAGTTCGGGGCCGCATTCGGATTCGGTTCTGAAATCGACAAGGGTGACGTCGAGGCCCGCCGCCTTCGCGTCGTGGGCGCAGGTATAGGCGGAGGCACCGTTCGTCGCGAAGACGATGCGGCGGCCCGGCGCGACGCCATAGCGGTTGATGAAGACGCGCACGCTCTCGGCGAGGAGAATGCCGGGACGGTCGTTGTCGGCGAAGACGAGGGGCCGCTCGTGCGAGCCGCCGGCCAACACCACTTGCTCCGCGCGCACCTGCCAGAGCCGCTCGCGCGGTGCGGTACCGGTCGCGCCGGGCAGGTGGTCGGTGACCCGCTCCGTGAGGGCGACGTGGTTGTGGTTGTAGTAGCCGAACACCGTGGTGCGAGGAAGCAGGATCACGTTCTCGCGGGCGTCGAGGTCGGCGAGGGTGGCGGCGAGCCACGCGGCCGCCGGGCGGCCGTCGATCTCCGAGGTGACGTCGTGTAGGAGGGAGCCGCCGGGCTCCGGACCCTCGTCGGCGAGGATCACCCGCGCGCCGGTCTTGGCGGCGGCCAGGGCGGCGGCGAGGCCCGTCGGACCGGCGCCGACCACGAGGACGTCGCAATGGGCGTGGCGGTTGGCGTAGCGGTCGGGATCGGCCTCCACGGGCGCCTTGCCGAGGCCGGCGGCGCCCCGGATGATCGGCTCGTAGACCTTGTCCCAGAACTTCCGGGGCCACATGAAGGTCTTGTAGTAGAACCCCGCCACGAAGACCGGCGACAGCAGGTCGTTGACCGCGCCGACGTCGAACTCGAGGGACGGCCAGTGATTCTGGGACTGGGTCTTGAGGCCGGCTCTCGCTTCGACCACGGAGGCGCGGTTGTTCGGGTCGATCCGGCCCCGGCCGCGATCGACGGAGAGCAGGGCGCTCGGCTCGTCGGAGCCGTGGCTCAGGATGCCGCGCGGGCGGTGATACTTGAACGAACGCCCGACGAGGTGGACGCCGTTGGCGAGGAGGGCGGAGGCGACGCTATCGCCCTGGAAGCCCTCGATCGTCCGGCCGTTGAAGGTGAAGCTGATGGGGCGGGTGCGGTCGACGCGGCCGCCACGGGGCAATCTGAACGGTTGTGCCATCACGCCCTCGTCTCGGTCTGGGTGGAACGGGTGGGCTCGGTGCCCTGGCTCGGGTGAGAGCCCGTCGTGGGCTCGCTTCCGACCGGATAGGTTTCGATGAAGCGGTCGCTCACCGTGTCGCGCAGGGCGTTGAACCAGCGGCCGCAGCCATGGATGTGGTTCCAACGCTCGGCATGGACCCCGCGCGGGTTGGCGCGGACGAAGAGGTGTTCGCTCCAGTCGGCGTCGCTGAGGGCGGACGGATCGGTGGGCCGCGCGATATGGGCCTGGCCGCCGCACCGGAACTCCGTCTCGGGGCGTTTTCCGCAATAGGGGCAATCGATCAGCAGCATCGGGCGTCTCGTCGCGGCGTGTGGAGGGGAGGGGGCTTCAGCCCCGGATCGTCGTGTGCGCATCGTCCGGTTCCGAAGGCCGGAGGCCGCCTCTCGGACGATGCGCGGGATCAGTGCGCCACGGCGGCGGCGGCGGCCTCGTCGATGAGGCGGCCGGTGCGGAAGCGGTCCAGGGTGAAGGGCGCGTTGATGGCGTGGGGGGCGCCCGTCGCGAGGGTGTGGGCGAAGACGTGGCCCGAGCCGGGCGTCGCCTTGAAGCCGCCGGTGCCCCAGCCGCAATTCACGAACAGGTTCTTGACCGGGGTCTTGCCGATGATCGGCGAGCGATCCGGCGTCACGTCGACGATGCCGCCCCAGGACCGCAGCATCCGCATGCGGGTGAATTGCGGGAACACCTCGCAGATCGCATCCAGGGTATGGGTGGTGATGTGGAGGCCGCCCTGCTGGCTGTAGGAGGTGTACTGGTCCGTGCCGGCGCCGATGACAAGCTCGCCCTTGTCGGATTGCGAGATGTAGGCATGGACGGCGTTCGACATCACCACGCAGGGGAAGACCGGCTTGACCGGCTCCGAGACGAGCGCCTGGAGCGGGTAGCTCTCCAGCGGCATCCGCACGTCGGCCATGGCCATCACCGTGGAGGTGTGGCCGGCGGCGACCACGCCGATGCGGTTCGCGCCGATGAAGCCGCGAGTGGTCTCGACGCCGATGGCGGCGCCGGACGCATCACGCCGGATGCCCTTCACTTCGCAGTTCTGAATGATGTCGACGCCGCGCGCATCGGCGCCGCGGGCATAGCCCCAGGCCACGGCATCGTGGCGGGCGGTGCCGGCCCGGCGCTGCAGGGCGCCGCCGAGGACCGGGTAGCGCAGGGAGCCCGAGATATCGATCGGCGGACAGAACTCCTTGCACTCCTCCTTCGACAGCCACTCGTTGTCGATGCCGTTCAGGCGGTTGGCGTAGACGTGGCGCTTGAAGCTCTGCACGTCGTGCAGGTTGTGGGCCAGCATGAGCACGCCGCGCTGGGAGAACATGACGTTGTAGTTCAGCTCCTGGCTCAAGCCCTCCCAGAGCTTGAGGGCGTGCTCGTAGAGGGCCGCGCTCTCGTCGTAGAGGTAGTTCGAGCGGATGATCGTGGTGTTGCGGCCGGTGTTGCCGCCGCCGATCCAGCCCTTCTCGAGGACCGCCACGTTGGTGATGCCGTGCACGGTGGCGAGGTAGTAGGCCGTCGCCAGACCGTGGCCGCCGCCGCCCACGATGACGACGTCATAGGCGGGTTTCGGCTGCGGATCCCGCCATTGGCGGCCCCAGCCCTTGTGCCCGTTCAGGGACTCGGAGAGCAGCGACGAGAGGGAAAATCGACGCATGGATCGGCCTCGCTGTGATGCTGGATCATGGGTCGGCGCGACTCGGACAGCTTGCGCGACGGCGACCGTGAGTTGGCGATTCGCGACTTCGTTTCCTCACCGATGCAGGACCCGGCTGAGGGGTTTGGCGGCTGCACGGTCGCGATGCACAGCTGCCCGTCTTTCCGACTGGTGCCGCGCTTACATTTGAGCAATTCTCAGGACGTGGGGCCGGAGGGCTGAGCCGCGACGGGGCGTTTGATGACGATAGGGACCGGTGGCGTGCTCCCGCATCGAGGGAGTCGGGCAGGCGGCGACGTGACGACCGTCGGCTTCATGCTCGTCGAGCAATTCTCGATGATCGCCTTCTCGTCGGCGATCGAGGCCCTGCGCCTCGCCAACCGGGCGGCGCAACGCGATCTCTACCGCTATTCGCTGTGGTCGGAGAACGGAAAGTCCTGTCAGGCGTCCAACGGTGTCGAAGTCCAGGTCGGCGGCACCTTCGGCGAGACCGAGACCCTCGACATGCTCATCGTCTGCGGCGGGGTCGATATTCAGCGGTACGATCACCGGTCCCTGCAGACGACCCTGCGCAGAAGCTGTACGCGCGGCTCGGCCATCGGCGCCGTGTGCACGGGAACCTACGTGCTGGCCAAGGCCGGGCTTCTCGACGGCTACCGGGCGACGATCCACTGGGAGAATGTCGCCAGCCTGTCGTCGGAATACGATCAACTGGAGGTCGGCTCGGATCTGTTCGAGATCGACCGAAACCGCTTCACCTGCGCCGGCGGAACGGCGGCGGCCGACATGATGCTGTCCCTGATCACGCGCGACCACGGCACGGACCTCGCCGCCGCCGTCGCCGAACAGCTCATCCACCACCGCATTCGCGAATCGGGCGAGGGGCAGCGGATGGACCTGCGCATGCGCCTCGGCATCGCGCACCCGAAATTGCTGCACGTCGTCGATCTCATGGAGAAGACGTTCGCCGAGCCCCTCGCGAGCCAGGATCTGGCCGAGGCGGTCCATCTCTCGAAACGTCAGCTCGAGCGATTGTTCCTCAAGTATCTCGGGCGCTCACCGGCCCGGCACTACCTGTGCATCCGCCTGGAACACGCTCGCCATCTGATCCGACAGACGGCGATGCCGCTCCTTACCATCGCCATCGAATGCGGCTTCGCCTCGGCCTCGCATTTCTCGAAGGCCTATGTCGACCATTTCGGTCACCCGCCGAGTTCCGAGCGCAAGCAGCCCAAATGCGAGGGCAAGCCGCATTCCGTGCGTCCCATGGCGGCCAAGACGGGACGGACCCTCGAACTGGCGGACCGGCGCTGACGCCGGTCCCGGTTCAGCTGGCGAGGCGGATATTCGACAGGAACGACAGAACCTCCCCGCGCAGTTCGTTCGATTTGCCCTGAAGCACCATCGCGGCGGAACTGACCACACCCGCCGTCTCGCCGGTCTGGCTGGCAGAGCGCGACACGGCCGAGATGTTCTCCGAAACTTCGAGGGTGCCCATGGACGCTTCCTGGATGTTGCGGGCGACCTCGTGCATGGCCAAGCCCTGCTGGTCCGTCGCCTCGCGGATGGAAAGCGAGATCGCGCTCATGCGCTCGATAGTGCCGAAGATGTCCTGGATGATCTGCACGGCATCCCCGGTGCCGGATTGCACCGCGGCGATCTGAACCGCGATTTCGTCCGTCGCCCGCGAAGTCTGGTTGGCCAGCTCCTTCACCTCGGCGGCGACCACGGCGAAGCCCTTCCCCGCCGGCCCGGCCCGCGCGGCCTCGATGGTCGCGTTCAGCGCGAGGAGATTGGTCTGCGCCGCGATGGAGTTGATGAGCTTGATCACCTCGCTGATGCGTCCGGCCACTCCCGCGAGGGCATCGACCTTCCCCTTCGCGTCCTGGGCCTGAACCACGGCGCTGGCGGCGACCTCCGTCGAGAGGGTGATCTGGCGTCCAATTTCCTGCACGGAGGCCAGGAGTTGCTCGGCCGCCGATGCGACGGCGCCGACATTCGCCGAGGCCTGTTCGGAGGCCGCCGCCACGGACGTGCTGCGCAGGGTCGTCGCGTCGGCGCCGCCCTTGAGGGTGGTGGACGCCGTATCGAGATCGCCCACGAGCTTCAGCACGGCCTCGGTCAGAGTCGAAACCTTGCCATCGAAAGCCTGGGAATGGCTCCGGATCGTCTCGGCGCGCGCCAACTGGTTGCGTTGCTGCGCCTCCTGGGCTTCGGCGAGGAGTTCGGCTTGACGGGATTTGTCCCGGAAGATCTCGAGGGCCTTGGCGATGGCGCCGATCTCGTCCGTCCGGTCCCGGTCAGCGATGACGGTGTCGTAGCGCCGGTCGACCAGGGCCTCGATCGTCCGCACCGAACGGGTGAGGGGCCGGTCGATGAGCAGCTTCGTCGTCCCGTAGATCGTCACGAGGACGACGATGAGAACGACGAGGCCGCCCGTCGCCGTCTCGGCGAGCTGCGCGTAGATCGGCTGCGCGATGACCTGGGCCGGCACGTCCATCACCATGGCCCAGGTGGTGTTCATGCCGGGGGCGGAGAACGGATAGATCAGCCGGAGGGCGCCGTCCGGGCCGCCGGGGAGGGCGCGCCAACGACCGTCCGCCAGGGCCTGCGTGACCTCGCTGGCGCCGATCCCGTCATAGGGCTTCATCTCCAGGCCCTTCGTGGGCGGAGAGAGCCACTTGCCGCCCTGGGACAGCAGCATCACCCGGCCACTTCCGAACGGGTGGAGCGCCCCCAGCATCGTCGGCAACATGTCGAGCTTGATGTCGACGCCGCCGATGGCGACGATGCGGCCCCCTAGGGTCACGGGGGCAGTGATCGACGTCACGAGGTCGCCGCGCTTCGTGAGATAGGGTTCGGTGACGAGGCTCTGGCCCGAGGCGATCGGTCCCCTGTACCATTGCTCGCTGCCGTCGAACGCGAAGGTCGAGAAATCGAGGCCGCCCGATGCGTTCTTCGTCCAATACGGCGTGAACACGCCCTTCGGGTTGACGGCTTCCGTCCCGGGCAGCATCGTCCCCACGGTGCGATCCACCGTGTCGGCCATCCAGGCGCCGTAGAGGTTGGGATAGCGCAGGGCTGTCGCCCGGGCGACGCTCACCAGATCGGTCCGGCGCGCCGAGCCGGCTTCGAGGAGCCCGGTCACGGCCGCCGTCATGGCGGTGCCGGCCGAGACCGCTTCCGTCAGTTGGATGCCGACCTGGTTCGCGGCGACCTGCGCCTCCTTGATCGCCAACTGCGTGACATCGGCCCGCACCCGATCGGCGGTTCTCCAGCCCGTCACGCCGAGAAACCCGATCAGGGCCGCCGTGACGGCCGCTCCGGTGGCGAACATCAGCTTGTTGGACAGCCCGTTCCTGATCGTCATTACGCTCTGCCGTCACCGGTTTTCTGTCCGGGAAGACTGAGTGTAAACTGGTTAAGGAAGGTCTAAATCTCTGTCTTTTCGAGAGAATACGTTGTGACGAACGTATGCTTGGTCACCCCTTGCGGGTGAATCGGTTGGTACAAGACGTGTCGAGGGCTGAGTCGGCTAACGAATAAATTTCTCGACCACGGCATTGCTTTTCGAAACGCCGCCAGGACCTGATTTGTGATTGTGGAAGAGGAGCGAAGGCCCCGCCTTCCCCGAGAGGACGGGGCCTTCGATCGACATCCTCCCGAGGCCGAACGGGTCATGCCGATGGAGCGGAGCTGTCGAGGCTCCGGCCCATCGAGAAGGATCACGCTAGAAGTAGTAGCCGATGTTCATGATGAAGCGGGTCTTCCAGCGGTTGTCGCCGCCTTGGGCGAGGCCGTTGACGAATTGTCCGGCGCCGACATAGGGATCGTTCCGGCCGAACACGCCTTCCGTGTAGATCACGAGGTTCGGATCGGCGGTGAAGGTCCAGGCGGCACCGAGGATGAAGCGCTCGCTTGTCTGGAACGAGGCCTTGTCCTTGTAGAAGGCGCTGTAACCCGCATACGGCACGGCCGTGAACGGTCCGATGGGATCGGCGATCTTGTAGGTGACTTCCGCCGAGACGAAGTTGCCGCGCGTCGCCATGTTGTACGAGAAGTCGAAGCCGCCGATGCCGATGAGATCGTTCCGGACCGGGTTGCGCGGGTCGATGTCCTGACGGACATAAATGCCCTTGAAGCCCCAGGCGCCGTAAGTGGCGAGCATGTGCACGCCTTCGAGCTGCTTGGTGCCGGTCTGGCGGGTATCGGAATTGTAGAGGTCCGAGTGCCAGATCGAGGCGCCGAAGGCCAAGGATGCGAGATCGTTCTTGACGACGAAGTATTCGGCCCGGCCGATGAACATGTTCTGTTCGGCGTTGCGGGTGGCGAACGGCACGTAGGAATCGGCCTTGACGATGTTCGTCGAGTAGCGGGCGCTGTCGAGGCTGAGGCCGATGGCGTTCGGGTTGGCGCCCGGATAGAAGCCGACCTGATAGTTCAGGTCCGGCTCCACGTGAGAGTACTTGACGCCGAGGTTGTAGACTTCCTCGATCCCCATCGTGAATCCGAGGGTCTCGATGAAGCTGGTGCCGAAATATGGCGTCAGACCGAACGGGGTTTGGTTGAGGCCAACGGTGATGCTGTCCTCGGGGGTCAACTTGTAGCCGAGATACGCCCACATCGGGAAGCTGACCTCACCGGGGAAGCCGCGATAGCCGTTCCGGGGTCCGTAGATGGAGCTGCCGCCGTAGAAGCGGTATTGCGCCGCGCCGAAGATGGTGTCGGAATCGTAGGCCGCCTTCAGCGACAGGGTGTCGAAATCGAAATGCTCCGAAGCCTTGGGCTGGCCGCCGAGGCCGACGTCGTTGAAGCGCCAGTCGTAACGGGCACGGATGGCGCCGCCGAAGGTGAACTTGCCGGGTGATCCCGGCGCGGCCTGGGGCTGTGGTGTCGGATCCGGCACCGCGATGGGTTGCTCGCGGTTCACCCGGCTCGGTTCCGCATCGAGTTCCTGAGTCCGCTGCGTCTGCGCAGCGACCGCCGATGCGTACAGCATCATGCCGGTCGTACCGAGTACAAGGGTGGCGCCAAATCCTTTGATTGTCATGAAAAGCCCCCGCTTTGATTTCGATTCCTCCAGGTCCACACGGTGTGAACCCGGACCCTGCTCGGCGCGACCAACCCTGCACGGACATGCGTTTCGCATGAACAGTGTTATGCTTAATGTATCGCTAAAAATGCCTCGCCAAACGTCTGCTCCGCGTCGCTTGTCGATGGAAACGACCGTTGCGCCGAGTTTGGGAGGCATTTTACGATGGATCGCAGGCTTCTGATGGCCCGATCTTTCGATCCATCGTAGTCTATGAAGATAACGGTTGGAAATCTTATTTCAGCCAGCCATCCACGGTCGCGCGATTGTTCGCGATCCATTTTGCGGCCGTCTCGGATGGCTTGGCACCCCTCTCCTCGTTCTGGGCCATCACGGCTTCTTCGTCCTTGGTGGTCAGCTTGAACTTTTTGAGGATCGCGTAAGCCTCGGGCATATCCTCCTTGAGACCCTTGCGCGCGAGCGTATTGACCGTCTCGTCGTTGCCGAAGCTCTTCTTCGGGTCGGCGAGATACTTGAGGTCGTAGCGGGCGAACATCCAGTGCGGCGTCCAGGCGGTGACGACGATGTCCTTCTTCTGCCGCACGGCGTCCTTGAGGGCGCTCGTCATCGTGGCGTCGCTACCGTCGACGAGCTTGACCGGGAGACCGTAGGCCTTGATCGCGGCCTCCGAGCTCTTCATCACGCCGGCGCCGGGATCGATGCCGATCACCTGGCCACCGACCGCGGCGGACTTGGTCTTCAGGTCTTCGATGGAGTTCAGGGGCGAATAGGTGGGCACGGCCCAGCCGATGCGGGCGCCCGTGACGTTGGGGCCGACCACTTCGAGGCGATCTTTGAGCTTCTCGTAATAGGCGCCCTGCGTCACCGGCAGCCAGGCCGCGACGCTCGCATCGGCGTCGCCCGTCGCCACCGCCTGCCACATGGCCGCGGCGGCGAGGGGGATCGTCTTCACCTGGAACCCCTTCTCCTCCAACACCTGCTTGAGGATGTTGGTCGCCACGACGGCGTCGGCCCACTCGACATAGGCGAGACGCACCTGCTTGCCGGCGGCTTCCGCCGGAGTCTGGGCGAGGGCAACGCACAGGGCGATACCGAGGGTTCGTGCGAGCATCGGTTGATCCTTACTTCGGAACGAGAGCGTGAAGCGGACACGGTGGGAGAGGGACGCCCGAACCGTCCGGGCGTCGCGCGAGCCTTGCTCAGGCTGGGAGGTCCCTCCGCCACGGTGACCGCGGCGGGGGGATTGGGATCGAGATCCCGGCCCCGCGCCTCAGGCGTGCGGGCGGGCTCTGGCGGCCAGCGCCTGGGTCGCCCGGTCGAGGATGACCGCCAGGATCACGATGCCGATGCCGGCCTCGAACCCGGCGCCGGCTTCGAGGCGCTGGATCGATTGCCAGACCGCGCGGCCGAGGCCGCCGGCCCCGATCATCGCCGCGATGACCACCATGGAGAGGGCGAGCATCATGGTCTGGTTCACGCCGGCCATGATGGTCGGGAGCGCGAGGGGCAACTGCACCTTGAACAGCTTCTGGGTCGCCGAGCTGCCGAAGGCGTCGGAAGCCTCGACGAGCTCGGTGGGCACGTTGCGGATGCCGAGGGCCGTCAGGCGAATCACCGGCGGCACCGAGAACACCACGGTGGCAAAGCAGGCCGAGACCGCGCCGAGTCCGAAGAAGGGCAGGGCCGGGATGAGATAGACGAAGCTCGGCAGCGTCTGCATCATGTCGAGCACCGGCGAGAATGTCCGCCAAGCCCGCCGGCTGAGGGCGAACCAGATGCCGAGGGGAATGCCGATCAGCAGGGCGACGCATGTGGCCAGGATGACGAGCACGAGGGTCTCGACCGTCGCCTGCCACAGGCGCAGATTCCACAGGAACAGCAACCCGAACAGCGTCAGCAGCCCAACCCTGCGTCCGCCGATCTTATAGGTGCCGAGCGCCAGCACGGCGATGAGGGCCCAGGGCGGAATCGAAACCAGGGCCGTGGTCACCGTTTCGATCCAGTCCGAAACGGTGCGACTGACGGCGCGGGTCAGCCATGCGCCATGGTCGGTGAGCCAGTCGAGGCCTTCGTCGCTGAGCGTGTCGAGGGGAAATTTGGGGACGGTCCAGTCCATCGCTCCGCTCCTGTCGGCTTGGAGAGTGTCGAGAGTTCGCTGGAAGTCTGGCCATGCCCGCCGGGGCGGGTCGCCAGAGCCCGCACCACGTCGCGGCTGGTGAGGCCGCCGATCAGGCGCCCGTCCGGATGCACGACGGCCAGGACCCCTTCGGCCGCGACCTGTTCGAGGATCGCATCGAGGCGGGTGCCGGCGGGTACGACCTTCGGATCGAGGTCGAGGAGGCCGGCAACGGTTTCCATCGGCGCGGCGGCCGCGAGCCGGGTGGCCCGCACACGCCCGACGAAGCGGCCATCGCCATCGGCGGCGAGCCAGGCGTCGCCCCCGGCGTCCCCGATCCGCGCGCGGGCCTCCGCCACGGTCTGCGTCGGCGCCAGAACGGGCGAAGCCCGGTCCACGACCTGTTCCACCCGCATGACCGAAACGAGATCGATATGCTCGACGAACCGCTCGACATAGTCGGTTGCGGGCCGGGCGACGATCTCCTCGGGCTGTCCGATCTGGACGACTTCGCCGTCCTTCATGAGCACGATGCGGCCCCCGAGGGCGACGGCCTCGTCGAGATCGTGGGAGACGAACACGATGGTCTTCTTGAGCTTCTGCTGCAGCTCGCGCAGTTCCGCCTGCATATCGCGGCGGATCAGCGGATCGAGGGCGCTGAACGCCTCGTCCATGAGCAGGATATCGGCGTCGGCGGCCAAGGCCCGGGCGAGGCCGGCGCGCTGCTGCATGCCGCCCGAGAGCTCGTGGGGGTACTTGGCGTCCCAGCCTTTCAGCCCGACGAGCTCGATCGCCTGCATGGCACGCTCGGTGCGCTGCGCGAGGGGCACCTTCTTGATTTCGAGGCCGAAGCCGACATTCCCCAGGATCGTCCGATTGGGAAGCAGGGCGAAATGCTGGAACACCATGCCGAAGGTCTTCTGGCGAAACGCGAGAAGCTCCTTGCGGCCGAGCTTGGTCACGTCGACGTCATCGACCAGAATTCGTCCGCAGGTCGGCTCCACGAGCCTATTCATACACCGCAGAAGCGTTGATTTTCCCGAACCCGAGAGGCCCATCAAGATGAGGATCTCACCTTCGTGAACCTCGAACGAGATATCGCGCAATCCGACGACGGCACCGCAAGCTTCGGCGATCTCGGCCTTTCGCTTGCCCTGAGATATCAACGCGACGGCCTCGGCATGCTTTGCACCGAAGATCTTGCTGACTCCCTCCAGGGTTATACGGCCCATGTGCTTATAACCTCTACGCGATATCGCCAGATGACAATCGTCGATGACACCCTTGGCGGTGTTCAGCTGTATCGAGACTGATGAAAATCTAGCGAGGCAAGAGGGGTGGGCTTGTCGAATGGCGACGCTTTTTGGCGGAAGGGCGACACGGGTGGAAGTTTACCGTCAGAATCTCTTGCTGCACTGCAAGATCGCCCTTAATTTCCATCGGATTGAGGGCGTATTGTGCAGGTCATGACTATCCCTTGAGCACAAAATACGATTTTCAACGCAAGCTACCATCTTGCCGTCGGAGCCGGATGCTGCGATGCGCTCGAAGTGTAGCCCTTGGGGTTCTCCAATCCCCTCGACTATCCGCCCGTGCTGGTGTCGTCTCCTGATGTCTCTCCGTTCAAGGGATTCGCATCGTCCCAGCTATAACGCAGGGTTTCGAAGCGCAGGGAGCGGGCATCGACCATGAGCAGGCGCCCCACCAGGGGCTCGCCGAAGCCCGTCACCGCGCGGATCACCTCCAGGGCCATGAGCGAGCCCATGAGACCGGCCAGCGCCCCGAGAACTCCGGCCTCGGCGCAGGCCGGCACGGAACCGGGGGGCGGCGGGTTCGGGAACAGGCAGCGATAGGTCGGGTTGGGTCGCCCGTCCGCCCCGGTTTCGTGCGCCCGGATGGTGGTGAGGGAGCCGTCGAACTGGCCCAGAGCCGCCGTCACCAGGGGGCGCCGTGCGTGAAAGCAGGCATCCGAGACGGCATAGCGGGTGGCGAAGTTGTCCGAGCCGTCGGCGACGAGGTCGTATTCCGCGATCAGGTCCGCCGCGTTGTCCGGCGTCAGACGGAAGGGATGGGCCACGAAGGTCACGTGCGGGTTGAGCCGGGCGACGGCATCGGCCGCGCTCTCGACCTTCGGGCGGCCGAGATCCGGCGTGCCGTGGATCACCTGCCGCTGAAGGTTCGACAGGGACACGGTGTCGTCGTCCGCGACCCCGAGGGTGCCGATCCCGGCCGCCGCGAGGTACTGGATCAGGGGCGCGCCGAGGCCGCCGGCCCCGACCACGAGGACCCGCGCCGCCTTGAGGCGGGCCTGCCCCGGTCCCCCGACCTCGCGCAGGACGATGTGGCGGGCGTAGCGTTCGATTTCTTCGGAGGACAGGGCCATGACCGGGAGATAACCTCGCGGCCGGGCCACCGAAAGCCCCGATTGCATGCGCCGGAGGCGGCGCCTATGGCCGTGTGCAAGATCTGCCGAGACCCTGATCCGCCGAGACCCTGGACGTGCCAGCATCCTTCGATCGTTCGCCGCTCGGCCTCGCCCAGGCCCTGATCCGCTGCCCGTCCGTCACGCCGGAGGAGGGCGGCGCCCTCGCCTGGCTCGGCGGCGTGCTGGAGACGGCCGGCTTCACGGTGCATCGCCCGCGCTTCTCTGAGGCCGGCACGCCCGATATCGACAACCTCTACGCCCGCATCGGCACCGGGGCGCCCTACCTGCTGTTCGCCGGCCATACCGACGTGGTGCCGACGGGAGACGTCGCCGCCTGGCGCCACGCGCCGTTCGCCGGCACGGTGGCGGACGGGGTGCTGTACGGACGCGGCGCCGTCGACATGAAGGGCGGCATCGCCTGCATGCTCGCCGCCGCCCTCGACTATCTCGAGGCCGCCGGACCCGCCTTCACCGGCTCCCTCGGCTTCCTCATCACCGGGGACGAGGAGGGGCCGGCCGTCAACGGCACCGTCAAGCTCCTCGAATGGGCGCAGGCGCGGGGCGAGCGCTTCGACCATTGCCTGCTCGGGGAGCCGACGAACCCCGAACGCCTCGGCGACATGATCAAGATCGGCCGGCGCGGCTCCCTCACGGGCAAGCTCACCGTGCAGGGCCGCCAGGGGCACGTCGCCTATCCGCACAGGGCCGAGAATCCGATCCCTGGGATGCTGCGCCTCGCGGGGGCGCTGCTGGCCGAGCCCCTCGACGGCGGCACCTCGCATTTCGACGCCTCGAACCTCGAATTCACCACCCTCGACGTCGGCAATCCCGCCACCAACGTCATCCCGGCGGAGGCGCGGGCGACGTTCAACATCCGCTTCAATGACCTCTGGACCGCCGAGACCCTGGGGGCGGAGATCCGGGCGCGCCTCGATCGTGCCGCCGGCGACACCGTGCGCTACGGCCTCGATCTCCTGCCCTCGAACTCCCCCGCCTTCCTCACGGAGCCGGACGCCTTCACCGACCTGGTGATGGCGGCCATCGAGACCGAGACGGGCCAGGTGCCGCAGCTCTCGACCACGGGCGGCACCTCGGATGCCCGCTTCATCAAGGACGCCTGCCCGGTCATCGAGTTCGGCCTCGTGGGCGAGACCATGCACCAGACCGACGAATGCGTCGCCGTTGCCGATCTGAACCGGCTCACGGCAATCTACACGCGGGTGATCGCGGCTTACTTCGCGGCTTCGGCGCGGTCCGCACCGGGCGGTTGATGGCCCGGCGCGGCTCCCGACATGGTGCCGGTCGATGACCCCTGATGTGTGTTCGACGCCGCCGCATTGGGGGTCGGTCGGCGCTTTTTCGTCCAGGTGCGGCAGAACCAACGGCGCCCCGGACAGGCGTGGAGATGGGCGCGGTTCGATCGAAAGCGGCGGCTGTTCTGGCCGAGGCGCTCGCCCACGGCCATGTAGATCTGACGCAGGCGCTGCACGTGTGGATCGTCGAGGCGCAACTCGATGCTGGCCCGCACCAGGGCTGCCGTGGCCGTCGGATCCGGGAGGATCTTGGGAACCAGACTTTCTCCGAGGATGACGCGCCCGACTTCGAGGAGGAGCGCTTCGTGGGCGGAATCGTGGCAGGCGGCCAAGCGCTCGAGATCGAACAGGGTTCGAATCCCGAGGGGCCAGAGATTGATGATCTTGTCGCGCCCGACGGAGCTGCAGAGCTGGGCCTGGGCGACCCAGTCCATGATCTGGTAGACCCCGTAGGGTGTTTCGACGAACAGCATCAACGGATTGGCGGCGGCGAGATTTTGCGTCGAGTGGATATGGTGGTCTTCGAGGCGCACACGAATGTCGCTGTCGATTCCATCGATGATCTCCACCGGCGTGATCTTGAACGCGTTGAAGACATCTCCCTCTTCACGCTTGAACTTCCGAAGCTTGTCTCCTTGAACGATGCCGCGGAGAACGACTTCCGGCATGACGCCCGCGAAGAAACTGGCGGCCACCACGGCGGCGATGACGAGCGGTGCCGTGATCGGGACGTCGGTGCTGAGGAGGGCATTCGCCGCTCCGGTCCCGATCCAGAGCAATCCCACGGCGAGGATCGGGGCCAGGACCGCGCTCAGGAGCATCCGGATCGTTTCACCCACGAGGGTGCTGGGACTGAAGTCGAAATTCTTGACCGCCCGATAGAAACTCCGAAGCGCCATGAGATAGCTGCCGGCAATCGCCGCGCATAGGCCGAGCAGCCAGACGATACCGGGGTGTTCCAGGGTCGGGTAGCTCACCCCCGGCCAGCGGAAGGGGGCGGGATCGACCGCCGCAGGCGCCAGCAGAGACAGCAGAAGCGACAGAATATAGAAGACGGCGAACCCGGACAGGACGCTGAACGGGATGCTTCCGAGAATCCACGACAGGGTCGCGTAATCCTCCTTCCAACGGGAATTGTCCGGCAGCTTGGTGTTGGCGGTGACGGGGCTCGCCAACGCGACGGAACGACGCTTCGGGCCGATGAAATACTTGTATTTCACGAATTCGAAAGAGGGGATCAGCAGCGGACCCGATGCGTCGGCGATCTCGAAGACGAGGGCCAGATCCTTGATGGTCTCCTGCCGCTGTCGTTTGATCGCCTCCCGGATGGCGATGAAAATGAACGGTGACAGGGCGGCGAACGATGTGGCGACGAGAATGACGATTCGAAAGGGTGTTTCCATCGTGGCCGCTCCGGCAGTCCGAGACAATTTCGTCTAGGTTGCAGATTGCGGCGATGAATTGGAGAAAATCAACCTGATATTAACTTGATAGGGTGGAATCCGCGTCCGGGTAATCCACCCCCACCAGCGTCAACCCACTGGACGGTGCCAGCGGCCCGCAGCGGCTGCGGTCGCGGCTCGCCAGGATGTCGGCGACATCCCCCGGCGTGAGCCGCCCGGAGCCGGCGAGGACCAGGGTTCCGACGAGGCCCCGGACCTGATGATGCAGGAACGAGCGGGCCGAGGCCGCCACCACGATTTCCTCCGTGAACCCCATGGGCAGGCGGGCGACGTCGAGTTGCTCCAGCGTCCGGATGGGGCTTTTCGCTTGGCATTCGGCGGCCCGGAAGGCGCTGAAATCGTGGCGGCCGAGGAGGGGCAGAGCGGCGGCCTGCATCAGGGCGAGGTCGAGGGGCCAGGGAACGTGCCAGACCCGGCCCCGGTCGAGGGCCGCCGGACTGCGCCGGTTGAGGATGCGGTACCGGTAATGCCGGCGGATCGCCGAATGACGGGCGTTGAACGAGGAATCGACGATCTCGGCCGACAGGATGGAGACCGGCTGCGGGCGCAGATGGGCGTTGAGGGCGTCGCGCACCACATCCGTCCGCCACGTCTTGTCGAGGTCGAGATGCGCAACCTGATGCGTGGCGTGCACGCCCGTATCGGTGCGGCCGGCGCAGGTGAGGCCGGCGGTCTCGCCCGAGAACCGCGTCACCGCCGCCTCGATGGCGCCCTGCACGGAGGCGTGCGTCGCTTGGCGCTGCCAGCCGTAGAACGGCGTTCCGTCGTACTCGATGACGAGCTTGTAGCGCGGCATCAGGCGCCGAGGCGCGCGCCGGGGGCGAGGCGCGCCCCGCGGAGGAAGTCGGATCCCGTGGCCGCCCCGCCCTTGCCGGCCCGGCGCAAACCCGTGAGGCGGACGGCGCCAGTGCCGCAGGCGAGCGTGCAGGCTTCGTCCAGGATCGTGCCGGGTGTGCCCTCACCGTCGGCCACGACGGCGCCCAGAACCTTCACGCGCTCATTGCCCTTGCCGAGATCGGCCTCCACGAAGGCGCCCGGGAACGGGCTCAACCCGTTGATGTGGTTGGCGACCGCCGCCGCCGGGCGCGACCAGTCGATGCGCGCCTCGTCGTTGGTGATCTTGTGGGCGTAGACGACGCCCTCGGGCGGCTGCGGCACGAAGGTGAGGCCGTCGCCCTCCAGGCACGCGAGGGCGCGAGCCATGAGGTCGGCGCCGAGGGGCATCAGGGCATCGTGCAGGGCACCGGCGCTCATGCCGGGGGTGATGGGCAGGCGGGCCTCGAGGGCCACCGGCCCGGTATCGAGCCCCGCCTCCATCCGCATGACTCCGACGCCGCTCTCGGCGTCGCCCGCCATCACGGCGCGCTGGATCGGGGCGGCGCCACGCCAGCGCGGCAGCAGCGAGCCATGGAGGTTGAGGCAGCCGTGGTGCGGCAGGTCGAGGATGGCCTGGGGCAGCAGCATTCCGTAGGCGACCACCACGGCGACATCGGCCGCGTGCTTCCGGAAGGTCTCGACGGCCTCCGGTGTCTTCAGGGTCGCGGGCGTCAGCACCGGAGCCCCGAGTCCCTCGGCCATCACCTGCACGGGGGAGGGCTTCAGGGCCATACCGCGCCCGGCCTTGGCCGGCGCGCGGGTGTAGACGGCCGCGATGGTGTGGCCGTCGGCGTGGAGACGCGCCAGCGTCGGTACGGCGAAATCCGGCGTGCCCATGAACACGACGCGCATCGGTCGATCCTCAGGCTGAGCGTCAGGCGGCGTCGCGCTTGGCCGCCTTGGTGAACTTCTTCATCACCCGGTCGCGCTTCAGCTTCGACAGGTGATCGATGAACAGCACGCCGTTGAGGTGGTCGATCTCATGCTGGATACAGGTGGACAGGAGGCCATCGGCCTCGATTTCCTGCGTCGCCCCGTCGAGATCGCGAAACCGCACCCGAACCCGGTCGGGTCGCTCGACCTCGCCGTAATATTCGGGGATCGACAGACACCCCTCGTCGTAGCAGCGCTTCTCTTCCGAGCCCCAGACGATCTCGGGATCGAGGAAGATCTGGGGCCGGCGGGCATCCTCGTCCTTCGAGGTGTCGATGGTGACGACGCGCTTGGCCACCCCGATCTGGATCGCCGCGAGGCCGACGCCGGGGGCGTCGTACATCGTCTCGAACATGTCGGCGACGAGGGTCCGGATCTCGTCCGTCACGGGGCCGACGGGCTCCGAGACCTTGCGCAGGATCGGATCGGGCAGGATGACGAGGGGACGGATGGTCATGGCTTCGAGCTTCGGACTGGGGCTTGGCATGGGGAGGCAGCGGCGCCCCGGTCCTCAGCAGATACGGTCGCGCCGATGTGGGGTCAAATGCCCGGCCCGGCGCCGCGCGATCAGAACGGCGTACGGCTGCGGATCGCGGCCGTCAGCGTGCCCTCGTCGAGGTAATCGAGTTCGCCGCCCACGGGGACGCCGTGGGCGAGGCGGGTCACCTTCAGGCCGTGCCCTTTCAGCGATTCGGTCACGTAATGCGCCGTGGTCTGTCCATCGACGGTGGCGTTGAGCGCCAGGATGATTTCCCGCATGGCGGGATCGGCGGCGCGGGACACGAGGCTGTCGAGGTTGAGATCCTCGGGCCGCACGCCGTCCAGGGCCGAGAGCACGCCGCCCAGCACGTGATAGCGCGCGGTCACGGCGCCCGAGCGTTCGAGGGCCCAGAGATCCGAGACGTCCTCAACCACCACCAGGGTCGAGGGATCGCGGGTCGGATCGCGGCAGATGGTACAGGGTTCGGTGGTGTCGACGTTGCCACAGGTGCTGCAGACCATGATGCGCTCGCACGCCACCCGCATGGCCTCGGCCAGGGGCGCCAGCATGGTCTCGCGCTTCTTGATGAGCTGGAGCGCCGCGCGCCGGGCCGAGCGGGGGCCGAGGCCGGGCATCCGCGCGAGAAGCTGGATCAGGCGCTCGATCTCGGGACCGGCGACGGCTTTGGGCATGAACGGTCCGTTGGGGCTCGCGTGGCCGGGCCGAGGCCACGGCGGGGTTCGCGGGGGAGGGCGGGGCGCCCGCAACGGGGCAAGACACATATAGGCCGATGTCTCCGCGGTTTCGCCCCCATGGGCGAAGCGCGGCCGAAAGCCCGCGACCGCAAATTATTTTTGCGTTGTCGCAAGTGTGATTTCTCGGCAAGACTTGAGCACCTGGGCAAAAACGGTGACTCGTGGGGCGGCGAACCTGCGCGCGGCGGACCTGAACGACCGCGCGGACGCTCCATCGAACGAGTCCGGCCCGGTGGAGCGATCAGGGGCCCGAGGAGACATGCCCATGACCAATGTCGGATCATTCAATGCGGGCCACGGCGCCGAGGCCATCGGTCTGCGCCGCCTGAAAGCCGTGCACTGGAACCTCGAAGCGCCCCGGCTCTACGAAGAGGCCCTGCGCCGTGACGAGGCCGAACTCGCGCGCGGTGGGGCGCTCGTCGCCACAACGGGCGCCCATACCGGGCGCTCGCCCAAGGACAAGTTCGTGGTCCGCGATGCCGACACGGAAGATCAGGTGTGGTGGGAGAACAACGGCGCGATCACGCCGGAGCAGTTCGAGACCCTGTACCAGGATTTTCTCGCCCATGCCGAAGGCCGGGACCTGTTCGCCCAGGATCTCTACGGCGGCGCCGATCCGTGTCACCGGGTCACCGTCCGGGTATTCACGGAATTCGCTTGGCACTCCCTGTTCATCCGCAACCTGCTCATCCGCCCCGAGCGTGAAACCCTCGATACCTTCGTGCCCGAACTCACGATCATCGATCTGCCGAGCTTCGAGGCGCAGCCGCATCGCCACGGCTGCCGGTCGAAGACGGTGATCGCCATCGATTTCTCGCGCCGCCTCGTGCTCATCGGCGGCACCGCCTATGCGGGCGAGATGAAGAAGTCGGTCTTCACCTATCTGAACTACCGCCTGCCCAAGGTCGGGGTGATGCCGATGCATTGCTCGGCCAATGCCGCCCTCGACGAGGCCGGCGACTCGGCCCTGTTCTTCGGCCTGTCGGGCACCGGCAAGACCACCCTCTCCAACGAGTCCTCGCGGATGCTGCTCGGCGACGACGAGCACGGCTGGAGCCCGGACGGAATCTTCAACTTCGAGGGCGGCTGCTACGCCAAGACCATCCGCCTGTCGCGCAACGCCGAGCCGGAGATCTACGCCACCACCGAGCGGTTCGGCACGGTGATGGAGAACGTGGTCATCGATCCCGTGACGCGGGCGCCGGATTTCGACGATGCCTCCCGCACGGAGAACACCCGCTGCGCCTATCCCCTCGATTTCATCGCCAATGCCAGCGCCACCGGGCGGGCCGCGCACCCGAAGAACATCGTCATGCTCACCTGCGACGCGTTCGGGGTGATGCCGCCCATCGCCCGGCTCACGGGCGCGGAGGCGATGTACCACTTCCTATCCGGCTACACCGCCAAGGTGGCCGGCACCGAGCGCGGCCTGACCGCGCCCGAGGCGACGTTCTCGACCTGCTTCGGGGCACCGTTCATGCCGCGCCATCCGAGCGTCTACGGCAACCTCCTGCGCGATCTCATCGCCAAGCACGAGGTCGATTGCTGGCTCGTCAACACCGGCTGGACCGGGGGCGGCGTCGGCACCGGCCGGCGCATGCCGATCCGCGTCACCCGTCGCCTGCTCGCGGCGGCCCTCGACGGCTCCCTGTCGCAGGGCGAGTTCCGGCGCGATCCGTATTTCGGCTTCGAGGTGCCGGTCGCGGTGGCGGGCGTCGAGGATCTGGTGCTCTCGCCCGTGGAGACCTGGACCAACAAGGCGGCCTTCACCGAGACGGCGACGCGCCTCGTCGCCATGTTTCAGGAGAACTTCAAGCGCTTCGCCGACCACGTCGATGCCGACGTGCGAGCGGCGGAACCGTCGGCCCAGGCCATCGCCGCCTGAGCCGAAAGGGGGGCGGCCTTGGGCCACCTCCGGTTTATCCTAAAACAGCTTCAGGCCGGGGGGGAGGGGCAGGCCCTTGGTGAGTTCGCTCATCCGCTCGGCGGCGACGCCCTCGGCCTTGACCCGGGCATCGTTCATGGCGGCGACGATGAGATCTTCCAGGATCTCGCGCTCGTCGGGGTTCATCAGCGCCGGATCGAGCTGCACGCCCTTCACCTGCCCCTTGGCCGTCATGGTCACCCGCACGGCGCCGCCGCCGGAGACGCCTTGCACCTCGACGGTGTCGAGTTCGCCCTGGAGGGCGGCCATCTTCTCCTGCATGGCCTGAGCCTGCTTCATCATGCCCATGAGGTCGCGCATCGTCGGAGGTCCTTCGAATCTTGGGGTCGTGATGGAGGTGGGGACGGCGCGTGGCCGGCGCTATGCCTCGCCGTCCGGTTCCTCGGTCTCCGCCTCGCCCGTTGGCGGGGCTTCGGCCGCGATGTCGGGGGCACGGTCGCGGACATCGACGATCTGGGCGCCCGGAAAACCAGCCATCACGGCCCGCACCAGGGGATGGGCGGCGGCGTTCTGGTGCCGGGTCTCCGTGGCGGCCCGCGCCGTGGCGTCGAGGGTCGGTTCGCCCGCTTCCTTCGACAGGGCGACGATCCAGCGCCGGCCCGTCCACAGGTCGAGGGCCCGGGCGAGGTCGTTGGCGAGCGTCTGGCGTCCACCCTCGGTGAGACGAAACTCGATGCGGCCTTCCTCGAAGCGCACGAGATGGACTTCACGCTCCAGGGCCATCTTCAGGCCGATGTCGCGTTTGGTGTCGGCGAGCGCCACCACGTCGGTGAACCGGGTGAGGCGCGGCCCCTCGGGTTCCGGCGCCGCCACCGGGGCGATGGATGGCGTCGGAGAGGGGGCCACCATGGTGAGGGCCGGGCGGCCGCCGCCCGCCGCCATGGCGACGGGCGCGCGCGGCGGTGCTTCGGAGGAGAAGGTCGGAATCGGCGGCAGGGGCGGGCGGCCCTGGGCCATGATCGGAGCGCCGCCCGAGGCGGGGTCCGACGCGGATCGGCTCGGGGCGGCCAGGGCCTCGCCCCGAGCCTGTCGCAGGGCTTCGTCCGGGGTCGGCAGGTCGGCGGCGTAGGCGAGGCGCACCAGGGCCATCTCGGCGGCGGCGAGGGGACGCGTCGCCGTCTGTACCTCGGGAATCGCCTTCAGCAGGATCTGCCAAGCCCGCGACAGCACCCGGACGGACAGCTTGCGGGCGAAATCTCCACCCCGCGCGCGCTCGGCCTCGCTCAGGGTCGGGTCGGCGGCCGCCTCCTCCGGCACGAGCTTCAGGCGGGTGACGAGGTGGGTGAAGCTCGCGAGATCGGAGAGGATCACGGCCGGATCGGCTCCGGCCTCGTATTGCCCACGCACTTCGGCGAAGCTCGTCGGAATGTCGCCCCGCATCACCGCCTCGAACAGGTCGACGATGCGGCCCCGGTCGGCGAGGCCGAGCATGTCGCGCACGCCCTGCGCGGTGACGAGGCCGGCGCCGTGCGCGATGGCCTGATCGAGGAGCGAGAGGGCGTCGCGCACGGAGCCTTCGGCCGCCCGGGTGATGGCCGCGAGCGCCTCTGAATCGGCCTCGACGGATTCGGCGGCGCAGATTTTCGCGAGATGGGCCACGAGGGTGTCGGCCTCGACGCGGCGCAGGTCGAAGCGCTGGCACCGCGACAGGATCGTCACCGGGACCTTGCGGATCTCCGTGGTGGCGAACACGAATTTCGCGTGGGGCGGCGGCTCCTCCAGGGTCTTCAGGAAGGCGTTGAACGCCTTCTCGGAGAGCATGTGGACCTCGTCGACGATGTAAACCTTGTAGCGGGCCTCCGTGGGTGAATACCGGATGCCGTCGATGATCCCGCGGACATCGTCGATGCCGGTGTGCGAGGCGGCATCCATCTCCAGCACGTCCATGTGCCGGGATTCCATGATCGCCCGGCAATGCCGGCCGAGTTCCGGCATGGCGATGGTGGGGCCTGTATCGGGATGACCGTCGCGGACGTAGTTCAGGCCACGCGCCAGGATCCGGGCCGTGGTGGTCTTGCCGACGCCGCGCACGCCGGTCAGCATCCACGCCTGAGGGATGCGGTTGGCCGCGAAGGCGTTGGCCAAGGTCCGCACCATGGCGCCCTGTCCGATGAGATCGTCGAAATTCTGGGGGCGATACTTGCGGGCGAGCACCCGGTAGGGCGTCGCGGCGGGCGCCGGCTCGGGGAAGCCCGGCAGGCCGGGGGCGTCGCTCAAATCGCCGGAGGTCGCGTCCATGCCGCCTTGCGTGGTTTGGCACCGCCCTGGTCGGAGGGTGCCGCCACGCGGGCTACTTGACGAGAAACGAAAGGTGGGAGGCTGGACGAAGACCCGCTCGGTCTCGTTAGGGCTGCTTCCTTCCGGACCTGACCCGGTTGGCGAGTGAAACGTCCCTCGCCAACCTCCCGTGCGCTATATGGCCGGGGTCGGCGGCGGATGCAAGCGGACGAATCGGAGCAAAGGCGTGAGGGAGCGTTCCATGATGTCGTGGCGTGCGGGACAAATCGGTATCGTTCTGATCCTTGCGGCCTCGAACGCCCTCGCGGTTCCGGATCGCGCGCGATCCTGGGCCGGAACCTATACCTACGAACACAGCGCCGGTCGGACGGTGGGCGGCTCGGGCATCGTCGTCGCCTATCGCCTCACCGTCGCGCCGGGACGGGGAAACCGCGATTGCCTGCTCCGAATCGAGGGCTTCCAGACCAACGAGACCATCGTGTGCAAGATCGACGGCGACGCGGCCGCGATCACGGTCAGCTTCCACACCTACGGGGACGGACGGACCGTCAACGTCTACGGAACCCGGGTCTACGATGTCGGGGCGCCACTGTTCGGCCTGGGCCGGTCCGCTGCCTCCCTCATGACGCGTTGGAAGGCGCTCACGCCCGAGGGCGTGAGCACGGATACGCAGGTGCCCGCGTTCGAGCGGCGGCGGTGACGCCGCCGAAGAGGACTTATTCGGCCTTGCGCTTGACGATGGCGAAGGTCTTCGGATCGAGTTCGAGGTCGAACTGCTTGCCGTTGGCGTCGATGGCGTCGTCCACCTCGATCTCGTCGTCCTCGACCTCGATCTTCTTCCACTTGGTGAAGCCCGCTTCCTTCAGCACACCCTCGATCTTGGTGAGTTCGGCGGGGGTGGGGGCGCGGTCGGCATAGGCCGAGCCGGTGAAGGCGATCCCGAGGGCGAGGGCGGCGAGGCCGGCGGTCTTGAACGACATGCGGTGTCCTTGTGTGAATGTTGAGACGCGGACCGAACGACGGATCGCCCGATTCTGTTCCCGGTCCCTGTGAACGCGCGCGCGTCGGTTGTTTCCGCGCGTGCTGCCGCCTAGGCTTGCGCCACCCGATCGATCCCGCAGGGCAGTGAACCATGGTCACCCGCGTCGCCACCGTTGCCTTCGAGGGGATCGAGGCGCGGGCCGTCGACGTGCAGGTGCAGATCGCGCCCGGCCTCGTCGCCTTCACGGTGGTGGGTCTCGCCGACAAGGCCGTGGCGGAATCGCGCGAGCGGGTGCGCTCGGCCCTCATCGCCTCGGGGTTGGCCCTGCCGGCCAAGCGCATCACCGTGAACCTCGCGCCGGCCGACCTGCCCAAGGAGGGGTCGCATTACGACCTGCCCATCGCGCTGGCCGTGATGGCGGCCATCGGGGCACTCCCGGCCGACGCCCTGGCGGGCTATTGCGTCCTCGGGGAACTCGCCCTCGACGGCACGATCACGGCGGTGTCCGGCGTGCTGCCCGCCGCCATGGCGGCCAACGCCCGGGGCCTCGGCCTCATCTGCCCGGCGGCCACGGGCCCGGAGGCAGCCTGGGCGGCGGGTGACATGGACGTGCTGGCGCCCCGATCCCTGATCCAACTTGCCAACCACTTCAAGGGCACGCAGGTGATGGCGCGACCCGATCCCGCCATCGCGGCTTCCGGCGGCCCCCTGCCGGACTTGCGCGACATCAAGGGACAGGAGGGGGCCAAGCGCGCCCTCGAAATCGCGGCGGCGGGCGCCCACAACGTCGTCTTCAACGGGCCGCCCGGCGCCGGCAAGTCGATGCTGGCCGCGCGCCTGCCCTCGATCCTGCCGCCACTTTCGCCGCGCGAACTCCTCGAAGTCTCGATGATCCAGTCGGTCGCCGGCGTGTTGAAGGATGGGGCGCTGTCGAACCGCCGTCCCTTCCGCCAGCCGCACCATTCCGCCTCCATGGCGGCCCTGGTCGGCGGTGGCCTCAACGCCCGACCGGGGGAGGCGTCCCTCGCCCATGGTGGCGTGCTGTTCCTGGACGAACTCCCCGAATTCACCCCCCAGGTGCTCGATTCCCTGCGCCAGCCCATGGAGACCGGGGAGATCATGATCGCCCGCGCGAATCACCGGGTGACGTATCCGGCCCGGTTCCAGCTCGTGGCGGCCATGAACCCCTGCCGCTGCGGGCAGGCCCTGGAGCCGGGCTATGCCTGCCGCAAGGGGCCGAACGAACGCTGCATCGCCCAGTACGGCGCCCGCATTTCCGGCCCGCTCCTCGACCGGATCGATCTGCGCATCGAGGTCGGCGCGGTGACGGCCGCCGATCTCATTCTGCCGCCGCCCGTGGAGGGCTCGGCCGAGATGGCGGCGCGGGTCGCGGCCGCCCGCGCCTTGCAGACGGCCCGCTACGCCGCCCACGATCTACGCCCCGGCACCACCAACGCCACCTGCCCGGCGACGGTGATCGAGGCCGTGGCGGCTCCCGATGCCGACGGCGCCGCCCTGATCCGCCATGCGGCCGAATCCATGCGCCTGTCTGCCCGTGGCTTCCACCGCACCCTCCGGGTGGCCCGGACGCTGGCCGACCTCGACGGCGAGGCGACGGTGCGGCGCGTCCACCTCGCCGAGGCCCTGTCCTATCGCGGGCGGGCCGAACGGCCGGTGGCGGCGTAGAAGTCGAACGGCCTCAGGCGGTCTCGTCACTGGCGTGCTGCCGCTCCGCACTTTCCCGCTTGAGGGGACGAGTGACGGGACAGGCTTCCTGTACGAACCCGTTGAGGGTGTTGATCAGGTTGTCGCGAACCTGCCGATAGAACACGAACTGCCCACGCTTCTCACCCGTCACCAATCCGGCGGCTTCCAGTACGGAAAGATGCTGCGAGATCGACGGTTTCGTCATCTCGAAACGGGCGGCGATGTCGCCCGCGCTCAGTTCGCCATGGGCCAGAAGCGCGAGAATTTTGCGCCTCGGGGCGGAGGCCAGGGCTTCGAAGACACGCTGCATTGAAGGGATTTAGGAAATTTCCTAAGGCTTGACAATGACAGCATGTTATTTATGAAATTTCCTAATCAACGAATTGAGTGAGGGCGATGGTCTGGACATCGACGGAGCGGATGAAGGCCGATGCGGAAACGTCGGGTGTCGAGGGTGTCGTCGAATGGGACCCCGCCAAATCGCTTTGGGTCGGGACGATGGGGCTGTCGAGCCTCGCCCTGGCGCCGATCTTCGTCACGCCCGGCGCCGTCGCCCTGTTCTGCTTGACAACGGCGGTGACCTTATGCGCCGGACACTCCGTCGGAATGCACCGGCTCCTCGTGCATCGTAGTTTCTCGGCTAAGCCCTGGCTCGAATACCTTCTGGTCTATCTCGGGACCCTCGTGGGTATGGCGGGGCCAATCGGGATGGTCCGTCTGCACGATATCCGGGATTGGGCCCAAAGGCAGGACCAGTGCCACGACCTCCATGCCAATCGTTTGCCGATGCTTCGGGACGCTTGGATGCAGATGCACAACCGGCTCGTCCTGGCGCATCCGCCGCGTTTCGTGCCCGAAGCCGCCTTGGCCCGGAACCGCTTCTATCGCTTCCTCGAAGCTACCTGGATGGCGCAGCAGGTCCCGTGGGCGATCCTGTTCCTCCTTGTCGGTGGGCTGCCGTGGCTCGTCTGGGGGATCCCGGTCCGCATCGCGGTATCACTCACGGGGCATTGGCTGGTCGTGCATCTCACCCATCGGGATGGTCCCCAGGGATGGGTGGTCGACGGCGAAGCCGTGCAGGGCCACGACCGTCCGGCCTTCGCATGGCTTACCTTCGGTGAGGCTTGGCACGCGACCCATCACGCCTGGCCGCAATCGGCCCGCCTCGGCACGGAGCCGGGGCAGGCCGATCTGGGATGGCGATTGCTCTGCGGCCTCGCCCGGCTGGGTTGGGTCTGGGATCTGAATCAGCCGGCCGATCTTGCGCCGCGACCGGGCGTTCGCCGGTTGGACCGACGGTCTCAGGGCATCGTGCCGGGAGTCGAGGCCGTCGTTTGCGGCGCTGCTCTCAGCGCCCGTAGATGTCCTCGACGCGAATGATGTCGTCCTCGCCCGTGTAGCTGCCGACCTGAACCTCGATGAGTTCCAGGGCGATCTTGCCCGGATTGGTGAGGCGGTGCATCGAGCCGATGGGCAGATAGACCGCCTCGTTCTCGTGGACGAGCACCACCTTGTCGTCGACGGTGACCTCGGCCGTGCCCTTGACCACCACCCAGTGCTCGGCCCGGTGGTAGTGCTTCTGCAGGGAGAGGCGGCCGCCCGGCGTCACCATGATGCGCTTCACCTGAAAGCGCTCGCCGATGTCGATGCGCTGATACCAGCCCCAGGGGCGATACATCCGGCGATGGGCGTCGGCCTCCGGATGGGCCTTCTCGCGCAGCTGCGTGACGAGGTCCTTCACCTGGCCCGAGCGGGCCTTCGAGGTCACCAGCACGGCGTCCGGGGTCGCCACAACCACCACGTCGTCGAGGCCGACCACGGTGGTGAGGAGTTCGCCCTCGCTGTGGATCAGGCTTCCCGTGGTGTCGATGGTCTCGACCCGGCCGCGCACGGCGTTGCCGGCCGCGTCGCGGGGCAGGACCTCCCATACGGCGTCCCAGGTGCCGACATCCGACCACGGAAACGAGACGGGGAGCACGCCGGCGCGGGTGGTCCGCTCCATCACGGCGTAATCGATGGAGGTTTTCGGCGCCCGCGCAAAGGCGGCGTCGTCGAGGCGGAGGAAATCGAGGTCGGTTTTGGCGGCGTCGAGGGCGGCCCGGGTCGCCGACAGGATCTCGGGCACCTGGGCCTCGAGTTCGGCCAGCATCACGTCGGCCCGGAACAGGAAGTAGCCCGAATTCCACAAGGCGCCCTCGGCGATGAGTCGCTCGGCGCCGTCCCGATCCGGCTTCTCCACGAACCGCTCGACGGCGAAGGCGCCCGGCACGCCATCCAGAGACGATCCCCGTCGGATGTAGCCGTAGGCCGTCGCCGGCCCCGTCGGTTCGATGCCGAGGGTCATGATCCGGCCGGCGCGGGCGCCGACGGCGGCGGCTTTCGCGGCCGTCACGAAGGCGGCCGTGTCGCCGATGACGTGGTCGGCCGCGAGGATCAGCACCACGGCCTGGGGATCGCGCCGGGCCGCGTGCAGGGTGGCCACCGCGACGGCGGCGGCCGAATCCCGGCGCGACGGTTCGAGGACGATGTCGGCCGCGATCCGGGCCTGAAGCAGCTGCTCGGCCACGATGAAACGGGCATCGCCGTTGCTGATGATCGTGGGTCGGCCGAACACGGTCGGATCGACCACCCGCCGGGCCGTCTCCTGGAACGTCGAAGCATCGGCGTTCACCAGGGGGGTGAACTGCTTCGGCATGCTCTCGCGCGAGGCCGGCCACAGGCGCGTCCCCGAACCGCCGCACAGGATCACGGGGTGGATCAGCTCGGGATGTGCCTGTGCCATGATCGTTCACTCACGTGCGAAACGCCCCTCGCCCTGCAAGGACGGGACCGCTCCGACTATTCGGCTGCCTGGCGCGCAGCGTAGCCCAGACGTTCGTTCAACTCGTGAATGAGTTTGACGGCGGCTTCGGCGATCACCGTGCCGGGCGGGAAGATCGCCGAGGCGCCCGCCGCGTAGAGGGCGGGATAGTCGCCCGGCGGAATGACGCCGCCGATGACGATCATCACGTCCTCGCGGCCCTGCGCCGTGAGTGCCGCCTTGAGTTCGGGTACCAGGGTGAGGTGGCCGGCGGCGAGCGACGAGACGCCGACGATGTGAACGTCGTTCTCAACCGCCTGCCGGGCGGCCTCGTCGGGGGTGGCGAAGAGCGGTCCGATATCCACGTCGAAGCCGAGATCCGCGAAGGCCGAGGCGATGACCTTCTGGCCGCGATCGTGACCGTCCTGCCCCATCTTGGCGACGAGGATGCGCGGGCGCCGCCCGTCGTTCTCCTCGAACGTGTCCACGAGCTGACGAACCGTCTCGACTGCCGGCGACATGCCACCCACCTCTCGCTTGTAGACGCCCGAAATCGAGCGGATCTCGGCCCGGTGCCGGCCCCACGCCTTCTCCAGGGCATCGGAAATCTCGCCCACCGTCGCCTTGGCCCGTGCCGCGTTCACGGCGAGTTCGAGGAGGTTGCCGGTCCCCTGCGCCGCCGCCGTGAGAGCCGCCAGGGCCGCATCGACATCGGCCTGATTGCGCTCGGCGCGCAGGCGCTTGAGCTTGTCGATCTGCAGGGTGCGGACGTTGCCGTTGTCCACCCGCATGAGCTCGATGGCGCGGTCGTCCTCGGGCTTGAACTTGTTGACGCCCACGATGGTCTGACGGCCGGAATCGATCCGCGCCTGGGCGCGGGCCGCCGCTTCCTCGATGCGCAATTTCGGGATGCCGGCCTCGATGGCTTTCGCCATGCCGCCGAGCTCTTCCACTTCTCGCAGGTGCTCCCAGGCGCGGTCGACCATGTCCTGCGTCAGCTTCTCGACGTAGTAGGAGCCGCCCCACGGATCGACGGTGCGGGTGGTGCCGCTCTCCTGCTGCAGGAACAGCTGGGTGTTGCGGGCGATGCGGGCCGAGAAGTCGGTTGGGAGTGCCAGGGCCTCGTCGAGGGCGTTGGTGTGTAGCGACTGGGTGCCGCCCTGCGTCGCCGCCATGGCCTCGATGCAGGTGCGGGTGACGTTGTTGAACACGTCCTGCGCCGTCAGCGACCAGCCGGAGGTCTGGCTGTGGGTGCGCAGGGGCAGGGACTTGTCGCTTTTGGGCTCGAACTCCTTGACGAGCTTGGCCCAGATCAGGCGCGCGGCCCGCATCTTGGCGATCTCCATGAAGAAGTTCGTCGAGATCGCCCAGAAGAACGACAGGCGCGGGGCGAACTGATCGATGGTCAGCCCCGCCGCCAGACCGGCCTTGATGTACTCGACGCCGTCGGCCAGCGTGTAGGCGAGTTCGAGGTCGTTCGTCGCCCCGGCTTCCTGCATGTGGTAGCCGGAAATCGAGATCGAGTTGAACTTCGGCATGTTCTTGGAGGTATAGGCGAAGATGTCGCCGATGATCCGCATCGATCCGCTCGGCGGATAGATGTAGGTGTTGCGGACCATGAACTCCTTGAGGATGTCGTTCTGGATCGTGCCGGCGAGCTTTTCCGGCGGCACGCCTTGCTCCTCGGCCGCCACGATGTAGAGGGCCAGGATCGGCAGCACGGCGCCGTTCATGGTCATCGACACGGTCATCTCGTCCAGCGGAATGCCTGAGAACAGCGTCCGCATGTCGTAGATGGAATCGATGGCGACCCCGGCCATGCCGACATCGCCCGAGACGCGGGGATGGTCCGAATCGTAGCCCCGGTGGGTCGCGAGGTCGAAGGCCACGGAGAGGCCCTTCTGGCCGGCGGCGAGGTTTCGCCGGTAGAAGGCGTTCGAATCCTCGGCCGTGGAGAAGCCCGCGTATTGCCGGATGGTCCAGGGCTGGGTGACGTACATGGTCGGGTACGGTCCGCGCAGGAACGGCGCCACCCCCGGATAGGTGTTGAGAAACTCGATCCCGTCGCGATCCTCGGGGCCGTAGACGCCCTTCACCGGAATGCCCTCGGGCGTCATCCAGGGCTCGCCCTGCGGCGGCACCGGAGCGGCGGCGACCGGGGCGTAGGCGACGGTGGTGAAATCGGGAATGCGGGAGGGCATGGATGCGTGCTCGTGCGACGGCCTGTTGGGGCGCATTATAGGTATGCGGACGGGGCGGGCTACTCCTAACCACCAGCGGGGTGGCTCCACCTCACGAAAAACTGTCCGATCGCGCCTCGCCCTCAAAAAATTTTTTTGACCCCTTCAAGCGGCGTCCGACCCCGTCATTCCGCCGCCATCCGGCGTGGTGCCCAGGCTTCGACCTCGGCCGCGACGTGGGCCACCACCGTGCGCAGGTGCCAGACCAGCTCCGAGAATCCCGCGCCGAGGGCGAGGGTCGCCTCGTTCATGTAGAGGGCGCGGTTGATCTCGATCTGAAGGGCGTGGCGGCCGAGATTGGGTTCGCCGTAATGCTCGGTGATGAAGCCGCCCGCATACGGCTTGTTGCGGTGGACGCGAAAGCCGCGCGCTTTCAGGTGTTCCTCGAATCCGGCGATGAGTTCGGGGGCGCAGGCGGTGCCGAAGCGGTCGCCGAGGACGAAGTCGGCCCGTGCAGCCTCGTCGCGTCCGAGGCTGGAGGACGGCATCGAGTGACAATCGATGAGGATGGCCTGCCCGAAATCGCGGGCCGTGCGCTGGATGAGGCCGCGCAGGGTGCGGTGATACGGTTTGTACAGGGTTTCGATGCGCAGCACCGCTTCTTCCACGGGCAACCGCCCGCGATAGATTTCCTGCCCGTCGGCGACGATGCGCGGCACGGTGCCGAGCCCTCCAGCCACACGCATGGACCGGGTGTTGGCGAAGGCCGGCAGGCGCCCGTCGAACATGCGCGGATCGAGTTCGTAGGGCTCGCGGTTCACGTCGAGATAGGCGCGGGGGAAGTGCGCGCACATCAGGGGCGCGCCGAGATCCACCACCGGCGCGAACAGGCGGTCGACATGGGCGTCTTCCGAGCGGCGCAAGGCCAGGGCGTCGAGGCGCGAGGCTTCGACGAAGGCGCGCGGATACACCGCTCCCGAATGCGGTGCGTTGAATACGAACGGGAGGATGTGATCGTCGGGTTCGTCCACGCGGAAGGGCGGATCGAACCACGGCTGTTCCGGGGAGCCCGGAGAAGCGGAGGAGTCTGTCATCGCGGCGCGGGCGCCTCGGTCCGGGCGGGAAAACGCATCCGTTCACTGTGCGTGGCGATGGGGCCTCTGTCTACCGTGACACGCGCCCTCCGGAGGGCGTAAGGGTGCCGTCGCGCACGGTCAGTGTCTCCGCGCGGCCAAGGCCTCGGCAACGGTCTGTTTACCAAGCTGATGCTTTGTGGAAAAAACGAAGCGACTCAAGGGCACAAGGCTAACGTTCGATGAAGATCCTCCTCGCGGAAGACGACAACGACATGCGCCGGTTCCTGGCCAAGGCGTTGCAGAATGCCGGCTACGACGTGCTCTCGTTCGACAACGGGCTCTCGGCCTATAACCGTCTGCGCGAGGAGCCGTTCGAGCTCCTGCTCACCGATATCGTGATGCCCGAGATGGACGGCATCGAACTGGCGCGCCGCGCCACGGAACTCGATCCGGACATCAAGGTGATGTTCATCACGGGTTTCGCCGCCGTGGCCCTCAACCCGGATTCGAAGGCCCCGAAGGACGCCAAGGTCCTGTCGAAGCCGTTCCACCTGCGCGATCTCGTCAACGAGGTCGAGAAACTCCTCGCCGCCTGAGGGCCGGCGGCCGGCGCGCCCTCCGCGGAACGCCGCAGTAGGAAGAGCCACGCGGCTCGCCTATAAGCGGTGTGACACGCCTTGGGACCCTGCGACATGAAGCCGGTCACGATCTACACCACAGCCTGGTGCCCTTATTGCTCGGCGGCCAAGAGCCTGCTTCGCGAGAAGGGCATCGCCTTCACGGAAATCGACGTGGAGAGGACGGCCGGGTCGCGCGCCGCCATGGTGCAGCGGGCCGGGGGGCGAACCAGCGTGCCGCAGATCTTCGTGGGCGACGCCCATGTGGGCGGGTGCGACGACCTATACGCCCTCAATGGCGCCGGCAAGCTCGAACCGATGGTGGCCGCGTCGTGAGCACCGCGCCCCGCTTCGTCGCCGCCTGCGTGCAGATGCGCTCGGGCCGCGACCCCCTCGCCAACCGCGATGCGGCGGTTGGCCTCGTGCGCGAGGCGGCGAAGGCCGGCGCGCAATACGTGCAGACCCCGGAAATGACCTCCCTGGTCGAGCGCGACAAGGCGCGGCTGTTCGCCAACGTCTCGGCTCAGGAAGAGGACCCGACCCTCGCGGCCCTGCGCGAGCTGGCGCGCGAGCACGGCGTGGTGGTTCAGATCGGGTCGCTCGCCGTGCGCAACGGCGACAAGATCGCCAATCGCGCTTTCCTCATCGACGCCGAGGGCGCGATCACCGCCTCGTACGACAAGGTCCATCTCTACGATGTCGACCTGCCCAACGGCGAGCGCTGGCGCGAATCGTCCACCTATACGGGGGGCGCCTGCGCCGTGGTGGCCGAGACGCCCTGGGCGCCCGTCGGCGTCGCCATCTGCTACGATATCCGTTTCCCGGCCCTGTTTCGGGCGATGGCCGAGGCGGGCGCCGCGATTCTCACTGCCCCCGCCTGCTTCACTCAGCAGACCGGCGAGGCGCATTGGCATGTGCTGCACCGGGCGCGCGCCATCGAGACCGGCTCGTTCATGATCTCGGCGGCGCAGGGCGGTCATCACGAAGACGGGCGCGACACCTACGGCCACTCGCTCATCGTCGATCCCTGGGGCAAGGTGCTGGCGGATGCCGGCGGCAACGAGCCCGGGATCATCCTGGCCGAAATCGACCTCGCCCGCGTCACGGATGCCCGCGCCCGCATCCCGGCGCTCCTGCACGCCCGGCCCTTCACCGTGGAGCGGGTCGGGCGCCCCGCCTGACCGCGCCCCGAGCCCATCCATGATCCGCTACACCCTCGTCTGCGACGGTGGCCACGATTTCGAGAGCTGGTTCCCGTCGAGCGAATCCTATGACGATCAGGCGGCGCGGGGCCTCGTCGCCTGTCCGCTCTGCGGTTCCTCGCGGGTGACGAAGGGGATGATGGCGCCCGCCGTGGCCCGGACCGATCGCGGGGGCGCGCGTCCCCTCGGTGTCGAGGCTCCGGGGGGCGAGGCGTCCGAGACCCTGCCGGTCGTCGCGCCCCAACCCATGCCCCTGCTGTCGGAGCCCGAGCAGCGCATCCGCGCCCTGATGCGGGCCGTGCGCGAGCATGTGATCCGCACCGCCGACGATGTCGGCACGGCCTTTCCCGAGGAGGCGCGCCGGATGCATTACGGCGAGACCCCCGTGCGCCCGATCTACGGCGAGGCCACCCGCGACGAGGCCGAGGCCCTGGTGGAGGAGGGGATCGAGGTCGCGCCCCTGCCGCCTGCCGCCGACGACCGGCACTGAGACTTACCGCTTGGCGGCGCTCATGCCGGAGACGGATGCGAGCCCGAAGGCCACCACGGCGTTCCACCCGGCGAGGGAGATTCCGAGGAAGCGCCAAGCGGCCGTGGAGCAGTCGGCCACCCGCGTGGTTTCCAGGGCGGTGCGAAAATCCGCTACCGTCGCGGGCGCCGCGCCGGAGCCGCCGCCGCAATCCGTCGGGCCGGGCCACAGCGCCCATTCGGCGCCGGCGTGATAGACGCTCAAGCCCGCACCGTAGAGGAGGCCGAGGGCCGCGAGGCCGAGGACGAGGCGGCTCGCCCGCTCGGGCAGGACGAGACCGAGGAGGCCGAGGGGAATCGCGGCGTAGTAGGGCAGGCGCTCCGTCAGGCAGAGTTTGCACGGGACGTAGCCCAGCCAGAACTGGAAGGTGAGGGCGACCGCCAGGGTCACCACCGAAGCCGTCACGAGGAACAGGGCGCCGCGACGCAGGCGCAGCAGGGTCGCGTAGTTCATCTAGAGAAGCACCTTGAACAGCACGAAGCCGAGGATGATGACCGCGACCGCGATGGCCGCGACGACGTTGAGATGCCGGTCGAGCACCCCGCGGATCTGAACGCCGTAGCGGCCGAGAAGTCCCGCCAGGAGGAAGAATCGCGCGCCACGGGTGATGAGCGACAGCACGACGAACCAGAACAGGTCGTAATGGGCGAAGCCCGACGTGATGGTGACGAGCTTGAACGGGATCGGCGTCAGCCCCTTCAGCAGGATCACCCAATGGCCGTATTCGGCATAGGACGCCTGGAACGTCGCGGCCTTCTCGGACAGGCCGTAGACCCGGAAGACCCATTGGCCGATGGAATCGAACAGCAGGGCGCCGATGGCGTAACCGAGGACGCCCCCGGCCACGGAGGCCAGGGTGGTGATGAGGGCGTAGAACCACACCCGGTCGGGCCGGCTCACCGCCATGGGTACCATCATCACGTCGGGCGGCACCGGAAAGAACGAGCTTTCGGCGAACGAGACGGCGCCGAGGGCCCAGGGCGCCGAGGGTTTGCCGGCGAGCGCGAGGATCCATTCGTAGAGGCGGCGGATCATGGGCGGGTCTGCATCCGGAGAGGTTTCATCGGGCGATGCCCCTCGAGCACGGCCTTGGCCCTTTGAGCACAGCCGGGGAAGCGTGGCGAGCGGGTTGGGTCGGGAAATCTCCCCCGGTCGGCAGAGGCGGCCGGCGCCCACCCGCCCCAGAGCGCACCTCGGGAACCGGCGGTTGGCCTACGGGGGGAGACGGCGTTCGGACACGCGCGGGTCTTGTGTAGATGCCCTCGCGCTCGGGGGGCAATCACCCTTGATGCCAGTGCCGGGCACCGGCACGCGCATCGCCTGAAACGAGAGTGGGTGCCTTTCGATCACGCCCAGCGTGTGACCGTTTTCGCGATGGGATCGGGATTGTGGCGAAGCATCGCCTTTGAAGAGCGGCAGCCATCGGTGCTCGATGCCGCGGCGCGAAGCATGATCGTCGCGTATTGCCTCAGAATGGGACATGCGGTTGTCGGTTGGATGACGCTCGCGCGGGCCGTGCAGGGCGATCTCCTGACCGGAAAGCGGGGCTGTCGGGAATCGAGATCTGTCTGCAAGGCAAGATAACCTTTGCGTTTATTGAAGCATAGATTTCTCGCAACACCGCGCATAATTTGATATATCCGATAAAGAAAAGACTAGTTTTGCGACGCCAAAGACTTTCTCTCGCGGCCCGCGTCTGTCACTCATGGCCCCAACAAAGGCCCGGGCGGCACGCTCGTCGGCCGGGCTTTGCGGGGATGGGTCGAATGTCGAACGAGATGGCCGGGACGGTGCGGGGCGATGCGGTGCGGACGGTGTCGCGGTCGCGGCGGTCCGGATTCTTGCTCGCCTTGGTTGCCTCGACGGCGCTGGTGGCGGTGCCCGCCCTGGCTGCGCCTATTGATGGCATTGAGGAACTCGCTGGCGGCTGGGGCGGCCCGGGCGGCTACACTGGTTCGAGCGCCGGTCCGAGGCCGTTTGGCGGTGCAGCCGCGGTATCGGGCCCAGGGATGGTCGGCAGTGACGCATGGGATAGCGCGGGCGGCGGCGGTGGCGGCGGCAGTGGCGATGGCGGCGGTCGCGGCGGTCGCGCGGTCAGTGGCACCAATAACCGCGGCGGCGGTGCGGGCGGAACTCACGGATATTATTCCACCGGCAGATTCTATAGCCTCGATGGTCTCGGATCGGCCGGCTCTGCTGGAGTGTCATCCAATCCTTTTGCTGCTTCCGGCGGCGGCGGCGGCGGCGGCTTCGCGGCCGTGATGGAGCCGTCCGGCAACAATCTGGATATCCTGACAAACTCTCTCACTGGCGGCAGGGGGGGCGACGGCGGCCTCGTGCCTACGCCGGGTGACGGTGGCAACGGCGGCGGCGGTGGCGGCAGCGGCGGCGGCGGTCTATACATCAAGGGCATCGTTGATACGGTCGGGACGATTGCCGGATCGGCGGTGGTCACAGGCGGTGCGGGCGGTGCGAGGGGGTCGTCTGGCGCGCTTGCCGGCCGAGGTGGCAGCGGCATTTTCGCCGTCAACAGCGGTGGCGTCACCACCCTGACGATCGAATCCGGTGCCACCATCCTCGGCGGCGCTGGTGGGATGTCGAATGGAACGGGCGGCATCGGCATCGGCGGCTCGAACCTGACGCTCGTTCTCGGGGCAACCGCGAACGTCAGCGGCGGCCTCAGCGGCGATGGAGCGGTTCGCGCCAACGCGATCCAGTTCACCTCCGGCACCAACGTGCTGGAACTCCAGGGGAACGGCACCGGCTACGCGACCCTCACCGGCAACGTGATCGGCGCAACGGGATCGGGGACATCCAACACCCTGAAGTTCAGCGGTAGGGGCGGCCAGTTCGACGCCAGCCGCATCGATCTCGTCGGTTCAAACCGCACCGCGCCTTTCAAGAACTTCACCGCCTTTGAGGTTCGCACGGACAATGCCACAGACACTTTGGTGATAGACAAGTACCCTGTGGTAACTCCTAATGGAAAGCTTGGCCAATACAAGGATTGGGTCGTTTCCAGGGGCATTCTCCAACTTGGACTCAGCAGCAGCAGCGCCTCAACGAGCGGAGGAATACAAGGTTCGGTGGTCGTTAAAGATGGGGCCACCCTATCTACTGGCGGGACAGGCAGCGCGATGGCAAGCGTTGCACAGAACGTTACGATCGAGGGCGGAGGTCATCTCAAGCTTTCGACGGTGAACGGTTCGGTGCCGATCTCCTCGGGGGAGGGATTGAGCCTCGCCTCGACATCCACCGTCGATGTCACCTTGAATGCACCCAGCAGCACCGCGTTGGCGCAGGTCGGCCTGAACCGAATAGCGGGCAGCGGCAACCTGACTCTCGGCGGCACACTCAACATCACCAATGCCGGCTCCATGGGCGAGGGCGATTACATCCTCTTCAACTACTTCGGAACGAAATCCGGTGCGCTGACCATCGGCACGGCGCCGACCGATTTCGAGTACGGGTTCAGCACCACCACCACGACCACCAGGGGCGTCACGACCAGCAACCTCGTTCTCAACGTCTTGGGGGCCGGCCTGTACTGGAATGGCGCGACGGTGACGGGCAGCACCGGCCCGGTGACGGGCGGCGACGGCACCTGGACGGCGGGGGGCGCGACTAACTGGACCAATGCCGGCGGCACAACGAACAGGGCCTGGACCGACGGCAAGGCGGCGCTCTTCGCCGGCCGCCCCGGCACCGTCACGGTGGACAATAGCGGTGTCTCGGCCAAGAGCCTGGAGTTCGTCACCTCCTACTACCTCATCGCCGGCGGCTCCCTCACCCTCGCGGACGGCGCCAACACGCCGAAGATCAACGTCGACGGCGCGTCGACCTTCGCCACCGTCTCGGCCCCCGTCGCGGGCAGCCACGGCCTGGAGAAGATCGGGGCCGGCACCCTGGTGCTGTCGGGGGCCAACACCTACACGGGCGACACCGCCATCACGGCCGGCACCCTGGCCCTCGCGCCGGCGGCCGACGCGACCTATGCGGGGGTGATCTCGGGCGCGGGCGCCTTCGAGAAGGCCGGCGCCGGCACCCTGATCCTCACGGGCGCCAACACCGTCACGGGCGGCACCACCGTCACGGCGGGCACCCTGCAGGTCGGCGACGGCGGCACCATCGGGTCGATCACCGGCGACATCGTCAACAAGGCCACCCTGACGTTCAAGCGGTCGGACGCCGTGACCTTCGCGGGCGCGATCTCGGGCTCGGGCAGCCTCGAGCAGGGGGGCGGCGGCACCCTCACGCTCACGGGCGCCAACACCTACACGGGCGCGACGACCGTCCGCTCCGGCACCCTCACGGTGGAATCCGCCACCGGGCTCGGCGCCACCGCCATCGGCACCACCGTGGCCGCCGGGGCCACCCTGACGTTCCGCAACCCGAACCTCGCCACCAACACCAGCGGCGCCGTCACGCCGCTGACCGTCGCCGCCGAACCCCTGACCCTGGCGGGAACCGGCGTCGCCGGGACCGGCGCCCTGCGCTTCAGCTCGAGCGCGCTGAGCGGGGGGATCGGCTTCGACGGCGCCATCACCCTCGCGGCCGATACGCGGATCGTCAGCGATCCGTGGCCGTTCGGACCGTCGAGCGTCCGCCTCGGCGGCGCCATCACCGGCGTCGGCACCACCCTGACCGTCTCGGCGGACAATCCGGACACCACCCTTGCCGGCACCCTCGACCTCGGGGCCGGCGGCCTGATCAAGGAGGGGACCGGCTCCCTGACACTGACCCAGGCCAACAGCTACACCGGCGGCACGATCGTGAAGGCCGGTTCCCTCACCATCGACAACGGCAAGGCCCTCGGCACCGGTCCGGTGACGGTGCAGGCCGGCAGCACCCTGTGGCTTGGTCACGACGTCACGGTCGACGCCGTGCCCCTGACCCTCTCGGGCAGTGTCCCCGAGGGCGGCGCCCTGACCTCGTATTCCGGCACCAACGGCTATGCCGGAGCCATCACCCTGGCGGCCGATACCACGATCGCGAAGTACAAGGGCAGCCTGACCCTGAGCGGCGGCATCACGGGCGCGGGCAACACCCTGACCCTCTACAACGGTTACGGGGCGCTGACGCTCTCGGGGGCGATCGCCACCGGGAGCGGCGGCCTGATCCAGACCGGGCGCGGGACCACGATCCTCACCGGCACCAACACCTATACGGGCGGCACCACGATCTCGGAGGGCCGGCTGCAGATCGGCGACGGCGGGACCACCGGATCGATCCAGGGCCCCGTCGTCACGAACGGCACGTTGGTGTTCGAGCGTTCGGACGCCGTGACCTTCGCGGGCGCGATCTCGGGCTCGGGCGGCCTGGAGCAGCAGGGCACCGGCACCCTGACGCTCACCGGCGCCAACACCTACGCGGGGGGAACCCTGGTCTCGGCCGGCACCCTGGTGATCGGCGACGGCGGCACCGCCGGCTCGATCACGGGCGACGTGTTCACCCAAGGCGCCCTGGTGTTCGACCGTTCGGACAACGTGGATTTCCTCGGCAGCATCTACGGCATCGGCACCCTGGAGAAGCGCGGCGCCGGCACCCTGACGCTGTCCAGCTTCAGCGAGCTCGGCGGCGGCGTCACCGTCTCGGGCGGAGCCCTACAGATGTATGGCGGACAGCTCGGCGGAGCGATCACCGTCAAGGCGGGCGGGGCGTTCGCGGGCGATCCCGCGGGCGGCGCCGGCATGGTCAACGACCCCCTGACCGTCGAGGCGGGCGGCACCCTGCGGATGCTGGCCGCCGGCGACACGAACCTGATCGTCAACCAGACCGTGGTGATGAAGCCCGGCGCGATCCTGCAGGCCACCCTGGGCGCGCCGTCGAACACCGCCGCCGTGACCATCGATGGCGGCCTCACCCTCGACGGCACCCTGAACCTCACGGCCGGAAGCGGTTACCGGAGCGGCACCTACCGGTTGTTCGACTACGCCGGCACCCTCGCGGGCGGCGGCCTCGCCCTCGGCACCACCCCCACCCACGCCCTGTTCGGGGTCGACACCGCCCGTGCCGGCCGGGTCGATCTCGTCGTCGCCGCCGGGCAATGGTGGAACGGCCCCCGCCAGTCCGGCGGCGGCACCGTCGCGGGCGGTTCCGGCACCTGGAACGTGGACCGCGCCGACACCGTCTGGACCGACGCGGCCGGCGCCGACGCCACGGCCTGGACCCAGACCGGCCTCGCCATCTTCGCGGGCCGGGCCGGCACCGTCACGGTGGCGGGGGCCACGGCCCCCACCATCGCCGCGATGGAGTTCCTCACCTCGGGCTACACCGTCACGGGCGGCGGCCTGACCCTGGCGGGCTTCCGCGGCAACCCCGTGAGCCGTATCCTGGTCCAGGACGATGCCGCGTCCGGCGGCGGCACCGCCACCCTGGCATCGGTCCTCGGCGGCGGCCAGCGCCTGGAGAAGATCGGCACCGGCACCCTGACGCTCACGGGCGCCAACACCTACACGGGCGGCACCACGGTGACGGCCGGCACCCTGGTGGTGGGCGACGGCGGGACCGCCGGGTCGATCCTCGGGGCGGTGGCCAACGCCGGCACCCTGGTGTTCGACCGGGCCGACGACATCACCCCCGGCGGCGCCATCACGGGCACGGGCGCCCTGATCAAGCGCGGTGCCGGCACCCTGACGCTCGGCGGCGTCAACGGCGCCGGGGCCGGCGCCAGCGTGGCGGCCGGCACCCTGGCGCTGGCCGGCGGCGCGCGGTTCGAGGGCGACGTCGCCGTCCAGGCCGGCGCCACCCTGGCGGGTCCGACCGACGGCGGCGCCACGATTGCGGGCGCCGTGACGGTGGCGGACGGCGCCACCCTGCGGGCCGCCCCCGTGGCGGGCGCCGGCCTCTACGGCCTGAGCGTGAACCGCCTCGACCTCGCGGCCAACGCCACCCTGGCGGTGAGCCTCGGGGCCAGCACGGGCAACGCCGCGATCCAGGCCGGCACCCTGTCCCTCGGCGGCCGCCTCGACGTCACCGCCGTCGACGGCCTCGCCCTCGGCCTCTACCGCCTCATCGACTACACCACGCTGGCCGCCGATACCGGCCTGCGGCTGGGCACCACCCCGACGGCCTACGGCTACCGGATCGAGCACCTGCCCGGACAGCTCGCCCTCACGGTGCTCGACGGCTCCCTGCTGTACTGGAACGGCGCCACCACCACCCCCGACGGCACCGTCCATGGCGGTTCCGGCACCTGGGATGGCGGCGCCACCACCAACTGGACCACGGCCCAGGCCAACCAGGCCCGGGCCTGGGACGGGCGCTACGCCGTGTTCGCCGGCGCCCCCGGCACCGTCACGGTGGCGGCCGCCGAGAAGCCCGTCGCGGTGACCGGGGTGCAGTTCATGGTCGACGGCTACACCGTCACGGGCGCCGGCCTCACCCTGGCGAGCCCCGGCGGCCGCACCCAGATCCGCGTCGGCGACGGCACGGCGGCGGGGGCCGGATCCGTCGCGCGGGTGTTCGCGCCCCTCGGCGGTACCACCGGCCTGGAGAAGACCGACCTCGGCACCCTGATCCTCGGCGGCGCCAACACCTATACGGGCGGGACCCTTGTCTCGTCCGGCACCCTGCAGGTCGGCGACGGCGCCACCTCCGGTTCGATCCAGGGCGACGTGATCAACAACGCCACCCTGGTGTTCGACCGCGCCGACGCCACCGGCTTGGCCGGGGCGATCTCCGGCTCCGGCCGCGTGATCAAGCGCGGCGGCGGCACCCTGAGCCTGACCGGGGTCAACCCCTATACCGGCGGCACCACCATCGCGGCGGGCGCGATCCGGGTCCTGGCGGCCGAGGCGCTCGGCGGCGGCGCCCTCGCCCTGCAAGGCCAGGGCACGCTCCGGGCCGGTGCCGGCTTCGCGGATGGGCGCGCCGTCTCCCTCACGGCCGTGGACGGGGTCGGCGGCGGCGTCGTCGCGGTGGAGGCCGGGCAGGTCCTGACCCTGTCGGGCGTCCTGTCCGGCGCCGGCGCGCTGACCGTGTCCGGTCCCGGCACCCTGCGCCTGACCGGCGCCAATACCTATGCCGGCGCCACCACGATCGCCTCCGGCCGGCTCGAGATCGCCGGCGGCGCGTCGCTGTCGGACAGCGCCGCGCTGACCGTGGCGGCCGGGGCGGGCCTGAGCCTGACCGATGCCGGCGAGACCGTGGGATCGCTGTTCGGAGGCGGTGGCATCGCCCTCAACGGCCATTGCCTCACCGCCTCCGGCGGCGCCTTCTCCGGCAGCCTGAGCGGCGGCGGCTGCCTTGCCAAGACGGGGGCTGGCACGCTGACCCTGTCGGGCCAGAGCGAGGGCTATACCGGCACCACGACGGTGAGCCAGGGCCTGCTGCAGGTGACCACCGACGCGCGCGCGCTGGGCACCGGCGCCCTGGCGCTCAGCGGCGCCGGCACGTTGCGGGCGAGCGCCACCTATACCGACGGGCGGGCGATCTCCCTGACCTCTGCCGGCGGCGCGGGCGGCGGCACCGTCCTCGTCGACGACGGCCGGACCCTGACCCTGACGGGCACCCTCACGGGTCTCGGCAACCTCGCCAAGACCGGCACCGGCACCCTGGTCCTGGGCGGCGGCGGAACCCATGGCGGGGCGACCCAGGTCGCGGAAGGCACCCTGATCGCCACCGGCGGCCGGGCCATCGGCGACACCAGCGCCGTCAGCGTGTCGGACGGCGCCCGCTTCGTCCTGCGCGGCGACGAGGCGATCGGTTCCCTCGCCGGGGCCGGCCAAGTCGTCCTCGACGGCGCCCGCCTCGGCGTCGGCGGCGACAACACCGGCACGGGCTTTTCCGGCCTGCTCTCGGGCAGCGGCGGCCTGACCAAGAGCGGCTCCGGTACCCTGATCCTGTCGGGGGCCAACACCTACACGGGCGACACCCGGGTCGCGGGCGGCACCCTGGCGGTCACCGGCGGTCTGGCGGGCGACGTCTCCGTCCAGGACGGGGCTACCCTGTCGGGAGGCGGCCGGGTGGCGCGCACGGTGCACGTCCTCGACGGCGGCACCCTCGCGGGCCAGCCCGGCGCCGGCCTCGGCCTGGGCGCCCTCGACATGGCCGGCAAGGCCACCCTGGCGGTGACGCTGGGCGCGCCGAGCACCACGGAGGTGTTCCGAGTGGCCGGCGACGTTCGCCTCGGCGGCACCCTGGCGGTGACGCCGACCACGGGCTTCGGCCTCGGCGTCTACCGGATCCTGTCCTATGGCGGGCGTCTCACCGATACTGGCATGGGCGTCGGCGCCCTGCCCGACGGCCTGCTCGGCGGCGTGCAGACCTCCGTGGCCCATCAGGTCAACCTGTTCGTGGAGGACGCCAACAGCCCGATGGCGTTCTGGAACGGCGCCGGCACCCGCCTGAGCCAGGGCGTGGTCGGCGGCACCGGCACCTGGAGCGCCGATGCGCGCACGAACTGGACCAACGCCAACGGCACGATCGACCGGCGCTGGCCGGCGGGCTTCGCGGTGTTCCAGGGCACGGCCGGCACCGTCACGGTGGACACCGCCGGCCCGGTGCGGACGGCCGGGATGCAGTTCGTCGAGAGCGGCTACACGGTGGCGGGCGGCCCCCTCACCCTGACGGGCGCCACGGCGACGATCCGGGTCGGCGACGGCACCGTCGCCGGGGCCAAGACGCAGGCGACCATCGCCGCGACGCTGGCGGGCAGCGCCCGGCTGGACAAGAGCGACTTCGGCACCCTGATCCTGGCCGGGGCCAACACCTACACGGGCGGCACGGCGATCACCGCCGGCACCCTACGGCTCGGCGCCGGCGGCACCGCCGGATCGATCCAGGGCGACGTCGCCAATGCCGGCACCCTGGTGTTCGACCGCTCCGATACGGCCCGCTTCACCGGGGCGATCTCGGGCACGGGCCGGGTGGTCCAGGCCGGCAGCGGCACCACGGTGCTCACGGGCCTCAACACCTACACGGGCGGCACGGCGATCACCGCCGGCACCCTGCAGGTCGGTGGCGATGCCGCCCTTGGGGCGGCGTCGGGGGCGGTGGCCCTCGACGGCGGCACCCTCGCGGCCTCGGCGAGCTTCGCCTCGGGCCGGACGGTGACCCTGGGCGGCGGCGGCGGCACCGTGGCGGTGACGGCGGCCACCGACACCCTGACCCTGGGCGGCGACCTCACGGGCTCCGGCGGGCTGACCAAGACCGGCGCCGGCACCCTGCTGCTGCTCGGCACCGGCCGCTATGCCGGGCGCACCACCATCGATGACGGCACCCTGCAGATCGGCAACGGCGGCACGGCGGGCTCGATCTCCGGCGAGGTGCTCAACAACGCCCGCCTCGTGTTCAACCGCTCGGACACCTACGGCTTCCAGGGCAACATCAAGGGCTCGGGCAAGGTCGAGTTCGTCGGCGGCGGCCGGGTGCTGTTCACCGCCACCGACGCCTATACCGGCCCGGTGGGGGTGAAGGACACGATGGTCCGGCTCGATCCGGGCTCGGCCACGACCTCGCCGTTCGTGATCGAGGCCGGCGGCGTCCTCGGCGGTACCGCCACCATCGGCGGCCTGACCATCAACAGCGGCGGCACCGCCTCGCCGGGCTACTCGCCCGGCACCCTGACGGTGACCGGTCCGGTGGCGTTCAACGCCGGGGCGCTCTACGCCGTCGACGTCACCCCGGACGGGCGGCACGACCTCATCACTGCCACCGGCCCGGTGACCCTTTCGTCGCAGGCGGCGGTACGGGTGCAGGCGACGCCGGGGCGCTATGCCCCGACGGCGCGCTACACCATCCTGAGCACCACCGCGACGCTGACCGGCCGGTTCGGCACGGTGACGAGCGACTACGCCTTCCTCGATCCGGTGCTGAGCTACGACGCGCAGAACGTCTATCTCGGCCTGACCTATACCGGGCAGGCCTTCACGGCGTTCGCCCGCAGCCCCAACCAGATCGCCGTGGCGGCGGCGGCTCAGGCGTTGGGGGCGGGCAACCGCATCCACGACACGCTGATGACCCTTCCGGAGGGGGCGGTGGCCTTCGCCTTCGACCAGCTCGGGGGCGAGGTGCATCCCTCGCTCAACACCGTGCTGCAGCAGCAATCGGTCTACCTGCGCGACGGGGTGGGCGCCCGCCTGCGCCAGTCGGGCGGTGGCACTCTGCTGACCCGGGCGGCGCGGGGCTCCGGCCCGGTGACCCAGGACCTCGCCCTCGACTTCGCCCCGACCCTGTGGGCCCAGGCCTTCGGCGGGCTGGGTGAGCGCCTGGGCGGGAGCAACGCCGCGTCGATCGCGAACCGGATCGGCGGCGTCCTCGGCGGCATCGACGTCCAGGTGGGCGAGGGCATCCGGGCCGGCGTGGTCGGGAGCGTGAGCCAGTCGATCTTCGACCTCAACGCCCGAGCCTCGAACGGATCGTTCACGAACTACGGCATCGGCGCCTATGCGGGCGGGCAGTGGGACGGGTTCGGCCTGAAGGGGGGCGTGTCGCGGGGCTGGCACGACGTGTCGGCGCTGCGGGCGGTGGCGATCCCCGGCTTCTCGGCCTCGAACGCCTCGCGCGAGACGGTGGCGACGACGCAGGTGTTCGGCGAGGCCTCCTACGACATCGCGCTCGGGGGCTACGCCCTGCAGCCGTTCGCGGGCCTGGCCTATGTCGACGTCGCCGCCCACCGGGTGCGGGAGGGCGGCCTCGGCGGAGCCGGGCTGACCGGCACGGTCCAGGGCCAGGGCGTGGGCTACACAACCCTGGGGGTCCGGGCCGCGACGACGTTCAGCGTCGCCGGGCACACCCTGATGCCGAGCCTGACCCTGGGCTGGCAGCACGCCCTGGGCGACGTGGTGCCGAACGCGAGCCTGTTCCTGCCGGGCGGGACGACGCCGCTCGGGATCGCCGGCGTGCCGGTGGCCCGCGACATGGCCCTGGTGGGGGCGGGCCTCGCCTACGAGATCTCGGAGCTGTCGCGGATCCAGGTCAACTACAGCGGCCAGGTCGGCCCGCGCGCGTCGCAGAACACCTTCTCGGCGCAATATTCTCTGCGGTTCTAGGGCGGGACGCCCCTCGAACCCCGTGGCCGGGCCGGGCCGGCCCCGTCGCTTCCGGACGAACACGAGAGGACACACGACGATGACCCAGGGACCGAAGCGGCGGGGCGCGAGGACGGCCCGTCTCGGCCTGACCCTGGCCGGGCTTCTGGCCGCGTTCCCGGCCGGCCTCGCCTTCGTCGAGGCTGCCCCGGCCGAGAAGATGGCCCAGAACACCCCCGCGCCCCCGACCGCGACCCCGGCTCCGGCCGACCCGGCCGGGTCCGATCCGCAGATGACGACGGCGACCTATCAGGACTGGCTCGTGCGTTGCGTCGCCGCCTCGGCCACGGCGAAGCAATGCGAGGCGACGCAGACCCTGCAGATGCAGGCCCAGGGCCAAAACCAGGGCGGCACGATCGCGCTGATCGCCCTCGGCCGCCTGGTCTCGGACGGGCCCCTGCGGCTGGTGGTGCAGCTGCCGGCCGGGATCTGGCTGCCGGCCGGGGCCAAGCTGCAACCGGGCGAGAAGGCCAAGCCCCTCGCCCTCGAGTTCAAGCGCTGCCTGCAGGGCTGCTTCGCCGAGGCCGAACTCGACAAGGGCGCCGAGCAGATCCTGCGCGGGGCCAGCGGCGCCGGAACCCTGCAGTTCGAGGACGGGGCCCGCCGTCCCGTGAGCCTGCCGTTCTCCCTCAAGGGCCTGCCGCAGGCCCTCGACGCCGCCCTCAAGACCCGCTGACGCCGGGCACACCCGGCGCCACCCCCCGTCACGCGTCCGGCCGCGCCGGTCGGGCGCCCCCCCCGTTCCGAGACCGTGTCATGACCCAGCCCCCCGCCACCGGCCTGCCGCCCCTCTACGGCCCACCGACGGTTCTGCGCTTTCCCGATCATCGCGGCCTCGGCCTGCGGCGCGATCCCGGCTTCGGCTTCGCCGCCGGCACCGCCGCCATTCCCCTGACCCTGCCCGAATTCGCCGCCGCCGGGCGCAGCTACCCCATCGTGTTCGCGGCCGATGCGGGGGCGTTGCCCCTGGCGCTCACCGGCCTGACGGCGGGCCGCAACCTGTTCGTGGCGGAGGACGGCGCCTGGCGGGCGGGCCACTACGTCCCGGCCTATCTGCGGCGCTATCCCTTCATCGCCGTGGAGGCGGAGGCGGGCGGGGCGCGCCTGCTCGGCCTCGACACCACAAGCGCCCTGGTGAGCACCGACGCGGCGAGGGACGGGGCCGAGGCCCTGTTCGACGCCGAGGGCCGTCCGACGGAGCGGGCGAGCGCGGCGATGGCGATGTGCGAGGCCTATGCCCGGGAGCATGCCGCGACGGAGGCCTTCTCGGCCGCCCTGGTCGAGCACGGCCTGCTGGTGCCGCGCACGGCCGAGCTGCGCCTGACCAACGGCGCGACCGACCCCGCCGCCGAAGCGGCCCCATCTCCCGAGGCCGCGCCGAACGCGGTGGTGACGGGGTTCCAGGTGGTGGACGAGGCGGCGTTCCGGGCGCTGCCGGGCACGGTGGTGGCCGAGTTCCACACCCGCGGCTGGCTCGCCCCCGTGGTGCTCCACCTCGCCGCGCAACTGAGCTGGTCAACCCTCCTCGACGGCGCCGCCGCCGAGCAGAACCGGGCCGCGTGAGGGCGCCGGGGCCTCACGAGGGACGTCACACCCGCCCCATCGTTCGGCCCCGCGCGTCCACCGGCGCAATCCGATGGACAGGACAGGCCAGGGCCGGGCGATGCGCCCGCTCCAGGCGTCGCCGCCATGATCGAGGATAGAGATCGGCTGTCTGGGGAATGAGGCTTGGTGCCCGCGGAGGGACTTGAACCCCCACGCCTTGCGGCATTCGATTTTGAGTCGAACGCGTCTACCAATTTCACCACGCGGGCACGTACGGCATTCCTGCCGTGCCACTTCCGATGTGTCAACCGGTATCACGGTTGCGTTCTGAATCGGGTTCAACCTTTTCCCGCCGCGATGATGCGCGCTTCATGCACGACCGGGACCGCGATCGAAGCGATGCCGGCGCTGCGGGTCTTCCCGCTCCGGGAGAGATCTGGACGCGGCCACGGCCCGCGCTGGCATACCGCGCAGAACACGCTTCGTAGGACTCTCGCCCTGGAGTCGCTCTGTCCGGCGTGAATCCTATGAGCGCGTTGGAGACCACGCCATGTCGTAATGCGGCGGGCGGACGGCGGTGACCCTGAAGTCGAGGCGCTCGTACACGGCGCGACCGTCGGAGCCGAACATCGGCGTGGAGAGGGTGATGGGCATCCGCTGGGAGCCGGCGGCCTGCTGCAGGCTGCGGATCACGCTCGAACCGATGCCCTTGCCGCGCGCCGCCGCCACGATCTGAAGTTCGGAGACCCGCCAGTCGGCGTAGCCGAGATCGACGATGAGGCGGCCCACTGCCTGCCCGGTTCGCTCGACGACGAAATCGAGATGCTCCGGGTACAGCGACTCCTGGCCCGCACGCATGGCGCGGTATTGCTGCTCGTAGAGGGCCTGGATCGCGTCGCGGTCGAGATCGGCCCACGCGAGCCACGGACGCGCCTCCCGGAACAGATCGAGGAGGAACGGCATGTCGCGCGGACCGGTGTGGCGAAGGTCGAGGCCCCCGAGCAGGGGGATGGAGCCGGGGGGAGACGCCATGGCGGAAATCCGGGCTGCGCGCGGCTCAGTTGAAGACGATCTGGAAGACCGCCGTGTTCGGCCCGTAACCCGTCGGCAGGATGCGTTCGACGTAGAGCGGGCCGATCTCACCCAGGTCCGGATGCGACAGCACGAAGTCGCCTCCCGTGAACGACGGCACGCCCTTGGCCGGGCGTTCGAATTCCAGGCCGAAGGCCGTGCGTGGGCTTCCGACCATGGTGGCGCGGGGATGCGTCACGCAGTGCGAAAGCCGCACCGTCAGGGTCGATCCATCGCCGACCCGCAACGCAAAATCCGCCCCCACGAGGGGGGCGAACAGGTCGGCCGAGAGGGTGCCGAGGTCCCGGCTCACGGCCGGTCCGGGTAGATGCCGTTCACGGCGATGATGAAGTTCAGGGCCAGGGACGGCTGCATGTTGCTGACCGGCGCCCCGTTCCCCGTCGGACTGACCGTCACGGCTCCGCCCGTCACCGTGTTGATGGTCACGGTGTTGGCCGGAATCGAGGGATTGCCGGTGACGGTGGCCGAGGTCCCGCTGAGGGCCACGAGGTTGGAGGTCTGCGTCTGGCCATAAATTTTAGTGACGCCCCCGCTCGACAGCATGTTGGCGGAGGCCGTCGGCGACCCGCTCGTCGCCACGGCAGTTGTCGCATTCACGGTGACGCCGACTTGGAGGTTGCCCGTGACCGCCGGGATGGTGACGGATTGCTGGCCCGTCTTCGCCTCGAAGGTGGCGCCGTGATTGTGGGCCGGCAGGTTGGCGGTGCTGAGCGTGTTCTTCTCCGTGCCCGTGACGGAGCCGAGGAGGTAGTTGGTGCCGCTCGACGCCGTGCCGAAACCGATGGGCGCCCGCCCCTGCAGATTCGGCAGGCCGAAATTCAGCACCGCGTCGCCGCCGTAGAGGTTGGAGATGAGACTGAAGAGGGCTTGGTATTGATTGACGTTCACCTTCTGACCTTGGCAGATCAAATAATCCCGAGGCGCCCAATTGTAGGGAACGAGATAGATCATGCCGAGCATCGGATCCATGGTATAACCTCATTCTGAAATTAAACTGAGACACCGATGCCGGAGATAAGAACACCCGAAATGGGGCGCATCCCGTGCGGGAGAAGTCGCCTGTCTTACCACTGATGCGAGAATGCCACGCCGGAACGTCTTAGGCAATCTATGATCGCATCGGCTGCGTTTTCATCTTTCGTCCAGCCCGTCCGCATGTCACTCCTTTCGGAGGAGCGAGTCTTGTGGTCACGGGTCCATCTTGTGGCTAAGACCCGGGGGCGTTCAATCAAATATTGGTTGCTTGTTCAATGGCCCAGACGATATTGAATTTTCGCGGCAATGCAAGTTATGGTGCCGGCGAATTTATAACAATCTATAATGCCACAAACAATCAGTTCATCACCGCGACGGTTACCGGTGGCGGGCCGAGTCAGAACTCATACGGCGGCCAAATTGTCCTCGATGATAGTAGTTCGCTTTTGTCGGGGACGAGCTATACTGCTTATTTTGGGCAGGCTAACACCTCTGTAACCGATACGGTTGGTGGCGGTGCCACGGCCAATGGCGGAAATAGTTTGGAAGTAACGACCGAAGCGGTTGGGACCGGCGCCACGGGAGCGACGGGCGCCACTGGGGCGACGGGCGCCACAGGCGCGACGGGAGCGACGGGCGCCCTCGGTCCGACGGGCGCGACGGGTCCCACCGGTTCTGGCGCGACGGGTGCCAC
>NZ_FOPM01000014.1:75862-114344 GCF_900113485.1 Methylobacterium gossipiicola
GCGACGGGTTCCGCTGGCGCGACGGGTGCGACGGGTTCCGCTGGCGCGACGGGTGCGACGGGTTCCGCTGGAGCAACGGGCGCGACGGGTCCCGCTGGAGCCATGGGCGCGACGGGTCCCGCTGGAGCCACGGGTGCCACTGGAAGCGATGCGCCCTGCTATGCCCGGGGTACGCTGATCCTCACGCCGGAGGGTGAGCGGCCGGTGGAGGATCTGCGAGCAGGCGACGCGGTGGTCACCGCCTCGGGGGCGACGGTCCGCGTGCAATGGGTCGGTCACCGTAGCCTCGATCTGACTCGCCACCCCCGGCCCGAGCGGGTCCGGCCGGTGCGGGTCGCCGCCCACGCCTTCGGCCATGGGCGTCCGCACACCGACCTTTTCGTCTCGCCCGCCCATGCGTTGTTCCTGGACGGGGTGCTGATCCCGGCCGAGGCACTGATCGACGGCGGCGCCGTCGCGCAGGTCGCGCCGGCCGCCGTGGTCTATCATCACGTGGAGCTCGCCGTTCACGACGTGCTGGTGGCCAATGGCCTGCCGGCCGAGAGCTTCCTCGATTGCGGCAACCGCGCCGATTTCGAGAACCACGACGGCCCGGTCCGCCTCCATCCCGATTTCGCATCCCTGAATTGGGAGATGGCCTGCGCCCCGTTCGTCGTCGCCGGCCCGGTGCTGGAGCGCGTACGGGCAGGGCTCGCGGCGCCGAAGGCGGCCCCCGCCGAGCGCGGGAGGCGGTCGATCCTGTCGCGGCTCCTGCGGCGAGCCTGATGCCGCCCGTGGCTCGAGCATGACGCCGTCCGGTCAGTCTCTTTGCCTCGCCATGATCGTTCGGAACGAGGCACCGGTCATCCGCCGGTGTCTCGCCTCCGTGCGATCGCTCATCGACCATTGGATCGTGGTCGATACCGGCTCCACCGACGGCACCCAGGACCTCGTGCGGGCCGCCCTCGGCGATCTGCCGGGCACCCTGATCGAGCGGCCCTGGGTCGATTTCGGGCACAACCGCTCCGAAGCCCTCGCCCTCGCCCGCCCGCACGGCACCTACACCCTCGTCATCGATGCCGACGACGAACTCCTCCTTCCGCCCGGCTACACCCTGCCGACCCTGGACGCGGATTCCTACGACGTCGCCATCGCGGATGGTTCGATCACGTATCGACGGACTCAGGTTGTGCGAAACGCCCTGACATGGGTCTACCGGGGTGTCCTGCACGAGTTCCCGAACTGCCCCGAGGCGACCCGCGCGGGTGCCCTCGGCCTGACCCTGCGGCGCAACCACGACGGTGCCCGCCGCCGCGATCCGGAGACCTACCGGCGCGACGCCGCGCTCCTGCAAGCGGCCCTGGCGTCGGAGACGGACCCGTTCCTCACCGCCCGCTACCTGTTCTACCTCGGCCAGAGCTATCGGGATTGCGGCGCCGCCGAGGAAGCCGTCGACGCCTATCTCAGACGGGCGGACCTCGGTTTCTGGGAGGACGAAGTCTATGTCGCCCTCTGCACCGCCGCCGGGCTCATGGCTGGTCTCGGCCGGCCCATGGACACGGTCCTGGAGACTTACCGGCGGGCCATCGCGATCCGGCCCGACCGGGCGGAGGCGCGCCACGGCGCCAGTCGCGCCTGCCGCCTCGCCGGCCACTACGCGGAAGGCTTTCGGTTTGCGCAAGCCGGCCTCGGCCTCGTGGCGCCGGAGGGCGGCCTGTTCGTCGAACCCTGGATCTACGCCTATGGTCTGCGGGACGAGTACGCGGTCAACGCCTATTGGGCCGGCCGGTACCGGGACTGCCTCTCGGCCTGTCTCGATCTCCTCGCCTGCACCGAGGTGCCGGCGGACGATCGTCCGCGACACGTGGCCAATGCCCGCTTCGCCCTCGAGAAGCTGCCGGTCCCCTACGATCCCGGACGCGGCCTCCTGCCCTCCGCCCGTGGGGGCATCGCGGCGACGACGCCAATGCCGGTGCCTGCCCGTGCCGCGCGGTGGAGCCCCGAGCAGCCGCAGGGCGGCACGGAGATCATGGCCGCCGGGTTGTCCCGCCACCTCGGCCCCGACCTTGTCGCCATCGACCTGCGTCTGAACGGCTACGACGCGGCGGGACTCGACGGACGTCCCTTGGTGATCTGGATCCACCATGCGCCCGACCAGGCGGCGGTGGCTTGGCTTCGGGATTCCGAGAAGGTGCGCCGCGTGGCGCGGTTCGTCTTCGTCTCGGAGTGGCAGCGCGCGGGGTTTCTCGCGGCGTTCGAACTCCCCCCGGAGCGTTGCCTCGTCCTGCGCAATGCCACGGAGGTGCCCCAGGTGGATCGTCCCGCGCGACGGAATCTTCCCCTTAAGGTCGCCTATACCAGCGTTCCCTATCGGGGCCTCGCGATTCTCCTCGAAGCCTGGGCTCGACTGGCGCCGCGATGGGCCGAACTCCACGTCTGGTCGTCGCACAAGCTCTACGGCCGCGACGCCGACGACGCGCCATACGAGGCCCTCTACGCGCGGGCGGCCACTCTGCCGGGCGTCCACTACCACGGGCTCCTGCCCAATGCCGACCTTCGCGCCGCCCTCGCGGGGATCGACATCCTGGCCTATCCGAGTACTTTCGCGGAAACCTCGTGCCTTGCGGTCATCGAGGCGATGGCCGCCGGTTGTCGCGTTCTGTGCCCGACCCTCGGCGCCCTCCCGGAAACCACGGCGGGCTTTGCACGCCTCTATCCCTTCGTGGCGGACCCGGACGCCCACGCCGCCGCGTTCACCGAGATCCTGCGGCAGGAATTGTCCGATCCCTGGATGGGGCAGGCGGCGCAGGCCTCGGCCCAGCAGGCTTTCTGCCGCCAGACCTACGATTGGCGCGTCCGCATCCCGGAATGGCGGTCTCTCCTCGACGACCTGCGGGCGGACGCACGGGCTCCGACGCCGTCGGGGGCCTCCTGGCCCGTGTTCCGGGAAGTGGACTCGAAGCGCGGCCGGTTCTTCGTCGTCGACGGGGACTACATCGGGCGGACGCTGAGCCTGACGGGGGACTGGGAGCCGCATCTCTACGCATTCGCGGCCCTCGTCCTCGACCCGCGATCCCATATTCTCGACCTCGGAGCCAATTTCGGAGTTCATACCGTCGGTCTCGCGCGCCTGGTCCCCGAGGGGTCGGTCCATGCGTTCGAGCCCCTCGATCTGTGTTTCTCGCAACTGCACCGAAACGTCCTCGCCAACGGACTCGGCAACGTCCGCACCTACCGGATGGCCGTGACCGACCGCTCGGGCGACAGGGTGGAGATGGAGCCCCCGGACGCGACCCTGACGGCGGATGGAACGGTCAATCTCGGCCTGACCCGGATCGGCCGGGGCGGCGACGGCGTGTCCACCATCCGCCTCGACGACCTGCGCCTGCCGCCGATCACCTTCATCAAGATGGATATCCAGGGTTCGGAAGCCCTGGCCGTCGAGGGGATGCGCGAATTGCTCGCGCGGGACCGCCCCGTCGTCTTCCTCGAGATCGAGGAGGATCATCTTCGACGGAGCGGTTCGAGTTCGAAGATCCTCATCGAGCGCTTTCTCGCCCTCGATTACAGTCTTCTTCGGATCCGGACGGAGTGGCCGACGGACCACCTCGCGATACCGAACGAACGCGCGGATCTCATCGCCCGCTGTCGCGACCAGCCCCATCATGACTATGACTGGATTTCGGGTTCGGGCGTCGATCTCAAATTCGAGAATTCGTATTTTTATACGCGTATCACGACGACGTAGCCTTCCGTCTCAGAGATTAGAATTGCATGGGCGCGTCGATCCCGCTCGCGTCTCGGGTCCATTGTCGACGGTGTTCCATGGGAAAGCCCTCCGGCGATTATGCCGTCATCGCGAAGTCGGGTCTGTTTGACATCAATCATTACCTCATCGAAGCCCCAGACGTGGCGGCGGACGGATGCGACCCCCTGCTGCATTTCTGCCAATTCGGCTGCCGGGAGGGCCGGCGCCCGAACCTCTATTTCGATCCGGTTTGGTACGCGGATCTCTATCTCGGGGAGGGGGCCGAAGGCGTGAACGCCCTGTCCCACTATATCCGGATCGGCGAACGGTCGGGTTTGCGACCGGTGTGCTACTTCGATCCGGCCTGGTACGCAGGGCGTTATGATCTCCCGGCCCGAATTTCACCCCTGAAACATTATCTGACCCACCGCCGTAGCCAAGCATACGCGCCGAATTCCTTGTTCGATCTTGGCGATTACCTTCGTCGATACGGCGCCGAAATTGGCCCCAACCGCGATGCATTCGTCCATCTTTTGCGCCGGGGAGCCGGACGAAATTTCGACGGCTCGGCGAGCTTCGTCTCCCAATCGGATCGCGCGGAGCACGGCCTGCCGTCTGGTTCGGATTCGCCGAACTTGCGGGTCCACGAGGCCCGCATTCCCCTGGTTCACCGCCTCGATCAGCAGGCCCGCGACGATTTTCGTCGGAGATCGGCCCGCGGGCCGGCTTGGCGTTGGTGGCCTGCGTGAAGCCCGGGGCTTGAGCCTCCGGCACGAGGGGGCGATCTTGAGTCTCGATGCGCCCGGATCGCGGGGGAGGGCCGGCTTCCAAAGCGGGACAGGCGGCATCAAGGGATGGGGGAACTTGCGCCTGCGCCGTTGAAATCCGAAGAGAATCCCGCGTCTCCGGTCGGTGACGCGGTCCGCGTCGAGGGGTGAATCCGGTGTCCGAAGCCCCTCTGGACGGCGCTGTGCCCCCAGGGTGACAGCCGACGGTTTCCCTGCGTTCCGGTAGTCTGCGGACTCGCGTTGGCGGGGCGAGTCGATCAAATTGGCGAGCACACCCTGCTTCCGGCTCATCGTCATGCTGCTCGCTTCTCGCGCCGTCCTCCATCAACATCGTGAGATCGCAGCCGTCATGATCACGTACGGGGCCTTCCTCGGGGGCATCCTGGCCTTGGCCTGGGTGATCGCCTGAAACGAAAAGCCCCGACCGCTGGAGCGACCGGGGCTTCGTTCGGGATGCACTTTAGCGGACGATAGCTGAAGCGCGGGATTTCGCTCGTTCAGACAATCAGCAATCGTCGCCCTTCTTGCCGATGGCCTGGTTCTCGCCGGCATTGTTCAGGGCGCCGACGGTTCCGGGCGAGGCGGGCTGCTGACCGCCCGCGAGGTTCTTGCTGGCTGGGTCTTCGTTCCCCTTGGCCGCCATGGTGCCGCCCGCCTTCTCCCCGACGCCCTGATTGGCCCCGACGTTGTTCATGGCGCCGACGGTGCCCGGCGAAGCGGGCTGCTCGCCACCGGCGAGGTTCTTGCTGCCCTGGTCGACAGCCGAGCTCTTGCCGTTCGCGGTATGCTGCTCCGGAGTCTTGCCCTTCTCCGCGCCGGTATTGCAGGGGGCGGCGATAGATGTTCCGGCCGTGAGTGCGAAGATGGCAGCGCTGGCGATGACGGCGAATTTCATAAAGGCGTTCCTCAAGGTTGGTTGTCGGGAAGAATAATTCTCCTTCTGGCCTATCGGTTCCCGAAGGGCAGGACCGATTGGCATCCTTTTCTGCCAAGGTTTCTCCGTTTCCATTCCGAAAAGACGGTTTTGCATTGCAATATGACGGCTCGAAGCTGGCGTTCGATGCTCCGCATCGCAAACAGGCCCACAGGGTCCGATCCCCAAAGTCGGCTTCACACGGGAACATCCGTCGTCCTGTCCTGCTTCGCCCGCGCTGACGCGCAGGTGGTCACCCAACAGTGGCCGCCGGCATTGGCGCAACGAGGCCGAGCCCCCGTCACCACGCTGCGTAGGGTGCCCCTTGAGCCTCGACGAACGGGGACCGACGATGCTGGGGCCGAGGCCACTTGGCGCAGAGGACGTCATGCTCCGCCGCCGATCCGTGATCCTTCTTCGTCCGCCTCCTGATAGACAGCGGGTGCAGGAGGAGAGAGGCCATGGCGGGCACACCCATCAATCGTGTCGAGACGATCTGCCGAACCCTGCGTCGCGCCATCATCGAGCGGGCGCTGATCCCCGGGGATCGGCTGCCGGAAGATGCCCTGGGCGAGCGGTTCGGGGTCAGCCGCACCATTGCGCGCCAAGCCCTCGGCCAGTTGGCGGGCGAGGGGCTGGTGGAACTGCGCCGCAACCGGATCGCCGTGGTGGCGAGCCCGAGCTGGGAGGAGGCGCGGGACACCTTCGACGTGCGCATCAGCCTCGAACGCCTCGTGGTGCGTCGCCTCGCCGGGCGCCTCGACGCGGAACGGCAGGCCGCTTTGGAGGCGCATATCGCGGGCGAGGAGCGGGCCGGCGGCGGGCCGGAGGCCACCTCGATCCGCCTTGCCACGGAGTTCCACCTGCTGCTCGCCGAGATGACCGGCAGCCCGGTGCTCAGCCGCTACGTCGCCGAACTCGGCTATCGCTGCGCCCTGATCCTCTCGCTCTACAGCCGGCCGCACTCGTCCGATTGCGCTGTGAGCGAGCATCGCGAGATCGTGGCCGCCCTGGTCGCGGGCGATGCCGAGCGCGCCGTCGCCCTGATGGATCACCACCTCGACGCCGTGGCCGAGCGGGCCCGCATCGTGACGGAGCCGCAGCGCGAGCGCGACCTCGTGCGCCTGCTCGCGCCCTACGTCGAGGCCTGAGGGCGCGGGGCGCCCCTCAGGCCGTGAGGCCGTGCCGATCGAGCAGGCGCTCGGCGCTGTCGTTCCACACCTCCATGGCGACGATCAGCCCGTCCCGCACGGTGAAGCGGTCGACGTAGCGGTTGCCTTCGAACGCCGTCCCGTCCGGCCAGGCGCCGTAGAGGGTGCCGAGGCTGTAGACCGTGGTGACGTCCCCGCCCGGCACCACGTCGAGGCGTTCCATCCGCTTTTTCACCCAGGCGTAGCGGCCGGCATTGAACGCCGTCACCGCGCTCGGATGCGTGAACACCCGTCCGCCCGTGAACACGATGGGCGTGCCCGGCGCCATGTAGCGTGCGGCCCCCTCGGGATCGGGCACCATGGAGGCTTCGAGATAGGCGGTAACGACGGCGGCGTCGCGCGCGGCGGGGTTGGTGTCAGTCGCGCTCATGATTCGATGTCCTTGTGATTCCCCATGTCGGCGACACCATGCCGAACCCAAGGCGGTTGCGCATGCATCAAGTGTATGCACTTTTTCGATCGCTCTGCACGCATTCGTGGCATCGCCTTCTCCGCGCTCCGAAAAATGTAAGCGTTTCCAGCACTTCGCCCTTTGGCACGTCTGTTGCGGACCTAGGTCGACCACATACTGGATCGGATCGCCATGCCCCGCCGTCGCCCCGAAGCCCGCCCGCTCACCCGCCGCCTCGCCTTGGGCGTTCTGCTCTCCGGGTTCGTCGGCCTTTCGCCCGTCCGGGCTGCCGAGCCGGTACGGATCGGCCTCGTTACAGCGCTCAGCGGGCAATCGGCCAAATCCGGCGAGGCGATCTCACGGGGCATCGGGCTCGCCATCGACGAAATCAACCGGGCCGGCGGCGTCCTCGGTCGCCCCCTCGAGCTCGTCGCCCGGGACGACGAGGCCAACCCGTCGAAGGGTGTGCTCGCCGCCCGCGAACTCATCCAGCGGGCCGGCGTCGTGGCGCTCATCGGCGGCCTCGACACCCCGGTCTCCATGGCCATCGTGCCCATCGCCAACCAGATGAAGGTTCCGTTCGTCGGTCCCTGGGCCGCCGGCACCGGCATCACCCGCAACGGCGCGGCGGACAATTACGCCTTCCGGGTCTCGGCCGTGGACGCCCTGGTGGACGAGGCCCTCGTGGCCTACGCGGTGAAGACCTATGGGGCGAAGAAGCCCGGTGCCATCCTCGTCAACAACGCCTGGGGCGAATCGAACCAGCAGGGCCTCGTCGCGGCGCTCAAGGCCGCGAACCTCCCCTCCGCCGGCATCGAGAAGTTCGAGGCCAACGACATCGACATGGTGCCGCAACTGTCACGCCTGCGCGATGCGGGCGCAGACGCCCTGTTCCTCGTGGGCAATGTCGGTCCCTCGGCCCAGGTGGTGAAATCCCTCGACCGCATGGGCTGGACCGTGCCGGTGGTCTCCCACTGGGGGCCGGCGGGCGGACGCTTCGACGAACTCGCCGGCCCGGGGGCCGCGCGGGTGCGCTTCGTCCAGACCTTCACCTTCGCAGGCAACGACGCCCCGAAGGCCAAGGCGGTGCTCGAAGCCCTCAAGGCGAAGGACCCGGCGATCAAGTCCATGGCCGACGTCACCCCCGCCGTCGGCATCGCCAACGCGTATGACGCGACGCACCTCATCGCCCTGGCGATCCAGGCGGCGGGCGCCACGCAGGGGCCGAAGGTGCGTGATGGGTTCTACAAGATCTCCGGCTATTCCGGCCTGATCAAAACCTACGACAAGCCGTTCACGCCGGAGCGTCACGATGCCCTCGGGCCGGACGATTACGTGTTCGCCCGTTTCCAGAACGGCGAGATCGTCGCGGTGACGAAGTGAGGGGGGCGACGCACGGGAGGACGCCATGCTGACGGGAACGCTCATCAGCGGGCTGGGCCTCGGCAGCATGTACGGGCTGGTGGCGCTCGGCTTCCACCTCACCTTCGCGGTCTCCGGCACCGTGAATTTCGCGCAAGGCAGCGCCGTCACCCTCGGGGCGGTGCTGGGCTATGTGTTCGGGGTTCGCCTCGGCTGGCCTATGCCGCTCGCCATCGCGGCGTCCCTCGCGGGCTGCGCCCTCCTCGGCCTCGCCGTCGAGCGCCTCCTCGTCCGGCCGTTCGTGACGCGCGGGTCCGATGCCTGGCTGCTCGCCACGGTGGCGGGTGGCATCATCCTCGACAATGCCCTGCTCTTCACCTTCGGCAAGGAGCCGCGCAGCCTGCCGTCGAGCCTGGTCGCCGCCCCCGTCGAGATCCTGGGCGCGGGCGTGTATCCCCTCCAGCTCCTGATCCCCGTGGTCGGCGTCGCGGCGGCCCTCGCGATCCGCACCGTGTTCCAGCGGACGGAACTCGGCCGGGGCCTCCTCGCCGTGGCGCAGAATGCCGAGGCCGCCCGGCTGATGGGCATCGACGTCGCCCGCACCGTGGCCTGCGCCTTCGCCCTTTCGGCCGTGCTCGCCGGGGCGGCGGGCCTGCTCATCGCGCCGCTCTTCTCGGTCTCGGCCGAGATGGGCGCCCTGTTCGGCATCAAGGCCTTCGCGGTGGCGATCCTGGGCGGCATCGGCTCGGCCACCGGCGTGGTGCTGGCGGGTCTGCTCTACGGCCTGCTGGAAGCGGGCGTCACCGCCACCCTCGGCTCCGGGGCCACCCAGATCGTGGTGTTCTCCGTCATCATCCTGGCCCTCGCCCTGCGCCCGAACGGCCTTCTCGGCCGCGCCGGCGTCAACAAGGTCTGACCATGATCGCCTCCTTGCGCGCCCCGGCGGCCATGGCCTGGACGATTCTCGCCCTGACCCTCGCGGGCCTCGCCCTGGTGCTGGTGACGAGCGGCTACAGTCATTTCGTCATCGCCCTGACGGCCCTGACGGTGCTGGCCGCAACCGGCCTCAACATCCTGCTGGGGCTCGCCGGCCTCATCTCCTTCGGGCATGCCGGCTTCTACGCCATCGGCGCCTATGTCAGCGCGATCCTGACCCTGAACGGGGTCGGCTTCTGGCTCGCCCTGCCCATCGCGGCCGGTGTGTCGGCCCTCCTCGGCGCCGTCCTCGCCCTGCCGGCCATGCGGGTGCGCGGCCCCTACCTCGCCATGGTCACCATCGCGTTCGGGTTCCTCGTCGAGCACGCCCTGATCGAGGGTGGGGCCGTCACAGGCGGGCAGAACGGCCTCGTGATCGCCGCCGGCCCGACCCTGTTCGGAGTGCCGATGGGGGAGCGCGACCTCGCGATCCTGGCGGTGATCGGGGCCGGGCTCGGCCTCTACGGGTTCCACCGGTTGCGCCATGCTCGCCTCGGCCAAGCCCTGCGGGCGGTGCGCGACGCGGATGTCGCCGCCGCGTCCCTCGGCTTCGATCCGGTGCGCGTGAAGACCGTCGCCTTCGCGCTGTCGGCGGCCCTGACGGGGCTTGCCGGCGCGGTGCTGCCGCCCCTGATGCTGTTCATCGCGCCGAGTTCCTTCCCGTTCTCCCAGTCGATCCTATTCGTGCTGGCGGTGGTGGTCGGCGGGGCCGGTACGGTGCTCGGCCCCGTCTTCGGCGCCCTGGTGACGGTGCTGTTGCCCGAGGCGCTGGCCGGGCTCGCCGAATACCGGCTGCTGTTCTTCGGCCTCACGACCCTGGTTGTGCTGTGGCTGGTGCCGGAGGGCGTCGTCGGCAGCCTCGGGCGCCTGCTGCCGCGCCGGACCGAGATCCGGCCCGCCGGGGGCACCGGCACACCCGATCTCCTGAATCGCGACGGGCGTGAGACCTTGACGGTCGAGGGGCTCGGCATCGCCTTCGGGGGCATCCGCGCCGCCGAGGGGGTCGCCTTCGCGGCGCGCCCGGGCGTCGTCACCAGCGTGATCGGGCCGAACGGGGCGGGCAAGACCACCGTGCTCAACATGATCTCGGGCTTCTACCGGCCGAGCGCCGGCACGATCCGCCTCGGGAGTCGCGATCTCGCGGGGGCGCCCGCCCACACCATCGCCCGCGCCGGCATCGCCCGCACCTACCAGACAACGCGGCTATTCGGCTCCCTCAGCGTCGTCGAGAACGTCCGCCTCGCCCGCGCGCCCGGTTCCCTGCTGCACCGTGACCGCCACGAGGACCGGGAGACGGCCGAGGCGTTGCTCGCCTTCGTGGGCTACACCGGTGGCCTCGACCGCCCGGCCTCGGAACTGCCCCATGTCGACCGGCGTCTCGTGGAGATCGCCCGGGCGCTCGCGGGGGCGCCGCACGTCCTCCTCCTCGACGAGCCGGCCGCCGGCCTCGCCCGGGCCGAGACCGACCGGCTGGGGCAGCTCTTGCAACGCATCGCCGCCTGCGGGATCGCAGTGATCCTCGTCGAGCATGACATGCCCCTGGTGATGGCGGTGTCCGACCGTATCCTCGTCATGGATGCGGGGCGTCCCATCGCCTTCGGGTCGCCCGCCGAGATCCGCCGGAACCCCGCCGTGTTGCGCGCCTATCTTGGCGCCGCCGACACCCCGGCCCGGCCGCGCGCCGCGCCCTGGAGCGGCCCCGCCGATACGGTCCTGGCCGCCCACGGCCTGCGGGCCGGCTACGGCGCCGCGCCCGTCCTCGACGGGATCGGCCTCGCCGTCCGGCCCGGTGAGACCGTGGCGCTGCTGGGCTCCAACGGCGCCGGCAAGTCGACGGCCATGCGGGCGCTCTCCGGCCTCCTGCGTCCCGTCGAGGGATCGATCGTCCTCGGGGATACCGCCGTCGCGGCCCTGCCGGCCCATGCCGTCGCGCGCCTCGGCCTCGCCCTGGTGCCCGAGGGCCGGCAGGTCTTCCCCGAACTCACCGTGGTGGAGAACATTCGGCTCGGCGCCTGGAGCCGGGGCGGGCGCGTCGATCCGGCGGAGGTCGAAGCCCTGCTCGACCGGTTCCCACGCCTGCGCGAACGGGCGGACAGCCGCGCCGGCCTGCTCTCGGGGGGCGAACAGCAGATGGTCGCCATCGCCCGCGGGATGATGGCGCGCCCCCGCATCCTGCTCCTCGACGAACCGTCCCTCGGACTCGCCCCGGCCATCATCAATTCGCTCTACGCCGTCGTGGCCGAACTGCGCGACGCCGGCACCACCATCCTCATCGTCGACCAGATGGCGGCCCTCGCCCTCACGGTTGCCGACCGGGGCTACGTCCTGGAACAGGGGCGCGTCGCCACGTCCGGCACCGCCGCCGAACTGAAGGCCGATGCGGGGCTGGAAGCGGCCTATCTCGGAGCCGCCTGACCCCCATACCCGTTGATGGCTTCGGATCGGCGACGCGGGACAGGCTCCTCTCCTGGCACGAGAGGGAACCCGCGCCCGCAGCGGACCGAACGGATGAACCGGAACCGCCCGAGACAGGCGCGAACTCTCTTCGTGGATACCCCGATGACGAAACCGACCCCCGCCGATGAGACCTTGGCCGGTCATGGCCGCTATGCCTATTCGGCCCTGCCGGATCGTCCGGTCTACGACTGGCCCGGGGGTAAGCGTCTCGCGGTGTACCTCGCCCTCAACCTCGAGACCTTCGATTTCGGCTCCGGCCTCGGCGCCGAACTCGCGCCCGGCGGGCCGCAGCCGGACGTGCTGAACTATGCGTGGCGCGACTGGGGCAACCGGGTCGGGGCGTGGCGCCTGCGCGACCTCTTCGACGGCCTCGACCTGCCGGCGAGCGTGTTGGTCAACAGCCGATTGTACTCAGATTGCCCCGGCCTCATCGAGGCGTTCCGGGCGCGGGGCGACGAGATCGTCGGGCATGGCCGCACCAATGCCGAGCGGCAGGGCAGCCTCGACGAGGCCGGGGAACGCGCCCTCATCGCCGAGGCGACCGCCGTGCTGACGCGGGAGGAGGGGCGTGCGCCCGCCGGCTGGCTCGGCCCCTGGATCTCGCAATCGAAGGCGACGCCCGATCTCCTGGCGGAGGCCGGCTACCGCTACCACCTCGACTGGTGCCACGACGACCAGCCGACCTGGTTTTCCACCCGCGACGGCGGCCACATCCTCTCGGTGCCGTATCCGCAGGAATTGAACGACATTCCGGCCATTGTCGCCCGCAAGGACACCGGACGCGACTTCGCCGACGCCATCGTGGATGGTTTCGACGAGATGCTGGAGCAGTCCCGCCACGCCCCCCTGGTGATGGGCATTGCGCTGCATCCCTACATCGTCGGCCAGCCCCACCGCCTGCGGCCGTTGCGCCGGGCCCTCGAACACATCACCCGGCACCGCGACGCCATCTGGCTCACCACGGCGGGCGCCATCGCGGCCCATGCCGCCGAGCGGCTGCCTCTTCCGTCGCAATGGTCCCGGGCGGCGGGCGCGTAGAGCGCCGCCTTCGATCCCGTCCACCCGGTCCCTCGCTCAGGGTCTCCCATGCCGCCCCTCCTCGACACTCCTCCGAAAGGCCCGGCGCGCTCCGACAGGGGTATGGTGACGAGCCCGCACGCCCTGGCGAGCCAGGCCGGACACGAGGTTCTGCGGGCGGGCGGCAACGCCATCGAGGCGGCCATCGCGGTCAACGCAACCCTGTGCGTCACCTATCCGCATTTCTGCGGCCTCGGGGGCGATGCGTTCCTCATCGCGAGCGACCGCGACGGCACGAGCATCACCCTGTCGGGTATCGGGCAGGCCGCCGGCCGGGTCGGCGACCTGCGGGACGGCATTCCCGTGCGCGGGCCCGGCTCGGCCCTCACGGCGGCGGCGGCCGTCGATACCTGGGATCAGGCTTTCGCCTACGGCCAACGCGCCTGGGGCGGGCGCCGAAGCTGGGCGAGCCTGTTCGACCGGGCGATCCAGTACGCCACGGATGGGTTCCCCCTGACGCCGTCGCAGCATTTCTGGTCCACCTTCCGCGCCACGGAAATCGCCACTTGGCCGGGCGTCGTGCGCGGCTTCACCGACGCGGGCCGGCTCCCGGAGGCGGGCGAGCGGTTTCGCCAACCCGATCTCGCCCGCAGCCTGACGACCCTCGCCGGGAACGGCGGGCGCGACTTCTACGAGGGCGACCTCGCCCGGCGGATCGCCGACGGGCTGCGGCAGGCCGGCTCCCCCCTCGACGCGGACGACCTCGCCCGCTGCCGGGCCCGCAACGAGCCGGCCCTGCGCGTGCCCTATCGCGGCGGAGAATTGTTGAGCCTGCGCCCCCCGACCCAAGGGGTGACCACCCTGGAGATCATGGGCATCCTCGACCGCTTCGACGTCGGCGCCATTCCGGAGAGCAGTGCCGATTACTATCATCTGCTGGTGGAGGCGGTGAAGGCGGCGTTCCTCGACCGCAATCGCCACGTCGCCGATCCCGATTTCACCGACGTCCCGGTGGAGCACCTGCTCTCGGCGGCCCACCTCGACGGTCAGGCTGCGCGCCTCGACCTGCGGCGGGCGCGGCCGTGGCCGCACGTGTTTCAGACGGGCGACACGGTGTTCATCGGCGCCGTCGATGGCGACGGCAATTGCGTCAGCCTCTTGCAGACGATCTATTTCGATTGGGGCAGCGGCGTCGTCGCGGGCGACACCGGCATCCTCTGGCACAATCGCGGCGCCGCCTTCAGCGTCGATCCCGACCACATCAACGCGGTGCGTCCGGGCAAACGCCCGTTCCACACCCTGAATCCCGGCATGTACTTCCGCGACGGCCGCCCGAGTCTGCTCTACGGCACGCAGGGCGCCGACGGCCAGCCGCAGACCCTCTCGGCGGTGCTGACGCGGCTGATCGATTACGGAATGGACCCCCTCACGGCGCTGGACCGCCCGCGCTTCCTTTTGGGAAAAACCTTCTCGGACAGTCGCGACAGCCTGAAGCTCGAACTCGCCGCCGGCCCGGAGGTGTTCGACGCCCTCACGGCGCGCGGCCACGCCATCAGCCCGATCCCGACGCACAGTCCCCTCGCGGGCCATCCGGGGGCTATCCGCATCGGCCCCGATGGCGCCCTCGTCGGCGCCCACGATCCGCGCAGCGACGGCCTGGCGCTCGGGGTTTGAGGGGCTCGCGCACCGCCCCTCCCGCGCCGAAAGCCGCGATCCATCCGATCCGGCTGCCGGATGACCGAAGCGGAAACCGGCTCATTGAGCCTGGGGGGCGCCCCATCATCTGAACGCCGCCAATCCGAGGAATCGAACGGCGTTCGTATGCCCCCCGTGTCGGGAGACGGTCCGCCCTCAGTGCCCGTCGAATTCCATCAGGGTCCGCACCGGCACGTCGAGGTCGCGCAGCTTCTGGGCGCCGCCGATCTCCGGCAGATCGATGACGAAGCAGGCCGCCACCACCTCGGCGCCGATCTGGCGCAGGAGGTTCACCGCCGCGCAGGCGGTGCCGCCCGTGGCGATGAGGTCGTCGACCAGCAGCACCCGGTCGCCGGGCTTGATGGCGTCGACGTGGATTTCCATCTCGTCGGTGCCGTATTCGAGGGCATAGGCGATCGAGACGGTTTTGTGCGGCAGCTTGCCCTTCTTGCGGATCGGCACGAAGCCCGACGACAGCTGGTGCGCCACGGCGCCGCCGAGGATGAAGCCGCGCGCCTCGATGCCGGCGACCTGATCGATCCGCCCGCCCGCGAACGGATGCACCAGGGCATCCACCGCCCGCCGGAAGGCGCGCGGATCGCTGAGCAGGGTGGTGATGTCGCGGAACACGATGCCGGGCTTCGGGTAGTCCGGAATCGAGCGGATCGACTCCTTCAGGGCGATGTGTCGGCGGGAATCCATGGCGGCGGCCTTCGGCAGGGTCGTGAGCGGGGAGGGCGGTCAGGCGTTGGCGCGGCGCAGGAGCTTCACGAGGTCGCCGTGAAGGTGCTCGTTGCCGGCGCAGACGGAGCGGGCGGCGAGGGGCTCGGCGCCGCCATCGGCGCTGGAGACGAACCCACCGGCCTCGCGCACGAGGATGATGCCCGCCGCGATGTCCCAGGTCTGCAGGTCGCGCTCCCAATAGAGATCGGAACGACCGCAGGCGACGTAGGCGAGGTCGAGGGCCGCCGAACCGAAGCGGCGGATGCCGCCGCTCACCGCCATCACGGCCGCGACCTCGCGCAGGAGCTTCGGATGGTCGCCGCGCCCGAGATAGGGCGAGCCGTAGGCCACGAGGGCATCGGCCATGTCGACGCGGCCGGAAACGCGCAGGCGGCGGTTGTTGAGGTAGGCGCCCTTGCCGCGCTCGGCCACGAACAGCTCGTCCTTGGCCGGATCGTAGATCACGCCGGCCACGATCTGGCCCTCGCGCTCGAGGCCCACCGAGATGGCGAAATGCGGGATGCCGTGGAGGAAGTTGGTGGTGCCGTCCAGCGGGTCGACGTGCCAGGTGTGGCTCTTGTCCGCGCCCTCGACGATGCCGGATTCCTCCAGAACGAGGCCGTAGCCGGGGCGGGCCTTCATCAGGGCGTCGCGCAGAACCTCCTCGGCCTTGCGGTCGGCGGCCGAGACGAAGTTGCCGGGTCCCTTGCGCGAGACCTGGAGGTTCTCGATCTCGCCGTAGTCGCGCTTGAGGCCGCGGGCGGCCTTGCGGACGGCGTCGACCATGACGGTCATGAGGGGTGAGCTGATCATCGCTTGAAGGGTCCGGGTCGATTCAAAGAACGTCGGAGACGAAGGGGCTGGGTCCGGCCATAGCACGTTTGGCGCGGGTCTCATCCCCTTCGCATTGCAGGGCAAGCCTACGGCAATTCGGGTCACGCCTACGGTTCGGTCGCGTCTACTTCAGGTTGGCCCGCTCGGACGCCATCTGCTCGGCGCGCTTGCGCTCGTCCGGCGTCAGGTCCGTGAGATTCTGGTCGAGCCAGTCGTCGGAGAGCCCCTGCGCGGCGGCGGCGAGGTTCCAGGCGGCGGCCTCGACGGTGTTCTTCGGCAGGCCACGTCCGGAGGCATAGAGCCGGGCGACGCGGTTCTGCGCGATGGCATTGCCGCGCGAAGCCGCGTGGAGGAAGTAGCGCGCCGCCCGGCCCTCGTCCTTCGCGACGCCGGTCCCGTTGAACAGCAGGATGGCGAACTCGACCTCGCCGGCCAGATCCCCGTTGTCGGCGGCCCGGCGAAACAGGTCGGCGGCTTTCGCCGGATCCTTCGGCACGCCGCGGCCCTGGAGGTAGAGCACGCCGAGATCGTGCTGGGCGGCGCTGATCTCGCCGTCGGCGGCTTTCTGGAACAGGGTCGCGGCCCGGGCCTGATCGTCGTCCTTGCCGGTGCCGAGGAGGATCAGCGCGAGGTTGTAGGAGGCAGTGGCGTCGCCCTTGGCGGAGGCCTGTTCCAGCCACTTCCGGCCGGCTTTCAGGTCCTTCGGGCCGCCGCGTCCGTCAATGGACATGAGGCCGAGGGACGCCATAGCGTTGACGTCGCCCTGCGCAGCGGCGAGGCGGTACCATTCGGCCGCCTTCACCGGATCCTGCTTGACGCCCAGGCCCTGATTGTAGAGCTCGCCCAGCAGCGTCATCGCGGCGGCGTCCTTGGGGTTGGCCGTCAGCCGCTTCGTCGCCTCGCGAAACGCCGTGGTGTACTGGCCGCGCTGATAGGCGCCGAAGGCGATGTCGGCATCCTTGTTGGTCGTGCGCGGGCGCGCGCCGATGAAGCCGGGGGTGTAGGGCGTCGGCAGCTCCTTGAGCGGCGCGGTGAAGATCTCCTTCGTGGCCGTCTTCGGCAGAGGCGCCTGCGTCGTCGCACCGGGCGCCACGGCGGTCGCCGGGCTCGGCCCTTGCGCATCGGCCGTGGCCGCCGCGAACATCAGGCCCGCGACGATCGGAGCAGTCGCGAATCTCACGCGGCCTTCCCCGCCGCGTCCACCATTGCCTGGATCGCGGCGACGTCGGCGCCCTCGCCCATCCAGAGGGCGCTCTCCAACCCGAGGAACTCGGCCCCGGTATCGACCAGGGCCGCCACCTCGCCGGCCGCGTGCGCCACGGCGATGCAGGGCGTCTCGAAGATCTCGGTCCACCACGCCGCCCGGTCGAGGACCGTCGCGGCATCCGGCGCGACGCCATCGGCGTAGAGGCCGCCGAACATCACGTAATCGGCCCCCGCCTCGCCGGCTTCCATGGCGGCGTGCTTCTGCTCGTGGCCGCCGGCGCCGAGGATGCGGCCGTCGTCGAGGCGTTCGCGCAACTCGGCGAGCGCCCCGTCGCGGGGCTTGTCGAGGTGCACGCCATCCGCTCCACCACGGGCGGCGACGCTGACGAGGTCCCCGGAAAAGCCGGCGCAGGCCACCACAAGGGCCGCGCCGGTGCCCTGCGCGGCCGGGGCCACGCGCTTGACGAGGTTGACGAGGCTGCGCTCGTCGGACGGCGCCAGCCGGAGGATCACGGCGGCGACGTCACCGGCTGCGCACGCCGCCGTGAGGGCCGCCGCGAGGGTGTCGGCGTCCCCCGCCTCGACCCGGTGCGGAGTCAGGAGGGCGAGGCGGGTACGGGGCTCGGACATGGACGCTTTCTCGGACGTTGGGGCGCTCAGCGCGCCGCGCCGATCTTCGGATCGAGGGAGCCGTTGGCGTAGCGCTTGGCCATGGCGGCGACGGAGACCGGGCGGATCTTCGAGCCCTGGCCGGCGGTGCCGAACTCTTCGAAGCGCTGGCGGCAGAGCTTCGTCATCGCCTCCATGGCGGGCTTCAGATACTTGCGCGGATCGAACTCGGCCTTGTTCTCGGCCAGAATCTTCCGGATCTGGCCCGTCATCGCCATGCGGTTGTCGGTGTCGATGTTGATCTTGCGCACGCCGTGCTTGATGCCGCGCTGGATCTCCTCCACCGGCACGCCCCAGGTCGGCTTCATCTCGCCGCCGTACTGGTTGATGATGTCCTGAAGGTCCTGCGGCACCGAGGAGGAGCCGTGCATCACGAGGTGGGTCGTCGGCAGGCGCCGGTGAATCTCCTCAATGACGTTCATGGCTAGCACGTCGCCATCGGGCTTGCGGGTGAACTTGTAGGCGCCGTGGCTGGTGCCCATGGCGACGGCGAGTGCATCGACCTTGGTGGCCTCCACGAACTTCACCGCCTCGTCCGGATCGGTCAGAAGCTGATCGTGAGAGAGCACGCCCTCGGCGCCGTGGCCGTCCTCGGCCTCGCCCTGGCCGCTCTCGAGGGAGCCGAGCACGCCGAGCTCGCCCTCGACCGAGACGCCGGCCCAATGGGCCATCTTGGTGACGTTGCGGGTGATCTCGACGTTGTAGGCGTAGTCGGCCGGGGTCTTGCCGTCGGCCTTGAGCGACCCGTCCATCATCACCGAGGTGAAGCCGTACTGGATCGCCGTGGCGCAGGTGGCTTCGTCGCTGCCGTGGTCGAGGTGCATGCAGACGGGAATGTGCGGATAGATCTCGACGAGGCCGTCGATGAGCTTGGCCAGCACGATGTCGTTGGCATAGGCGCGCGCGCCCTTGCTCGCCTGCAGGATGACGGGCGAATCCGTGGCATCCGCCGCCGCCATGATGGCGAGGCCCTGTTCCATGTTGTTCAGGTTGAATGCCGGCACGCCGTATTCATGCTCGGCGGCATGGTCGAGGAGCTGCCTCAGGGTGATGCGGGCCATGGGTTTCTCCACACGATGAGGTCGGCTCCCCGGGGGGCCGTCCGTTAGGGTCGGTTCGTCCTCGCGGACGGTCGGCGGTGCGACGATCAGGCTTTGGCGCGAAGGGCCTCGACGCCGGGCAACTCCTTGCCTTCCAGCCATTCGAGGAAGGCGCCGCCGGCGGTGGAGACGTATGAGAACGTCTCGCCGACGCCGGCATGGTTGAGGGCCGCCACGGTATCGCCGCCGCCGGCCACGGAGACCAGCTTGCCGGAAGCCGTCTGCTCGGCGGCGTGCTTGGCCGCCGCCACGGTGGCGGCGTCGAACGGCGTAAGCTCGAACGCACCCAGCGGGCCGTTCCAGACCAGGGTCGCGGCCGCGTCGATGGCGGCGTTGATCTCCGCCACCGTCGCGGGGCCGGCGTCGAGGATCATGCCGCCCTCGGGCACGGCATCGACCGCGACGGTCTCGTGGGCGGCGTTCGCTTTGAATTCCGAGGCGACGACGGCGTCCACGGGCAGGATAATACGGCAATTGGCGGCTTTGGCCGCCGCGACGATGCGCTGGGCGGTCTCGGCGAGATCCTTCTCGCAGAGCGACTTGCCGACGCCGAGGCCCTGCGCGTGCAGGAAGGTGTTGGCCATGCCACCGCCGATGACGAGCATGTCGACCTTGGCGACGAGGTTCTGCAGCAGGTCGATCTTCGACGAGACCTTGGCGCCGCCGACGAGGGCGATCACCGGGCGGGCGGGAGCTTCGAGCCCCTTGGTGAGGGCGTCGAGTTCGGCCTGCATCAGGCGCCCGGCATAGGCCGGCAGCACATGGGCGAGACCTTCCGTGGAGGCGTGGGCCCGGTGCGCGGCGGAGAACGCCTCGTTGACGAAGAGGTCGCCGTTGGCGGCGAGGTCTCGGGTGAAGGCCGGGTCGTTCTTCTCTTCGCCCGCATGGAAGCGGGTGTTCTCCAGAAGCAGCACGTCGCCGTCGTTGAGGGCCGCCACGGCCTCGGCGGCGGCGGGGCCGACGCAATCCTCCGCGAAGGCCACCGGACGGCCGAGATGCTCGGCGATGGCCGAAACGACGGGCTTCAGGGACTCGCTCGCCACCGGCTTGCCCTTGGGGCGCCCGAAATGGGCGAGCAGCACGACCCGCCCGCCGGCATCCGCGATCTCCCGGATCGTCGGCACCACGCGTTCGATGCGGGTTGCGTCCGTCACCCGGCCGGCTTCCATGGGAACGTTGACGTCCACGCGCAGCAGCACGCGCTTGCCCTTGAGGGCACCGGCATCGTCGAGGGTACGGAAAGCGGTCATCGGGGCTCGGCGTCTCGGTTCGGGCTGGATATCGAAAGAGCGGATCAGCGCTGCGGGATCAGCGCGTCGAGGTGGAGGCGCTGGGCCGCAACGGTGAGCGCCACCGTCAGCACGGCGGTGATGATTGCCGTCAGCACCAGGGCGCCGGAGCCGGGCAGGCCACGGGTCCGGTCGGCGACGGCGCGGACTTCGCTGCGCAGGGCCGAGAGGTCGGTCTGGCGCGCCGCTTCGTTCATGCGGGCCGCCGCCCCTTCGAGCTTCTCTTCCATGCGCGAGAGCAGGGCCTCGGAGCGAGCGTATTTGTCCTCGATCCGCGCGCACTTGTCTTCGATCCGGGCGAGCTGATCACCGCCCGGAGTCGCCTCGACCTTACCGACGACCGCCGGCACGGGAGCCGGTGTCGCCGACGCCGGACCACCGGTGCCGCTCGGTGTGCCGGGGATGAAGTCGCGTCCAGCGGGGGAGGTCTCTGTCATCTCGGGCACACCTTGTTGTCGGAGAGCGGGCGATCCGTCGGGCGGTCTCGGTCAGATCAGCTTGCCGAGGGCCACGGCCGTGTCGGCCATGCGGTTCGAGAAGCCCCATTCGTTGTCGTACCAGGCGAGAATGCGCACGAACGTGCCGTCCATCACCTTGGTCTGGTCGAGGTGGAAGGTGGAGGAGTGCGGGTCGTGGTTGAAGTCGATGGAGACGTTGGGCTGGTCCGTGTAGCCCAGCACGCCCTTGAGCGGGCCGTCGGCGGCGGCCCGGATGGCGCCGTTGATCTCGTCCACGGTGGTGGCGCGCTTGGCGGTGAACACGAGGTCCACGGCCGACACGTTGGGGGTCGGCACGCGGATCGACGTGCCGTCGAGCTTACCCTTCAGTTCCGGCAGCACGAGGCCGACGGCCTTGGCGGCACCCGTGGAGGTCGGGATCATCGACAGGGCGGCGGCGCGCGCCCGGTAGAGGTCCTTATGCATCTGGTCCAGCGACGGCTGGTCGTTGGTGTAGGAGTGGATCGTGGTCATGAAGCCGCGCTCGATCCCCACGAGATCGTTGAGCACCTTGGCCACCGGCACGAGACAGTTCGTGGTGCAGGAGGCGTTGGAGATCACGAGGTGATCGGCCGTCAGGTCCTGATGGTTGATGCCGTACACCACGGTGAGGTCGGCGTTGTCGGCGGGGGCCGACACGATGACGCGCTTGGCGCCGGCGTCGAGGTGGGCCTTGGCCTTGTCCTTCGAGGTGAAGATGCCGGTGCATTCCAGCGCGATGTCGACGCCGAGTTCACGGTGCGGCAGCTCGGCCGGATTGCGCACGGCGGTGACGCGGATGCGCTGGCCGTCGACCACGATGAACTCGCCGTCCACCTCGACCTTGGCGTTGAAGCGGCCGTGGATCGAATCGAAGCGCAGGAGGTGGGCATTGGTCTCGACGGGGCCGAGATCGTTGATGGCCACCACCTCGATGTCCTTGCGGCCGGACTCGTGGATGGCGCGCAGCACGTTGCGGCCGATACGTCCGAACCCGTTGATGGCGACTTTCACCGACACGGCGTGAACCCTTCCCTTGAAACGGACACCACCCCGGCGGCGTCCTCCAGCATGGAGACCGGGGTGAGAGTCCCCGATCTGTCGCCCGCACTGCGCGAATCCAGGTTGAACGCGCGATGAATTGCGGTCGCCGTCCGGCCATTCGGGATCGTCCGGAATTCGGAGGATGCGCGCGAGGGGCCTGAACGTGTCACGGAATGCGAGATCCGATTGGCGGGCGGCCGGTCTCTAGCATGAGGGTCTGGCGTGGCAAAGGTCGCGCCGGAGGAACGCGTTGAAGTGTCATCATCTTCGGTGTGCATGGTCGTCGCCCGAATCCTTCGGTGCAGCCGTCGATCTGCGCCTGTGCTCGGACGGTTGCCTTATGGTATCGGAGCCCTGTTGGGTTGCCCGGACTGGCCGGGGGAGGCGTGTTTCGTGAGCAAGGCCATCGACGATGCTCTCCTGCAACTGACGACGGCCCTCACGCGCCTCGAAGCGGCGGTGGGACAGCGATTCGAAGCCGAGCGCGATCCGGGGGACCTCGAAACCGAGCTCGCGATCATGGCCGAGGACCGCGCCCGCCTCGCCGCCGAGCTCGACGCCGCCAGCGCCCGCCTCGCGACGGTGGAGGCGGCCACCGACGATGTCGGGCGCCGGCTCGGCCGGGCCATCGCGACCGTGGAGGGCGTGCTGGTTCCCTCCGGCCGCCCGCGCTAGCCTGTCCGACCCGCCCGACCCGAAGGCCCGATGCCCCAGATCAACGTCACCATCGACGGCAAGACCTACCGGATGGCCTGCGCCGAGGGCGACGAGCCGCACCTCACCGCCCTGGCGAGCGGCCTCGATGCCCGCATCGTCGGCATGCGCCGGTCGTTCGGTGAGATCGGCGACATGCGCCTGCACGTCATGGCGGCGCTGATGCAGGCCGACGAACTCGATGAGACCAACCGCAGGCTCGCCGCTTTGGAGGCTGAGACCGCTGCCCTGCGCGAACGGGTGGACGCCGCCGACACGGAGCGCGCCGAGGAAGAGGCCCGCACCGCCGATGCCCTCGGGCGATGCGCGGAGCGCCTGGAGCGGCTGACGAAGTCGCTTTCGGCGGGGTAAATCCCTCGGCTCCCCCTGGCGTCGGCCGCGGGCCATCGCTACATTGCGTCGGCGGGGCTGCCGCGTTCGTCAGGAGAACTTTCCCCGGGGCCTTATCGACTCCCCAGGGAGCTGTCCCTGGCCCTGTCCCTGGACTCGGCCAACACGGCGCCCACCTACACTGTAGGTTTCCCGGGATCGACACTCCAACGGCTCACGTGGCTCCGCACCCCTCTTCCTCCGCTTCCCTGAAAGCGTCCCTCCGCCAAGCCGCCCTCGGGCGGCGCGATGCCCTCGACCCGGAGGCGCGGCGCGCGGGCGCCCTCGCCATCGCCGATGGGGTGATGGCCATCCCGGACTTGGCCCAGGCCCCCATCGTCGGCGCCTTCTGGCCGATCCGCAGCGAGGTCGATCCCCGGCCCCTCATCGAGCGCCTGTTCGCCCGAGGCCAGCGCGTCGCCCTGCCGAAGGTGACGCCGGACGGCCTCGTGTTCCGCGAATGGCGGGTGGGCGAGGCCCTGGTGCGCGGGAGTTTCGGCCTCAGCGAGCCCGACGACAGCCTGCCGCCCCTCGATCCCGCCGCCCTGATCGTGCCCCTCGCCGCCTACGACATCCGGGGCCACCGCATCGGCTACGGGCGGGGTTACTACGATCAGGCCATCGAGCGCCTGTCGCGCAATGGCCCCGTACTGACCATCGGCATCGCCTTCTCGGTGCAGGCCGTAGACGCGGTCCCGGCCGAGGCCCACGACCAACCCCTCGACCATCTCATCACCGAAGCGGGCCCGGTCTCGCTGACGCGAGCCTGACAGACCCGCCATGCGTCTTCTCTTCCTCGGCGACGTCGTGGGCCGGCCCGGTCGCCATGCGGTCACGGACCGCCTGCCGAAACTCCGTCAGCGCTGGCGCCTCGATTGCGTGGTGATCAACGGCGAGAACGCCGCCGGGGGCTTCGGCCTCACGGAAGCCATCTGCGACGAACTCCTGCAGGCCGGCGCCGATGCGGTGACGCTCGGAAACCATTCGTTCGATCAGCGCGAAGCCCTGGTCTTCATCGCCCGCCAGCCGCGTCTCGTCCGCCCGGCGAACTACCCGCCCGGCACGCCGGGGCGCGGCGCCACCGTGGTCGAGACGGAAGGGGGCGCCCGCGTCCTCGTCCTCAACGTCATGGGCCGCATCTACATGGATGCCCTCGACGATCCGTTCGCGGCGGCCGAGCGCGAGTTGACGGCCTGCCCCCTCGGTGAGGTCGCCGATGCGGTCATCGTCGATGTCCACGCCGAGGCGACGAGCGAGAAGCAGGCCTTCGGCTACTTCCTCGACGGCCGCGCCAGCCTCGTGGTCGGCACCCATACGCACACGCCGACGGCGGATCACCGCATCCTGCCCGGCGGCACCGCCTACCTCTCGGATGCGGGCATGTGCGGCGATTACGATTCGATCCTCGGCATGCAGAAGGACGAGCCCCTGCGCCGCTTCCTGCAGAAGACGCCGGGCGCACGCCTCGAAGCCGCGCAAGGGGAGGGTACCTTGAGCGGCCTCGCGGTGGAGACCGACGACCGCACCGGGCTCGCCACGGGTGTCTGGCCCGTGCGTCTGGGGCCGCACCTCGAAGAAACCTGGCCGCGATCATGGGATTAGCCCCGCTTCACGGGGATGACCACGGAGGCGGCTTGATCGGGAGCGAGGCTATGGCCACTGTACGGTCGAAATCGTTCCGCCCAGCGGGATCCCCCGTCGTTGCGTCAAGAGTGTCCGAGCCGATGGCGACCCCTCCCGCGACTGCGAAGCTCGCCCGGCCCGGCATCTACCTCGTACGGATGGGGGTGTTCCTCGCCCTCGTAGGCTTTCTCGCCTTCGTGCTGTTCCGGCAGATCACCCCGGCCTTCCTCGCCAATCCGGGTCTCAACGGCCTGATCCTGGGCGTGCTGCTCATCGCCGTTCTGCTCGCCTTCGGGCAGGTGATCCGGCTCTACCGCGAAGCGGCCTACGTCAACGCCGTCGTGGCCGGCGAGACGCCCGCGAAGGTGCCGTCCCTGATGGCGCCCCTGGTGCCGGCGCTTGGCGCGCGACGCCAGGGCACGACCCTGCCGGGCACCCGCGCCTTCCTCGATACGGTAGCGGCCCGCCTCGACGAGGGCCGCGAGATCCTGCGCTACGTCTCGGGCCTCCTCATCCTGCTCGGCCTCCTCGGCACCTTCTGGGGCCTGATCGATACGCTCAGCGCCGTCGGTTCGGTCATCCGGACCATGCGGGGCGGCGGCGAGGCGGCGGCGATGTTCGACGAGTTGAAGAACGGCCTCGCCGTGCCCCTGTCGGGCATCGGCCTCGCCTTCTCGGCCTCGCTGTTCGGCCTCGCCAGCTCCCTCATCGTCGGCTTCCTCGATCTCCAGGCGGGTCAGGCCCATGCCCGCTTCCACAACGAACTCGAGGACTGGCTGATGTCCGGAGAGGCCGTGGCGGCGGCCCCCGCGAAGGCGCACGAGCCGGCTTCCGCCCGCGAGTTGCAGGCGGCGGTGGACCGCCTCACCGCCGTGGTGGCCGAGGGCGCCAACGGCCGGGTGGCGACCCAGGCCATGACCAACCTCGCGGAAGGGATCCAGGGCCTCGTCCAGCACATGCGGGCGGAGCAGCAGATGATCCGCGACTGGGTTGAGGCTCAGGCGACCCGCGAGCGCGAACTGAAGCAGGTGCTCGACCGCCTCGGCCGCGAGCGGACCTGACATGGCTTCGCTGCGCTCTCGGCGCGATCGGTCCGTCAACGTCTGGCCGGGTTACGTCGATGCCCTGGCGACCCTGCTGCTCGCCGTCGTCTTCCTGCTCACCATCTTCGTGGTGGGCCAATTCTTCCTGTCGCAGGAAATCACCGGCCGCGATTCGGTGCTCACCCGCCTCAATCGCCAGATCGCCGATCTCACCGACCTCCTCGCCCTCGAACGGTCGAGCCGCAAGACGCAGGAAGCGACCGTCTCGTCCCTGCGCAACACCCTGCTGGGCGCCGAAGCCGAGCGAGACCGCCTCAAGCTCAAATCCGAAGCGGGTGAGGGCGCCACCGCAAAGCAGGGCGAGGTGGATCGACAACTCGCCGCGGATCGGGCGGGGGCGGCCCGCGCGGCGACGCAGATCGACCTCCTCAACGAGCAGATCGCCGCCATGCGCCGGCAGCTCGCCGCCTTGGAGGACGCCCTGGCGGCTTCGGAAAACCGCGACAAGGAGAGCCAAGCCCGCATCGCCGATCTCGGCAGCCGTCTCAACGTGGCGCTGGCGCAGAAAGTCCAGGAACTGGCGCGCTACCGCTCGGACTTCTTCGGTCGCCTGCGTCAGATCCTCGGCAGCCGCCCGGACATCCGCGTCGTCGGCGACCGTTTCGTCCTGCAATCCGAAGTGCTGTTTCCGGCGGGCTCCGCGACCCTGAAGCCGGAGGCGGCGCCGGAACTCGACCGGATCGCCGGGGCTATCCTCGACCTGTCGCGGCAGATCCCGGCCGATATTCCGTGGGTGTTGCGGGTCGACGGCCACACGGATGTCCGGCCCATCGCCAGCGCGCAATTTCCCTCGAACTGGTCGCTCTCGGCGGCGCGTGCCATCGCGGTGGTGCAGGCCATGGTCGCGAAGGGCATTCCGGCCCAGCGCCTGCTGGCGGGCGCCTTCGGCGAGTTCCAGCCCATCGATCCGGGCACGACCGAGGAAGCCTATGCCCGCAATCGCCGGATCGAGATGAAGCTCACGGAACGCTGAGGGGCCTGGCTCAGCCGGCCATGACCTCCGGATAGGCGAACAGGCCCGGTACGCCGCCGGTCATCACGAACAGCACGGCCGCGCCCGCAGGGTAACGCGCCGCCCGCACATCGTGCAGCAGGCCCGCGAAGGCCTTGCCGCTATAGACGGGATCGAGGAGCAGGCCTTCAGTCCGGGCGAGGAGGCGCACGGCGTCGAGCATCTCCTCGGTTGGAATGCCGTAGCCGGAGCCGCGATGGGCTCCGTCGATGAGGATGTCGTCGGCCGCGAGTGCGGCATCGGGCGCGAGGAGGGACAGGGTGGCGTTGGCCTTGTCGAGGGTGATCGCCCTGGCCCGGTCCGCCGTTTCCAGCACGGCGTAGGATTTGGCGAGACGCGGATCGCGCCCCGAGGCGCGAAGGCCGGCGGCAAGGCCCGCATGGGTGCCGCAACTGCCGTTCGGGACGACGATCTGCGCGAGGTCGAGACTCGTGGCTTCGGCCTGCACGAGGATTTCGGCGGCGCACGCCGCGTAGCCGAGGCAGCCGACCGGGCTCGAACCGCCGGAGGGAAACACGTAGACCCGCCGCCCCGCCGCGCGAAGTTCCTCGGCCCGCGCTTCGGCATGTCCGAGGGAATCGGCCTCGGCGGGAAGTTCGTGGACGGTGGCACCGAACACGTCGTCGAGGAGACGGTTGCCGCTGCGGGTATAGGCGTCCGTCGACCGAGGCACGCTGCGTGTGAGGAAGAGTTCACAGGCGAACCCCGACCGCGCGGCGGCGGCGGCCGTGAGACGCGCATGGTTCGATTGGATCGCTCCGACCGTGATCACCGTGTCGGCCCCCTCGGCGCGGGCGGCCCCGAGGAGGAATTCGAGCTTGCGCAGCTTGTTGCCGCCGATGCCGAACCGGGCGAGGTCGTCGCGCTTCACGAACAGCCGGACCCCGTTGAGACTGCCGCCGAGGTGCCGGCCGAGCCCGTCGAGGGGCTCGATGGGGCTCGGCAGGTCGAGGAGGGGCAGGCGGGGAAAACGGGTGAAATCCATCGCCGGGCTCCTACTCGGCCGGCAGCGCTTCGCGCTGCGCGCGCGATTCGCGTCGGGACGTCTCTTCGAACGCATCGGTGAATTGGAGCGCGGCGAGCTGAGCGTAGAGCGCACCCCGCGCCAGGAGACTGTCATGCGTGCCGGATTCGACGATGCGGCCGCCGTCGAGGACGAGGATGCGGTCCGCCGCCCGGATGGTGGCGAGGCGGTGAGCGATGACCAGGGTGGTCCGGCCGCGCATCAGGGTGTCGAGGGCGGTCTGCACCGCGCGCTCGCTCTCGGCATCCAGCGCCGAGGTCGCTTCGTCGAGGAGCAGGATCGGCGCGTCCTTCAGGATGGCGCGGGCGATGGCGACGCGCTGGCGCTGGCCGCCCGACAGGGTGACGCCGCGCTCCCCCACCGTGGTGGCGTAACCCTGGGGCAGGGCGCGGATGAACCCGTCGGCATGGGCGAGTTCGGCGGCGCGCTGAACCTGCGCCTCCGTCGCCTCCGGCCGGCCGTAGCGGATATTGTCCAGAACCGAGCCGGAGAACACCGCCGGGTCCTGGGGAACGAGGGACAGGCGCTCGCGCAGGGCATCGGGATCCGTCCGCGTGATGTCGGTGCCATCGATCCGGATGGTGCCGCTCTGCGGATCGTAGAAGCGCAGCAGCAGTTGCAGCACCGTGGTCTTGCCCGCCCCCGAGGGGCCGACCAGGGCCACGCGCTCACCCGGCGCGATGGTGAAGCTGATTCCGTCGAGCGACGGATGGTCGGGGCGGGTCGGGTAGAGGAAGCGCACGGCCTCGAACGCCACCTCGCCGCGCGGCGGGGAGGGCAGGGGGAGCGGATCGGCCGGGGCCTGGATCGCGGGCTTTGCCGCCAGGATCTCACCGAGGCGCTCGGCGGCGCCGGCGGCCTGCGCGAGTTCGCCGTACACTTCCGACAGCTGGCCCAGGGCACTCGCGCCGAACACGGCGTAGAGCACGAATTGCGACAGTTGCCCGGCCGTCATGGTGCCGGCCAGCACGCCTTGCGCCCCGTACCACATCACTCCGACGACGCTCGCCGAGATGAGGAAGATGGCGACACCCGTGAGCAGGGCGCGGGCGCGAATCGAATCGCGGGCGGCCCCGTAGGCATTCTCGGAGGCTTGCGCGAAGCGGGCCGCCGTGGAGCGGCCCATGCCGAAAGCCTGCATGGTGCGGATCGCACCCACGGCTTCCGCCGCGTAGGCGGACGCTTCCGCGAGGCGGTCCTGCGCCGCGCGGGAGCGCCGCCGCACGCCGCGTCCCGACAGGATCAGCGGGAACACGATGAGGGGGATCGCCACGAGGACGAGAATCGAGAGCTTGGGGCTGGTGATCACCATCATGGTGACGGCCCCGGTGAACAGGAAGGCGTTGCGGAGCAGGATCGAGATGCTGACGCCGAAGACCGCCTTGACCTGCGTGGCGTCGGCGGTGAGGCGCGAGATGATCTCGCCCGACAGCGAACGATCGAAGAAGGCGGGGTCGAGTTCGGTCAGGCGTCGGAACACGGCGGTGCGCAGATCCGCCACCACGCGTTCGCCCAGCGTCACCACCGTGTAGTAGCGCGCCGCACTCGACAGGGCGAGGACGGCGACGACGCCGATGAGACCGCCGAAATAGGCGTTGATGACGCTTTGGCCCTCCGGCGAGAAGCCGTGATCGATGACCCGGCGCAGGGCCATGGGCACCACCAGGGTGGCGAGGGAGGCCATGAGCAGGGACAGGAAGGCCGCGAGGATTCGTCCGCGATAGACGGCGGCGAACGGGACCAGGGGGCGCAGGGAGCCGAGCGGCGCCCGCGGACGCCCCTCGGTGGACGCTTTCTTTTTCGAGCCGCGTGCCATCATGCCTCGTCGGTGTTGGCGATGTCCGGGGTGCGGACATCGGTGTGGAAAGCTTGAAACTCCATGAAGCCGCGCATGAACCCGCGATTGCCTGCGGCGCCGCGCTTGTCCAGCGCCGACGCCTGGGGTATAGGCGCGCCTTCATCCGATTGCGCGTGATCTAAGGCCGCGGGCCGCCAGACGAGCCGGTCGGCGGGGTACTTCAAGGATTCGTCATGGCAAAGAGTGCGGCCGACAAGGCCAAGGGTACCGAGCATCCCGACTATCACTTCATCAAGGTCGTGATGACCGATGGGTCCGACTACATGACCCGGTCGACCTACGGCAAGGAGGGTGACACCCTCAACCTCGACATCGACCCCAACACCCACCCGGCCTGGACCGGTGGCGAGCAGAAGATGCTCGATCGCGGTGGTCGCGTGTCGCGCTTTAACTCGCGCTTCGGTGCCCTCTCGTTCGGCAAGAAGTAACTGTTGGCGTCTCGCCCGCTTCAGGGCGAGTGTCAGTCGATCCGAATGGGCGGTGCCGAGGGCGCCGCCCATTCGCGTTTCGGGGCCTGTCGCCTCAAGGCCATGTCGTGAGCCGGGGGCAGCGGCGTCGCATCGCTTGACAGATGCGGCTCTCGCATGGTCCCAAGCCTCGGGGTCCTGGCCCCGGGGTTTCTGCCGCGTTCGCGCGGCCGCAAGGGGTTTTCCGCGTGGGATTTCGAGCAATGCTGCGGCGTGACCGCCCCCGCGTCGCCCGCTGGTCCGGCCTCGCCCTGGTGGGCGGTTTGGTGGCCTCCGGCCTGAGCACGCCGGCGGCCGCGCAGGGCATGGTTCGCAACACGTTCGGCGATTGGCAGCTGCGGTGCGAGACGCCGGCGGGGGCCAAGGCCGAGCAATGTGCCCTAGTGCAGTATCTCGCCGCCGAGGACCGCCCGAACCTCACCCTCGTGGTGATCGTGCTGAAGACCGCCGACAACCGGGGCTACCTCCTGCGGGTGGTGGCGCCCCTGGGCATCCTCCTGCCGTCTGGCCTCGGCCTCAAGATCGACAAGACCGATATCGGGCGTGCCGGCTTCGTGCGCTGCCTCACCACGGGCTGCGTCGCCGAGGTGGTCATGGACGAAGGGCTGATCAAGCAATTCAACGCTGGCGCTCAGGCGACCTTCATCGTGTTTCAGACCCCGGAGGAGGGGGTCGGCATCCCCCTCTCCATGAAGGGGTTCGCCCAAGGGTTCGAGAATCTGAAATAGGGACCGGCCGCGAACCGCCGCATCTCGGGAACGGATCATGTCGAAGCATCCCCGCCGGGCCCTTCCGTGGCTCCTGACCGTGGTTCCGCTCGTCCTCGCCGGGCAGGCGGCGCAGGCCGAGGAGGGCAACATCTTCACCAACATCTTCAAATATGGCGGCACCACCGTGCCCCCGTCGCAGGCCGCTCCCCTCGACGAGCCCTATTGCCCCACCGTCGACGTGCCGGAAGGTGGCGCCGCCCTGCGCAATCCGCCCAACGCGTCCGGCACCGCCTTGCGCAGCCAGACCACCCTCGGGCGCCTCGCCCGCGAATGCACGCGGCTTCAGGACGGCGGGATTCGCGTGAAGGTCGGCATCGAAGGGCACGTGCTGCTCGGCCCGGCCGGCGCACCCGGCCGGTTCGAGGCACCCCTGGCCGTCAGCCTCAAAGCTGCCGGCAAGGTGATCGCCACGCGTAGCCGCCGGGTGGCCGTCGCCGTGCCGTCTGGCGCCGCCCAGGGACTGTTCTCCGTCATCGAAGACGACCTCATTGTACCGGCGGCTTCCGCGGGCAATTACGACATCGAGGTCCGTCTGGGTGGGAGCGCCCCGCATCACGCCCCGGGCCGCCGCAAGCCGGCGGTGCCCTTGGCCACTTCGGAGGCGCCCGTCGCCGCGCCGGCGACGGAGGAATGAGGGCACCGTCGCGCCGCGCCGTAACAGCGTCTGCCCCGGGATCATGAGGCGCGGCGCATGGCTCGGCCGCTCGACGGCCTTCACCCTCGACCCCCGCGAGGACGCCGTCTTCGGCTGGCGTCTGCGCCTGTCCGGGGCACCGCGCGGGGTATGGCTGGTGCTGACCTACCGCGAACACGCGGTCGATCGCCCGCTACGGCCCCTGATCCGACTCGTCCGGGACGCTGATCGTCACGACGTGTTTCCCCTGCCCGGGGCCGCGTTGGGCGCGGCCTCCTGGCTCGGCTACCTGCCGTCGGATTGTACCGACATCCACCTCGCCCTCGATCCGCGCACGGATTTCGAGCTCGAACGAGTGGGCGTGCGAAGCCATGCCGACATCTTCGCCGAGTGCTTCGCCAAGCGTCCTGCGCGAGCCTTCGCCGCCCTGTACAATGCGGTGCGGGGCGATGAGCGACGGTTCCGGGATATCCTGCGCGGTGCCTGCGCCACCGCGCCTCGGACACGCTATCGGCAATGGGCCGCCTCGCGGCGGCGCCTCGAAGCCGTCTCACCCCCGGAAGCCGGTCCGGTGATTCACCTCGTCCTGCCGACGGGCCGGTCCGATGCGGATGCCGTGGTCCAGACCCTTCGGAGCCTCATGGCCCAGACGTTGTCCCGGTGGCATTGCACCGTGGCCTGGGCCGACGGGTGCGAGACCATGCCCTATGCCGGCCCCCGGGTGAGCCACCGGGATTGGACCGGGGCCTCTTCGCTGCGGGATCTCGTCCCCCATGCGGATGTTCTCGGGATTCTCACGCCCGGCGAATGCTTAACGCCGGACGCCCTTGCACTCATGACGGACGCCCTCGGGGCCGCGAGCGCGCCCGAGATGGTCTACGCCGACGGGGAAACCGTCGCGGACGATCCGCGCCCCCGCCTGAAGCCGGATTGGAGCCCCGATCTCGCCCTGGCCCAAGGGTATCCCGGCTTTACACTCTATGCCGGCGGCCTCCTCGCCGATCTGATGGATCGTCCGTTCGGTCCGCCCGAAACCTGTCGGATCGACATCGGTTTGCGCGCTGCCGGGGCGGTGGCTCCCGAGCGCGCCGCTCACCTCCCGCGCATCCTCCTTCAGGTCCCGGCCGCCGACCGCGCGGCGTGGCCCGCCGGCCGCGTCGAACGCTACTTGGCCGAGACCGGTTCTGCGGTACGCTGGCAGAGGTTTCCCGCCGGCCCCGATCTGCTCTGGCCCCTGCCCGAACCCGCCCCCCTGGTCAGCATCGTGATTCCCTCGCGGGATCGCCTCGACCTCATCCGCACCGCGATCGACGGTTTGCTCAACGGCACGGCCTATCCGGCCCTCGAGGTGGTGATCGTCGACAACGGCTCCACCGACCCGGCGGTGCACACTTATTATGACGGTCTGCGCCGCGACCCGCGCGTGACGATTCTAGACTGGCTTGGTCCCTTCGATTTTTCGGCCATGACCAATGCGGGTGTGGCGTCGAGCCGGGGGCGCGTCGTCGTGCTTCTCAACAACGACATCGCCGTGCTGCGCGCGGATTGGCTCGACGCGCTTGTACGGCAGGCGTGCCGCCCGGAGGTCGGGGCCGTCGGCGCCAAGCTCCTCTATGCCGACGGGACGCTCCAGCATGCAGGCGTCGTCGTCGGCCTCGGCGGCCGCGCCGGGCACATCCTGCGCCGTCGCCCTGGCGACACGCCGGGCCATCTCGGACAGATGCGCGTCGCCCACGAGGTCTCGGCCGTCACCGCCGCCTGCCTCGCCGTGGAGCGGCACAAGTACGATGCCGTGGGCGGCCTCGACGCCGAGGCGTTCCCCATCGATTTCAACGACGTCGACCTCTGCCTCCGCCTCGGCGCCGCCGGCTACAAGACGGTGTGGACGCCCCACGCCGTGGTGGCTCACCTCGAATCCACCAGTCGCGGCCCGGCCGTCGGCGCGGCGCGGGTCCGTTTCGAAGCCGAGGCCGAGCGCTTCGTCGCCCGCTGGCGCGACACCATCCGGCACGACCCGTACTATCATCCGGCCCTCTCGCTCACGACCTTCGGGGAGGATCTCGAATGACTCTCCTGCAGGAGATCGTCCGCTGACCAACATACCCGGAGATCCGCTACCCTTCGCCATACCGGCTCGACCGGCCCTCTCTGCGCGCCTGTGGACTACCGCCGCGACGATCCTCCGGTATCCCCGGGACGCCGCCGCCATCCTGACGATGCGTCTGGCTGGCAAGCGTGTCCGCGCGGCGCAGGCCCGGGCGGCCCTCTTCGGCCTCGATCACCATGCCGTGCGGTGGCCGGATCGCGCGCCGGGGCCGGAATCCTTCGCCGACGCTGCGGGAGGCACCATCGCGGTGGTGTCGGCGGACGAACTCACCGGGCCGACGAATCCGGCTAGCGACATCATCGTTCTCACGGCGCCCGGCCACAGCCTCACAGATGGCGCGTGTGCCATCCTCGCGCACACCTTCGCGGCGCACCCGGAGCGCCTCACCCTCTACGGGGATGCCCTCGTGCACTCACGCGGCGCGTTCCTTCCGATCCTGCGCCCGGCCTTCGACGCGGATTACCTCCGGGCGTTCGATTACATCGGCCCCGTCGTCGCGATCCGCCGCACCGCCCTCGATGCCGTCGGCGGACTCGACGACCTCGATCCGCAGGCCCCGGCCTTCGATGCGCTCCTTCGCCTGGCGGCTTCGTTCGGGGGGCGAGCCATCGGCCACTTGCCCACCGTCCTGTCCCGCTTCGACGGGGCATGCGAAACCACGATGCCTCCGGCAGGGGAGGGGGGGCGAGACGAGGAGGCTGCCCGCCTGACCTGCGTCCGCCGCGACCTCGAACGGGGAGGGCGGTCGGCGGTCGAGGCGCGTCTCGGATCGGACGGCGTCATCACCCTCGCGCGCCCGCTGCCCGAACCGCCACCCCGCGTCAGCCTCATCGTCCCGACCCGCGACCGCCTCGATCTCCTGCGGCCCTGCCTCGACAGCCTGCGCTACCGCACCGACTGGCCGGACCGGGAAATCCTGATCTGCGACAACGACAGTCGCGACCCCGAAACCCTGGCGTATCTCGCCGCCCTGACCCGGGACGGCATCGCCCGGGTTGTCCCGTGTCCCGGCCCGTTCGATTTCGCCGCCATGAACAACAGGGCGGCGGCAGCGGCGACCGGCCGCGTCCTCGCCTTCGTCAACAACGACGTCGCCGCCACGGACCCGACTTGGCTCGACCGGATGGTGCGCGAGGCCCTGCGCCCCGAGATCGGCGCCGTCGGCGCCCGCCTCATCGACGGGCGTGGACGCATCCAGCATGGCGGCGTGATTCTGGGCCCCGGCGGCCTCGTCACCCACGCCCACCGGTTCTTTCCGGGGGATGCCCCCGGCTATCTTTCGAGCCTGCGCGCCACCCGCCGCGTCTCGGCCGTCACGGCGGCCTGCCTCGTGGTCGAGGCCAGCAAGTTCCGGGATGTCGGCGGCTTCGATGCCGCCGCCTTCGCGGTGGATTTCAACGATGTCGACCTGTGTCTGCGCCTGAACGCGGCCGGCCATCACAGCCTTTATGTGGGCGGCGCCATCCTCACCCATGACGAGGCGGCGAGCCGCCGCTGGACGCCGCAAGCCCGCGCCCGGCACGAGGGGGAGGTGGCGGCGTTCAAAAAGCGATGGGGGCCGCTGCTGACGCAGGACCCCCATTATCATCCGGGATTCGATCCCGATCTCGGTACCTATGCGCGGTTGCGTTCCGGTTGGCCGGAGACCGGCCCGGTCGCGCCGCGCTGAACGTTACTGCACGAGGCGCGGGCCGCCAGACTGGACCTTCTCGTTCTCGGACATGATGCCGAGGCGTTTGGCCACTTCGGTATAGGCTTCGATGAGCCCACCGAGATCCTTGCGGAAGCGGTCCTTGTCGAGCTTGTCCGAGGACTTGATGTCCCACAGGCGGCAGGAATCCGGGGAGATCTCGTCGGCGACGACGATGCGCATCATGTCGCCTTCCCACAGACGGCCGGTCTCGATCTTGAAGTCGACGAGGCGGATGCCGACGCCGAGGAAAAGGCCGGACAGGAAGTCATTGACGCGGATTGCCAGCGCCATGATGTCGTCGATCTCCTGTGGCGTCGCCCAGCCGAACGCCGTGATATGCTCCTCGGACACCATCGGGTCGTTGAGGGCATCGTTCTTGTAATAGAACTCGATGATCGAGCGCGGCAGCTGCGTGCCTTCCTCCAGGCCGAGGCGGGTCGCCAGGGAGCCGGCGGCGACGTTGCGCACCACCACTTCAAGGGGGATGATCTCGACTTCGCGGATCAGCTGCTCGCGCATGTTCAGGCGGCGGATGAAGTGCGTCGGCACGCCGATGTCGTTCAGGTGCTGGAAGACGAACTCGGAAATCCGGTTGTTCAGCACGCCCTTGCCGTCGATGACGTCATGCTTCTGCGCGTTGAAGGCGGTCGCATCATCCTTGAAGTGCTGAATGAGCGTTCCGGGCTCGGGACCCTCGTAGAGGACCTTCGCCTTGCCCTCGTAGATGCGACGGCGGCGGTTCATAGGCGTGTACCGTGGTTTGAGAAAATCCATGGGCCGTGACTCCTTTGCACGAAGGATGGGGAATCCGCGGCGTGGCGGCCGTTCGGGTGGCCGGGCCGCAAAGACGCATCGTTCGTCGAAAGTCTCCACGACCGTGGCGCAAACTACCCGAACCGAACTGGCAGCACAACGCGCTGGCCGGATGGGTGCCATCCGGCCCCTGGGGAGGTGCCGACTTTTCGCGCGTTACGGTGAAGCGCGAGCATCGTCCCGAACGGTGGGTTTCGGCTTTCGGGAAAAGACGATGCGGAAACGATGATCGAGGGCGCGGCTCTCAGGCCGCCACGGTCTTCATCGGATACCGGCACAGATCCGCGATGGGACAGACCGGGCACTCGGGTTTGCGCGCCTTGCAGATGTAGCGGCCGAACAGGATCAGCCAATGATGGGCGTTGAGCCGGTAGGGCTCCGGCACGATGGCTTCGAGTCCGGCCTGGACCTTGTCGGTGGTCGGCGCGACGAAGAGGGGAATGCGATTGGAGACCCGGAAGATATGGGTGTCCACCGCGATGGTCGGAACGCCGAAGGCGACGTTGAGGACGACGCTTGCCGTCTTGGTGCCGACGCCGGGGAGAACTTCCAGATCCTCGCGCGCCCGTGGCACCTCGCCCCCGTGACGCTCCACCAGGATGCGCGACAACGCGATGACGTTCTTGGCCTTGGTGTTGAACAGACCGATGGTCCGAATGAAATCCCGCACCCGCTCCTCGCCGAGGGCCAGCATCTTGTCCGGCGTGTCCGCGACAGCGAAGAGGGGGGCGGTCGCGAGATTCACGCTTTTGTCCGTCGCCTGGGCCGACAGGACCACGGCCACGAGGAGGGTGAAGGGATTGCGGTAGACGAGTTCGGCCTTCGGCTCGGGATCGGCGGCGCGCAGCCGAGCGAAGATCTCCTCCCGCTCTGCCGCCCCCACGGGCGCGGGGAGTGCGACGATCGGCTTTGCGACGGGCTTCGCTCGCGGCGATTTCTTCGGTGGGGTCGGCTGTCGCGTGCGCATGACCGCGTTATATTGCGCGCATGGCGAGCGGCAATATCCCGATGCATCCGGACGGGCTCGATCCCGACAGCATGGACCGGCCGGTCTTCCGCGCCACCATTCGGCCGAACCAATCCCTGAGCCCGGACGGTTTCCGCAACGTGATGATTGCGTGCGGTCTCGTCTCGCTGGTGACCTCCATCGTTTGTATCCAGGCGGGCTTCTGGCCCGTGGCCGGCTTCTTCGGCCTCGACATGCTCGCCCTCTATGCCGCCCTGAAGGCGAGCTTTCGCCGGGGGCACTCGTTCGAAGAGGTGATGATCACGCCCGTGGAGGTGATGCTGGCGCGCGTCAGCCATCGGGGCGAACGCCGGGAATGGCGATTCAACCCTCTTTGGACGAAGCTGACTAAGGTCGAGGACGAGGAATACGGCCTCCAGACCCTGACCCTGGTGTCGCGCCGCGAATACGTGGTGGTGGCCCGTGATGCCTCGCCGACGGATCGGGAAGAGATCGCGGAGGAACTCGGTCGGGCCCTGGCTCGGGTGAAGAAGGGTTTCTGAGAATGCGCGGTCGCTCCCTGGCCGTCGCCGCCGCGCTCGTACTTTGGGCGAGCGGCGCCTCGGCCCAGGTGAGCGTCCGCTTCGTCGAGCCGGACCGTTACACCGATGCCGAGAACCGTCTCGGATCAGGCCTCACCCTGAGAATCACGCTGGGCGAGATCCGGCGTATTTTCGAAGGGCTCGGCCGGTCCCTCCCGGTGGACCGTGGTCTTGCCATCGATGTCCTCGACATCGATCTCGCCGGCATCGAACGGCCCGGCGCCAATGCTCCGTTCGGCCTGCGTGTCGTCAGCGACGTCACCCCGCCGCGCTTTCGCCTGCGCTATGTCCTCTCGGAGGGGCGTCGTCGCCTCGCCGCGGGCGAAGAGGTGGTGACCGATCCCAACTTCCTGCTGCGCGCGTCCCGATTCTCGAACGGCGCGTTCGACCATGAGCGTGATCTGCTGCGCGAATGGTTTCGACGCCGCATCGTCGAGGGGCGGCCGGCGCCCGGCTGAGGGGCTCCGGAATGGTCCGGGCCGAGAAACGCCGTTTCCATGCGTTTTCAGCGTCTTACGCCCGCCTGTCACGCAACCTTCTCGAAAAGCGCATCGGTTCGTCATTTGGGCGTTGACGGGCCGGGATTGGGCCTCTAGAAGCCTGTTCATCGGCGGCGGCCAGCGGGTCCTTCGGGACTGGCGGGGCGGGTTGGCCGGTCATCTCGGAGATGTTGCGGATGGATGATCCGGCCTTGGCTGGATGGTCCGCTGTTTTTGTCTCTTGGATGCTGTCTTGTCTGGTTGGGCGGTCCGGTTCGCTGGATTGTCTGGGTTGACAGGGCGGAGGCGGGGCTCTAGACGCTCCGGACCCAAGGCGGACGGCGGGACGACTTACCGATGGTGAGTTCGGTACCACGGTTCGCCAAGTCGG
>NZ_FOPM01000012.1 GCF_900113485.1 Methylobacterium gossipiicola
CAGTCGGCCATGGGGCGGTCGAACACGTCGAGCACCGGCACGGAGCCGAGGTAGGAATAGGCGCGCGGGCGCAGGCGCAGCTTCGAGGCCTGGGCCGAGAGGCGGATGTCGATGGGCAGCACCCAGAGCTTGGCGAGCATCTGGAGGATGCGATCCTCGGCGGTGACGGGAATGGTGAACACGATGAGGTCGAGGCGCGTGGCCCGGGCATAGGCGACGAGGTCGTCGACGGTTCCGAGCTTGGGGTATCCGGCCACCACGGCGTCGGAGCGCTGGTCGCCGCGATCGTCGAACACGCCGACGATGCGGATGCCCGAATCCGGTTGGGCGTCGAGGGCGCGGATGAGGTCCTCGGCGATCGCGCCGCCGCCCACGATGGCGGTGCGCCGATCGAAGCGGCCTTCCCGCGTCTGGGCCGCGATGATTCGCGACAGGGCGAAGCGCCCGGCCAGCAGGAGGCCGAGGCCGAGGCCGTACAGGGTCACGAGCCAGGACAGGCCGCATGGATCGGCGGCCCCGGACAGGGCACGATAGGCCCCCGCCGTAAGGAGCGTCGCGGTCCAGGCCAGGCCGACCCGCAGGCCCGTGCGCGGAAAGCTGCGCACGGCGTCGATCCGGTAGGCGTCCGCCATCTGGAACAGCACGACGGCCAGGACCGCGACGCTGGCGGCGGCGACCAGGTGGGAGAACGAGACAGCGGCGGCGCAGGCGGGAAACAGGGACCGGACCGCCACGCCGAGGCCGAGGATGAGGACGAACTCGCCGATCCGGACACTATCGGCGAGCACCACGGGGGAGATCGTCTCGTTCCGGCGGGCGGAGACCCGCTGCGGCGTCGGCGGGGCGACGGCCTGCCCATCCGTCCTGCTCGCCGCTTGCAGGAGATCGCGGACATCGAAGGCGGACATCGGAACCTCCAGGCTCGAGGGCGGAGTCTGCCGTCGCGGAACGGCATCGATGCCCGGCACCCTTTCACGCTCGCCTCACGGAACATTTAACGCACCGGGCGGGTGCCCCCCTGCCCCGAACCGGCGGTCGCCATCGAAAACCGGGCCGTTTCCGCGTAAGGATCGCCCGCCCGGCGGTGCGATGGATCGCGCCCCGGCCGGACGCGGCCCGTGCCGCGAGACATGGGGGACTTCGAAATGGAACGTCGGGACTTCATCACCGCATTGGGGGGCGCCACCGCGCTGGTTACGACGGCGCTCGCGGCCGCCGCACCGGCCCTGGCGCAGCAGGCGGATCACGCCCATACCCATGGTCACGATCAGGCCGGCGGCGCGCACGATCACCCGCCGCAATTCGCCGCCTTGGCGGCGGCGAGCGCGCATTGCGTCTCCACCGGGAACGATTGTCTGCGGCACTGCTTCGGCATGCTCGCCATGAACGATACGAGCATGGTCGCGTGCATGCGGTCGATCCACGACCTCGTCGCGGCCTGCGCCGCCCTGGAATCCCTCGCCGCCGTCAACTCGCCCCATACCCGAATCCTCGCGAAGGCGGTGGGCGAGATCTGCACGGCCTGCGCGGCGGAATGCGGCAAGTTCCCGGCCATCGCGGCGTGTCGGGCCTGCCAGGACTCGTGCCTCGCCTGCGCCGCGGAGTGCAAGAAGGTCGCCGCCTGATCGTGCCGGTGCTCGCATGAGGCACCGGTCGGCCCGTCCCCGCGACGGGCCGGTCACGTCCGAGCGGGTTTCGCACAAGGGCCGTCCGATTTTGCGTCGAAGACCTGCTCAGAAATAGCTGACCCAGCGCGCGGTGCTCCGGCGCTTGAAGCGGACGGCCCAGCGGCAGGCGGGATAGAGCACGAGCCCCAGGGCGAAGGCGCCGAGCCAGAGGTCGACCGGGCCGGACGCCTCGATCCGCCCGGACGGCGCGGCGAAGCCCGTCGCCTTCAGTCCCTCGTCGAGGAGCCGCAGGACGTAGAGGTGCGCGACGTAGAAGAACAGCGGCACGCCCCCGTAGGTGCGGAGCCAAGCGAGCCTGTGCGGCGGCACCGTTTCGAGGGCTGCGAGCAGCACGAGGCCGACCCCGAGGGTCGCCAGGAGGAAATCGGCCGAGGGCGGGTATTTCGTGAGGTTCAGGAACGCCATCAGGCTGGTGTCCCAGGTGGTGCCGGCCTGCCACGGCACCGGATCGCCGTAGCCGTTGAGGCCCCGCAGGATGAGGAAACCCGCCAGCGCCGCCGCGCCGAGGCCGAGGAGCCGGCGCCGCCGGGTCTGCGCCGACGCCGCGCCGACGAACCACGGCCCCAGGGCGTAGCCGGCCGCCATCACGCCGATCCAGGGCAAGACCGGATAGGAGGTGCGCGCCACCCCCCAAGGTAGGTCGATGAGGCCGCGCTGATGCAGGATCGCCCAGAGGGTGTAGCCGCCCTCCTCCGGCGTGAGCACGATGGGGGTCAGCCCGTTGTGTCCGAGCATGATCGCCAGGGCGACGCCGATCAGGGCCGGACGCGGCAGCCACAGGAGCCCCGCCAGGGCGATCATGCCGAGGCCGATGGCCCAGATCACCTGGAGGTACAGGATCGGCGGCAACGGGTTCGCGGTCCAGGCGATGTTCACCACGGTGAGTTCGAGCAGCACCAGGATCAGGCCGCGCTGGAGCAGGAACAGGGAGGTTTGGGCCCGGTCCCCGTGCCGGGCCGCGTAGAGACTGGCCGACAGGCCCGTGAGCAGGACGAAGATCGGCGCGCAGAGATGCGCCGCCGTCCGGGTCCAGAACAGGCGCGGATCCGTCGTCGTCAGATCCATGGGATCGGAAACCTGGGCGTGGACGTAGAAGAAGTCCCGCACGTGGTCGACGAGCATGAGCAGCATCACGAGGCCGCGCAGGGCGTCGATGGACGCGATGCGTGACCGCGCCGCGCCGGCGCCGGTCTCGAAGGTCTCGCCGGCCCCCCGGAGCGCCGGGGTCGGAGCGGTCGTCGCCACCATCAGAACCGCACCGAAACGGTGCCGGTGAAGCGGCGCGGCGAGCCGGGATAGACTCGCAGGGTGTTCAGGGACGAGGCGTAGTAGGTGGTGTCGAACACGTTCTCGATGTTCAGGCCGAAGCGAACGTTGTCCCAGCGGTAATAGGCCAGGGCGTCGATGGCGATGTAGCCCGGGAGCTGGAAGGCGCCGCCATTCGCGTCGCCCGCCCGTTCGCCGACGGCCCGCACGCCGCCGCCGAGGCCGAACCCCTTCCAGGGTCCCTCCTGCGCCTCGTGGATGGCGAGCAGGCTGCCCGAGTGGCGCGGCACGTTGATGAGGGGGGCCCCGACCGGCAGCACGTTGTCCTTGGTGACGACGGCGTCGGCGAAGACGTAGCCGGCCAGGATCTTCACGTCCGGCGAAAGCTGGCCCGCAGCCGTGAACTCGAAGCCCTGGCTGCGCACCGCGCCGGCGGCGATGGAGAGCGCGGTGTTGTTCGGATCGGGGGTGAGCACGTTCTGGCGCTCGACCCGGAAGGCGGCGCCCGTGAGGCTCAAGAGCCCGCCGAACAGGTCGAGCTTGGTGCCGACCTCGTAGCCGAGCCCCGTCTCCGGCGCGAACGGTCGTCCGGCCGACGAGGCGGCGGCGTCGGGGCCGATATTCGGCCGGAAGCTGGTGCCGACATTGGTGTAGAACGAGAGTTCCGGCAGCGGCTGGTAGACGAGGCCGGCCCGCGGCGTCGCGGCGAAGTAAGTCTGATCGGACCGGACGGCGGTGGTGCGCTCCCGGAACGACTGTTCGAAGAAGTCGAAGCGCGTGCCGAGCAGCGCCTTCCATTCGGACGAGAGCGCGATCTGGTCCTGGGCGTAGAGCGCCGTGTTGGTCACCCGCTCGAAACCGTTGGTCTGGAAGGCATAGGGCGGCAGAGCCCGGCCGTAGACCGGGGCGTAGATGTTGAGGGTATAGGGATTCCGCTGCAGGCTGGAACGGATCTGCTGGTAGCGGCCGTCCGTGCTCTCGCGCTCGAAGCCGAGCAGGAGGGTGTGGCCGATTCCGGCGGTGTCGAAGCGCCCGACCAACTCCGCTTGGCCGATCGCCACGTCGGCGGTGTAGTCGCGGAAGTTGCGGTCCCGTAACGCCGTGCGGTTGTCGGCCGCGAGGCGCCGCACCTCGACCGCCTCCCCGGTGAGGGAGTTGGAATTGAAATAGGTGGCCAGCCGCATCTGCCAGTCGGCATCGAAGCGGTGGTCGACGCGGATCTGCATCGAATCGCTGGACTGATTGATGCTCAGGCCGGGCTCGCCGAGGAAGCGCGAGATCGGCAGGGCTCCAAGCTGGCGGTTGATCGCCACGACGCCGCGGTCGAACACCGTGCGGTTCCGCAGGAACTCGGTCTCGACGGTGACCTTGGTGTCGGGCGTGATCTGCCAACTCACGACCGGGGCGACGAACAGCCGGTCGCCATCGACGAAATCGCGAAAGCTGTTCTGGCGTCCGGCCGCGAAATTGAAGCGATAGAGGAGCGTGCCGTCCTCGTTGAGCGCGCCGCCGGAATCGACGGTGCCGCGAAATTCCTCGAAGGATCCCCACAGTCCGCCCATCTCGACGAAACGCTCGCGCGTAGGCTGCTTGGTGATGATGTTGGCAAGGCCACCCGGGTCGCTGCGCCCGAACAGGCCGCCGCCGGGGCCTTTCAGCACCTCGATGCGCTCGACGTTCTGCGCGTCGGGCTGGGATGGGAAGCCGCGGTTGAGCGGAAACCCGTTCTTGTAGACCTCAGACGTGGTCACGCCCCGGATGGCGTAGCTGAACAGGGTCAGGCCGCCGAAGTTGTTCTGCTGCGCGACGCCCGGCGTGTAGTTCAGGACCCGGTCGACGCGGGTCGCCGCGAGGTCGGTGATGACCTCGCGCGGGGCAACGGTGACGACCTGGGGCACGTCGCGCTGTGGCACGTCGGTCTTGGTGCTGCTCACGGCCCGCGCCGCGCTGAAGCCCGGCGTCGCCCCGATGAGACCGATGCCCCCCTGCGGGACGTTCAGACCGATGCCCGTGCCCTCCACCGTCAGGGTGTCGAGGGTCACCGCCACCTCTTCGGCCTGGGCGCCGGTCGCGAGGGAGAGGGCCGTGAGGGCGGCGCCGAAGCGCAGTCCATGTTCGAGGAGCATCGTATCGCGTCTCGGGGAAGGGGCATCCGGCACGGGGCCGGGCGCCGAAGCGGAGTCTATAGCGGAATGGGGTGAAATGTTATTACGTTCAGGCTTGCTGACGAGCAACCCCGGGGCGCCCGTGTCGTGGCGACGACCCCCAGGGATTGTGGGATGCGGCTTCGGCGGCGCGGCCTCGACCCCGATGAGACCCGAACGACGCTGGAGCCTGGCCGCGTCTTGGGGCAGAAGGCGCCGATGGACCGGCCCTCCCCTTCTCCCGTCAGCGCCCTTCCACGAGGCCGGGCCCCGGTCGCCGCGCCGACGCGCCCCGGCGGGGTCGCGCGGACATGAGCGCGCGCGCCCTTCTCCGCCGTGCCGCCGCCCTGGAGGAGGAAGCCGCCCGGTTGCGCCTGCGGGCCGGCCAGGAGTCCGAGACGACGCCCCCGGGCGACGCGTCGGCCGATCCCGGCGGGGCCGTCACGGCTATGGGCGATGGTGCCGAAGCGCGCCTGCGTCGCGCCCAGGAGGCCGGCGGCATCGGCGTGTTCTCCGTCGGTATCAACGACGGCATCCTCTCCTCGACGCCGGAATTCTGCCGCCTCTACGGTCTTCCCGAGCGCGAGAGCTATCCGGCGACGGCCTTCGAGACCCTGATCATTCCGGAGGATGCCCACCTCGTCTCGACGGCGGAGAGCCGCAGGCGGGGCGAGCCGCCCCGGGACGTCGAGTATCGCATCCGCCGGCCCGATACGGGCGAGCTGCGCTGGATCGCCCGCCGGGGTGAGATCGAGCGCGATGCCGAGGGCCGTCCGGTGCGTTTCGCCGGGGTGGCGCGGGACATCACCGAGCAGCGCGCGGCCAGCGACGCCCTGGCCCATAGCGAGGCCCGTTACCGCGCCCTGTTCGAGGCCGTCGACGACGGCTTCTGCATCATCGAGTTCTTCGACGGGCCGCACGGTCCCTTGAGCGACTACGTCCACGTCGAGGCCAATCCGGGCTACGAGCGGCACACGGGCATCGCCGGCATCGTCGGGCGGACCCTGCGCGACATCGCGCCCGCCGAAGCCGAGGGCTGGCTCGAACTCTACGGCCGCGTCCTGCGCACGGGCGAGCCGATCCGGTTCGAGCGGGCGTTTCCAGCCGCCGGGCGCCACATCGAGGTGTCGGCGGCCCGGATCGAGCCGGCGAGCCGGCGCCAGGTCTCCGTGCTGTTCCGGGACATCTCGGCGCGTCGGCGCGCGGAGGATGCCCTGCGGGCCAGCGAGGCCGTGGCCCGCGAGAACATCGAGCGGGTGCAACTCGCCCTGGCCGCCGGAGCGATCATCGGCACCTGGTGCTGGGACCTCCCCACGGACCGGTTCAGCGTCGACGAGGCCTTCGCCCTGAGCTTCGGCCTCGACCCCGCCGTCGGGCGCGAGGGACTGAGCCTCGCCCAGGTGATCGAGACCGTGCATCCCGACGACCGCGCCAGTCTGACGGAGGCGATCGCGGCGGTGATCGAACGGGGCGGCGCCTACGCGCACCAGTACCGGACGCGGCGGGCGGATGGGCGCTACTACTGGCTGGAGGCCAACGGGCGTGTGGACCATGCGCCGGACGGCACGCCCCTGCGCTTTCCCGGCGTCCTCATCGACGTGGAGGAGCGCCGGGCGAGCGCGGCCGAGCGGGAGCGCGTCACCGAGCAGCTGCGCAGCCTCAACGAGACCCTGGAGCAGCGCGTCGCCGAGCGCACGGCCGAACTCATGCGCGCCGAGGAAGCCCTGCGCCAGTCGCAGAAGATGGAGGCCGTCGGCCAACTCACCGGCGGCCTCGCCCACGACTTCAACAACATGCTGGCGGGTATCGTGGGCTCCCTGGAACTGATGCAGAGCCGGATGCTCCAGGGCCGGACGGATTCCCTCGATCGCTACATCACCGCCGCGCAGGGGGCGGCCCGGCGCGCGGCGGCCCTGACCCATCGCCTCCTCGCCTTCTCCCGCCGGCAGACCCTCGCGCCGAAGCCCACGGACGTGAACCGGCTCATCGAGGGCATGGAGGAACTGGTGCGCCGCACCGTCGGGCCGGCGGTGTCCGTGGAGGTGGTCGGCGCGGCCGGTCTCTGGCCGACCCTCGTCGACCCGAGCCAGTTGGAGAACGCGCTGCTCAACCTCTGCATCAACGCCCGCGACGCCATGCCGGAGGGCGGTCGCATCGTGGTCGAGACGGGCAATCGCTGGCTCGATCCTCAGGCCGCCCGCGAGCGGGATCTGGAGCCGGGGCAGTACATCTCGCTCTGCGTCTCGGACAACGGCACCGGCATGACGCCGGACGTGGCCGCCAAGGCCTTCGATCCGTTCTTCACCACGAAGCCCATGGGCGAAGGCACGGGCCTCGGTCTCAGCATGATCTACGGTTTCGCCAAGCAGTCGGGCGGCCAGGCCCGGATCACGTCGGAGCCCGGCAGGGGCACGATGGTGTGCCTCTACCTGCCGCGTCACCTCGGCCAGGCGGAGGGCGTCGAACCGGTGCCCGACCTCTCGGAGGCGGCCCGCGCCAGGATGGGCGAGACGGTGCTGGTGGTCGACGACGAGCCGACGGTGCGGATGCTCGTCACCGAAGTGCTGGAAGACCTCGGCTATGCCGCCATCGAGGCGGCGGACGGCGCGTCCGGCCTGGCGGTGCTCCAATCGGACACCCGCATCGATCTCCTCGTCACCGATGTGGGTCTGCCGGGCGGCATGAACGGGCGGCAGATGGCGGAGGCGGCCCTGGTGTCCCGGCCCGACCTCAAGGTGCTGTTCATCACCGGCTACGCCGAGAATGCCGCTCTCAACCATGGGCATCTCGCCCCCGGCATGGAGGTCCTGGTCAAGCCGTTCGCCCTGGAAGCCCTCGCGACCCGTATCCGCGGCCTGATCGAGGCGGCGTGAGGCCGGCGCACGGGGCGCCGGCCCGAAGGAGGATCAGGCCGGACGTCGGCCGTCCGTGGCGTAGAGGTCGATGGCCGAGGGCAGTTCGCGCGACAGGCGCGACAGGAGCGCCGCGCGGCTCAGGCCCGTCTGTTGGGTGAGATGATCGAGGGTGTCGGAGCCGATGGCCCGCTCGAGGTCCGCCTCGGCGATGTCGCGGTTGGGGCCTTGGTTGACCCAGGACTTCGCCGTCTCGCCGTGGCCGCCCTGGGTGAAGTGATCGACGAGCTCGCTGAGACCGCTGGCGATGAGGCCGCCGATGCCGGCCGTGCCGACGCCGCCGAGGAGCGAACCGAGATTGAGGTTGCCGAGGCCGCCGCCGGTCCCCGAAGCCGTCGACGTCGTGTTCGGGATGGGCGGAACCGGGGACCGGGTCTCCGGTCCATGGCCCTTCAGCAATTCCGCGAGCTTGTCGCGGTTCTGGTAGCCGGCCACGGCCAGCAGGCCCAGGAGCGCCGTCATCGAGGGGTAACCCTTGCTCATCGTTCGTTCTCCATGCGCGATCGTATTGCTCGATCCGGGCGGTGATCGCCCGGGGTTTCGCCGTCAGCCCGCCGTGGCGGCTTCCGTCGATGTCATGCGTCCGGCCAGGTCGGAGGTCTCCGACGCGTAATGGCTGGCCGCGATGGTTCGCTTCACCGTGGAGCGGGCGGCGTCGATGGCGATGGCCGCGGCCGACATGGTCCGGGCCTCCGTCGGCCGCTCCAGGGCATGACGGGCGATGTCGCCCGCCAGATCGTCGATCTCCCGGGCGAGCCGTTCGAGGCGGGCCGCGTCGGTGGTGTCCTGGGCCTCCCGGCGGATCTCCAGGAGGCGATCGGTCGCTTCCTCGACCCGCTCGCGGCGCAGGCGGGACAGGCGCTGGCCGACCCAGGCCACGGCCGAACCGATGCCGCCGCCGAGGAAGGCCACGAGGTAGATCCAGGTCTCGTAGCGCTCGACGAAGCCGAGTTGCTCGCGCTCGAAGAAGTCGACGGCGCCGGGATGGATGGGCAGCCGCGCGCTCGTCGCCTCGGCCGTGCTCTCGTATTTCGGCGCCTGCATGTAATCGGCGGCGGGCGTGACGTTGGCCATGCCGCTGCGCAATTCGAACAGGTGCTGGGTCACGTCCGCCGCGACGGAGCGCGCGAGGGTGGTCCGGGCCATCAGTCGATAGGAGGCGCCCACCGTGTGGACGTCCTCGGCCGGCACCTTCGGGCTTCCCCCGAAGGTCTCGGCCGGCATGGTCACGGATTGGAGACGCGGCAGGCGCGCCACGATGGCGTCGGCGTTCTCGACATCGACGAAGGCGACCTTGCGGTTGCGGCTGAGGCCCTGGACGATGCCGACGATCCGCTGGGCGGTGGGTGAGGTCGGGGCGATCACCGACACCACGGCGTCGACGCGCTTGGCCGCAAAGGCCGCCGCGAGGTCGGCCTCCGCCATCTCCACCAGGGCGACGTGCCGAGGCGGCACCGGCCCCGGCACGTCCTTTTCGAGGAGCGTCAGGCCGTAATGCTCCACCATGGCCTTGATCAGGGTCTGGTCGGCGTCGCGGTGCGCCAGGATGGCGAGGCGCTTGCGGTCGAGGTCGGGAAAGCGGGTCAGGCCCGACGCCTCGGGCGAGGCGATGATCATGGCCTGGTCACGCAGGATCGCGAGGGTCAGGCCGTTGTCGGGCAGGGAGACGTCCGGCCGGACCACGGCGAGGTCGGCGCGCCCCTCCTGCAGGGCGGCGGCGCTGTCGCGCACGTCGTCGAGATCCAGCACCTTCAGCCGGATCTCCTTGTGGCGTTTGGCGAGGGCGTCGGCATAGGCCCGGATCAGGGCCGGCTCCGTACCGTCGCGCGGGGCGACGGCGATGGTGAGGACCGTGGCGCGGGAGACCCAGTAGGCGGCCCCCGCCGCCACGACCAACAGGACGGTGAGGAGGAGGAACACGATTTCAGGACGCAGGAGCAGTCTCGCGAACTTCATCCCCTCCGTCCAACCTCCCTTGTGCTGCGAGGCCGCCATCACGGCGGCGCCTCCGTCCTTCGGTCTCGGGTGACCCGCCCGGGCGCCGCGCCGCGAGGGACGCGGCGACGGGGTGGGGTTCAGCGGCCGGGGCGCGAGAGCCAGCCCACCGCGAACGCGATGGCGGCCAGGCCGAGCAGGGTGGCGGCGCGGTTGTCGTCGGCGTGGCGCATGGCGCGGCCACCGTAGGCTGTGCCGCGCGTGCGGGCGTGGCGGGCGAAGTCGCGGCCATCGGCGGCGAACCGTTCGGCCCGGTTGCGGCCCTCCTCGATGAGGGACCCGGCCCGATCCCGGACCTCGTGCGCGAGGTCGCGGCCGTCCTCGGCCCAATCCTCGGCCCGGTCGCGGGCGCGGCCGTAGGCGTATTGCGCGCCCCCCGCCACTTGGTTCACGGCGCCGCGCACCTGACGGGCGGGATCGCCGGTCAGGCCGCCCAGCGCGGTCTGGACCCGGCCCTTGAGATGACGGGATGCGCCGCGGATCTCGTCGCGATTCATGGAAATCTCCGTTTGGTTCTGAGGCGGTGAACCGGCCTGAGCCGGGCCACCGTTCAGCGTGGGTGGATGGCGCTCAGTGCTTGCCGGCGACCTTGTCGGCCACGGAGGCGATGCCGTCCTTGGCCTCTCCGACGGTGCGCTGGGCCTCGCCTTTGAGTTCCTGGGCCTTGCCTTCGACCACGAGGTTGTCGTTGCCCGTGGCCTTGCCGGCGGCCTGCTTGATGTTGCCGACGGCCTCGTTGGCCAGACCCTTCAGCTTGTCCGTGGTGCTGCTCATGGGACGCTCCTGTTGTCGGGGGATGAGGGCCGGTCATCATGACCGGCGCGGGTGTAATGGTTGGCCGGTCATCACCATGACCGGCCGGGGATCAGATGCGGCGGGCGTCGTACTGATCGGCCAGGGTGACGGGCTTCGGGGCTCCGAGGCGACCGCCGAAGAAGCCGGCCAGCGCGCCGAGGACGAGGGCGAGGGCTCCGTAGAACGCGCCCTGGGTGGCGGCGGACTTTGCCGTCACGGCGGCGGCCTCGGCCTTCTGCTTGGCCGTGGCGACGGCGGCGTCGTACTGCTTCTTGTAGTCCTGGATCTGGGTCTTGGCCTGGTCGACGGGGATGTTCTGGGCCTTCGCCAGGGCCTCGGCGGCGCGGTTCTCGGCTTCGGCCTTCTGGGCCGGATCACCCGTGAACAGGGCGCGGATGGCGGCGACGGCGGCGTCCTTGGCGGCCTGCGGGTCCTGGCCGGCGGCCTGGTTGCGGACCGACTGCTCGATGCCGTCGAGGGGGTTCGAGACCTTGGCGAGGGACGGGGCCGCCGCCTGGGCCGCCGTCTGCACGGTGCCGCCGACGAGGGAGCCGGCGCCGCCGAGGGTGCTGGTCACGCCCGAAAAGGCGCCGCCGATGAGGCCGCCGGCGGCGGAGGTGAGGAGGTAGAGCACCACGAGGGTGGTGACCGCCCAGGAGACGAGGCCGTGCAGGCCGGCGGCCCCCGTCACGGGCTTGCCCGAGAGGCGACCGGCGACGAAGCCGCCCGCGAGGGACGCGACGACGCCGGAGGCGACGAACCACACGCCCGCGCTGAGGGACAGGGTCGAGGCGGCCGGGTTGTCGGCGGCCGTCGTGCCGACGCTGGACAGGCCGACGCCGACGCCGACCATGTTCAGGATCACCTGGGTCACGAGGGCCGTGACGGCGCCGGCCGAGATGGCACCCCAGGACACCTGGTTCAGCAGGACGGCGCGGGTGTCGGCCGAGGCCGGGGCGATGAGGGGGGACGTGGACACGTGACGGTACTCCTGGTCGTCGGCCGAGACGTCTGATCGGCCGGAAGGCGGAAAGTTCGAGACGTCGGAAAAAAGAGGCGCGGTTCGCTTGCGTCGAACGCCGCGCGCGTTCGCCGATCCGGCGACCGCCGCGAAGGGGCGGAGGCCGGATCCGTGACGCGAACGATCAGTCGCGGCCGTGGATGAGCAGGCCGACGCCGTAGCCGAGGAGGCCGGCGATCAACAGGGCGGCGATGGGGTGCTCGCCGACCTGGTGGGACACCTCGCGGCTCCCCCGGCGAAGGGAGCGGCTGCCGTTCTCGTAGGCGTCCTCGGCATAGTCGTAGGCTTCGTCGGCGGCGTGGCGCACGGAGCGTTCGGCCCGGGTGTAGTATTGCTCGGCCGTCTCCCGGCCCTGACGGGCACGCTCGCCGGCCTCGTGCGATCCGCCGAAATCGTCCACGGCGTCGCGAACCCGTCCGCCGATGTCGCGGGCGGTCTGCGCCACGGTGTCGGCGGCGTCCCGGATCGTGTCCTTCGCCTGGCCGTAGAGGTTCTCGGCGGTCCCCTGCGCCTCCCGCGCCCGGCCCTCGACCGAGTCGCGCTTCGAGCCCGTGAGGTCGCCCAGCGCGCCCTGCACCTTGCCGCCGATCTCCTTGGCGGCACCCGTGATGCGGTCCGTATCGACCATGCTGTGTTTCCTTTTCGAACTGAGTTTGGTGGTGCGACGGATCGCCGAAGTTGAGATTTGATCTTGCGTTAAGATCTGCTCTTGAGCTTCGGCGTTCTGTCGGACTTCGGTAATTCCTGCTGTGCCCGGCCCTCGGCCTCGACTTTTCCGTCGCCGATGAGCTTGCCGATGGCCTCCTTCACGGAGCCCTTAAGCTTGTCGGCCTCGGACGAAGTCTTCTTCGCGGTCATGAGAGCTTCCTAGGCGCAGACTTTGACCTTGGGTGTCTCGTCAAATGGTGGAGATGGTCGAGGGGTCAATGGTAAAAAAGAACCGGTAAGTTAGTTTTTTTCGCCCGGCTTCGAGAGGGGGAAGCCGTTGTCGCGGCCCCAGACGATGGCGTCCGAGCGCTTGTGGACGCCGAGCTTGCGGTAGAGGGCCGCGGCATGGTTCCGGACGGTGTTGCGCGACAGGCCAAGCCGCTGGGCGATGGGCTCGTCACCGAGGCCGGAGCAGATGAGGTCGAGGATCTGACGCTCGCGCACCGTCATGCTGGGCGCGTGGCTCTCGGCGTGATCGCTTCCCGGCTGACGCAGGTTGGCGAGCTTCTCGATGAGCCCCCGGCTGAACCAGGAGGTGTCGGCCATCACGGTCTCGATGGCCTCGAACAGGTCCCGCTCCGACCGCTTGCGCTCGGTGATGTCTTGCAGGACGAGGAGCGCGAAGGTCTCATCCCCGATCTCGACCCGTTCGGCCGAGACGAGGCAGTCGAGGTTGGTGCCGTCCTCGTGGCGCAGGCACACCTCCAGGCCGAGCACGTAGCCCGTACGCGCCACGGCCGTCTCGAACCGGGTCCGGGCCGCCTCGTGGACCCAAAGGTCGACCTCGTCGGGCGTGCGTCCCACGATCGTGTCGGCGGAATAGCCGAAGACCCGGCCGAACGCCTCGTTGACGGCGGTGATCGCGAAGCCCTCGGCCCTGGCGAGCATGGTCGGCACGGGGGTCAGCCGGAAGGCCTTGGCGAAGCGTTCCTCGCTCTGGCGCAGGGCGGTCTCGGCCTTGCGGCGCAGTTCGAGGTCCGCGAAGGTGAAGAGCATGCAGGGCTCGTCGCCGAGCGCCATCGGCTGCCCGGCGACGATGACGAAGCGGGTGTCGCCGTTGGGGAGGTCGAGGCAGGCCTCCATCTGCGGAATGGTCTCGCCCGCGTTGAGCCGGGCGATGGCGAGATCGCGGCTGCGGGCGCCCGCCAGCACGTCGATCTCGTAGACGCTGCGGCCGATCACGGCGTCGCGGGTGTAGCCGGTCATCTCGAGGAAGCCGAGATTGACCTTGACGTGGCGCAGGTCGGACAGCCGGCTGATCACGGCCGGGGCCGGATTGGCGTTGAAGGTCTTCTCGAAGCGCTCCTCGGCCTCGAACTGCTCGGAGACATCCTTGAGGATGAGGGCGAGGCAGCTCGGGCTGCCGTCCCGGTCCGTGGCGACGAGGCTGCGCAGGGAATGCACGAAGGCGACGTCCGGCCTGTCGGTGCGTGTGACCTCGACGATGACGTCGTGGAAGCGCTCGCCCGAGACCACCCGCTCGATGGGATACTGGTTCGGTGTGCGGTTGTTGCGGTAGCGCAGGGCGAAGCGCTCGCGATAGGCGTCGACGGTCTGCCCGAGTTCGTCGAGATCCTCGGCGCCGTGCATGGCAAGCGCCGCCGCGTTGGCGTACGCGATGGTCTGATCGGGCTCGACGAGGATCACGCCCTCGCTGAGGCCGGCGATGATCTGCCGAAGTTCATGCCTGTCGACGCTCGCCGTCACTGTCGAACCGCCTCCCACCCCCGTCTTGACAGGGCGGTAACCTGAGCGTCGGGGGACAGTTCCGGTCGGATTTGCGCGGAACTTGGTATATCCGGATTAATGACGTGAACGTGATGAACTAGGAGAGTCTTCGTCTCGAATCCGCCGAGGATGACGCCGCACTGGAAATCGGCCGGCGCTTCTTTCGCGAGGGGGCGCTCTGTCCGACGCGATCGGATTCGACGGGGGCCTCTTTGACCAAGCCCCATGTGTTTGATCCTGCACCATGGTGGCACGTTCGAGCACCATTCTGCGAGGGATGCGCTCTGGGCCAAGTCCTTCACGAAAGCGCCCGCACGACGGAGGTGGTCCCCCGCGCGCGATCCAGCGACGGCAAGAAAGCGTGAGAGCGGCTGCCAAACGCGACGGCGTCCTCCCGCGGACGATCCGGAAGGGGCGTGATCGGAAGACGACGCCCGATGTCGCATGGGTCCGCAGGAACCACGCGCGGCCGTTCCGACGCCGGAGGAGGAGGCGAAACGCGACCACGACGACGGCCCCGACCAGCTTAGGGACCACCTCCAACTCTTCGTGGATGCCGACAACCACGCCCGCCGCCTCAGGATCGTGCGTGGCCTGACACCCTACGAGTTCATCTGTCGGACCCGGACCAAGAAGCCCGAACGTTTCGGACCCGCCCCGTCACACCGCGTTCCGGAACCCTGTACCTCGTGCTGTGACGCAATCACTTCGTTCCTGCGCCAGAGCACGAGGCTTTTGTTTTTGCATCAAGTTTCCCAGACACGGCTGAAGCCTCCGTCTGGATCGATGCACTAGAACCGACCCGCCAGGGTCAGTCTGACCGCTGTCGGTTCCACCGGATGGAAATGCCGGTCCGCGACGCCGTCCGCCGCCTCGCCGGGGAGACGGGAGGTGTAGAAGTAGGTGATCTGGTCGGCCTTGGCGTTGGTGAGGTTGAGGATGTCGAGGGACAGGCTGATTCCGTTGTCGAAATTGTAGCCGACGCGGCCGTTGAGCAGCGCGGTGGGCTTCGAGCGCACCGAGTTGTCCTCGATCAGCGGGCGTGGTCCGAAGTAGCGAAAGCGCATGGAGCCGAACCAACCGAGCCCTTCGCCGAAGGTAATCCCGGCCGACGCGATGGTGGTCGGCGCCTCGGGCACGCGGCTGCCGGCGGGGTCGCGGTCCGCGAACCGGGCGTTGGTGACCGTGAGGTCCCCTTCCAGGGAGAGCCAGGGCGTCACCGCGTAGCGGTTGGTCCACTCGACGCCGAAGCGCCGCGTGGGACGGCTCGGCTCGGTGGTGCCGCTGTCCCCCTGGAACAGGTTCTCGGAGGCGAAATCGAGTTGGAACAGCGTCACGGCCGTCTCCAAACCGCGGAGGCTGCGGTTGCGCAGGCCGATTTCCGAGCCCGTCGACGGCACCAGGAAGGGCGAGCGGGAGATGTTGAACAGCGGGCTCGCCGGGTCGACGGTGGCGGTGACGCCGCGGGCATCGTTCGAGTGGAAACCGCCGCCGTAATTGACGAACAGTTCGGTGTCGAACCAGGGTCCGAGAACGAGGCCGAGCTTCGGGTTGACGATGCTGTCCCGCGCCTTGCCGGAATTCGCCGCCGTATCGGCCACGACGTCGGCGTAATACGTATCCGCCCGGAAGCCGACGCTGGTGCGAAGCCAGTCGGTCCAGCGCAGGCGGTTCTCGTAATAGAACGCCCCGCTCGCCTCCAGGACGCGGTCGTCCAGGACGGTGGAGCGATAGCGACGGTTCGTGGTGTTGAACAGACCGACCCGGATCGAGTCCGTGCGGGTCTGGACGCCGATCTCGTTCTCCATCGGCATCCCGAATAGGTCGCCCTGGAAGGTGTGGCCGACCTCGCCGCCGCCGAGCACGCGGTTGTCGCGCTGGCGGAACTGGTCGCCGTCGACGGGATCGTTGAGGAAGTAGGTGAAGTCGTTGAACAGGTTCATCCCGTAGCGGATGATATAGGCGTTCGCCCGCGTGATCCCGGCCTCGCCCGTCCGGCTCCAGCGCCCGGAGAGCGAGAAGCGACCGGTGTCGCCGCCATCCGTGGGGTTCAGGGTGCCGTAGCGGCCGATGATGCCGTCCGCGACCGCGCGTTCGGGGATCTGGTTGGTGGCGTTCCATTTCGCCCAGTAGGCCATGCCCGTCAGGGCGAAGCCGTCGAGCGCCGTGCCCTGGCTGTAGCGGACGACGCCGTTGAGTTTGGCCAAGCGATCCGGCACGTCCCAGGGACCGTCATAGGTCTGGGCCTCGCCGGCGACCAGGAGGGTCCCTTGGCCCAGCGGCGCCGAGGCGATGGTGAGCGCCCGCTTGAAGCCGAAGGCGCCGAACGCGGTCAGGGCGACGTTGCGGTCGGTCTTGTCGAGATAGTCGATCCGCACGGAGCCGGCCGAGGCGAAGTCTCCGTCGCGGACGAAGTACGGTCCCTTGTGGAACTCCACCGCGCCCACGAGCTCGGGGATGAGGAAGTTGAGATCGGCGTAGCCCTGGCCATGGGCATGGGTGCGCATGTTCACCGGCATGCCGTCGACGGAGATGGCGATGTCGGTGCCGTGGTCGAGGTTGAACCCGCGCAGGAAGAACTGGTTGGCCTTCCCCTCGCCGGAATGTTGGGTGACGATGAGGCCAGGCACGCTCTCCAGCACCTCGCCCGGCCGGGTGATGGGGCGGCTGTTGAGGGCGGCGCCCGAGATCACGCCGGCGCTCGCGGCCTCCACGGTCCTCAAACTGCCGCCGATGCCGGTGATGCCGCCGATATATCCGGCGCTTGCGGCCGGTCCTGTCACGGCGGCGGGAGGAGCCTCGGCCGTCACCGACAGTTCGGCGAGATTGGCCTGCGCTTCCTGGGCGGCGGCGCGCCGCATCTGGGCGCCGTAGGGCACGAGGGTGGCGCAGGATGCGAGGAGGAGGGTTCGATAGGTGGGTTGTGAACGGGCGGGTGACATGAGACCTCGGGCGACGTCTGTGGCACGTCACCGCGAACGAGGCCGACCCGGATACCGAACGGCATCCGCCCCGACACCCACCAGGACACCCCGCCCGATGCGTTTCGCGTGTGACCACGACTGACGGCAGGTCTCCTGGCTCGCGGGTCACCGCCCTCTCATCGTCTTCCCAGATCTTCAAGATCCAGTGACGTGGTGATGATGGGCTCGCCGCTCACAGTTGCGGGGGCAGCCACGGCCTCGGGTTTCATCCCTCACCGCGTTCCCTTTTGATCCTCCGGGGAGGAACCGTCGGGGTCGAAGTAGCACGTGCACGCCCCTACGCGTCAACGGAGGGCGTGCAAGGGATGAGAGGTTGTACCCCGCCGGTGACACCCGGACGGTTCAGTCGCTCAGGGAGTCCGACAGGGCACGATCTCGACCTGCTCCGGCGGCAGGGTGCGCCACCAGGCGTCGGGAGCCGTGAACGCCGCGTGGGTCATCCGCAGGACCGCCTCCGACTGGCGATGCGAAGGGTCGACCCGGCCGCGTGCCGCGTTGCGCGCCTCCAGGACGTCCCAGGGTACGTCGAACACCTTCCACTCCACCGTGAGCCCGTGCCGGGCGACGATTTCAAGCTCGCCCTCGAACACGGACCGGGTGAGATGGGTATCGGCCATCACGACGCTGAAGCCGTTGCGCAATGCGGCGTCCAGGGCGGCTTCCTTGACCCGGTGCAAGACCTGCCGGGCCCCATCGTCATGGGGACCCTGCCTGAGTTCCCAATAGACCTGCCGGTCCGGGGGCCAGAGGGCCTGGCGGAGGTCGTCGAGGGTGAGGTGAACCCAACCCGCGCGGGGGTCGAAGCGGCGGGCATAGGTCGTTTTCCCCGCGCCCGGACAGCCGATGAGCCCGACTACCCTCTGGCGCCTCACGCTTCGCTCGCCGACAGGAATCGGTGCCGTCACGGTCAGGCCGTCGCCTCCGCGTCCTCGTCGTCGCCGGCGGCGGCTTCGATGATCTCGCCGCGCAGGTAGCGCGCCTGGGCCTCGGCGACGCGGCGTGCGCCTTGCGCGTGCCGGCTCGACACCGTGCCGCCGGGCGATCCGGAGCCACCGCCCTTGATCGCCACGAGGTCGGGATCGCCCCAGCGGTCGAGGAGCGCCTGAAACGCCGCGTAGCGTCCAACGTCGAAGGGGATGCGGGCGCCCATCATGTCCTTGTAGGGATGGGCCGGATGAAGCCCGGCGCACGGGACCCAGCCCGCCGGGATCGGGGTCGTCGCCGCATGGGTCCGGCCGCTGCGCAAGAGCTTGGGCAGGACGTGCGTGTGCGGCCCCTCCGGACTGGTGCCACCGGGGCCGGGAATTGGGGCATAGACCTCGACGCGCCCGATCCGCGCCAGGAACACCCGGTGCGGGCTCAGGGCGACGAGGTATCGACCGATGGGATTGGCGTGGTCGAACAGCGGCAGCCCGGTACCGGCCCGCAATCGCGCGACGGCCTCCGGATCGCGCACGCGCACGCAGGCATCGACGGCGAGGAGGCCGAGGCCGAGGTCGAACAGGATGCCGTCGCGGTCCTGCGGCCGGGCGGCATTCCGGTCGGGTCCGAGCTCCGTCACCACGGTCCTGCGGTTCATTGCGCAGGTCGCCTCGGGCAGGCAAAGGGCGACGGCGTGGTTCCAGCCCGAAGCCACCGGGGTTTCGTAGGCGACGGGCCGCAGGTCGGAACTCGGAGTCAGGGCGATGGCGCCGCGTGCCGTCGCCAGGCCGAGGCGGTCGTCCGGTAGGGCCAGGACGACCTCGTCCGGATCGCGCATGAACTCCGCGATGGCGCCGAAGCTGCCGAGGCTCCAGGCCGTGCCCGGATCCGCCAGCGCCGCGCGCAGGAGGGCGACGATGGCGTCAGGACCGTTGGGGTAAGGCTGCATCGATGTCCTCCGGTGGGGGATCTGAGCGGTGCCAGGGTAGGATGTAGGGCGTTCCGTCGGGCGCGACGCCGCGCCGGACTGTGATGCCGAAGGTTTCGGCGAGCCGCCGGTCCGTCAGGATGTCCGGGTCGCCATCGTCGACGAGCCTGCCTGCGCCCAGGACCACGATCCGGTCGCAGAACCGGGCCGCGAGGGCGAGGTCGTGCAGGATGGCGACGACGCCGGTGCCGGCCAGGGCCACGCGCCGCAGCAGGGTCATGGCGTCGAGCTGGTGGGCCGGATCGAGGGCGGTGATGGGTTCGTCGGCCAAGAGCCACGCCGCCTCGACGGCGAGGGCGCGGGCGAGAAGCACCCGCATCCGCTCGCCCGAGGACAGGGTCGGTTCGAGGCGTTCGGCGAAGTGGGCCGTGTCGGTCCGGGCCATGGCCCGCGCGATGGCGGCGTGGTCGGACGCGTCGAGACCGCCGAACGCGCGCCGGTGCGGCAGGCGGCCGAGGGCGACGAGGTCCCGCACCCGCATCGGCCAGCCGGCGCCCGCCCCCTGGAACAGGACCGCGATGCGTTTGGCGCGGGCGTCACGGGAGAGGTCGAGGAGCGGCGTCCCGTCGAGGATCACCCGGCCCCGCCTCGGTGGAACGAGGCCCGCGAGGGTGCGCAGGAGGGTGGTCTTGCCGGCGCCGTTCGGACCGACGAGGCCGACGAAGCGTCCCGGCTCCAGGGCGAGGGTGACATCGGTGAGGACCGCGCGCCCGCCGAGGCGGATGTCGACGGATTCGGCCGCGAGGCTCATGCGCCGCGACCCCGCTGGCGCAGGAGGAGCACGATCAGGAACGGTGCCCCGACGAGGGCGGTCACCACCCCGAGCTTGAGTTCGGGCCGCGTCGCCAGGAGGCGCACGCCGAGATCGGCCGCGAGCACGAGGGCCGCGCCCGCGAGCCCGCTCGGCCACAGGCCGGCCCCGGGGCGGGCGCCGACGAGCGGCCGCACAAGGTGCGGGACCACGAGGCCGACGAAGCCGATGGCGCCGCTCACGGCGACGCCGCTGCCGACGGCCAGGGCCGCCCCCGTCACGAGGCGCAGGCGGACCGAGACGAGGTGAAAGCCGAGGCTCGCGGCCGTGTCCTCGCCGAGCGTCAGGGCATCGAGGGCCCGGCCCGTGGACAGCATCAGAGCCCAGCCGGCGGCCATCAACGGCAGGCACAGCCAGACATGGTTCATGCTGCGGTCGGCCAGCGATCCCATCAGCCAGAACACGATTTCCAGGGCCGCGTAGGGGTTCGGCGACAGATTGAGGGCCAGCGCCGTCAGGGCTCCCGCGAGACTCGACAGGGCGACACCGGCCAGGATCAGCCCGAGGGTGGTGCCGCCGCGGGCGGCGACGAGGTTGAGGGCCAGCGCAGCCAGGGCGGCCCCGGCGATCCCGCCGAGCGGGAGGGCGAGGCTGAACGAGGCCGCGAACCCGCCGTAGAACACCAGGACGGCCCCGAGGGCGGCGGCCGAGGAGAGGCCGAGGATGCCGGGATCGGCGAGGGGATTGCGCAGATACCCCTGCATCGCCGCCCCGGTCAGCCCGAGGCTGAAGCCGACGAGGCCGCCGAGCAGGGCGCGGGGCAGGCGCAACTCCCACAGGACGAGGGCCGGCAGGGTCGCACGTCCGGCCAGGAGATCACCGGCTGCGGCCGGAATGTCGAAGGGGGCGTACCCGACCGCGACGGAGGCGAGGGTGAGAACCAGCACCAGTAGGCCGAGGATTCCGACGACCCGTCGTTCGATCCGGTCGCGCGGCGGGAAGCGCGCGTTCATGGCGCGTTCCTCCCGCGTGCGGCGGCGGCGAGCCGGGCCACGACGTCGGCGACCTGCGGCCCCGGACAGGTCCAGAGCCGGTTCGGAATCGAAACGGTGCGTCCCCGGCGGCGCAGGGCGTCGAAGACGGGGTGATGCAGCAGGGCGTCGGCGAGCGACGGGTGGCCGGGCTCGCCCTCGTCGAGGATGAGGAGGTCGGCTTCGGCGAAGGCCGCCGCTTCCAGCGGAACCTGTCCGAACCGGTCGCGACCGAGTTCGGCCGCGACGTTGACGAGGCCGGCGGCGCGCAGGATCGCGTCGCCGAGGCTGCCCGGCGCGACCGTGAAGGCGTTCGGCCGCATGACGAGGGCGCGTAAGGGTTTTCCCGCCGCCACCACCTCGGCCAGCCGTGCGTCGAACGCCGCGACCATCGCCGCGCCCCGCGCGTCCTGCCCGAGGGCGGCGGCCACCGTCCGGATCTGGGCGCGCACCCCATCGAAATCGTTCGGCACGCCGAGTTCGAGGAGCGGGAACCCGATCCGCTTGAGCAGGCCGACCGTCGTCCGGGTCGTGAAGGCGCCGGCCACGACGAGGTCGGGCCGTAGGGCAACGATCTCTTCCGACAGGCCGCGGGTCACCGTGAGGCCCGTGGCCTCCCGCGCCACGGTCGAGCCGCGTGGATCATCGGCGAGGGCGGTGACGGCGGCGACCTGTTCGCGGTCGGCGAGGCGCAGAACGAGTTCGTCGGCGCAGAGGTTCATGGAGACGACACGGACCGGGTGCGCCGGGGCTTCGGCCGCCCATCCGGCGGCCGGGAAACCGAGCCAGGCCGCCATCGCCAGCGCGGGGCACGCGCGTCGCCTCGCCATCGCGAGCCTCAGAAGGTGGTCATGCGGACGCCGCCATAGACGGCGAGGCCCGGTCCGAGAAACCCGGTCGGGTTCTCGTAGCGGCGATCGAACAGGTTATCGACCCGCCCGAACACGCTCACGGTCTCGTTGACGTCGTAGTTCACCGCGAGGTTGACGAGGGTGAAGCCCGGGTTCTTCAGGCGCGCCACGGAGAAGTCGCGGTTGCCGTCGACGAAATGGCCGAGCACGATCACGGTGCCGCTGAAGGTCAGGCCGGGAAGCGGGGTCCAGAACGCCGTCGCGCTGCCCTTGTGGCGGGGGCGGCGCAGGAGCTCCTGATTGGTGATCTCGTTCTTGGTCACCGTGTTGGTGTAGTCGATCCGGCCCGAGAGGGTGTCGGAGAACCGGACCGCCACGAAGGCTTCCGCCCCGTACGACTCCGCCCGGCCGACATTCTCGTTGGTGGTGAAGGTGGCGTTCGCCGCGATGAGGTTCTTGAAATCATTGCCGTAATAGGTCGCGCCGACGAGGATGCGCTCCCCCAGGGGCTGCTCGAAGCCGGCGTCGTAGCCGAGGCTCTCCTCCGGCCGCAGGTTCGGATTGGCGAAGAAGTTGAAGGCCGGGAAGCTCTGGAACAGCTGGCTCAGGGTCGGCGCCTTGAAGCCGGTGCCGACGCTGCCCTTGATCCGTGTCCCGGTGAACGGCAGGACGTAGCTCGGCGCGACCCGGAAGGTGGTGGCCGGCCCGAAGGCGTCGTTGGCGTCGTGGCGGATGTTGGCGACGAGGGAGGCCCCGTCGAACGGCGTCAGCTGTGCCTCGGCATAGCCGGCGGTGTTGCCGTTCCTCGCCCGCAGGTTGCCGGCGCCGAATGGGCTGGGGTCGCGGGTGAGCAGGCTTTCGTCGTCACGCTGCGCCCCGAACAGCACGTGGTTGCCCGGCGAGAGCTGGTAGTCGCCGCGATACTCGTAGCGCGTCCGCTCGCCCAGGCCCGTCGTCGCATCCGGCGTCGTCAGCGGGTCGAGGGGGCCCTGCTGCCGGTTGAACAGGTTCGAATAGTTGACGGCGAAGAGGTTGTGGAAGCCGGGCGTCGGCGTCCATTCCGCCTCGTTGCGGGTGAAGACCTGCTGCACGTCGGCGGCACTCCGGAACGCCGCCGGGAGGGCCGGGAAAGTGCCGTAGTCGGTGCCGGTGAACAGGAGCCGCGAATTGATGAAGCGCGTCACCGAGTTGACCCGGACCGTGTCGGTGAGCTGGTAGCCGAACTTCGCCGAGACGGTCTCGTTATCGTAGAAATTGGGATGGATCGGGCGTCCGAATGGGACGAGGCTCGGTGGAGTCACGGGCGTCGCGGCGGCGCGCAGGTGCTGGATCGACACCGCATAGTCGAACGGCCCCTCCGAGCCGCTGATCCGGCCGCTCTGGTTGAAGGTCCCGAACGAGCCGCCCTCGAGGCGCGCGCTCGCCCGGGCCGGCCCCTCGCCGCGCTTCGTCGTGAACGAGATGGCACCCCCAATGGCGTCGGAGCCGTAGAGGCCGCTCTGGGGACCGCGCAGCACCTCGATCCGCGAGAGATCGTCGGTGAGGAGTTGGCCGAAATCGAAGGCGCCGTTCGGATTCGACGGATCGGTGGCGTCGATGCCGTCGATGAGAACCTTCACGTGGTTCGCGTTCGAGCCGCGGATGAACACCGAGGTCTGTCCGCCCGGTCCGCCGGTCTGGACGACGTTGAGGCCCGGCACCTGCTGCAGGGCATCCGGCACGGTGCGGCGCTGCTGGGCTTCGAGGGTCGCGGCGGTGAGCACGGTGACGCTCGAACCGATTCGGTCGATCGGCGTCGGCACGCCCGTGGCTGAGACGGAGAGTTCGGACAGGGTGATCGCCGCCGGGGCGGCCCGGGGCACGTTCGCGAAAGGCGCGGCGGCCTGTTGCGCGAGGACGGGAGCCGGCAGGGCGACGCTCGCGAGCGCGAGGGAGCGCAGGCACGCGGTTCGGGAGAAAGAGGACACGGAACAAGCCTTGGGCGACGTCTGTGGCACGTCACCGCGAACAGGGTCGATCCGTCCGCACACGCGAACGCCCCGACACCCATCAGGACACCCCGCCCGATGCGTTTCGCGTGTGACCACGACTGACGGCAGGTCTCCTGGCTCGCGGGTCACCGCCCTCTCATCGTCTTCCCAGATCCCGAAGATCCAGTGACGTGGTGATGATGGGCTCGCCGCTCACAGTTGCGGGGGCAGCCACGGCCTCGGGTTTCACCCCTCACCGCGTTCCCTTTTGATCCTCCGGGGAGGAACCGTCGCGCACCAGAAACCCGACCGACGGATGCGTCGTCAATGGCGCGCGAAGGCTTTCCAGCCGTCTGTGCTTCGAAGGTTACAAGTCGGTGAACCGCACCGGGTTTCCCGGAGGCCATCTGGTTTGAGCCAGGGGGCCAAGGTTTGCACGTCGGTTTGGGCAGAGTCGCGCGCTTCGGCCGCTGTCTCCGGATGCCTCGACATCGGCCCGGGCGAGCCCCTTGGTGTAGCGCGGGGCAAGGTATCGTGAACCCCGGTCGCCGTGGTGCGCGAGAACGCCGCCCTTCGGTCCCACTGCCCGCATCGGCCGCGCGACGGTGCACCGGGCCACCACAATCCCTCACTGAACTAAAAATGAACACATACGTTAGATTAAGGGCTCATGAACGAACGGCCCTTAAGCTGGGCTGCCGCACACCCTTGAGGAGATTGGAATGTCTAACGGACCTTTCCAGAACCCGCCCGGCGCTTACGAAATGGGCGGTGCCTGCGGTCTGCCGTGTGAGCCGTGGCTGCTCCCGATCTCCGACGCTCCCCTTCCCATGGTCGACACGACCGATGCGGTGCTGACCTCCGTGCGCCGTGCCGCGCGTCCGTTTCAGATCGCCACGGGCGTTCTGGCGACCATGATCCTTGGAGGGCTGCTGGGTCAGATCACGAAGGATCGGGTGGAGGCCGCACCGGTACACAAGACGGCCGGACAGATCGCCAAAGCCACCCCGTTGGCACTGCCTGTCTCACAAGCGTCTTTGACCGTCCAGAATTAGGAGTTTGTCCTGGCATTTGGGGAGAGGATTTGTCCTGAATGTGCCTGGCTCGGCGGACCATGCTTTGCAGACGGCCTCGTAGGGGGCAGACCTCGTAGAGTCTTGAGACGGCGGCCAAAGTTGTCGGCGCTGACGACGTCGGCCAGATGAGCGTGGAGTTGCTCGGAGTTGTCGCAGTCGTGGCGCTTGACCGTCGCGTCCTTGATCGTGCGGTTCATCCGCTCGACCTGAGCGTTGGTCCAGGGGGGGGCGCGGCTTGGTCGGGCGATGATCGATATCGTTTCGGGCGCAAGCGGACTCCAAGCTGTGGGCTCGGAAAGTCTCTTCGGCCTCGATCAGATGGAGGATGACGTCGCCCGCGACCCGTCGAGTCGCTCGTCCGTGCAACTCGACGAAGGCGACCTTGGTTGTGCGGTCGATGGCGACAAGGAGGTAAAGTCGCCCTTCCGCCGTGTGAGCCTCGGCCAGATCGATGGGGAAATAGCCGGGCGGGTAGACCTTGAAGCGCGACCGCTTCGGCCTGTCGCCATCGACCTCGGGCAATCGACGATCCCAATCGCTGCAAGCAACGATGCAGCGACGAGCGGATCAGGTGCGGGATCGTCGCCTGGAGCTCGTAGAGACAGTCGTCCAGTGGCACGAGCAACAGCTAGCACCGAGATCGCGGACAAGGCCGATGTTGCAGATCTCGAAGGGCCAAGAAAAAGCCCGCTAGGTCATTGACCTAGCAGGCTGAAACTTTGGTAGCGAGGGAGAGATTTGAACTCCCGACACAAGGATTATGATTTCTATTGTTCCATCCCCGCAGCCCGAGTTTGAGCCCGGAATGATCCCGGGTGGGATCACCGAAATGCCAGCAAGTCCAGGGGATTGCGTTAACGACAGGGCAACGCACGCCGTCGTAGAGGGGCATGGAGATCCCGGGCTGCGCAGCCCGAGACCAGCCCGAGTTGCTCCGATGGCCGTCCGCCTGTCCAAGACCCACGTCGAGAAGGCCCTCAAGGATGTGCGCGATGGCGCGCGGGCGTACGATCTCATCGACAGCCAGCAGCCCGGCCTCCTCCTCCGCGTCGGACCGCGCGGCGCGCGTTGGGGCTACAAGGTGATCCGGCAGGGCACGACGTACCGGCTCACGCTCGGATCCCCGCCCGGCCTCACCCTCGATGAAGCCCGGAGCATCGTGGCTGAGGCGCAGAAGCACGTCGCCAACCGGACCGAGATCCCGGACGACGCCTTCCTTGAGCGCGAGTTCATCCGCCTTGGCAAGGTCGCACCCGCCAAGCCCGCCCCTCCCCGCGACGAGCGGCTCGTCGAGGCGTCCATGCAGTACGGCGCAGACATCCCCTATTGGACCTGGGAAGCCGCCCGAACGGAGTACCTCGCCGAGGTGGAGCGGACCCTCCGCGAGGCGACGTGGAAGGACTACTCCGCCAAGCTCCACGCGCCCGAGCTCGCGTGCCTCGCCGGCGTCAAGGTGCGCCGCGTGTCGCTGGAGGATCTCGCGGGCGTCGTCTACGACGTCCACCGCTCCGGCCGGGAGACGCACGCCGTCAACCTGGCGTCGGCCCTTCGGCCCATGTGGCGGTGGATGTGGCAGGCGCATGTCAGGATCCGGAGCGGCCTCGGCATCGAGGGCGTCGGAACCGACATGGCGAAGCTGGCGGCGCCGCCGAAGTCCAAGTCCCGAAAGATGAGGGCCAACGGGAAGATCGCCGGGCGCTACGTCGCGACCCCAGTCGAGATCGGCACGGTCCTCGCCGTCGCCCGCGCCGGCGTCATCGACCCGACCGTGTCGCTCGCCCTTGAGCTCCTCGTCCTGACGGCACAGCGCCGGCGCCCGATCGTGGATGCGCGCGTCGAGGACTTCGTGCCGTGGGCGGAGGAGCCCGGCTGGGGCGTCTGGAGTATGGGCCCCGCCCATCGCAAGACCGCCGACAGCCGGGACGACCAGAGCCGCCATGCCCTGCCGCTCCCCCCTGCCCTTTGGCAGCGGATCGTCCCGCAACTGCAAGCATGCGCGGCGGCCGGGAGGGAGCACCTGTTCCCGCAGATCCGTCCGTGGAAGCTCGGCGACGTCGTTGCCGGGCACATGAACGAAGCGGCCCTCAACCACCGGCTTCTCGACATGGGCCTGCGCGCTTCCCCGCACGACATCCGGCGCGGGTTCTCGACGCACAGCCAGAAGACGCTGCGCCTGCCCCGCGACGCCGTGAAGCTCATCATGGATCACAACGAGGGCATCGCGGCCGACGATGTCCTCGAAGGGCACTACACGATCGACGACCGCCTCGACCTCAAGCAACCCGTGATGTCACGCTGGCTCGCCTGGTGCGAGGATCAGGCAGCGACGGCGGCGGCCGGGTTCCCTCCCCTGCCCGAGCTCGCGGCCGAGATCGCCGCCCGGCGCCGCGCTCGCGAGAGGGACGGCAAGGCGAAGACCGCCGCGAAAAAGGCGGCCGAGGCCAAGGCGGCCGAGGAAGTCAAACCGTTGGCAGCATAGCCCAGGGATAACCTGCTCGAACCCCGGGGATCCACTTGCCGGGACCGCCTAGATCGTCGAGTCTGCCTTCATGAACACCGCCCTCCTCTGCCTAGCGAAACGCTTGCCGGCCTGAAGCCAGCCACCCCGTCCGGGCCGCCCGGACGCCTGCGTTCCTATGCCGAGAGGGGGATCTCCCCATGACGACGTATTTCACTTCGGACACGCACTTCGGGCATGCCGGCATGCTCAGCCCCCGCATGGGGCGGCCCCGTCCATTCTCCTCCCGCGAGGAGCACGACGAACATCTCGTGGCTGCCTGGAACAACCGCGTGCGCCCGACCGACCGCGTCTTCCATGTCGGCGATTTCGCCTACGGCTGCTCGATGAAGCACGCCGAGGGGATCTTCTCGCGCCTCGCAGGGCACCGCACTCTCATCCGGGGCAATCATGAGGCGCGGGGCGAGCGCCTCCCGTGGGAGGGCGGGATCCATGACGTCATGGCGCTCACGGTGCAGGACAGAGGCATGCCCAAGGGCGTGGACGTCTGGCTCTCGCATTACGCGCATCTCACATGGAGGGACATCCACAGGGGCCGCATCCATCTCTTCGGGCACTCGCACGGCTCGATCCCCCCGACGGCGAGGGCATGCGATGTCGGCGTGGACAGCTGGGACTTTCGCCCGGTGACGATCCCCGAGATCGTGGAGCTCCTCGCCGACGTGGCCGCCCGAGGGGCCGGGGACGCCGCGTCCGCCTCGATGGCGCAGGCAGCGTGAAGGGCGGCGGCCTCCTCAGATCTGAGGAGGCCCTTGGGGTTACGCCGTCTTGTACAGATACGGGATCCGCTCCCAGCACCGAGCTCCCTCGTTCCAGTTAAAGTCAGTCCCGGCGACGCCGCTGTGATGCCACCGATAGCCCCTGGCGCCCTCGGGCCCGGTGATCTCAACGCGCCCTATCTCGTCGTCGAAGAGGCGCACGTCGGCGATGATCCTTCCGGGCGATCGATGCACGGCGAGGGTAGCCTTTTGAAAGTGAGGGACCCCACGCGGGACGACGTCGTAGAGGGCCTCCTTGACCTCCACCTGATCGGCGAGCTCAGGCTCCTGCATGACGACGCCCTGATCCAGCGGGGGGAGCTCTCGGTCCCGGCGCGCCTTCTCCGCGGCCTCCGCGACCTCAACGTCGGCCGCCTCCTCGCGCTGGCGCTTGAGCTCCCGGCGCCTGACCGTGAGCGCTGACTGGCCGGGAAGCGCATCCCCGAAATGCGACCTCAGGAGATCGCCTGGGGACATCCCGAAAGGGGCCGGGGCCTCCGGCTCGAGCGGGGCGTCCAGCGCGTCGAGGATGTCCCGGAAAAGATCGGGCAGCGGCTCCGCGCGGGGCCTACTCCGGCCCAGGGTCGGGATGCGGCGCGGGGTCTCAAAGGGGGCCGCGAGGGCTTCGGCGATCCATTCCCTGTGGGCGTCGGTGACAATGGACATCGGGCTCACTCCTGGATGGGGCTAGCTACGGGGGATCGGAGCGGCTCTGCCTAGAGCCAGGAGAGGGCTTCAGCGTCCCCCTCGGGGAGCGGACGCGCACGCCGGCGCGGGGCGGGATACGTCCCCACGATCACATCCCCCAGCTGGCTAAGAGCCCATGTCTCGTCGGAGCCGTGGACGGCGATGACCTGGGTGGCCGTCACGACGAGGCACCGGTCCATGAACTCAAGGGGCATGCGCTCAGGCGAGGCGGATACGAGGCGGCCGTGCATAAGGTGGTCTTTCAGCCGCAGCACGAGCGCGAACGGATCCGCCTCGCCGAGCTGGCGGACGCGCCAACCGGCGACGAGAGCGGCCCGTAGCGTGTCTCCCGCCGGTCGGAGGACAGCCTCACGGCCGCGCTTCGTGAGCGGGGCCAGCTGCCAGATCGGGCTCGTCAGGAGCTCCAGACTGTCCACGAATTTCTCAGTTTCGACGCGGAGACCGGGGTCGTACGTGCCCCCCCTCTCAGGGTGGAACGGCGGGAACCGGGGCGTGATGGGGCGCTCAACCCAGGGCATCGCGTTCCTCTTTCATAAGGCGTGCTGAGAGGGCGAGGGCCTGCTCGGACTGATGCACGAGCAATTCGGCACGGTGGATCAGCATGTCGGCCAGGACCCCCGGTACCCAGTCAGGCACGGGCCGCTCGCCGCTCGCCCAGCGGAATGCGAGGCGGGGATCCAGGCTGTCCCTCGGGCCAGCCGGGTGATGCGGTCCGAGGAGCTTCGCGAGAGGTCTTTTCCACTCGGGCCCGAGGAGGAGGCGCGCGGCCTCCGCCAGAACGACCTTGTCCATGGCCATCACACGATCGCGAGCAGGCGCTTGAGGCCTTGCTGGATCTCGCCGGCGCCATTCTTGACGCCCTGGCGGTAGCCCGTCTCCCACACGTCGATGAGCAGGCGGGCCGTCTCCGGCTTCAGCCCGCGGGGGAGCGTCATGTACGGGCGGCGGCTGTCGCGGTGGCCGTAGACGTCGAGGCCGTCTTGTCCGGGTACGACGTAGCGCTCGTCACCGAGATCTCCGATCGCCTCGATCGCAGCCTCATCGGCGCTGCCCTGGACGAGCTCGTCGAGGATCGTCTCGATGACCTCGCGGCGGACATCCTCGGGCGGGGTATGCATGTTCATGGGGCTGGGTTCCTTTGCGGATGGGCGGCCTCGGCCTGCCCGGACTTCAGATGAGGACGGGGGGCGGGGGTCGGACCCGGCGAGGGGCGGCCGTCAGCGATAGAGGGCGCCCCGATGCGTCTCGATCCAGAATTTCGAGGCCCGCTCCGTCCTGAGCGCGGGCAGATCCGGCTGCCGGGCCATCACGGCGTTCCGGATCGAAATTGCGTAGGCGACTTGCTTCGCCGTTCCAGTGAGCTTCGGCAGGCCCGCGACCCGGGGCTGCCCCTCCTTTCTCAGGCGCTCAGCCTCCTCGGCGTTTTTCTCCGTCAGGGCCTCGCGGGCAATGCGACGCTCCTCAGCCTGAGCCTGCTCGCGCTCCATCCGGACGAGCTCGTCCTGACGCCGGCGTTCGGCCGCCGCGTCGTGCTCCTCGGCCTGGAGGGGCCACACCCGGCGACGCTCGACCTCAAACTCGTCGCGATCGAGTTCGGTCAAGGTGCCCTTGAAAGTGGAGACGTAGAAGCCGCTGCTGCGCGAGGAATTCAGGGCGACGTTCGAGAGCGCGTAGAGGCGGTCGGCCTGCAGGTGCCACTCGACCGAACCCGAGCGCTTGGAGCCGGAGCGGTGGTCCTCGGCGAAGCGCACCCGGTTGCTTTTGGCGTACCCAAGAGAGACTTCGACATTGCCGGGGCCGTTCGCGCCGCCGCCCGTGACTTGCCCGTAGAACCTGATCCGGTCGCCGATCCTTGTGACCAGGCCGCGGCCGAGATGGAGCTCGACAGTTGCGGGCTCGGCGGCGGGCGCCTCGGCCGCACAGGCCTGCTGCTGCTGGACCGGCTGCGGGACCATCTCGACGGCGGCCGGGGCATCGGCCCCCTTCGCCAGCGCCCAAGCCTTCCGCATGGCGGCGATGAACTGGTGCACGGGCTTGCCGACGAGATTGGCGATCCACTTGGCCTGGGACCAGGCAGCGCAGAGGATGGCGCCGCGGTTGTAAGATTTCGTCATGATCGAGGTTTCCCTTCGTGAATGAGCCGGCATGGCCAGCTCATGTCCATCAATCTATGGACAACGTTAGCGAAGTCAAGCTCGGGGCGGGGGGCGGCTGGAAATTCAGCCGGCCTGTCGGTGCGGGGTGTAGGTATTGGTGTGTGGGATCGTGTCCCGCACGTGGGACAGCGCCCTGTCCCTCAGGGCGACCGCCTCGCGGTAGAGAGGGTGCCGCTCGGACCCAGGCCCGAGCCGGACGGCGAGGCTCGTGTACGCTCGTAGGGCGATCGAGCCGCGGTTCTGCCAGACGCGCAGAGCCTCGGCGTCCGTCGCAGGCTCCCGGCCGTCGAGGAGATGCGGCCCGTCGAGCACGGCGAGGAACCGCCGCGCGTCGATGATCTCCGGCGTCAGGACGTCGACCTCCACCTGCGGAAGTCCTGCGCCGAGGCGTTGATCAGGTGCCCCGGGGACAGCCGAGGCCTCGGGCCGCCCGGCCACACCGGATCCCCCCGCAGCGGCGCGAAAGCCGGCGGTGGAGGCGACTCCCTCGGTGCCCTTGTTCGCCTCGGAGCGAAGCTTCTTCAGCAGGGCGATCGCCACGGGCCCGCCCTCCGCGACGCCGCCATGGCCGATAGCGTAGGCGCGCACACGCTCGACTGGCATCCTCGTGTGCTCGGCGTAGGCCTCTCCGGGGCGATGGGGCGCGCGGTACCGGGAGAGGCCGCAGGAGAGGGAGACGGCGTCGTCGTGGAGCGCGGAGACGACAATCGTTCCGGTCGCGCGTTCCCGGACGAAGAAGACAACGCCGTCGCGGCAGGCGATGCGGTGGGGGTCGATGGGCATGGGCTCGCTCCTTAGAAGGGGATGTGCGCGGACGGGTCGTCACACGCCGTGCAGCGGATCCGGCGCTCGTCCGTCCACCGGCACTCGCCGTGACAGGCGTCGTGCTCGCTGCACCCGCAGCCGGTGCAGATCGGCCCAAGGCTCGCTGGGATCCTCCACGACGGCCCCTGGAGCGCGGCGTAGAGGATGTCGGGCATCTCGTCGGACAAAGCATCCAGGGATGCACGGCCGTGCGCAGCACAGGCGCGGGCGGCACTCTCTGCAGTCCTCCCGGCGGCCGCGGAGACGAATGCGCCAGTGATCACGCCAAGGGCGAGTTCGCCGATCCGGTCCCGATCTTCGTCCGGCAGAGCGCGCCAAATCGAGGCCAGGTCGAGGCGCTGCGCCGAGATCACCGGTGCCGTAACCGACGGCACCGGAAGGCCCCCCTCTCGCAGGATGGCGAGGTCATGGCTGTAGGCGACGTCCTCCGGCTCCTCGTGCGGGTCCGTGCAGCACGCATACTGCTCGGCCGCACTCATCGCGAAATGCGCCTCGTCGAATACCCGGCCCATGATGTGTCTCCTCAGAACGGAAGGTTGTCCGGATCGATCGGCACGCCGGTAGGGGGCGGGGTGCGCTCAACCGGCGGCGGCGGTGGCAGCGCCGCGCGGCACTCGTCCGCCATGGTCTCGCAGTGCCACTCCCTGAAGAAGTCCCTGCGGTCGAGGTCGAGGCCGACATGGACGGAGTACCGCTCCCCGACGCGGACGCCCCGACCGATGGGGCAGTCGTCGCACACGACGGGGCGGCGGGCAGTGTGTCGGCGGACGACGCCGCCCTCGGTGAAAGAGGGCTCGATCCGGTCGGGACCCCCGTCCTCGCCTAGCCGGTTCTGCTCCTCGGCGAGGACGCTGCACCACGACGTCACAGGCAGCCCCCCACGTGCACGAGGGCATGCTCGACGCTGACGGCCCGGCGCAGGGGCGTCGAGGGCGGGCGGCGACCCGACAGGGCGGAGGAGAGGTCACCCTCGTTCACGCCTGCCGCGAGGGCGAAAGCGCGCTGGGATCCGGCCTGGGCGACCGCCGCGCGGAGGAGATCTAGGACGTCGTCGTCGGTGACTAGGCGCGGGGGGTCGACCGCGCGCTCGGGTGCGCTCGTGGAAGCCATCAGATCCTCGGGAAGGTGTAGTCGGCGTCTAAGGGAAGGGTAATGCGAGGCTTTGCACTTTGCAACGGCCAAATGTAAGATGAGCGAAGAAAATCTCTGAACGTTGTTCAACGAACGCCAACTTAAACAAGTACAGGATTTCCAACTCACAAGGGCTGAAACGTTTTTTCGCCGGAAAATTCCAGGAGACCGTCGTTTGCCCCCCTTCCCCGTACCCCCGCTCGCTCTCGGCATGACGTTCGCTCAGGACTACGAGCACACGTACCGCCGAGGGACCGCCCTCCTCTGGACGTCCCGCACGACTTCCCCGGCATTCATCCTGGCGCTCGCGCGCGAGCCCGCGCGCATGCGCGCGGCCGGGTACGTCCACTTCATCGTGGGGGACCGGGGCATGACCGCGGTCTGGTGGCCGGAGAACTGCAAGCTTGACGACGCCGAGATCGCCGCGCTCCAGGCCGACGTCGACGCCCTCGTCGCAGCCGAGGCCGCCGCCGTCATCGAGGCGGCCGCCGCGCGAGAGGTTGCCCTCGCCAAACTCGCGGCCGGCACGCGGGCGAAGGCTGCCAGGCTCCTCCCCACGCTCGCCGAGCTCGTGTCAAAAGGGGCCTGGCAGCTGGGGCGATCCCTGCCCGAAGCGACCGAACTCGTCGCTTTTTCGCCGCTCCCCGATTCGTCAGCTTGGCGGGTCTGCGAGCTCGTTTCGAGGGCTGAGGCGACCCGGGCGCGGGCTGAGACGCGCCTGCGTCAACTCGCCCCAGAAGCGTGGCTGAAGCTAGCGGCGGATCCTGATGTCCGGGCCGCCGCCCTGGAGGGATGCCGCCTGCTCTCAGCCCTTGACCAAGACCGCGCATCCAAGAGGAACGACCTCGGCTGGGGCCAAGACGACACGGGTGTCGGGCACCTCCTCGCCGAGAGGGAGGAGCTCACGGAGCGGGAAGCGGCTCATGCCCTCAGGCTGCTGCACCACCACCGGCGGCAGCTGCCGGCGGTCATCAGGTCCCGTGCCTTCGATGCCGCGATCCAGCCGGGCGTCCTCTCCCTCTAACTTTCCGCGCCGTGAGGCATCATCCCATGACCGGCGGGGAGCATCCCTGCCTTCAGGAGCCCCCCATGTTCGCCCGTTTCTTCGCCGCTCTAATCGCCGCCATCCTCGGGGTCCTGCGGCTCCCCTTCGAGATCCTCGGCTTCCGCCCCCGCCCCACGGCGGAGAGCGTCGCGGCGGCCGCGCTCGACGTTGCGCAGGCCCATCCCGTCGCCCCCGCTTCCGAGGTCAGGGCGGATCTCCACCCCGTCGCTGAGCTTGTCCGGCAGCATGCCCGCGCGCGGCTCTTCACTCATCAAAGGCACGACCTGCCGGTTCCCCTTCCGGCTCCCCTGGCTTCGTGGATCGCCGGCCTGTCCTCGACGCAGCTCGGGCACGTGATCGGCTGCCCTAGCGAGCGCCTGCAGAAGCACATCAACGCGGGCCTCGGGGGCTCTTCGGCGGACGGTCCCTTCCACCTCCCCGCCGTCCCCGCCGAGCCGGTCCGCCACGTCGCGAGCAAGGGCGCTACGGGCGGAACAGGCGGTCCGAGCCGCACGACGGATCTTACGGAGGCGCTGGCGGAGTTGGGGTTCACGCCGCAGTACTCCTACCGACGCTGATCAACCCGCCCTCCCCGCATCAAGCCCGCCGGATCGCTCCGGCGGGCTTTTCTTATGGGCGGTAGCCGATTGCCTTGAAGACCTTGTCCCGGTCGCGCTCGGCCACCTCGGCCCGGGCCCGCTCCGCCCCGAGGGCGCCCGCACAGGATGCGAGCTCTGCACGGAGACGGACGACCTCGGCATGGGCGGCGGCAGCGGACTGGCGCGTGCGGGCGAGCTCGGCGACGAGGCACTCGACGGAGGAGACGCCGGCCTGACGCTGCCTGTCGATCTCCGAAAAGAACGTGTCGACGGCGTATGCCCCAAGGGCTGCCGTCTGGAATACGCGGGAGCCGGCTTCCATGGAAAGTTGGGCGAAGTGGCTCATCGGGCGTCTCTGGGGCTGGGCGATCTCACCACCCTATGAGGCACCTGGGCGCGAATCGGTGGCAAGCCGTTTTTCGGATTTCCACAGGCCGTGGTTACCGAACAGTTACGAGCGGTCGTTTTGAGACGTCGAGGGCTGTCCTCCCGTTACTCCTATCGGGAGAAACGGAAATTGCCGTCACACGATGACGCCGGCTTTCGGGGGCGAGAGCAGGCGCAGGCGAAGCGCGTCCGCGACTTCGTTCCGGTCGTAGACAACGCCCTCCTTGCCTGCTTCTTTGGCGCGCTGCGTCCGCTCCACGAGCTGATGGGCCGTCCGCCGGATGATGTCCGCGGGATCGAGCGTGCCCACTACGACCCCGTCCACGACGAGGGCGTGGACGGCGTCGCGAAGGGCGTCGACCACGGCCCGATCGAGCGTCGCCGGATCCGGACGGCCGACGTCGCGCCAGCGCTGCCGCAGGTCGCGCATGCGGTTGGCCGTCTGGCGACGGATCCTCCCGATCCGGCGGGCGCCTGTTTCCATGTAGCTGTGGACGGGGTGGTAGCTGGGCTCTCTCATGAAGGCAGCATACCCCCGGGGCATGCAAGGAACGCGTCACTTGTTACGCCAACCTGAACGGGTTGTTCATACTGTAGGCTGACGTGCGCCCGAACCGGGCCGCCGTGCGCCCGACGTCGGCCCGTGTGTTGCCGGGTGCACCGGCCGGGGGGAGGCTGCCCCCATGAAGATCCAGATCGAGTTCGACGTCTCCGCCTACGCCTCTGAGGTCGACGTCTTCGTCGAGCGCTCCTTCGCGCCCGCCATCGTCGACGCCTTGAACGTCGCGGGGCGGCGCGCGAGGTTGGCCGTGATCGAGGCCATGCCGGCCGTGCTCGATCGACCGACCCCGTTCACGACGGGAGACATCGGGCTGTTCGAGGCATCTCTCGACAACGCCGGGGGCAAGGACGCGGCCGCCTACCTGCGGATCCAGCCGGACCGGGCGCAGTACCTCCAGTACCAAATACTCGGGGGAACGCGCGGCCCCGGAGATCCCGGCAGCACGTCTACCGGTCCCACCGCAGGTCGAAGCGGGTGACGATGGTGGGGACGTCGCGGTGGCTCGGCATGACCCTGATCCCAAAGGGACGCAGGCTGCCACGAGGGCGCCCGCGTCTAGGTGACCGGGCGGAAAGGGAGCGGAAGGCCCGGCATGGTCAGGCTCGGATCAGGCCGTGCACCCGCCAACACATGCCGGGGCTAGCCCCCCTGAAACGTAGAACCCCCCGCCAACCTGTGGCGAGGGGTTCCGCATGATGTGGTGCATCAAGACCCTGTGCGAGCCCTCTGACTGTACCGGACAGGGCAGAGACCCACAAGCACAGAACCGAGAAACCGACGGCCTGAGAGTAGGATAGCTGAGCCTCATCCTGGAAGGTTTGCGGGTCTGAGACCCATCCTAAGACGGGCGGGATACCGTACCCCCCAAGATACATCCTGGGAGGGCGGCGGGACACCCGACCCCCTGAGACACATCCTGGGAGGGCGGCGGGACACCCGACCCCCTGAGACACATCCTGGGAGGCGGCGGGACACCCGACCTCCTGAGACCTATCCAGGGAGGGCGGAGGGAGAAGAGAAGGAGAGATGAGAGGCGGGCCCGAGACGGGCCCGCCGGGCCCAAAAGGCCCATATGAGGAATGGGTCAACCGATTATTGTTGCAGGAGAACGGGTTACGGCGCCGAGAACACCCGTCAGGATTTCGTCCATTTTCGCCTCCATCCAGGCTCCGTGGGACGCTGGGACGATGAAGGAGTCGTGGACAGGGAGGCAGGGGACGGACGCCTTCTCGCAGGCATTCAGAACGTCCACGGCCATGGCGCTGTCCACGGCCATGCAGCGGATCCCACGGTCGGCTCCGATGTCCTTGGCGATGGGAGCGTTCCGCGCTACGACGGCCTTGAGCAGGCCGCGGGTGTAGTCCCAGCCGTGCCCCCAGGTGTCCTTGTCCATGAGGGCCGCCGCGGCCGCGTTCATGGTCTTGGCGTTCAGGGCGACGTTCAAGGCGAGCTTGCCCTCGGCACGGGGGAACGTCCCTGTCTCGTAGGGATCGTGACGCAGGACGTGCCCCCGTGCCGCGTAGAGGATCCTTGGGTGGAGCGTGGCGAAGTCCGGCTCGACGCAGACCTCACCGTTGATGAGGAGGTCCTTGCGGGCGCCCTTGGGGAGGCTCTGCCACCAGCCGTAGAGCCGGCCGTGGCGATCCCAGCGCCCCCGCCCGAACACGCGGTAGGCCTCGGGCAATGGGGTCGGCACCACGCAGGCCCAGGTCCCCCGCTTGTCGTTGCGGGCGCGGACGACGCGCGTGGCGTGTTCCCATCCGTCGCCCGTCGGCATCGTTACCGAGACGGTGCCGAGGTAGGCGTTGATGCGGTCGAGCTCCGCTTCGAGGCGCCGGGTCTGACGGGTCGGATCGTAGCCGATGACGTCGCCGGCCTCGTCCTTCAGGATGAGGCGGGAGCGTTTCGTCTCGTACTCGAAGGGCGCGTCGCGGTAGGCGTGGATCAAGTCCGGCGTCGCGCGGATCCTGGACTGACGCGCGTTGGGGAGCAGATGGGCGCCGGGGGAGGCGCGCATCTCCTCAATGAGACCAAGGTCGAGGAGCTCGTCGACGACGCGCAGGACCCGGTCGTAGCTGTAGGCGAGACCCTGGTAGCGGCTTTGGTTCGCGTAGAACGCGCGGCGGCGCGAGTAGCTGATCCAGGCCCCCTCCCCGGGCGCAGTGTCAGCCGCGATGCAGACGGCGGCCAGGATCGAGCGCCGGGCGGCGTCATGCTTTCGGTCGGGGCAGGCGGGGACGCCAGCGGAGGCGAGGATGCCTTCAGGCACTCGCCAGTGGAAATCGAGGGCGCGATCCCGCTCCCCAGTCCAGTCGTTACTCATGTCTGCCAGCTCACTCACAGGGGGTCGAGCCGGGCACCACACCGACACGAATACCAAAGGGTGCTTGCGAGTCTGGCCTACGTCTAGGGCAATATACGGTGCGCCACCGCGTCAACTCTGAGAACTACTTGGAAGAATACATCACCGCTGGGGAAGCTGTGCTGATGGGGCTAGGGGGCATAATTTCGGGGGCTACGCCGGCCGAATGGAGGTCACTGGAAGAATCCCCCAACTCCATCTCAAAAAGGGCCACAGGGCATTGTCTGGCCTCGGAAGTGAAATGCGGATTGACAAAATGCCGCAGGGGGTATGGAGGCTTAGGGGCGCGGCGGGCCCGGACCCGGGAACCGGGGGGCCGCTCTGCGGAGGTTCCCGACCCGAACGGAACGACCTTTCGCCCTCTTCGCCAAATCGGCAGGCCGCTCTGAACTGACTGCTCCCTTTTTCCGGTCGCAGTGACGGGCTAGGCCTTAGAGCCTGTTTGAGGACCTCCACCGGCCGTCCCCATCTGTCTCGTGTAGCAACACGAATTCCGCCTGGCGGGGCGGCGTGGAGAGCAGATGTGGACGGACCGGCATCGGACGCGCCATGAAGCGCGTCTGAAGAACATGGTGATGGAGGCGGGCTTGGACGAGGTGGCCCGCTTCCTGGAGCGGGCTGACCCGCCGGCCCGACCGAACGCCAGGTCGGCGCGCCGCGTGATGGCGGCCGTTGCTTGGCATCTGCGGACGGGCGGCGGATGGCGGGCCTTGCCCGATGGCTTCCTGCCCTGGCGCACCGTCTATGGATGGTTCCGGCGCTGGGTGGACAAGGGCCTGTTCGCGGTTCTGATGCGGACGCTCGCGCGCCGACAGCGCCGCCGCTGCGGGCGGCGTCCCACGCCGCGGCTGGCGATCATCGACACCCAGAGCGTCAAGTGCATCGGCGTGCGCGGGCCACGCGGTTACGATGCCGCCAAGAGGATGGTCGGCCGCAAACGCGTGATGATGGTCGATGCCGAGGGGCACATCCTGGCCATGGCTATCGTGCCGGCCAACGTGCAGGACTGTGACACGCTGTCGGCTCTGGACGAGGGCAAGCCGTACTGGCCGAGCCTGCGTCTGGGCCTCTTCGACAGCGTCTTCCGGGCCAAGCGCTGCGAGGAATGGTGCAACCTTCACGGCATGCGCCGACGGGTCGTCGAAAAAGACCCGGACCAGAAGGGCTTCGTCGTTCTAGAACGGCGCTGGATCGTCGAGCGCACCTTCGGCTGGCTGAGCCACTGGGGTGGGCTTCTCCGCGAGCGGGCCGGACGCCTCGACGTCGCAACCGGACGCCTCATCTGCGTGGCTTGCCTCATGGCCGCCAACGCCCTCAACAATCCAGCCTAAGCGATCGCGCTCAAACAGGCTCTTACGGCACGCTGCCCCTGGTCACCGGCGACGCATCCCTCCGGCCCTTTGTTGCAGTTGGCCAACGCAACAGATTACGGGGGGGACTCGAAGGCAGTCCAGCTGTGTCAATATCGGAGTACAAACCAACGACTGGGTATCATCCTCCAGTATGGGGTTTCAATAATACAGTCTAACAAAATGATCTTAGACAGGCTCTCAAACCTTGGAAGGAGTCGCGCGGCGGCCCTGCACGCGGAACAGCACGATGACGTGCTCCGAGGTACCCCATCGCGGCACAAGGTGATGCACGGAGACGCGTTCCGATACGACGGGCTGCCCGCCGCCGATCTCGCGTAGATCCAGGACCATCAGGATGCCGTAGCGGACGTTCGTGACGTCGTACGATGCTTTCTGAAGGCCGAAGCGACGGACAACACCGTCGTTGGTGAGCTTCTGACGGGTGCGCTTGATCTCCGCCACCATCTTCGTGCGCATGAACGAGAACAGGATGTCGACGCGCCCGCCGCCTATGTCCCTCGCCTCGGCTTGGCAAACCGAAGCGAGGGACGAGCCCATCAGGAATTCGAAGTAATCTGCGTGGAGTTCCGCCTCCAAGGGGGTTTTCGCCAAGTCGCGCTCGAACATGTACCGGGTCCGCCCGAGGGAGCTCACGCCGACGTTGCTGCGCATCACGACGAACAGCACGGTCGTCCAGAGGACGATGTCGAAGAGGGTTCGGCCGTCGGGGTCCCGTAGGTAATCCGCGTTCCGTTGCAGATCCCGGATCACAGTGTCGAAGAGGTCTCCGATCACGGTCGCCGTGGTCGCGTCGGTGAGATACGCCATGGCCGCGGCGATGCGTCCAAGGGCCGATCCGCGGAGATCCTCGGGGATTAGCTCAATGAGGGCGGCGGTCGGAGAGCACCCGGCCGCCGCCGACGTAGGGCGGTGGAGGACCGCGTCCTCCCTTGCCTCCGCGACGCGCGCCCTGAGATCGGTGGCGGTCGGAAGCTGGCCCGAGGAGGCGTTTTCCACGATCCATTCGTCGAGGAGCGCCAGTGAATGGGTTTCCCGCTGGAGGGCGCCCACAATGCGCGGGCGGAGGACGACCTCCAGCCCGCCGTCGGCCGCCCGGCCGACGAGGCTTCGGCTCGCCGCGTAGACGGTCAGCAATTCCTCCTGGATCACCGCGGCGGCGTTCAGCCATGCCTGCTTCGACAGGCTCAGGTCGAGGGACGCAAGCCGGTGTCCTAGAAGCGACCAATGCACCCGCTCCTCGTTCCTCAGGCCAAGCCAGGAAACGATCTCCTCCGGCCGGTCCGAAACGGTGAGGTATGCTGTATAGGCGAAGGCCGACGCCTTGATGCCGTCGATGCGGGCTGCGAGATCCGCCGGCGTCCGACCGGATTGAAACGCCACGAGCGTATCGACGCATTGGCCGTAAAGCCGGGCGTCCTCGCGGTCCCCGCCGACCTCCTCGGCCCTCGCGAACCATGAACGGGCCCGTTCGAAGGCACCCAGGGCCGCTTCCGGTCCCGACGCGTCCAATCCATTCCGCAGGGCATCGAGCCCTAGCTCCATGGACGCCTCGTCCTCGGCTTCCCCGACCTGCAGCAACCGTTCGAGCGCAGCCCGAAGGTCGTCGTCGGGTTCCTGTGCGAGTATCGCCCCCGCGACCCGCGCGGCATGGCGAAGGAAATCGCCGTCGTCCTCGACGTCGAGGTCGATGAGTTCGGCCTGGAGGCGCTTGAGCAGGGCACGGTCGGACTGACCGAGGACCATGGCCCCCTTGAGGGCATGCGAACGGACGCCGTAGTCCTGACCTGCCTCAACCGCGCGCGCCAGGAAGGCGCGTCCGAGCAGCGAACGCGCCGTTGCTTGCAGGCGACCGCCTCGGCCGAGCCATGCGGAGATCTCGATCATCGCGGTGACGTCGGCCGAACGGCGGACGATTTCCTCGGCAGCGCGCTGGGTCAGGTCGACCCGTGGATGTGTGACGAGCGCGACGAAAAGGTCCGCGCCCTCCACCTCGGTCGACCTGTCCCGGACGGCGTCGCGTAGCGCATCGGCCGTCGTCCCCGACAGGTCGACGTCCGCGGGATCGGCGGCGTCCAGCAGGCATTGCACCACGTCCAGGGCCACGGATTGTCCCGTTAGAAAAGGAATCGATCGTCCCCAGGGTGCAAGGTTCTGCTGCCTTCCACAACGTCGAGGAGCTCGGGTCGGGCGACGGCGCCGATGATGACCTGCACGTCGTCGGCCTGGGACACCACCTCCCGCACACTCAGCATCAGGGCCGCGAAATGTTCGGGTGACATTTCCTGGGCGGCCGGGCTGTCGAGCACAAGCAAGCCCGGGTGCCTGCCGAAATGCCGGCGCCTGGCGACCTCGATCACCGCGAGCGCCGCCGCGATGCGAACCCGAAGCTTCTCGCCGGCGGCGAGGCTTGAGAAGTTCGTGTCGGCGTCGCCCTGACGGATCCTGAGGACGTTATTCGCGGACCACTCCATCCGCTCCACGTTCTTCATGCCGAAGCGGCGGCAAAGGTCCGTCAGCTCCTGGGACACCTCCCCGAGGAGGTCACGCTGCAGGTCGTCGTAAAGCTCCTTCGTCGCCTTGACGACGCGGCGCAGGATCTCCGCATCCCCGATACCCGTCGCAACCGGTGCCGCCACCGGGGCCTCGGCTAGGATCTCCCTCAACTGCGAGACCTGCGCTTCCAATGTCCGGACCTTGATCTCTGCATCGGCCACCTCGGTGGATGCGAGCTCTTCGGAGATCTCGTCGATCTCGTTACGAACACCGTCCCGCGCTGTCTCCGTCGACCTCTGATGCTGGGACGCGGCCTCGGCTTGGGCTCGCAGGCTGGCGAGCGTGGCCTCCGCATCGGCCACGTCGGCCTTGAGGTCCTCGATGCGGATGTCCTCGTCGGATCCGTCGACGTGCTCCGTCCCGCAAAGGGCGCAGCTGCCGCTCAACTCCGCGGCCACGAAGGCCCGGGCATCAAGGCCGGCGTCGCAGGACGGGCAGCACACGGGACGGAGCGTGCGAAAGACGAGGCCCGCCGCCTTCTCGTCGAGGAGCTGCTGGAGCATCCCGCGCGAAGACCCCAGCGACGAGCTGGCCATGGAGACCTGGCGCGTCAGCGCGGCCTCGGCGTCGCGCCCGTCGGATACCCGGGTTTGCAAGGTGACGAGTCTTACGTCCGCATCGACGAGCCTCCGCCGGAGCTCGACCCGGTCGATCCGCCGGTCGTTCGTCTTCCTCGCCTCGACCAGCTCGGCTTCCAATCTGGCCAGGCGCGCCGAAAGGCGGTCCGCGCCGGGAGCCGCGGCCTTTTCGGGCGCGCGGTCCGCCGTCACCTTTTTCAAGGCCGTCGTCGCAGCCGTGTAGGTGGTGACCCACGGAAGGCCCATGAACAGCTGCAGCAGGCGCAGGCTGACGCCGTCGTGGTGGACTTCCGCGAAGACCGCCTTGCCGGGGCCGTTCACGAACATGGAGGCCGCGATGGAATTCCAGCCATGGGTGTGGGAACCCTGATCCTTGTTGAAGGCATGGAACTTCGCGAAACCGAACTCCTCCATCATGTTGTCGGCGACGGCATCCTCGAAGCCCTTGTCGGCCGGTCCCGTCCGGATCCGGAACCATTCGTCGCCGTCGAGACGCGCGAGCGTCGCCTGGGCGAGCCGTGGGTCCTTCTCTCCCGCGGCTTTCTCAAGCGTTATGCGGTAGGACGAGGCGTCCACCCGGAAGTCGAGCTGAACGAGACTGAGCCAGCCCCAGACGTCCGGCTTGACCTCGGTCGAGAAACTGCCGCGCAACGCCGCCTGGGCGATGTTGAGCAAACTCGACTTTCCCCTGAAGTTGTCCTCGGACAGGACCGCCCACAGGCCGGAGGACAAGGGTCCCCAATGGAAATCGATGGGCCGATCGTCGTCGGTCCCGCGCTTCATGCCCTTAAGGTGCAGGTTGGTCAGGCAGAGCCGGCGCCGGCGTGGAAGCGACGCCTGCGGCTCGATGCCGTGCCGCTCCAGGACCTCGCGTACCTCGTCCGTTGAGACGCCGGCGCGGCCCGCGATGGTCGCAACCCAATCCCCGACGGTCGCCGCAGTGTCGGTCATGGCGTTCCCCTCAGCCGTTTCAGCCGATCCAGCACCCGATCGCGGATCGACGGGATCTCGGTTCCAAGCGGGGCGTCCCGGTACTCCTCGTGGAGGTACTGGTCGTCCTTCAGGCTCGACCCGCTGCGGAAGCCGGCGAGGCTCATGACGAGGGCGGCCCGGTCCCGATACCAGGCCAGGGCGGGCTGCCTCCGGATGGCGTCGTCCATGAACGCGAAGGCAGCGGGCTCGACGACGAAATCATGCCGGCGCTGCCCGCCGGACTTACGCAGGGCCCTGACCAAGCCATGGAAGCGCAGGATGGCAAGGGGCGTCTCGATGTTCTGGAAGGCCCCGCGATGCCACCTGATCATCTTCACTAAGCGAACGTCCGGCTCGTCGGCGGCAAAGATGGTCTCGACCTCCGCCAGCTGCTCGGGCCGACGCTCGTGCTCGTAACGGTTCAGGAGTTCGTGCGCGAGGTAGTCGGGGTATCGAACGAGGAAGTCGATCGCCATCGCGCGCTTCTCGCCCCTGAATATCCGTACGGGTCCGGCGTCTCCAACGGTCTCGTCCGCCTCGCTGCCCAGCGCCAGTATGAAGAGGAGCCGCACGGCGTCCCGGTGATGGAGGCCCGTGTCTGCGGAGGACCGCTTGGCCCGCAAAATGGCTGGGGCCTCATCGGCCGCAATGCCAGACGTCATATGGTCCGCCCGTTCGTGCCTGAAACGCGCATGTGGACGATCGGATAAACCGCCTGCATCCCGTTAAGGTTCTTTGTTCGGTTCGAACCTTATCCGCCCTGCCGGAAAGCGCCTACAAGTCTTAGCCAAGCCCCGCGCGGAGACGCGGAACGCCGTCTTTCCCAGGTGCAACGGTTCCTCATGAGTCAGCTCGCCTGACAGGGCCGGACTACCGGGATAATTTGCATTATGATGTAAGAAGAATTTGGATAACTTGTAAATGCGCAGCTGCTAAAATTAGGTAAGTTATTACTATGTAGCGGATAGGCCATGGATTTATAAATATATTTTAGTAATTCGTAATCTACTTAATACTACTCTCCCTCTGAAGATGAGCAACAAGTGATCTTATGTCAAGATTGCTATCCGACATATTTGCATCAAACCAGCGAGTTTGTATTTCATCAACTCGATGCAACAAATGTTCTACAGCATTGCGTGCGATGACGTTTAAAACGGGAACCAGAGCAATCGGCACTGGCCTTTCGCCACTTTGCCACTGAGCAACTTGAGACACCGAGATACGGCGACCAGTTTTTTCAGACAAGGCAGCAGCCATTGGTGAGAGCCAACGCTCTCCAAAAGCTTGCTTCCCAAGATTGAGTACGTGCTCTCGAAGTACGCACTGCTCGTCGCTAAGATTTGATGTATTAACTTTAGGAGTTCGGCGGGTCTTTGCTTCGGCACTGCCGGGTAAAGGGCGATTTGATTTCATTTATATTAGTATCCAATTCATGCAGCTAGCTTTTGAGTTTTTATATCGCATACCTAGTGTATAAACTGTTAAATGTTATCTAATGATATAATATTCTACGGGTAATCTGATCGGTTATAAACAGTAAGACGTTTTTCAGTGGCAGGCCTATTTAGGATGCTTTGGGTGAGTGTTGTAGCTTCTCCAAGGTCTTAATCGCATGCGACTGGCATGGACAGGCAGACACGCAAGCCTGTGGATATATTTTTTTGGCCCCTATCGCGAGCCGGCATTTGTGCTAAAAACTTTTTTAGCATCAGCTTTGACTCAGCCTCCCACGGACCCAATGGCCAATAAGATCGAAGATTTCACCTTAGACATGATAGAAAAGGCTCGTGAGAACGAGGTAGCTTTGTCTGCTTTGGGTCCTGCTCAGCAAGTTAAGTTTATCAATAGTAAGATTAGACACAACGATGCTGTTTTTGCGATCGTTCCTTCTGATGATGCACCACATCAAGGCGCTCTGTATGTCATTACAGGAGCTCCTGTCCTTGATGGATCGGGGTTTGATTTGAAGGTTGTGGAGACGGATGGCAGCTCCAAAAATGAGAAGCCGGTGGTACTGCAGAGAACACTAAGATTAACTGCTTTCTTCGTTGCTTCATACATGGATGCGCGCTTCTTAGATATCGCTTTCGGGGACTCGGCCGCATCCCGACATCACAGGAGGGAACAGCAGAATGATGGTGGGAAACAAGCTGTCGAAAACATGCGGCAGGCAGCAACTCCTTATGGACGAGCGTACATTGCCGCGAATCCGCAGCATGTTCGTTCCGTAGTGCACTGAATGATGCGATATTCATGATTAAACGCGCGCCTGCACTCCGACCTATTAATTATAGAAAATACAGAGTTGAGCAGACAGACCTGGAAGACCCTGATCAAATCACTGGTATCCCACTCCCAAAAGTCTGCATTGAGTCTGGCCATCTGATCTACAACGTTGAACCCAGGCTAGGCGGTAGATTGTCGTATTGGCAGCACGGGGTCGAGCGAGTCGAGCGCCATCCGCTCTTTATCAATTCTAGATTTTCGATCGATTCAAAGCGATTCATATTGAAAAAAATCGAAATGGCATGGGATTGTCGAATTCCCGGAGTGACGCCCGAGGGAGAGAGCGTTGGCTTAGTTTTGACGGTCGGCGGTGTTTATTTGCCAACGTTAAAGTGGCGAGGTGGTGACTGGGCTTGTGCTCAACAAGTTTCAATCCTAGCTGGAAATAAAGGCTGCTTTTTTGAGAAAAAGCCGTCTCTATTTAAGGCTCTTCGAGAAATGGTTGTGGGCGTCGGTTTTCGCGTCGAACCAGTGCGTGACGACGATGCTGAGGCCCTGCAATCGCTCATGTTCTAGATCTTAAGCCGTACTTTTGTATTCTATGCGAGATGTCGCCCTCGAACGAGACCCACGCCGGGCCCAGGGGCATGCCCACGCACCACTCGGTTCAAATAGAGTTCGTCAAAATGGTTCGGTGCCTGACATGCTCATTCGTCATCCAGTTGGCCTCTCGCAATGGCTCTCCTTCCTCAACTGTAAGTTGACCATACGGCCGTAAGTTCGCCTTCTCCTAGTTCCGGGCGTCCTCTCGGGCAAAGCGATCAAGAATTTACTACGACTGCCGAGCCTGCTTTGCTTGTCTCACCAATCGAACGCCTCACAAAGCCGCGGACTGCTTGAGGACGCCTGTTCGCCTGAAGCCACTTGAATCCTCGAAAGCATGGCTCTGCTTAGGACCCCACCGTCTGGCTTCGTTAAGAACCTCCACGCTGTTGAGGACGACCTTGTGTCCATGCCCTGCAGGACGGGCTCGATCGCCCCGCCGCTATGTTCTCGATGCGCGCTCGATGTCGAGCATTCTGCGCGGCTTAGCCATCTGGACAGCGTACGGCATTCCGACGCTCGCAAGCGTCGTCCCCACCGTCGCTCTGTCCCAACCCAAGGCCCGAGGCTGCTATGGCACGCAGGCGCATCAACAGTGACGAGGCAATCGAGATCTTCGAGTACGGGTGGACGAAGATCGAGCCCCGCCTGACGTCGCCGTTTCTAATCGAACTCGACGTGCGCGAGATCTTCGGAGGCCAAGGACGCCGGCAGGGGCAGATGGACATCCCCGAATTTATAGACGGGTGGATGTCCTGGCGGGCCTTGCGGAGCGTGGGCTACAGCGTCCGAGACGCCAGCAAGGCTCTCCAGGCAGCCTGTCATGCGCGCGGTGCTCTTTTGTACGGATGTCTCGGCACGGCCGGCAGGGGAAAAGATCGGCGCTTCTGGATCCCCACGACAGACAGGATCTACGAGGAGCACAACAATGGCCGCCTGATGCTGCCGATCCCGGCAAAGGGCGCGCGGCGCCGGCTCGTGCTTGAACAGCACGCTGAAGCTGCCCGGCCTGTAATCCAGGGTATCCTGCGGGCGATTTGTAAGCACCCCGGCTGCCCCGATCGCATCCCGCCCATGTGGATGCGCTCGGGCTGCATCCCGGAATCCCTGAGGGACCGGACGATCCAGGAGTCGTTCGACATCATCGCCTCGGGGCACGAGCGCATGCCCGTTATCGAGGGGCACATCATGTGGATGGTTCTGCTGCGAGATACCCTTTTGAGCCTTGGCAATCCTGTCTTAGAGGCAGTGCCCCTCGACAACGATGAAGCCATCCTTGTGAGCTTAGCCCCGTAAGTGTGCAGGATTTGTCCCCGGTAGTGGACGCGCTGGGCACCTCAAAGGTTGTTAGTAGGCGATGGATATGTGGCAGCACAGAAGGTGATATATGGTAACTCCCCATCGCTCCGGGGGGGCTGTTCCCACGGTCCGTTACCCGGTTCGACCTTTTGGGTTCGGTCCCTACGAGCCAGCATAGCTCGAAGCAATTTACAAGAAAAACCCCTTGTGGCATCTAAACCATAGTCTCATTCTGGCGCTGCCATCACGAGGTTACGCAATGAAGCTTCGTTATTCTGTCCTTGGGTGTCTCATCGCAATTGGCTTCATGGGTCCCGCCCTTTCCAGCGAGTTTGGAAGGACTGATTTCCGAACGCACGGAGCAGGAAATCAGAAGCAAATGATGCCGGGATTGACTCTGATCCAGCATCATCACCATCACGTTCATCGAAGGTACCTCGGATGTGTTCGGTCCGACGCCGAATGCGACCACATCGCGCACGAGGACAATCACCTCGACCATCACTCGATCCGCCACAGCCATGATTGCGAGCACCATGGTCACGGCCGAGGGCACTTCGCTTGCTACGGTTGGAACGACTGATATCCGCATCGGCCGACCAGCCTTCCCGGGGGCGGAGCAGAGCGCGCCTTCCCGGCGAGGCCAAGACCGCGAAGTTTTATCGAGGCTCGCTATGTCCTCCGGCAGATCCTGCGCCTAAGCAGGCTCCGCCGGACGACCGAGAGTACGGGCCTTAGTAATGGCCACCGCGGTGACCGCCATGGCCACCACCGTGCCCGTAGCCGCCGTGACCACGACGGTGCCCCCCACCGTGGCCGTAGCCATGCCCGCCGCCGTGGCTTCTCCGGTAACCACCGCCGTGGCCGTAGCCATGCCCGCCGCCATGGCCCTCACGGTAGCCGCCGCCATGGCCATACCCTCCGCGGCTGCCACCGTGGCCGCCGTCGTGATGCTGGGCGATAGCAGAACCCGCGCCTAGGATGAGGCTGGCGGCAAGTGCGACGGCCCCGAGGGCCGCCTTGATCCCGGTCGAATTGATCATTGTCGGTATCCTTTGTGACATGGCGGTTTGGTCCCGCCGGTTACGGCCCCCTAGAGGAGGCCGACAGCCTGGGCTCGGCCGGACCGCATCAAGGTCCGACCCCCGGCTATTTCTCGAACCGTGCCTGGATGTTGTGACCGTGCATCTTTGTGGACAGGACCACCTTCGCACCGGCGGCGAGCGGAGCCGGCAGCGTTCCCGAGAGCTTGTTCGGCGCGGCGCCTTTCAGCGCCACCGTCTCGGTCTTGCCGCCCACCTGCACGAAGGCCTTGGCCGTCATGCCCGCGGTGTCCACGGGCTTGCCGTCCTCGCCGATGACGAAGAACGTCAGGTCCTTATCGGTGCTGACCAGCTCAATGGGATGACCGTCCGCGACGGTGGTCAAGCCCCCGTTCGGCCCGGCGGCCTGCGCGGGATGGGAGACGGCCAGGAACGCGGCGAGGACTATGGCGGGAATCGTACGCATCGGAAAAATCCTTTCCTTCGGGTTGAGGGTTCGGGCTCAGAAAGCTTCCACCGGGGTGGTGCGGCGGATGCCTTCGGAGGGAGGAGCTGCGATGGCCTCGGCGCGCAGGCGCTCCAGGGGCTTGTGGCCGAAGGTCAGGAACAGGATCGGCGTAAGGACCGTATCGAGCAGGGTGGCGCTGATCAGGCCGCCGAAGATCGTCACCGCGACCGGGTGCAGGATCTCCTTGCCCGGCGCGTCCGCGCCGATCAGCAGCGGTGCGAGCGCGACCCCGGCTGAAAGTGCGGTCATCAGGACCGGTGTCAGCCGCTCAAGGCTGCCGCGGATGACAAGTTCGGGTCCGAAGGGCAGCCCTTCCTGGATGGCGAGGTTGAGCCAGTGGCTGATCTTTAGGATGCCGTTGCGCGTCGCGATGCCGGTCAGGGTGATGAACCCGATCATCGAGGCGACCGAAAGGGGCTGCCCGGCGATCCAGAGCGCCGCCACGGAGCCGATCAGGGCGAGCGGGATGCTGCCCAGGATGATCAGGGTGAGGACCACCGAGCGGTAGCGGCTGAACAGGAGCGTGAACACCAGCGCCAGCGACAGCAGCGAGAGCAACCCGATGGTGCGGCCGGCCTCGGCCTGGGCCTGGAACGAGCCTTCCAGGCTCGCGACGTAGCCGTTTGGCAGGTTGGCGGCAGCGAGTTGCTCCCTGATGCCGGCCACGACCTTGCCCATGTCGGCGCCCGCCGCGGTGTTGGCCTGCACAACGATCCGGCGCCGCGCGTTCTCGCGCAGGATTTGGTTCGGTCCGTCCGTCTCCCGGATGTCGGCGATCTGCCGCGCCGGAACCCAGCCGGACGGTGTCTCGATGAGAAGGTCGCCAAGGCGCTGGGTGGTTCGCTGCGCATCGGACAGTCGCATGACGACGTCGAAGCGACGATAGCCGTCGACGACCCGAGAGACGACCTGGCCGTTCGAGAGGCGGCTCAGCTGCTCCACCAAGGCCGCGGGCTGCACCCCGTAAAGGGCGGCCCGGGCGTAGTCGACCCGGATCTCCAGCTGCGGGATCAGCACCTGCTTCTCGACCTGCAGGTCGGCGATCCCGGGGATGCCGGCCATGCGCCGGCGCAGGTCCTCGGCAATGGTGCGCAGGGTGTCGAGGTCCTCCCCGAAGACCTTGAGGGCGATCTCGGCCCGAACGCCCGAGAGCATGTGGTCGAGGCGGTGCGAGATCGGCTGGCCCACGTTGACGTTGACAGGCAGCACCGCCAGCCGGCTCCGGATATCGGCGACGAGCTCAGCCTTCGAACGAGCACCCGCCTTCAGGTCGATCTCCAGGTCCGAGGAATGGACGCCCTCGGCATGCTCGTCGAGCTCGGCCCGGCCGGTGCGGCGTCCGATGGAGAGCACGTCGGGGATGTCCAGCAGCATCCGCTCCGCCGCCAGCCCGACCCGGTTGCTTTCGCTGAGCGAGATGCCCGGATTGAAGGTCATGTTGACCGTGAACGAGCCCTCGTTGAACGGGGGCAGGAACGCCCGCGGGAGGAACGTCGCCGCCAGGCCGGCGCAGGCCACTGCCAGGGCGGCCAGAAACATGATCGGGCGACCGTGGCGTAGGGCCGGGCGCAGCATCGCGGCCACGCCCCGCTTGAGCACCCGGATCAGGCCGCTCTCGTGCTCGTCGAGGCGCTTGAGGCCCGGGAGGAGATAGTAGGCCATCACGGGGGTCAGGGTGATCGAGACGACGAGGCTCGCCAGGATCGAGATGATGTAGGCTTGGCCGAGCGGCGCGAAGAGGCGCCCCTCGATGCCCGACAGGGCGAACAGCGGCACGAACACCAGAACGATGACCATGGTCGCGTAGACGATGCCCGAGCGCACCTCCTGGGAGGCCGCGACCACCACGTCGAAGACCGAGCGCGGGTTGCCCTCGGCCCGGTTCTCCCGAAGCCGCCGGAAGATGTTCTCGACGTCGACCACGGCATCGTCGACGAGCTCGCCGATGGCGATGGCGAGGCCGCCCAGGGTCATCGTGTTGATTGACAGCCCGGCGAAGTGGAAGATTACGGCGGTGGCAAGGATCGAGACGGGGATCGCGGTGAGCGATATGGCGGTGGTCCGGACGTTGAGCAGGAAGGCGAACAGCACCACCGCCACCACGACGATAGCCTCCATCAGGACCGTCTCCACGTTGCGGATCGAGGTCTCGATGAAGTTCGCCTGCCGGAAGATCAGCCGGTCGGCCCGTACGCCCTTCGGCAGGGAGGCGGTGATGTCCTTGAGCGCGCTCTCCACCGCGGCGGTGAGCTGCACGGTGTCGACGCCCGGCTGCTTCTCGACCGAGACCACGACGGCGGGCGCGCCCATGTAACCGGCGTCGCCGCGCTTGACCTTGGCCGCGAACGACACCTCGGCGACCTGGCGGAGGAAGACCGGCTTCTTCTCGACCGTCGCCACGACCATGTTGCGTAAATCGTCGAGGTTCATCGTCCGGCTGAGGTTCCGGATGAGGTACTCCCGGGCGTACTGGTCCGTGAAGCCGCCGCCGGTGTTGACGCCGAACTGCGCCAACGCCGTCTCCAGCTGGCCATGGGTGACCCCAAGTGCACGCAGGGCCGTCGGCTGGGGCGCCACCCGGAACTGGCGCACCTCGCCGCCCATGGGGATGACCTGGGCGACGCCGGGGATGGAGAGGATGCGCGGCCGGATCGTGAAGTCCGCGATCTCGCGCAGTTGCATGGCCGACACGGTGTCGCCAGTCACCGCCACCATCACGATCTGCCCCATGATTGAGGAGATCGGGCCCATCATCGGGCTGACCGTGGGGGGCAGCTGCGAGCGGGCCATCGCGAGGCGTTCGGAGACCTGCTGGCGGTTGCGGTAGATCTCCGTGTTCCAATCGAACTCGACGTAGATGACCGACAAGCCGACCCCGGAGACGGAGCGGACACGGGCCACGCCCGGCAGCCCGTTCATCTGCGTCTCCAGCGGGAAGGTGACGAGCTGCTCGACTTCCTGCGGGGCGAGGCCTTCCGCCTCGGTCATGATGGTGACGGTGGGCCGGTTTAGGTCCGGGAAGACGTCGACAGGTAGCCGGACCGCGGTGAACGCTCCGTAGACGACAAGCACGGCGGCGATGGCGAGGACGACGAGGCGGTTCCGCAGGGATTGCGTGACGAGGAAGGTGAACATGGCGCCGGTTCCCTCAGCGGACCTGGTTGAGGAGTTCGGCGCCCTGGGTCACGATGCGCTTGCCTGGGCCAACCCCCGACACGACCAGCACGCGGGCGGCATCGAGGGGCTCGACCTGCACCTCGCGCGGTTCGAAGCGCTCGGGCTGCGTGTGCTCGTAGACGATGTTCTGCCCGTTCGAGCCGCGGACCACGCTGACGCGCGGCAGGGCCAAGCCCTTCTGCTGGGTGTCGGTCGCCGCCAGCACCGTGACGAACTGACCCGTGCGCAGTTCGGCCGGTGCGTTCTGCACGGCGAAGTGCATCGGAACCGCCTGGCTTCGGTCGGCGAGGCCCGCACCCATGTACTTCAGCGTCAGCATCCGGCCGTCGGCGAGGCGGGCCGTGGCGTCCTGGGTGCTCGCGAGTGCGTCGAAGCTCAGCGCCTCGATCCAGAGCCGGGCGGGGTCGACGATGTGGAAGACCATCGCACCCGGGTTCGCCATCTGCCCGGCCACCGCGTTGGCCTCGGCGACGACGCCGGAGACGGGCGCGACCAGGGCCTCGGGCTGCTGGCGGACGCCATCCAGGGCGGCACGACGGTCCATCAGACCCTTCAGCTCGGCCTGCGCGTCGTCCAGCTGGACCTGCGAGACCGAGCCGCCCGGCGCCAGCTTCCGGAAGCGTTCGACGCGGCGTTCCATGATGGTGATCTGCTGGTCCAGCTCCCCCTGGCGCTGTCGCATGTCGGAGACGTCCACCGCCTGGACGGGCGGGGTTACGGTCGCTAGCACCTCACCCTTCTTCACCCGCGTCCCAAGACGCGGAAATGCGTTGGACGGCGGCGGCGAGAGGCGCCCGCCGACGGAGGACTGGACCACTCCGCTTCCGTTGGGGTCGGCGATGATCCGGCCCGGCAACTCCGTGGTGCGGGCCAGCACGTCGGACGCCGTGACGATGGTCCGGACGGTCAGAATGCGTTGGGTCGGCTTAGGCACGAACACCGAGCCATCCGGCATGCGCTGGGCCAAATCCTGGGCGCCCATTGTCGCCATCGGCGTGCCCGCTCCCTTCTGTGAGCCCTCGCCGCCGTGGTCGTGCCCTTCATGGGCGAAGGCGGGCGGCCCGAACAGCAGCGCGGCGGCGAGGACCAGGATTCCGAGGGCGGGAACGAGCCGCCGACCTCGGATCAGCAGCGTCACCGCCACTCCCAGCAGGAAGCCGACGCCGCCGATGATCATCGGGAGCGGGTCGGCCTGTCCGAGGTGCTGCCGGAAGTCATGGGCGACGGCCAGCCCGGTCGCCCATGCCGAGGCCCCTCCGCTGGCCTCGGGCGCGGGCAGGTCGGGAACGTTCAGTGTGACTGGGAAAACGTCGGAGGTTCCGCCCGTCTTGACGGTGAACAGGACGTCGTACTCGCCCGGCTTCTCGCTCCAATGGGCGTCGAGACGGTAGCTGCCGTCGGGCGCCACCGCGACCTCCGTGGTCCCCTCTGGCGTTTCCGCGGTCACGGCCGCGTCCGTCACCGGTTCATTGGTGCCAACCCGGTCGACGAACACCGACACGGTGCCGTTGCGGGCGACGGCGACCAATTCGAGCGTATCCGTCGACGACGTGCCTCTTGGGGCGTTGGCGGCGGGGGCGGACTTGGCCTCGTCGCCATGGTCGTGGCCTTCGTGCGCCCGGGGCGCCACCGACCACAAACCGAACGTAAGGACCGCCGCCGCAAGGGCAGCCGGAAGCCGGGTCTTCATCGCGATGCAAGCCTTCTCGTATGGGACATTCGCCGCATCCGAGTGGGAGGCGGCGTCAGGCGCGTCGGCGCGCGCGTCTCATGCGAAGGATCGAGGAGGCTCGGGTAGCGTCTCCGGGACCACGCTCGGAAGGGCCAGATCCGGTCCCGACGCCACGCACCCGGCTTTTCCCCAGACGCCGCGCGCAGTGTCGGAGGCTTGCGTCACGAAGGCTTGGCAGGAGCCGCAGCCCGAACATGCATCCGTAGCGGCGGCTTGGTCGTCGTGCGCCTTACCGGCCGGCATCTCGGTCGCAGCGTGGTCCGGAACCGCGGCGTATTCCGCGGGAGCGCTTCGCTCGGTTGAGTGGTCGTGCCCGGAGTGCCCGAGGCCCACGACCGGCGCCAAGGCGACGAGAACCATGATCCGGAGGATCATGGTGAGCAGCCGCGAAGGAAGCGAGGTGAAGGCCATGGCTTGAAGTCGATACCACATCTTGGGTTCGGGCGCAGCGTGTCATCGCCTCCTCGGGATCCGGCCGGCATCCGAAGGTTGGCGGTGCCCGCCCCGACGGTTCCATCGGGACGGGCGCTTCACGGTACGAGAGGGGGCACTATCGCACCGCGAAGGTTGTGGGCGGGAACGGATCGGCCGTTCGCCGCAAGGGCACAGCCGATACCGGTGGCCAACAACGCGAACACGACCAGGAGGGGTAACATTCGCATTGGCGCGTCCTCACGGTCGCTCTGGCTTGCCGCCGTTGTTATTTCTTGTCGTGGGAATGACCGTGGGCGTGCCCGTCCTTGTCGGAGTGGACCGGCTTGCCGTCCTTGCCGATCTCGCGGGCCTCGCTCACGCGCGGATCGTCCCGATGGGCGGGCCCTCCTGAGACGCCGCCGGTGTTCGGAACGGCGCGTTCGGGATTGGACGCATTCCCATGTCCGTCCTCGGCGGCAAAGGCGGGAGCCGAGAGGCCTGCCAGCAGGCCAGCGGTGAGAATGGCGACGACGGTACGCTTCATGGTGCTTGTCTCCGGGGTCCGACGGCCGAACGGGCCGCTTCGAGACTTGAGATAGCGACCCCGTTTGTCTGCCGGTCGCCTGGTTCGTGACGAAGTGTGTCAGCGATTGCTGCGCGGTAGGGAGATCTGCACCCGTAGCCCGCCCTCCGCCCGGTTACCCAGAACGATGCGACCTCCCTCCGCCTCGACGATCCGGCGGGCGATGGTGAGGCCGAGCCCCGTGCCGCCGGTATTGCGGTTCCTGGACGCCTCAAGCCGTGTGAACGGCTCGAAGGCTTTCGCAACCTCGTCGGGCGCGATGCCAGGACCGTCGTCCTCGACGGTCAGCAGGAGTTCCCCCACGTCCACCGCGAGCGAGACGCAGGCACGGGTACCGTAACGCACCGCGTTGTCGACGACGTTGTCGAGTGCGCGCCGCAAGGCGACTGGGCGCACGGTCGCGAGGGCGCGACCAGGCCCGGTATAGGAAACGTCGCGTCCGGCATCCGAGGACGCGTCGGCGATGCTCATCAGGATGCTCGCGACGTTGGTGACCTGGCGCGGCTCGGGATCTGCGTCGCCCCGGAGGTACGCCAAGGTCGAATCGACCATGGCCTGCATCTCGTCGAGGTCCGAGCCCATCCCCCGGAATTCCTGTCCCTCAGGCAGTCCGTCGAGGCGCAGGCGAAGCCGAGCGATCGGCGTGCGAAGGTCATGGGAGACGGCCGCCAGGGCCTGGGTCCGTTCCGTCACCAAGCGATGGATGCGCTCCTGCATCGCGTTGAGGGCCCGGGCGATCTCGCGGGTCTCGTCGGGGCCGGCCTCCCGGACGGGGACGACTTTGCCATGTCCGATCTCCCCCGTGGCGCGGGTTAGGTCGCGCAGTGGTCCTGCGATCCGGTGGATCAGGACGACGGCGGCGACGCCGACGAGGATGGCCATCGCCGTCGCGAGATAGGCCCACGATCCAAGCCTGGCGAGGCTCGGTGCATGGGCCGAGTGGAAGGTCAGGAAGCTTCCGTCAACGAGCGCCAGCGCACCAGCGAGATCCTCCTCGTGGATGGCCTCGCCGCCGCCGCCCATGGCCAGGGCGAGCCCGGGTCCGAGGCTCGGCTCCGATGCGACCATCCGGGATCTCAGCGACCACATCGCCGGGTCTCCGGCTTGGTCCTGGCGCAGCGGCGAGGTTTTGGACCAGCCCAGCTCGAAATGTGGGGACGAGAGAGCCTTCGCTTCGGCGTCACGTTCGGACGAAGGACGCCTCAGCACCGCCTCGCGCGCCAGGGTGAGTTGGTTGGCGACCTGGCGCGCGAACGCATCGTCCGCCGCGGCCGCCGCGGACTGGCGGTAGAGCAGCAAGGCCCCGCCGTGGACGGTGAGTATGGCCAGGAGCAGGACGGCGACCGTTCGGGCTTCGAGGCTACGGGCCAGCAGAGCGAGGCGGCTCACGCGCGCTCTACCTTGGAGGCGAGCATGTAGCCGGCACCGCGGATGGTCTTGATGACCGCGGGCAGCCCCTCGGGCGGTTCGAGCTTGCGTCGCAGGCGGCTGACAAGGGTATCGACGCTGCGGTCCGAGGGCGATCCGAGCCGGGCGCGGGAGAGTTCGAGGATCATCTCGCGGCCCAGCACACGTCCCGGGTGCTCCAGGAAGAACAAGAGGAGGTCGTACTCCGCGCCGGACAGGTCGACGGCCGCCCCCTCGGGATCCAGGAGCGATCGGCTGCGCAGGTCGAGCCTCCAGCCAGCGAAGGCGAGGGTCTCCGATGTCGGGGCCGAGGGCGATGTCGCCGCGATTGCCGCGCGGCGAAGCACGGCCCGGACACGGGCCAACAGTTCCGGGCGGCCGAAGGGTTTGGCCACGTAGTCGTCGGCGCCGAGTTCCAGTCCGAGCACCCGGTCGGCCTCCTCGTTTCGGGCGCTGACCATGATCACCGGAACCGTGTTTTTGGCCCGCAACGCCCGGAGCAGGTCGAGGCCGGAGGCGCCCGGAAGCATCACGTCGAGCAGGACAAGGTCGATGCCACCGGCTGGAAGGACGCGCCAGAACTCAATGGCGCTCCTGCAGCCGGTGACGCGATAGCCGGCCTCCCGGAGAAGGCGGGTCACGAGCATGCGCAGGCCGTCATCGTCCTCGACGAGCACGATGTGGCCGGTATCACCGCCAAGCGGGCTTTCGCCGGGTTGGAGAACCATCGATTCCTCAGGTCAGCCCATGGTCTGGTCGAGCAGGAGCAGGAGCAGGAAGCCCGCGAAGAACATCGCCGTGACCCAGGGGCGATCCTCGACCTCATGTGCCTCGACCAGGAGTTCCTCGGTGACAAGGTAGAGCAGTGCGATCAGCCCGAAGGCGAGGAAGCCGGCCTGGACAGTGGCCGACAGGGTGGCGACGGGGCCACCGAGCAAGGCCCCCAGCGGAAGCAGGACCACCATGCCCGCGGTCAAGCCGACCACCTTGCCCTTCGAGGAGCCGGAGGCGCCGAGCTCGTTGGCGACAGTCAGGCGAGGAAGAGCACCTCGATGGTCAACGCCACCGTAAGGAGGAGGCCCGCCTTGGCTCCCGCCGCGAAGGCGATGCCGAGGACGAGGCCGTCCACCAGGATGTCGATGGCCATGACGGACATCAACCCGACGGGCCCCTTCGCGCGTCTGCCCAGGCTCTTGACGAGCAGCATGGCGGCGACGCCCAGGGCCCCGCCGGCCAGGGTCGCCCATGGCGCGCCGGCGTGCTTGAGGTCCGGCAGGATCTCGCCGGCGGCGGCCGCGAAGACGACGCCCGCCGCGAAGTGCTGGATGGCGCTGACCAGGACGGGGCCGGGCCGGAAGTTGACCGCGACGGCGGCGCCGACGATGGCCGCCGCAGCCGGGATCAGGGTGTAGGTCCATGCCTGCATGGCCGGCCTAGACGACCGCGTCGGAGGCGAGCGCGCAGGCGGTGTCCGTGCTGGTCTCGACCTGGAGCGTGGTGTGCCCGATCCCGAATTCGTCCTTCATTTCACTGGCGGCCTGCATCAGGAACCCGTCGCCGGGATGTCCCGCGGGGATGACGAGGTGGGAGGTCAGCGCGGTCTCTGTGGTGCTCATCGGCCAGATATGAAGGTCGTGCAGGGCGACGACGCCGGGCAGGGACAGGAGATGGCGGCGCACCGCTTCGGGGTCGATGCCCGGCGGCACCGCGGCGAGGGACATGACGAGGCTGTCTTTCAGGAGCCCCCAGGTGCTCCAGACGATGACGGCCACGATGCACAGGCTCACCACCGGGTCGATCCATGTCCACCCCGTATAAAGGATCACCAAGCCGGCGATGACCACGCCGGCGGAGACGGCGGCGTCCGCGGCCATGTGAAGGAAGGCGCCCTTGATGTTGATGTCTCCCTTTGCACCGGAGGCGAATAGCCAGGCGGTGATGCCGTTCACGGCGATGCCGATGGTCGCAACGACCATCACAGTCGTTCCGGCGACCGGCACGGGCTGCCCGAAGCGCTGGACCGCCTCCCAGGCGATGGCCCCGGCCGCGACGAGCAGGAAGACGCCGTTGAACAACGCCGCCAGGATCGACGAGCCCTTCATCCCGTAAGTGTAGCGGGAGGTCGGCGCACGCTTGGCCAGGACCGTGGCGGCCCAGGCGACCAGAAGGCCGAGCACGTCGGACAGGTTGTGTCCCGCATCGGCGAGTAGGGCCACGGAGTTGGCAAGGACGCCATAGGTCGCCTCGATGGCGACGAAGCCGACGTTGAGGGCGATGCCGATGGCGAAGGCTCGTCCGAAGCTTGCCGGGGCGTGCGCATGGCCGGGGCCATGCCGGTGTCCCGCATGGGAATGCCCGCCCTGGTGCCCGTCGCCGTGGTCATGTCCGTCGTGGTCGTGCTCGCTTGCCATGTGGTCGGATCCGGTACGGGGGTTCGGTTGTATGTCGGCCGTCGGGAAAAAAACCTCCGGCCCACGTCGCGGGAGAGGTCGGCTCGTGCGTCCGCCAAGTCAGGTCATGAGGTCACCCGTCCAAGGCCTGCGTCCGCTCGGCGGGACGAAATTGGAAAGGTTCGGCAACCACGGAACGTCTTCCTTATCGACCGGCGATGCCGTAAATCCTCTAGTGGCTGGAGGAGCAAGCGGAAAATATGAAACCCCTGCCGATTGGCGCCCTTTCCGAACTGGCCGGCGTGAAGATCCCGACCATCCGCTATTATGAGGGCATCGGGTTGCTTCCGGTCGCGGAACGCACGGGCACCAACCGCCGGACCTACGACGATGCGACTGTGCGACGTCTCAGGTTCATCCGTCATGCGAGGGAGTTGGGCTTCGAGGTGGACGCCATACGGACGCTCCTCGATCTGGCGGACCAGCCGGACCGCCCCTGCGGCGATGCCGATGTCATCGCCCGGCGGCACCTCGCCGACATCGATAACCGCCTATCCCGCCTGACCGCCCTCCGCACCGAGGTGCAGGCCATGGTCGACCAATGCGCGAGAGGCAGCATCGCCCAATGCCGGGTCATCGAGGTCCTCGCCGACCACGAGGAATGCCTTCACGAGGCTCACTGAGCACGCAAACGGATTGGGGTGGGCATCTGCCTTGAACAAGCCGGGGACGCTTGACGCCGCCCGGAGGCGTGTCGGACTGTCCCGCTCGGAAGCTTCGCCCAGGACACGCGGCCGGAGTAGCGCTCCCGGGCAATGACCAAGCAAGTGACGCTAGATCCCGCCGGCGAACGGCTTCACGGCCTGCTGGGCTACGTCGAGCAGGTTGTCAGGCTCGACGAACGGGCGACCATGCGACTCGGCGAGCATCGTCTCCCGACCGGCCAGGCTTTCACCCTCCATCAGCATGAGCTCCACGCCTTGCCGGGCGTCAGGCACGACCTCGTCGACGAGGAGGGTCCGATCTGGCTGGCGGTCGAGCGGCTGCGGCGGAGCGGGCCGCCGGCACCGCCCGAGACGGCCGCGGAATGGCTTGAACTGGCTCCCGATCCGGAGAGACGGCCGCAGCTTCGCCCGTTCCTGATCCGGACGGTCCCGGCCGGCGAGAAGGATGCCCTCGTCTCCGATGGGTTGGCACGAGCCGAGGATTGCGCCGAGGCACTCGCCCAACCCGACAAGGACGTCCGCCTCTGGGACGTGCGGCTCCGGCTCGAAGACAGGGATGACCTGAGGACGGCCGCGGAGGCCTGGATCACCGAGCGGTGGTTACCCTGGTCGCTGGCGGAGGGGCCCGTCCGTCGCTCCCTTGCCTTGTACCAACGCCTGTTCGAGGTGGCGCAGCTGTCCGAACTCGGCGGCGGGGAGCGCCCGTTCGAGCTCGTCTGGGGCATCGGCCTCGCGCGCTGGCGAAAGGACGCGCAGGAGATCGACCTGCCCCTGGTGGAACGCCTGGTCGAGATCGAGGTCGACGATGCCGGCGGCGCCGAGATCCGGGTTCGTCCCCGTGCCGCCGCGGCCGCCGTGAACCTCCGGGCCTACGAGGAGCTGGGCGTCGAGGGCGTGACGCTGGCCCACGACGCGGCCCGGCGCGCCATCGCCATCCTCGATCCGGACGAAGGCATCTCGCCCTACCGGCGCGACAGCTTCGAGCCGATCCTCCGGTCCTGCCAGGCCAGGCTGGACGTCGAGGGTGGATACCTGCCCGACCGTCTGACGCTCGCACCCGGCGAACCCGTTCCGGCTGCAGGGGAGAACCTGTCGGTGTCCGACCGCTGGGTGCTTTTCGCCCGCCGCAGGTCGGACAGCTTCCTGCTCGCGGACATCGAGAACCTGAAGCGCTCCGTCGAACGTGCTGCGCAGGAGCACGGTCTGCCGGGTCCGGCGCGGACGCTGGTCATGGGGCCGGCCGACGAGCCGTCGCGGGACTTCTGGAGACCCTTGAGCGACCGGGTAGGCGGGACGGCCGAGCGCGCGCCCGAGCCGGAAGGCGCATCCGAGGCAGGCGACCTCTTCTTCCCCAAGCCGTTCAACGACGAGCAGATGGAAATCGTGCGGCGGCTCGAAGCCACCGACGGAATCGTGGTTCAGGGCCCGCCCGGAACGGGCAAGACCCACACCATCTCGAACATCATCTGCCACTACATGGCGACCGGTCGGCGCATCCTGGTCGTCTCCCATGGGGAGCCGGCCCTGGCCGTTCTACGGGACCAACTACCCGACGGGGTCCGCGACCTGGCGATCAGCATTACCGCGACCGAGCGCGAGGGCTTTCGGCAACTAGAAACTGCGGTTCGCCTCCTGCAGTCGGTGGTCGAGAGCATCAAGCCGTCGGAGCAGGCACGGCTGATCCGTGACCTGGAAGCGTCGGTCGTGGGGCTCCGGGGCCGGCTGGAAGCTGTCGACGCCGAGATCGAGCGGTTCGCACTCCGCCAACTCTCCCCCGCCTTTGGTGACGAGCGTCCCGCCGAGCTCGCGCGGCGGGTTGCGCACTCGGCCACGCGGCATGGCTGGTTCGAGGACCGTCCGGGCGACGCCTCCTCCGAGGCGACACCGCGGGACGAAGACGTCGCCGCCCTGCGCACGGCCCGCCTCGCCTTGGGAACCCGCCTCGAACACATCGACTGCTTCCTTCCCTCCGTCCACGACCTGCCGGACGGCGATGTCCTCGCGAGGCTCCACGACGATCTGGTCCGGTCCGTCCACCTTGCCGAGGCTGCGGCGAGCGAACCCTCGATCCGAGTGCGGATCGCGTCCCTGCAGGACGTGGCCCGAGCGCTTGAGGCAGCTTTCGAGCTGGGGGCCCTGCGCCGCGCCAAGCACCTCTCCGATGGCGCTCCCTGGCTGCAGCCGTTGGCTGAGGATATGCTGTTCGCGACCGGCGAGAACCGCCTCGTCGACCTTGTCAGGCGCTTCGCCGAGGATGCCCGACCTGTCGCTCGCGAGCGGGAGCGGTACCTCGGCCTTCCCGTTGAGCTTCCCGAGGGCTTTGGCCCCGCATCCCAAGAGGTCGCCGGCATCGTCCGCCGCCTCGCTGCCGACGAACCGGTGTTCGGCTTCTTCGCATTCCGCGAGAGGTCGCTGCGTCCCACCGTCGACGCCATCCGGGTGCAGGGGCACCCTCCGGCCGGACCCGGGGAATGGGCACATGTTCGTGACCATCTGGCTTGGCGGGATGCGGTCGCATCGCTCGCGATCCGCTGGCGGGCGTTGGCGGAGGAGATCGGCGCTCCCTCCGTCGCCACGGCTCGCGAGCTCGACCAGCTCGTTGCCACGCTCGATGCCGTTCTGTTTGAGGCGGAACGCGCGACGAAGGTTCTCAGCGCTACGTTCGCCGCCCTTGTTCCGGGTGGCGGGTCCGTCCGCGACCTTTGGCTGGATCGCCGTCGGCTCGATCTCGTCGAGGCAGCCTTTCGAAATGCCGCGGCCGCGGCGCAACTCTCGGCCTCCCGGAGCGAGATCGGCCGGCTTCAGACCTTTTTCCCGGAGACGGCAGGAAAGATCGGTCAGCTCGCCCGCAACTTCCTGTCGGAGGCAGTCGGGCGTCAGGGGGTGGAAGGGGAGCAGGTCTCGCATCTTTGGTCGGCCCTGCGTCGCCAGATCGAGGACCTGGGGCAGAGCCGAGCCCACTTCGATGTCGTTCGAGAGGTCACCGAAGCCGTCCACGCGTGCGGCGCGCCGATCTGGGCTTCGCGCCTTCGACGGGAACCGGCCAAGGACCTGGCCGACCCGCTGCTGCCGAAGGAGTGGCGCGAGGCCTGGGAATGGGGCGCGATGGCCGCCTACCTGGGGCGGATCGATGACCGGGACAGGCTGAGGTCGCTTGCGGACGAACGCGTCCGGCTGGATGCCGAGGTGCGGAAAACCTTTGAAGGGCTCGTCCGCGAGCGCACCTTCTACGAGCTCGGTCGCTCGATGACCGGTACGGTGCGTGCGGCCTTGATGATGTTCGCCACGGCCCTGCGCAAGACGGGCAAGGGCACCGGCAAGGGCGCCGTGCGCCACCGACGTGACGCCCGCCTGGCCATGGCGCAATGCTACGCCGCCATTCCATGCTGGATCATGCCGGCTTGGCGCGTCGCCGAGCAGCTGCCCGGCGAGGTCGGTTCCTTCGACCTCGTGATCATGGACGAGGCCTCGCAGTCGGACATCCGCGAGCTTCCGGCCCTGCTCCGCGGCAGGAAGATCCTCGTGGTCGGCGACGACAAGCAGGTGAGCCCGAGCGCGGCGTTCATCGAGAACGCGAAGATCGACCGGCTCGAACACGGCTTCCTCAAGGGCCAGCCCTTCCGAACCCTCCTCCTGCCGGGAGCCTCGCTCTACGACCTCGCCAAGGTGATGTTCCCGGACAAGCTGGTCATGCTGCGGGAGCACTTCCGCTGCGTCGAACCCATTATCCGGTTCTCGATGCAGTTCTATCCCGAACCCCTGGTCCCCCTTCGCGTGCCCACCGCGCACGAGCGGCTCGACCCTCCCCTCGTCGACATCTACGTGCCGGACGGACGCCGCAAGGGCGACAAGCAGAACCCCCGCGAGGCCGAGGTGATCGTCGACGAGATCCGCAAGCTCGTCGACGACCCGAGCCTTGCGCGCGTGGAGGCCCTGGACCGCTGGCGAACCATCGGCGTCGTGTCCCTGATCGGAGCGAAGCAGGCCGCCCTCATCAACCGCATGCTCCTGGACGAACTCGGCGAGGAACTCGTGAGGCGACACCGCATCGCCTGCGGAGACAGCGCCACCTTCCAGGGTAACGAGCGCGACGTGGTCTTCCTGTCGATGATCGCCGATCCGGACAGCAAGCAGGCCCAGACCGCCACCCAGTTCGAGCAACGCTTCAACGTGGCACTGTCCCGGGCCCGGGACAGGCTGGTCCTGGTGCGCTCCGTCCGGGAGGACGAGCTCAAGCCCGACGACCTCAAGGCGCGCGTGATCCGGCACTTCCGCGAGCCCATGGCCGGCGCCGAGGCCCGCTCGGGAGACCTGGAGGCACACTGCGATTCCGATTTCGAGCGCGACGTTCTTCGGCGTCTCGTCGAGCGCGGATACCGCGTGACCCCGCAGGTGGGCGCGCTCGGGTACCGGATCGATCTCGTCGTGGAGGGCGTGAACGGGCGTCGTCTCGCGGTCGAATGCGACGGCGACAGGTACCATGGGCCGGAGCGCTGGGCGGACGACATGCGCCGCCAGCGCATTCTGGAACGGGTCGGTTGGCGCTTCTGGCGTTGCTGGTCGTCGAGCTTCACCCTCGACCCGGATGGATGCATGCTGGACCTGTTCGAGACGCTCGAACGGTCCGGCATCGAGCCAGGAGGAGCTGCAGAGAGCCAGCCATCCTATACCGCGCACCGGACGGCTCCGACGTCGCGGGAGCGAGCGGAAGGACGGCCGGAGGCCGGTGCTTCACAGGACCTCCTCGAACCACGCGCCGAATGCGACCCGCTGGAGCGCGCCGGAACCCCGAAAAGCGTACCTTCGAAAGAAGGGATACGTGCCGGCGACCGGGTCGTGGTGCGCTACCTCGATGACAATAGGACGGCGACCTTCACGCTTGGGCATGGATCCCACGACGAGGTGAACGGACAGCTTCCCATCAGCTCACCCCTGGGGTCGAAGCTTCTCGGGGTATCGGAGGAGGACGAGATCGAGTTCGACGCGGGCGGGCGCATCCGTCGCGTACTGGTATTAAGAACTGAGCGGCCGCGTGCAGCCCTTTGATCGAGCGTGTCGTCGCTCGGTTGGTTGAGCGGCTTTGCGAACTACCTCGTGTCCGGAAATCCTTGCGGCCTGCTGGAACGTGCGCTTAAAGGCACATGTTGATGCGGTGGAGCCGTTGGCACCCCATATCACCGTTGCAGACGGCCGGCGGAGGTGTACCATTCACCCGCTGGTAACCGCATCCATTCCAGCGTGAGGCCGAACCCCTTTGATGGCCAGTCCCGTCGACATGACCGAGTATCGCACAATGGCGGAAAACGCCCTTCGTGCCAGTCGGGCAACCGGCAGTCGCCGGGTCGTGAGCAATCGCGGGCCCGAGCATGCGCGCGCCGTGACCGACGTGCTCGTTACCAGCGCGGAGCGACATCTCGCGTTCCTGTGCGGGTACTTCTCGTCGGATATCTTCGATGCCTCGAAGACCCGCGAGTTCCTCGACGGTCCCGGCGCCCAGATGTCGGTCCTGCTGGACCACATGCCGGATGCTGCCCATCGTTCCGCGCTGTCCGAACTCGGCGCATACATGGTCGGCGACGACCCAAAGCTGAGGGTCCGTCGTCTCGAACATCCGGCCACGGTGCATTTCGGCATCGCCGACGAACGCGACGTTCGGATCGAGACCGACACCCAGTCCCGAAAGGCCACGGTCGTCTTCGGCGACCCCGTCGTCGCGCGTTCCGCAACCCGCAAGTTCAAGTCGCTCTGGGATGCCGCGGTACCGGTCACCGCCCAGGAACTCGGCGCCTCCGCGACCCGCTAGGCGAACGGTCCCGCCCCATGCGTGCGTTCGGATTGCTCGCCCTCGGCGTCCTGGTCGGGCTTGCTGTCTATCACGTGCTCGGGGTGACCGGGGTCTCCGCTATGGTGGAGCACTTCCACCCGAAGTTCGACACCCCAGACCTGAGGCGCCTTGCGGCCGATGAGAACCGCAAGGCGCTTGAGGTCATTTTCGGCACCATCATCACCCTCGGGGGCATCACCCTCACCTGCACCGTGGGGTATCTCTCCCTACCACAGGAACGCTTTAGCGAGGCCGCGCAACGACTGGCACAGCAGGCATTCGGGGAGATGTACCAGAACCGGGAGGAATCCTCCGAGCAGTTGAAGCGGGCGCAAGCCGCCATTGAGAAGAACGAAAAATCCCGTCCCTCACTCATCGCCCTCTACACGCTGATTAGCATCCACTCCATTGCGCCCTGGACCTTTCGGCCCTGCCACAAGCAGCTGCAGGCCCTAGGGAACGGTCTGCGGAACGTCTGGCGGGGAACCCGCATCGCGGTGTTCGTACGCGCAGGCGACGTTTCCTGCGTCGCCTGGCTCGCGGGGCTCACTGCCCTGACTGTGCTGTTCGCCGCCCTTTTCATGGTCCGGCTTGTAGCCCTCGATGCCGTCGTGGACGGGCCCTGGCCGATGATCACCGACCTCGCCCAGCTCGGCGCCCTCTTCACGCTCGTCGCACTCGTCCTCGTCATGGGCATCGCCATCGCTCGGGCGGTCACGGCCCAGTCGGTCAGGCGTGCCATCGAGGAAGCCCGTGAGCAGGAGGAAGGCCGTTTGGCGGACGAGGCCACCCGCCTGATCGATCAGACCGGCGAGGTCCTCGGCGCCTAGCTCTGGACCGGGGCCTGTGCTGGATGCCGTCCGCGAAGCTTGCCCCTTCACGCCCCTCCACGATGACGCACCGCTTCCGGAAGGATGTACCGCCACGGCGTCTTCTAAAGCCGCACCGCCCGCAGCCGCAGGGCGTTCCCGATGACGCTGACCGAGGAGAGCGCCATCGCCGCGGCCGCGATGACCGGGGACAACAGGATGCCAAGAAACGGATAGAGCACCCCGGCCGCCACCGGCACGCCCGCGGCATTGTAGATGAAGGCGAAGAACAGGTTCTGGCGGATGTTGCCCATCACCGCCCGCGACAGGCGCCGTGCCCGCACGATGCCCATGAGGTCGCCCTTGAGCAGCGTCAGCCCAGCGCTTTCGATGGCCACGTCGGTCCCCGTTCCCATGGCGATGCCGACGTCGGCCGCGGCGAGCGCCGGGGCGTCGTTGACGCCGTCGCCCGCCATGGCGACCACCTGCCCCGCCGACTTGTGCCTCTCGACCACGGCGGCCTTCTGGTCGGGCAGCACCTCCGCCTCGACCTCCTCGATGCCGAGCCGACGCGCCACCGCCTCGGCGGTGGTCCGGTTGTCGCCCGTGAGCATGACGACACGGATGCCTTCGACCCGGAGCGCGGCCAGTGCCTCTGCCGTCGTCGCCTTGACCGGGTCGGCGATGGCGAGGACGCCGCCCACGCGTCCGTCGACGCCGACGAAGATGGCCGTCGCCCCGTCCCGCCTCAGGTCATCGGCCTGGACCGCGTAGGCGGAGACGTCCACGCCCTGCTCGCGCAGGAAGCTCGCGTTGCCGAGCGCCACACGCCGTCCCTCGACGGTGCCGAGCGCGCCCTTGCCCGTCGGGCTGTCGAAGCCGGTGACCGGGGCGAAGGCCAGCCCCCGCTTCTCGGCGGCCGCCACGACCGCGACCGCCAAGGGGTGTTCGCTCGCGCGCTCCACGCTTGCCGAAAGCCGCAGGACCTCCGCCTCGTCGAAGCCCGCCGCGGGCACGATCCGGGTGACCGTGGGCTTGCCCTCCGTCAAGGTACCGGTTTTGTCGACCACGAGGGTCGTGACCCGCTCCATCCGCTCCAGCGCCTCGGCGTTCTTCACGAGCACCCCGGCCCCGGCGCCCCTGCCGACGCCGACCATGATGGACATCGGGGTGGCGAGCCCGAGCGCGCAGGGGCAGGCGATGATGAGAACGGCCACGGCGGCCAGGAGGGCGAAGGTGAAGCGCGGCTCGGGGCCGAACGCCATCCAGGCGACGAAGGCCAGCAGCGCCACGCCGATGACGGCGGGCACGAACCAGCCCGCCACCCGGTCCGCGAGGCGCTGGATGGGGGCCCGGCTGCGCTGCGCCTCGGCCACCATCTGGACGATGCGGGCCAGCATGGTGTCCCGACCAACCTTGGTCGCCTCGATGACGAGCGAGCCGGACTGGTTGAGGCTGCCGCCGATGACCGTGGCGCCGGCCTCCTTCGTGACCGGCATCGATTCCCCGGTCACGAGGCTCTCGTCGACCGAGCTTCGACCTTCGCTCACGGTTCCGTCGACCGGCACCTTCTCGCCCGGGCGCACCCGCAGGCGGTCGCCGACGCGGATGTCCTCCAGGCGAACCTCGTCGTCGGTGCCGTCCGGATGAAGGCGCCGGGCGGTCTTCGGCGCCAGGTCGAGGAGCGCCCTGAGGGCCCCGCTGGTGCTCTCGCGCGCCCGCAGTTCCAGGACCTGGCCGAGAAGCACCAGCACGGTGATGACGGCCGCCGCCTCGAAGTAGGCCGGCACCGCCCCGCCGTGACCGCGCAGCGCCTCGGGGAACAAGCCGGGAGCGACGGTGGCGACGACGCTGTAGGCCCAGGCCACCCCGGTCCCGAGGGCGACGAGGGTGAACATGTTGAGGTTGCGCGAGCGCACGGAGTGAAGGGCCCGCACGAAAAAGGGCCAGCCGGCCCAGAGCACGACCGGCGTCGCGAGCGCGAACTGTATCCAGTTCGAGGCCTGCTGGCCGAGCCGCTCGGTCAGGCCGAAAAGATGGCCGCCCATCTCCAGCACGAAGACCGGAAGCGTCAGGACGAGCCCGACCCGGAACCGGCGCGTCATGTCGACGAGCTCCTCGCTCGGGCCAGCGTCCGCGCCGACCATGGCCGGCTCCAACCCCATGCCGCAGATCGGGCAGGCGCCGGGGCCGACCTGGCGCACCTCCGGATGCATCGGGCAGGTGTAGATCGTGCCTTCGGGCACGGGATCGGACTTCGCGGTGGCTTGGGCCGGGTCGATGTACCGGACCGGATCGGCCTCGAACTTCGTTCCGCAGCCTGTCGAGCAGAAGTAGTACGGGTGCCCGGCATGCTCGGCCCGATGCTTCGCCCTGTGAGGGTCGACCGTCATCCCACAGACGGGATCCTTGACCGTCCCGGCGCCGGCGGGCGGCTCGACCTGATGGCCATGCGCGTGGTCATGCCCGGCATGGGCACCGTGGGGGTCTGCATGGTCGTTCGCTGCGGTGCCGTGGATCATGATCGTGTTCCCGTTCGTCGATGTTGCCTATCGGTGTGCGCCTTCCCATCATGGGAAGGTCAACCATGGGGATCGTCATGAACATCGGGCAGGCGGCGGACGCATCGGGGGTCTCAGCCAAGATGATCCGCCATTACGAGAGCATCGGCTTGGTGCCCCAGGCCGACCGCCGGGACAGCGGCTACCGCGACTACGACCCGGAGGACGTGCACCGGCTCAGCTTCGTCCGCCGGGCTCGGGACCTCGGCTTCCCGTTGGAACGCATCCGGGTCCTTCTGGGATTGTGGGGCGATCCCACACGCAGCAGCGCCGAGGTGAAGGCCCTCGCTTTGACCCACATCGAGGAACTCGAAGAGAAGGCCCGCCACCTTCAGGAAATGGCGGACGTCCTTCGTGGTCTGGCCGACGCCTGCGACGGGGACGGACGACCCCACTGCCCGATCATCGAGGGACTGGAGGCCGGATCCGTGCCGGCCTCCAGCCCCTCGGGTGAACGGCTTATTTCGCGTTCTTCTTCAACCAGCCTTCCATCTCGCCGATCTCCTTCTCCTGGTCGTCGATGATCTTCTGGGCCATCGCCTTGGTCTCGGGGTCCTTGGCGTGCTTCAGGGCCACCTTGGCCATGGCCACCGCGCCCTTGTGGTGCGGGATCATGTGGGTGCGGAAATCCACGTCCGGGTTGCCGGTGTAGGGCACGTGCATGTCGTGCATCATCGCCATGTCGGCGGCCTTGAAGTCCTTGGTCGAGGCCGGGTCCTTCGGGTCCGGCTTCATGTCGTTTATCATCTTCATCATGTCTTCGTCATGCGACGCCTTCGGGTCGCCGGGCATCTCGTGCCCGCCGTGGGAATGGGTCGACTGGGCGAGGCTCGGCCCAGCCGTTCCGAGGCCGAGCAGCGCGGCCAGTGCAATCGTGCCGATGGTCTTCATGGTCGTTTCCATTCCTACGTGACGTAACTTGGTGGTGGGGCAGTGGGAGCCCTGCGCCCTGGACGGACGCATGAGGGTTCCCGGTCCGGGCGGCCGATCAGCGGTTCCGGGACGGCTTGGAGGCCGATCCATCGGGATGGGCGTGGTCCATGCGTTCACCCGACCCCGTCGAACCCGTCTCGCCGGGGCGCGCGTCGTGGGCCGGCCCACCCGAGGTGCCACCACGGTTCGGCGTCGGCTGGGTCTGCTGCTCGGCGTTGGCATTGCCCTGGTCGTCGGCGAGGGCCGGGGTTGCCGCCGAGAGGGCGATCAGCAGGGCGGCGGCGGTCATGGTCTTCATGGCTTCGGTCTCCTTGGTTCGTCGTGTTGGACAGGCCGGCAAAGCGTTTTCCGGCCGGTGGCTCGAACAGGAGGGACAGCCTTCGGCGGTCCTCCTGCATCCCTGCACGGGATCGGTCGGTCCCCTCCGGCCCGCGTCCGGGGCCGGAGGGCCGTTGGTCAGTTGAACTTGCCGCTCGTCGTCGCGCCGTCCGGGGCGGTGAGCTGGACGGCGCCCTTCGGGCTCTCACCGAGCGCCACGGACGCCTTGCCCGAGAGGCGGTTACCGTCGGCCGGTTCGAGGGGCACCCGAGCCGGCTTGCCGCCGACGACGAGGATGGCGGTGCCCTTGAAGCCGGTCGCCGGAACCGGTTTCTGGCTGCCGTCCGTGACGAACACGTCGACGCTTTCGCCCTTGGCAACGAGCTCGACGTGGTACTTGCCGGCATCCGTCACCCGGCCGCCGTGCTGGCCGGACACCTCGTGCGCGTGGACCGGCAGGGCGAGCAGCACGCCCGCCATCAGGGCCATTCTCCAGGGAATCATCGGGTTTCTCCTTTTTGGGTGGGGGCTCAGAACGCCTCGACCGGACGCGGCTTGGCGCCGTCCGGACGCGGTGCATCGGGTGTCTCGGACTGCACGGCGCGCAAGCGCTCCAGCGGGGCCTTGCCGAACCGCAGGAACAGGACGGGCGTCAGGACCGTGTCGAGCAGGGTCGCGCTGATCAGGCCGCCGAAGATGGTCACCGCGACCGGGTGCAGGATCTCCTTGCCCGGGTTCGCGGCGTCGTAGAGCAGCGGCACCAGGGCGACGCCCGCCGACAGGGCGGTCATCAGCACCGGCGTCAGGCGCTCCAGGCTGCCGCGCACCACGAGGTCGCGCCCGAACGGCATGCCCTCGTGCAGCGACAGGTTCAGGTAGTGGCTGATCTTCAGGATGCCGTTGCGGGCGCTGATGCCGGTCAGCGTGATGAACCCGATCATCGACGCCACCGAGAGCGGCTGGCCCACCAGCCACAGCGCGATCACGCTGCCGATGAGGGCGAGCGGCACGTTGCCCATGATGATCAGCGCCAGCACGGCCGAGCGGTAGCGGCTGTAGAGGATGGCGAAGACCAGGGCGAGGGAAAGGGTCGAAAGGGCCGCGATGGTCCGGCTCGCCTCCTCCTGCGCCTGGAAGGTCCCCTCCAGGCTGGCGAAGAAGCCCGGCGGGAGCTTGGCTTCCGCCACCTCCTTGCGGATGGCCGCCACGATGGTGGCCATGTCGCTTTGCCCGTTGGTGTTGGCCTGGACGACGAGACGGCGCCGGCTGTTCTCGCGCAGGATCTGGTTGGGGCCGTCCGTCTCGCGGATGTCGGCGACCTGGCGCGCCGGCACCCAGCCGGACGGCGTCTCGATCAGGAGGTCCTTGAGCCCCTGGGTCGTGCGCTGGCGCTCGGGCAGGCGCAAGAGCACGTCGAAGCGCTTGTAGCCATCGGCCACCGTCGAAACGACGCGCCCGTTGGACAGCCGGCTGAGCTGCTCGACTACGGCCGAGGGCTGGACCCCGTAGAGGGCGGCCCGGGTGTAATCGACCCGGATCTCCAGCTGCGGGATGCGGACCTGCTTCTCCACCTGCAGGTCGGCCAGGCCGGGGATTTTTGCCATGCGGTCGCGCAGGTCGTTGGCCACGCTGCGCAGGGCGTCGAGATCCTCGCCGAAGATCTTCAGGGCAAGCTCGGCCCGGACGCCGGACAGCATGTGGTCGAGGCGGTGCGAGATCGGCTGGCCGACGTTCACCGAGAGCGGCAGCCGGGACAGGCGCTGCCGGATGTCCGCCACGACCGCGTCCTTCGGCCGGCCGCCGCCCTTGAGCTCGACCTCGATCTCGGAGGAGTGGACGCCCTCAGCATGCTCGTCGAGCTCGGCCCGGCCGGTGCGGCGACCCACCGAGGCGACCTCCGGAATGTCCAGGAGCAGCTTCTCGGCGATGAGGCCGACGCGGTTGCTCTCGGAGAGCGAAATCCCCGGGTTGAACGTCGTGTTGACGGTGAACGAGCCCTCGTTGAAGGGCGGGAGGAAGGCGCGCGGCAGGTTCCAGGCGGCGATCCCGGCCGCCACGACGGACAGCGCCACCGTGGCGACGAGCAGGCGCTGGTGCCGGAAGGCGACGCCGAGCAACCGGGCGTTACCCCGCTTGAGCCAGCGCAGCAGGGCGCTGTCGTGCTCGGCCAGGCTCTTGAGGCCGGGCAGCAGGTAGTAGGCCAGCACCGGCGTCAGGGTCACGGACACCAGCAGGCTCGCCAGGATGGAGATGATGTAGGCCTGGCCCAGGGGCGCGAAGAGGCGGCCCTCGATGCCCGACAGGGCGAACAGGGGCACGAACACGAGGACGATGATCATCGTTGCGTAGACGATGCCGGAGCGCACCTCCGAGGAGGCGGCAACCACCACCTCGAAGGTCGAGCGCGGCGAGCCGGCCGCCCGGTTCTCGCCGAGCCTTCGAAAGATGTTCTCGACGTCGACCACCGCGTCGTCGACGAGCTCGCCGATGGCGATGGCGAGCCCGCCCAGGGTCATGGTGTTGATCGACAGGCCGGCGAGGTGGAAGGCCACCGCGGTCGCCAGGATCGAGACCGGGATGGCGGTCAGCGAGATGGCCGTGGTGCGCACGTTCAGGAGGAACGCGAAGAGCACGATGGCCACAACCACGATGGCCTCGACGAGCACGCGCTCGACGTTGGCGATGGAGGTCTCGATGAAGTTCGCCTGCCGGAACAGGATCTGGTCGGCCTTGATCCCGTTCGGCAGGGTCGCGGTGACCTCCTTCAGCGCCGCCTCGATCTCGCGGGTGAGCTTGACCGTGTCGACGTCGGGCTGCTTCTCGACGGAGACGATGACGCCGGGCTTGCCCATGTAGCCGCCGTCGCCGCGCTTCACCCTCGGGGCGAAGGAGACTTCCGCCACCTGGCGCAGGTAGACCGGCGCGTCCGCGACGTTGGCGACGACGACGCTGCGCAGGTCGTCGAGGCTCATGGTCCGGCCGATGTTCCGGATGAGGTACTCGCGGGCGTACTGGTCGGTGAAGCCGCCGCCGGCATTGGTGCCGAACTGGGTCAGGGACGCCTCAAGCTGGGCGTTGGTGACGCCGAGCGCCCGCATGGCCGCCACGTTCGGGCTTACCCGGAACTGGCGCACCTCGCCGCCGATGGGAATGACCTGGGCGACGCCCGGGATGGTGAGCAGGCGAGGCCGCAGGATGAAGTCGGCGGCCTCGCGCACCTCCATCGGGGTCGCGTTGTCTCCGGTCACCGCGACCAGCAGGATCTGCCCCATGATGGAGGAGATCGGCCCCATCTGGGGCGTGACGTTCGGCGGGAGCTGGTCGCGGACCAGGGTCAGACGCTCGGCGATCTGCTGCCGATTCCGGTAGATGTCGGTGCCCCAGTCGAACTCGACGTAGACGATGGAGAGCCCGACGCCGGAGACCGAGCGCACCCGGCTGACCCCGGGCAGGCCGTTCATCCGGGTCTCGATGGGATAGGTGACGAGCTGCTCCACCTCGGGCGGCGCGAGCCCCTCGGCCTCGGTCATGATGGTGACCGTCGGCTTGTTGAGGTCGGGAAACACGTCCACCGGCAGCTTGGTGGCGGTGAAGGCGCCGTACAGGATCAGGACGGCGGCGACCGCGAGGACGAGCAGGCGGTTGCGCAGTGACTGCGTGACGAGGAAATTGAACATGGGCGTGCCTCCTCAGCGGACCTGATCGAGGAGCTCGGCGCCCTCGGTGACGACGCGCTTGCCCGCGCCTACCCCCTCGGCGACGAGCACGTTGGTCCCGTCGAGGGGCTCGACCCGGACCTGGCGGGCCTCGAAGCGCTCGGCGGCGACGTGCTCGTAGACGATGGCCTGCCCGTTGCCGGAGCGGACCACCGCCGCACGCGGCAGGGCGAGGCCGGACTGCTCGGCGTCCGTGCCGGCGAGCACCGTGAGGAACTGCCCGACCCGCAGGCCGGCGGTGTTGCCCTTGATCGCGAACTGGACCGGGATGGCCTGGTTGCGGTCGGCGAGGCCGGCGCCCTGGTAGACGAGGGATAGGGTGCGCCCGTCGGCGAAGCGGGCCGTGGCGTTCCCAGCCGGCGTGAGGGCGTCGAAGCTCAGGGCCTCGACCCAGAGACGGGTCGGGTCGACGATCTGGAACACCATGGCGCCGGCCGCCGCCATCTGGCCCGCCACCGCGGAGGCCTGCGCGATAACGCCGTCGACGGGCGCGACCAGGGCTTCCGGCTGCTGTCGTGCCTTGTCGAGGGCCGTGCGGCGGTCCTGCAGGCCCTTCAGCTCGGAGAGGGCGTCGTCGAGCTGTGTCTGGGCGACGGCGCCGGTGGTCGCGAGCTTGCGATAGCGCTCCACGCGGCGCTCGACGACGTCGATCTGCTGGTCGAGCTCGCCCTGGCGCTGGCGCATGTCCGAGACGTCGATGGCCTGGACCGGGGGCGTCACGTAGGCCAGCACGTCGCCCTTCCTCACCGTCGTCCCGAGGCGCGGGAACAGGCCTGAGGACGGCGGCGAGAGCCGGCCGCCGACCGAGGATTGCACGACGCCGCTGGCGTTCGGGTCCGGGATCACGCGTCCCGGCAGTTCGACCGTCCGGTGGAACGTCGCCTGCTCCGTCATGGTGGTGCGCAGGACCAGGAGGCGCTGGGTCGGCTTGGGCACGAACACGGAGCCGTCAGGCAGGCGCTGGGCAAGGTCGGACGACGGCTGCGCGGGGTCGAGCAGGGCCGCGCCTTGAACCGGGTCGCCCTTGGACGGGGTGCCGTGGTCCTCGTCGCCATGGGCGAAGGCCACGGTCCCGAGCGCCAGGGTCACGAAGACCGCCATGACGGCCACGGCGGGAAGGCTGCGCCGGCCCCGCATGAGCACGGTGAGCAGCATGCCGAGGAGGAAGGCGGCCGCCGCGGTCAGCATCAGGACGGGGTCCTTGGCCGCGAGGCGGGCCTTCAGGTCGGCGACGGCGGCGGACGCCTTGGCCATGGCGGTGCCGGCCGGCGCTGCGGCCGGGGCGGCGACGGGCGCCTGGGTCTGCGGGATGGACAGCGGGACGGTGAGGACGTCGACCGCCTCCCCGGCGGTGACGGTCACCAGGAGGTCGTGCGATCCCGCCTGCGCGAGCCAGGGCGCGGGAAGCACGTAGGCCGCCTCGGCGGTCTCGGTGGCGGTCCTCTGCCCCTCGGGCGTCTCCACCTCCAGGACTGCGCCGCGGACGGGTTCGTTGGTCCGGAAGCGGTCGAGGTAGAACGTGACCTTCCCGTCCCGTGGGATGGCGGTCAGCTCGAACGCGTCCGACGCGGCCTCGCCGCGCGGGGCGATGGACTTCGAGACGGGCGGGGGCGGTGCGCCGTGGTCGTGCCCCTCATGGGCACGTGCGGGACCCGCCAGCGAAGCGACGGCCAGCCACGCCGCGCCAAGGGCGGCGGCAATACGAAAAGACATGGAAGAGGCATCCTCGCGTTCGAACACCGGACGCACATCCGCGGCTTGCGGACGGAATCCGACCGTTGCGCGCCCTTGGCGCGCCGTTCGTTACGCGAGGGTTCGTGGGGGCCTGGGCAGGGCCTCGGGGCCGAGGCCGGAGCGGCCGTCGATGTCGTGCGTGACCAGAACGACATGCCCGAAGGCGAGCGTCGGCATTGTCATCGGAGCCGAGAGGATGCCAGGAACGCAGCAGGACATCGTCCCGCAGCATGCGCCCTTGCAGGGACCGGGGCAGCAACCCCGACCCGCGTCCTCGGACTGGAGGACGGCGACCCGGGCGGGAACCGCGGCCTTGAGCAGCACGGGCGTTGCATCGACGGCAGCCGCCGACCGACCGACGTCGCGCGGTGCGGGGGCCGCCAGCGGCGCGACGGACGCCTTGGGCGCCCGCGTCATGGCGGCATGGTCATGGCCACCGTGATGATGGCCTTCGTGAGCCTGGACGGCAGACGGCGCGACGTAGGCGATGATCATCACGATCATCGCCGCCATCAGGCGCACGAGTTGCCGGTCGGGTCTCATCGGGATTGCTTACACCGTTTCGATGGGCCGAGGAATACTCGCCCCGGGACACAAATGGCCGAGCGCCGATATTGTTTCCGCTTGCCGGTCGGTCAAGCCGCGGCGGTCAGCGGTTCGACGCCATAGCCCGCGGAACTGACCGCGTCGGTGAACCGCGCCGCATCCGAGGACGACGCGATGGAGACGATGCCTTCGCCCAGGTCGATGTCGACGGTGGCATTCGGATCGACGCCCAGGACCGCGCGCGTAACGGACTTGGCGCAGCCGCCGCAGTTCATTCGAGTGACCTTGAGCCGGATCATGACGGTTCTCCTCTTAGAAGTGACGTCACGGCGATATGGGGCTTCCCATGATGGGAAGGTCAAGAGCTTCTTGTCCGGCGGCAGACGGATACCTCGGAGCGGCTTGTCTTGGCGTGATCTCAAGCTTGGTGCAGGCCCCCGCCCGGCCTATCCCTTGCTCTCAACGTAAGGGGCTGACCATGGGCGTCAATTTCCGTCCACGTGCAGGCCATGAACCGATATGACCTTGACGACCCGGCATGCTCCGATCCGTCCATGCCTGTAAGCCCCGACCATGCGTGGAAGCTCGTCCTTCGGGGCCAATAGCCATCTCCGGCTGACGACCGCCCCTTTTCGCCGTGCCGAGGCGTGCGTATCCGGCGCACGTCGACCAGTCCGGACCAATGACGATCCTAGACCTCGCCAGCGAAAGGACCAACGAGGCGCCTTCGCGTCCGCTGAACCCCGAACAATACACGCGATTATCTCGTGCGCTTCTCATCTTTGGCTAAGCGATACGTCTGAAACACCAAAATAGTCTCGGATCGGTTTCCGAACGAAATGCGTTGCTGGCCATACAATGTTTCTAGGAGCACCACGATGAAGCGCAACCTTCTCGCTTACGCCGCCGCCACGACCCTGGCCCTGGCGCCGGTCGGGGCCCTCGCCCAGCACATCGACGTCGGCCCGGGCGGCGTCGGCGTCCATGGCGACAGTCATGGCGAGCGCCACGGCGACCGTCACCATGACGACCACCATGAGGTCGTCCGCGAGCATCACCACCACGACGACCATCACGATGACAACCATGGCAGCGAGCGCCGAACCACGGTCATCGAGCGCCACTGAGCGGTTCGCCGCTCCCAGGTCCGGCAAGATGAACGCGGGTTTCAGACCCCGTTCAAGTCGCCGGACCCATGCTCACGGCATCAATCCTTGAGGAAAGAGCCATGCGAGTCCGCATCCCAGCCCTTCTCGCCGCGACCCTGATCCTCGTCCCTGCCGCCGCATCGGCGCAGTATTACGGGGGCGACTTCGAGAGGCGCGGTCGCGACGTCCATGTCGACCGCTACCATCACGGCGACCACGACGACATCGTCGTGCATCGTCATCGCCGCCACTACGAGGAGCGGCCGGTCTACTACGAGCGTCGCCACCACCATCATCACCATCACGACTATTGAGGCTTGCCTCCCGTCGGGGGCCATCCGGCATGTACGAGTGGCCCGGAATCGTTCATAAGGCAGCCATGAGCGCGGGATCCCCAATTAGGGCCTACGAGGCAATGCGCGGTTGGTGGGCGATCGCCGTCCGCGCGCTCTCGCTCGTGCTCGCCCTGGCGCTTGTCGCTCCCGGAACCATCCATTCCGCAGAGGTCCATCGCTTCGCCGGTGCCGAAGTGTCGATGTCGGCTTATTCCGACGCGGCTCCGGCAAGCCATGCCGATGGCTGCCTGACCTGTCACGCAAACTGCGGATGCCACCAAGCCATCAATCCCGAGGGACCGGCTTTGGCGCTGAGCGCCATGACCAAGCGGCCGACCTACGCCCTCGTGGACGCGACTATGGTTTCGGTCTCGCCGGACCGCCTTCCGAGGCCTCCCCGCGCCTGAGATGGCGTCGTCACGTCCGTGGCGCGCGTCCTCCGACCATCCCAGCGGATGATCGGCCCCCACAGAGCGTGAACAGTACGGAGCACCGAAGCCCAGAGAACGGGCCTTCGTGTTCCAGGCAAACGGCCTCCTTCCATGCGTGCACTTCTGTCCGTGGCCTTCCTGGCCATAGGCATCGCCATCGGCGGTGCCTTCCCGCGTGTGTCCGAAATCGTGCAGGGCGCCCTCGCGACCGCCGGTCTTTCAACGGCCCCGAAGCCTCCACCGACGAACGCCGCCGTATCGAGGCCGGCGTCCGGGAAGGGCGACGAGGGACACGGCGAGCCGGATCACGAGCATGCTTCCAACGAGCGCCCGGATTCGGCGGGCGAGCCGGCGCATGGAGAGGCCGCACATCGGCATTCGGATAACGAGGCCAAGCCCAAGCCGAAGGCCCCCGGCCACGCGCATGCCGAGGGCGAGGCGCACGGCGAGGAGGGCGAGGGCAAGATCAAGATGACGGCCGAACAGGCCGCGGAGCAGGACATCAAGCTGGCTCGCGTCGACGCCGGCATACTCTCGCGCCATCTCCTCGTTCCCGGTTCCATCGTCCAGGATGCCGACCGGATCGCCCGCGTGCCCGCCCGGGTTGCCGGGACGGTGGCGGAAATGCGCAAGCGTCTCGGCGAGGACGTAGCCAAGGGCGAGGTCGTAGCGGTCCTCGATAGCCGCGAGGTTGCAGAGGCCAAGAGCGAGTTCCTGACGGCGACCGTCAAGGCGGACCTGGAGAAGACCAACTTCGACCGCCAGCAAGCGCTCTGGGACAAGCGAATCTCGGCGGAATCGGCCTTTCTCAACGCGAAGGCGGCCTATTCGGAAGCGACCCTTCGCGTCGACCTCGCCCGCCAGAAGCTTTCGGCCCTGGGGCTAAACGCGGCCGAGGTCGCAGTCTCGGCCAAGAAGGACGAGACAACCCCGAACCTGTCGACCCTTCGACGATACGAGCTCAGGTCCCCCCTCGCCGGACGGGTCGTCGAGCGAAAGGTCGACGTCGGCACGAAGGTCGGCAGCGAGGGCGACCCCGCGGACGTCTACACCGTGGCCGACCTGTCCTCCGTGTGGATCGAGCTCTCGGTCCCGACAACCGAGCTGGCGAAGGTGCGAGAGGGCGCCCGGGTGGCCATCGTCGCGGGGGACGACCGCCCTCGCGCAGAGGGCAAGGTCGTCTTCGTGAGCCCGATCCTCAACCCGGAGACGCGCTCGGCCCGTGTCATCGTCTCTTTGCCCAACAAGGACATGGCCTGGCGGCCGGGGACCTTCGTGACGACGGAAGTCGAGATCGCCCAGGATCCCGTCAAGGTCCGACTGCCGAAATCCGCAATCCAGACCATCGGCGGCGAGAAGGTGGTGTTCGTGCGGACCCCGGCGGGGTTCGAGAGAAGGGACGTGACCATCGGCAAGGCCGACGACCAGGCCTACGAGATCCTTTCGGGTCTGAACCCAGGCGACGAGGTCGCGGTGGCCAACTCCTTCGTCCTGAAGGCCGAGCTCGGCAAGGCCGAAGCCGACCACGACCACTGAAGGCGGGCGCGGACATGATCTCGAAGATCCTCGACTTCTCGGTCCACCAGCGCTGGCTCGTGGTGCTCCTGTCGCTTCTCGCCGCCGGCTTCGGCGTCTTCTCGCTGACCAAGCTCCCCATCGACGCGGTGCCCGACATCACCAACAACCAGGTGCAGATTAACACCACGGCGCCGTCGCTCTCGCCGGTCGATATCGAGAAGCAGGTGACCTATCCGGTCGAGACCGCCCTCGCCGGGATCAAGGGCCTGGAATACACCCGCTCGCTCTCGCGGAACGGGTTCTCCCAGGTCACCGCGGTCTTTTCCGAGAAGTTAGACATCTACTTCGCCCGGCAGCAGGTGGCGGAGCGCATCAACGAGGCGAAGTCGACCCTGCCGCCCGGGGCAGAGCCCCACATGGGCCCGATCTCGACCGGCCTGGGCGAGATCTACATGTGGTCCATCCACTACGCCAAGCCCGAGGAGCGCAAGGTCTCCCCGGACGGCAAGGGCGGGTGGCAGTCGGACGGAAGCTACCTGACCCCCGAGGGCCAGCGGCTCACGACCGAGCTGGAGCGCACGGCCTACCTGCGCACCGTTCAGGACTGGATCATCCGCCCCCAGGTGAAGACCGTGCCGGGGGTCGCCGGCGTCGACAGCATCGGCGGCTTCGACAAGCAGTACCACGTCCAGCCCGACCCGATGAAGCTCACCGCCCTCGACCTGTCCTTCGCCGACATCGCCCGGGCGCTGGAGGCCAACAACGCCAACCAAGGCGCACGTTACCTTGAGGACAACGGCGAGGGCTACGTAGTGCGCGCCGCCGGCCGCCTTGAGACCATGGAGGACATCGGCTCCGTCGTAGTGACGACGCGCGGCGGCGTGCCGGTCCGCATCTCCGACATCGCAGAGGTTCGGATCGGGCGCGACCTGCGCACCGGCTCCGGCAGCGAGGACGGGCGCGAGGTGGTGATCGGCACCGCCCTGATGCTCATCGGCGAGAACAGCCGGACCGTGGCGGCCGGCGTCGACGCTCGCATGACCGAGGTCCGGCGCACGCTACCGCCCGGCATCCAGGTCCAGACCGTGCTCAACCGTACGGTCCTCGTCGAGGCCACCATCAGGACCGTCGCGAAGAACCTGGCCGAGGGCGCGGCCCTCGTCGTCGTCATCCTGTTCCTGTTGCTGGGCAACATCCGCGCGGCCATCGTCGCTGCCCTCGTCATCCCGGTGGCGATGCTGATGACCATGACCGGCATGGTCCAGGGCCGCATCAGCGCCAACCTGATGAGCCTCGGCGCCCTCGACTTCGGCTTAATCGTCGACGGGGCCGTCATCATCACCGAGAACGCCCTGCGCCACCTGGCGGAGCGGCAGGGGGAGCTCGGGCGCAAGCTCGAACTGGAGGAGCGCCTCGTCACGGTGAGGGCCTCGGCCGAGGAGATGATCAAGCCCTCCCTCTACGGGCAAGCTATCATCATCCTCGTCTACGTGCCGCTCCTCACCTTCACTGGTGTCGAGGGCAAGATGTTCGAGCCGATGGCACTCACCGTCATCATCGCCCTTCTCTCGGCCTTCGTCCTGTCGCTGACCTTCGTGCCGGCGATGATCGCCATCGTCATCACCGGCAAGGTGACGGAGAAGGACAACGTCCTCATCCGCGGGATCAAAGCCGCCTACCGTCCGGTCCTCGGTGCCGCCCTGCGGGTCCCGATGACTTTCGTCGCGGTTGCCCTGGTGCTGCTCGTCGGGGCCGGGTTCCTGTTCACCAAGCTCGGGCAGGAGTTCATCCCGCAGCTCGACGAGAAGAGCATCGCGCTGAACGCCCAGCGCATCCCGTCGACCTCGCTCACCCAGTCGCAGGCGATGCAGCTGAAGGTCGAGCAGGCCGTTAGTCGGTTCCCCCAGGTCGCCTACGTCTTCTCGAAGACCGGCACCGCCGAGGTCGCCTCGGACCCCATGCCACCGAGCTCGTCCGACACCTTCGTCATTCTGAAACCGCAGGAGGAATGGCCCGACCCCGACCTGTCCAAGGCGGACTTGCAGGAGCAGATCGAGAAGGCCCTGGGGTCGCTTGCCGGCAATGTCTACGAGTTCTCCCAGCCCATCCAGCTTCGCTTCAACGAGCTCCTGGCCGGCACCCGCGGCGACCTTGCCGTAAAGGTGTTCGGTGAGGAGTTCGAGCCGATGCTCAAGACCGCCAACCAAGTCGCCGCGATCCTGCGCGGGACGGAGGGGGCCGACGACGTCAAGGTCGAGCAGACGGCCGGCCTGCCGTTCCTGGAGATCAAGATCAACAAGACCGAGGCCGCGCGCCTCGGCCTGAGCACGTCCGCAATCCAAGACGTCATCGGGGCGGCCATCGGCGGCCGCGAGGCCGGCATGGTGTTCGAGGGGGATCGCCGCTTCCCCATCGTCGTGCGGCTGAACGACAAGGTTCGCGAGGACCGCGAGGCCCTGGAGAACATCCCTGTTCCGTTGCCCCCGGGCGCCAATGGGCGGGCCTCCTCCGTGCTCCTGAAGCAGGTGGCGAGCTTCTCTGTCACCGAGGGCCCGAACCAGATCTCGCGGGAAAATGGTCGGCGCCGCGTCGTGGTCACCGCCAACGTCCGGGGCCGCGACATCGGCTCGCTCGTCGCCGAGGCGCAGGCCAAGGTCGCGTCCGGGGTGCAGCTTCCGGCCGGCTACTACGTGACCTGGGGCGGACAATTCGAGAACCTGGCCTCGGCCCGCCAGCGACTGATGGTGGTCGTGCCGGTCTGCTTCTTCCTGATCTTCCTGCTTCTGTTCTCGGCCCTGAACTCGGCCAAGGACGCCTTACTCGTGTTCAGCGCGGTGCCGCTGGCGCTCACCGGCGGCATCGCCGCCCTGTGGCTGCGGGGAATGCCGTTCTCCGTGCCCGCGGCGGTGGGTTTCATCGCCCTGTCGGGGGTGGCGGTCCTCAACGGCTTGGTGATGCTGACGTACATCAAGCAGCTCATCGCGGAGGGGAAGCCCCGGCGCGAGGCGATCCTCGAAGGCGCGATGACCCGGCTCCGACCGGTGGCGATGACCGCCTTGGTGGCGTCCCTCGGGTTCGTACCGATGGCGTTGGCGACCGAGACGGGGGCCGAGGTCCAACGGCCGCTCGCCACCGTGGTGATCGGAGGCCTCATCAGCGCGACCCTGCTGACGTTGGTCGTCCTGCCGGCCCTGTACGCACGCTTTGCCGGAGCGGTCCTGCCGTCGGGGGGCGCCCGGCCGGTTGGTGCCGGCCAAGCGAGGCACCAGGTCGAGGTCGCGGCGGAGTGAGGCAGCCCCCACCGGACGGAGCCCTGCCATGAACGTCGCCGCGCTGCTCCTCGCCTGCTTCCTTGGAATGGGCGGAACCTCCGCGGCGAGCGACCAAAGCTGCGTGATCCCCGGCCGTTTTCCCTTGCGAAGCGGCTTCATGCCGTCCCCGACGGTCTCCGTGCCCGAACCCTGCGGCTATTCCCTAGGGCACGCCGGTCCTTGCCAGGTCGGACAGCCGGGCACCATGGCGATGGATACCCCCGAGCCGGCCAAGCCGGAAGAAGCGCCGTTCGGGCTCTCGTGGGGGCCGCTGACGGAGGTACCAAAACCCTCGATGGTGGACCGGGAAGGCAACATCACCGCCCTGATCTACTTCCATGACCGTCCCCCCTCGGCCGGACGGGACACCGACCGGGTCGTCCTGGAGGTCTGCAAGGACGAGGGCCTGCAGCAAGTCATCTGGCTCAGCCGCCCCTTCTCCGACGTGGAACTCCCGGCCCGTTACGCCGCCATCCTCCAGGAAGGCGTTCAACGCCATGGAACGCCGCGGGAGGGTGACGCTCCGGGAACCGTCGCATGGCCTGCGGCTCGGACTTTCCTGGCGGTCCGGACATCGGCTTCGGGGGACCGGCGCCTCTTGATGGTTTCCCAGGGCGGGCGCTACGCGGGATGCTCGGCCACCCACGAGGCCATGACCGGCCATCCGGCCGGCGTGCACGCTTCCAGGCTCCTCGATCCCGATGGTAACGGACGATGATGGCGATGCCGGCTGTGCTTTCGGGCGTCTTCGTGATCCTGGCGCAGGCGCCGGCCACGAAGATCGTGGGCATCGGCGCATCCACCTGCGCGCGCTTCATCCATGACATCGGGGAAGCGCCGGAGAGGGAGCGGGATTACCTCGCCTGGGCCCAGGGGTTCATGAGCGGGGCGCTGATACGGGCACCCGAAGGCATCGACGAGGGCCTCGACTTGGCGCCGGCCTCGATGCCACTGAGCGCGCAGGCGAACTTCCTCCGGGCGTTTTGCCGGAAAAGTCCCTCCCTCGACTACATGGACGCCGTGCATGCCCTTTACCGGCACCTGAGGACGCAACAGACCCTCTAGCAAGGCTCCGGAATCGACACGGTGGGGAGACAACAGGGGGCGGGGCGGTACGGCCGCCCTCGAAGTGCCAGGTAGGTCCCCGGACTTAGGAATGCCCAATGGCCGGCAAGAAGGCTGCGCGAAATGAGAATGTTTGGGGGCGAGGCAATCCACGGCGTCGGCGGCGGGTGCGGCCGCACGTTCGCAAGGCGGCTTTACGCTCCTTCGCCTGGGTGCTGCTCCTCGTTCCTGGCGTTTGGATCCTGCTCTATCTCCTTGGCTCCATGACGTGAGCGCCGCTGGACCGATGGGCGATCACCCCCATCGGGCTGACGCCGGCTCGGCCGTCTCCATCCGCCGGTGCCCCGATTTGGTCGGTCCCCCGCTCAGGCCAGGTCGCCGTGAGGCGACAAGGCCTCGATGATGCGGCAGTCTGCGACCGAGCCGCATTTGCACTGACCGATGACGTCGCTCAGCTCACGGGCGAGCCTGGTGAGGTCCGAGAGTTTCCGCTCGACCTCCGCCAAGTGCGCACGCGCGATCGTGTCGACTTCGGCGCAGGACCGGCCGCGTTCGTCGGCCAAAGCCAGAAGCTCGCGGATCTGGTCCACGGTGAAGCCGAGGTCCCGGCCACGCCGTATGAAGCTCAGACGACGCAGGTGCTCCGGGCCGTACAGGCGATAGTTGCCCGCCGACCGCGCGGGTTTCGGCAGGAGCTTCACCTTCTCGTACCACCGGACCGTCTCGACACGGGTGTTCGTCGCCGCCGCCAAGTCGCCGATGGTCATGGAGGATGCGTTCGCCACGGTCTTGACCCTGTAGTTGCTACAGGGTGCACATAGGGGGTCCCACCGCCCGGCGCGACGCCCGGGCCGACGGAGCATGCCATGCCGGGGACAGGAACCATGGGGAAGATCCCCGCAGCCGCCGCACTGCGCTACCGCGTGAAGGGCATGGATTGCCCGAGTTGCGCGGCCAAGATCGAGACGGCGGTGACCCGCCTCCCCGGCGTCGGCGACGTGCGCGTGAACTACACGGCCCAGGTCCTCGACCTCGTGCTTGATGAGGGCGCGACGCCCCGGGCTGCGCTTGAGGAGCGGATCGCCGGCCTCGGCTACGGCGTCGCCTCCCTGCCCACGGCAGCCGACCTCGCCCATGCCCATTCGTCCGGGACCGATATCCTTTCGGTCGAGGACGAGAAGGCGGAGCCCCCCGCCTGGCGCAGCCGCAAGGGGCTCCTAGCCATTGCCATCGCAGCCTTGTTCGCCGTGGGCTTCCTACTGGATCAAGCCCAGCCTGCGCTGGTCGGCGAGTACGCCTACTGGCCCGGGGCGCTCCTTGGGCTTGCCTTCTACGGACGCCGGGCCATCGCTGCGGCGCGCAATGGCTCGCCCTTCTCCATCGAGATGCTGATGTCGGTTGCGACGGTCGGCGCGCTCGCCATCCATGCCGCCGAGGAAGCCGCGGTCGTGGTCCTGCTGTTTACGGTCGGCGAGATGCTCGAAGGCTTCGCGGCAGGCCGATCCCGGGCCGGCATCAAGGCGCTCGTAGGCCTCGTGCCGAAGACGGCGCGCCTGATCGAGGAGGACGGTATCGTGCGCGAGGTGCCGGCTGCCGCCCTTCGGATCGGGCAGACCGTGCTGGTCCGCCCCGGCGACCGCGTGCCCGCCGACGGTGAGATCACGGACGGGTCGTCGAGCCTCGACGAGTCCCCCATCACGGGGGAATCCGTCCCCCGGCCAAAGGAAATCGGGGACGCGGTCTACGCTGGCAGCGTGAACGCGGACGGCGCCCTGCAGGTCAGGGTGACCCGGATGCCCTCCGACAACACCGTCGCCCGCATCCTGCATATGGTGGAGGAGGCGCAGGCGTCGAAGTCGCCGACCGCGCGCTTCATCGACCGCTTCAGCGCCGTCTACACCCCGGTGGCGTTCGCCTTCGCCGCGCTGGCCGCGCTTGGGCCGCCCCTCCTGCTCGGTGCCGACTGGAGCACCTGGATCTATCGTGGATTGGCTCTGCTCCTCATCGCCTGCCCCTGCGCACTCGTCCTCTCGACTCCCGCCGCCATCGCCTCCGGGCTGGCCGCCGGGGCTCGTCGCGGACTTCTGGTGAAGGGTGGCGCCGCCCTTGAGACCATCGGGCGGGTTCGAACCGTCGCCTTCGACAAGACCGGGACGCTCACGGTCGGTCGGCCGCTCGTCACGGACGTGTTGCCGTTCGCCACGGGCATGACGGACCGGGCCCTTCTCGGGCTGGCAGCGGCGGTGGAGGCGGGGTCAAGCCACCCCATCGCCCGAGCTCTTATCGAACGCGCGGGGGTGGACGGCATCCCGTTACGGCCGGTGCGTGACGCCAGGGCGGTGCCCGGTAAGGCCGTCCAGGCCACCGTAGCAGGACGGCTCGTCGTGGTGGCTTCCCCCCGCCACGCGGCGACGCTGGCCCCCCTCGGAGACGAGGCCGAGCGGACCGTGGCGGCGCTGGAGGAAGCAGGCAAGACCGCGGTCATCGTGGTCCGGGACGGCGAGGCCCTCGGCGCCATAGCGGTCCGGGACGAGCCCAGACAGGATGCGACCGCCGCCATCGCGTCCTTGCGCAGGCTCGGCGTCGAGTGCGTGATGCTGACGGGCGACAACCGCCGTACCGGCGAGGCCATCGCAAGGGGCCTCGGGCTCACCGCCCGGGCCGATCTTCTACCTGCGGACAAGCTCGCCGAGGTTAATGCCCTGAAGGAATTGGGGATTGTGGCAATGGTCGGCGACGGCATCAACGACGCCCCCGCGCTTGCCGCAGCCAACGTCGGCATAGCCATGGGCGGCGGTACCGATGCCGCGCTGGAGACTGCCGATGCCGCCGTTCTCAACGACCGGGTGTCCGACGTCGCCGCCCTCGTGGCGCTGTCCCGGGCCACGCTCGGCAACATCCATCAGAACGTGGCCATCTCACTCGGACTGAAGGCGGTGTTCCTCGTGACCACGCTCGCCGGCATCACCGGGCTGTGGCCGGCCATCCTGGCGGATACCGGTGCGACCGTCCTGGTGACGGCCAACGCGCTCCGCCTTCTGAGGGCATGATGACCACCCCATCCGAGGGACTGGCCCGCCGGGTCGCGACGGTGGGCGCCATCCTGGTGGCCGCCGCGGCCATCGACCTCGCCGCGAAGGCGGCGGCCGAGAGTTGGCTGGCCGAGGGTGGGGTCCAGGGCTTCCTGCCCTTCGTCGACCTGAGCCTGTCGTTCAACCACGGCATCAGCTTCAGCCTGTTCCCGGCACGCGATCCGTCTTCCCTGACCCTTCTTCTTGGCATCCAGGGCACGCTTACCTGCCTCATCGCCGGCTGTGCCGTGGCAGCGGGAAGCGGGCTCGAACGCCTCGGGCTCGCCTCGATGGCAGGCGGCGCCGCGGGCAATCTCATCGACCGGTTCATGGATGGGACCGTGACCGACTACCTCGACCTGCACATGGGCGGCATGCGCTGGTTCACCTTCAACCTGGCGGATGCCTGGATCTCCCTGGGCGTCGTCCTGCTGCTCATCGACGGCTTCCGAACGCGCCGGCGGCATCCCGATGCCGGGGAATTGACCTCATGATAGCCCCGATCCCGCCGAACCGTGGCCACGGCAACCCGTCATGCCCCTCCCGGGCCCAGGCTCGGACACAGATACCGTCGAGGCCGACATGCTGAAGAAGATCACGCTCGGGTTGGCTCTCCTGTCGGCGCTGTCCGCCTGCCAGGACGGACGGTACGCTGGCTCGACCCGCCACCTCGCGCCCATCCCGCCTGAGACCCTGGCCTTGATGTCCACCAAGGGTGTGTCTTCCGCCGACCCGATCCTGATGCGGGCCTACAAGAAGGAGTCCGAGATCGAGCTTTGGAAGCGCGGAGCGGACGGCAGGTACGCCTTGCTGAAGACGTATCCGATGTGCCGGTGGTCGGGTCAGCTCGGGCCCAAGACCCGGGAGGGCGACCGACAGGCCCCCGAGGGCTTCTACGCGATCACGCCGGAGTCCATGAACGCGAATTCCAGCCTCTACCTGTCGTTCAACCTCGGCTACCCGAACGCGTACGACCGCTCCCTGGGGCGCACGGGGACGCACCTGATGGTCCATGGCTCGTGCTCGTCCCAGGGCTGCTTCGCGATGACGGACGAGGCGATCTCGGAGCTTTACGCCGTCGTCCGCGAGGCGTTCGCGGGCGGGCAGCGAGCCGTCCAGTTCCAGTCCTACCCGTTCCGCATGACCCCGGAGAACCTCGCCCGGCACCGGCAGGACCCGAACATGGCCTTCTGGAGGAACCTCAAGGAAGGGTCGGACCGGTTCGAGGTCACGGGGGCGGAACCGGCCGTCGACGTGGCGGGCGGACGCTACGCGTTCGATGCGGGCGTTGACGCCCCCGCCGCCGACGCGGTCGCCCGGAAGCAGGCGGACGACGAGCGGCAGGTCGCCGCCCTCGTGGCGAGCGGAACGTCGGCGGTCCGGCTGGTGTACGAGGACGGCGGTCAGCACCGGGCGTTCCGCGAGACCATGATGGCTGCCGGCAACGGACTAGGCGAGGTAAGCCGACCCGAAGCCCTGGCATCAGGCCCGCGAGAGGTGGACATGCCAGCGCAGGGGCCGGTCGCGCTCGTCGGAAGGCGGGAGCCGGTACGGAGCACGGCAGCGCCCAAGCCGCCGGGGACTAGCATTCTCGTGGCTGAGCGTCGGCGCCTGCTTGAGACCTTCGCCGCGGCGGGGGACGGGCGGAGGTGATGGGCCTGTCGGCCATCAGCGCCCCCATGACCGAGGCGGCCTGACCGATGCCCCGCGCACTCAGGCGGCGGCGACCTCGTCCGCCCATCCCAAACGTGCCTTCAGGTCGTTCAGGTGGCTGAATGCGAGGACGCGTCGGTGTTGCAGCATGCCGACCACGATGCCCGGATGAAGCCCGACCTCGTCGGCGAAGGTCACGACCTCCTGCTTCGTCCGTGGGCATGTGGTGGCGAAGGCATCGATCCGCTCGCGCCCGACCAGCATCTCCTCGGCCCAGGCATCCGCCTCGGCCTCGACGTCGTTGTCCTCGCCGTTCTTGTCGTCGACGAAATTCATTCCGCGATGCAGGCTGATGTGCGCCGCCTCGTGGAAGAAGGTCCACCAGAAATGGTCGTTGCTCTTCATGCGCAGCGACATCTGGATCATGGGACGGTCGTCGTTCAGCCACCGCGCCGATCCGAAGACGCAGGTCTTGCTTAGGGGCTTCTGGAACACTAGGGCGACGCCGGACGCATGGCAGATTTCGAGCATGCGCGGCTCGAAGGTCTCAGGCATTTCCACGGTCAGCGAACGGATCTCTGCGCATCCCTGCTTGAACCGCCCCGGATCGTAGGCCGGCAGGCTGAGCCGGCGCGCCTTCTCCTCGCCCAGCATCAGCCAGCACAGCATGTGGTGGGGCGAGGTGGTGCCGGTCCTCGCCTTGCGGTGGTGCACGGCCAGGGAACCGAGCTTCGCCTCGTAGGCGTGCGGTCCCCCGATCCCGAGGAGGCCCAGCAGACCGTCCATGATCCTGCCGGGGTCGTTGGTCTGGGGAAGGCGACCACAGGCCTTCAGTTCCCTGATAGGGAACCCCTTGAGCCATTCGGCCTCCCGCACGGCCGCCTCCTGCTCCCGCTGCCGAGCCTGGAACAGGTCCCAGTTCGCCTGGAGGCCGGTCCAGATGTAGGCCTTGAGGCCGAGCACGTGCTCCAGCTTCAGTGCGGTCTCGGGCGTGACCGGGTTGGAGCCGTTGATGATCGTGCTGACTAGCTTGGGCGTCATGTCGGCGATGCGGGCGAACTCGGCCTGGGACCAGCCGCGCTCCTGGATGTACTCTTCGAGGTGTTCGCCGGGATGGGTCGCCCATTGCGGCGTCCAGGCTTCCTGCGTCGTCATCCCCTTGGTCTCCGCCGTTCAGTTGCCATGGTAGTCGACGATTTCGATGATCTCGACCGCCGTGACCTGACCCGTGTCGAGCCCGCCGTCAGGCAGGCAGGGCACCGGGTCGTGGTCGGGCACGAAGACGATACGCCAGTTGTCCTTGATCGTGACCGAGAGTTGGCCGTCCCGGTTACCGCCGAGTTGATGCCGGCGGACGGGTGGCTCCGTCGGAACGTCCGAGAGGCAGGCCGCCTGCCCCAACACGTCCAGCCGCTTCCGTATCGGTTTCGCCCTGTCCCCGTAGGCCTTCGCCATCTCCTTCGGGTCCGACAGCGCCTTCCCCAGGCGCCTAGACCGGAAACGGATCTGCATCGCACCAATCCGTTACCCGCAAGGTAATGCTCCGCACTACGTTACCCAATAGGTAACACGGTCGCAGACGCATGGCCACTCCGTTCGAACCCGGGATCCGCCTCGCGGACGAACAACGCCGACATCGCGGTAAGTCAGGGACAAGCCTTCCTTATCCATGACCATCGGGAGACTGCGCATCCGCGGAACCCTCCTCGAAGCGAAGCCGTTCCTCGTCGCTCCCGATGGGCCGTTCGCCGGTCCGGCCCGGGGCCAAGACGATCCAGCAACAACCAACGAGGAAGCTCCCATGAGGAAGTCCCTGTTCGCCGTCGCCGCCCTGGCCGCGCTCGGTGCCATCGGCATCGCCGCACCTGCCTCCGCCGCTCCCGGTATGGTCGGCGCCGTCGATGCCCCGACCAGCATCGTCGATGTTCGCATGCACGACAGCCACGGCCACCGCGGCCATGGCATGCGCCATCACCACCATCGTGGGCACGGCATGCGCCATCACCACCATCGCCGTGGCCACATGATGCGCCACGGTCACGGCCATCGCCACCACCGCATGTGATCGTCCAGGGGCCCTTCGGGGCCCCTTTCCGTCGCCATTACCGTTGGCTCAGGACCGGGGGCGGGATTAAGGAGACCTCGCCGGGCGTTCGTTCCTCATTGAGGAGGAAAGCCCATGACGCGCACCTTTTCCTTGATCGCTCTGTCGATCCTCGCCGTCCTGACGTTCGGCACCGCCGCTTCCGCCGCTCCGGTGACACCGAGCGGGGTCATCGCGATGCAGGATGGCCCTGGCCTGATGCGTCACGTTCAGCATCACCATCACCATCGCCGGCATCACCATCACCACGGCGGGGGCTACTACGGCAGAGGTCACCATCACGGCTGGGGACACCATCATCACTTCCGGCCACATCACCACCATGGCTGGGGCCACCACCATCATCATCATCGGCGGCATCACCACCATTTCTAGGATCGCGCGCCACGCATGAGGGGCGCCCACCCTTTAGGGTGGCGCGGTCGTAATGCCCAGCGCGAGCCTAGCCGCCTCCGTCCGCTGGTATCCGTCGCGGCGCGCCCGCCCGAGGGGGTCGGCGTGCGCGCGTCGGATCCATCCGCGCCGGACGAGGACCTCCAGCGAGCGTGCGTCGAGGCGAGTGCCCTCGATCCATCCCTCATCCGGGACCTTGAGAAGCTGCGTGCGGTGCCTCTCGGTGAGGCGCCACGGCGCGGCGGCGATACCCAAGGCCGGAGTCAGCGGATAAGGGTCGTCATCCAGGAGCGGATGACCCAATGCCTGCAGGATGGCGTCGAGGCCGTCCGTCAGTGCTGCAGGACCGGGCTGCAGGATCAGGGGCGACTTGATCTCCACGATGCGTCCGTTCACGACGGCGGGGATGGCCGACCAGCCCGACCGCCCGGCGATGCGCGAGGGCACAACCTTCTTCCCGCACCAAGATGCCAGGATGACCTCGGGAGCGGCTTCCAGCACCGCCTCCGGCGCCACGATACGGTCCTTAGCGGCCGGCTGCCGGGCGAGGTTCGGGAAGACATCGTTGCCGCCAGCGATGTCTATCAGGTCACAAACCCACCCGATGCCCGAAATGAGGGGCTCGTCCCATTCCTCGAAGTACACGCGCAATCGCGCCTGTCCCCGGGCCTGGGCAGCCACCCGCGCGAGCCGGTTCTCGTAGCCGAGCGCCAGCGCCTCCGCCTTGTCTCGGGCATCGACCAAGGCGCCGACGGTGCGGATCATGGCAAGGATACCGGCGACGTCCCGATGATTGAACGCATGCACGGCAATGCCTGCCCGTATGAGGTCTGAGACGATACCGGCTTGAAGATCCGAAAAGGTCAGCACCAAGTCGGGCGCGAGTGCCAAGATCTTCGGAATGTCCGCACTGGTGAAAGCGGAGACCCGCGGCTTCTCGCGGCGGACCTGTGGAGGACGGACCGCATAGCCGGAGACGCCGACGATGCGGTCCTGCTCCCCGAGCAAATACAGGGTCTCGACTGTTTCCTCGGTCAGGCAGACGATGCGTTCGGGCGGGAAGCGGCGCATGGGCCTCCATAGCATGAGGTGCATCGGGCGCGCCCTGGCCTCACGCTTACCCTCCCCTCCCGGAGGTCACGGCTTCGTCTCAGATAATTGCGCCGCCTCGATAGCGCGCAAAGGTGCTCCGCCCGGTCGGCCCGAATAGGACGACGTCGTAGGTGTCCGGCTCCATGCCTTCGACCTCCATCCCGGGGGAACCCGTCGGCATGCCAGGGACAGCCAGTCCGGTGCCCTTGGGCTTCTCGGCCAGCAGCCGCTTGATCGCCCCGGCCGGGACATGCCCCTCCACGACGTAGCCGCCAACCTGGGCGGTATGGCAGGCTGAAAGGTCACGCGGCACCCCGAGGCGGACCTTAAGCGGGTTCACCGCTCCTTCGGTGACGGTCACCGGGAAACCGCTTTCCCGCAGGTGGGCGACCCACCTCTCGCAGCAGCCGCAGGTTGGGTCCTTGGTCACGGACAGGGTCGGCAGGTCCTGTGCCAGAGCGCGGTGCCCGGGGACGACCAAAGCCGCTAGTCCCAGGATCGCGGCACGCCGGGTCGTCATGATCGTCTCGTTCATGGTCGGTCTCCCGTTCTCACTCTGCCGCTAAGGGCAATTCGGCGACTTCAACGGATTCGGTCGGCATCTCGGGTTCGGGCAGGCTCCATCCCTTCACGAGACCGTAGACCGCCGGGATGACGACCAGGGTCAGCATGGTCGACGAGACCATGCCGCCGATCATGGGAACCGCGATCCGCTGCATAACCTCGGAGCCAGAGCCGGTGCTCCACAGGATGGGCAGTAGCCCGGCCATGATGGCGACAACCGTCATCATCTTCGGACGCACCCGCTCGACCGCGCCCACCATGATCGCCCGCCGCAGGCCCTCGCGGGTGAAGGCCCTGCCAGCGCGACCGCATTCAGCCCGCGCCTCGATCAACGCATGATCGAGGTAGACCAGCATGATCACGCCGGTCTCGGCCGCGACGCCGGCGAGCGCGATGAAGCCGACGGCCACCGCCACCGACACATTGAAGCCCATCCACCACATCAGCCAGACCCCGCCGACGAGAGCGAAGGGCAGCGACAGCATGACGATGAACGTCTCGGTGAGCCGCCGGAAGTTCAGGTAAAGGAGCAGAAACACGATCAGCAGCGTCAGCGGGACCACGACCTTCAGCCGGGCCGTCGCCCGGTCGAGGTACTCGACCTGCCCGCTCCACTGCACGAGTGTGCCCTGCGGCAGACTGACCTCGTTGGTCACCGCCGCCCTGGCTTCGGCGACGTAGCCCCCGAGATCGCGACCGGCGACGTCGACGTAGATGAAGACCGCGAGCCGGCCGTTCTCCGTCCGGATCTGGGTCGGACCACGGTTCAACTGCACCTTGGCCACCTCGCCGAGCGGCACCGTACCCCCGCCTGCGATGGGCACCTGGACCTCGGAGCCGATGGATCGTGGGTCGGAGCGAAAGGCGCGTGGGTAGCGCACGTTGACGGTGTAGCGCTCGCGGCCCTCGACCGTGTTGGTGACACTCTCGCCGCCGAGCGCCATGGCGATGACGTCCTGCACGTCCCCGACCGTCAGCCCGTACCGACCCAGCACCTCGCGGTCGGGGGTGATGTCGAGGAAGTAGCCGCCCTGGACGCGCTCGGCATAGGCGCTCGACGTGCCCGGCACCGCCTTCACCACCGCCTCGACCTGGCGGGCGACCTTCTCCATCTCGGTGAGGTCGGTCCCCATCACCTTGATCCCGACAGGGGTGCGGATGCCGGTCGAGAGCATGTCGATCCGCGCGCGGATCGGTTGGGTCCAAGCGTTCGAGACCCCGGGAAACTGGAGTGCAGCGTCCATCTCGGCCTTCAGGCTCGCCGTCGTGACCCCGGGGCGCCACTCCGCCTTCGGCTTCAGGTTGACGATGGTCTCGAACATCTCGCTCGGCGCCGGATCGGTCGCGGTGTTGGCGCGACCGGCCTTGCCGTAGACCGATGCCACCTCGGGGAAGGACTTGATGATCCTGTCCTGGGTCGCCAGCAGGTCCCCCGCCTTAGTCACCGAGATGCCCGGCAGGGTCGTCGGCATGTACATCAGCGTGCCCTCGTCGAGGTCGGGCATGAACTCCGAGCCGAGCCGGCTCGCCGGCCATGCCGTCGCCGCCAGGACGACCATGGCCAGCAGGACCGTCAACACGCGCGCCCGGAGCACGCCGGCGATAAGGGGCCGATAGACCCAGATGAGGAGCCTGTTCACCGGGTTGCGGTGCTCTGGGATGATCCGGCCGCGGACGAACAGGACCATCAGCGCCGGGACGAGGGTCAGTGACAGCACCGCCGCCGCCGCCATGGCGAATGTCTTGGTGAAGGCCAACGGCCCGAAGAGGCGCCCCTCCTGGCTCTCCAGGGTGAAGATCGGCAGGAAGCTCACGGTGATGATGAGAAGCGAGAAGAACAGCGAGGGGCCGACCTCGCTCGCTGCCTCGATGAGGATCTCGACCCGGGACTTTCCGGGGTCAGCCCGCTCCAAGTGCTTGTGGGCGTTCTCGATCATGACGATGGCGGCGTCGATCATTGCGCCCACCGCAATGGCGATGCCGCCGAGGCTCATGATGTTGGCCCCGAGCCCGAGGGCCTTCATGCCCGCGAACGCCATCAGGATGCCGACCGGCAGCATCAGGATCGCGACCAGCGCGCTGCGGACGTGGAGCAGGAACACGACGCAGACGAGGGCGACGATGACGCTCTCCTCGATCAGGGTACCCTTGAGGGTCTCGATGGCCGCCTCGATCAGGTGCGAGCGGTCGTAGACCGGCAGGATCTCCGTGCCCTTGGGCAGGCTGGCGGCGACTTCGGAAAGGCGCACCTTCACGTTCTCGATGACGTTCAGGGCGTTCGCCCCGAACCGCTGCAGGACGATCCCGCCGGCGACCTCGCCGTCGCCGTTCATCTCGGTGATGCCGCGGCGCTCGTCGGGACCGAGCTCGACCCGAGCCACCTCCTTCACCCGCAGCGGGGTGCCCGCCTCGGTCTTCAGGACGATGCTCTCGATGTCGGCGACGCTCTTGAGATACCCGCGGCCACGGACGACGAACTCGAACTCGGAGAGCTCGACGGTGCGGCCGCCGACGTCGGCATTGCTCGACCGGATCGCGTCCCGGAGCTTGGACAGGGTGATGCCCTGCGCACGGAGCCGGTTGGGATCGACCACGACGTTGTACTGTTTCACGAAGCCGCCGACGCCCGCGACCTCCGCCACGCCCTCGGCACGCGACGCCCCGAAGCGCACGACCCAGTCCTGGAGCGAGCGGAGCTCGGCCAGCGTCCGTTCCTTAGCCACCACGACGTACTGGTAGACCCAGCCGACGCCGGTGGCGTCGGGGCCCAGGGTCGGGGTTACTCCCGCCGGCAGGCGCTTGGCCACGGTGTTGAGATATTCGAGCACTCGGCTGCGAGCCCAGTACGGGTCGGTGCCGTCCTCGAAGATGACATAGACGAACGAGACCCCGAAGAACGAGAACCCGCGAACGACCTTGGATCGCGGCACCGTCAGCATGGCAGTCGAGAGGACGTACGTGATTTGGTCTTCCACGACCTGGGGAGCTTGGCCCGGGTACTCAGTGTAGACGATGGTCTGCACGTCCGAGAGGTCCGGGATCGCGTCGAGCGGCAGGGTCTTCAGGGCGTAGAGCCCGGCTCCGACCGCGAAGATGGTCCCGATCAGGACTAGCACCAGATTCCGCGCCGACCAGGCGATCAGGCGGGCGATCATGGCGCCTTCCCCTCGGCGGCGGCTTGCGGCCCGGGATCGGGCTTCGGCTCGGAAAGACCTTGGAGGGCCGCCTTCAGGTTGCTCTCGGCGTCGATGAGGAAGTTGGCCGAGGTCACCACGCGGTCGCCCGCGGCGATGCCGGCGCGGATCTCGACGTAGCCGTCGCCGCGGACGCCGAGCCTGACCGGTCGCGGTTCGAAGCGACCCTCTCCCTTGTCTAGCAGGACGACCTGCCTGATGCCGGTATCGATGACGGCGTCATCGGGCACCGCGACCACCGGCTTGTCACTGCCCGTGGCGATGGCGACGTCGGCGAACATGCCCGGGCGCAGGTCGCCGTTCGGGTTGGGCAACTCGATGCGCAGGCGGGCGGTCCGGGTCCCCATGGCGAGGTGCGGGTAGATCCGGGTCACCGCGCCGGTGAAGACGCGATCAGGAAACGTCCGGGCGCGCACGGTCGCCGTCTGGCCCTCCGCCACGGCCGCCAGGTCGCGTTCGGTCACGTCGGCCAAGACCCAGACCCGGGAATGGTCGACGAGCTTGAACAGGGTGTCGCCGGACTTGGCGCGCATCCCGTCCGAGACGTTGCGCTCGACCACGACGCCGTCGCGGGGCGCCGACCACGTGATGGTCGAGGGCACTTTTCGGGATCGCTCGATCTCGTCGATGACCTCGGGCGGGATGCCGAGGTTCTCAAGACGCCGGCGGGCGCCCTCGTAGCCGATGCCGGTTAGGTACTGCGCGGCGGCCGCGTTCATCTCCGGCGAGAACAGGCGCAGGAGGGGCTGGCCCTTGTGCACGTGGTCGCCGGTGGTGATGGCCTCGACCTTCTCGATGAAGGCGTCGGTACGCATCGCGATGACCGAGATCCGGCGCTCGTCCTCCTCGATGGCGCCAGGTGCGCGCACCGGCATCGACAGGACGCGTCGCTCGACGACCGCCGTCCGGACCCCGGTGCGCTGGAGCTTGCCGGGCGAGATTTTCACGGTGCCGTCGTCGGTGTCCTCGCCCTCGTAGACGGGGAGGTAATCCATTCCCATCGAGTCCTTCTTCGGAATCGGCGAGGTGTCCGGAAGACCCATCGGGTTGCGGTAGAAGCGCACCTTGCGGGCACTCGTCTCCGGCATCGTGGCCTGAGCCATGGCCATGTCGCCGTGCCCGGCGTCGGGCATTGCCTCCGTCTCGTCGGGTTCGTCGAAGCGCACCTCCTCGCTCGCGTGGACGGCGCGATAGTCTCGACCGTCCGCCGTGCGCTTGGGCTCGGAGGCGTAGTCCGGCTTTCCGTCCGGGTCCTGGTAGTAGACGACCGGTCCCGTCGCCTTGGCCGGGACCCGAGCGGGCACCGAAGAGGGCTGCCGGGTTCCCGGCAGCCAATGGGCGAACCCGGTCCGCGCCTGCTGGACGAGCGCCGGCACGGGGCTGCCCTCATGCCCCGCGCCATACCCCAAAACCCCCGCCGCGAGCGCGGAGAGGGTCCCGGCCGCCCAAGCCGACCGGCTCACTTGGTGGCCTTGAACACCAGCCTGTTCTCGACGGTGCCGGTCTCGCCTTGGACCTTGGCCCCGAGCGAGAGGCGCCAGCCGCCGGCCATCGTCAGCTTCGCCTTGAACCGGTAAAGGCCCGGCTCCGGCGAGGGCAGTTGCTCGATCTTGGAGGTCATCTCCTCCATGCTGTCGGGCGCCATGTCGATGCGCTTGGCGAAGATGACGGCGTTCGGCACGGGCTTGGACGTGCGCTTGTCGACGAGGCGGACGTCGAGGATGGCCTCGCCCTGCTTGGCTTCGTCCTTCACCAGCTGGAATTCGTAGTCCTTGGTGTCGGCCCGGGCCGCGGCGGTGAGGACGAGGCCGAGCAGCGCAGCCGTGAGGGCGCGCGAAAACGATGTCTTGGACACGGTCGATGATCTCCTGAAAACGATGGGACCCGGGCCTTCAGGCGCGCGGGATCGGCCGGCGCAGGCGCCGGCGGCATCGGGTTCAGGCTTGGGGAGGCTCGGTGGGCGGCCCTTGCGACAGGCTGTCGAAGGAGGCAGTGACGCCCCAGGTCGGCCCCTCGACGCCGGCGACGCGGCCCGGAAGTCCGACGGCGACCGGCAGCCCGGTGGCGACCTTCGCCAGGCAGAGCGCCATCAGGGGGCAACCCTTCGAGCAGTCGGGCATGCCCGGCCGCTCCTTGGGACAGCACGGCATCTCGTCCATGGCCATCCCGGCCATGTCGTCCATGGCCTCGTCGGGCATCGCCATGGCGTGACCTTGAACGGCCGTCGGCGCGCGCATGCCCGCGGCGGCCGCGGATGCGGTCACCGGCGCAAGGGCGAGGCTGAGGACCGCCAGGAGCGGGAGCAGCCTGCGAAGGGCGAGCCAGAAGGTCACCTTTGGACGATGCCACATCGTAGACCGGCGAGGAAGGGACTGGAGTACGGGACGCGCAGGACGTCTCGCGCTCGGACCTCCGAAGCCATGCACCCGACGGCTTCGGACACGCTAAATCGAGGGTCGGATCGTTCAGCACGGCACCCTGCCCGGACTTGGACCAAGCGGGTAAGCTTCGTGTCCGGTCCGCAGCTCAGGAGGACCCCGAGCAGCAGGATGCGGACCCGCCGTTCTCGCGCGCTTCCTGGATGGGCGGACAGGGCACGTCGCCGAAGGAGCAGAAGACGCAGCAGTCGCCCGCCTTCGGGCGCAGAAGCGTGCCGCAGCTGGTGCACTCGTAGAAGAATTGGCAGGCGTCGGTCGGCATCGTCTCCGTCGCTCGATGACCGCAGTGCGGGCAGGTCAGGGTGGACCGAAGCTGCATCGTCGGCCTCACCGCATCGCCTTGAGCACGACAGGCTCAAGGTATGGTTCCCACGCGAGCGCCAAACCGACCAGCGCCGTCCCAAGCCCGAGAAGGCCAGGGGTATGCCATGACGGCCCCGTGCGAGCACATGGTTCGGCCATGTCGCATGCCGTCGCCCGGTGACGGAAGAACAGCGCCCAACCCATGAGGAGGGCCAGGGCGGCCCCGCCGAGCAGGATCGGCCGGATGCTCGCCAACATGGCCAACCCTCCGAACACCGCCCCTGTCGCGCCGAGACCGGCAAGCGCCACCGGGAGGGCGCAGCAGGACGAAGCCGCCAGGGCACCCAGCCCGGCGACCGTGCCCAGCCCTGCGAACCAGTTTCCCGAGAAAACCGGCAGGCCGTCCCGCGGACCTGAGGCGGGTCGTGCGGAAGGCGTCATGGATGGTGTGTCGATCATCATCGTGCCACCCTGCATCCCGTAGCCACTACGGGATCAAGCGAAAAATGGCGAAGGGTTCGCGAGGTCTCTCCATTGGCCAGATCGCGGCGGCGGCCGGGATCAACCTGGAGACCGTCCGCTACTACGAGCGCATCGGGCTCATGCCGCCGCCCGCCCGCACGGAAGGCGGTCACAGGGCCTACGATCCTGCTCATGTCCGGCGCCTGGCGTTCATCCGTCAGGCCCGCGCATTGGGCTTCGGGATCGAGGACATCCGAACCCTGCTGGCGTTGGCCGCGCCCGGGCACCGGTCCTGTGGCGAGGTCCGGGACGTCGCCGCCGCCCACCTTTCCGAGGTCCGCGCCAAGCTCGCTCGTCTCGCGCGGCTTGAGCGCATCCTGAGCGACACCGTGGAGCGGTGCAGCGGCGCCCCGACGCCGGCCTGCCCGGTTCTCGACATGCTCGATGCACCGATGTGAAAGCCGGCCCCTCCGACACACAGCAGTGGAACGGGACCGCCGGTCGTCCTTGCCTTGGTCCCAAGAGGCCGGAAGCGGGTGGCGATGCGGGGTCACGCAGCCGCTCGTCCGTGGAACGACCGTCGACCTAGGCGGCGACCGGCGAGGATGCCGGGGCATCGAACCTGGGCATGAGGCGGACGTAGATGAGTTCCGCGAGGAGTTCGACCAGCGTCTGTGTGACGATGACGGCGGGCAGGAGTGGCACGGCACCCGGAACCGCAAACGCCAGTGGCAGAACCACAAGGGAGTTGCGGGTGGCCGCGCTGAAGGCGAGGGTGCGGACGGTGGGCGCATCAAGGCGGAATGCGCGCCCGACCGTCCAACCCAGAAGCGGTGCCGCCACGGCGAAGGCGACGTAGATCGGGACCACCCGGATGGCATCGTCGAGCGCGGGCCCGAGTTGGGGCAGGACGGACGCGATCACCACGAACAGGACGAGGGCCGTTGCGGGTACCGGCAGGAGTCCGAGGCCTGTGGACACCCGTTGCCCGGCTAGGCTGCGTCCGGCCCAATGCTGAACCGACGCGGCAAGCCCGAGAGGGACGGCGATCAGCCAGACGAACGCGTGCACGAATGGACCGACCTGGACGAACCTGGCGGCGTCCTCGCCGAGGAAGATGTTCAGGTAGACGGGCAGAAGGAGCATCTGCGCGATCAGGAGCGCCGGGGTGGACGCCAGCAGCACCTTGGCGTCCGCGTGACCGAGGTGTGCGAAGGTCACGACGTAGTCGATGCACGGCGTGAGCAGGACCATGAGCACCCCTAGCCGCAGCATGGGATCGGCAGGCACGAACCGGATCAGGCCGGCCACCAGGATCGGCAGCACGACGAAGTTCGCGACCAGGAGCGCCGCCAGGAAACGGACTCGCGTGAAGGCTTGCCCAAGTTCAGGCAGGGGCACCTGGAGGAAGGTGACGAAGAGCATTAGCGCCAGGGCCGGGTTGATGCCGACCTCCAGGGCCGTCGTTCCGGGCAGCGTCAGGGCGGTAAGAGCGGCGACGCCGATGGCCACGAAGTAGATCGCGATCTGGTGGCCTTCGAGGGTGTCGCGCAGGTTTGTCATGCTTCCTCGCAGACTATCTTGGGGGCTTGCTCGACCCGCTGGGGCCGGCCGGTGCATTTGGCGAACAGGTCGATGGCGCGGTCGCAGACCTCGCAATGCCCCTCGCAGCAATCGCGCATGAGGAAGGCGACAAGGTCGGACAGGGCCGGAAAGATCGCGCTGTAGATGATGGAGCGCCCCTCGCGGCGGCTCTCCACAAGACCGGCGTTCTCAAGGTGGCCGAGGTGGAACGAGATGCGCGGCGCGGAGGCCCCGGCGATCGCCTGAGTGATGGCGCCGGCCGCCATGCCCTTCGCCCCGGCCGTGACCAGGAGGCGGATGATGCGCAGGCGTGTCTCCTGCGCGATGGCTGCGAAGCCATCGAGCGCTTGCTCTTCTTTCACGACACTTAAACCGTTATGGAATCGTTTAAGCGTCAGTAGGCTCGGGATCCGTCGAAGGCAAGGATCGAATTGGGGACCGCGGCGGACGTCCGCGGCGGCCGTCGCTTTTCTATCCTCCGGGCCGAACACGCCAGAGGGACAGGGCAAGCGCGACGTTCGCAACGGCGAGCACGCTGAGCAGGGCGTAGGTGGCGTTCGCGCCCGCGTGGGTGAGGACAACGGCTCCGACGGAGGGCGCAAGCGCCTGCGCTACCAACCCTGGACGGGCGAGACGGCCGACGAGCGGGGCGTAGCGCTCGGGACCGAACAGGGCCATGGGCACCGTTCCCCGGGCGATCGAATAGATCCCGTTGCCAGCCCCGTAGAGGACCAGCGCCAGCCCGACCAAGGGTAGGCCGGCCGCCAGCATCGCGACCCCGATGGCTACCAGGATCATCGCCGCGGAGAGGGTCAAGAGAGGGTGATGCCGGCCCTTGCCAGCCATCTCGACGATGCGCGCCCCGACCTGTGCCGGCCCGATCAGGGCGCCGTAGGCGACGGCCGAGGTGAGTGCCACGCCACGGGCCTGGAGCAGGGTGATGAGGTGCACCGAGACCAACGCCATGACCGTGCCCCCAAGGGTCAGCACCCCCGCCATGAGGAGGAAGGCACGACGCTCTCGTCCCTCAAGCCGGATGGCAGGGATCACGCCTTCCGATCGCGAAACAATACGTACGGGCTGCTGGGGGATCACGAGAAGGACGAGGGGCAACGTGACCGCGAGATGAAGCCCGGCATAGGCGAGGCAGGTCCCGCGCCAGCCCACCTGCTCGATCAGGAAGGCGGAGAGTGGCCAGCATACCGTACTGGCGAAGCCGCCCCAGAGTGTCAGCGTCGTGATGGCGCTCCGTGCCTCGGAGCCGTAGAGGCGCCCGAGGGTGGCGAAGGCCGGATCGTAGAGTCCGGTGCCCATGCCCAGACCGATGAGAAGCCATCCCGCCAGGTAGGTCGGAAGGTTCGGAGCCAGGCCGAGGATGGCGAGGCCCGCGGCGAGGACCAGGGCCGCAAAGGCCAGGACGGGCCGGCCTCCATGCTCCCCGATGAAGGCTCCCACGCGCGGCGAGACCAAACCCGCGACGAGGAGGCCCAGGGACAGGCCACCGATGACCCACGCCAAGGGCCATCCCGTATCCTCCGACATCGGGGCGGCGAGCACCGACAGCAGGTAGAACGAGGAGCCCCAGGTCAGGATCTGGACGACCCCCAGGGCCGAGATCACGGGCCAGCGGCGCGTCGGAGCCATCGGTCCGCTACCCAGCCCCGAGCACGGGGAGCCAGAGCGCCAGGGCGGCGAGGGTGACGAGCAGCACCGGCGGCGTGATGACCAGACCCACCCGCATGTACTGGCCCCAGGTGATGTGCTGGCCTTTGGTGTCGAGGACGTGCAGCCAGAGCAGGGTCGCCAGGCTGCCGATTGGGGTGAACTTCGGGCCGAGATCGCAGCCGATGACGTTGGCGTAGACCATGAGCTCGCGCATCAGGGGCGAGAGATCCGGAGCCTGCTGGATGGAGAGCGCACCCACGAGCACGCTCGGCATGTTGTTCATGACCGAGGACAAGATGGCGGCGGCGAACCCGGTGCCGATGGTGGCAACGAACGGACCATGGCCCGAGAGCCAGACGAGCCCCTGCGCCAAGTAGTCGGTCAGGCCGACGTTCTTCAGGCCGTAGACCACGAGGTACATGCCGAGGCTGAACAGGACGATCTGCCAGGGGGCCCCCGTCAGGACCTTGCGGATGGGAATGACGCGGCTGCGGTTGGCCAGCGCCAGCAAGACCAGTGCTCCGGCGCAAGTGACCACCGAGACCGGCACGCCGAACGGTGCCGTCACGAAGTAGGCGACCAGCAGCAGCCCGAGGAGCGGGAAAGCCGCCCTGAAGACCAGCGGGTCTTTGATCGCGTGGCGGGGCGCTTCGAGCTCGGCCACGGGGTACGTGGCCGGAAGGTCGCGCCGGTAGAACAGCCACAGCACCACCAAGGTCGCGGTCAGCGAGACGAGGTTCACCGGCACCATCACCGCCGCGTATCGGCTGAAGGAGATGTCGAAGAAGTTCGCTGAGACGATGTTGACGAGGTTCGAGATGACCAGCGGCAGGCTGGTCGAGTCCGCCACGAACCCACAGGCGACGATGAAGGCCAGCGCCGCCGCCGGCTTGAAGTTCAGCCGGAGCAGGATGGCGAGCACGATGGGGGTGAGCAGGAGGGCCGCCCCGTCATTGGCGAACACCGCCGCGATGGCCGCGCCGAGCAGGATCACCAGCGGGAATAGCAAACGTCCCCGGCCGCCGCCCCAGCGGGCGATGTGTAGCGCCGCCCAATGAAAGAAGCCGGCCTCGTCGAGGAGCAGCGAGATGATGATGAGGGCGACGAAGGTGAAGGTGGCGTCCCAGACGATGTGCCAGACCACAGGGATGTCACCGGGGCTGATGACCCCTGTGGCGAGCGCCACGGCGGCCCCGATGAGGGCGCTCCACCCGATCCCGAACCCCTTGGGCTGCCAGATGACGAAGACGAGGGTGACCACGAAGATGGCAAGCGCAAGCATCGAGACCGTTTCTTGTTCTTGGAGGCTTGGAACGGCTCAGGCGGTGGCGACGCGGCGCCCGTGCGCGTCGACGACGCGCTCGCCGTCCTCCTTGACGAACTCGCCCTGCTGGGCCGGCAGGAGGTCGAGGACCTTCTCCGAGGGCCGGCACAGGGCGACGCCCTTCGGGCTCACCACCAGGGGGCGGTTCAGCAGGATCGGGTGCTCGGCGATGGCATCCAGTAGTTGGTCGTTCGTAAGTGTCGCGTCGTCCAGGGCGAGTTCGACAAAGGGTGTCCCCTTCTCGCGCAGGAGGTCACGGATCGAGACGCCGGCACGCTCGGCGAGCTGGCGAACCAGGATCCGGTTCGGCGGCGTCTTGAGGTACTCGACGACATGAGGCTCGATGCCGGCTCCGCGGATCATCGCCAGGGTGTTGCGGGACGTGCCGCAATCTGGGTTGTGGTAGATGACGACGTCCATCACGCGACCTCCGGGCGGGGTGAGGTGGCGCCAGCCTGCTGGCCGATCTCGCGCACCTGGGCGGACAGGGCGACCTGATCAAGGCTGGCAATGGGCAACGCGACGAAGGCGGCGATCCGGTTCTTAAGGTAGCGCTGTGCGGTGACGAAGGCCGTCTTGCGCTCCAGGTCGGTGCCCTCGACCGAGGCGGGGTCCTCGATGCCCCAGTGGGCTGTCACCGGCTGGCCGGGCCAGTACGGGCAGGCCTCGCCGGCGGCGTTGTCACAGACCGTGAAGACGAAATCCATGACCGGCGCGTCGGGGCGGGCGAACTCGTCCCACGACTTCGAGCGCAGCCCCTCGGTCGTGTACTCCGTCTCGCTAAGAACCTGAACGGCGAGCGGGTTCACATCTGCCTTGGGCTGGCTGCCGGCGGAGAAGGCCCGGAAGCGTCCCTGGCCCTCCTTGTTCAGCATGGCCTCCGCCAGGATCGAGCGAGCGGAGTTGCCGGTGCAGAGAAACAGGACGTTGTAGACGCGGTCAGGCATGGGTGGTGTCTCCGGTGGGCAGGCAGCAGGCGGCGAGCGCGGCCACGGCGGGGGCGCAGACCTCGGGGCGGCCCTGACAGCAATCGCGCATTAGGAACTGGATGAGCTCGGACAGGTCCGGGTAGGCGGCGCTGTAAATGATCGAGCGTCCCTCGCGCCGCGAGGTGACCAGCCCTGCATGGTTGAGCTCCTTTAGGTGGAACGACAGGTTAGTGCCCGAGACGCCGACCGCCTCGGCCAGTATGCCGGCCGCCATGCCTTCGAGACCGGCGGTCACGAGTTGGCGCACGATGCGCAAGCGGTGCTCCTGGCCCAGGGCCGCGAAGGCGGCCACGGCTTGCCGTTCGTCCATCATGATGTCAATATCTCAACCATCGTTGAAACGTAGAGGATTGAAGCGTCTTGGACAAGCCCCCACAGCCTTTCGCCGACGGATTGCCCAACCTCAGCGAGGGACACTTCGTGGTCCCAACGGCGACCGACCTGCAGGTGCAGACACCGTTCACACACGCCCCACGCTTCCTGATCCTGTACGGCTCGCTCCGGGAGCGGTCGTTCAGCCGCTTCTTGGCCTACGAGACCGCGCGCTTGCTGGAGGCGATGGGCGGCGAGGTGCGGATCTACGACGCGCACGGCCTGCCGCTGCCTGATGACGCGACCGTCGACCACCCCAAGGTCCAGGAGCTTCGCGATCTCTCGATCTGGTCGGAGGGCCATGTCTGGGTTAGTCCCGAGCGTCACGGCAACATGACCGGCGTGATGAAGAGCCAGATCGACTGGCTACCCCTGTCGGAGGGGTCGGTGCGCCCGACGCAGGGTCGGACCCTCGCGGTGATGCAGGTCTCGGGCGGCTCGCAATCGTTCATCGCGGTCAACGCCCTGCGCATCCTCGGGCGCTGGATGCGGATGATTACCATCCCCAACCAATCCTCGATGCCCATGGCCTACAAGGAGTTCGACGACGCCGGCCGGATGAAGCCCGGGCCGCTCTACGACCGGGTGGTCGACGTCTGCGAGGAGTTGATGAAGTTCACGCTGCTGACCCGCGAGCGGTCAGCCTACCTCGTCGACCGGTATTCAGAGCGCAAGGAACGAAAGCCCGAGCGCCTGAAGGATGTGGCGGTGGACATTGGGTTCGTGAAGCGCGCGCCGTGACGACGCGCGTGCCTTATCGATCCGGTTAAGCGTCGGTCTTGGTGTCAAGCCCATTTGCGTCGAAGGCTGTGTCTAGGTCGCGCCAAGACAACCGTAAGTGGGTTGGATAGCTAGCCGGTTCGACAGGCGCTGCCCCGTTGGATTCCTCACTCAACCTGCGGGACAACGACCGCCAGAAGTCTTAGATCTACGTCTGGCCCAGCACCGTGAAGAAGCGGCCGTTCCGTCCTCAGGTGGCGCAGAAGTACATGCACGTGCGCCTCGCCCCGATCCGGCGGTAGAACGGCACGGTCGAGCAGACCCCGCAGCCGCTGGTCACTCCCCTGGGGCTCGACAGGATCCTCGTCGACTTCCCCATGTGGGCAGCCGAGCAGGCCCGGAAGGCCGAGGGGCGGCACGAGCCGGACCTCTTCGACGCGGGCGAACCCCAGGATCAGGGCTGAAATTTCAGCCGCCAAAGGGTCCGCACATTGTGCGGGCCCTTTATCCTCCCAATGGCTTACCCCCTCTCGGGGAAGCATCCGGGCCGTAGGTATCATTTAGATGCACGCCGTCCGGGATCGCTAGGGCAGACTTTTCTTGCCCATGTTCGAGGGAGCCATCCGCGAGGGTGGCGCCCTCCTTCGTTTCAGATCTCCACCACGAGGTTGCCGTCGAACCGGGGGTTCTCCCTCTCGTCAGCCCACGTGCCGTCCCGCCGCCGGAACGAGGTGTCGTGCCCCCGGGGGTTGGCCAGGATCCGGGTCCGGCCGACGACGTAGCCCCGGCTGACATGGACGTGTCCATGGATCCAGAGATCGGGCGCGCCGGTCCCCTCCAGGATGGCCGACAGGTCGCTGGCATAGGCCGCGTCGATCGTCTCGCGGACCTCGCCGTGAAGGAGGCTGCCCGAGTGTGGGGCATGATGCGTCACGACGATCCTTGAGCCGTCCCACGGGGCTGACAGGGCTTCCTCAATGCGGGCGCGGTGCCGGGTGTGGAGCGCGGCCGCATCCTGCGGACGAAACGCGGCCGGGGTGCCGCGTGCGTCGCGGGTCTGGATCCGGCGATGATCCCTCATGCCGTCGCGCCGGTCCCCGCATGTGGCCATCGCCGCTGCGCGCGTTCCCTCGCCGCCGATGCGGTAGTCCGTCCACAGCGTCGCCCCGATCACCTGCAGACGCCCGACGTTCAGGACCTGGCCGAGGTCGAGGAGGCGGATCCCGGCTTCGATCGCGTTCCCACGAGCCCGCTCGATCTCGTCCGGCAGGCGGCATCCCCATAGATCATGGTTGCCCGGTACGTAGACGACGGCGTCGGCATGCGGAACGATGTGCTCTGCGAGCCAGGGCAGCGCCCTCCGGCAAAGCCCATTCGCGACGTCGCCGGCGACGATGGCGATGTCGACGCGCGGCCCCGGCGGCGGGACCCATGGGGCCGCATCCACGTGGAGGTCGGACAGGATCCAGACGCTCGTCATCACTCTCCCCCGACCACCTATGCGGCTCCGTCCGCCTCGAACCACACCCGCGCCGCCTTCGTGATGACCCGGTCCCCCACCCTGAAACCACACGTCTCGATGCGGTACCTGATCCGGACCGCGTCCCCGGTGCGGGACACCTCGCAGACCGAGCCGACCGCCCAAGCATGGACGTCCCGGCATCCCGTCCGCAGGCACCGCAATCGGCCCGCCTCCGACGCCCGGAACGCCACGCCCGAGAGGGCGATCGCCGGTACGTGGGCAACGACCCGGCCGGCCTCGCGGACGCTCCAGAGCCGGCGTGCGCGGTGCCAGTAGACGTCACTCATCTGTGGGCAAGCGCCCCTCGGCGTGGCGCGTGCAGAGGCATCGGAGCCAGCCGCCCTGGCGGATCCGGCCCGGGGCGCCGCAGTCTTCGCAGATGTGAGCCGACAGGTGCTCGACCGCGTCGATGACATCGTCGACGGCCGCGGATGTGTCGCCCTCGACGTACCAGCGCGCCGAGCCATACTTTTCCTTGGCGTCGCTCGTTCGGAAGTCTGACGGGATCCCGGCGTCCTTGACCGCCTGCGCGCCCGCTTCCCATAGCCAGGACCAGCCCGGCCCCGTAGCCGGCCCCGTCGGTCCGAAGACACGCCGGTACCGACGCGCTAGGCGCTCGCTCCAGTCCTTGGCGCACCTGGGCGCCCCGTCCGCCCAGCGGAAGGCGGTGGCCAGCGAGAGGATGTTGAGGAGGAGCGGGCCTGCCGGCGGCCCGATCCAGACGCCGCCGCCTGGAATCGTATCCCGCCTGCGCTCGCGGTGAAGGAGCGGGCCGTCCCATCGGACACGGGGCCCGTGGACGGTCGGCTCGATCGCCCTGACCGTGACGCTGTCGGCGCCGCAGTGATCTCGCAGCGCGCGCCCGGCGATCGTGAGGAATTCAGACGCGATCATCGCTCGTTCCTTCCTCAGTTCGGCCGCCGGCGAGCTTCGAGCTCCCGGCTTGCGACCACCGCCTCGACCATCCTCCTCAGCGGTCTCATGCTCCCCCCGACCCAGGGGATCATCCCCATCTCCTCGCCGTCGAGGTCAGGACACCAGGCGGTATCCAGCCCCCGGTCCCGCCGGATCTCCGCGAGGATCCCGGCCGCCACGACCGGAAGGTCCTCCGCCCGGGGGGCCGGCCATGTCAGGACTTGGCACCGGTCGAGCAGCGCCGTGGAGACGCCGCCGAGGGAGTTCGCCGTCAGGACGTAGGAGACTGCGCTGAGATCCAGTGCCGTCTCGAAAGCCGGGTCGTGGATCGCCCGCGCGGTGGATCCGCGCTCCAGGAAGGGCAAAATTGTCTCGTCGAGCCTGCCCCACCGACGGCTGTCGCCCGCCTTCTCGACCTCGTCGACGACGATGCCGTGGCTCGCCTTCCCATGGCGAAGGCAGCCCTGCGCTGGCGTCGACGGGCGCCACGAGCCCCACTGACGGCTCGTGCCGGCAAAGGCGCCGCCGTCCATCTGGCCCGCACACCCATAGACGGTGACGTCCAGCTCGGCCGCTTCGAGCACCGCCCTGGCGAAGGCGGTCTTCCCGCAGCCGGGCGGGCCGAGGAGGATGCGCGGCCGCACCGCGGCGTAGGGCGCCCCGACGAGGTCGCCGGCGAACGTTTCGATGACGGACTCGGCCCACGGGAATAGAGCCCGCAGCCGCGCGGCGAACGGCGACGGATCCGGCGCCGGGGTGAGGGGCATGCCCTTACCGGCCCACGGCTCCGCGATCGCGCGCGGGGAGTCCCCCCGGTCGGAGGTGGACTTCGACGGCGTCGGCAGGTGCCCCATTGTCGGGAAGACGACGAGCGTCCGGCCGGATGCCGCAGCAACCTTCGCCTCCCTCGCCTGCCCTAGGATGAGGTCGAGGACCGCAAGGTCCGACGGCGGGGGCGCCACCATGCCGACGCCGCCCCTGAGGATGTCGTGCTCGTCCTCCACCATCCGGTCCGCACTCTCGAACGCCGTCATGGTCTGCAGCCAGAGGCCAGCCCGCTCATCGAAGGCCTCAAGGAACTGGTAGAGGGGTCCCTGTGCGAGCTCGGCGTCCTCCCCGCGGCCGTGGTCCGCTTCCTCTGCCCGGAACAGGGCGTGCCGGAACAGGAGGAACGCCCGGTCGAGACGCCCGGTCTGCACTGCAAGATGTGCGTTCGCGAGCGCCATCGAGGCAATTCGGGCTGCGGAGACACGACACCCGAGCTCCGCCATGTGGAATGGGAGGACGTCGGCTGCGGCCCGGAGCACGGGGCATACGCCGGGCGGGAGATCCCGGCGAAGCGCCTCGCGCCGGAGGACACGCTCCGCCCGCGCAATCGTCACGATGGACACGGCCACGATAGCCCGCTCGACCGCGCGCTGGCACGGTGGGCTGATCGGATGGCTGAGCAGCGGGGTGAGGACGGCCTGCAGGTCGGTGGTGACACACCACGACTGCATCTCGCCGCCGGCGAGGCGCTGGACGAAGGGGAGCGGCGTCTTCGTCTGGCGCGGCCCGGCAAGCTTCGAGGGATCGAGCATGGCGGCGCGCACGGACGCAGCCGCAGCCGCGGCGGCGGAAAGCTTCTCGGACATGGGGGTCTCACAGGATCGAACGGAGGGCGCGCGAAGGGGCCGAGCGGAGGCTCAGGCGGCGACGGCTATCCGTTTCGAGATCATGCGAGCGTTCACGGCGGGGGTCCCGGGAGGTGAGAGGCCACCCTGCCCTGAGCGGACCCGGCGGGCAACCGGCTTCCGAAGGGCGTTACGAACAGGGTGTGGACAGCCTTAACGGGGTCGCTCAAATGGCGGCAATCGGGGGTGCGACAATATTGTCCACCCCTCCGCCCTCCCCGAAAAGTCCCCTTCCCTAGGGAGAGCCGCCCTCGCGAATCAGTCCGCTGCGTTTTTGCAGTGTCAGCGTCCAGTGCGAATCGGCGTGTCGTGGCATTTTGGTCCTGGGATCACAGGACGGGTGGGACGCATGTCGAAGAAGCTGGAATTCATGGTCACGGGGGTGCACGTCCCCAAGGTCTGCTTCAGTGCCCGGGTGCTCGTTAGCCCGGACGGGCTGCAGCAGGTCAAGGCAAGCGCCCTCGACATGGGGCAGATCTATCTGCGTCCGGGCGAGGTTCTTGAGATCGATGCCCAGGACGTCGACGGCGTCCGGCAAGCTGTTAGGGTTTCGGACCCTCACGCCAAGTCGACCCGGGATGCGTGTCTCTTTGGGTGGAGTGAGTTCGCCGGCGACGTCACGATCTATGCCGATGAGACCGACCTGCTTGCCCGGATTGCCTATCTCGTTCCGGCGGCCCTTCGCGGGCAAGGCCCTCAACATAAGGGGGCGGAAGGTGAGAGCGGAGGCGTCTTTCTCGACGCCAAGCACCTCAACTCGATCCAGGTCGGCGGCGTGCAGGTCTTCTTCAACCGTGCCCGGGAGAAGGAGGAGGACGAGCCGGAGGGGGAGCCCAAGGGCAAGAAGCGCACCTTCGACTATGAGGCCGACGCTGACCTGAAGGCGCCGCCCGGCATCTCGATCCGCGACCTGGAGCGGCTCGGCAGCCGCGTGAGGTCCTGATGGCCCCCCGCGCCGAGATCACCCCCGAGCTCCGGGACCGCCTCCACAGGCGGTTCCCCCGCTGCCCCCGTTGGCAGCCCCCAGCCCCCGAGCCGGCGGCCGCCCCGTGGGAGCTGATCCGCTCCGTCCTCGCGCAGGGACGCAAGGACGGCCTCGATGACACCCAGATCGCCGGGGGCGTCTACGCCGCGCTGGCGAGCCATGGGCTCCTGACGGGAGGCCGGGCGTGAGCGAGGCTTCCATCGTTCACCCCGCCCGCGCCATTCCCTTCGACGACTTGATCGATGGCCTGGAGCGCGCCCGTCATGACGCCCTCGTCAGTCGGAAGGTGTGCCGGTCGACCGGGCTGGTCCTCTACTGTTACACGCAGCGCTGCGTGTACGACCACGGCTGGGACCGGTACTCTCTGCTGGCTCGGGGCCTCATCATCGACCCGGCCGCCGGCGTCGTCGTCGCGACGCCCTTCCCCAAGTTCTTCAACATCGGCGAGCGTCACGCGACCGTCCCGGACCTTCCGTTCGAGGCGTTCGAGAAGCTCGACGGCAGCCTGATCATCGCCTTCCATCACTCGGGCAAGTGGCGCACCGCGACCAAGGGGGCCTTAAACAGCTCCCAGGCCGTGTGGGCCCAGACGCGCCTCGACGCGATGGACACCTCACGCCTGGTGCCCGGGACGACGTACCTGTTCGAGGCGATCTACCCGGAGAACGTCATCGTCGTCCGGTACCCGGAGGCGAGCCTGTCGCTGCTGGCTGCCTACTTCGCCAACGGACGCGAGATGCCATCCGACGTCCTGGACATGGTCGGTTTCGTGATCGGGTTCCCCGTCGCAGCGCGCCACGCCTTCGCCAGTCTGGCGGAGATGGTCTCGACCGCGACGGACCTGCCCCGCGACCGCGAGGGCTTCGTGATCCGCTTCGCAGACGGCACCAGGGTCAAGGTCAAGGGTAACGCGTACAAGAGCATCCACGGCCTGATCAGCCGATGCACCCCTCTCGCGGTGTGGGACGTCATGGCCGCCGGCGGGGATCTCGAAGAGATGCGCCGGGACCTGCCCGAGGAGTTCTGGGCCGACTTCGACCAGATCGCCAAGATCCTGCAGGCGCGGTTCATCAGGTTGGCCGCGAGCGTCTGCCATGCCGCCGAGGATGCCGCCGGCCTCACGGACAAGGAGCTCGGCCTGCGCCTGTCCGAGGTGCCCGATCCGATCCGCCCGTTCCTGTTCCCGTTCCGGAAGGCCACCACCGACGAGACCCGGGAGAAGCTGCGGCTTGCCATGCTCCGGACGATCCGTCCGAACGGGAACGTGCTGGATGGCTACGTGCCATCTTACGCGATGGGCCGCGTCATGGATGACGCCGCATGACCCGCCGCGCGCTCCACGGCCTGCCACGCCCGGCCGCCGCCGCGTTCCGCCGGAACGTGACGCTGGCCCGTGCCGGCGAGGCTTCCCCCGAACTCGCGGCCGCCTTCGAGGCCGTGGGGGTCACCAACTTCATGCGGCCGTCCGTGACGGTGTTCGACGACGTGGCCGATGTGCTGCCCCTCATGAGAGCGGGTGAGCGCACCGAGGTCGAGGCCGCCCTGTTCGGAGGCCTGCAGTGAGCTGGGATCCATCACCCATCAAGCTGACCTACGGCGACCTCGACCGCCCCTACGAGGAGGGGGCCGCCGAGTACCAGGATCTTATGGAGAAGCAGGTGCGGCTCTGGATGCTGGAGCGGTGGCGGGCATTCCAGGCGGTCCAGGCGATGAAGGCCGCCCCCGAGGCGGAGAAGACCCCGGCGGGCGAGCTGCCGGCGGTGGCGAGCTTCTGGTGAAGGAGGGGACGATGCTCAGCACAATCGGGAAACTGGACCGGAAGGCGGGCCGCTGGGCCACGCGCGGGAAGCCCTGGCGCAAGAAGCTCGTGCTTGGGGTGTCGATCGGCATCGTCGCCGGTGGCTTCGGCGCCGTCATCCTCGGTCCGGCCTACGGCATTGCGGCCCTAGGCTGCCGGGGTGACTGGAGCGACAGCGGCCGCGAGTGGCGGTACCGCGCCGTCGGAGGCTGCCAGGTCAAGGACAAGGGCGGCTGGATCCCTGCCAGCAACGTCAGGGCGGTGGACTGAGCCATGGGCGCGATGACCACCATCCGCATGGCGATGAGCGGCCCCCCCCGGCGCCCGGGGGGTGTTCGAGACGGCGCACGTGATCCCTGCCCCGGACGGGACGCACTCGATCGACTTCGCCACCCTCATCCCGATCGAGGGCGAACAAACCTGGGAGGCCATGTACGCCGCCTGGGGCTGCCGGTCCCTTGGATGGGACTACCGGGTCGTCTCTGACGTCTCGGATGTCTTCGAGTTCACCTTCGAGGTGAAGGGGACCAACGCCTCTGCGAAGCCAATCCTCGCGGAGATCGCCCGTCGCTACCCGAGCTTGGTCGCCGCCTTCCGCATGGTGTCCGACAGCGAGGGGTTCGCCGCCACGGGCGTCATCGCGGGCGGTGAGCTCACCTTCGCGGAGTACCCCTGGTCGGAGGCGTTCTTCGCCCTCGTCGAGGGCCACCCCTACGGCGAATGGCCTGAGGAGGCCGCCTGACATGACGACCCTCTGGCACAAGGACCGCCTGTGGCCGTCCGAGACCTCCCCCATCACGGGCGGTCCCCTCCCCGGCGCGATCCCGCCCGGCATCTACGCCGAGAGCGTCAAGGACTGGGAGCGCCTGCGGGCGAAGAGCTTCCCCCCGGGCTCGACACCATCCGCAAGGTCGGCGTCTCGAAGGTCGCCGGCATCGCCCCGGCCGCCCTCATGATGAACGTCGCCACCCCGGACCAGCTCGCCTGGCTCAAGGCCAACGAGAAGGTCGAGATCCCGGCGCCGGTCGAGCCGGCGGTGCGGCTGGCGGTGTTGGCCGGGGCGCCGTTCGCCATCCTGGGGAGGGCATCCTGATGCGCTGGGTCGAGACGGGTCCCGGAGGACGCCAGAGGTTCAGCGGCGAGAAGCCCGTGGCCCACGTCCTCACCTTTCATCCGCGAGACCTGCGCCCGGGCAAGCCCGCCTGGGAGTGGGGACTGAACCTGCCGAAGGTGCCCGGCCTCGAAATGGAGGGCACCTCGGCGACGGAGGCCGAAGCCAAGGCGGCCGTCGAGGTCGTGTGGACCGCATGGCTCGAACTGCTCGGGCTGCAACCGATCCCGGGGAGAACCTGACATGACGACCATCTGGCTCAAGGCCGCCTACACCCGCGAGGACCGCGACCCGAAGACGGGCGACTTCCTGCCCGGCGCGGTCCCCCCGGGGATCTACTGCGCCGACGAGGCGTCCTTCGAGGCCTTCAAGGAGGGCGTCCGGGCGAAGGGCAAGGTCCTCTCCCCGGGACTGGACGGCCCCGGCTACGAGGGCCTCTCGGTCCGGATCGCCACCCCCGAACAGGTCGCCCTGTTCACAGTGAGCGCCGTCGACGACCCGGGCCGACGTCCGCAGCGGCCGCCCCAGGTGGCGGGCAACCGGCAGGCGAAGCGGGCGGCCGAGGCCAAGGCACGGAGGCGGGCATGATGGATCGAGACGTCATCCACGAGGCGGGCCACCACTACGTCGTCCGAGTCCCCAAGCACCCGGGGCGTCCCGAGCGGTACGAGATCCGCCGGTCGGGGATCGTCTCGGACAAGACGCTAGTGCGCATTTCCGGACAGGACGCATCGGAAGCTGCGATCGCCTACGTCGACCGCCTCAAGGCCCGAAACCCCCACGAAATGACGCGTCCAGGGATCGACTCCTCCACGAATCAGTTCTCTATCTGTTCTCATGAGCGAATCGGTGGAGCGGATCTTGGACGAGCTGGAACGGACCTACCTGGAGGCCTCGGACGGTGACGCGCGCGACGCCCTGAGGCGGGCGCTCGGGGACGCCCTGACGGAGATGGCCACCATCTCGGGACAGGTCTCCCGGGGCTTCGTGCGGGCGCAGCGACCCGCCGACCTGGCGCGAAAGCTGGGTCCGGAGCGCCGGGCGCGTGAGGCGTCCCGGGGCTAGGCGTGGTGGTCGGGATCCTTCTGAGGAGGGATCGCCCTCAGGTCAGCGAAGCACTGGTAGGGCCGCGTGAAATCCCGATCGCCGGCGCCATACATCACGCTGCGATCGACGCGGCGATCCTGCATGATGAACGCGCGGTCGGCCTGCAGCTGTGTGACGGCGTCGGCCATCGTGAGTCCCTCCACGTAAGTGTAGAGGGTGGGGCGCTCGAAGATCTCCTGCAGCCGGACCCGTCTCTCCGGAGGGGTCGGGTCCTTCCGAAGCGCGAGGTAGCAGAGGTCGTGGACTTGCTTCCAAAGCGCGTGATTTTCGGCGGAGACGAGTGGGGTCGGATGCCTGCTCATCCAGCCACGATGACAGACGCGCGTTCAGGGAGCCCTAAGCCGGTCCGTCGCATTCGACCGATCGGCCGGCACGCCCCTCACATGGCGGCATGCCGATCGCACCGGGTCCGCCCTCGCCCGTCCCGCCGCAGCGTCCCGGGTGCCCCGCAGGCCTCGCAGGTCCGGAGCGCGGCCTCCTGCGCTGGCGCCTTGATCTCCCCGACGCTGTCGAACTCAGCCTCGATCCACCGGCCGGTCGGGTAGACCTTGGCGTCGAGGCCTCCGAACTTCTCCCGCACGAGGGGCACCACGACCGACATGCCGGCGAGCCGATCCAGCAGGGCTTCCAGGAGCAGCTGCCAGCCCACGCCGACGGTGACCTCGGCGTCCCCGGCGAGCACCGGGTACCGGGCCTTCAGGTCCTCGACGTCGACCCGGCGCATCAGGATCTCGGCCTCGATCGCGGCGGCCTCCGCCTCCCGGTAGGCAGCCTCTGCCGCGGGCGCGTCCGGAGCCCCGGCGGCGGCCAGGTCCCGCGCCCGGCGGCCGAGGCTCCAGACCTCCACCGCGGCGCGGTCCTCGGGGGAAAGCCGCGCGAGGCGCTCATCGCGGGACGGGCGGGCTTCGGGCGGGAGGGTGGTGTCGTCGGGCATGCACCGAACCTCGCGCCGCCGTAGCCCGAGGGCAAGCCCGGGCGGATGCGCAGGGAGGGCGAGTAACTCATGGGTGAGGCAGTTCGCGCCCATCCGGTGGATCTGCCTCGTATATGAGGCAATCTGGACGGGGCCCGGGCGGGGCTTGGCACTGACACCTGTGGATGGGATCGTTGGGATTGAACGCGTCCGGATCCTGAAATCGCGGCGCGAACCTCCGGAATGATTTCAAGGGTCGCAGCCCGAGAACAGCCCGAGAACCAAAAAGCCCCGGACCAGGGGTCCAGGGCTCGAAGGCTAAGTCGCTCTAGCGACTAGGGAAACTTGGTAGCGAGGGAGAGATTTGAACTCCCGACACAAGGATTATGATTCCTCTGCTCTAACCAACTGAGCTACCCCGCCATGTCGCCGCTGCCGCGAGAAGTCCGCTGCGCCAGCGAGATCGGCGGAATAGGAAATCCGCCTCGCGGTGTCAACGGGATTTTCGCGATGGAGCGTTGGATATCGCTGCCTTGGCCCTCGCTCAGAGACGGGTGCCGAGGATCTCGGCCACCTGCGGGATGTCCTTGTCGCCGCGGCCTGAAAGATTGAGCACCATGAGGTGGTTGGCCGGCTTCCGGGGCGCGAGGTCCAGCACCTTGGAGAGGGCATGGGCGGGCTCCAGGGCCGGGATGATGCCCTCCAGCAGGGAGCACAGCTTGAACGCCTCGAGGGTCTCGGAATCCGTCGCCGACAGGTAGGTGACGCGCTTGGCCTCGTGCAGCCAGGCGTGCTCGGGGCCGATGCCGGGATAATCGAGGCCCGCCGAAATCGAATGGGCGTCGGCGATCTGGCCGTCGCCGTCCTGCAGCAGGTAGGTGCGGTTGCCGTGGAGCACACCGGGCTTGCCGCCCGACAGGGAGGCGGCGTGCAGACCCGAGGCGATGCCGTGGCCGGCGGCCTCGACGCCGTAGATCTCGACGCTGGAATCGTCGAGGAACGGATGGAACAGGCCCATGGCGTTGGAGCCGCCGCCGATGCAGGCGATGAGGGAATCGGGCAGGCGCCCTTCCATCTCCTGCATCTGCTGCTTCGTCTCGCGGCCGATGATCGACTGGAAATCGCGCACCATGGCGGGGTACGGGTGCGGGCCCGCCACGGTGCCGATGCAGTAGAACGTGTCGGCGACGTTGGTGACCCAGTCGCGCAGGGCCTCGTTCATGGCGTCCTTGAGGGTCTTGGTGCCGGATTCCACCGGAACCACCTCGGCGCCGAGCATCTTCATGCGGAACACGTTGGGCGCCTGGCGCGCCACGTCGACGGCGCCCATGTAGACCACGCATTTGAGGCCGAAGCGGGCGCAGAGGGTGGCGGTCGCCACGCCGTGCTGGCCGGCGCCCGTCTCGGCGATGATACGCGGCTTGCCCATGCGGCGGGCCAGCATGATCTGGCCGAGCACGTTGTTCACCTTGTGCGAACCGGTGTGGTTCAGTTCCTCGCGCTTGAAGAACACCCGGGCGCCGTGACCCGGCGCCGCCTTCGCGCGCAGGTGCTCGGTGAGACGCTCGGCCTCGTAGAGCGGGCTCGGACGGCCGACATAGTGGGTCAGGTGGCTGTCCATCTCGGCCTGGAACGCCGGATCGGCCTTGGCCGCCTCGTAGGCCGCCTCGAGGTCGAGGATCAGCGGCATCAGGGTCTCGGCCACGAAGCGTCCGCCGAAGATGCCGAAGCGGCCGCGCGCATCGGGGCCATTGCGGAACGAGTTCGGAGGGGGAGCGAGGGTCACGGGGGAGGTCCTTGGATGTTCGGGCGAGGAGCGGCGCGAGGACTCGACGGGAGCCGAGCGCCTGCGGCGAAACATCCGCCTGATCTAGACCCGCGCTTCCGGAGCCACAATGCGGCCAACCCGCCGCGCCGTGAAATCGCCGGGTGCTCGTTACCCGACCGCCCGCGCCGCGGCCACGAAGGCGGCGATCCGGCCCGGATCCTTGGTGCCGGGGCCGCTCTCGACGCCGGACGAGACGTCGACGGCGCGAAGCCCCGTGCGGGCGAGCGCCGGCCCGACGGTCTCGGGGGTCAGTCCCCCGGACAGCAGGGTGCCCTCGGGCAGCCGGGTGCCGGTGAGGAGATCCCAGTCGAAGGCGTGGCCGTTGCCGCCGGGCAATGCCGCGCCGGGCGGGGCCTTGGCATCGAGGAGGAGGCGGTCGGCGGTGTCCGCATAGGCCGCGACGGCGGCGAGGTCGGCCCGCGTCGCGATGCCCAGCGCCTTCATCACCGGGCGTCCGGCGAGGCGGCGCAGCGCAGCGACGCGTTCGGGCGTCTCGCGCCCGTGGAGCTGAATCCAGTCGGGATCGGTGGCGGCGACCACGGCCGCCAGAAGGGCCTCGTCGGGATCGACGAGGAGAACCACCCGCTGTGTTCTCCCGCGCGCCAAGGCCGAGAGGTCACGCGCCGTGTCGAGGTCGACGTGGCGCGGGCTCTTGGGGAAATGCACGAACCCGACATAGTCGGCCCCGGCGTCGAGGGCCGCCGCGAGGGTCGGCCCGGTGCTCAGTCCGCAGATCTTGACGGCGATGGCGGGCATCGGCCTCAGCGCGGCGCCGGCAGGGCGACGCGGTCCGAGGCGTTGCGGTAGATGCCGTTCGGGCCTTCGTTCGTGGGAGGCGCGTAGGTCTTCAGGCGGGCGGTTTCGCCTTCGAGGCGGCGGATCTCGCGGCGGCGCTCGGCGCTGGTGCGGCGGGTGCCGGCCTGACCGAGCCATGCGCCACAGCCGCCGAGCAGCACGCCGAGGCCGACGGCGATGAACAGGAGGGCGTAGAGGGGCAGGGTCACGCTGAAGACCGGCATGTCGGGTGAGAACGGATCGAACGACAGGCGCACCGCCTCCCGGTTCGCCACCGCCAGGGCGACGACGACCACCGCGATGGGAAGCAGGACCAAACCCTTGAAGAAGCGGATCATCGAAGCACTCCGGTCGTCTCGTTTCGTCTGTCGGCTCAAGAAACGGCGCTGGCCGCCTCTTCCGCACCGATGCCGGCCTCGTTGAGGCGCAGGCGCATTTCCTTGCCGGTCTTGAACACCGGAATGGCCTTCTCCGACACGGCAACGGCCGCACCCGTGCGCGGGTTGCGTCCGCGCCGCGCGTCCCGCCGCTTCACCGAGAAGGCGCCGAACCCACGCAGTTCCACCCGGTCGCCGCGCGCCAGGGCATCCGCGATGGTGTCGAGGATGGCGTTGACCAGGGTCTCGACGTCACGCTGGTAGAGGTGGGGGTTCTGCTCAGCGATCTTGAGCACGAGCTCCGACTTGATCATGCTGCGGCCTTCACGACGTCATGAACGGTTTTCGCACACGGGCGCCTCACCGAGCCGCGTCGGCCGGGCCGGGGCGCCACACGGCGAGGAGGCCGCCCTGGGTCAAGCTGGCCGTTTCGTCGCCGGCCTGTCGCAGGCGGGTGGCGAGACCGTCGAGGCCGACGAGATCGGCCCCGAGGCCGAGGGCCGACCACAGCTGGAAACCGCCCTTGGCCTTCGGCTTCCAATCGATCACCGGCAGGTCCTTGGCGACGCCGCGCTCCGATTCGAGCCAGGCGATGGCCTGGCGCTCGCCGCCGACGCCATCGACGAGCTTGAGGGGCACACTCTGGCGCCCGCTGAACACCCGCCCGTCCGAGACCGTGGCGAGTTCCTTCTCGTTCATCTTGCGCCGCTCGGAGACGAGGCCCTTGAACCACGCGTAGGTGTCGCCGACCACGGCGGCCAGTGCCGCACGGGCCTCCGGCGAGGTCGGGGTGAAGCCCGACGGCTCGGCCTTCAGGGGCGCGGATTTGATGGATTCGACCTTCACCCCGACCTTGTCGAGGAGGCTCGATACGTCGGGATACTGGAACAGCACGCCGATGGAGCCGACGAGGGCGGTTTCCCGCGCGACGATGTGGTCGGCGGCAATGGCCGCGATATAGGCGCCCGACGCGGCGGTGCCGTCGACGAAGGCCACCATGGGCTTCTTTTCGGCGAGCGACCGCAGGTTGCGGTAGAGTTCCTCCGAGCCCGTGGTGGTGCCGCCGGGCGACGAGATCGAGATCACCACGCCCTGGACGGCGCTCGCGTCGCGCACGCGCTCGATGAGCTTGGTGGTGGATTCGGCCCCGGCGATGAAGCCCCCGATGGAGATGCGGGCGAGCTGCGGTCGCACGGTCCCGAACGCGAAGGGCTCGGCGCCGCCCCGGGCGCGCAGGCCGACGGCGCCGACGGCGAGGACGAGGCCGCCGATACCCACCACCCGCCACAGGGAGAGCTTGCGGCGCAGGCGCCGGCGATCGATCAGGAGTTCGGCGTCAGCGGCCATGCGATGGTTCGCTCCCTCGCGCACCGACCGTTCCCGGCCGTGATGGATGGGCCGGGCTCGCGGCGTCCGGCTCGGACGCGGTGCGAGGCGGGCCCCAAGACCTCGCGCCATCCGTCGCCGGAAGGCCCCAAGCCCTTGCCCTGCCTCGCATCCTCGGCGTGGGTGTTCTAGCCTTGCCCGCCACGGACCGGCAAGAGGGGACGGGGCTGAGACAGGCTCGGAATTCGCAAGTCTTCCCGGTGTCGGCCATAGTCCTCGGGACGCGTTTGCAGTCGCGAACACGAAAACGCCCGCGCGAGGTTCGATCCCCGCGCGGGCGTTGTCAGGTCAGGTCCCCGGGATTTGGTGAAATCCCGGGGTCGATCGCCTTAGACGATTAGTCCTGAGCCTCGTCCTTGTCGTCGCTGGTGCGGGCCTTCTTGAAGGCCGCGCCCAGGATCTCGCCCAGGGAGGCGCCGGAATCGGCGGAGCCGAACTGGGCCATCGCCTCCTTCTCCTCGGCCATTTCGAGGGCCTTGATGGAGAGCTGGACCCGGCGCGCCTTGCGGTCGAACTGGATCACGCGGGCGTCGAACTTCTCGCCAGCGGCGAAGCGCTCGGGGCGCTGGTCGCCACGGTCGCGGGCGAGCTCGGCCCGGCGGATGAAGGTGGTGAGGTCGGTGTCGACGATCTTCACGTCGACGCCCGAATCCTTCACTTCCGTCACTTCGCAGGTCACGATCTGACCCTTCTTGAGCTCACCGGCCTCCGTGAAGGGGTCGCCGCCGAGCTGCTTCACGCCGAGCGAGATGCGCTCCTTCTCGACATCGACGTCGAGAACCTGAGCGCGGAGCATGTCGCCCTTCTTGAACTCTTCGATGACCTGCTCGCCGGGACGGTTCCAGTCGAGATCCGACAGGTGGACCATGCCGTCGACATCGCCGTCGAGGCCGATGAACAGACCGAACTCGGTCTTGTTCTTGACCTCGCCCTCGACCTCGGAGCCGACCGGATGCTGCTCGGCGAAGGCCTCCCAGGGGTTCTGGAGGGTCTGCTTGAGGCCGAGCGAGATACGGCGCTTGACGGGATCGACTTCGAGGATCTGCACTTCCACTTCCTGGGAGGTGGAGACGATCTTGCCCGGATGAACGTTCTTCTTCGTCCAGGACATCTCGGAGACGTGGATCAGGCCCTCGATCCCCGGCTCCAACTCCACGAAGGCGCCGTAGTCGGTGATGTTGGTGACGCGACCCTTGAGCTTGGCGTCGACGGGGTAGCGCTGGGCGATGCCCTCCCACGGATCGGCCAGCAGCTGCTTGATGCCGAGCGAGATGCGGTGGGTCTCGTGGTTGATCTTGATGATCTTGACCTTGACCGTCTGGCCGATGGTCACGACCTCGGACGGGTGGTTCACGCGGCGCCACGCCATGTCGGTGACGTGGAGCAGGCCGTCGATGCCGCCGAGATCGACGAAGGCGCCGTACTCGGTGATGTTCTTGACGACGCCGTCGATGACCTGACCCTCTTCGAGGTTGGCCACCAGCTCGGAGCGCTGCTCGGCGCGGCTCTCTTCGAGGACGGTGCGGCGCGACACGACGATGTTGCCGCGGCGGCGATCCATCTTGAGGATCTGGAACGGCTGGGGCGTGCCGAGCAGGGGCGTGACGTCGCGCACGGGGCGGATGTCGACCTGGGAGCGCGGCAGGAACGCCACGGCGCCGTCGAGGTCGACGGTGTAGCCGCCCTTGACCTGGTTGAAGATCGCGCCGGTGACGCGCTCGTTGGCCTCGAAGGCCTTCTCGAGCTTGACCCAGCTCTCCTCGCGGCGCGCCTTGTCGCGCGAGATGACGGCCTCGCCCAGCGCATTCTCGATGCGGTCGACATAGACCTCGACCTCGTCGCCGACGGCGAGATCGCCTTCGCGGCCGGGGCCGTTGAATTCCTTGAGGGCGACACGGCCTTCGGTCTTGGCGCCGATGTCGATGACGGCGACGTCCTTCTCGATCGCGACGACGCGACCCTTGACGACGGAACCTTCGGTGATCTCGTGCTGGAGGAAGGACTCCTCGAGCAGGGCCGCGAAATCGTCGCGGCTCGGGGTACGCTGCAGGGCGTTACCAGCGGTCATTCTGTCTCCTGACAGGCCTCCTCGGAGGCCGGCGTCGGCGGTTCGTGTGACGGGACACCCTCGGCGATTGCCGCCCCCGGCCCATGATGGGGACCGGATGGGCTCACCCCCACGCGGAGGGCCGACGCATTTCGAAACGATGGTCGAGGGCCATTCTCCAATGGGGGGCGGAGCCGGACGAAAACGCCCGCACCCTCGTCGAGGTCCAATCGGAGAACCCCGGTTGCTTATCGGATCGCGTCGATTCCGGCAAGATGGTGCGTCCGCCGAGGGCGCTGCCCGTCAGGCCGGCGCCGGGCCGGTCCGTCCCGTGTGGCGCAACCAGATGGCGGAGGCGACGGCCAGGGGTTCGAGGGGCAGCCGCACCGGCCCGTGCCGCTTACCCAGCAACTCGATGCCGGTGAACCGGACCTCGCGAATCGACAGCCAGGCGCCGAACGGAAAGGTGGCGTCGGTTCCCTGTCGCGGGCCGAACCGATCCTCGAACGCGAGGGGGTCGACCATGATCTGATCGTAGTGCGACAGGTGGTCCGTCATGGAAACCTTGGAGCGGAACAGCAACCGGTCGCGGTGGAACGACGAGAAGCACGGCTCGAATTCGGTCAGGGTCAGCCAGAGCTTGCCGCCGATGCGCAGGTAGGGTGGGTTGGGGCCGTCATGGCCGAAATTGCCGCGCGTCCAGCCGGCTTCCGTGATGAGGGATTCCGCGAGGGTCGTCGGTGCTCGCACGCGGGCGGCATCGACGGACGAGGCGTCGACGGAGATCGAGGCCGGCGCTTCGATGCCTCGCGGATCGGGGGCCGGTCCCATTTCCTGTCCGGTGCCCTGCACGGTCATCATCGTCCCTGAGACTACGCCCTCGCCGTTCGAGGGGAAGCAATATTACGCATTTTTCAAAATTTTCGACCAAAAATGAGAGCGCTCTCCCATTATGTTGCCGCTCGCCGATGGCTGAGCGGCGGGGAGATCGGGCCCGGGGAAAAGAAAATCCGCGCCGGGGTTCCGGCGCGGATCGGGTCGTTCGGGCGCGAAGAGCGGTCGCCGCGCGGATCAGTCCTCGTCGTCCTCGTCGTCCGTGTTGCGCATGCCCTTGAGCTTGGCGAACACCGAATCAGCGTTAAGCTTCTCGTCGCGCACGCTGCGGTGATGGTCGTCGGTCTCGGTGTAATCCGTCGCCGTGGAGATCTCCGTCGGCAGCAGGGTGGCACCGCCATCGGCCGGGAGATTGGCGGGGCGATCCTTGGCCGAGCGCTGCACCTCGAAATCGAGGTCGATCTGCGTGCACAGGCCCAGGGTCACCGGGTCCATGGGCTGGAGCGAGGCGGAGTTCCAGTGGGTGCGCTCGCGGATCTGCTGGATCGTCGACTTGGTGGTGCCGACGAGGCGGATGATCTGCGCGTCCTTGAGTTCCGGGTGGTTGCGCAGGAGCCAGAGGATGGCGTTGGGGCGATCCTGGCGGCGCGACAGGGGGGTGTAGCGCGGACCCTTGGTGGTGCGCTTGACCTCGGGCAGCTTCACCTTCGAGACGGCGACCTTGAGCTTGTAGTTCGGCACCCGCTGCGCCCGCTCGATCTCGTCGCGGGTGAGCTGGCCCGTGGTGATGGGATCGAGGCCCTTGATGCCGGCCGCGACCTCGCCGTCGGCGATGCCCTTCACCTCGAGGGGATGAAGCTTGCAGAACTCGGCGATCTGCTCGAAGGCCAGGGACGTGTTCTCCACCAGCCAGACGGCGGTGGCCTTCGGCATCAACGGGCCTTGGGACATCGGACAACTCCAACGGTTGGGGCGGGACGGGCGTCGGGGCGCCGCCGACGTGGCGCCGCTCGCTCCGGCCTTCGACTGGCCGGCAGCATCCCGTCTCAACGCTGCAATAGGGGAGTTGCGTCTATACAGGCTGCGACGGGGGATGCGCAATTGCGATCACGCGCATGGCGCCCGGCCCCCGTCCCGTCTTCTGCGGCAACCGCCGCCCCGGCGGCGAACCGTCAGGTGAACAGGCTCGACACGCTCGATTCCGTCGCCGTCCTGCCGATGGCCTCGCCCAGCAGCGGCGCGATGGTGGCGACGCGGATGTTGCGGGCGAGCTTGACGGCTTGCGTCGGCTGGATCGAATCGGTGATCACCAGCTCCTTCATCCGCGATGCGGCGATGCGCGACACCGCGCCGCCCGAGAGCACGCCGTGGGTGATGTAGGCCGACACATCCTTCGCGCCGGCATTGAGCAGGGCCTCGGCGGCGTTCACCAGGGTGCCGCCGGAATCGACGATGTCGTCGACGAGGATGCAGGACCGGCCCTCGACCTCGCCGATGATGTTCATCACCTCCGACTCACCCGGGCGCTCGCGGCGCTTGTCGACGATGGCCAGCGTCGCGTCGATGCGCTTGGCGATGGCGCGGGCGCGGACCACGCCGCCGACATCCGGCGAGACCACCATCCAGTCCTTGGGGTCGAGGCGCTCCTTGATGTCGCGCACCTTCACGGGGGCGGCGAACAGGTTGTCGGTGGGGATGTCGAAGAAGCCCTGGATCTGGCCGGCATGGAGGTCCAGCGTCATCACGCGGTCGGCGCCGGCCTCGGTGATGAGGTTGGCGACGAGCTTGGCCGAGATCGGGGTGCGCCCCGAGGTACGCCGATCCTGGCGGGCATAGCCGAAATACGGGATCACGGCGGTGATGCGCCGGGCCGAGGAGCGCCGCGCCGCGTCGATCATGATGAGCAGTTCCATCAGGTGATCGTTGGCGGGAAAGGACGTCGACTGGACGATGAACACGTCCTCGCCGCGGACGTTCTCCTGCAACTCGACGAAGATCTCCATGTCGGCGAAGCGCCGGACCATGCATTTCGCCAGCGGCAATTCGAGATACGCCGCGATGGCCTCGGCGAGGGGGCGGCTGGCATTGCCGGCGATGATCTTGATCGAGGACTTCATGCGGAGGTTACTTCTCGCGATCCTTCGCCCGCCGAACCCTCAACCAAGTCGTTGAAACCGGGAGCCGTTTTCGGACGGGGTGCATACCAGCGGACGGGGGGGCTCACAATGCCCGCCCGCCTTCCGCTTCACGGGATCAGGGTTCGAGCAGGCGATGCAGGTGGACGATGAAGTAGCGGGTCTGCGCGCTGTCCACCGTGGATTGTGCCTTGGCCTTCCAGGCGGTCTGAGCCGAGGCGTAGTCGGGAAAGATGCCGACGATGTCGAGGCCCTTCACGTCGCGGAAGCTCACGCCATCGAGATTCTCGAGTTCGCCGCCGAAGACGAGGTGAAGCTTCTGCGCACTGTCGATCGTGTTGGTCATCGCGGCTCCTTCGCGCGTTTCGCGGGTGGCCCGAGATCGGGAAACGCGCGAAACACAGGGTCGTGCCGCCGTTCGCAAACGTCGCGCCATTCGTCAACCCGTGGAGGGGCATGGCCCATCGGCGCCGTACGAAGGCCCCGGCGCCCTGCGTCATCCCTCGAACAGAGAGCCCTGGATCAGGGGCTTGACCGCCGGCTTTCGCGGGGCGCGCTTCGGGCGCGCCGGCGCGGGCGGCGAGGCCCCCTCCCCGGTCGGCGCGCCGTCGCGGGGCGCGATCCGGGCGGCGACGGCGCCGTCGGCGAATTCGAGGCTCACGGTCCCGGCCGAATTCGCGGCGGCGGCGGTGCGGATGGCCGCGCCCGAGTCGTCCCGCACCAGGGCGAAGCCCCGCGCCAGGACCGCGCGGTAGCTGAGGGAGCCGAGCAGGCTCCCGAGGGTCTCGATGCGGTCGCGCCGCCGCTCCGTGAGACGGGCGCCGGCCCGGTCGAGGCGCGCCTGGAGGGCGTCGAGGCGGACGCGGCTGCGCGCGCCCTCGGCGGCGGAGCGCGCCAGGGTGGCGTCGCGGGCGACGACGAGGCGGCGGCCGAGATAGGCGAGGGCCTCGGCCCGGTGGCGGGTGCCGTGGCGTAGCGCCGCTTCCGGCCGGTCGCCGAGGCGGGCGAGGCGCCCCCGGGCTTCGGCCAGCGCCAGGGTCGGCGGATGGCGCACGAAGCGTTCGACGAGGCGCGAGACCCTGAGGCGATGCACGCGGGCGTTGCCCGCGAGCGCTGGCCCGAGGCGGGCTTCGGCGAGGTCGAGGCGCTGGCGCTTGCCCGCCAGGAACGCATCGACGCCCGGCATCGCCCGGACGAGGGCGCGCAGGTCGCTTCCCTCCCGGTCGAGCTTGCGCTCCACGGCCTCACGCTGGCGGCGACCGAGGTCGGCCACCTCGGCGAGGAGGTCGGCCCGGACCGGCACCGCCATCTCGGCGGCGCCCGTGGGCGTGGGGGCCCGCCGGTCGGCCACGAAATCGATGAGGGTGGTGTCGGTCTCGTGCCCCACCGCCGAGATCAGGGGGATCGTGCACTCCGCCGCGGCGCGCACCACCGCCTCCTCGTTGAAGGCCCACAGATCCTCGATGGAGCCGCCGCCGCGCGCGACGAGGAGCACGTCGGGGCGCGGGATCGGCCCTCCGCGCGGGAGCGCGTCGAAGCCCCGGATGGCGGCGGCGATCTCCTCGGCCGCCCCCTCCCCCTGAACCCGCACGGGCCAAACGAGGACCGGCCGGGGAAAGCGGTCGGCGAGGCGGTGCAGGATGTCGCGGATCACCGCGCCCGTGGGCGAGGTCACGACGCCGACCACGCGGGGCAGATAGGGAATCGGCCGCTTGCGGTCGGACGCGAACAGACCCTCGGCGGCGAGCACCCGCTTGCGCTCCTCCAGGAGCGCCATCCAGGCGCCGATGCCGGCGGGCTCCAGGGTCTCGATGACGATCTGGTAGGAGGACTTGCCCGGAAACGTGGTGATCCGCCCGGTTGCGACGACCTCCAGGCCCTCCTGTGGCTTCTGGCGCAGGCGGGCGAAGGTTCCCTTCCACACCACGGCGTCGATGCGCGCGGTGCCGTCCTTGAGGGAGAAATAGGCGTGGCCGGAGCCGTGCTGGCCGCGAAACCCCGAGATCTCGCCGCGCAGGCGGACGTGGCCGAAGGCGTCCTCGAGGGTTCGTTTCAGGGCGGAGGCGAGGTCGCCCACCGACCATTCGGCGACATTCGAGACGGCGGGTGCGCCGGTCTTCGCGGCGGAAGGCGGGGGAGGAACGGCCATGGCGGCGGACGCTAGTGAAGGCCGCCAGGGAGGTAAAGGGCGCACCCGCGCGGCGCTTCGGCCGTGAACGCTGGATGTCCTGGTCGAAGGTCGCTTTAGAGGAAGACCGACAGGATCAAGGCCATGCAGGCGGTCGGGAGGGCGCCCACCGCCAAGGCCCAATACCAGCCCGGCGCGTTCTGCGGGCGGCGATTGTCGTTGCAGGCCCGGGCCGGCATCCGACCTTTGATCACGTACCGCGTGGCGCTCACGCCCCGAAGCCGGGGCCGGGCCATCGAAGACGGGAGGGATTTGCGACAGCCTGGCATGATCTCTTTTCAACATCGGTCGCCACCTTACGGTTCCGGCTCGCTTCGAAAGAAATCTCGTGACGCGGCGGTGGGGTGGGACTCTTCCCATGCAAAGGCGCGCGGCGCGTCCGAATCCTTCTTTTCAAGCGGCCGCTTTTGAGGAAGAGCTTGGCCCCATGAACATCCTCCTCATCGGCTCCGGGGGGCGCGAGCATGCCCTCGCCTACGCCCTCGCCAAGAGCCCCCTCTGCGATCGCCTCTTTTCCGCGCCGGGCAATCCCGGAACGGCGGCCTTCGGCCAGAATCGTCCGGACCTCGATGTCGCCGACCATGCGGCGGTCCGGGCCTTCTGCGCGGCGGAGGCCGTCGGCCTCGTGGTGATCGGCCCCGAAGTGCCCCTGGTGGCCGGCCTCGTGGATAGCCTCGCGGCGGCCGGCATCCGGGCCTTCGGGCCGACGAAGGCCGCCGCCCAGCTCGAAGGCTCGAAGGGGTTCACCAAGGATCTCTGCGCCGAATGCGGCATCCCCACCGCCGCCTTCGCGCGGTTCACCGACCGGGACGCCGCCCTCGCGTATTTGACGGAGCGCGGTGCCCCCATCGTGGTGAAGGCCGATGGCCTCGCCGCCGGCAAGGGCGTGGTCGTGGCCGAGACCCTGGAGCAGGCGCAGGACGCCGTCCGGGCGATGCTCGGTGAGCCCGGCGCCGAGATCGTCATCGAGGAATGCCTGTTCGGCGAGGAGGCGAGCTTCTTTGCCCTGTGCGACGGCACCCGCGCCGTGCCCGTGGGGACGGCGCAGGATCACAAGCGGGTGTTCGACGGAGATCGCGGCCCCAACACCGGCGGCATGGGCGCCTATTCGCCCGCCACCATCCTGACCCCCGCCCTGGAGCGGGTGGTGATGGAGACCATCATCGCCCCGACGCTCGACGGCATGCGCGCCCGTGGCATCCCGTTCACCGGCATTCTCTATGCCGGGCTGATGCTCACGGCCGACGGCCCCAAGCTCATCGAGTACAACACCCGCTTTGGCGATCCGGAGGCACAGGTGCTCATGCCACGTCTCGCCGGCGACCTCGTCCCGGCCCTGCTCGCCGCCTGCGACGGCGACGTGTCCGGTGTCGCGATCCCGTTCGACGAGAGTCGCGCCGCCCTGACGGTGGTGATGGCGGCGGCCGGCTATCCCGGTGCGGTCATGCGCGGTTCGGTGATTCGCGGTATCGCCGAGGCCCAATCGGATGAGAACGTGATCGTGTTCCAGGCCGGGACCCGGGCCGAGAACGGGCAACTCCTCGCCGATGGCGGCCGGGTGCTCACGGTGACGGCCCTGGGTTCCTCCATGCTGGAGGCCCAGGCGCGCGCCTATGCCGCCATCGCCCGGATCGACTGGCCGGAGGGGTTCTGCCGCCGCGACATCGGCCGCCGCGCCGTGGCCCGCGAGGTCGCGGGCGGGGGAATCTGAAGCCGCGAGCGCTGCCCTCCCGCGCTCGCGGGCGGCGGCACGGATCTCTTTCGCGGCCCCATCCCCAACGGAGCGTGCACCCGGCGCGTAGGCCGCCCGTCCGTGCCCTGCTCGGATATCGTCGCTCTTGTCCGCCGTCATTGACAGCGCCGCCGGGACTTCCAACGGATCGAGACAGACAAAAAGCGACACCCCGAGGATCTCTCCTCGGGGTGTCGCCTCGGCACAAGCGGCCAGGTGATCGGGGCTGGGGACGCTCAGGCCGAGCCCGGAACCTCGCGGTTCCGGGATGTCCCGCAGATCCTAGTAGGAGCCGAACTTGTAGTTCAGGCCGGCGCGGACGACGGCGAACTCGGTGTCGCGGATCTGACGGCCGCCGGAGACGAGGGCGACGCCGGGGCTGTTGGTGGTGATGACGGTGCCGACGTTGTTGACCGCGAAGGCGCCGTTGTTGCGGTTGCCCTGGTCGAGGTTGACGTACAGACCTTCGACCTTGAACGTCACGGCCGAGGACTTGAAGAAGTTGAAGAACGAGTCCGTCGGGAGAGCGTACTCGATGCCACCGCCGGCGGCCCAGCCGGTCTGGAAGCT
>NZ_FOPM01000022.1 GCF_900113485.1 Methylobacterium gossipiicola
ATGGCCAAAGAGAAATTTTCGCGTACGAAGCCGCACTGCAACATCGGCACGATCGGTCACGTCGATCACGGCAAGACGTCTCTGACGGCGGCGATCACGAAGGTTCTGGCCGAGACGGGCGGCGCGACGTTCACGGCGTACGACCAGATCGACAAGGCACCGGAGGAGAAGGCCCGCGGCATCACGATCTCGACGGCGCACGTTGAGTACGAGACCACGAACCGGCACTACGCCCACGTGGATTGCCCCGGCCACGCCGACTACGTGAAGAACATGATCACGGGTGCCGCCCAGATGGACGGCGCGATCCTGGTGGTGTCGGCGGCCGACGGCCCGATGCCGCAGACCCGCGAGCACATCCTGCTCGCCCGTCAGGTCGGCGTGCCGGCCCTGGTGGTGTTCCTCAACAAGGTCGACCTCGTCGACGACGAGGAGCTCCTCGAGCTCGTCGAGATGGAGGTGCGCGAGCTCCTGTCGAAGTACGACTTCCCCGGTGACGACATCCCGATCACCAAGGGTTCGGCCAAGGTGGCGCTCGACAACGGCGACAAGGCCGTGGGTCACGACGCCGTGCTGAAGCTCATGGAGTCGGTGGACGCCTACATCCCGCAGCCGGAGCGTCCCATCGACAAGCCGTTCCTGATGCCCATCGAGGACGTGTTCTCGATCTCGGGCCGCGGCACGGTGGTGACGGGTCGCGTCGAGCGCGGCATCGTCAAGGTCGGCGAGACCGTGGAGATCGTGGGCATCCGCGACACCCAGACCACGACGGTCACGGGCGTCGAGATGTTCCGCAAGCTCCTCGATCAGGGCCAGGCGGGCGACAACGTCGGCGTGCTCCTGCGCGGCACCAAGCGTGAGGACGTCGAGCGCGGTCAGGTCGTGTGCAAGCCCGGCTCGGTGAAGCCCCACACCAAGTTCAAGGCCGAAGCCTACATCCTCACCAAGGAGGAGGGCGGTCGCCACACGCCGTTCTTCACCAACTACCGCCCGCAATTCTACTTCCGCACCACGGACGTGACCGGCGTGTGCGTGCTCCCCGAGGGCACCGAGATGGTGATGCCCGGCGACAGCGTCACCATGGACGTCACCCTCATCGTCCCCGTCGCCATGGAAGAGAAGCTCCGCTTCGCCATCCGTGAAGGCGGCCGTACCGTCGGCGCCGGCGTCGTCGCCGCCATCAACGAGTAATCGTCCGTCCAAGTCACGTCTGCAGGGAACGACAGAGGGGCGGGTCCTCGCGCCCGCCCCATCCTCGTCCCGCCAAGGTTTCAGGTCATGAACGGTCAGAATATTCGCATCCGCCTCAAGGCGTTCGACCATCGGATTCTCGATGCCTCGACCCGCGAGATCGTCTCGACGGCCAAGCGCACCGGCGCCACCATCCGTGGCCCGATCCCGCTGCCGACGCATATCGAGAAGTTCACCGTCAACCGCTCGCCCCACATCGACAAGAAGTCGCGCGAGCAGTTCGAGATGCGCACCCACAAGCGCGTCCTCGATATCGTCGATCCGACGCCGCAGACCGTGGACGCGCTCATGAAGCTCGACCTCGCCGCCGGCGTGGACGTGGAGATCAAGCTCTAAGTCCCGCGGGGATTTAGAGCTTACCGTAAATCGCGCGAGGGGAGACACCTATGCGCTCAGGCGTCATCGCACAGAAGGTCGGCATGACCCGCATCTTTACGGATGCAGGCGAACATGTTCCGGTCACGGTGCTTAAAATCGATCAATGCCAGGTGGTTGCCCACCGTACCGTCGAGAAGAACGGCTACGTCGCCCTTCAGGTCGGCGTCGGTAAGGCCAAGGTGAAGAACGTGTCGGCCGCCGAGCGCGGTCGGTTCGCCGTCGCCAAGGTCGAGCCCAAGCAGAAGCTCGCCGAGTTCCGCGTGTCCGAGGACAAGCTGATCCCGGTTGGCGCCGAAATCACCGCCGATCACTTCATCCCGGGTCAGTTCGTCGACGTGACGGGCACCACCACGGGTAAGGGCTTCGCCGGCGGTATGAAGCGCTGGAACTTCGGTGGTCTGCGCGCGACCCACGGCGTGTCCGTGTCGCACCGCTCCATCGGTTCGACCGGCGGCCGTCAGGACCCCGGCAAGACCTTCAAGAACAAGAAGATGCCCGGTCACATGGGCGTCGATCGGGTCACCACCCAGAACCTGCGCGTCGTCCGCACGGACGTCGAGCGCGGCCTGATCCTGGTCGAAGGTGCGGTTCCCGGCGTCGCCGGCGGCTGGATCCAGATCCGCGACGCGGTGAAGCGCAAGCTCCCCGCGGACGTTCCGCAGCCTGGCAAGTTCCGCGAGCTGGGTGCCTCCGCCCCCGTCTCCGACGCCCCGGCTCCCGAGGCTCCCGCTTCCGAGGAGAACGCGTGATGAAGCTCGATATCACCACCCTCGACGGCGCCGGAGCCGGCTCCGTCGATCTGGACGAGACCATCTTCGGTCTCGAGCCCCGCGTCGACCTGCTCCAGCGCATGGTGCGCTGGCAGCTCGCCAAGCGTCAGGCCGGCACCCACGCGGTCAAGAACCGTTCGGACGTCAACCGGACCCGCAAGAAGCTGTACAAGCAGAAGGGCACCGGTAACGCCCGTCACGGCGCCGCCTCCGCTCCGCAGTTCCGCGGCGGTGGACGCGCCTTCGGTCCGGTCGTGCGCTCCCACGCTCACGACCTGCCGAAGAAGGTCCGGGCCCTGGCCCTCAAGCACGCCCTGTCGGCTAAGGTGAAGGATTCGACCCTCATCGTCATCGACGACGTGAAGCTCGCCGAAGGCAAGACCAAGGCGCTCGCCGAACGTTTCGAGAAGATGGGCCTGTCGAGCGCGCTGATCATCAGCGGGACCGAGGTCGACGTGAACTTCGGTCGCGCCGCCCGGAACATTCCGCAGATCGACGTGCTTCCGATCCAGGGCATCAACGTCTACGACATCCTGCGCCGCGACAAGCTCGTGCTGACGCGCGCGGCGATCGATGCGCTGGAGGCGCGTTTCAAATGAGTGCCGATCCGCGCCACTACGATATCATCGTCTCCCCCGTGATCACGGAGAAGGCGACGAACCTCACCGAGCAGAACAAGGTCGTTTTCCGGGTTGCCCCGAAGGCGACGAAGCCGCAGATCAAGGAAGCGGTGGAGAAGCTGTTCGACGTCAAGGTCACGGCGGTGAACACCCTCGTGACCAAGGGCAAGAAGAAAATCTTCCGCGGGCTTCGCGGACAGCGTTCGGACGTGAAAAAAGCGATCGTGACCCTCGCCGAGGGTGAAACGATCGATGTCACGACCGGCCTCTGAGACAAGTCGGGTTAAGGATCACCACCGATGGCCTTGAAGACATTCAAACCGGTCACGCCGAGCCTTCGCCAGCTCGTGCTCGTCGACCGCCGTGAGCTCTACAAGGGCAAGCCGGTCAAGAAGCTCACCGAGGGCAAGTCGTCGTCCGGCGGCCGCAACAACCTCGGCCGTATCACCGTCCGTTTCCGGGGCGGCGGTCACAAGCGCACCCTGCGCAACGTCGATTTCAAACGGCGGACGCAGATGGGTGTGAGCGCCACCGTCGAGCGGATCGAGTACGATCCGAACCGCACGGCGTTCATCGCGCTGATCGCCTACCCGGACGGCACGCAGAGCTACATCCTCGCCCCCCAGCGCCTGTCGCCGGGTGACAAGGTGATCGCTGCCGAGCAGGTCGACATCAAGCCGGGCAACGCCGGTCCCGTGGGCAACATGCCCGTGGGTACGATCGTTCACAACGTCGAGCTGAAGATCGGCAAGGGTGGTGCCATCGCCCGCTCCGCCGGCAACTACGCCCAGATCGTCGGGCGCGACCAGGGTTACGTCACCCTGCGCCTGAACTCGGGCGAGCAGCGCCTGGTCCACGGTCAGTGCTTCGCCAGCGTTGGTGCTGTGTCGAACCCCGACCACATGAACATCTCGCTCGGCAAGGCGGGGCGTAACCGCTGGCTCGGCAAGCGCCCGCACGTTCGCGGTGTCGCCATGAACCCGGTCGATCACCCGCACGGCGGCGGTGAGGGACGGACTTCGGGCGGTCGTAACCCGGTCACGCCGTGGGGCGTTCCCACCAAGGGGAAGAAGACCCGCTCCAACAAGCGGACCGACGTCTTCATCCTGTCCAGCCGTCACAACCGCAAGAAGTAACCATCATGGCACGCTCGCTCTGGAAGGGGCCGTTCATCGACGGCTACCTCCTCAAGAAGGCTGAAACCGCTCGCGGGGCCAGCCGCAACGAAGTCATCAAGATCTGGAGCCGCCGCTCCACGATCCTGCCGCAGTTCGTCGGGCTCACCTTCGGTGTGCACAACGGGCAGAAGCACATCCCGGTCTACGTGTCCGAAGAAATGGTCGGCCATAAGTTCGGCGAGTTCTCGCCGACCCGCACCTTCCACGGTCACGCGGCCGACAAGAAGTCGAAGAGGCGCTGATCATGGGCAAGCCCGCCACTCCCCGCGCGCTCCCCGAGAACGAGGCTCAGGCCGTCGCGCGCATGCTGCGCGTCAGTCCCCAGAAGCTCAATCTCGTCGCGCAGCTCATTCGCGGCAAGAAGGTCGAGACGGCCCTCGCCGACCTCGAATTCTCCCGCAAGCGGATCGCCCGCGAGGTCAAGAAGTGCCTCGAGAGCGCCATCGCCAACGCCGAGAACAACCACAACCTCGACGTCGATGACCTCATCGTCGCACAGGCGTTCGTCGGCAAGGCCCTCGTGCTCAAGCGCTTCCACGCTCGGGCCCGCGGCCGCGGCGCCCGTATCCTGAAGCCCTTCGCGAACCTCACCATCGTGGTGCGCGAAGTCCCGACCGCCGAAGCGGCGTGAGGAGGACCTGATGGGCCAGAAAGTCAATCCGATCGGTCTGCGGCTCGGTATCAACCGGACCTGGGACTCCCGCTGGTTCGCCCAGAAGGGTGAATATGCCAAGCTCATGCACGAGGACGTCGCGATCCGCGCCGCCCTCACGAAGCAGCTGAAGCAGGCCGCCGTCTCGAAGATCGTCATCGAGCGTCCGCACCGGAAGTGCCGCGTCACCATCCACTCGGGTCGCCCGGGTGTGGTGATCGGCAAGAAGGGCGCCGACATCGAGAAGCTGCGCAAGCTCGTCGGCTCGCTGACCAAGGCCGACGTGACGATCAACATCGTCGAGGTCCGCAAACCCGAGATCGATGCCACCCTCGTGGCCGACTCGATCGCCCAGCAGCTCGAGCGTCGCGTCGCCTTCCGTCGTGCCATGAAGCGCGCCGTGCAGTCGGCCATGCGTCTGGGCGCCGAGGGCATCCGGATCAACTGCTCCGGTCGTCTCGGCGGTGCCGAGATCGCGCGCCAGGAATGGTACCGCGAGGGCCGCGTGCCCCTGCATACCCTGCGTGCCGACGTCGATTACGGTGTCGCCACCGCCTTCACGACCTACGGGACGTGCGGGATCAAGGTCTGGGTGTTCAAGGGCGAGATCCTCGAGCACGATCCCATGGCCCAGGATAAGAAGGCGCAGGAAGAGGGTGGCCGTTCGGGCGGCCGTCGCGAGCGCGATGGTGAGGGTGGCCGCGAGCGCGGCCGGCGCGAGCACGCCTGAGGGCGTGTTCGTGACCCCGTCACCCTAGAGAGGTGTTGAGAGGCTGCCATGTTGCAACCCAAGAAGACCAGGTTCCGTAAGCAGTTCAAGGGTCGCATCCACGGTGCGGCCAAGGGCGGCTTCGACCTCAACTTCGGGACCTTCGGCCTGAAGGCCGTTGAGCCCGAGCGCATCACCGCGCGCCAGATCGAGGCGGCCCGCCGCGCGATCACCCGCGAGATGAAGCGCCAGGGCCGCGTCTGGATCCGGATCTTCCCGGACGTTCCGGTCACGGCAAAACCCACCGAAGTCCGCATGGGCTCCGGTAAGGGTGCTCCCGAATTCTGGGCTGCCCGCGTGCATCCCGGTCGTATCATGTTCGAAGTCGACGGCGTGGCCGAGGACGTCGCGAAGGAGGCCCTGCGCCTCGGCGCGGCCAAACTCCCGATCCGCACGCGCGTCGTTCAGCGCATCGCTGACTAAGGGGAGGGGATCATGAAGTCGTCGCAAAGACAGTCGGATCTCGCCGCCCTGTCGCCCGATCAGCTGAACGATGAGCTGCTGAACCTGAAGAAGGAGCAGTTCAACCTGCGCTTCCAGGGCGCCACCGGCCAGCTCGAGAACGTCGCGCGCGTCCGCGAAGTCCGCCGCGATATCGCCCGCGTCCGTACGCTCCAGCGTCAGAAGACGCTGAAGTCCGCGCAGGCTTGAGGAGACCATCATGCCGAAGCGCGTATTGCAGGGCGTCGTCGTCAGCGACAAGGGCGAGAAGACCATCGTCGTGAAGGTGGAGCGTCGCTTCACCCACCCGGTGATGAAGAAGACCGTCCGTCGTTCGAAGAACTATCACGCCCACGACGAAGCCAACGTCGCCAAGGTCGGCCAGACCGTGTCGATCGAGGAGTGCCGTCCGTTCTCCAAGACCAAGACCTGGCAGCTCGTGACGGGCACCGGGTCGGAGGCTCCCGCCGCCGAGGCGTGAGTTCGGTCCGTGGGTCGAAACGGGAAAAAGCGGGCGCAGAATTCTGCGCCCGCTTTTTCGTATCAAGGCGTGTGTTGTACCGGTGCCGTACCTCGGAATGCCGTTTCGATCCGAGATGGGCTGCGCGACCGGCCCGGATGACAATCGAGCGGATTCCCCTTGCGTAGGGCGTCATCCCGGTGTAATGGGCATGCCTTCGCGACAGTTGAGAAGGGTGTTAGTGCCCTTCGAACGCGGTGACCGCGCCGGTGTTTTACCACACCGATTGCGCGGTTCTTGATATGAGCCGGGGACATTAGATCCCCGTCAGGCGTCGTCCGCCGGACAATACCGTCCGTGTGCGGAAACCCGCCTGAAACAAAGAAAGGTCACTGCCCGTGATCCAGATGCAGACGAATCTGGACGTCGCCGACAACTCTGGTGCGCGCCGCGTGATGTGCATCAAGGTTCTGGGCGGGTCGAAGCGTAAATACGCCGGTGTCGGCGACATCATCGTGGTGTCCGTCAAGGAAGCGATTCCCCGGGGCCGCGTGAAGAAGGGCGACGTCATGAAGGCGGTCGTCGTTCGTACGGCGAAGGAAGTGAAGCGTCCTGACGGTTCGGTGATCCGCTTCGACAAGAACGCCGCCGTTCTGATCAACAACCAGAAAGAGCCGATCGGCACCCGCATCTTCGGACCGGTGCCGCGCGAACTCCGCGCCCGCAACCACATGAAGATCATCTCGCTCGCGCCGGAGGTGCTGTAATGGCCGCCAAACTCAAGAAGGGCGATACCGTTGTCGTCCTCTCCGGTCGTGACAAGGGTCGGTCCGGCGAGGTCACCCAGGTGCTTCCGAAGGAAGATCGCGCCGTCGTGCGGGGTATCAACCTGGTGAAGAAGCACCAGAAGCAGACGCAGAACCAGGAAGGCGGCATCGTCTCCAAGGAAGCTGCGATCCATCTTTCGAATCTCGCGTTGCAGGACGCGAATGGCAAGCCGACGCGCGTGGGTTTCCGCGTCCTCGAAGACGGCCGCAAGGTCCGCTTCGCCAAGACCACGGGGGACCAGATCGATGGCTGATGCGAACCAGGACACCTACGTCCCCCGCCTGCGCAAGCACTATGACGAAGTCGTTCGTCAGAAGCTCATCGAAGAGTTCGGCTATTCGAACCCGATGCAGGTCCCGTCGATCACCAAGATCGTGATCAACATGGGTGTCGGCGAGTCCACCGCCGACTCGAAGAAGGCCTCCGTCGCCGCCGGCGATCTGGCCCTCATCGCCGGTCAGAAGCCGGTCATCACGAAGGCCCGCAAGGCCATCGCGACCTTCAAGGTCCGCGAGGGCATGCCCATCGGCTGCAAGGTGACCCTGCGTCGCCAGCGCATGTACGAGTTCATGGATCGCCTGATCACCATCGCGCTTCCCCGCGTGCGTGACTTCCGCGGCCTGAACCCGCGTTCGTTCGACGGCAACGGCAACTACGCCCTGGGCCTCAAGGAGCACCTCGTGTTCCCGGAGATCTCCTACGACAAGGTCGATGCGACCTGGGGCATGGACATCGTCATCCAGACGACGGCCCGCACCGATGCCGAGGCGCGCGCGCTCCTCACGCAGTTCCGATTCCCGTTCCGGCAGTGAGGCCCCGCTAGGGCTTCAGACGCGGACACCGGAGAGAGACATGGCAAAGAAAAGCTCGATTGAGAAGAACAAGCACCGCGAGGCGCTGGTAAAGCTCTACGCCCCCAAGCGTAAGGCCCTCCTCGCCACCGCCAACGACCAGTCCCTCGAGATGGAGGAGCGCTTCGAGGCGCGCCTCAAGCTCGCGGAACTGCCCCGCAACTCGTCGCCCACCCGCATCCGCAACCGCTGCGGCATGACCGGCCGGCCCCGCGCCTTCTATCGCAAGATGGGCATCTCGCGCATCGCGCTGCGCGAACTCGGCAACCAGGGTCTGATCCCCGGTCTCGTCAAGTCGAGCTGGTAAGGAGCATCCGCCATGGTTAACGATCCCGTGGGTGATATGCTCACCCGCATCCGCAACGGTCAGCAGCGCCGTCGCAACGTCGTCCAGACCCCTGGCTCGCGTCTGCGCGCCAGCGTCCTCGACGTTCTCAAGTCCGAGGGCTACATCCGCGACTACGCGACCACGGATTACGGCAACGGTCGTACCGAGTTCGCCATCGAGTTGAAGTACTACGACGGCCAGCCCGTCATCCGCTCGATCCAGCGCGTGTCGAAGCCCGGCCGCCGTGTCTACTCGTCCGTCGGCGAGTTGCCGCGTGTTGCCGACGGTCTCGGCGTCACCATCGTGTCCACCCCGCAGGGCGTCATGGCCGACCACGAGGCGCGTGAGCGCAACGTCGGCGGCGAAGTGCTCTGCAAGGTGTTCTGATCCTGGACTTGGAGGAATAAGGCGATGTCTCGCGTAGGCAAGAAGCCCGTTCCCGTCCCGTCCGGTGTGACGGCCACGGTGACCGGTCAGACGGTTAAGATGAAGGGCTCCAAGGGCGAGCTCCAGTACGTCGTTCCCAATGTGGTCGACGTGAAGTTCGAGGACGGCGCCGTCTCGGTGCAGCCCAAGAACCAGACGAAGGAGGCCCGCTCGCTCTGGGGCACTTCCCGCGCTCAGGTGGCGAACCTCGTCGAAGGCGTCTCCAAGGGCTTCGAGAAGAAGCTCGAGATCACCGGCGTGGGTTACCGCGCCGCGATGGCCGGCAAGGCACTCAAGCTCTCGCTCGGCTACAGCCACGACATCGAGTACGAGATCCCCGCGGGGATCACGATCGCGGTGCCGAAGCCCACCGAGATCGTCATCTCCGGCATCGACCGGCAGGTGGTGGGTCAGGTGGCCGCCGAGATCCGCGACTATCGCGGTCCCGAGCCCTACAAGGGTAAGGGCGTGAAGTACGCGGGCGAGTTCATCTTCCGCAAGGAAGGCAAGAAGAAGTAAGGGCCTGCCAACATGTCACGCAAAATCGATGCACTCGTCCGCCGCAAGGCGCGTGTGCGCCGCGCGCTGCGGGCGGCGGCCAATGGACGGCCCCGGCTCTCGGTGTTCCGTTCGTCCAAGCAGATCTACGTTCAGGTCATCGACGACGCGCAGGGCAAGACCCTCGCGGCCGCTTCGAGCCTCGACAAGGATCTCCGTACCGGCCTGAAGACGGGCGCCGACGTGTCGGCGGCGCAGGCCGTCGGCAAGCTCGTCGCAGAGCGCGCCAAGGCGGCCGGCGTCACCCAGGTGATCTTCGATCGCTCGGGCTACCTTTACCACGGGCGCGTCAAGGCGCTCGCCGATGCCGCCCGCGAGGGTGGCCTCGAGTTCTGAGCCAACTCCCGCGGGAAGCGTCGGCCGTCGCGGCCGGCGCGGGCTCGGGTCCAATTTGGCGGGGGAGGGCGGGCTCAGTCCGTCCTCCGATCCGAAACAGTCAAGCGAGCGGGTCCGCCACCCGCGCCAGTGAGATGGAACTGATACATGGCACGTGAACGTGAAGGCGGGGGCCGCGGCCGCCGCGAGGAGCGCGAGGAGCGCGACAGCGAGTTCGTGGACAAGCTCGTCCACATCAACCGCGTCGCCAAGGTGGTGAAGGGTGGCCGTCGCTTCGGCTTCGCGGCCCTCGTCGTCGTCGGTGACCAGAAGGGCCGCGTCGGCTTCGGCCACGGCAAGGCCCGCGAAGTGCCGGAAGCCATCCGCAAGGCCACGGAAGCCGCCAAGCGTGGCCTCGTCCGGGTCGCCCTGCGCGAGGGCCGCACCCTGCATCACGACGTCCACGGACGTCACGGCGCCGGCAAGGTCATCCTGCGCGCCGCCCCCCAGGGTACCGGCATCATCGCCGGCGGCCCCATGCGCGCCGTCTTCGAGACGCTGGGCATGCAGGACGTCGTCGCGAAGTCGCTCGGCTCCTCGAACCCGTACAACCTCGTGCGCGCCACCTTCGACGCGCTGAAGAACGAAGACAGCCCGCGCGCCGTCGCGGCCCGTCGCGGTCTCAAGGTGTCGGCGCTCCAGGCTCGCCGCCGCGATGCCGATCCGTCCGACCTGTCCGAAGCAGCCGTGGCGTAAGGGAGGGTCCGATGGCACAGAAGACCGTCCGCATCGAGCAGATCGGCTCGCCGATCCGCCGTGAGGGTGATCAGCGCGCGACGCTGATCGGCCTCAAGCTCAACAAGCTGCATCGGGTGTCCGAGCTGGAGGATACCCCCTCCGTGCGCGGCATGATCCGCAAGGTGCAGCACCTCGTGCGCGTCCTTGGCGACGCGGCCTGAGGGAGGGCATCATGAAACTGAACGAACTCCACGACAACGACGGCGCAACCAAGAACCGGATGCGCGTCGGCCGGGGCATCGGCTCCGGCAAGGGCAAGACCGCTGGACGCGGCGTGAAGGGTCAAAAGGCCCGCACCGGCGTCTCCATCAAGGGCTTCGAAGGCGGTCAGATGCCGCTGCATCGTCGCCTGCCCAAGCGCGGCTTCAACAATCTGTACGCGACGGACCTGAACGAGGTGAATCTCGGCCGCGTGCAGCAGGCGATCGATGCCGGCCGTCTCGAGGCCGGTGCCACTGTCACCATCGAGACCCTCATCGCCGCCGGCCTTTGCGCCCGGGCCCGTGATGGCGTCAAGCTCCTCGGCGTCGGCGAGCTGACCGCGAAGGTCTCCTTCGAGGTGACCCGCGCCTCCAAATCGGCCGTCGAGGCCGTGGAGAAGGCCGGCGGTACCGTGACCGTTACGTACGGCGACGGCGTGTCGACCCGTGGCAAGCCCGCCCGCGTGGTTGCGTAGCCTCGCGTCCGACTCTAAGTCGAACCCTTGAGCGGCGGCCCGTGCGACCTCGCGCGTGGCCGCCGTTCCCGTTTTAGCGGGGGCGGTCGCCCCCTTGCATATCCATCTCAGGAACCGGTGCCATGGCCTCAGCCGCCGAGCAGCTTGCCGCGAACCTCAACTTCGGGGCCATCGCCAAGGCCGACGAGCTCAAGAAGCGCATCTGGTTCACCCTGGGTGCGCTGATCGTGTTTCGGCTCGGCACCTATATCCCGATCCCCGGCATCGATCCGGAGCAGTTCGCCCGGAACTTTCAGCAGCAGGCCGGCGGCGTGCTCGGGCTGTTCAACATGTTCTCCGGCGGCGCCGTCGAGCGCATGGCGATCTTCGCCCTGAACATCATGCCGTACATCTCGGCCTCCATCATCATTCAGCTGCTCACCTCGGTTATCCCGAGCCTCGAAGCGCTGAAGAAGGAGGGTGAGTCTGGCCGCAAGGTCATCAACCAGTACACGCGCTACCTCACGGTGGTGCTCGCCCTGGTGCAGAGCTGGGGCATCGCCTTCGGCCTCCAGAGTTCGAGCGCGGCCATCGAGCCGGGACCGTTCTTCATCCTGTCCACGGTGATCACGCTCACGGGCGGCACCCTGTTCCTCATGTGGATCGGTGAGCAGATCACCTCGCGCGGCATCGGCAACGGCTCCTCGCTCATCATCTTCGCGGGCATCGTCGCGCATCTTCCGGTGGCCATCGTCGGCGCGCTGGAACTCAGCCGTACGGGCGCCCTGTCTTCGGCCGTGATCCTGGGGATGGGCGTCGCCGCCGTCGCCTTGGTCTACTTCATCGTCTTCATGGAGCGCGCCCAGCGCCGGCTGCTCATCAACTACCCCAAGCGTCAGGTCGGCAATAAGATGTACGAGGGGCAGACCTCGTTCCTGCCGCTGAAGCTCAACACCGCCGGCGTCATCCCGCCGATCTTCGCCTCATCGCTGCTGCTCCTGCCCGCCACCGTGGCGAGCTTCTCGGCCAACAATGGTGGCACCGGCGTGCTGGCGACGATCACGACCTATATCGGCCATGGCCGGCCGCTCTACATGGTGCTCTACGCGGCCCTGATCATCTTCTTCGCGTTCTTCTACACGGCGGTGGTGTTCAACCCCGAAGAGACTGCGGACAACCTGAAGAAGCACGGCGGCTTCATTCCGGGCATCCGGCCCGGTGAGCGCACCGCCGCCTTCATCGACAAGGTGCTGACCCGTATCACCCTCATCGGCGCGGTGTATTTGACCTTCGTCTGTCTGGTGCCGGAAATCCTCGCATCGTACTCTTCGGCGAGCATCGGGTTCGGCGGCACCTCGCTTCTCATCGTCGTCTCGGTGACGATGGACACGGTTGCGCAGATCCACGGGCACCTGATGGCCCACCAGTACGAGGGCCTCGTCAAGAAGGCCAAACTGCGCGGCGCCAGCCGCCGTCGCTGAGCCCGATCGCACCGGCCCATGAGTCTCGGCGCCCCATGCGGGGCCGCCGGCCCTTAAGAAGAACGGACCTGAGGAAACGACGCCATGCGGATCATTCTGCTCGGACCGCCGGGAGCGGGTAAGGGGACGCAATCCGCGCGCATCGTCGAGCGGTTCGGCATTCCGCAGCTCTCCACCGGTGACATGCTGCGCGCCGCCGTGGCCGCCGGGACTCCCGTCGGACTCGAGGCCAAGGCGATCATGGAGAGCGGGGGCCTCGTACCCAACGAAGTCGTGGTCGGCATCGTTGCCGACCGGATCGAGGAATCCGACGCCCGCGCCGGCTTCATCCTCGACGGGTTCCCCCGGACCGTCGAGCAGGCTTCGGCCCTCGATCGGATGCTGGAGGCCAAGAACCTGAAGCTCGATACCGTGGTGGAACTCGCCGTGGACGAGGATGCCCTCGTCGGCCGTATCGCCAAGCGCGCCTCGGAGACCGCCGCCCGTGGCGAACCCGTCCGGAAGGATGACACCCCGGAGGTGTTCAAGACCCGGCTCGAGGCTTACCGCGCGCAGACCGCGCCGCTGTCGGCCTATTATGCGAGCCTCGGCATGCTGGAGACCCTCGACGGCATGAAGCCCATCGACGTCGTGACCGCCGAGTTGATGACGACCCTGGAGCGCCATGCCACGGCGCCGGCCTCCTGACGGCTCACGAATCGTTGCAAACGCATTGACAGGGGGACCGGTCCGCGCTAGTGGGCCGGTCTTCGTTCATGCGGATAGGGTCCGTGCAGCCTTCATGAAGGCAGCAGCGGGCCGCTTTGTCGTTTTGGACGGTACGCAGGGGCCGGTCTCCACCGGACGCGTATCACGATCACCCGGGCCGGACCGATGCGGTTCGTCGCCCAGATGGAGAAGACCTTGGCTCGTATCGCTGGCGTTAACATCCCGACCAACAAGCGCGTCGTCATCGCGTTGCAGTACATCCATGGCATTGGCCCCAAGAAGGCCGGCGAGATCGCCGAGAAGGTCGGCATCCCTGCTGAGCGCCGCGTGAATCAGCTCACCGACGCCGAAGTGCTGTCGATCCGCGAGACCATCGATCGCGACTACCTCGTCGAGGGCGATCTGCGCCGCGAAGTCTCGATGAACATCAAGCGCCTGATGGATCTGGGCTGCTACCGTGGCCTGCGTCACCGCCGCAACCTGCCGGTCCGTGGCCAGCGCACCCACACCAACGCCCGCACCCGCAAGGGCAAGTCCAAGCCCATCGCTGGCAAGAAGAAGTAAGTCTTTGAGTTCAGGAGGCCGTGCTTCGCTCGGCCTCCTGAACGTCGAGCGGGGTGCCTGCACGGCGACCCGGTATCGCGGTTCCGTCATCCTAGGCAGTACCGCCAACTCCCAGAAGAAATCCCGAGCGCCTGGCATGACGGGCGCGCTTGAAGGACGAGAAAACAGATGGCCAAAGAGACCACCCGCATTCGCCGCCGCGAACGCAAGAACATCGTCTCGGGCGTCGCGCACGTGAACGCGTCGTTCAACAACACGATGATCACCATCACCGACGCGCAGGGCAACACGATCTCGTGGTCGTCGGCCGGCGCCATGGGTTTCAAGGGTTCGCGGAAGTCGACCCCGTACGCCGCTCAGGTCGCCGCCGAGGACGCTGCCCGCAAGGCCGCCGAGCACGGTATGCGCACCCTCGAGGTCGAAGTGTCCGGTCCCGGTTCGGGCCGTGAATCCGCCCTGCGCGCCCTCCAGGCCGCCGGCTTCACCGTGACGTCGATCCGCGACGTGACGTCGATCCCGCACAACGGTTGCCGTCCGCGCAAGCGTCGTCGCGTCTAAGACCTGAGTCAGACCGGCCGGGGGGCTGTGACCCAACCCGGCCGGATGTGGGCGTGTGCGACGGAGACGTGCGTGACGAATGGTTCGAATCCGCTTCCGGGTGTGCTGCGGTGGACCTTGGGTGACCTCACGGTCACGGTGATGAATGACGGGTACCTTCAGGGTTCCCTGGATCTCGTGGTCGGCATCGAGACGGAAGAGGCCGGTGCGCTTCAGGCCGCCGGCTTTCGCGCGCGTGATCCGCGCATCACCCTGAACGCCTTCTTGGTCACCGGTCCGGGCCGCAAGCCCCTCCTCATCGATACGGGCATGGGCGGGTTCGGCGGCGACAGCCTCGGCCGTCTGCCGGCGGCGCTCGCCGCCGTGGGTGTCCGGCCGGAGGAGATCGGAACCGTCCTCCTCACCCATCTTCATCCAGATCATGCCGGTGGCCTGATCACTGCCGACGGCGCCGCCGCATTCCCGAATGCCGAACTCGTGGTCCATGTCGACGAGGCGGCGCATTGGCTCGGCGATGGCACTCTGTCCCGCGCCCCGGAGGCGGCCAAGCCCTATTTCGAGATCGCCGCGAAGGCGACGGCGCCGTATGGCGGCCGGATCCGCACGGTCTCGGGGGGCGATGTGGCACCGGGCATCACGCAGGTGCCGCTGCCGGGACATACCCCGGGTCATTCCGGTTACCGGATCGTTTCCGGTGACCGGTCCCTGCTCATGTGGGCCGACATCGTTCATCTGCCGGCGATCCAGTTTAAGCAGCCCGAAGCCGGGCTGGTGTTCGACGTCGATGCCGATGCCGCGCGCCACGTGCGCCGCCGCATCCTCGACGAGGTCGCCAGCGAGCGGACCTTCATCGCCGGCGCCCATCTCGAATTCCCGGCCCTGGGCTATGTCGCCCGGGACGGTGCCGGATACAGCTTCGTCCCCGAACTTTGGGTCGCAGCCTCCTAGACCGTTCGCGTCATAGCGAACGACATCGTTTCTGAGGGTCCGCGACGCTGAGGCGCAGCAGTGGGGACCCGAGCGTGGACCGCCCCCGTGGGCCGCGCCGAACTTCGCGAGAGGTAGCATCGTGGTCATTCAGAAGAACTGGCAAGAGCTCATCAAGCCGAACAAGCTCCAGGTCTCGACCGGTCACGACCCCAAGCGGGTCGCCACCGTCGTCGCGGAGCCCCTCGAGCGCGGCTTCGGCACGACCCTGGGCAACTCGCTCCGGCGCGTGCTGCTGTCCTCGCTCCAGGGCGCGGCCGTGACCTCGGTACAGATCGACGGCGTGCTGCATGAATTCTCGTCGATCCCCGGCGTGCGCGAGGACGTCACCGACATCGTCCTCAACATCAAGACCATCGCGATCCGCTCGCAGACGGAAGCGCCAAAGCGCCTCACCCTGCGCAAGACCGGCCCCGGCCTCGTCACCGCCGGCGACATCGCCACCGTGGGCGACGTCCAGATTCTCAACCCCGACCTCGTCATCTGCACCCTCGACGACGGCGCCGAGATCCGGATGGAATTCACCGTCGCCACCGGCAAGGGCTACGTCCCGGCCGAGCGCAACCGCCCCGAGGATGCGCCCATCGGGCTGATCCCCGTCGACGCTTTGTTCTCCCCCGTGACCAAGGTCAGCTACCGCATCGAGACCACCCGCGAGGGCCAGGATCTCGACAAGGACAAGCTGACGATGACCATCGAGACCAACGGCGCGGTCACGCCGGAGGATGCGCTGGCCTACGCCGCGCGCATCATCCAGGACCAGCTGCAGGTGTTCGTGAACTTCGAGGAGCCCCGCAAGGAGGAGGCGCAGCCGCTGGCGCCGCAGCTGCCCTTCAACCCGGCGCTGCTCAAGAAGGTCGACGAACTCGAACTCTCGGTGCGTTCGGCGAACTGCCTGAAGAACGACAACATCGTCTATATTGGCGACCTCATCCAGAAGTCCGAGGGCGAGATGCTGCGCACCCCGAACTTCGGCCGCAAGTCACTGAACGAGATCAAGGAAGTGCTCGCCGCCATGGGCCTCCACCTCGGTATGGACATCCCCGGCTGGCCGCCGGAGAACATCGAAGACCTCGCCAAGCGCTTCGAAGAGCACTACTGAGGCGGGGGCGAGCCGCCCCTGGCATGAGTTGGCGGCGCAGTTCGGCGCCCCCGACTCGGCCGGACCGGAACGTCGAGTCCCAAAAGAATCCCGCCGCGGGGTTATGCGGAAGCAACAGCCCCGTCGTGGGGCGCTTGGCCGTACCGTGGCACGGCGGCCATTTAAAAAAGGAAGAGCCCAATGCGTCATGGATTCCGCGGTCGTCGGTTCAACCGCACCACCGAGCACCGCAAGGCGATGTTCGCCAACATGTCCGCCGCGCTGATCAAGCACGAGCAGATCATCACCACGCTCCCGAAGGCCAAGGACCTGCGTCCGGTCATCGAGAAGCTGATCACACTGGGCAAGACCGACTCGCTGCATGCCCGTCGCCTCGCCATGTCGCAGATCCGCGACGAGGCCATGGTGCGCAAGCTCTTCGCCGTCATCGGCCCGCGCTACAACACCCGTCCGGGCGGTTACTGCCGCATCATGAAGGCCGGCTTCCGCTTCGGCGACAACGCTCCCCTCGCGGTCATCGAGTTCGTCGACCGTGACGTCGATGCGCGCGGCAAGGATTCCGGCCCGGTGCAGGTCGACGACGCCGCCTGAGAACTTTCTAAGTTTAATCCCATGAAAAAGGCGGCCTTTCGGGCCGCCTTTTTCTTTTCTGGCACGGCGCTTCCGCTACCATTCCCCCACAAGAATGGGAGGATGTGGGTTGAGCGATGAATAAACTTATGAAGCTCTTCTTATTCGCAATGGTCTTCAGCGTGAGCCATGCGGAGGCCGCCAAGCTGACCATGGACGACAAGGTCGCCCGCTGGCCGCGCGCGACCACGGAAGAGAAGATCGATTTCGCCACGCGCATGGGCAAGGCGTTCTCCAGCCTGTCGCCGGATCTCGACCGCAACTACTTCATCAAATGCCTGGAGGAGACGGCCAACATCGGCAATCCCGGCGACATCAAGCTCGAAGAGGCGGTGAAGATGTGCGTCGCCGTCAACAAGCCGCCATCCGAGCCGGAATAGGGGCCGTGTCCCGCCTCACCCTGGGATGAGGCGGGAATTCAAGAGAGGTCACACGGCGCGCAGGCGCGGCCCCCGGCGTACGAAGCCGACGATGTCCTTCACGGCATCCAGGGTCGGGGCCGCGATGGCCTCGGCGCGCTCGGCGCCGTCGGCCAGGATCGCGTCGATCTCGGACGGATCGGAAACGAGGCGCTTCATCTCGGCGCCAAGCGGCGCCAGGGTCTCGACGGCGAGTTCGACGAGGGCCCCCTTGAAGGCCGAGAACTGGGCGCCGCCGTGATCGCGCAGCACGTCCTCGCGGGTCACGTCCTTCAGGGCGGCGAAGATGCCGACGAGGTTGTCGGCCTCTGGTCGACCCGCGAGCCCCGCCACTTCGGAGGGGAGGGCGTCCGGATCGGTCTTTGCCTTGCGGACCTTCGCCGCGATGGTGTCGGCGTCGTCCGTGAGGTTGATGCGGGAATTGTCGGAGGCGTCCGACTTCGACATCTTCTTGGTGCCGTCGCGCAGCGACATCACGCGAGCGGCCGGCCCGCCGATGAGCGGCTCGGTGATGGGGAAGAAGCCCGCTCCCTCGTCGTGGCCGTGGGCCGCGATCGACTCCGAAAAATCGTTGTTGAACTTCTGGGCGATGTCGCGGGTCAGTTCGAGGTGCTGCTTCTGGTCCTCGCCCACGGGCACGTGGGTGGCGCGGTAGGCCAGGATGTCGGCGGCCATGAGCACGGGATAATCGTAGAGCCCGATGCTCGCGTTCTCGCGGTCCTTGCCGGCCTTGTCCTTGAACTGGGTCATGCGGTTGAGCCAGCCCAGCCGCGCGACGCAGTTGAACACCCAGGCGAGTTCGGCGTGCTGCGGCACTTGGCTCTGGTTGAACACGATGCTGCGCTTCGGATCGATGCCGGCGGCGAGGAACGCGGCCGTGACCTCGCGGATCTGCCCCCGCAGCGCGGCCGGATCCTGCCACAGGGTGATCGCGTGCATGTCGACGACGCAGTAGAGGCACTGGGCGTCGCGGGCCTGCATGTCCACGAAGCGCTTGATGGCGCCGAGATAATTGCCGAGATGCAGGTTGCCCGTGGGCTGGACGCCCGAGAACACCAGTTCCTTGAACGCGGTCATCACGCGTGGTCCTTCTTGGCCCGCCGATGGGAGTTGGGCCGAAGTCTCCCCGTGAGTCTCGTGGTGAGTCCCGTCGTGAGCCTAGGCGGCGCCGTGCGGGTTCTGGACGGCGCACCGGGGCCGGTCAAGCGGGCGCGGTCCCGGCCTGACGCGCCTGTCCCGTCGGGCACAGATCAAGGAGGACGCAGGCGCCGCAGGCCGGGTTGCGGTGGTGGCAGACGGCCTGCCCGTGCAGCATCAGGATCTCGTGGTTGTCGTAGAGGGCCTGGGCGCTCCAATCGGCGGGCAGTTGCGCCCGCAGGATCGGGTGAGACGGCCCGACGTCGACCTTGGGCCCGATCAGGCCCGTGCGCTGGGCGACGCGGTGGTGATGGCTGTCCACGGGCAGGGCCGGCATCCGCAGGACGCTGAATGACAGCACGGCGGCACTCGTCTTCGGCCCGACGCCGGGAATCGCCTCCAGCCAGGCCCGGGCCGCCTCCACCTCCAAGCCGGCGAGGAAGTCGAGGGAGAGACTCCCGTGCCGCTCCATCACGGCGCGGAGAATCGCCTGAATGCGTGGGGCTTTCAGTTCCGGCCACGTCACCCCGGCAATGGCGGCCTCGATCTCCGGCACGGGCGCGTCCAGCAGTGCCGCCCAGTCGGGATAGCGCGCCCGCAGGGCCTTGAATGCCCGGCCCGAATCGGCGTTGCGCGTCCGGTGCGACAGGAGCGACGAGACGAGTTCGCTCAACGGATCGAGGCTGTGGAAGTACGGAATCGGGCAGCCATAGACCGGACACAGGCGCTGGTGGATCGCGAGCGCCTTCGCCTCCAGGTCGGGATCGGCCGAAGGGGCCGACGAGGCGGATGAACGGCGGCGGGCGGGGCGAGGGCCGGCGAGGTCGTGCCCGGATGCGATGGTCATGATCCGAGAATCCACGAGGATTCCCGCCGGTTCCGGGGCGTGACGAAAGCTCCGGGTTTGTCACGGGCAGGCTTGCGCGGCCCGGTCCGGCATGTAACCTTGGTCTCGTCAGCAAAGGCGATACGGGAGAGCCCAGGTCGAGAGTTCTCGATCATGGCGCCGACGGAGCAACCACCCCCGGAAACTCTCAGGCACAATCACCGTATCGTTCGACAATCTGGAGAGAGGCGTCAGACGACGCCCACCGAAGGAGAAATCCCGTGCCGCGTCTTCGGCGCGCGGGAGAAGCTCTCAGGTAACCGCGACAGATGGGGGCAACCGGATCACTCGTTCGAGGGTCCGGGACCGTTCTGCCGTGGGATGACCCGATGCCGCTCGACGCCCTTCGCACCCCGCTCCACGCCCTGCACCTGAGCCGGGGTGCCCGCATGGTGCCGTTCGCCGGTTATGCCATGCCGGTGCAGTATCCGGACGGCCTGCTGAAGGAACACCTGCACACGCGTGCCCAAGCAGGGCTGTTCGACGTGTCGCATATGGGCCAGATCCAGCTCATCCCGCGCACCGGCAGCCTCGTGGACGCCGCCCATGCCCTTGAGACTCTGCTGCCCATCGATGTGCTGGGCCTAGCCCCCGGCCGCCAGCGCTACGGCCTCCTCCTCGACGCGACCGGCGGCATCCGCGACGACCTCATGGTGGCGCAATGCGGCGACACCCTCGTCCTCGTGGTCAACGCCGCCAACAAAGTCGCCGACGAGGCGTATCTGCGGGCCCATCTCACCGGCATCTGCGAGATCGTGGTGCTGCCCCGCGCCCTCCTGGCGTTGCAGGGGCCGCGCGCGGAGGCGGCTTTGGCCCGCCTCGCCCCCGAGGTCGCCGCCATGCGGTTCATGGACGTGCGCGCCATCGACCTCGCCGGTCTTCCGGCCCTCGTCAGCCGCTCCGGCTATACCGGCGAGGACGGGTTCGAGATTTCCGTGGCCGAGGACCGGGCGGAGGCCCTGGCCGAAGCCCTGCTGAGCGACGACACGGTCCGCCTCATCGGTCTCGGCGCCCGCGATTCCCTGCGCCTGGAAGCCGGCCTGTGCCTGCACGGGGCGGATATCGATGCCGGCACCGATCCCGTCGAGGCCGGGCTCAGTTGGGCGATCTCGGCCGTGCGCCGCCGGGGCGGAGCGCGCGAAGGCGGTTTTCCCGGCGCCGAGCGGATTCTTGACGCCCTCGCCGAGGGGCCCGCCCGCCGCCGCGTCGGCCTGCGCACGGAGGGCGCCGCCCCCGTGCGGGCGGGCGCGGCCCTGTTCGCCGAACAGGCGGGCGATGAGGCCATCGGCCGGATCACCTCGGGCGGGTTCGGCCCGAGCCTGGGGGCACCCATCGCCATGGGCTACATGCCGATCGGCCTGACGCAACCCGGCACCCGCGTGTTCGCCGAGGTGCGGGGCCGGCGCCTGCCCCTGGTGGTGAACGGCCTGCCCTTCGTGCCGGCCGGCTTCAAGCGCGCCTGAGCGCATCCGCCTTTCCTTTTCCGACCGTCCCAACCTGACTCCCAGGAGCGACCCATGCTGCGATTCACCGACGAACACGAATGGCTGGCCCGCGAGGGCGACGTCGCCACCGTGGGCATCACCACCCATGCGGCCGAGCAACTCGGCGATCTCGTTTTCATCGAACTGCCGAAGGTCGGCGCCCGCCTCGTGAAGGGCGAGGCGGCGGCCGTGGTGGAATCCGTGAAGGCGGCGTCCGACGTCTACGCCCCGGTTTCGGGCGAGGTCACGGAGGTCAACGAGGCGGCCGTGGCCGATCCCGCCCTCGTCGGCGGCGATCCGCAGGGGGCGGGCTGGCTCTACCGCCTGCGCCTCGATGACCCCTCGGCCCTCGACGGCCTCATGGACGAGGCCGCCTACGCGGCCTTCCCGAAATAGAGAGCCGCCGACGCGGCTTTGCCGAAAGAGTCCCGCCCGCCGGAGGACGACCCGCCATGATGAACGACCGCTACGACCCCTACGATTTCGCCAACCGCCGCCATATCGGCCCGACGACGCAGGAAATCGAGGCCATGCTCGCCGTCGTGGAGGCGCCGAGCCTGCACGGCCTCGTGGACGAGACCCTGCCGGCGAGCATCCGCCAGGCCGAGCGCCTCGATTTCGGGGTGTCGATGACGGAGCGCCGGGTGCTGGAGCACATGCGCGGCATCGCCGACAAGAACCGCCTCCTCGTCTCCCTCATCGGCCAGGGCTACCACGGCACCACGATGCCGCCGGTGATCCAGCGCAACATCTTCGAGAATCCGGCCTGGTACACGGCCTACTCGCCCTACCAGCCGGAGATCAGCCAGGGCCGCCTCGAGGCGCTCCTGAACTTCCAAACCCTGGTCTGCGACCTCACCGGCCTCGACATCGCCAACGCCTCGCTGCTCGACGAAGCGACGGCGGCGGCCGAGGCCATGGGCATGGCCGCGCGGATCGCGACGAATGGCCGGGACACCTTCTTCGTCGACGCCGGGTGCCTGCCCCAGACCATCGCGGTGCTCAAAACCCGCGCCGCGCCGCTGGGCTGGACCATCGTGGTCGGCGATCCGGCGACGGACCTCGATCCGGCAACGGTGTTCGGGGCGATCTTCCAGTATCCGGGCGTGTGCGGCGCCATCCGCGACGTATCCGACATCATCGCCCGCCTGCACGCGGCCGGTGCGGTCGCGGTGATGGCCGCCGACCCCCTGGCCCTGACGCTCCTGAAAGCCCCCGGCGAGATGGGCGCCGACATCGCGGTGGGCTCGATGCAGCGCTACGGCGTGCCCATGGGCTATGGCGGCCCGCACGCGGCCTATCTCGCGACCCGCGATGCTCACAAGCGCACCCTGCCGGGGCGCCTCGTCGGCGTCTCGGTGGATGCGCGCGGCAACCGTGCCTATCGTCTCGCCCTCCAGACCCGCGAGCAGCATATCCGGCGCGAGAAGGCGACCTCGAACATCTGCACCGCCCAGGTGCTGCTCGCCGTCATCGCCGGCATGTACGCGGTGTTCCACGGACCGCGCGGCCTCAAGGCCATCGCGTCCCGCGTCCACCGCGACGCCGTGCGGGTGGCGCAGGGCCTGGAAAGCCTCGGCTTCACAGTGGAATCGGCGCACTTCTTCGACACCGTCACGGTCCGGGTCGGGGCGTTCCAGGGTCTCATCCTCGGCAACGCCGTGGCCAACGGCATCAACCTGCGGAAGGTCGGGACCGACCGCATCGGCATCACCGTCGACGAGCGCACCCGGCCCGACATCGTCCAGGCCGTGTGGCGGGCTTTCGGCGGCGACCACCTCGCCTACGACGAGGCGTGGCCCGCCCCGCGCCTGCCGGAGGCAAGTCTGCGCACCTCCGACTACCTCACCCACCCGATCTTCCACATGAACCGGGCCGAGAGCGAGATGACGCGCTACATGCGCCGCCTCGCCGACCGGGATCTGGCGCTCGACCGGGCGATGATTCCGCTGGGCTCCTGCACCATGAAGCTCAACGCCACCGCCGAGATGCTGCCGATCTCCTGGCCGGAATTTTCCGAAATTCATCCCTTCGTGCCGGCCGATCAGGCTGCGGGCTACCACGAACTCCTGCGCGACTTTTCGCAAAAGCTCTGCGCCGTCACCGGCTACGACGCGATCTCGATGCAGCCGAATTCCGGCGCCCAGGGTGAATATGCGGGGCTCCTCGCCATCCGCGCCTATCACCTGTCGCGCGGCGACGGGCACCGCACCGTCTGCCTCATCCCGTCCTCGGCCCATGGCACCAACCCGGCTTCGGCGCAGATGTGCGGCATGAGCGTCGTGGTGGTGGGGGCGGATGCCAACGGCAACGTCGACGTCGAGGATTTCCGCAGGAAGGCCGAACTGCACTCGGAGAAGCTCGCCGCCTGCATGATCACCTATCCGTCGACCCACGGGGTGTTCGAGGCACGGGTGCGCGAACTCTGCGCCATCGTGCATTTCCACGGGGGGCAGGTCTATCTCGACGGGGCCAACCTCAACGCCATGGTGGGCCTCGCCCGCCCCGGCGACATCGGCGCCGATGTCAGCCACCTCAACCTGCACAAAACCTTCTGCATTCCCCATGGCGGCGGCGGCCCCGGCATGGGCCCCATCGGCGTGAAGGCGCACCTCATCCCGTTCCTACCGGGCCACCCCGAGACCGGCGGGGAGGGCGCGGTCTCGGCTGCCCCCTACGGCTCGGCCTCGATCCTGCCGATCTCCTGGAGCTACTGCCTGCTCATGGGCGGGCGCGGCCTGACCCAGGCGACGCGCATCGCCATCCTCAACGCCAACTACATCGCGGCCCGGCTCAAAGGCGCTTATCCGGTGCTGTATTCCGGCGCGCACGGCCGGGTGGCGCACGAATGCATCATCGACCTGCGCCCGTTCCAGAAGAGCGCCGGGATCACCGTCGAGGAGGTCGCCAAGCGCCTCATCGATTGCGGCTTCCACCCGCCGACCATGAGTTGGCCCGTGGCCGGCACCCTGATGATCGAACCCACGGAATCCGAGACCAAGGGCGAGATCGACCGGTTCTGCGACGCCATGCTGGCGATCCGCGAGGAGATCCGCGCCGTGGAGGAGGGCCGGATGGACCGGGCCGACAATCCCCTGAAACACGCCCCCCACACGGTGCAGGATCTCTTAGGGGCCTGGGACCGGCCCTATTCCCGCGAGGCCGCTTGCTTCCCGGCCGGCAGCCTCGGGATGGACAAGTACTGGCCCCCGATCAACCGCGTCGACAACGCCTATGGCGACCGCAACCTCGTGTGCTCGTGCCCGCCCTTGGACGCCTACAACGAGGCGGCGGAGTAGGGGCCCCGGCAGCCCCCGTCATCCGGACGGGGGCTGCCGCGTTTGCCGGGATTTGCAAAATAACGCAGCGCACCATCGAATTTGTACAATACTGCATAAAATGCACGTCTTAAGGACTTGGCGGTATCCTCCATGCATCGAGAGCATGTCTGGCATTTGATATTTGGTATGCCAGATGAGCGTTTTGGCTGTCATGAATGCTGCAACGCAAACGCCTTTCGGGACCTCGACATGACCGCTTTCCTCATCGTCTCCGTTGCCGCCGCCGCCGCCGTCAACGTCTCCCTCGTTGCCTTCGTGGCCGACCGCCTGACCCCGAAGACCGGCACGCCCGCCGACACGACTGGCCGATCCGTGATCGTCAACGACAACCTCGTGGGCGCGGCATCCCTGAAGCACGCCGCCTGATCTTCGTCGGCCTGCTTTGGCCGACGCGGCCCCGCCCATCCGGGCGGGGCTTTTCGCGTCTGCGCCGTCCCCTTGCCGACGCCGAGGGGAGGGCAAGGGAGCGGCCCCCAAGCGGCCGCCCCCCGGATTCCTCAGGCAGTCCGGATGGGCTGAACCGTCATGAGCGGAGCATCGGGCGCGTCTTGCGTGAGATAGCGCGTCCGCATGGGCTTGAGGACGAACATGGCGAGGAACGCCGCCATCACGTTCAGGCAAATGATGATGGTGAACACCGCCGACCAGCCATAGGCCGCCGAGATCACGCTCGCCACCGGCACGAGGAACGAGGCCGTGCCCTTGGCGGTGTAGAGGAGCCCCGCATTGGTGGTCGCGTATTTCGATCCGAAGGTGTCGCCGCAGGTCGCGGGGAACAGCGAGTAGATTTCCCCGAACACCCCGAAATACATCGCCGTGGCGAACACGAAGACGAGCGGGTGCTTGCCGAACATGAGCAGCAAGATGATCGCCAGGGCGGCGATGCAGAAGGCGAGGAACATCGTGTTCTCGCGGCCGATGTTGTCGGACACGTAGCCGAAGAAGGGTCGGCCGAAACCGTCGAAGATCCGGTCGAGGGAGATCGCCATGGTGAGGGCCGCCATCTGGAGGCCGAAGAGGCTGACGGGGACGTCCGCGACCTTGAAGTCATGGGCGATGGGCGCGATCTGCGCCGCCGCCATGAGGCCGCCCGCCGCTACCATCACGAACATCGCGTACATCACCCAGAAGACCGGGGTGCGGACGGCCTCGCGGGGGCTGCGGTCGATCTTGGTCTGAGGCAGACGCAGGTTCTTGCGCCGCGCCGGCATCGTCACCGAGGGCTTGCGCAGGAAGAAGGAGAGTAGGACCACGATGGCACCCTGGCCGAGGCCAAAGTACAGGAACGCCGTCTCGTATCCGCTGGCCGCGATGGTCATGGCGATCGGCACCACGGTCACGGCGGCGCCGGCGCCGAAGCCCGCCGCGGTCGCGCCGGCCGCGAGGCCGCGCTGATGCGGGAACCACTTGAGGGCGTTGCCGACGCAGGTGCCGTACACCGATCCCGCGCCGATGCCGCCGATCACGGCCGCGAGGTAGAGGAGGGGCAGGGAGGCGGCGTGGGCGTTCAAGACCCAGGCCAGGGCGATCATGACACCGCCGAAGCAGACGACGATGCGCGGACCGTAGCGGTCGACGAACCAGGCTTCGATGGGAACGAGCCACGTCTCGGTGGCGACGAAGACCGTGAAGGCGAACTGGATGGCCGTTCGCCCCCAGTGATGCTTCGCGTCGATGGGATCGACGAAGAGCGTCCAACCATATTGCAGGTTGGCGATCATCGCCATGCACAGCACGCCGAAGGCGAGCTGCCGCCATTTGGCGGCGGAAGAGTCCTGACGTTCCATCCCTGATTCCTTATCCGGCGCTATCCCAGCCTTGCACCTCAAAGGAGCAAAAAAATTCCAGGTATGCAATATACCAGGGATTAAAAAGCGCACCTCCATCGTGAGGGCATGCGCCTTGGTTTCATGATGCGCGGTGATGGGACGATGGTGCGGCGCCGCTCCCCGCAGCATGGGGGTCGTCCGCCATGTGGGACCGGCGACCCAACCATGTCGACGCGCCTGCCCGAAGGGCCTCAGGGAACAAGAAACTCTTCATAGGCCACTGCTTACGGTCACCGCCCAGAACTCGTGAGTGACACTGACGCGATGCGATCCATGACCAGCAGGCGGAACCGGGATCGCTCCGCAACGCCCGAACAGAAGCGGGAGACCGACACTGCGGCGGCCCGGCGGATCGCGACCCTCGAGCAGATCGTCGGGGACCTGCAAGACCGCCTACGCGAGAGCGAAGATCATTCCCGAAACGTGCGCGACCTGAGCCATCAGGTGCTGTGGACGGCCGATCCCGACGGCGACATCCTCGAAATCTCGCCCCTCTGGGTCACGCGGACGGGCCTGAACGTCGAAGGGAGTCTCGGCGCCGGCTGGATCGCCGCCCTGCATCCCGACGACGTCGCGCCGACCTTGGTCGAGTGGGAGCGCGGACGCACGACCTGCACGTCCTGCGATATCGAGTACCGCCTGAAGACCCACGATGGATCGTTCCGCTGGTTCCGGGCCCGGGCCGCTCCGCGCCTCGCCGCCGATGGCTCCATCGTTCGCTGGTACGGCATGACGGAGGACATCCACGATCGCAAGATGGCCGAAGAAGCCCTCAAGCACAGCGAGGCCTCCACCAGAAGCCTGCTCGAATGCACCACGGACTTCGTCATCGTCGTCGATCACGATTGGCGCATCGCTTATATGAACAAGAGCGCCGCCAGCTATATTCGCCTCTTCATCGACGTGAATGTCGGTGACGGCTTCTGGGATGTCTTTCCGAATTACCGCGACACCGAATTCGAGCATCACTATCGGCAGGCGATCGCCTCGGGCGAGCCCGTGCGTTTCGAGGCGGTAGCACCCGGCACCAAGGTCTGGGTCGATATCAACGCCTGTCCGTCCAGCACCGGCCTGGCGCTCTTCTTCCGCGACATCACCGAAGCCAAGCGCGCCCGCGAAGACCTCGTGCGCCTCGCGCATGAGGATGCGCTGACGGGGCTCGCCAACCGGACACGGTTCAACCAGACCCTGGAAGAGGCGTTCGCCCCGGGCGCGGAGGGGAACAGCAGCGTGATCCTCCTCGATCTCGATCTCTTCAAGGAGGTGAACGACACCCTCGGCCATCCCGTCGGCGACGCGCTGCTGCGCAGCGTGGCGCTTCGCCTTCGATCGGCCGTCGGCGAAGGCGACCTCGTGGCCCGGCTCGGCGGCGACGAATTCGCCGTGATCCATCGTGAGGCTTCGGGGCCGAGCGCGGGCGCCCTGGCCGAACGCCTCATGGCCGGCTTCTCCGATTCGTTCCTCGTCGACGGGGTCGCGATCAAGCTCGCGGCGAGCATCGGAATCGCGTCGCCCGCGCAGGCGCCCAGTTCGGCCGAGGCCCTGTTCAAGGCTGCGGACATCGCCCTGTACCGCGCCAAGGAGGACGGGCGGGGAACGATCCGTGCGTTCGACCGGCCCATGGCCGAACGGGTGCAGGCGCGTAAGTCCATGAAGCTCGATCTGGAGGCGGCGCTGGCGCGGAACGAGTTGCGGCTCGTCTTTCAGCCGCTCCTGGATCTGGGTTCGGACCGGATCGTCGGAGCCGAGGCGCTGCTGCGCTGGCGTCATCCGGTGCGGGGCGAGGTCTCGCCGGCCGAGTTCATTCCCCTGGCGGAGGATACGGGCCTGATCGTTCCCATCGGGGAGTGGGTGCTGTCCGAGGCTTGCCGCCACGCCGCCTCGTGGCCCGTCGATCTCACGGTCGCCGTCAATCTCTCGCCCGCCCAGATCCGGGACGAGATCCTGCCCCTGCGGGTGCTGGCCGCCGCGCTGAAGGCGGGCGTCTCGCCGTCCCGGTTGGAGATCGAGATCACCGAATCCGTGCTCCTGCACGACAGCGACCGAAACCTCGCGATCCTGCATGCCCTGCGCACCGCGGGGGTGCGCATCGCCCTCGACGATTTCGGCACCGGCTACTCGTCCCTGTCGTACCTGCGCCGCTTTCCGTTCGACAAGCTGAAGCTCGACCGCTGCTTCGTCGGAGATATCGGCGTGTCACGGCCATCCGAGGCCATCATCCGGGCGGCGGGGGAAATGGGTCGGGCACTGGCGATGACCACGACCGCCGAGGGTGTCGAGACGGCGGAACAGCTCGCCTGGCTTCGCGCCAACGGTTGGTCGCAGGCCCAGGGCTACCACATCGGCCGCCCCCTGGAGGCGCCTGCGGTCGGCGCCCTGTTTCGGAATCTCGACGCGACCGGCGCCAGGAGGGCGGCCTTGCGCCACCCGACGATGCGCCGATCGGCATAAGGGCAGCCCAACCCTCGGGACCACCGCGAAGAGCCATGTCGGACACCCGCTACACGATCCTGCCGAGCCCCATCGGCCCGCTGCTCCTCGCGGGCATGAACGAGCGGCTGGCCTGCATCGGCTTTCCCGCGGGCAAAGGCGCGGTGGCGCCGAAACCCGACTGGCTCCGGGACGATGCCGTCTTCGCCGAGGCGCGGGCGCAGCTCGGCGCCTACTTCGCCGGGCGCCTCACCCGGTTCGACCTCGATCTCGATCCGCGCGGCACGCCGTTCCAACGCGCGGTCTGGGACGAACTGACCCGCATCCCGCCGGGCCGGACGATCTCCTACGGCGCACTCGCCCGACGCATCGGTCGACCGAGCGCCAGCCGCGCCGTCGGGGCGGCCAACGGCGCCAATCCGCTCCCCATCGTCGTGCCCTGCCACCGGGTGATCGGCACCAACGGCACCCTGACGGGCTTCGCCGGCGGCCTCGAGACCAAACGGTTCCTGCTCGCCCTCGAAGGTGGGCCGGAGGCACCGGCGGACCAGTTCGACCTGCTGTGATGGCCCCTATTTCGGCAGGGCGTAGATATTCACGTCGAGCTTCTCGTCGGCCTTGTCGTTGAGGTCCGTGACGTATTCCTCGATGAATCGGTCCTGCACCACCACGTCCTTGGCGTCGAGATAGGCGGTCAGGGTCTCGTAGGTGCCGTCGATCTCGTCGTAGGACCCCCGATGCGGGAACCGCAGGGCCTTGCCGCTCGGGGTGGTGCCGAAGTGCACGCCGTCGGTCTCGGCGGGCTTCGGATCGGGCATCGCCGCGATGGGGATCATCGCGTCGAACTGAAAACCGTCGTCGTCGGTCTTGGCGAAGACCGCGATGGGCCGGCCCACCGGGGTGATGCCGGCCTTGGCCAGATCCGCTTCGATGCGCTGGAATGCCGCCTTCAGGCTCGGCACGGCGTCCTCCCATTTCGCCCGGCCGGCGAGGATGGCGGCGGGCTTGGCCGGCAGGGACACGGCATCGACGTCGTTGGCGTCGCCGGGGGTCTCCACCAGGGTTTTTCGCGGGGCGGACGGCGCGACGGAGGACGGGGCGGCCCCAGCCTGGGCCGGCACCGGGGCGGCGGGCGTGGTCGGATCGGCGGCGGCCGGCGCCGTTGTCGTCGGCAGGGGATTGGCCACGGCCGGTGGCACGGCCTCCTGCGCGCGGGCGAGGGGAGCGAGACCGCCCATCGCGAGGCATCCGGCGAGCAGCGTCAGGCGAAAGCGGGTCACGGCGGCGCTCCGGAGGATCGCGGCCTCCATGCGGAGGCCGGGGCAGGGGACGTCAACGTAGTGACGAAGCCCCCGTCCCGCGAGGCGGATCGCGCGCCGGCGCGCACGAACGTGATCGAGCGCGGCGCTTCTGCAACGCAGCCCCCCGGCACACCCGCGTGCGCAGCCCGGCCCTTTGACCTATATGCGGGGTCCTTCCGCCGAGACAATCGTCACGAGTACCATGAGCCCACTCGCCCACCGACGCTTCCTGAAGATGCACGGCGCCGGCAACGCCATCGTGGTGCTGGACCTGCGCGGGACCGACATCCGGGTCTCGGCCCCAGAGGCTCGCGCCATCGCGACTCACCCGGCCTCCGCCTTCGACCAGCTCATGGTGATCCACGATCCCCGCACCCCCGGCACGGACGCGGCGCTGCGCATCTACAACACCGACGGTTCGGAGGCCGGGGCCTGCGGCAACGGCACGCGCTGCGTCGCCTATGCCATGTTCGACGACCCCGCCATGGCGCGGCCCGCCGAGAGCGGCCGCCTCACCCTCGAGACGCGGGGCGGCCTCGTCGGCGTCAAGCGCATGGCCGAACGCTCCTTCACCGTCGACATGGGCCGGCCGAAGCTCGCCTGGGATGAGATCCCCCTGGCCGAGCCGTTCCAGGACACGCGGCGCATCGAACTCCAGATCGGCCCCATCGACGCCCCGGTCCTGCACTCGCCCGCCGTGGTGAACATGGGCAACCCGCACGCGATCTTCTTCGTCGAGGGCGATCCCGAGACCTACGACCTCGCCCGCATCGGCCCGCTCCTCGAGAACCATCCGATCTTTCCCGACCGGGCCAACATCTCCCTGGCTCAGGTGACGGGACCGGACACCCTCACGCTCCGGGTGTGGGAGCGGGGTGCGGGCCTGACGCTCGCCTGCGGCACCGCCGCCTGCGCCACCGTGGTGGCGGCCTCGCGTCTGCGCCTCATCGGCCGGGCCGCCACCGTGAGACTGCCGGGCGGCGACCTCGTCATCGAGTGGCGCGCCGACGACCACGTGCTCATGACCGGCCCCGTGGCGCTGGAATGGGACGGGACCTTCGACCCCGCCCTCTTCGCCGGGACCGCTTGATGATGGTGGAGACCCTCACCTTCGGCTGCCGCCTCAACACCGTCGAGGCCGACGTGATGCGCGCCCACGCGGAGCCGCATGCGGAGGGCGACCTCGTCATCGTCAACACCTGCGCGGTGACTGAGGAAGCCGGGCGCCAGGCCCGCAAGGCGATCCGCAAACTCGCCCGCGCGCGACCGGAGGCGCGCATCGTCGTCACCGGCTGCGGCGCCCAGGTCGAGACCGATCTCTATGCCGCCATGCCGGAGGTCGCCCGTCTCGTCGGCAACGACGCCAAAGCCCACGCGGAAACCTGGCGTTCCGTCGCCCCCGAGCGCGTGGTCGTGGACGACATCATGGCCGTGCGGACGGCCGCGCCCACCCGCCTCACCGCACTGACGAGGCATACCCGCGCCTTCGTGCCGGTGCAGAACGGCTGCGACCACCGCTGCACCTTCTGCGTCATCCCGTTCGGACGCGGCAACTCGCGCTCCGTCATGCTGGCAAATGTGGTCGATCAGGTCCGCCGCCTCGTCGACCATGGCGGCCGCGAGGTGGTGCTGACCGGCATCGACCTCACGGCCTACGGCCGCGATTTCTTGGACGCGCCATCGAGCCTCGGGCGGCTGGTGCAGGCGATCCTCTTGGCCGTGCCGGACCTCGCCCGCCTGCGCCTGTCCTCCATCGATTCCGTCGAGGCCGACGCCGCCCTCATGGACGCCCTGGCGAGCGAGGCCCGGCTGATGCCGCATCTCCACCTCTCCCTCCAGGCGGGTGACGACCTCGTCCTCAAACGAATGAAGCGCCGCCACGGCCGCGACGACGCGATCCGGTTCTGCGCGGAGGTGCGCCGCCTGCGGCCCGACATCGTGTTCGGCGCCGATCTCATCGCGGGGTTTCCGACGGAGACCGAGGCGCAGTTCACCCGCTCCCTCGACCTCGTGGCCGAATGCGGCCTCACCCACCTGCATGTCTTCCCGTACTCGGCCCGCCCCGACACCCCGGCGGCGCGGATGCCCCCCGTGCCGGGCAACGTGATCCGGGCGCGGGCCGCGCGGCTGCGGGAGGCGGGGGCGGCGGCCCTCGCGGCCCATCTCGCGGGCCAAGTCGGGCACACCCACCGGGTGCTGACCGAGCGCGGCGGCATCGGCCGCACGGAGGCGTTCACGCCCGTGCGCCTGGCGAACGAAGTTCCGGCCGGCGAATTCCGGGACGTGACCATTGCCGGCCACGACGGCACCGCCCTGATCGCAGCCTAAAAATCCGGGTTCGAAGGGCAAGTCCTTCGCGGGTCCAGGGCAGAGCCCTGGGGCCTTTATCGGGCGCTGCCCGACACCCGCCGAAGGGATGATCCCTTCGGAATCCCGGAATTAGTCTTGCTGATGCGAAGCGACCGCCTCGTAGCCACATCCGTCCAAGGCCGCCCGCATATGCGCCGGGGCCGGAGCCTCGACGAGGATGGGCGGCTTCTTCGGATAGAGCGGCAGGCTGAGGGCACGGGCGTGGAGGTGCAGGCTTGGCCCCCCGTCGCGCTGGCCCGAGCCGTAGATCGGGTCCCCCAGGATCGGAAAGCCCGAGGCGGCGCAGTGGACCCGCAACTGGTGGGTGCGGCCGGTGACGGGGGTGAGCGCCAGCCAGGCGAGGCCGCCGCCGCGCCCAAGGACGCGCCAATGGGTGAGGGACGGATCACCCGCGGGGTCGGCCTTCATCCACCACGAGCGGGGATCGTCGGAGCGGCGGGCGAGGGGCAGATCGATGCTGCCGCTGTCGCCCTCGGGACCGCCCTCCACCAAGGCCCAGTAGGTCTTGCCGACGCTGCCGCTCGCGGCGAACAGCTTGTTCAGCCGGGCGAGCGCTTTGGCGTGGCGGCCGAGGGCGAGGCAGCCCGAGGTGTCGCGGTCGAGGCGGTGGGCCGCCTCGGGGCGCCGGGGCAGACCGAAGCGCAGGGCGTCGAGATGGTCCGTGAGGGTCTCGCCGCCCTTGGGGCCGGGATGGACCGGCAGCCCCGCCGGCTTGTCGATGACGAGGACGAGGGCATCGCGGTAGAGGAGGCGCGGTCCGGGAGCGGGGGCGTCGGGAGGAGACATATCCCTTCCGCTACCGCATGCCGCGCGAAAGGGGAAACCGGGTCCGCCCGGCCACGGCGGGTCCGCGAGAGGACCGTTCCCACATTCCGTTCGGCGGAGCGCGCCCTAGTTCTTTGATGCGCCACAGGTTTCTGCCACGAGACCGGTGACCGCCCGTGCACGACCCCTTAGAATGCGTCGACACGATGCGGATGCCGGTTGATCGCGGCGGGGCACGACCAGATTTGAGGGCTCGGAACCCCGTGCACGATCGGAGGGATCGGGCCTGAGGCTCCGGGGCCGGGGAAGCGAGCGGGAATGAGCGAAGACAAGCGGCCGGGCTGGTTGCTGCGGCGGATATTCGGCAAGAAGGAAGAGGCGTGGCCGCCGGAGCCGGTCCCGGTTCAGCCGCCCGATCCGAAACCCGTTCCCGTGCCGGCCCCCGAGCCTGAACCGGCCCCCCCGCCGGAAGCAGAGTCCCTGGTCTCGCCGGCCTCCGCCTCCGAGGGCCAGCCGGATTTCGCCACGGCGGCCGACGACGTTTCCCACATTCCCTTACCCGTCAGCGAACCCGCCGCCGCCGATCCCGACCGCAACGCCGTCCCCGACGAGATCGAGGGCGCCGACCTCCAGCCCATCGCGGGCGCCGAAGAGCGTCCGCCGGCCGGCACGGCGGGCGACGATCCGCAGCGGGGCGCGGAGCCGGCCGCCACCACGACGCAGGCCTTCGCGCCCCTGGACGCGCCCGAGCCGGAGCCGGCTTCGGAAGCGACCCAGATCTTCATGCCGGAACCCGAGGCCGAGCCCGAGGGCGAGAAGCGCGGCTGGTGGAGCCGCCTCACGGGGGGCATGAAGCGCACCTCCTCGGCGCTGACGGAGCGGGTCACCGGCCTGTTCACCAAGCGCAAGCTCGACGCCGATACCCTGGAGGAACTGGAAGACGCCCTGATCCAGGCCGATTTCGGTGTCGAGACCGCGATGCGAATCTCGGAGGCCGTGGGCAAGGGCCGTTACGAGAAGGGTCTCTCCCCCGAGGCCGTACGCGAGATCCTGGCGGCGGAGGTGGAGCGGGCGCTGGCCCCCGTGGCGATCCCGTTCCGCATCGACGCCACGAAGAAGCCGTTCGTCATCCTGATGATCGGCGTCAACGGCGCCGGCAAGACCACCACCATCGGCAAGCTCGCCCTGAAGCTCAAGGCCGAGGGGCACTCCCTGATGCTGGCGGCCGGCGACACCTTCCGGGCGGCGGCCATTGAGCAGCTCAAGGTCTGGGGCCAGCGCACGGGCACGCCGGTCATCGCCCGCGCGCAAGGGGCCGACGCGGCCGGTCTCGCCTTCGACGCCTACGAGGCGGCCCGCAAAGCCGGCACCGACGTGCTGCTCATCGACACGGCCGGGCGGCTCCAGAACAAGGCCGGGCTCATGGCCGAACTGGAAAAGATCCTGCGGGTGATCCGCAAGATCGACGCCGAGGCCCCCCATGCCGTCCTCCTCGTCCTCGACGCCACCGTCGGCCAGAACGCCATCAGTCAGGTCGAGCTGTTCTCCAAGGCCGCGCAGGTCACCGGCCTCGTGATGACGAAGCTCGACGGCACGGCGCGGGGCGGCATTCTGGTGGCGCTCGCCGCCAAGTTCGGCCTGCCGGTGCACTTCATCGGCGTCGGCGAGGGTGTCGAGGATCTGGAGCCGTTCGAAGCCCGCGACTTCGCCCGCGCCATCGCGGGGCTGGACAAGGGGTAGCGCGGCCGAGGGACGCGTCCCCTCGAGTGTTTCTCACGAAGCTCCCGTGGCGCCGTCGGTCACAGAGCGAGAACCGTCCGGGAATCGGGAGTTTTATGAGGCACTCTAAGCCGCGACACGCCGCGCGCGGACCCTTATGACGGACACCATGCAGATCGAAGCCATTCCCCCGCACCGCCACCTGCCGCCCGCGCTCAAGCTCGTCCTCGAACTCGGGCCGCTCGTCGTCTTCTTCCTCGGCAACGCCTATGCCGAGCGGTTCGGGGTGCCCGCCGACCAAAAACTGTTCGTGGCCACGGGGGTGTTCATCGCCGCCACGGTGGTGGCGCTCGCCATCCACTTCGTCCTGGTGCGGCGCCTACCCGTCATGCCCCTGGTGTCGGGCGTGGTGGTGGTGGTGTTCGGCGGCCTGACCTTGGCCCTGCAGGACAAAACCTTCATCATGATGAAGCCCACCATCGTGAACACTCTGTTCGGCCTCGTCCTGCTCGGCGGCCTCGCCTTCGGCAAGTCCCTGCTCTCCGTGGTGCTCGACAGCGTGTTCGCCCTCACGGAGGAGGGCTGGCGCAAGCTCACCTTCCGCTGGGGCGTGTTCTTCCTCGTCCTGGCGGCCCTCAACGAGGTGGTGTGGCGCACCCAGACGGAGGATTTCTGGGTGAACTTCAAGGTGTTCGGCATCATGCCGCTCACGGTTCTGTTCGCTCTGGCGCAGACGCCGCTCCTCATGCGCCACGAACGCAAGGACGCGGGCACCGCGTGAGCGGCACCTTACGGCCCGCGCGTCGCCTGGCCGGTCAGGCGAGCACCCGCGCGTATTCGGCCTCGGGCACACCGTAGGCGTCGCCCGCGATGGCGCGCATCTGAGCCCGGTCACGGATGCCGATGCCGCCGCGCCGGCTCCTGACGGCGCCGGAATCGTTGAGCGTGCGCAGGGCGGTGGTGATACCGGCCCGGCGCACGCCGAGCATGGACGACAGGAGTTCGTGCGTCAGCGGGAGATCCTCGCGGTCCGTGCGGTCGTGGCACATGAGCAGCCACCGGGCGAGGCGCTGCTCGATGGTGAAGCGGCCATTGCACAGGCTGCCCTGCGCCAGTTGAACGGCGAAAACCTGGGCGTACCGTAGCAGGCGATCGTGCAGGGGGCGGCATTCGGCGAGCGCGGCCCGGAACGCCGTCGCCTCGATGCACAGGGCGCGACACGGGATCTGGACGACGGTGGCGTGGGGCCAGTTCGTCAGCCCATGCAGGAGCGGAAGCCCCGTCATGCCCTCGGGGCCGATGATGCCCACCTCGGCCTGCACGCCGACGGGCGTACGGGCCATGACCGAGATCAGTCCCGGCTCGGGAAAGCAGACCTTCGCGATGGGCGTATCCGGAGCCTCGAGAACGAGGCCCTGCTCGAAGGAACAGCGCTCCAACTCCGGCTGGAGACGGGAGAACTCCTCGGGCGGCAGCATCGCCAAGAGTCGGTTGCGAACTTCATGTTGAACGATGGACGACGTCACGGCGCTGCCGATTTACAGGCACAATCAACTGACACTCGACACCTGAAACCGATTGTCATCAACGGGCGTTCCAGTGGCCATACCACTGGAAAACATAGATGTGAACATAATATCTTTGACGCATAAGTACGATATCGTACCTTTGAGATATTTGCATTGAAACCGGGATAGATATTCAAGTTCGTAAGATTTAATTGCTATTAAATACTATAAATCAACTCTAGATGCCGCTTTTCGCGTTGCGAACCGAAATTCATTCGGCCTCATCATGGGCGAAAGGTGTCTGCGCCGAGCCGTCGCGAAGCCGCGTCATGGGCAAACGGAGGCGACCGCGCCCTCCCGATCGCGACCGTCGCGCCAAGGCCCCGGACAGCGCCGTTCGATCGGTCGATCACCCCTGGAATCCCGTTGTGGAAAGCGGCCGCGCGGAACAGTTCGGCGCGAAGGGCCGGAATCGCCCTCAGCGTCCCTCGGACAACGTCCGCCGCAGCGGTTTCCGGCGAGCTCCGTTCGATTCCCCTTCGGAAGGGCGGAGGTCGGCTTCGCTCAAGCGCCGCGCGAGCTTTATGACGCGGTCGCCGCTTCGATCATTCGGAAACCTTCCGGGACCGGGGGCGTCGCGCCGCCTTTCTCAGGGCGTGGCGCTCGCCACCGTGCCGGCCGCGCGGATCTTGTCGAGCACGGCCTGATAGTTCTCCGGCGTGACGATGCCGACGAGCTTGTCGCGGATCACCCCGTCCGGCCCGACGATAAAGCTCTCGGGAACGCCGTACACCCCGAAATCGATGGCGGTGCGGCCGGTCGAATCCAGCCCCACCGCCCGGAACGGCACGCCGTTGCGGGTGAGGAAGCGGCGGGCATTCTCGGGGGCATCCTTGTAGGCGACGCCGACGAGGGTCACGCCGGGCTCACGGGCGAGGCGCATGAGCTGCGGATGCTCGATCTGGCACGGCGCGCACCACGAGGCCCAGAAGTTGATGAGGGTGACCCGACCCTTGAGGTCGACGCTCGACAGGCCGGGCAGGGGCGTGCCGTCGGCGGCCGTCATGCCCGGCAGGGCCACGAGGGTGAAGGCCGGGACCGGTTTACCGATCATCACGGAGGGCACGGCGGAGGGATCGGCGCCCGAACGCAGGCGCGCGAAGAACAGGCCTGCCAGGGCCGCGAAGACGAGGAGGGGCGCGACGAGGAGGAGGGAGCGGCGCCGGGCCGGTTCGGCCGCGCTCATGCGCCCGCTCCCGCCGGGGACCGGGCCGGAACCGGACGCGCAGCCGGCGGGGGCGGGGCCGCGGAAGCCGCCTGCAGCGCCGCGAGGGCGCGGGCCTGGGCCCGCCGGTCGCGCACGGCCTGCCAGATCAGGCCCGCGATGACGAGGGCCGTGAAGGCGTAGGCGCCGAGGATGAAGCCCGCATGCGGTCCGAGGTTCATGGCTGTCACAGGCCCTGGATCGCCCCACGGGGCGCATCGGTATCGAGGCGCTCGGCCTCGCGGATCGTCAGCGTCCGCACCCGGCGGCGCAAGATCTCCGTCCGCATGGCGTCGAGGTGCAGGGTGATCCCCAGCACCGTGAAAGCGAGGATCATCTCGAGGAGGGGATAGAGCATCGATGGATCGATGGACGAGCCGCCCATGCGCATGATCGAGGCCGGCTGGTGCAGGGTCGACCACCAATTCACCGAGAATTTGATGATCGGCAGGTTCACGGCGCCCACGAGCGTGAGGATCGCGATGGCGCGCGCGGCCCGGTTCGGGTCCTCAATGGTCCGCCACAGGGCGATGATGCCGCAATAGATGAGGAACAGCACCAGCATGGAAGTCAGGCGCGCGTCCCAGACCCAGTAGGTGCCCCACATGGGCTTGCCCCAGAGGGAGCCGGTGACGAGGCAGATGAGGGTGAAGGCCGCGCCGATGGGGGCGGCGGCGCGCTGGGCGACATCCGCCAGGGGATGGCGCCAGACCAGGGTGCCGATGGCCGAGACCGCCATGGCGCCGTAGAAGAACACCCCGAGCCAGGCCGCCGGCACGTGGATGTACATGATCCGTACGGTCTCGCCCTGCTGGTAATCGGGCGGCACCGTGAACCAGGTGAGGTAGAGTCCCACCGCCAGGAGCAGTCCCGACAGCCCGGCGAGCCAGGGCATGAGGGGACCGGTCCACCGCATGAAATGGCCGGGATGGGCGAAGCGTGTCCACATGGCGCGGGATTTAGCCCGAGGTGCGGTGTCCCGGCAATGCGGGCGTTGCGCGCAAGCCCTTACGGGCTCTCGCCCCCGAACCCCGACAGGGGAGCGACGAGGCGGCAGACGAGGCCGGCGGGATCGTATTCGAGACGGACGACGCCGCCGACCGCCCCCACGAGGCCGCGCTCGATCAACCGTGACCCGAACCCTTTTCGCGCAGGCGGCGCGACCCTCGGACCGCCGGCCTCGCGCCAGGTGAGGCGCACGGTCGGCTCTCCCGCCTCGTCCACGACATCCCACACCACGGTGACGTGACCGGCCGGCACCGACAGGGCGCCGTACTTGACGGCATTGGTCGCAAGTTCGTGCAGCATCAGGGCGAGCGACAGGGCCGCCTTGGCGCCGAGTTCGATGGGCGGCCCCGAGATTCGGAAGCGGTCGGGTTGGCGGTCGTCGTGGATGGCAAGCGCGCTCGCCAGCACCGCCCCGAAATCGGCGCCCTCGACCTCGCCGGAGAGCAGGATGTCGTGGGCCTTGCCGAGGGCGATGAGGCGGGCGGCGAGCGCCTCCTTGGCGGCCTCGACGTCGGTGACGTTGCGCAGGCTCTGGGAGGCGATGGCCTGGACCACCGCGAGGGTATTCTTGAGGCGGTGGCTCAGTTCCCGGTTGAGAATGCGCTGCTGCTCGCTCGCCTCGATTCGCACGAGGCCGCCCCAGGCCCGCTCGGCGACCTCGCGGGCGAAGGCGTTCTCCTCCGGCGTCCAGTCGCGGGGAGCGATATCGAGGACGTACAGGATGCCGACGAGGCGTCCGCGGTGGAGGATCGGCACCTTGATCACCGACCGCATGCCGATCCGGGCATAACCGGCCGCGTCGTCGACGCGTTCGGGCGTCGCGGCGATGTCGGCCACCGCCAGGGTTTCGCCCCGCCGCAGGCGGGGGACACTCGCCGCGATGGTGGCCAACGTCCCGGCCTCCGGCGCGGGCACGGCGGTGGTCCAGTCCGGCGCGACGGCCGACAGGCCGCCCGTGGGATCGACGAGGGCGTAGCCGGCACGGGCCACCCCGAGGGTGCGTCCGAGGATCTCGGCCGCCGCCGTCGCCACGGCCGCGTTGGTGTCGAGGTCGCGCAGGCGGTCACTCAGGGCGATCAGGGCGTCGCGCCGCGCGTCGGCGCGCTTCTCGTTGGTGATGTCCTCGATCATCGCCGTGGCGTGGACGGCGTCGCCGAGAATCTGCGACACGAGGTTGACCCGGCCCCAGATGATGCGGCCGTCGAGGCGGCGGTAGCGCTTCTCCAGGCGCACCTGCATGGGCTCGCCCTCGGCGAGGCGCCGGTGCAGCTCGGCGCGCTCCGCGTCATCCTCGGGGGGCGTCCAGCGGGCGAGGGACTGGCCGAGGATCTCGGATTCGGGCGCCGCCCAGATCTCGCAGAGCTTGGCGTTGACCGCGAGGGCGCGGGCGGTGCGCGGATCGAACTGGACGATGCCGACATTGGCGCCCTCGAACACCGCGCGGAACTGGGCCAAGGCCCGGTTCCGCTCGGTGAGGTCGAGCATGGCGCCGATCATCCGCGCGGGAGAACCGGTGGCGTCGCGGACCATGTAGCCGCGGTCGAGCACCTCGGCGTAGGTGCCGTCGGCGCACCGGAAGCGGTATTCGTGGACCCAATCGTCGGCCCCGTCGGCGATGGCCGCCCGGATGTCGGCCTCGACGCGCGCCCGGTCGCCCGGATGGATCTGCGCCAGCCACCATGCCCCGTTCGGCCCGACGCGGTCGGGCGTCCAACCGTAGGCGGCGGCGAGGGCCTCGTTCCACAGGACGGTGTCGGCGATGAGATCCCAGTCCCAGATGGCGTCGTTGGTGGCACGGATGACGAGGCGGTAGCGCTCCTCCGTGGCCCGCAGGGCGATCTCGGCCTGCTTGGCCTGGGTGATGTCCCGGACGGTGCCGACCATCCGATGCGCGCGACCGCCGCTGACCATGAGCTGACCCCGCGCCGCGAGCCAGCGCACCGCCCCCCCTTCCGCCGGAACGACGCGGTACTCGCACGCAAACAGGCCGGTCCCGGCCGGGTCGAGGGCTGCCTGCAGGGCGGCATCGACCCACGCCCGATCCTCGGGATGCAGCCCCGAGAGGAAAGTCTCGGCGTAGGTCACCGGCCCCTCGGCCGGCACGCCGAACAGGGCACGCGTGCGGGCATCCCAGCGCAGGACCGTGGTGGTGAGATCGTAGTCGAAGATGCCGATGCCCGTGGCCTCGACGGCCAGCCGCAGCAGGGCAGCGCTCTCACGCGGATCCGTGACGTCGGGCTGCATCCCGTCTGGGGCAGGCGCCACGGCCAGCTCGACCGGGGGACCGGCCGCGCGTCCGGATGGCGCGGGATGGGCGGGATTCGTCATCGGCGAGGGAGCGGCGTCCGGGTCGGGCGGGGCGGTCGGGTTGCGGCGATCGTCAGGCCATCTCGCGCCGAGGCCGGGATCGTTCGGGGACCTCCGTCTCGTCGGGCGGCTCAATGCGGTCGAGATGCCCGAGGCCGTCGTAGCCCGCCCCCAGAACGGTCCCGTAATGGTGCCGGACCACGCCGTGGCATTCGCAGGCGGCGGCCTCGACCCGGTCGCGATCCCGGATCGTGATCCGGCCGCGACCGACCTCGATGAGCCCCTGCTGCTGCAGGGTGCGCAGGACGCGGGTGAGGTAGGTGCGCTGAACGCCGAGCATCGCGGCGAGCAATTCTTGAGTGACGGGCAGGCTCTCGCTGCCGGTCCGGTCCCGGAGCGTCATCAACCAGCGCAGGCAGCGCGCCTCGATGGGGTGGAGGGCGTTGCAGGCCACCGATTGCAGAACCTGGGCCAGGAGGCAGTCGCCATAGCGCGCGAACAGGTTGCGCAGGCTCTCCGAACGCCGCTTGGCCTCTTGGAAGCGCAGGGCATCCATCCGCAGGATCGGCCCGCCGATCTGCACCACCGCATGCGTCGAGGCGGGGAGGTAGCCCTGGCTCACCACGCCGCCGACGGCGCCCTCGCGGCCGATGGTGGCGGTCTCGGCGCTGCGCCCGTCCTGCATCGCGACGATGAGGGTGACCACGGTCTGCTCGCACGGAAACGCGATGGCGGTGACGTCGGAGCCAGCCGTGAACAGGGCCTCGCCCCGCCCGTGGGTGGCCCCTTCGAGGTGGGGCGCCAGCAGGGCGCGATCCTCGGTCTTCAAGGCTCCCAGGAGCAGATTGCCCTGAAAGAGCGGGTCGGCGGGCGAGGGCATGGCGGACGCTGCGTTCACGGTCTGTCTTGCCGCCCCTATCGCAGGATCCAGCCGAATGTCTGTCTATTAGTAGACAGAGCGCCCCCGATTTTGTCGATTCGATGAAGGGCGACGATGATTCCCGTGTTTTGCTTCGGAAAACATGCCATCGCCCGGCAAGCGTCACAATCCGATTTTCGTCCGCAAACACACCGCTGACGAATCACGTTTTCGAACAGAAGCGTTCGGTCGAACCGGGCCTGTTCGGTACGACCGAACGCATCGAACAGGTCCGGAGGGCGTCGCTTCAGGCCTGACCGGCCTCGTCACCCTCACCGAGGCAGTCGAGGGCCCGCTCCACGGACGCCACGGCGTCGAGGAGGTTGCGGATGGTGCCCTCGACCTCGCGCCGGGGGCGATCCATGGCCGCCGCACGGGCGCCCACGGCCTGGAGATGCTCGAGGACCGCGAAGAGGTCGTCGGCGACGGCCACTACGTTGGTCACCGCCTGAACGGGCGGGGCGGAGCGGCGACGGAAGGGAATGACGTTGCTCATGCCCCGATGTGTCGCGTGGATAGTGGCCGGATGCCAAGCGTCGTGGGCGGCATTCCCCCCCGATGGCCGGGGTTGTCCGTCCCCCAATGCGTGGCGTGGTGAGCATTTCCGTGGCGTCGCCACCCGACTCTAGGGGGCGGCGGCGACGGTTCGTTATCCTTGTCCCGCGCCCGATCCCGGCTCGGAAGTATCGGGGGCCGCAGTTTCGGCGCTTGACGCGGAGCGCGCGGCGGGCCCACCTCCGCCGAACTCAAAGTCAGGACAGACCGATGCGCCTTCGCCCCCTCGCCCTTTCGAGCCTTCTCCTCGCCACCCTGTGCGCCTGCAACAGCGCCGAGGGACCGAACGCCCGCAGCGGCTTCGCCGAGACCTTCGACACGAGCAACTATCGCCGCTCGTCGGACACCAACGGCACCCAGACCCGCCGCGACGTGAACCGCCTCTATACCCAGCCCTCGATCCCCTCGATCTCCAGCCGCGGCAACTGAGCCCGAGCGGGTCCCGGCTTCGGCCGGGACCCGCGACCGATTCTCAAGCGTCCGCCGTTTCCAGCTCCTCGACCCCTTCATCCGCATCGGACGGCGTCGGAAGGGTCACGGGCATCAGGAAGGCGGTGTGCACATGCCCGTCGATGAGGGCGTCGTGGTTGAGATCGACCCGCGCCCAGTCCCGATGAACGCCGTCGAGGGCCAGCACCGTCAGCTCCGTACCGGCCTCCACCGTCCGAAAATGGGGGAAGTCCAGGCCCGGCCCACCCCGCAGGCGCAGGCCGTCGCGGGCGGCGACGACGAAGCGGCCGATGGGCTCGGCCGCAGGAACCGCTTGCGGGCGTGCGGACCCCGCCGGGTTGGCCCATCCCTTCTCGGCCGCCTTCCGCAGCCATTTCGGCGCATTGGCCGATTTCCCGCCCGCGCCCCAGACCAACCGGGTGTGATCGCTCGGCGAGGTCCCGAAACCGACATGGAGGGTTCGGGGGCCCATGTAATCGACACCCGCCCCGATCCCGTTGGCACCGAGGGCGGCGGCGGCCGTCACGAACGCCTCGACGATGGGCAGATCGTCGGCATCGGTGAAGTGTAGGGCGCGCCGCCCGTCGATCAGCAGCTGAAGATCGGCGGCCCATCCCTCGTCGTGGCGAGTCGAGCCGGTGCGCTTGCCGCCCGATCCCTTCGCCGCCTGACCGCCGGAGGTGACCCGCACCAGGGCGATGCCCGCCCGATCGGCCGCCCGTTCCAGCAGCCGCTTCAGCTCCGCCCTGATGGGCAGATCCCGGATCTTGTCTATCGTGTCTTCGCGCACCGTCGCCATGATTCTCAGCCTCCCGATCCTAGGGAATCATCGCGGACGGGAAGCCAAAAATCAACTTGAGGTTAATTTCAGTTGCGGGCGAGGGCGTCCGCGAAGGCTGTCATGCGGTTGCGGGCGTAGGTCGGCAGGCCGGCGCTGATCGAGGTGCCGGTGTTGAACGACGAGTTGCCCATGAGCACCTGGGCCGGCAGCAGGTTCTTCAGCACCGGCACCCGGGCGTATTCCTGCTTGCGGTCGAGGACGTCGGCCTTGATGGCCAGCGCCATGTAGGTGGTGACCACGGTCTTTCCCGAGTCTCCCGGCATTGGCTGGAACACCGCGAGGAACTTGCCGAAGCGCAGGATCTGGTTGACCCAGAAGATCGTCTGTTCGAGGCCGCCCGTCACCGGCGCGTCGATCTTCGTCAGGGTGGCGAGGGCGGCGGCCTCCGTGGGGGGAAGGGTGCGCAATTCGCTCTGGAACGAGACGAACTCGGCGATCTTCTTCGCGGCGCCGTCCTCGAGCTTGTTGGCGAGCTTCACGCCGAGCGGCAGCTTGCCCTCGAGGTCGTAGCGCGACTCGATGCAGACGGTGCCGGCCTCGCACCAGGGCCGGTCGGGGCGCCGGGCGAAGGCGGCGGCTGGGTCCTTGGTCGGGGTCACGTCGGCGGGGTTCAGGGTCTTGTGCTTGATGACCGGGTCCATCTTCGCCACGAAGCCGAGGGTGGCGTAAGACGCGAGATCGATGGATTCGGCCGGCTTCGGCACGATGAACCGGCCTTGCGCCACGTAGACCTTCAGGGTCTCGTGCCGGCGCTTCGTCACGCCGTTGAGCGTCTGCATGTAGTCGGGCTCGGCGTAGCCGGGGTAGGGGGCGAGGGCCGCCTGCTCGGCCGGGCGGACCCGGCCCCAGTCGAGGTAGGGCACGAGTCCGTTCTCGGGCTTGGCCGGATCGTCGCGGTGATCCGTGAACAGGACGGTGCCGGGTTTCAGGCTCGCGAGGGGCACGGCCTCGATGGACGGCACGTCCTTGATCCGCTCCGAGGCCGCGGGCTGCTGCTTCATGCCCTCCTGGGCATGCACGGGCCCGACGAGGGCGAGGAGGGCGGCGAGGCGAAGGAGCGGAGTGAAGGGTATCGGCACGGCGAAGCCTTTGGTCGAGGGGGCGGGCACCGCCCCTGGACGGGGCGGGTCCGCGCGAAACCGGGATCGGGGGCGGGTCAGTAGCGCGGGTCGTCGCCGAACAGGTAGTCCGGGTCGCGACGGCGCGGGCGGGCATAGGCCTCGTCGTCGCCGAAGGGCGAGCGCTGGGTGCCGGGCCAGAGCGGATCGGGATCGCGCTGGGCCCGGCGGCTCGGAGCACGGGCCCGCGACTCGCCGAACGGATCGAGGAGGTCGCGCTCGGCGCCCCGGCTCGGCAGGGTGCCGTAGAGGTCGCCGGCCACGTCCGCCCCATCCTCGGCGCCGCCGAGGTCACCGTCCTCCGCATCGGGGCGCCGGGCGACCCGGGTCTCCCGCGGCAGGAGCTTGTACTGGGTGTCGGCCACCTGCCCGTTGGCGAGGCGGAAGTGCTCCATGAAGCCGCCGCCCGAGACCCGCTCGCCGCTGCGGGCGTCGATGGGCAGATCGGTGAGGTAGGGGCGTGCTTCGGCCGAGGGCGGGGCGAGGGGGGTGCGCGGCACGCCATTGGCCCAGGCCGCCTGGAGGATCGTGCCGGCGATGGGTACGGCGAGGTGGCCGCCGGTCTGGCCGCGCCCGAGGGTCTTGCGGGTGCCGTCGGCGTTGTCGTAGCCGACCCAGACCACGATGGTGATCTCGTTGGTGAAGCCAGCGAACCAGGCGTCGTTCTCGTTCTCCGAAGTGCCGGTCTTGCCCGCGATGGAGCCGGAGAACCGGGAGAGCGCCGCCGCCGTGCCGTGCTGGGTCACGCCCTGCAGCATGGTCTTCAACTGGTAGAACGCCACCCGGTCGGCCGAGCCGATACGCACGGGCGGGCGAGCCGTGTGGGTGTAGAGATTCTTGCCGTCGCGCTCCACCGATTCGAGGGCGTAGGGCGCGGGCCGGGCACCCTCGTTGGCGATGGCCGCGTAGAAGGCGGCGAGATCCACCATGCGGACGGGCTGGGCCCCCAGCACGAACGGATAGTAGCGCTCGCACCCGGCGTAGAGCTGGGCTTCGAGGGCGAGGTCGCAGACCTTCTGCAGGCTGGCCGGCGCCTTGTCGGCGATCCCGCCCTGGAGCAGGCGGGCGGTGACGAGGTTCTTCGAGAATTCGAGGCCGCGCCGCAGGGTCGTGGCTCCGGACCCGCCGCCGTCGTAGTTCTTCGGCGACCACGAATCGCCGACCCCGCCGATGGGCGGCAGGGTCACGGCGGCATCCATCACCAGGGTGTTGGGCTGCAAACCGGCGTTGAGGGCCGCGAGATAGGTCACGGGCTTCAGGGTCGAACCCGGCTGGCGCACGGTCTGGGTCACCCGGTTGAGCTGGCTCAACGGGTAGGAGAAGCCGCCCGCCATGGCGAGGATGCGCCCCGTGCGGTTCTCCAGCACCAGGGCCGCGCCCTGCACCGAGGGCCGCACGCGCAAGTCGGCGCGCGGGGTCCTGGCCGAGGGATCGCGCAGCTTCACCCGCACCACGTCGTAGATGGCGAGGCGGCCCCGGGCCGGACCGGGCTCCAGGCTGATCGTGCGGCCATCGGCGAGCCCCGCCTTGGCGGTGCCGCCGCGACCGGGATCGAGCACCACGGCGAGGGGCCAGTGCACGTCGTAGAGGACCGGGCGAGCGTTCTCCAACGCCCGCTGCCAGGTCGGCTTGGGACCCGCCGGCTTGGACGGCGTCCCCTTGGCGGCCACCTTGGCGGCTTCCCGCGCCGCCTTGCGCTCGGCCTTCGTGGTCGGCGGTTTCGCCTCGGCGGGTTTCCCGGCGTCGCCCGTGAGGAGCGGCGCAGCGGCGGCCGAGGCTTCGAGAGCGGGGGTGGCCGCGTCGAGCTTGCGCACGGCGTCGGCGAGGTTAAGTTCCGGACCGGCATAGTGCTGGCGCCCGGTGGCGCGCTCGTAGCTGGCCAACCCGTCCTGAAGCGCCGTCTCGGTGGCGGTCTGGAGGCCGGCGTTGATGGTGGAGCGCACGGTGTGCGAGGCCGAGGTCAGGGAGTCTATTCCCGCGAAGGTGCGGGCCTCGCGGGTGAGGTGATCGACGAAGTAGAACCCGGAATCGCGCCGCGCCGTCTCGATGGGGCTGAGTCCCAAGGGCGCGTTGGCGGCCTGCGTCAGTTGGGCCTCGGTAATGACGCCCTCTTCCTTCATCCGCGCAAGCACGTAGGCGCGCCGCTCCTTGGCCCGGTCGGGATACCGGTCGGGGCTGTAGAAATTCGGCCCCTTGGGCATGCCGGCGAGGAGCGCCGCCTCCGGCACGGTGAGTTGGCCGACCGATTTGCCGAAATAGCTGCGCGCGGCCATCTCGATGCCGTAGGCGCCGCGCCCGAGATAGATGCCGTTGAGGTAGAGTTCGAGGATCTGCGGCTTGGCGAGGATGTGCTCCAGGCGGGAGGCCACGATCATCTCGCGGATCTTGCGCTCGTAGGTGACATCGTCCCCCACCGACAGGTTCTTCACCACCTGCTGGGTGATGGTCGAGCCGCCGGCCGGGCGGCCGGGGGCGGCGAGGTTGCCGATGAAGGCGCGGATCACGCCGCGCTCGTCGATGCCGTGATGGGTCTCGAAGCGCTTGTCTTCCGCCGCCACGAACGCCTTCTGCACCATCGTCGGAACGTCCGCGATGGGCACGCTGAGGCGCCGCCCGTTGGCCTCGAACGCCTCGGCGTAGCGCTTACCCGCCCCGTCGAGGATGAGGCTGGCGCCCGGGAGCTTGCGCTCCTTCAGGGCTTCGGCCGAGGGCAGGTCGAGAACGGCCTTGTTGTAGAAGGCGATGACCTCGCCGGCATCGAAGGGAGAATTGACCGGGTCCTCGCCCTTGCAGAACTGACGGTAGCTGACGGCGAGTTCGCCGATGTCGAGGCCGTGCAGGAGCTTCGGAGCGCTCGCCCCCGCGATGGCGGTGGGGTCCTCCATGGCCGTGGAGATGAGTTCGTCGAGGTTGATGTCCTCGATGTCGAAGGCCTTGCGCATGTGGGCGCAGCCGTCGCGCAGGATCTGCACCACTTGGAGCCTGTCGGCCACGGGATCGAACTGCGTCTTCACCGCATCCGGCCGCGTCGTCACCTGACTGAGGGTCAAGGCCGTCGCGAACAGCTTGATCAGGATGATGTTCATGAAAGCCGTAAAGACAGCGGTTCTTCGGGCACGCGATCGGCGCGCGGGGAAGCCTCAGAATGCGCCGCACAACGCGGCTGATTTAAGGTGACGCTTGTCCGCCGCCGCCGAAGGCCCGGAAGCACCCGCTACTTGTTGCGCCCAAGCAGCACCAGCCAGCCGATCCCGATCACGCACACCATCGCCCCCACCGTGACGAAGGCCGGGGTGCCGAGATCCATGAAGCGCGGCGCCAACTGCGTCGCGAAGGCCGCGACGATGAGGGCGACGGCGATGCGGGCGGCGGCCCGCTCGATGCCACGGGTGAGCTTCTCGATACCCTTGAGTTCGATCTCGACGGTGACGCGCCCCTGCTTCAGGCGCACCAGCATGAGGTGGATGAGGGTCGGCAGTTCGGAGGCCGCCCCGAACAGGCCGGCGCCCACGGCCTCGACCTTGCGGGTGAGGCCCTTGATGGAGAATTGCGCGGCGAGCTTGCGCTTCACCGTGGGGCCGGCGGCCGAGAACAGGTCGAAGTTCGGGTCGAGCTGGCGCATCACCCCGTCGGCCGTCACCAGCCCCTTGAACAGGATCGCGAGGTCGGTGGGCATGGCGAGGTCGTTCTCGCGGGCCATGGTCATGAAGTCCGTGAGCAGCGCCCCGAAATCCAGCGTCGCGCCGGTGTGGCGGGCGATGAAGGCCTGGGACGAGGCTTCGAGCTTGGTCAGATCCGGATTGCTCGATCCGGTCCAGTCGAGGAGCACGGCCATGAGCCCGTCAGCATCCTCCTTCAGCATGGCGCCGATGAGCATCAGGAGCTGGTTGCGGCGGCGCTCGGACAGGCGGCCGATAATGCCGAAATCGATGAAGCCGATCCGGTCGTCGGCCATGATCAGCATGTTGCCCGGATGCGGATCGGCGTGGAAAACGCCCTCGATCAGGGCCATCTGCAGGAAGGCGTCGGTGCCCTTCTGGGCGAGGCGCACCTTGTCGATCCCCGCGGCATCGAGGCGGGCGTGGTCGTTGGGCGGGATGCCGTGGATGAATTCCTGCACGAGGACGCGCTCGGAGGTCCATTCCCAGTGGATCTTCGGCACCACGATGTCGTCGCGGTCGGAAAAGATCGCCGCGATGGTCTCGCAGTTGCGGGCCTCGTTGATGAGATCGAGCTCGCCGTAGAGGCCGCTCGCCAGGTGCCGCATCTGTTCCTGCGGCTGATAGCGGCCGAATTCCGGCCACTCGGCGACGACGATCCGGGTGGCGTGCCCCAGCAACCGCAGATCGGCCTCGATGATCTTGCGCAGGCCGGGACGCAGGACCTTGACCACCACCTCCTCGCCCGAATGCAGGCGCGCCCGGTAGACCTGGGCGATGGAGGCGGCGGCCAGCGGCACCGTGTCGAACTCGGCGAAGACCTCGTCGGGGGGCGCGCCGAGATCCTCCTCGAGCTGGGGCCGGATGCGCTCCCACGGGATCGGCGAGACCTGGCTGTGCAGCTTCTCGAGTTCCTCCGTCCATTCTGGCGTGAGGAGATCGGGCCGGCTCGCCAGGATCTGCCCGAGCTTGACGAAGGTCGGGCCCAGGGCCTCGATGGCTCGGCGCACCCGCTGGGGCTGCGACAGGCGGGTGATGTCGACCCGGGGCGTGCGCCGCTTGGCGAGGCGCGCCACCTGGGCGATGCCGAGGCGCTCGACCACCTTGGTGACCCCGTACCCGATGAGCACGGCGGCGATCTCGCCGAGGCGTTGCCGGTCGCGCGCGGCGACGAAGGCGGTTTTCAGCATGTGCGCGTGAGACCCGGCTGGGGGGAGGAGAGGTAGGCTTGGCGCCCCGACAACGAAACCGGACGCAGTTGGGTTCGGCTAGCCCCGGGGCGAGGCCGAAGTTTGGCGGCGACGGCCCCCGCGACGGATTCGCCCCGCAGGCCGTCTCGCGCTAGACACGACGCTTCCCGCGCCCTCGGGGCGCATGTGCGAGAGAAGCGATGTCAGGCACGCCCCGCGCCGGTATCATTCCGGTGACGCCCTTCCAGCAGAATTGCACCCTGATCTGGTCCGACGAGACCAAGGTCGGCGCCGTGGTCGATCCCGGCGGCGACCTCGACCGGATCGAGGCGGCGATCCAGGCGCAGGGCCTCACCATCGAGAAGATTCTCCTCACCCATGGGCATATCGACCATGCGGGCGGGGCGGACGAACTCCGGCAACGCCTCGGCGTCCCCATCGAGGGCCCGCACGAGGCCGACCGCTACCTCCTCGACAGCCTGCCCGAGACCGGCGCCAATTACGGCCTCGACGGCGCCCGCGCGGTGACGCCGGACCGCTGGCTCGTGGAGGGCGACGCCGTGACGGTGGGAGACCTCACCTTCGATATCCTGCACGCACCGGGGCATTCGCCCGGCAGCGTGGTGTTCGTGAGCCGGGACGCGCGCTTCGCCCTCGTGGGCGACGTGGTGTTCAAGGGCTCGGTCGGCCGCACCGACCTGCCGGGGGGCAACCACGACCAGCTCATCCGCGCCATCAAGGAGAAGGTGCTGCCGCTCGGCGACGACGTCGCCTTCATCCCCGGCCACGGCCCGACGAGCACGCTCGGCGAGGAGCGCCTGAGCAATCCGTTCCTGCAGGATTGATCGTTTCCCAAACGCCTCACGCCACCCGTGGACGGGGGCCGCCCGGCACCCGTCCCGGCCCGAGAAAGCAATGCATTCTCAAGGCAAAGCGCCTATATCGAGTGCACGCCCACCGCAGGCGTGCCCATGGCTGACGCCAGGGCACGAAGGATCCCGTGACGACCCGCCTGCCCGAGGAACCTGATGTCCGACTCGCCCCATCGCTCCGACGCCTCCCACAACCTCGCCGCCGACGCCTACGGCGCGGAATCCATCCGGGTCCTCAAGGGCCTCGACGCCGTGCGCAAGCGGCCCGGCATGTATATCGGCAACACCGATGACGGCTCCGGCCTGCACCACATGGTCTACGAGGTAGTGGACAACGCCATCGACGAGGCGCTCGCGGGCCACGCGGACCTCGTGACGGTGACCCTCAACCCCGATGGTTCGGTCACGGTTTCGGACAACGGGCGCGGCATCCCGACGGACATCCACAAGGAAGAGGGCATCTCGGCGGCCGAGGTCATCATGACCCAGCTGCATGCCGGGGGGAAGTTCGATCAGAATTCCTACAAGGTCTCCGGCGGCCTGCACGGTGTGGGCGTCTCCGTGGTCAATGCCCTGTCGCAATGGCTGCGCCTGCGCATCTGGCGGAACGGCAAGGAGCACGCCATGGAGTTCCGCCACGGCGAGTCCGTGGCGCCCCTCGCCGTGGTGGGCGACGGCAACGGCCAGCGCGGCACCGAGGTGACCTTCCTCGCCGCCACCGAAACCTTCACCAGCATCGAGTTCGATTACGCCACCCTGGAGAAGCGCCTGCGCGAGCTCGCCTTCCTCAATTCGGGCGTGCGCATCGTGCTCACCGACGCGCGCCATGCCGAGCACAAGCGCGAGGAGCTGTATTACGAGGGCGGCGTCGAAGCCTTCGTGCGCTACCTCGACCGCTCGCGCAAACCCATCGACGGGATGGCCAAACCCATCATGGTGCGCTCCGAGCGCGACGGCATCCGCGTCGAGGTGGCGTTCTGGTGGAACGACTCGTTCAACGAGACCGTGCTGCCGTTCACCAACAACATCCCGCAGCGCGAGGGCGGCACCCACCTGGCGGGCTTCCGCGCGGCGCTGACCCGTCAGGTCACCGGCTACGCCGAATCCTCCGGCATCGCCAAGCGCGAGAAGGTGACGCTCACGGGCGAGGATTGCCGCGAGGGCCTCACCGCCGTGATCTCCGTGCAGGTGCCCGAACCGAGCTTCTCGTCGCAGACGAAGGACAAGCTCGTCACGGCGGCCGTGCGCCCGGCCGTGGAGAACGTCCTCAACGAGGGCCTGTCGAACTGGCTCGAGGAGAATCCGGCCCAGGCGAAATCCGTCGTCGGCAAGGTGATTCTCGCCGCCTCCGCCCGCGAGGCGGCGCGCAAGGCCCGCGAGACGGTGACGCGCAAGGGCGTCCTCGACATCGCCTCCCTGCCGGGCAAGTTGGCCGACTGCCAGGAGCGCGACCCGTCGAAATGCGAGCTGCTCCTCGTGGAGGGCGATTCCGCCGGCGGTTCGGCCAAGCAGGGCCGCGACCGGACCTTCCAGGCGGTTCTGCCGCTGCGCGGCAAGATCCTGAACGTCGAGCGGGTGCGCGCCGACCGGATGCTGTCCTCGGACCAGATCGGCACCCTGATCACGGCGCTCGGCGCCGGCATCGGCCGCTCGTCCACGGACCGCGAAGGCTTCAACCCGGAGAAGCTGCGCTACCACCGCATCATCATCATGACGGACGCGGATGTCGACGGCTCGCACATCCGCACCCTGCTCCTGACCTTCTTCTACCGGCAGATGCCGGAGGTGATCGAGCGCGGGCACCTCTACATCGCCCAGCCGCCCCTCTACAAAGCCTCGAAGGGCAAGCGCGAGATCTACCTCAAGGACGAGCGCGCCCTGGAAGATTACCTCATCGACGCGGGCGTCGACGGGGCTGTGCTGCGCCTCGCCTCCGGCACCGAGTTCGGCGGTCAGCAACTGAAGGCCCTCGTGGAGGAGGCGCGCCAGTTCCGCGGCCTGATGCAGACGCTCCACACCCGCTACGACCGCGCCATCGTCGAGCAGGCGATGATCGCCGGGGCGTTCCGGATCAATGTCGACGAGAACGCGGCCGAAGCCGAGGTGCTGGCCGACCGCACGGCCCGGCGCCTCGACCGCATCGCCGACGAGATCGAACGCGGCTGGGAAGGCGCGGTGAGCGAGGGCGGCTACGTCCTGAGCCGCACCTTACGCGGCGTGCGCCAGGTCGCGACCCTGGATGCCGGCCTCCTCGCCTCGCAGGAGGCGACGCGCCTCGCCGACCGGGCCGAGGCCCTGCGCGAGATCTACCACGAGCCCGTGACCTATGCCCGCAAGGGCGACGAGACGACGCTCCACGGCCCCGTCGGCCTGTTCGAGGCGGTGATGGCGTTCGGGCGCAAGGGCCTCCAACTCCAGCGCTACAAGGGCCTCGGCGAGATGACGGCGCAGCAACTTTGGGAGACCACCCTCGACCGCGAGGTGCGCTCGCTCCTCCAGGTGAAGGTGAAGGATACCCAGGACGCCGACGATCTGTTCGTGAAGCTCATGGGCGACGTGGTGGAGCCGCGCCGCGAGTTCATCCAGGACAACGCCCTCAGCGTCGCCAACCTCGACGTGTGATCCGGGAGCCACGCCGGGACGGTCCGGCTCGCCTCGCGGATCTGTCATCGAACCGTTGCCGTTAAGATCCGTTGTCCGCCGGCCCCTGAGGGCCGGAGACACTCCCTCGGCATGCGTTCCCGTTCCCTCCTCGTCGGCGCCCTCGCTGTCCTCGCCGCCGGCGTCGGCGTCGCCGGGTTCGGCCGCTTCAGCTACGCACCGACCCCGGCACGCGACGCCCTCGCGAACCCCGACCGCTATCCGATTCGCACGGCCTACGACGTCCTCGGGCGCCGCATCGGCCACGAGGAGGCGCAGGCTCTGCGCGCCACCGAAGCGGGGCGCCGGACGCTGTCGCCCGAGAACGGCGCCTTCGCCATCGATGCGGCGGTGGTCGCGCGGGGACGCGAGGCCTTTTACACCGAGACCTTCGGCAACGAGGTCTTTCTCACCGACGTCATGGGGATGCTGGACGGTGCCCTGACGCCCTACGAGGTCGCCCGCGCCGTGCTGATGCTGGGCGGTCAGGCGACGAACAACCTCCGGGTCCGGGTCGCCCAGGATGTCCGTATCGGCGACCGGCAATGGCGCAAGGGCGACCTCGTCTCGACGGGCCTCGACGTCGAGAAAGGGGGGCTCGGCATCATAGGCCTGAAGACCTTCTACGACCGGGGGCACCTGCGCCTCGGCATCACCTGCGCCCTCTGCCACGCAGCGGTCGATCCCAAAACCGGCAAGGTGGTGGAGGGCGCCCCGAACACCGACCTCAATGCCGGCCTGCTGCTCGCCCTCTCGGCCAACGCCTCCGCCTACTTCATGCACGGCAGCGTCGATCTCGCCGCCCTCGCCGGCGACCCGTCGCGGACCGTGGCGACGCAAGGGGGCGGCACCGCGGTGCTGCCGGACCGCGACAGGCTGGAAGCGGCGGCCAAGATCGAGGTCGCGAGCTGGCCGCCGGGCAGCTTCGATTCCTCGGCCGACCGGGTGACGAACCCGACCTCGATCCCGTCGAGCTTTTCCGCCTACGGCGAACCCTACAGCTGGAGCGGCCGCGAGGCGGTGGGGCCGTTCCACGGCCTGTCGTCCCTGAACAACAACGTGCATGCTGCCAATTCCGACACGACGCAGCTCGCCGCCGCAGCCCCCTGGCTGTTCGGCCTCGATCCCGACCTCTACCTCGGCATTCTTTTCCAGGGGGCGGTGAATCCGGGCCTGCGCTACGACCCGAAGGGTGGGCGGACCCCGAGCGCGATCCTGGCCGCCTTCGATCCGACCCCCGGCTCGCCCGGCCTCAACCGCTACGCCGTCCTGCCGAGCTTTCCCGCCACGAACTACGTGACCGACAACGGACTGTTCGCCTCCGTGGCGGGCGAGCCCGCGAACTTCGCCAACAACGCCATGTCGGCCTTCCAGAACCTGCTGCGCCCACCGGCCGCTCCGAAGGCGGATGTGGCGACGGGGCGCGCGGTGTTCGAACGGGCCGGGTGCGGCGGCTGCCATGCCGGCCCCGCGCTTACCAACAACCGGATCGTCCCCGTGGCCGAGATCGGCACGGAGCCGACCCGCGCCCGCGCCGGAGCCAAGATGGAAGCGCGCCTCGCGCCCCCGGCGATGTTCGCGACCGACACGCCGTTCCCCCTGCCGGCCGACCCGAAGCTCGTGCCGATCCCCGTGGAAGGCGAAGCCCTGGCCCAACTCCGGCTCGGCTGGGCGCATGCGGGGACGGACGGCGGCTACAAGGTTCCGAACCTCGTCGGCCTCGCTTGGTCGGCGCCCTACCTCCACGACGGCGGCGTCGCGGTGGGAGCCGATCCGGCCGCTCAGCTCGGGGTGCCCGGCACCCTCGACCGCGGCGTCGTGCCCGATCCGCGCAACAGCCTGCGCGCCCTGGTGGACCGAGACCTGCGCGGACGGGTCGTGGCCGCCAATCGCGCCTCGGCCACGGCCCGCACCGCGCGGGTCACCGGCGAGGGACACGCCTACTGGGTCGATCCGGCGGCCGGCTTCTCCCCCGGCGACCAGGAGGCTTTGCTCGCCTACCTGCTCTCCGTCGATGCCCTGACGCAGGACGTGCCGGTGCCGTGAGGGCGAGGAGATGACGATGCGGACGGATGGGACCACCGGGGAGGCGCCGCGCCTGGAGCGCAAGGCGGTCGCCGCCGTCGTGCTCGGCAACGCCCTCGAATTCTACGACTTCACCATCTACGCCTTCTTCGCCAAACCCATCGGCGAGGCGTTCTTCCCGTCGCAGAACGCCACCGACAGCCTGCTCGCCTCCCTGGCGCTGTTCGGCATCGGCTACGTCATGCGCCCCATCGGCGGCATCCTCATCGGGGCCTTCGCGGACCGGGCCGGGCGCAAGCCCGCCATGCTCATCACCATCGCGCTCATGGCCCTCGGCATGATCCTGCTGGCGGCCTGCCCCGGCTATGAGACCCTGGGCGGCTGGGCGCAGGTGATCGTCATCGTCGGGCGCCTGATCCAGGGGCTGGCCCTCGGGGGCGAGGTCGGTCCCTCCACCGCCTACCTGCTGGAGGCGGCCCCGCCGAAGCACCGGGGCTTCGTGGCGAGCTGGCAGATCGCCAGCCAGGGCTGCGCCGCCCTCATCGCCGGCGTGGTCGCCTCCGCCCTGACCTACGCCGTGGGCGACGGCGCCATGGCGGATTGGGGCTGGCGGGTGATGTTCGTCCTCGGCATCGGCGTCGTGCCCGTCGGCCTCATCATCCGCCGCCACCTGCCCGAGACCGCCGGGGAGCGGACCGACCCGGCGGCTGCGGATTCCACGTTCGCGGTGGTCCGGCGCCTCCTGCGCGAGCACGCCCGGTTGCTGCTCCTCACCTTCGTCATCATCGCGGCTTCCACCGTCTCGAACGCGGTGGGCACCAACATGCCGGTCTATGCCCAGGCGACCCTGGGCCTCACCGAGACGGTCTCCACCGCCGTGCCCATCGCCCTCGGCCTCGCCTCCATCGCCTTCCCGCTGCTCGGCGGCTGGCTCGCCGACCGGTTCGGCCGGCGCGCGGTGATGATCTGGCCCCGCGCCCTCATCGTGGTGCTGACCGTGCCGGCCTTCGCGTGGCTCGTGCGCGATCCGACCGGCCCCTCGGTCTATGCCGTGACCTTCCTACTGTCGGCCCTGTCGTCCATCAACGCCGCGGCGATCATCGTGGCGATCCCCGAGGCCCTGCCGCGCGCCGTGCGCAGCGCCGGCCTCTCCATCGTCTACGCGTTCTCGGTGTCGATCTTCGGCGGCAGCACGAACTACGTGGTCAACAAGCTCATCGCCCTGTCGGGCGACAGGCTCGCCCCGGCCTATTACCTCGTCGCCTTCAGCATCGTCGGGACCCTGGCGGCCCTCGCCATGCCGGAGACCCGCGGCAAGGACATGGAGGCGGACCCCGAAGCCGGATGAGGCGGGGCGCCACCCGGGTCGGACTTCGCAGAACACGCGAAAAGGGCGCCCGGCGCGAAGCCGGACGCCCCGATTCAGAACGCGGTCACCTTACCAGCGGTGATGCCAGCCGCCATGGCGGTAGCCGCCATGCCAGCCCCAGGGGCGGGCATAGCCCACGGGGCGGTAACCGCCCCAGCGGTGCCACCGCGGGCCGTACCAGCCGACCCGGCGGTAGCCGTAGACGACGGGGCGCACCACGATGGGCCGGTAAACGACGTTGGGACGGCAATACCCGTAATAGCCGCGATGCCCACCGGGGCCGCAACCGTCACGGGCTTCGGCCGCACCGGCCGTCGCCGCCATCGTACCGAGGGCCAGGACGGCTGCGCCAGCAAGTTTCAGTCGCATTCGCATCTCCTCTGTTGCGATGGCGGTGAAACACCGATCTCGCGCGGAGGGTTGCAGACAATCGCGCCCGAAATTGTAACGGTTTGTAACAAAATCGGGAGTGGCGAGCCAAGCTCTGCAGATCAACCGGAGATCAGACCCGAACCGTCACTTTCCTTGGACAGACATGCCAAGCCGTCGAGCCTATCGGCTGTGCTCGTGCCGAAGGCATCGTCCGTCGAAGCGGAGGCATCCCGGCGCACGATGCGCTCCGGCCAAACGGCGATGAATCCGACGCATCGCAGTTCGCCGATCCCGGCCGGGGATCGGGATCAGCGGGGCCGGGCCTCACGAGCCGGCCGGATTCGGCGCAGGCGGCGCCAGCCCAGCACGATCCCCGTGAGGGCGATGCCGGCCCCGAGGAGGTTCAGGCTCCACATGAGAACGTCCCAGACCGGTCGGTGGCGGGTGAGGATGGCGAAGTCGAAGCGGTGGGGCGCGGCGAACAGCCAGCGGTCGATCCGGCCGCTGCGGTCGAGGCGGGCCAGGAGTTCCCCCGTCTCCGGATCGAGATACGCCCAGGTCGCCGCCGGATCGTCGAACCGGACCCGGAGCACCGGCAGCCTCCGGGTGTCGTGATGCGGGTACCAGTAGGCGTCGTAGGCCGTCAGGGTCTCCATGGCGGCGGCGGATCCGGGCAGCAGGCGCTCCGCCGCCGCCCGCAGGGCCTCGGGTGTCACGGGCGGTGCGACCCGGCGCCGCCCTCCTGCATCGGCGCCGACGACATGGACCTGCCCGCCGAGGCCGAGGAACCGCACCTCGACGGTGGCGGGCGTCGCGACGGCGCGCAGGGTGTCGAGGCCGGGCAGGGGTGCGTCTCCCGCGAGGGCCGCCGCCAAGGCCGGCGTCGGCGCCGAGCCCGTGAACCAGTGGTTCGGGTTCATGGACAGCCAGCCGCTCGCCACGAAGGTGAGGAGAGTCAAGCCCCCGACGACGCCGAACAGGTGATGCCAGCGCCCCATGCCCCGATAGGGCGTCACCCCCGAGGCGTAGGGGCGGCGCAGGCGCAGGCGCCAGACGCCGAGAACGAGGCCGCTCACCGCCCCCGCCATGGCGACCCCGGAAACCCACAGCACCACGTCGCGCCACAGTGCGGCCCGGGCGCGGAGCGGCGTGAGGTAGATCCAGTGGGGGATCGAGCCGAGCCAGTTCCACGCGCGGGCAAAGCGCGTGGTCTCGAGGGCGACGGCGCCAGTCAGGGCCGAGACGTAGCGTTCGGTGCCGGCGGCATCGTCGAGGGCGACGACGTGGAAGGGGCGCAGGGCATCGTAGCGCGCCGTCACCGTCCACTGGTCGCGGAACACCGGAGTGACGGTGGGGTGGGGACCGGCATCGCCCCGTGCCCGCGCCAGGGCCAGGGCCTCGTCACGCGATATCGGGCCGAGCACCGCACCGGTCTCGGCGGAGACGACCCGGCGCTCGCCCGTGCCGAGGGTCACTTGATAAACCGGCGCGTCGCCCCGCAGACTCAGCGATAGACTCGGCGGCAGGTGCGACAGGCTGAGGGACCGGAGCGCGGCGTCGGGACCGAGCCGCACCCGCTCCCAGGCGATGGGAGACAGGCCGGCGAGGCGCGCCGCCTCCGTGAGGTTCGGGAAGGGCACGTACATCATCACGAGGCCCGACAGGACCCAGGTGGCGAAGAACAGACCCGTGGCGATGCCGAGCCAGCGGTGGCCGAGGATCAACCACCGCTTCAGGGATTTCAGGACACGACGCATGCGCTTCTAGAAACGGACGCTGTAGGCGACCTCGAACGAGCGCGGCCGGCCGAGCAGCCAGTTGGTGCCGACCCCGTTCACGGCATTGCCGCTGATGGCGTAGACCGTGTCGGCGAGGTTGTAGGCGCGTAGCGACAGGCGCGAGGCCGGATCGACCTGATAGTCGAGTCCGGCATTCAGCAGGGTGTAGTCGGGCCGTCGCGCCGTGTTGCCGAAATCGCTGAAGGTCTCACCGACATATTGCACGCCGAGGCGGGCCTCCCAGGCGGGCGCGAAGGCCCAGTTCACCCAGAGATTGGCGATGCGCTCGGGCACGTCGATGGGCTGGCGCCCGGCATAGGACACCACCGTGCCGGCCACGGCCTGATTGAAGTCGTCGTACTGGGCATGGAGCAGGGCGACGTTGGCGTCGATCCGCCAGGCGTCGAACAGATGCAGGGAGACGGCGGCCTCGACGCCCAGCGACGATTGCCGCCCGACCTGCGTCGAGACGGTGGGCTGGCCCGGCACGATGGAGACGAGGTTGTCCTTGACGATGCGGTAGCCGGCGAGCGTCCACTCGGCCAGCCCCCCGAAGGCGAGGCCCTTGGCGCCGACCTCCACCTGCTCGCCCGTGGAGAGGTCGAAGTTCGCCAAGCTCTGCGACAGGGTGATGAGGCTGCCCACCGGATCGGTGGCGGTGGCGTATTGCGCGTAGAGCGACAGGTCCGGCGTCGGGGCGTAGACGGCGCCGAAGCGGTAGCTGAGCGCCTGGAAATCCCGGTCGAAGGTGGCGCCGGTGACGAGGTTGCGCCGGTTGAGGGTCGGGGCGTCGAAGCGCACGCCCGTCAGCAGCGAGAGCTGATCCGACAGGATCAGGCGGTTCTCGGCGAAGACTGAGGCCTGGTTGGTGGAGGTCGCGTAGGCCGGGGAGGCACGGCCGTTCTTCGGGAACAGGCCCGGATCGTAGGCGAACGGATCGACGCTCGTGACGAGGCCGCCCCCTTCCGTGGAGAAGTTGTTGGTGTGCCGGAAGGCGATGTGGTTCACGTCGAACCCGGCCACGAACGCGTTGCGGAAGCCGAAGACGCTGCCCCGGAACGTGGCGTCGAAGCGGTTCCCGACCTGCTCCTGCTGGTGGTAGATCTCGATGTAGTCCGAGCGGTCGATGCGTCCCGTGGAGCGGTTGAAGGCGTATTGCTCGACATCGAGCCATTGACGCCGGCTCTGGAGGCGGTAGGCCGTATTTCGCACGGTGATGTCGGCGCTCGGGCTCCACTCGGTCTTGAGCTGGGTCCAATTGTCCGTCCAGAAAATCTTGGCGTCGCGTACGTTGTAGTTGTTGAACCGGATGGATTCGAGGATCCGGTCGTTGACCAGCGGCGTCCCCCAGTAGCGGGCCGGCTCCTGGTAGCCGAGATCATGGCTCAGGGTGAAGGCGAGGTCGGGCGCCGCCTGCAGAGTCAGGGCGCCGGAGACCGCGAGATTGCGAAAATCACCCTCGGGCTGCATCCAGCCGCTGGAGCGGTTGCCGCTGATGTTGAAGCGATAGGCCAGCGCCTCGCCGATGGGGCCGCCGGAATCGAGGGCGAGGCGGGCGAGGCCGTCCGACCCCACGGCGGCACGGGCCTCGTTGAGGGGCGTGAAGACCGGCTTCTTCGTCACCACGTTGATGACGCCGCCGATGGCGCCGTCGCCGTAGAGCACGGAGGCCGGGCCGCGCAGAACCTCGATACGCTCGACGTTCCAAGTGTCGAACGGGAAGGTGACCGTGCCGGCGCCGACATAGAGGCGGGTGCCGTCGTAGAGCTGCTGGATCGAGTTCGGCCCGGCAAAGCCCCGTGCCGTGAAGGCGCCGTTGCCGTTGCCGGGCGCGGCGATGGTGGTGATGCCCGTGGCGTTCTGGGTCACGGCCTCCGCGACGGTGTTCTGGCCACGCAGACGCGTCGTCTCGCCCGCGATCACGTCGACGCTGGCGGGCGTCTCCAGGGGGGTGAGGCCGAGGCGGCTGGCCCCGCGATCCACCGTACGCAGGTTGAGGCCGACGGGGGCGACGCCGGAGCCGGCCACCGACAGGGTGTCGAGGGTAACGGCGGCATCCTGCGCCTGAGCCGAAGGGGGCGCCAGGACCAGGACGATATCGGCCAGAAGGAGCCCGGCACCCAGGGTGGCGCGGCCGGAACGGGTGGAGTTCGAACGGGAAGACATGGTGATGGGAGACGATCCAAAGGCGTACGTCGTTCACGCCGACGCGTCCACGTCCCGTATAATGAATGTTATAACATAACAATCATAGGCTTCCGCTCCAACCCATGCCTCTCCGAACGCACGAACGCGACCGTCGCTGGGGAGCGGCGTGTAGGTTCGAGCAATGGATGCTTGGGGCGAGGACGCGGGCGGGCTCATGCGGAAACGGCGGACGCGCCCGACGGGCACGGTGTGGCACGTCACCGCGAACAGGGTCGATCGGCCCGCGACACGCGAACGCTTCGACACTCATCAGGACACCCCGCCCGATGCGTTTCGCGTGTGACCACGGCTGACGGCAGGTCTCCTGGCTCGCGGGTCACCGCCCTCTCATCGTCTTCCCAACCCCTCGAAAGGCGCCAGTGACGTGTTGATGATGGGCTCGCCGCTCACAGTTGCGGGGGCAGCCGCGGCTTTGAGCTCTCGCCCTCTCCGCGTTCCCTTTTGATCCTCCGGGGAGGAACCGTCGCGTCGAGGCTACGCTCACGCTTCGCCCGCCGTCAACCGATGGACGTGGCGGAACGTTCGAAGCGGGCGTGTGGCGGTATCGCCGCAACACCGATCCCGGCGACGATCATTGTCGACACCGCTTGACCTAGAATTGGAATTATTCCAATTAAGAGCAGCACTGACCTCGGGCTTGCCCGAGCGCCCCTGGAGAGACCCCATGACCACCAACACCGCCGCCTGCGCCAGCTGCCGCTTCTTCGACGATCACAAGCTCAACGGCGCCGCCGCCGCTGGCGACGAGGGCTTGTGCCGCTTCAACCCGCCCGTGAGCCAACCCGAGCCGCAATCCCCCGGCCTGTGGCCGGTGGTGGCCTCGAAGGATTGGTGCGGCCAGTTCACCACGGCCATGACCGCCGCCGAATAGGCGCCGCCCAGCCGGTGGATTCGAAGAGCCGGTGCGCGAGCGCCGGCTTTTTGCGTTATGGGCCGCCGCGCCGTTCACGGCCGGCACCGGTTTCCGGCAACCGGTCATGATCCGGTCACCTTCGCATCCGATGGCGAGGCATCACGCACGGGGCGACGATCCCATGCGACCCAGCGACGATCTTCGGAACGCCTCCGGCGGGACGGCGCGGCGCCGGCAGTTCGAGTGACTTGAGGATGCCTGAGACATGATCGACCGTTCGACCGTTGCCGCGCTCGCGGGCCTCGCCCTGGCCGCGCTGCCCGGCCTCGCCCTGGCGGCGGCGCCCAACGACGCGACCGGCACCTACCTCACCGAGGATGGCCGCGCGCGCATCCGCGTCGAGAAGTGCGGACCGCAGAACACCAACCTGTGCGGCTACGTCGTCTGGCTGAAGGTGCCGCTCAACGACAAAGGCCAGCCCCGCGTCGACTTCAAGAACCCCGATCCGAAGAAGCAGGCGCGTCCGTCCCTCGGGCACCAGCTCATCATGGGCCTGAAGCCGAATGCCGAGGCCCGCTATGCCGGCAAGATCTACAATGCCGACGAGGGCAAGTTCTACGACGTGACCATGTGGAGCGAGCAGCCGGGCGAATTGTCCGTGCGCGGCTGCATGCTCGGGTTCCTGTGCGGCTCGCAGACCTGGAACAAGGTCACCGACGTGGTTCCGGGCCAGCTCACGGCCGCGACGAACCAGCCCGGCGGCCCGCGCTCCGACGCCGAGTGGCAGCCGAAGCCGGCCGCCGCCAAGCCGGCCGGCGGCAAGACGACGGCCGACAAGGCGACGGGCGACAGGGCGGCGCCGCCGCCCAGCGCCGCGCCCGCCGAGGAATAGGGCTCCCGAAAGCCCCGATCTGCGACACCATTCAGGCCGGTTTCGCCCCGCGAAGCCGGCCTTTCGCCGTCCTGCGAACGCCGTTCCATCGCTTCGCTCGACGTCGCCCGAGCGCCGCGCGACCTTGCCGATCCGATCAATCCACCAGGGCGGCGTAGGTCAGCACCCGCAATTCGCGGCGGATCGGCAGGGCCGAGGACGGGATGAGCTGGGCGAGCAGCACCACGGCGAGATCCTCGGCCGGATCGACCCAGAAGGCCGTGCTGGCGAGCCCGCCCCAGGCGGCTTCGCCTGGCGTGCCGACGATCTGGGCGCGGGCCGGATCGAGCATCACCGAGACGCCGAGGCCGAAGCCGATGCCCGTATAGGCGCTTTCGGAGAAGCGCGGCTGGCCCATGGCCGCGAGATCCCCGTCGAGGTGGTTCGTCAGCATGAGGTCGACGGTCTTGCGCCCGAGGAGCCGCACGCCGTCGAGGGCGCCGCGCCCGAGGAGGAAGCGACAGAAGCGCATGTAATCCCCCGCCGTCGAGACGAGGCCGCCGCCGCCCGAGGGAACCACGGGGGGCGAGGCGAACCGGCTGCCGACGCAATCATCGTAGAGCTTCAGGCTGCGCTCGCGAAACAGGCTGTAATTGGCCGCGAACCGCGCGATCTTGTCGGGCGGCACGTAGAAATCTGTATCGACCATGCCGAGCGGCGCCAGGATGCGCGCGCGCATGAAGTCGGCGAAATCTTGCCCCGAGACCACCGCCACGAGGTGCCCGAGGACGTCGGTGGCGACGCTGTAGTTCCACTCGGCCCCCGGCTGGGCCAGGAGGGGCTGGCGGGCGAGGCGCCCCACGACGGTGGCGAGGCTGTCGGTCTGGGCCTCGCCGAAATCGACGCCGTTCTGGCGGTAGAGGGCGTCCACCAGGGTCGCCTCCATGAAGCCGTAGGTCAGGCCCGCCGTATGGGTGAGGAGATCGCGGATGGTGATGGGGCGCCGGGCCGGCTCGCTCTCGAACTTCACCCGATTGCCGCCCGTGAGCACCCGCAGGTCGGAGAATTCGGGCAGGAAACGGGTGATGGGGTCGTCGAGCTGGAAGCGCCCCTCCTCGTAGAGCATCAGCACCGCGACGGAGGTCAGGGGCTTCGTCATCGAGTAGATGCGCGCGATGGTGTCGGGGGCGAACGGCGTCTTGCGGGCGATGTCGGCGAGGCCGTGGCTGCGAAAATACGCGGTCTTGCCGGCGCGGGAGAGCATGACCGACAGGCCGGCGAGGCGGCCGTCCTCGACGAGGCGCTCCATCCACCCGTCGATGCGCCCGAGGCGGTCCGGGCACAATCCCACCGCCCGCGGCTCGATGTCGATGTCGCCCTGCATGCCCGAAGCTCCGTCGCCCGACTCTACGCCGGGGTGTAGCGACACCGGACGGGGACGCAACCGCCCCTACCAACCCATCGACCCGGGGCCGCCCTTGAACGGGCCGACGATGCGGTGCGTGATCCAGCCGCCGTAGAAGCCGCCGGGCTGGGGCGTGGCGCGTTCCTCGCCGACGAAGCAGGCCTCCATCGGTCCCGCGTAGAAGGCGACGTATTCGGCGATGGCCCGGAAGGCCGGCGTCGGATCGGGATAGGCCCAGGCAGCCCCCTCGGCCCGGCCGTTCCCCACCGTGACATCGTACAGGACGGCCCGGCCCTTCCATTCGCAGAGACCCGCCCGGCGCGGGGGGCCGAGCACCTCCGCGGCCACGTCGGAGCGTGGAAAATAATAGGTCGGCGGATGGCTGGTTTCGAGCACCCGCCAGCCCGCCACGGTGTCGGCGATGGTTCGGCCGGCGAACACCACGCGCAGACGCTGGGCGACGCGCTCGAGGCGCGGCGGGCGCGGATAATCCCAGACGCTCTCCTGGTCGGGTCCGGGCGGGATCGGGGTCGGCCACATGCGGGTCGTGCCTCCTGGGCTGAGATCTCGGGACACGGTCGAGATAGGGCGTCCCTGGCGTCGAGCCCCGTTTTCCCCTGGCGCGCGTCATGCTAGCGCAGGCCGATCCTGCCCTGCGGCCGCCTCAGGCGAGGCCCGCGACCGCGCCCGACGCGGCCCGACGGGGCGGCCCCATCCCACGGAGGGACACCGAGCGTGACCGAACCGACGGACTTCGCCCTCTACCTCGACTTCGACGGCACCCTGGTGGAGATCGCACCCCGGCCCGATCAGGTCCGGGTCGATCCGGCCCTCCCCGGTGCCCTGGAGCGCCTGCGCGCCCGCCTCGGCGGGGCGCTCGCCATCGTCACCGGCCGCCCCATCGGGGTGATCGACGACTTCCTCGCGCCCGCGCGGTTCGACATCGCCGGCCTGCACGGGGTCGAGCGGCGGGTCGACGGCGCGGTGAGCGGCGGCGGGCCTGAGAACCATCCGGAGCTCCGCGCCCGCATCCCCGGCCTGACCGCGGCGGTGGCCGGCCTCGACGCCGTTCTCATCGAGGACAAGGGTGCGTCGGTGGCCGTGCATTGGCGCCTCGCCACCCCGGCCGATGCCCTCCGGGCCGAGGAGGCCGTGAAGGCCACGGCCGCCGCCCTCGGGGACGCCTACCGGCTCCAGCTGGGCAAGGCGGTGGGCGAGATCGTGCCGGCCTCGGCCACCAAGGGCCATGCCATCCGGGCCTTCGCGCAGGCCGCGCCCTATGCCGGCCGCCGGGCGATCTTCCTCGGCGACGACCTCACCGACGAGAAGGCCTTCGCCGTCGTCAACGAAACCGGCGGGGTGAGCGTCCGCATCGGCGGGGCCGAGACCATCGCCACCCGGCGCCTCATCGACCCCGAGGACGTGCGCCGGCTCCTCTACGCCTGGGCCGACGGCGCGCCCATCGACCCCGGCGCCCTTCCGGCGGCCTGATCCATATCGCCGCCCGCTCTCCGAAAAGCCCGCTCACAGAGGAATGACGCGTCGATGTTCGAATTCCCCGTCCTCGTCGGCGATATCGGCGGCACCAATGCCCGCTTCGCCCTGGTGCCCGAGGCGGGCGGGCGCGCCAGCGTCCTCGCCCATGTGGAGACCGCCGCTCATCCCGATCCCAGCGCGGCGATCCGGGCGGCCTTGCGCCAGGGCGGCGGGGCGGCGCCGCGCTCGGCGATCCTGGCCGTGGCCGCCCGGGTCGACGGACCGGCCGTGCAACTCACCAATGCCGATTGGGTGATCGAAGGCGCGCGGATCGGCCGGGATTTCGGCCTGTCGCGGGCCGTGATCGTCAACGACTACGTGCCCGTGGCGGCGGGCGCCGCCGCCATCACCCCCGACGAACTCACCCCCATCGGCCCGCACCGCAAGGGCGGCAAGGCCGGTGATCAGGGCGCCCGTCTCGTCCTCGGCCCCGGCACCGGCTTCGGCGCGGCGGCCCTGCTGCCCGTGGGCGACCGCCTCGCCATCGTGTCGACGGAGAGCGGTCACGTCGATTTCGGCCCGAGCGACGCCGAGGAGCACGCCCTCTGGCCGCATCTCGAGCGCATCGAGGGACGGATCACCGTCGAAGCCCTGCTGTCCGGCCCCGGCCTGTGCCGCCTCCATGCGGGCCTGCGCCGCCTGCGCACGGGGGAGGCGGTTCCGAAGCTCGATCCCGCCACCGTCACCGAACGCGGACTCGCCGGCACCGACCCGGACGCCGTCGCCGCCCTGGCGCTCTTCGCCAAGCTCCTCGGCCGGGTCTGCGGCGACCTCGCCCTGACCTTCCTCGCCACGGGTGGCGTCTATATCGGCGGCGGCATCGCGCCTCGGATCGTCGACGTGCTGCACCGGGGGGCTTTTCGCGCCGCCTTCGAGCACAAGCCGCCCTTCGTGGCGCAGATGGAGGCGATTCCCACCAGCGTCATCACCACCCAGGATCCGGCCCTGTCGGGCCTCGCCGCCCTGGCGAGCCGGCCGGAGGTGTTCGTGTATCACGGGCAGGTCTGGGCCGGGGACTGACCTCCGGATGCACCTGCATCACCCGATCCTGGTGCCGGATCTCGTCGAGGCCTGGATCCTCGATCGCCTCCCCGTGGCCGCCACGGGGGACGGGGACCGCCCGAGCCTGCGCTTCTTCCGGGATCGCGCCGAGGCCGCAGCCATCGCCCAGGCCATGCAGGACCGTTGGGACGATGGCGCGGCGCTGCCGTTCGGAGGCGGGGAGGTCCGCCAGGGTGCCGTCCTGACCTTCGCGCGGGCGACCCTCGGTTCGGCGACCCGCCTCGTCTCGGTGCGTCAGGTCTGGGACGATCTGGCCGAGGACGAAGTCGAGTTGCGGGCGCGCACGGACCTCCTGCGCTGCCGCGAGCACATCGCCACCATCCACCTCGGCGACGAGGAGATTGACTTCTGGGCCGCCTATTACCGCGCCGGCCATCCCGACGACGACGGGACCGGACGCTGGACCCGGGCCGTCCTCGACACCCTCGACGCGCTGTACAGCGATCCGAGGCGGATCCCCGGCGACCTCCTGCCTCCGATCCACGCCCCATAGGGAGCCGGGCCGGCGCGGATCCCCGGGATCGGCCCGGCTCAGACGAACTCCATTCGATTTCTTCGGAATGGCGGCGTTCCGCTATCCGCAAGCGCCGCGCGGATTGGCCGATCCAGCGACCGCTTCCCTTGAGCGGACACCGGATCGAAGCCCCTTTCGCTGCAGCGCAAAAAGCCCCGTCTTATCGATGGAACCAAACAGCCGGACGCGCGTTAGAAGCATCGCCCGAGACTTCAATTATAAACACAACGTAAATATCCCCCCTTTCCACCGGCCGACCGATCTCATCTTGGTGTGGCCGAAATACACTAGAGGCGAGGGGCCATGGGTTGCTAAGTCCAGATCACACCGCACCGAGAGTGCGCCACACGTTCTCTGGCAGTCGCCCCCATGTTCAAGTCGCTCTTCCTCGCCAGCACGGCCACGGCCCTCCTCGTCGGCGCCGCTTCGGCCGCCGATCTGCCGCGCCGCGCCGCCCCGCCGCCGGTGTTCGTGCCGGTGCCGGTGTTCACCTGGACGGGCTTCTACGCCGGTTTCAACGCCGG